>NZ_JACEGD010000001.1 GCF_016031635.1 Bradyrhizobium diversitatis
ACCGCAAGCCATTGGCATGGCTTGGGTTCTGGCGTGCCAGTCGGTCGGGGCGCGTGCCGCGCCTTGCATTTTGATTAATGCAATCAAGGGCATTTTCGGCACCGTGTACGCTTTGGATCGTTGCGAGACCCTGCCGTGAGCGTGGGCGACAGCGATCTACGTATTCGGCCTGGACGCATCCGCACTACCCGCGCGCCGAAGCCGAAGAGCTTCATCAACCAGGTGCTGCGGGCGGCGAAGAAAGCGGGACACACCTCGGGGCACGCTGCGGCTGGCAGGTGTTCGGCGGCCTATGGGCGATCCACGTTTGGCCGCGGGCGCCTCGCCTTTAGCCGCAGCCGGTTGTTTAGCCAGACGCGGCGCGCCGTGGTGAAGGCGCGCGTGGTCCGGCACAAAGGGCGAGCCTTCCGTTCGGCGCCAATGACCGCCCACATCTCATATCTGAAGCGCGACGGCGTGACCCGGACTGGTGAGCGGGCCGAGATGTTCGATGCCGGGAGCGACCACGCCGACAGCGCGGCTTTCGCGGAACGGTGCAAGGACGACCGGCATCATTTCAGGTTCATCGTCTCGCCTGAGGATGCCAGCGACATGACCGATCTCAAGGCCTTCACCCGCGATCTCGCCAGGCAGATGGAGACCGATCTCGGCACGCGGCTCGATTGGGTGGCTGTCGATCATTGGAATACCGACAACCCTCACGTCCATCTTCTCGTTCGGGGAGTAGATGAGGAAGGGGCGGATCTCGTGATCTCCCGCGACTACATCAGCCAGGGCCTGCGCTCACGCGCCGAAGAACTGGTCGCCATTGAACTCGGTCCAAAGCCGGAGCACGAGATCCGCAATTCGCTGGAGAGGGAAGTCACGGCGGAACGATGGACGCGGCTCGATCGGGAAATCCGGCTCGTGGCAGATGAAACTGGCTCGATCGATCTTCGCCCGGAGAATCCCGGCAAGTCCGACCCCGAGATCCGGCGCCTGATGGTCGGTCGCCTTCAACACCTGGAGAAGATGGGCCTTGCCGCATCCGCCGCACCAGGGGAATGGATGGTCGGGCTCGAGGCCGAGCGCAGCTTGCGCGACCTCGGCATGCGCGGCGACATCATCAAGACCATGCACCGCGCCTTTAGCGAGCGTGGGGAAGCGCGCGGCGTTGCTGATTTCGTCATCGAGGGCGGCCAGCCGACATCTCAGCTTGTCGGACGACTGGTCGACCGGGGACTGCATGACGAACTGACCGGCGAGGCCTACGCTCTGATCGACGGAACAGACGGACGGGCGCACCATGTGCGCTTTCGAGGGCTCGAGGCTTTCGAACATGCTCCGCCGGCCGGCGGCATCGTCGAAGTCCGACGCTTCGCTCAAGCCAGCGATCCGCGGCCAACCATGGTGCTGGCGATCCGCTCCGATCTCGATCTTGCCGAGCAAGTCACCGCGAAGGGCGCGACTTGGCTCGATCACAGGCTGGTCGAACGCGACCCCATGCCGCTCGCCATAGGCGGCTTCGGCCGCGAGGCCCGCGACGCCATGGAAGCCCGAACCGAGCATCTGATCCAGGAGGGCCTGGCGCGGCGGCACGGCCAACGCATCATCCTGCAGCGCGATCTCCTGGACACGTTGCGCAGACGTGAACTGGACGAGGTGGCAGCAAAGGTCTCGGCTGACACCGGCCTGCCTCGCGTGAATGCCGTCTCCGGGGAGCACGTGGCCGGCACATATCGCCAGCGGCTGTCGCTGACCTCGGGTCGGTTTGCCGTGATCGACAACGGGCTCGGCTTCCAGCTCGTGCCCTGGTCGCGAGACCTCGAAAAGAGGTTCGGCCAACACGTCACCGGTGTCATGAAGGACGGCGGTGGCATCGAATGGAGTTTTGGTCGGAAGCGCGACCTCGGCCTCTAGTAATCTCGCCAATTCAGTTGCGGAAGGACGCTCGGAATGTCCGGAACCAAGATACTCTGGGGACAGGTGATCGTTGTCGGCCTGATCGTCTTGCTGGCCATCTGGGGAGCAACCGAGTGGACGGCGTGGCGGCTCGCCTATCAACCGGAGCTTGGGCGACCCTGGTTCGAACTGTTGGGCCTCAAGATCTATTATCCGCCGGTCTTCTTCTGGTGGTGGTTCGTCTACGATGCCTATGCGCCTCAGGTCTTTGTCGAGGGCGCCTTCATCGCGGCGTCCGGGACCTTCGTTTCGATCGCGGTGGCAATCGGCATGTCGGTGTGGCGCGCGCGTGAAGCCAAGAATGTCGAGACCTATGGTTCGGCGCGCTGGGCCGATCTTGGGGAGGTGAAGGCCGCCGGGCTTGTTGGTCCCGATGGGGTGGTGCTCGGCAAGCTCGACGGCGACTACCTTCGCCATGATGGACCGGAGCATGTGCTGTGTTTCGCGCCAACCCGGTCGGGCAAGGGTGTTGGGCTCGTTGTGCCCTCGCTGTTGGCTTGGCCAGGTTCAGCCATCGTCCACGACATCAAGGGCGAGAACTGGCAATTGACCGCTGGCTTTCGCTCGCGACATGGCCGGGTGCTGTTGTTCGACCCGACCAATCCGAAGTCTTCGGCCTATAACCCGCTGCTCGAGGTCCGGCGCGGGGAGTGGGAAGTCCGCGACGTCCAGAACGTGGCCGACGTCCTGGTCGATCCCGAAGGCTCGCTCGACAAGCGGAACCATTGGGAGAAGACCAGTCATTCGCTCCTGGTCGGCGCCATCCTCCACGTCCTCTATGCCGAGGCGGACAAGACCTTGGCGGGCGTGGCCGCCTTTCTGTCCGACCCGAAGCGGCCGATCGAGGCGGCGCTGAAGGCGATGATGACCACACCGCATCTCGGTGAACAGGGTGCTCATCCGGTGGTCGCCTCGACCGCGCGCGAACTTCTCAACAAGTCCGAGAATGAACGCTCCGGCGTCCTGTCCACGGCGATGTCGTTCCTCGGGCTCTACCGGGATCCCGTCGTGGCCCAGGTGACCCGACGCTGTGACTGGCGGATCGCCGACTTGATCGCAGATAGCCACCCTACGACGTTGTATCTTGTGGTGCCTCCCTCGGACATTTCACGGACGAAGCCGCTAATTCGTCTCGTGCTGAATCAGATTGGTCGTCGCTTAACCGAGGACCTGCACGCTGGCGACCGCCGGCATCGAGTCCTGATGATGCTTGACGAGTTCCCAGCACTCGGGCGGCTTGATTTCTTCGAGTCCGCGCTCGCCTTCATGGCGGGATACGGCATCAAGAGTTTTCTGATCGCTCAGTCGCTCAATCAGATCGAAAAGGCCTACGGGCCCAACAACGCCATCCTCGACAACTGTCACGTGCGCGTCAGCTTCGCGACCAACGACGAGAGAACGGCCAAGCGGGTGTCGGACGCGCTGGGCACGGCGACGGAAATGCGGGCGATGAAGAACTACGCGGGGCACAGGTTGAACCCCTGGCTAGGTCACCTCATGGTCTCACGCCAGGAGACGGCAAGGCCGCTGCTGACGCCCGGCGAGGTCATGCAGCTTCCACCGATGGACGAGATTGTCATGGTGGCGGGCGCGCCGCCGATCAGAGCCAAGAAAGCTCGCTACTACGAGGATCGGCGATTCACCGAGCGGGTACTGCCGCCGCCCGATCCGGCGAGCGCCGGCCGGTCATCGCGAACGGACGGATGGTCAGCGCTCGGACCGTTGAAGCTGACAGCAGGTCCAACTGACCGAGCCGCGGAGGTCAAGGAAGACACGGCGAACAGCGGGCTCCGTCGTGAGCCCGAGCTCCCCGATCACGTTGCGATCGCCAAGGAAACGACCGAACCAACGCCGGCCGAGGAATTTGCCGCCGTTCTTGACGACGACGAGGACGCGGTCCGCCAGTCCCGGCTCATACGCCAGCAGATGCGCGGTGTCGCCCGTCAGGCTGCCCTGGACCCGAATGACGGTATGGAGCTCTGAGGCGTTATGCGCGACCGGATGAACGTCTATTTTCCGCCAGAGCTGCTGAAACAGATCTCGGAGCTCGCCGATCGCAAGAAGCTTTCCCGGTCTGCGATTGTGGAAGCGGCTGTCGCCTCGTTTCTGTCGCCGGATGGTGCGGACAGGCGGGAGGCAGCGTTCACCCGTCGGCTTGATCGGCTGTCGCGCCAGATGCAGAGGTTGGAGCGCGACGTGGGCTTGACGGCCGAAACCTTGGCTCTCTTCATTCGCTTCTGGCTGACGATTACGCCGCCGCTGCCCAACGATGCGCAGGCGGCCGCGCAGGCAAAGGGCCGAGAGCGGTTTGAAGGATTTGTCGAGGCACTCGGGCGCCGGTTGCAAAAGGGGCAAAGCTTTCTCCGTGAGATCCCGGAAGATATCCGCCGTCAGGAACCGATCGACGAATCCTGACGGAACGTCCTGGATACATATGAGAATTCCTCGGGTCCTCAAACCCGCGGGTGATCATGCTGACTGGTGAGCACTAACTCGCTTTGCGATTGAGTAAGCCTCAGAGACCAGTTCTTTGTCTTTCTTTTTCTACGCTAATCTACGACGACTGAAAGCCATTGTTGCACCAAGTGCGTTGGTGCCTTTCTTAATCATCCCCATCTGAGGGCCCGTCTGTGGACGCTCTCAGTCGGTGGGGGCGGACGGTGGCAATTCATTCCATTCAATCGGAGGCGAGTTCGCGCGGTGCGCGAATGCTGCGTAGCGCGCTCGGCTCTGCGATTGCCGGCTACCTCGAAGACGAAGCGATCATCGAGGTGATGCTCAATCCCGATGGGCGGCTGTGGATCGACCGGTTGTCGAATGGCTTGATCGACACAGGCGAAACTCTGTCGGCCGCGGATGGCGAACGCATTGTTCGCCTGGTTGCGCATCATGTGGGCGCCGAGGTGCACGCCGGCGCACCACGGGTTTCAGCCGAACTGCCCGGGACAGGCGAGCGCTTTGAAGGTCTCTTGCCCCCGGTCGTTGCAGCACCGGCCTTTGCTATCCGCAAGCCCGCCGTGGCCGTGTTTACGCTCGACGACTACGTCGCCAGGCGCATCATGACCTCGGACGAGGCCAAGACCCTGCAGAACGCGGTCGCCGCCCGGAAGAACATCCTTGTCGCTGGCGGGACATCAACGGGCAAGACCACGTTGACGAACGCACTTCTGGCCGAGGTGGCGAAGACCTCCGATCGCGTCGTGCTGATCGAAGATGCGCGCGAGCTTCAGTGCAGGGCGCCCAATCTGGTTGCGCTGCGGACCAAGGATGGTGTGGCGACGCTGTCGGATCTCGTCCGCTCGTCCCTCCGACTGCGTCCTGACCGCATCCCGATCGGCGAGGTCCGAGGTGGCGAAGCACTCGATCTCCTCAAGGCCTGGGGCACCGGTCATCCCGGCGGCATCGGTACCATCCATGCTGGGACTGCGCTCGGCGCGCTGCGGCGGCTCGAGCAACTCATTCAGGAAGCCGTCATCACGGTTCCGCGCGCCCTGATCGCCGAGACCATTGACCTCGTCGCCGTGCTGGTGGGGCGCGGCGCTGACCGCCGCCTCGCTGAGCTCGCCGTCGTTTCAGGGCTGGGTGCCACCGGCGACTACAGCCTTTCAACAGCAGGAGACTGACATGCGTCAGCAATTTCGCTTTCTTCCCGGTACGTCGTTGGCCGTGTTCGCCATGGTTGTTTTGGGAGCGGCGCCGGCATGGGCAGCTGGCTCGAACATGCCGTGGGAGCAGCCGCTCAATCAGATCCTGCAATCGGTTGAAGGACCGGTCGCCAAGATCATCGCCGTTATCATCATCATCGTGACCGGGCTCACGCTCGCATTCGGGGATTCCTCCGGCGGTTTCCGCAGGCTGATCCAGATCGTGTTCGGTCTGTCGATCGCGTTTGCGGCCTCAAGCTTCTTCCTGTCGTTCTTCTCGTTCGGCGGCGGCGTGGTGATTTGATGGATGAACCTGTCACAGGCTTTGTCGTGCCCGTTCATCGCGCGCTCACCGAGCCCATCCTGATGGGTGGTGCGCCACGATCGGTTGCGATCGTCAACGGCACGCTTGCGGCAGCCCTGGGTCTGGGGCTGCGGCTCTGGATCGCGGGTCTGGTCCTCTGGCTGATCGGCCACATGGCCGCCGTCTGGGCCGCCAAGCGCGACCCCGCCTTTGTCGATGTGGTGCGCCGACATCTGCGCATCCCCGGTCATCTCAACAGCTGAGCTCTCGGTCATGATGAACCTTGCCGAATATCGCCATTCCAACGCGCGGCTCGCCGACTTCCTGCCTTGGGCAGCCCTGGTCGACGAGGGAATCATCCTGAACAAGGACGGCTCGTTCCAGCGGACGGCAAAGTTCCGGGGACCCGACCTCGACAGCGCCGTGCCGGCTGAACTCGTCGCCGTCGCCGGCCGCTTGAACAACGCCTTGCGTCGCCTGGGATCAGGCTGGGCCGTATTCGTCGAGGCGCAGCGTCATTTTGCAGGGACCTACCCGCCTAACTCCTTTCCGGATGTCGCGTCTGCGCTGGTTGACGCGGAACGCAGGGCTCAGTTTGAAGAGGCGGGCACCCACTATGAGTCGAGTTATTTCCTGACCTTCCTCTATTTGCCACCGGAGGAGGGGGCTGCCAAGGTAGAACGACTTCTCTATGAGGGCCGGGATCGCACCGTTGAAGCAGACGCACGTGAGGTTCTCCGCGGATTTATCGATCAGACCAACCGGGTGCTTCAACTCGTTGAAGGGTTCATGCCCGAATGCGTCTGGCTCGATGATCAGGACACGCTGACCTACCTGCACTCGACGATCTCGACCAAGCGTCATCGTGTTCGCGTGCCGGAAATTCCGATGTACATCGATGCGCTGTTGGCCGATCAGCCGCTGACCGGCGGGCTGGAGCCGGTGTTGGGCTCAGCCAACTTGAGGGTTCTGACGATCGTCGGCTTTCCGGGAGCGACGACGCCCGGGATTCTGGATGACCTCAATCGCCTGGCGTTTTCGTATCGATGGTCGACCCGTGCCATCATGCTCGACAAGACCGATGCCACCAAGCTGCTCACCAAGATTCGCCGGCAGTGGTTTGCCAAGCGTAAATCCATCGGCGCCATTCTCAAGGAGGTCATGACCAACGAGGCATCGACCCTGCTCGATACCGACGCCCACAACAAGGCGCTCGATGCCGACGCGGCGTTGCAGGAACTGGGGTCCGATCAGATCGGACAAGCCTTTGTCACTGCGACCATCACGGTCTGGGACCTTGATCCCAATGCCGCCGATGAAAAGCTCCGCCTCGTCGAGAAGGTCATTCAAGGCCGCGATTTCACCTGCATGATCGAGACGGTGAATGCCGTCGAAGCCTGGCTCGGTGGTTTGCCGGGCCATGTGTACGCCAATGTGCGGCAGCCACCGGTGTCGACCCTCAACCTCGCCCACATGATTCCGATGTCGGCCGTGTGGGCCGGCGAGGTGAGGGATTTGCACTTCAAGGGTCCGCCGCTCCTGTTTGGGAAGACCGAGGGATCGACCCCATTCCGATTCTCCCTCCACGTCGGCGACGTCGGCCACACGCTCGTGGTAGGGCCGACAGGTGCCGGCAAGTCGGTCCTGCTAGCTCTGATGGCGCTACAGTTCCGTCGTTACCCGAACTCGCAGGTCTTTGCGTTCGATTTCGGTGGTTCGATCCGCGCGGCCGCGCTCGCCATGGGCGGCGACTGGCATGATCTCGGCGGTGCGCTGTCTGACGGGGACGAGAACCCTGTCGCGCTGCAACCTTTGGCTTGGATCGACGATTCCGCCGAGCGCGGATGGGCCACGGAATGGATTGGCGCGATCCTGGCGCGGGAAAAGGTCGAGATCACGCCGGAGGTCAAGGATCATCTGTGGTCGGCGCTCACCTCTCTTGCTTCGGCGCCGAGGGAGGAGCGCACCCTCACGGGCCTCTCGGTCTTGCTGCAATCCAATTCCCTGAAAAGGGCCCTGCAACCCTATTGCCTGGGTGGTCCCTCTGGACGCTTGCTCGATGCAGAGTTCGAGCGCCTCGGCGAGGCGTCGGTCCAGGCATTTGAGACCGAAGGCTTGATCGGAACGAGCGCTGCCCCGGCCGTGCTGGCGTACCTCTTCCATCGTATCGGGGATCGTCTCGATGGTAGACCGACACTCCTCATTGTCGATGAAGGCTGGCTTGCCCTCGACGACGAGGACTTCGCCGGCCAGCTCCGGGAATGGCTGAAGACGCTTCGCAAGAAGAATGCGTCCGTCATATTTGCCACCCAATCGCTTTCGGATATAGACGGGTCCGTGATCGCGCCGGCGATCATCGAAAGCTGCCCAACTCGTCTGTTACTGCCAAACGAGCGGGCGATCGAACCGCAGATCACCGCCATCTACCGCCGGTTCGGACTCAACGATCGCCAAATCGAACTTCTGAGCCGGGCGACGCCAAAGCGCGACTACTACTGCCAGTCGAGCCGGGGCAACCGCATGTTCGAGCTTGGCCTTGGTGAGGTCGCGCTCGCATTCACTGCAGCCTCTTCCAAGATAGACCAGGCTGCCATAGCGCAACTCCTCGCCGAACATGGACCTGACGGCTTCGTGCCGGCCTGGCTACAGCACCGTGGCGTCGCCTGGGCCCTCGACCTGATCCCCAATCTCGTCAATCTGGAGAAATCGCTATGAGGCGTCTTGGCCTATTGGCGGCCGCTGGCGTGGTCGCGCTGACGCTCGACCTCACGGTGCCCGCGCGGGCGCAGTGGATTGTCTTCGATCCCAACAACTACGTCCAGAGCGTCCTGACTGCCGCCCGTGAGCTGCAGCAGATCAACAATCAGATCACGTCGTTGCAGAACGAGGCGCAGATGTTGATCAACCAGGCGAAGAATTTGGCGAGCTTGCCGTATTCATCGCTCCAGCAACTGCAATCGTCGATCCAACGAACACAGCAATTGCTGGCTCAGGCCCAGCGGATCGCCTACGACGTCCAGCAGATCGATCGCGCATTCTCGACCAGCTACGCGCCGGCTACAGGCAGCCAGTCCAACCAGGCGTTGGTCATAAACGCGCAGTCGAGATGGCAGAACTCGGTCGCCGCATTGCAGGACGCACTCCGCGTCCAAGCTGGCGTTGTCGGAAATATCGACACCAACCGCGTCCAGACGTCCGCATTGGTGACATCAAGCCAAGGCGCCAGTGGCGCTCTTCAGGCGACGCAAGCCGGCAACCAGATTCTCGCGCTCCAGGCACAGCAACTCGCCGATCTCACCGCTGCCGTGGCGGCACAGGGCAGGGCGCAGAGCCTTGAAGCGGCGCAGCGCGCCTCCGCCCAGGATCAGGGTCGGGAACAGCTCCGGCGTTTTTTGACGCCCGGACAAGGCTATCAATCCCAAGACGTGCGGATGTTCCATTGATGACCGACCTAAGGGCATTCAAGGCGCTGTCGCTGCTCTCGACTATTGGCGTCTTGGTCGCTACCGCCTGCACAATTCAGCTTCGTGGTGGGAACGACCCCGCGCCACAGAAGGCGGAGCAGACGACGGGCACAACCAGCGCTGAACTCGCGCGCTGCCGCAGCATCACTGCGGATGAAGCGGCAGGTTATCATCATTGCAAGGAGGTTTGGGCCGAAAGCCGGCGCCAGTTCTTTGGCAAGAAAGATGGTGTCACAGCTCCCGGCCACGGTGAATCCACCGCAGGCCTAGCGTCGGTCCCAAAGGATCAGAGCCGGATCCCGCAAGGATATCCAAAACCTGAGGCGAGCAAGCCATGACCGGTACAGGGATCATCGACCAGTTCCTGGAAACGTTCACGCGCTATATCGATAACGGCTTTGGGTTGCTAGGTGGCGATGTCGGCTATCTCGCAACGACCCTTGCAGCGATCGATATCACGCTCGCCGCGTTGTTCTGGATTTGGGGACCGGACGAGGACATCATCGCGCGCCTCGTTAAGAAGACGCTCTTCGTCGGCGTCTTTGCCTATCTGATTAGCAATTGGAATAGCCTTGCTCGGATCGTTTTCGAGAGCTTCGCCGGACTTGGGTTGAAAGCGTCCGGCACTAGCCTCTCCACGGCAGATTTCCTGCGGCCTGGCAGGATCGCTCAAGTCGGACTCGATGCCGGCCGACCGTTGCTTGATTCGATCTCCAACCTGATGGGGTACATCAGTTTCTTCGAGAACTTTGTTCAGATCGTCGTTCTCCTGTTCGCCTGGGTCGTGGTGCTGCTCGCCTTCTTCATCCTGGCGATCCAGCTCTTCGTTACCTTGATCGAATTTAAGCTGACGACGTTGGCCGGCTTCGTCCTCATTCCCTTTGGCTTGTTTGGCAAGACCGCCTTCGCGGCAGAGCGGGTTCTGGGCAATGTCATATCCTCCGGAATCAAGGTCCTGGTTCTGGCCGTGATCGTTGGTATTGGCTCGACCCTGTTCTCGCAGTTCACCTCCGGCTTTGCTGGCGGGCAGCCGACGATCGAAGACGCGATGACGTTGGTGCTTGCGGCGCTCTCTTTGCTGGGCCTCGGCATCTTCGGTCCCGGAATCGCAAACGGCCTGGTGTCCGGCGGACCACAACTCGGCGCTGGGGCGGCTGTCGGTACTGGACTCGCCGCTGGCGGAGTTGTGGCTGCCGGCGCGGGACTTGCCGCAGCTGGTGCTGGTCTCGCCGGCGGTGCCATTGCAGGCGCCGCGCGCGGCGGCGGCGCGGTCTTCAGTGGAGTGTCCGCCGCCTCCCGAACCGGAGGCCTTGCTGGCGTCGCGGAGACCGGGGGCTCGGCCGCCATGAGCCCTTTGCGCCGCGCGGCGGCTGCGCTCGGCAAAGGTGGGCATGCAGGCGAGCAGGCCGCAAGCCCTTCGGCCGAAGGGCAACCCAATTGGGCGCGGCGCATGAAACGTGCCGAGGCCATTCGGCACGGTGCATCGGCGGCCGGCCACGCGGTTCGGTCAGGCGATCACGGTGGCAGCGGTTCTTCCGTCGACTTGTCCGATGGAGAGCGCTGACACGCAGCCGCTTCGCTCTGGCCATTCGCCTCGCGGTAGCGCCTCAGACCCGCACACCGCGTGACTTGAAATCGATCACTGAATCTCAGGGGCAAATATTGATGTTTAAACGACCGTCAGTTCACTACGGACGAATGCCTGAGCCGACCACGCCTTACCAAAAGGCAGCTCAGGTTTGGGATGAACGCATTGGATCGGCGCGCGTGCAAGCGAAGAACTGGCGCCTGATGGCGTTTGGCTGCCTGTTGCTGTCCGCGGGTCTTGCGGGCGGACTTGTTTGGCTATCGAACCAAGGATCAATCACTCCCTGGGTGGTCGAGGTCGATCACCTCGGCCAAGCCCAAAGGGCTGCGCCCGCCAACTTCGACTATCAGCCCACTGATGCGCAGATCGCCTACCATCTGGCTCGGTTTATTGAAGACGTCAGAGGCTTGCCAGCGGACGGGATTGTCCTGCGCCAGAACTGGCTCCGGGCATACGATTTCACGACCGATCGTGGCGCCGCCGCGCTCAACGACTATGCGCGTAACAATGATCCCTTTGCCAAGTTGGGGAAGGCGCAGATTTCCGTCGAGGTCTCGAGCGTCATTCGGGCCTCCTCGGAGAGCTTTCGGGTCGCATGGACCCAGCGCACCTACGACAACGGCTCCTTGAGTTCGACCGAGCGTTGGACCGCAATTCTCACCGTCGTCATCGAGGCGCCGCACGACGCCGAGCGCCTGCGCAAAAATCCCCTTGGCGTCTATGTCCGCGCCATCAACTGGTCGAAGGAGTTGAGTCAGTGACCAAGACGCCGTCCGATGTTCGTTCGAAGGGTCCCATTCTGCACGTCGTGATCAATTCGGCTTTGTCTCACTTCGTGATCGCGAAACGAGCACTTCTGCCCGTTCTTATCTGTTCATCGGCCCTCGGTGGGTGCGCGACCTACATTCCGCCCGAGATCAGCTTCGACGCGGAAGTTCCTCCCTTGCCGTCGTCGCCGGTGCCGCTCGACAACAGATCGCGACCCCTACACGTTCCACCACTCTGGAAGCCGGCTCTCGGCGGCAAGTCGGGAGGAAAAGAAGAGCCTGAACCGGTGAGCCGGGTTGAGACGGCAAACAGCGCTGCCCGAGTCGAACCGCGCAAGCGGGGGTATTTCAACGCGGCGCAAATCTATGCCTACAGCCCAGGCGCGTTGTACCAGGTTTACGCTGCACCCGGACAGATCACGGACATTGCGCTCGAGGAAGGAGAACAGTTGACGGGATCAGGCCCCATCGCGGCCGGCGATACCGTCCGCTGGGTGGTTGGCGATACCGAGAGCGGGAGCGGTGATACCCGACGCGTGCATATCCTGGTCAAGCCGACGCGGGCTTCAATCGAGACGAATCTCGTCGTAAACACCGACCGTCGTACCTACCTGATCGAGCTCCGCTCCCGCGAGCGGCCCTACATGCCATCCGTTGCCTGGTACTATCCCGAAACTGTACGCGAACAATCGCGTTCAGCTGCGCTAAAGCCGGTTCTTCCAGATCCGGCGCAGCGTATCGCGCGCTATTCGATTGAAGGCGACAATCCTCCTTGGCGGCCGCTTGCCGCATATGACGATGGCCGCAAGGTCTATGTCGAATTCCCTAAGGGCATCGTGCAAGGCGAGATGCCTCCGCTCTTCGTCATTGGCCGAGACGGCAAGACCGAACTCGTCAACTATCGCGCTTACGGCAACTTGCTGATCGTCGATCGGCTCTTTGCGGCCGCCGAGCTTCGCCTCGGCGGAGAGCGCCAGCAGAAGGTCAGGATTGTCAGGACCGACGGGAGGTCCTCATCATGAACACCCTGAACGTAAATGATGAAGGGCATGCGGCTCCGGCAACACCCTCGGGCGAGCCAACCGAGCGATTTCGGCTGAGGGCTGAGCCTTCACGTGTGACGCGGCTGTCGCGGAAAGTCTTAGCTGGTGGAACTGCCTTCGCGTTGCTTGTCATCAGCGGAGCCGTGTTGTGGTCACTGCAGAGCGAGCATCCCCGATCACAGGCGGCGGACGAGCTCTATAGCACCGAGCATCACAACGTTGCCGATGGCATCACGACCCTGCCGAAGGACTACACCGGCGCTGCACGGCAATTCGTCCCGCAGCTGGGTCCGCCGCTTCCTGGCGACCTTGGCCGGCCCATCCTTGCAGCTCAAGGCCAGCTGGCACCGAGCGGCTCCGATCCGGACCAACAGCGACGAGACCAGGAAACTGAAGCTGCTCGTGTCAGCCATCTGTTCGCTTCGGCCAAGGGGCAAGATGCGCGCCCCCCTGCCACCACGGCTGTAGGGAGTGACCGCATCATGCCAGCGGGTCCTGGCAACAGCGACGATGGATTCACTCAGAATGGCCAGAACAGGAAGCTTGCCTTTGTGAACGCCTCTGTCGACCGTCGCACGGTCAGCCCTGACCGCATCACCAGGCCGGCTTCACCGTATATCGTGCAGGCTGGGACAGTTATTCCGGGCGCCCTGATCACCGGAATCCGGTCGGACCTGCCAGGCCAGATTACGGCCCAAGTAACCGAAAATGTTTTTGATACGCCGACCGGCCGATTTCTGCTTGTGCCTCAGGGAGCTCGTTTGATCGGCACATACGATAGCCAGGTCACCTTCGGCCAGTCTCGCGTCCTGCTTGTCTGGACCCGCCTCATAATGCCGAATGGCCGTTCTATCGTTCTCGAGCGACAGCCTGGCGCTGATGCTGCCGGGTATGCAGGCCTCGAAGATCAGATTGATAATCACTGGGGTGAGCTGTTCAAAGCTGCGGCACTATCGACGTTTCTGGCTGTCGGGACCGAACTGGGGGCTGGTTCGGACACCAACAGCAACGATAGCGCAATTATCCAAGCATTGCGACACGGGGCCTCGGATTCACTGAACCAGACTGGGCAGCAGGTAGTTCGGCGCAGCCTCAACATCCAGCCCACTCTGACGGTGCGACCCGGCTTCCCAGTCCGCGTTGTCGTCAATCGTGACCTCATACTTGCGCCTTACGGAGGATAAGGGATGCCAAAGCTTAAAATAGGAGCGCTACCTGACGAGAGGCCGGTGAAGGTGACTACAGAGCTTCCAGCATCGGTGCATCGGGATCTCGTCGCCTACGCAGAGGAGATGGCTCGCGAAAGCGGACAGCGGATCGATCCGGCAAAGCTGATCGCGCCCATGCTGGCCCGCTTCATGGCCACGGACCGCGGATTTGCAAAGGCAAGGCGAGCCGGTCATTCCCCGAGAGCCGGCGGGGGTGAGGGATAGCGCTCTGCCAGCAGATCAAGGAAACGCTTCAGAGCCGGATTCTCATTGTCGTCGCGCCAGTGCGCATGGAAGTCGACCCGGCTTGGTCCCGATCCGTCCTGCAACTCCCGATATACGAGGCCAGCGAAGCTTGCACCAATATCCGATTCCATTACGAGACTGAGCCCCATACCCATACTTGTCAGGCTCTTGATGATGCCACGGCTAACATCGTGGCGCTCCACCTTGGGACGGTCGTCGTGGCGTACGAGCTTCGAGATCAGAAGATCCTCGAGCTCTCGTCCTGGGTCATACTCGCTCAGGAGGATCTTCTCGTTACGCAAATCGGTCCAGTAGATGATCTCGCGTGCTGCCAGGCAATGATCCTGGGGCAGGCTAATCAGGACACGCTCACTCCATAGCAGTAGTGACCTGGTGTCCTTTGAAGGCAGACGTCCTGGACTGATGACAACATCGACGGTGCCGTTACGCAGTGCGATCATCAGACGGGAGCGAGAGCGTTCCATCGTTGCCAATTCAAGTTGCGGGAGTAACTTTTTGAGTTCAGCTATCGTAGCTCGCAGATTGCCAGTGGACATGGACGTGTAGAATCCAATGACAAGATGGCCCGTGTCGCCGCGACCACCGGATCTCCCGGTGTCAACGAGTACGTCTACCTGCTCAAGGATCAGCCGAGCAATTCGCAGAACCGCTTGGCCGGCAAGCGTAGGCCTGATTCCACCGCTTGAGCGCTCAAACAGTGAAGCGCCGATCAAATACTCAAGTTGACCAATAGAACGGCTGAGAACGTTGTGCTTGATCGAAAGCGCTTCTGCGGCCCGCCGAAAGCTGCCGCAGTCACAAGCGAAGACAGCGAGGCGAAGCTGCTGCAGGTCAATGGCTCTCGCTGCGCTCAGCCGATCGCTCCTGGTCCCGGTTTCTGTCATCTTCAAAGCTCGATAGCAAACCACAAGACGGGGGAACTCTCCGCTCGAGGCAGAGGGCCTTTATCTCACTCGGCGTGTGGGACTTCCTAGGCGGCGGCAAACATGACCGGCGTCCAGAGAACTGGCGTCGAAAGACCTCCGGCCTTGCGCAGCCCGGTTAGGATCTCGGTCGAGATCGCAAGGTAGCCCGCAACGGCCACGGTATTGCCAATCGTAGCGGGACTACCAATCCGTCGCAACGGCCAGCCGGCCCGCCGAAGGATTCTTTCCATCCGGACATCAGTGACGGTAACAATATCTGTGAGCTGCCGTGAAAGCCCGAACTCGACCATTCCGGCGAACAACTCGTATGCGGCTTGCGTGATGCCGTGATCTCCTTTGGGAGCATCGGCTGCAACATCGATTGCGAATCTGCTGCTTTCCCAGACAAGTGGCGTTGAGGGAGCAGGATGATTTTCAAGAAGGACCGGGAAAGTATCTCGAAGCATGGTCGGCCCGAGAGAGGGCAGGAGACGAACAGAGCCTTGCACGCGGCCGCTCTCGGAAACTTGCGTCAGGTAGAAGGGATGCAGTGCGTCGAAATCATCCATCTCCATATCGCCGCTGGTTTGAACGTCCCACGCCATTCGGAGCTTGAAAACACGATGCCGCAACCGATGCATTTCGACCAGAGTGCCGGAAAACTCCCCATATGCGTGTGGTGCGATCAGTTGAATCATAGTTCCTCCAAAAGTGTTCAGGAGCTCTTTTGAAGCGAAATTCTTGATTCGATTCACTACCTGTAGCTGCAGGGGGTGCAAGTCCTAATTTTGCTTTCTTTTGCTCGCAGCCGCTAGGAGCGTCGCCGCTTGCACTACAGTCCGAACACCCAGCTTTTCCTTCGCGTTCTCTAGATAGTATGCGACGGTGTTGCGCGAGATGCCGAGGATGCATCCAATCTCCCAAGCGCTTTTTCCTTGTGAGGCCCATTCCAGACATTCGAGTTCACGGGGCGACAAGAGCACCCCCGCGAATCGATGCTCACTTGTGAGTTTGCGACGAACGTGAGCATGGAAATACATGGCCATGAGCTGAAGTAAGCGTGACTGTGTATGGGTGAAAATCTCGAAGGCGTGACTGTGTTTGGCCGCCGCAAAAGTCAAAGCAGCGACGGGGCCATGACCGTCGTGAATAGGAACAGTAAAGCCGACCCGAATTCCGAACTCCGCCGCTTCATCGAGAAGCTGTTGTTGGACGGCGGATCTTCGGTTTGGTTGTATGTCAATGCCCCACTGGAACGGCTCGGCCGTCTGAAGAGCTTGAATGATGACAGGATCTACGAGCTCATACCTACTCCGGAGGTAATGAGAGGTCCATTTCTCTGGATATGTTGAAATCAGACGCGGCTTGCTCTGTACTTCGCTCGGAAGTGCCAAGTATGCGAAGCATGACAACTCAAGGCCAGTGGCAGCCACCGTCATGGCCTGCGCGAAGTCGACCGCGCTATCCGCGCTCGCAAGTAGATCGATGAAATTCTGAAATATGCGGTGCATCGCAAACAGTGTGACGGCTTCAGCCACCAGCTCTATGCTCCGGCAGCTGATCTGAACGACTGGTTCGTTGATTAGTTGAACCGGTTTCAGCAGGTTTCCTGAAACTCTTGAAATTTGCGGCCGTTACCGCGTGCCGAATATGGCTGAGGGGCGCATCGAAGTTGCACCGCCGGCGTGACCACAAAACGTTCTCTTTTCATGGCCGTAGTCCAGGAAGAGGACTGACGGGATAAGCAGACCCAACCTGGGCTCGATGTTCGTGCCCACAGATCGGCTCGGGGGAAATTGATACAATTTGGCCCCTGACAACATTGTTGATGCAGTTTAGCTCACCTTTACATCTAAATTGGACCATATCCTGGTCTATCGGGGCAAGCCGCAGGCGTCTCGTGCTTTCGCGGGCAATCGGAGCGCAGACGGTTCCCGATGTACAGCGGATGATGAAGGCCATCTGCTCAGCCGTACACCGTGAGGCGGAGACGACGAGGTCGCCTTCGCCCTCGCGATCGTCGTCGTCGGTGACCACAACGATTTCGCCGCCGGCGTACGCCTGCAGGGCCGCTTCGATCGATGTCGTCATCTCGGTCGCTCCGCTCGCTGGAGCTGACCTGTGCTGGCGTTGCGTCGTGTGCGGATTGTCAGGCTCGGAGCGCCGCTTGAGCACTGTGCCGATCTTGATTTCACCATTATTTCTAATCGGCCGGAGCCCATGACGGGGCGCCTCATAGTCTTTCCACGCTGTAGCTGGGACAATTGGTGTCGAGCCCGATCGGCGCGTTGGACGGCAAAGGACCAGCTGCGTCGTATCGGGGTCTTGAAGAGCGCTCCAGAAAACGCGAGGGGTTGGCGCAAGCCTTCACGGTGACCGGCCGATTGGTGTCGATCGGCAACACCGTCTTGTACGAAATGCGCTTGAGGGCCAGATTTGATCGAATGCTGCTGACACCGGGGATGCGGGATAGTTTGTTGACGATGAGGTCTTCGAGATCTTCGATGTCGGCCGCCATGACGCGGAGTATGTAGTCGCTCTCACCCGTCATCAGATAGCATTCCATCACCTGGGCCAGCCGGTCGATGGATCGGGTGAAACTCTCGAGTGACGTCTGGACCTGCTTTTCCAGCTTGATCTGGATGAAAGCCGTTACACCGATGCCGAGCACGGCGGGATCGAGAAGGGCGATCCGTCGATCGATCACGCCAAGTTTTTCTAGTGTTCTGACGCGAGCCAGACACGGCGACGGCGAGAGATTGACGCGTGAAGCGAGTTCGACATTGGTCAGGCTCGCATTCTGCTGGAGCTCGTTGAGGATCTTGATATCTATTCTGTCGAGAGAGGTTGTCGACATCGCGTGTCTCCCAAATCTGGCAGTCTTCTTGCGGCGCTTATCACCATCGTTTGCAGGGCGATGACAATCGCGTGGTAAACGCTAACCGCAATTCCGCTTGTGGGATTTCGACAAATCGCCGACTTGTATCTAAAAACCGTCAACCTTCGAATTGTGCATTGCGATCAGAGTGTTGGTTGCCTAATTTCGATACATTTTTTGCACATGCGATATGCAGGCCAATGTTGATCCAACGGATCAAACACGATGTAACGGCCGGCGCTTTCATCGAGTGGCTCCCCCTGTCACTTGAAGGGATGTGCAGCAAAGCTTCGGTGTCGAGCACCGCAACTCTGCGGCCCTGTTTCGTACGACCGCCTTTTGCCGTGTGTGGCCGTGGTCTAACGTCGCTGACCACGCCGCCGGCGTGGCGCGAAACAATTGGTTCGGCAGGAACGACAGCCCACCCTCCATGACCAGAAAATGGCAAAGATCGGCCGGACGCAGATCTGGATCACGCGACCCGACAAGTCGCTGCAGCATAAAATGCTGATGAAGCTTCTGTGACACGCGTTGTTCAACCAGTAATGCTGAGAGGCTCGAGCGACTATTCATCCACGATCGCACTAGGGCGGCGGACGGTTGGATTGTCGAGCGTGAAACTGAAGCAAGTCTATCTGACGGCGAACGATCCTGGGAGCCTGGCCCGGTTCTACGAAGGCTTGGGTCTGAAGGTGCGCTTCGCTGATCCCGGCAAGTGGATCCAGTTCGTGAGCGATGCGGCTGCGTTCTGCGTCGCCGACCCGATGCAGTCCGCGTCGGAACAACTCAAGGACGCGGTTCTCGTCTTCGATGTCGACAACCTCGAGGCCGCCATGGAGCGTGCCGCAGCCTTGGGCGCGCAAGTCGGCGCGGTTCGGGACATGGCCAGTCACGGCCGTGCGGTGAAGGTGCGGGATCCCGGTGGCAACGTCATCCAGTTCTATCAAGCAGCCGGATAGCTCAGGCGTTCACCGGTGCAGCGTTGCATGCCCGGACTCACAACCCGACAGAAAGGGCGCATCCATCCCATGAATCCAAGAGTCGTAGCCATGTCGTCCGCAACACCTCCGCTGCCCGAACCGAGCCCACTCGATGCCGCAGCATTCCGCGCTGCGATGCGCAACGTCCCGGGCACCGTGTCGATCGTCACGACAGGCCGGGCGCCGAACCGCCATGGTCTGACACTGACAGCGGGCTGCTCGCTGTCGACTGCTCCGCCCAGCGTGCTGGTTTGCGTCAATAGATCTGCCGGTGCGCACGACACCATTCTCAGCAGTGGATCGTTCTGTTGGAATATTCTGGGTGTCGAACATCGCGATCTGGCGCTCAAGTTTTCCGGGCAGGACGGCAGCAAGGGCGATATCCGCTTCGGCGACGGATTGTGGTGTGATCTCAAAACCGGAGCACCAAGTTTGGTCGGCGCGGTCTGCAGCTTCGATTGCTGCGTGGTGAATGCTTACAGCGACAGTAGTCACACCATCTTCACCGGAGAGGTGGTGGCTCAGGCGACGAGAGCCGGATGTGAGTCGCTCGTCTACATCGACGGATGCTTCGCCGCGCCAAAGGCAGTCTGAAACACAGGACGACGTCCGACGCCGCTACGTTTCCGCTACAGCCAAGATGGAACCGATCAGCATGCAAGGAAGACGAAGACTTTACATCGCGCATCCATCAGCGGTCGGTCGCTGATGCTGTCGCTCTGGCTCAATGTAATCGCCGGCGGGGTGCTCATCGGGCTGGTTTACGGGCTCGTCGCGCTCGGTCTCACGATCATCTTCGGCGTCATGCGCGTGGTCAATTTCGCTCATGGCGAGATGGTCGTGTTCGGGATCTACATCGGATACTGGACCGTTCGAATCTGGGACGTCCCGATCGCTTTAGCCGCCGCGATCGCCGCGGTCGTCATGTTCGTGTTCGGCTATCTGCTGGAGACGCTCGTCGTGAAGCGGTTCGTCAATCGGCCGCATCACTATCAGTTCATCGTCTTCATCGGCCTCTCACTGTTTTTCAGCGGCGTATTGCTGATGTCGTTCGGTCCGGATCCGCGACCGACGGCGTCTCAGCTGTCCTTCCAGACCGTGACCGTGGGACCGCTCACCTTGGATTGGGCCCGCATCCAGGCGGCCGCTACGGCCGGACTGCTAATCGCCGCACTGGGAGCCTATCTGAAGTACTCCGCATTCGGCCGATCGCTGCGGGGCGCCGCCAATAATCGACTGGGCGGACTGGTGGTCGGGCTGAATATCCCTCGGGTCTATGCGGTGACCTTCGGCATCGGAACGGCCTGCGCTGGCGTCGCCGGCGCATTGATCTCGCCGCTGTTCGATGCGCAGCCCTATCTCGCCGTCGACTTCACGCTGCTGGCCTTCGTGACGGTGATCGTCGGCGGTCTCGGCAGCTTCGGCGGCGCTCTTCTGGGTGGCCTGACGATCGGGGTCGCCGAAGCGATCGCGGCCTTGACGTTCACGCCGTCGATGAAAACAGCACTCCCTTACGCGCTCCTGATCATCATCCTGATTTTCCGTCCGAGGGGGTTTTTCGGTGCAAAGGACATCTGATCAAGCCAGCGACACCAAGCGTTGGGGCGCCGGCGCTCTGGTCTTCGCCGCCCTGGCCGTGGTGGGTGGCATGTCCAACGCCTACGTCATCTCGCTTCTGACGATCGTCCTGTTGTTCACCTTCATGGGACAATCGTGGAACCTGATGCTCGGGATCGGCGGGCAGCTCTCCATCGGTCACGCGCTGTTCGTTGGAATCGGTGCGTATGCGGTGGCGATCCTGAACATCAAATACGGCATCACCCCGTGGATCGGTCTGCTGCTGGGCGCGGTGATTGCGGGCTTCGTCGGCGCGGTGCTGGCGTGGCTGAGCTTCCGCTTCGAGGTTCGTGGCATCTATTTCGCACTGCTCACGATCGCAGCCGCCGAATTCGCCCGGATCATGTTCGGCGGGTGGGACTATGCCGGCGGCATGCAGGGCCTGTTCTATCAGGCGCCGAGCGGCGCGATGGACCTCGGGATGCTGCGCGGTGACGCGCGGTTCTACTACTTCGTCGCGCTCGCGCTTGCGGCCATCGGCGTCGCGGGAACGGAGCTGATCTCGCGGTCCTATTGGGGCTATGTCTGGCGGGCGATGCGGGATGACGACGAGGCCGCCCGCGCGCTGGGGGTGCGGACGTTTCGCCACAAGGTGCTGGTGGTCTCGATATCGGCCGCGACGGCCGCGGTCGGCGGCGGCGTGCTGGGCCTGGTGCAGGGCGCGATCTTTCCGGATTCGATCATGGGCATGGCGATCTCGGTCGACGTGCTGATCGGCCCCGTGGTCGGCGGATTGGGCACGGCGTTCGGCCCCCTGGTCGGCTCGATGGCCGCAATCCCGCTGCATCACGCCATGGGAGCTCTCGGCGATGCCCTGGGGCTTCCCGGACTGAACAGCGTCGCCTACGGGGCGGTGCTGATCCTGGTCGTGTGGTTTCTGCCCGACGGCATCTGGCCGTCGATGGTCCGGCTCTACGGGGCGGTCCAGCTGCCGGCGCGCGGCCGGATCCCACAACTGCGGAAGGTCGAGGAATGACCGCGCTGCTCGAAGTGAAGAACCTGACCAAGGCGTTCGTTGGATTGGTCGCGGTCAATGACGTCAGCTTCTCACTGCAGGCGGGCCGCATCACCGCCCTGATCGGACCGAACGGCGCCGGCAAGACCACTTGCTTCAATCTCGTCGCCGGGGCGCTGAGACCGACCGCCGGGCAGGTGCTGTTCGAGGGGCGTTCGCTCGAGCGCGAGCCGCCCGAAGCGGTGTGCCGCATGGGCATTGCGCGCACCTTCCAGATCGTCCGGCCGATGAAAGATATGTCGGTGCTCGAGAATGCCATGGTGGGCGCCTTCAGCTGGACGACGAACGTCAGGGAGGCGCGGGACAAGGCGCATGAGTCGCTCGAAAATGTCGGGCTCGCCGGCAAGGCGAATGCCCGGACGGATCAGTTGACGTTGCCCGATCGCAAGATGCTGGAGATGGCGAAGGCGCTCTCGACCCGCCCCAAGCTGCTGCTGCTCGACGAAGTGATGGCGGGGCTGCGTCCGACCGAAGCGGCCCGCGTTGTCGGCGTGCTGCACAGGCTCGTCGAGGGCGGACTGACGATCCTGCTGGTCGAGCACGTGATGCGGATCGTGATGGAGGTGGCGTCGACCGTGGTGGTGCTTCACCACGGCGCCAAGATCGCCGAGGGCAAGCCGTCAGAGGTGGTGGCGGATCCCGCGGTGCTGGAAAGTTATCTGGGAGCCGGCTTCCATGCCTGACGACGCGCTTCTCGCCATCGACGACCTGTGCGTGGCCTATGACGGCTCCAATGCGCTGAACGGCGTGTCGCTCCGCATCGGCAAGGGTGAACTGATCTGCGTGGTCGGCGCCAACGGCGCCGGCAAGACCTCTCTGATCCGATCAATCGCGGGGATCGTGCCGTCGTCGGGCGGTTCCGTCAGGATCAACGGAGTCGATATCTCCCGGCGACCGCCGTGGGACATCTGCGAAATGGGCATCGCTCAGGTCGCCGAGGGCCGCCAGATCTTCGGTGCGCTCTCTGTCGAGGACAATCTGCTGATCGGAGGCTCGCTGAAGCGGGCCAGGCACGACCGGGCAAACACGCTTGATTCCGTCTATCAGCTGTTCGGGCGACTTCGCGAGCGCCGCGACCAGCTCGCCGGCACGCTCTCCGGCGGCGAGCAACAGATGCTGGCGATCGGTCGGGCGATCATGTCGAGGCCAGAAATCGTGATGTTCGACGAGCCGTCGATCGGGCTTTCGCCGGCGCTGACCGACGTAATGTTCGGCGTCGTCAAATCCCTCAACGAGCAGGGCATCACGGTCCTTCTCGTCGAGCAGAATGTCGCCAAGTCGCTCGCGCTGAGCAGCCGCGGCTATGTGCTCGAGAACGGCTCCGTGGTGTTGCACGGATCGAGCCGCGATCTGCTCGAGAACCCCGATGTCCAGCGCGCCTATCTGGGATTGTGAGGTGCGCCGTCTCGGCGAGGCGTCGGGCGTTGCCGCTCTCGTCGCACCGCCGTTTGGTCCGCTCCCCGGCTGTTGCAGCCGCTCTCGCTTGGGTCTTACTTATGAACACTGCCACTTCTCTCCTGATCGAGCGTGATCAAGACCTGGTCACGATCACGATGAACCGGCCGCCGGCCAATGCGCTGAATGCGCAGCTCATCGTCGAGTTGCTGGAGGCGATCCGGCGCTTTGCCGACGACGAGAATCCGCCCGGCATCGTGCTCACCGGAGGCGGCGACCGCTTCTTCAGCGCAGGCGGCGACATCAAGGAAGTCGTCGGGATCGATGTCGCGAGGCCGCGCATCCGGTTCTTCCACGAACTCCTCGTGGCGATGGAGAACTATCCGGCCCCGATCGTCTGCGCTGTCCGCGGCTATGCGGTCGGAGGCGCCCTGGAGTTTTTGCTGCACGCGGACTACGTCGTGGCCGATGCGGCGTGCAAGATCGGGTTCCCGGAAATCAACCACGGCCTGCTGCCGGTGACCAAGGGCATGCGCCGGGCCGTTGAGAAGCTCGGCGTGCGGGCGGCACAAGAGCTGCTGTATTGGGGCGAGCTCGTCGGCGCGGAGCGCGCCGTGGCGATCGGCGCCGTCAACGAGATCGTCGCGACCGAGGAGGTCGCGTCCCGTGCGCGAGACGTGTGCGGCGCGTTGCGGCAGAAAGACCGCAAGCTGTTCCACGCCATCAAACGATCGCTCAATCTCACCGCGCAAATGAGCGATCAGACGCTCGAAGAAATGACCGTGGCCGACCTCGACGCCTATGTCACAACCGAGAGTTCAATTAACGTGCGTGCGAGGTTCTTGTCAAAGAACAGCAAGGGTTGAATCAATGGCGCGCGGATATCCCGATCAGATCTATCTGGAGCAGATGAGCCACGAGGAAGTCGCCGCGGCGCTGGCCGATGGGTGCACGACGGTGGTGATCCCGCTGGGGGCCGTCGAACAGCATGGACCGCATTTGTCTTTGGGCATGGATGCGGATCATGCCGATGCTCTGGCCGAGCGGATCGCGCGGAGCCGCGGCAACACGCTGGTGGCGCCGACCATCAGGGTCGGCTGCTCGTCTCACCATCTGCCATTCCCGGGTACGATCTCGCTACGGCCGGAGACGCTGGAAGCGATCTGTGTCGATTATTGCACAAGCCTGGCGCGGCACGGCTTCAAGCGCATCCTGATTCACTCGGGCCATATCGGCAATTTTCCGGTCCTGAAGGACATGCTCGGTCGCTTGCGCGAGGCCGTCCCCTCGGATGTTGCGATCCTGGCGTTCGTCGACTCGACGAAATGGATCGACACGTGGCGCGATGCGGTGCGCGAAGCCGGAGGAGACGTGTCGGCCGTCGGCGGCCACGCCGATATCGCCGAGACGTCGCTGATGATGGTCGTTCGGCCCGACAGCGTCAGACCGGACCGCTTCGAGGTGGGCCATCTTGGCGGCTTGTCGGAGGCTGATCTTGAGCTGATGTGGAAGAACGGCATCCGATCGGTTTCGCATAATGGCGTGATCGGAAGTCCGTTCGGCTCGAGCCACAACATCGGCGAAGCGTGCCTCACGGCGGTCGCCGAGTTGCTGATCAAGACCTTCGATAGCGAGGCCGGAGACGCCCGCCGTTGACGGTCAGCCCGTCCGCTGCACGGGCGAAGCCTTCCGCGGCGTCTGCCATGTTGCGAATACTGACAGCATAAAATTCGGAAAGCTTGACTACGCAAGGCGGCTTTCGGGCGAAAATATCGCCCCGCCTATGAAACCCTGTGCCATCTCGAAAGCTAAAAGGATTGAGACATGGCACTTACGTTTGGGTTCTGGTCCGAACAGGAAACCCAGGTCGGCCACAGTTACTCGCGCAGGCTTCACGAACTGGTCGACGAAGTCCGTCTGGCCGAGAAGGTCGGCTTCGACTGTGTCGCGCTCTCCGAGCAGCACGTGGCGCTGGGCGGGATCTCGAGCTCGGCGCCCGAAGTGGTGTTCGGCTATCTGGCCGCGGTGACGTCGCGCGTCAAGCTGCGCGCCGCGGTGACGCTGATGCCGCAGCGCATCAATCACGCCTTGCGCTCGGCCGAGCGGCTTGCGGTGACCGACATCCTGTCCAACGGCCGCATGGAATTCTACGGCGGCCGCGCCAACACCACCATCGCGATGCGGGCGTTCAACGTCGATCCGAACGAAACGCTGGCGCAGATGGAAGAAGGACTGGCGCTGCTGAAAACGGCGATGCGCCAGGACATCTTCACATTTGACGGCAAGTACTACCAGATCCCTCCGCGCCAGCTGGTTCCGAAGCCGCTGCAGAAGCCGCATCCGGTGATCGGGATCGCGGCGACCAGCGAGCGCAGTCACGTCTGGGCCGCCTCGCAGGGCTTCGCCGTGATGAGCAGCAACATCTATCAGGGCTGGGACGCTCAGCAGAAGCTGATCGACGCCTATAAAAAAAACTGGAAGCGCGACGAGGAGGGACCGCTGCAGCGTCCGCGTATCGGCATTCCGCTGTTCATCGGCATCGGGAAAACGGACGAGCAGGCCAAGGCGGATTATGCCGGCCCGCTGATGCACTATGCCAAGATCTCGACCGATGCCTATCCGCGTCTCGCGGCGATTGCCGACGACTACAAATACATGGGAGAGAGCGTGCCGTCGATGCAGCGTGCCGCCAACGACTGGGACTATCTGGTCAACGAGTCGGCCACGACGGTGTGCGGCAGCCCCGATACGGTCATTCGTCAGATCGAGAAGTTCGAGGCCATGGGGATCGACGAGGTGCTGCTGCACATGGACTCCGTCCCGCACGAAAAGATCATGGAGGCGATCGACATGGTCGGTCGCTACGTCATCCCGCATTTCAACGACAGAAACAACGTCGTGCGGCCGACCGAGGAGATCCTCGGGCAGATCCGGCTGATGCGGACCCAGAACAAGTAATGCAGCGGTGAAGTCAATGTCGCAATACGGCTACAAGTACCTGATCGTCGAACAACGCGCCACCGGCGTCGCGATCGTCACGATGAACCGCCCGGAGATCCTCAACGCGATCAACTGGGAGATGCACGAGGAGCTCGAAGACGTCTTCGTCAAGCTGGATCGCGACAGTTCTGTCAACGCGATCGTTCTCACCGGTGCAGGCCGCGGATTTTGCTCCGGAGGCGATCAGAAGTCGCTGGATAAGGGAACGCTGCCGTCCCCGACGCGCAGCGGTCGCCACCTCATTCGCAACATGCTGGAAGTCGAAGTGCCGATCGTCGCGGCCGTCAACGGTGTCGCGGTCGGCCTGGGTGCCACGCTCGCGCTGTTCTGCGACGTGATCTATGCGAGCTCGACAGCTCGTTTCGCCGACACGCACGTCAATGCCGGCGTCGTCGCGGGCGATGGCGGCGCGGTGATCTGGCCGCTGCTGATGGGGCCGGTGCGCGCGAAGCACTATCTGATGACCGGTGAATTCATCTCCGCCGAGAAGGCGGCTGCTATCGGCATGATCAACGAGGTGGTCGCGGACGGCAACGTTCTCGATGCCGCGATCGAATACGCCGAACTGCTGGCAAGCGGGCCGAAGGAATCGATCGTCTGGACCAAGTACAGCGTCAACAAGATCATCAAGCAGTACGCCCATTTGCTGCTCGACACCTCTGCCGCGCTGGAGATGTTGACCTTCAAGTCGCCCGAGCGGGCCGAGGCGGTTGCCGCCTTCGCGGCCAAGCGCAAGCGTTTCGCGGAGCGCTGAGATGAACGTCGCTGCGATTACATCCGGCGCCCAGTTGGCCGATACGACCGTCGCGCAGCTTTTGGCAGCGCGACTCGCGGAGCGGCCCGACAAGATCGCCTTGCAACAAAAGCGTCACGGCGCCTGGACCGCCATGACGTGGGGCGCCTATGCGCAGCGTGTCGTGAACCTGGCCAGCGCGCTGCGGCGTGCCGGTCTCGAGCGCGGCGATCGGGTCGCGATCATGGGCGATTCGTCCGAGGAATGGCTGATCGCCGACATGGCCACGATGTGCGCCGGCGGCGTCATGGTGGGCGTGTACTTCACCTCGTCACCCGAAGAAGTGGCTTACTGCTTCACGGATTCAGGCGCGAAGTTCGCGTTCGTCGGCGGGGAGCAGCAGCTTCGCATCGTGATCGCCTCCGGTCGGGCCGAGCTGCTCCGCGGCATCATCGTGCTCGACCCGGATTGGGCCGGCGAGGCCACGGCGTCGATCAGGTCGCTGGCCGACTTTGTCGGAGCACACCATGTCGATGCGCATGATTATCTGCAGAAGGAGAGCGCGACAGCAAAGGCGTCCGATGTCGTCAGCATCGGCTATACGTCCGGGACGACCGGAAACCCCAAGGGCGCCATGCTGACGCACCTCTCCATTCTCGCCGGCGCTCATTGCATCACGCTGTTCGGCCCCAGCATGCGCGAAGAGGAACACCGGGTGGTCGTGCATTTGCCGATGTCGCACACCGTCGCGCGCGGGCAGGCGACGACGTTGCCGCTGATCGCCGACGCCGTTCCTTATTTCGGCGAGACGACCGCGGACTTCGCCCAGACGATCAAAGAGGTGAAGCCGACCTACTACATGGCGCCGCCGCGGTTCTACCAGCGTTTTGCCACGCAAATTCTCAGCAAGGTGCATCCCCCCGGCGGTGCGGGAGATCAGAACTACGCGCTCGCCATGACGATCGCGCGCAGGGCGCTCGAAGACCGTCAGGGCGGCCACGAAGATGCCTTCGTCTCGAAACTGTTCGCGGCCTGCCGCGAGCAAGTGTTCCAGCCGCTGCTCGCGGAGGTCGGTTTCGACGAGCTGAAGGTCGCGTTCACCTCGTCGGCGGCGATGCCGTCCGAGCTGATGTCGCTGTGGCAGCTGTGGGGCTTGCAGCTCAAGGAGTGCTACGGCCAGACCGAATTGGTCGGTGCCAATCTGGTGCAGATGGCGGAGTGGCCGAAGGCCGGCAACGTCGGGGTCCCGTTGCCGGATCCGGCTTGGGAAACCGCCGTGCTCCCGGACGGCGAGATGATCGTCCGTGGACCGGGATTGTTCGCGGGCTATTGGAACAAGCCGGACGAGACGAAAGCGGCGCTCCGCGAGGGCTGGCTCTACACCGGCGACATCGTCGAAGTGTCGCCGGAAGGAATCTTCAAGCTGGTCGACCGGAAGAAGGAGATCATCAACACGTCGAACGGCAAATCGATCAGCCCAACTCAGATCGAAAACGAGCTGAGGCACAGCCCCTTCATCTCCGAGGCGGCGGTCATCGGCGAGGGGCGAAAATATCTCACCGCCCTGATCGAAGTGGATGCCACCGCCACAATGGACTGGGCGAAGTCGCGCGACGACAAGATCGCGAGTTACGCCGACCTGGCGGCCTCCGAGATCGTCAACCGGCTGGTCGAGGCGGAGATCGGCAAGGCCAACGGAAGGCTGGCGCGAGCCGAGCAGATCAAGGCGTTCCGCATTCTGCCGGAGGAGCTGTCGCTCGAGAACGGCGTGATGACGCCGACGCGGAAGAAGCGTCGCAAGCAGATCAACGAGCGCTATCAGTCGCTGATCGCGTCGCTCTACGACGAAACCGAGGAAAAGCTGATCAAGGCCGAGATGGGCCTTTGACGTCGGCGATCGGTCCCAAAACGTACGAAGCTACCAGTCGAGATAAGATTTCACTCCTTCAGCAACAGGACATCGAGATGATCAAGCGAAGCGGAATCACGCGGCGGACGATTGTCGGAAGCGGATTGGGAATTGCGGCAGGCCTGGTCTCACGGCCAGCGTTTGCGGCGAACAAGAAAGTGAAAGTCGGAGCGATCATGCCCAGCAGCGGCGTGCTGGCGTTTCCCGGTCAGGCTTGCGTGCGCGGCATCGATCTCGGCGCCAAATTCGCGCGTGAGAAGTTCGGCCTCGACATCGAGATCGTTCACGCCGATACGCAAAGCCGTCCGGAGAACGGCCGGATTGCCGCGGAGAGCCTGATCCGGCAGGGCTGCACCGTGCTGATCGGCGCGTGGGATTCCGGCGCCACCATTTCGGCGCTGCAGGCCTGCGAGGCCGCTAAGGTGCCGATGGTGGTCCACATCGCGAGCGCCACCCAGGTGACTTCGCAGGGCTTCACCCAAGTGTTCCGCTATTACCCCACGTCGCTGACCATCGTGCGGCAATCGCTGACCGAGCTGAAGTCCGTGCTTGGCACGCTGAAGGATCCGCCGAGCAGCGCCGTCGTTCTCCATCTCAACAACACGATGGGGCAGTCGACGGCGGCCAGCATCGATCAGGCGTGGAAGGAAGTGGGTGTTCCGCTCAAGATCGCGCAGTATGTTGCCTATGACGAGAAGGCCAAGGATCTGTCGGTAGAGGTCGCCAAGGCGAAAGCGTCGGGTGCCGATGCTTTGATCTCGGTCACGCGCGTCAACGACGCGATCATGATCGCGCGCGAATGCATCAAGCAGGGCTGGGATCCCAAGATGGTGTTTTCACCCAACTCCAACGGCGTGTCGGACAAGGCGTATCACGACGCACTCGGAAAGTATGGTGACGGTCCGGTTCTGTCGGCGTTGTGGCTCAATCCCAAGGGCGCCGAGACCGACAAGATCATGAAGATGTTCGCGGCCGAATACCCGAACGACTGGTTCGATGCCAATGCGGGCTGCGCGTTCGAGGCGGTGCAGATCGTCGCAGACGCCGTGACGCGGGCGGCGTCGCCGGAATCGCCGGCGATTCACGGCGCGCTCAAGACGACCGACATGAAGCCTTTCCTGATGTACGGCGACAACACCAAGTTCGACGAGACCGGCCAGAACATCCACTGTTCGATGGTGATGCTGCAGGGTTTGAAAGGCAGGCCGCGGGTGGTGGCTCCAAAGGCCATCGCGGAAGCGTCGCTCGAGTATCCGCTTGCGCCTTACAGCAAACGCTGACGTCGTTCCGTGCGGCCCCGCGAAGGCGTCGTGGGGCCGCGGTCGTCAAATGCCGAGGCAGGGACGTGCGAGCTAGGGCAAACTGTCCGAATTGATCAGGCGCGACCGCTCGGCAAGGAAGCGGCGGGGGCTCTGTCCCATCGTCTTCTTGAACATCGTGATGAACGCGCTGGGCGTTTCGTAGCCCAGTTCCAGCGACACGGCCTGGACCGAACTGCCCGCCGTGAGGCGTTGCATGGCGATCAGAATGTGGAGACGCTGGCGCCAGCGCCCGAAGGTCATCCCTGTTTCCTTGGCGATGAAGCGTGCGAACGTACTCTCGCTCATCGCGTAGCGCGAGGCGACTTCGTCCATCGTGCTGCGGTCGCCCGGATTATTCAACAAGGAGGTCGCGAGGTGTTGAAGACGGGCGTCGGGGGAGATCGGCAGATACATTTCATCCGTCGTCGGCATCTGCACGAGTTCGTCGAGCAAAACCCGGCCGAGACGGCTGGTCGGTCCTTCCAGCGGATAGAGCGGTGGGAACACCGAGAGGCGGTGGATCAATTCGCGCACCAGCGACGTGATCATCAGCGTGCAGCAGGTCCGCGGCAGCATGCTGACCTGCGGATCGATGAACACGGTGTAGAGTTTGCCGAAATCGGCCACGCAATTGCTGTGCTGCACGCCGGCCGGGATCCATACCGCGCCTTGCGGAGGCACGATCCACAAGCCGCCAGGCGCCCGGCACATCACCGAGCCATGAGATGCGACGACCAATTGGCCTTTGCGGTGTGAGTGCAGCGGCAGGTCGTCGTTGTCTTTGCTGGTTTCGAGACAGAATGAAGTGACGGGACGATCGAACTGGTCCGGATCGACCGGATCATAGTTGATCCGAAGATCGGGCAGATCCATTCGCGCAAAATCGCGATCGAACTCGGTCTCGGGCGGCATTTCAATCCTGCCAATTCGTCAAGTCAGTCAAGCCTTGATGCAGATCCTGCTGCTAACCGAGGTTAGCTGTTTTGAAAGGTCAGGTCACTAGTCGCGGCGAGCCGTCGAGTTCGCTGATCTGCGACAAGATGCCCGCTACTGCGGCGTGAGCGCCAAGCGCCTGTCAGGCGGCCCACGGCTCGATCACTTGCCTGATTAAACCAACAGCAGAGAATGCTGCGATGCGAACCTCGGCGTCCCTCCGGAGCCGGGCAATCCGTCGGAACGCGGCCGTATTCAGCAGCACGTGCCACAGCACCCGATGCTACCAAGCGCGGGCTTTCTGGGAGCCCGTCGCATGACCGCACACATCGATCCGCCACGCAAGGCCGTCAACGCCGATCAGGACGCGGTCGAGACCGCCGATTGGCTCGCATCGCTTGGATCGCTCCATCGCAGCGCCGGTGCCGAGCGCGTGCGATACATCCTGGCTGCGCTCGATCGGCGTGCGAAGGAGCTCGGCGTTCTGCCGGACTCTCCGCCGTTTTCGCCCTATCGCAATTCGATTCCGCTCGAGCAGCAGAAGCCCTACCCCGGCGACATCGCGATCGAGACCCGCCTGACGGCGATCATTCGCTGGAACGCGCTCGCGATGGTGGTCCGTGCCAACAAGGCCTATGGGGAACTTGGCGGGCACGTCGCCAGCTACGCCTCGGCCGCTGAGATTTTCGAGGTCGGTTTCAATCATTTCTTTCGCGCGTCAAGCTCCGAGTCGGAGGGGGACTTGGTGTACTTCCAGCCGCATTCGTCCCCCGGAGTCTATGCACGAGCGCATCTCGAAGGCCGGCTGTCGGACGAAAATCTGAAGCTGTATCGCCAGGAACTGAGCGGCCCCGGTCTGTCGTCCTATCCGCATCCCTGGCTGATGCCGGAGTTCTGGCAGGTGCCGTCGGCGTCGATGGGCCTCGGCCCGATCAGCGCAATCTACCAGGCGCGGTTCATGAAGTATCTGCAGCATCGCGGCCTGGTGCAGACGGCCGGTCGCCACGTCTGGGGTGTGTTCGGCGACGGCGAGATGGACGAGCCGGAATCGATCGCCGGGCTCGCCCTGGCGGCGCGGGAAAATCTCGACAACCTCACCTTCGTCGTCAATTGCAACCTGCAGCGCCTGGACGGGCCGGTCCGCGGCAACGGGCAGGTGATTCAGGAACTCGAATCTCTCTTCCAGGGCGCCGGCTGGAACGTCATCAAGGTGCTGTGGGGATCGGACTGGGACGATATCTTCGCGCGCGACAGCAAGCATGCGCTGCTGCGCAAATTCGCCGACACCGTCGATGGCAAATATCAGACGCTCGGCGCCAAGGATGGGGCCTACAACCTCGCCAACTTCTTCAGCGAGGACCCCGAGGTCCGGGCGCTGGTTGCGCACATGTCGGACGCGGATATCGACGGCCTGAAGCGCGGCGGCCACGACTTCAAGAAGCTGTTCGCGGCCTTTGCCGCCGCTAAGGACATGAAGGGTCGGCCGACCGTCATTCTGGCGAAGACCAAGAAGGGGTACGGCATGGGCGGCGCCGGCGAGTCGCGCATGACGTCGCACCAGGCCAAGAAGCTCGACGTCCACGCGCTGTATGCGTTCCGCGACCGGTTCGCTCTGCCGCTCAGCAACGAGCAAGTCGAGAATCTGGAATTCTTCAGGCCTGCGGAAGACAGCGCGGAAATTCAGTATCTGCGCGCCCGTCGCGCGGCACTCGGCGGCTACATGCCGGCGCGGCGACGCGCTTCGGCGGCGCTGCCGGTGCCGCCGCTGCAATCCTACGCGGAGTTCGCGCTGCGCGGCGACGGCAAGGAGACGTCGACCACGATGGCGATCGTGCGGCTGTTCACCAATTTGCTCAAGGACAAGACGCTCGGCCCGCGCATCGTTCCGATCGTCGCCGACGAAGCCCGCACCTTCGGAATGGCGAACCTGTTCAGGCAGGTCGGCATCTACTCGCCGGCGGGGCAGCTCTACGAGCCGGAAGATGCCGGCTCGATGCTGTACTACAAGGAAGCGATCGACGGTCAATTGCTGGAGGAAGGGATCACCGAGGCGGGGGCGATTTCGTCCTGGACCGCGGCGGCGACCTCCTACAGCATCCATAACTTCCCGTTGCTGCCGTTCTATATCTACTATTCGATGTTCGGCTTTCAGCGGGTCGGCGATCTGATCTGGGCGGCGGCGGACCAGCGCGCGCGTGGTTTTCTGATCGGGGCGACGGCCGGCCGGACGACGCTCGGCGGCGAAGGCTTGCAGCATCAGGACGGGTCCAGCCATCTGATGGCGGCGACCGTTCCGAACTGCCGGGCCTACGATCCGGCATTCTCCTACGAGGTGGCCGTCATCGTCGATCACGGCATGCGGTCGATGCTCGAGCAGGGCAACGACGAGTTCTATTACCTCACGGCGATGAACGAGAACTATGCGCAGCCCTCGATGCCCGACGATGCGCGCGACGGCATCATCAAGGGTCTCTATCGGGTGCTGCCGAGCGCTGACGGGCCGGCGAAGATCAGGCTGGTCGGCTCGGGCGCCATTCTTCCGGAGGCGCTCGCCGCCGCGGCGATGCTGCAAAGCGAATGGAAAGTGCCCAGTGAAGTCTGGTCGGCAACGAGCTTTTCCGAGCTGGCGCGGGAGGCGCGTGAGGTGGAGCGAACCAATCGGCTCTCGCCGCTGTCGCCCCCGGTCGAGAGCCACGTCGCACGATGCCTCGGCGGCAAGGTGCCGATCGTCGCGGCATCGGATTATGTCCGGGCGTATCCGCAACTGATCGGTTCTTACATCGAGGCGCCCTATACGGTGCTGGGCACCGACGGCTTCGGGCGCAGCGATACACGCGCCGCGCTGAGATCTTTCTTCGAGGTCGATCGCAAGCAGATCGTCGTTGCGGCGCTGTCGGCGCTGGCAAAATTGGGTGAAGTGGCGCGTGAGCAGGTCGCCGAGGCCATCGCCAGCTACGAATTGCCGACCGGCGTTGCATCGCCTTGGTCTCGCTGACAGAGGGCGGAGCGCGCATGTCTCATTCAATTGAAGTCGTTCTGCCGGATATTGGGGACTACAAGGATGTTCCGGTAGTCGAAATCAATGTGTCGGTCGGCGACGAGGTCACGATCGACATGCCGTTGCTGTCGATCGAGTCCGACAAGGCGACGATGGAGGTCCCATCCCCGGCCGCAGGCACGGTGGCCAAACTGATGATCGACGTCGGGGCGCGGGTTTCTCAAGGTTCGGTCCTGATGATCCTCGAAGGTCGCGGTGAATCCACCGCGCCGCCGCCGGCGGCTGCGTCGGCGCCACAGGTGGAGCGACGGTTCTCGCAGCAGGAGGCGCTGTCACAGCCGGCGCCCGCCGCTCGAGTCGATGGCTCGCGAGCACGGGCACAGCAGCCGCAGCCCAGCGGGGCTGCGCATGCGTCGCCGTCGGTCCGCGCCTTGGCGCGTGAGCTCGGCGTGGCGCTGGACTCTGTCATGCCCACCGGCCCCAAGGGCCGGATTCTGCGCGAGGATGTGGCGGCCTTCGTCAACGGACTGGTGCGATCGGGACCGGCGATGGCGCCTGCGTCGGACGCGCCGGTCGATTGGCCCAGGGTGGATTTCGGGAGGTACGGCGCGGTCGAGCGCCTGCCGCTGACGCGGATCCAGAAGCTGACCGGCGCGAACCTCTCGCGCAACTGGAACGTCATTCCCCATGTGACGAATTTCGACAAAGCGGATGTGACCGACGCCGAAGCCTTTCGTCAGCTCGCCAATGCCGAGGCCGCGAAGGACACGGCGAAGCTCACCATGGTGTCGCTGCTGATCAAGGCCACGGCCTTGGCGCTGCAGAAATACCCGCGCTTCAATTCGTCGCTCGATGGCGATGAGCTGATCCTCAAGCACTACGTCCACATCGGCTTCGCCGTCGACACGCCGAAAGGTCTGGTCGTGCCGGTGATCCGGGACTGCGATAAGAAGGGCCTTCGGCAGATCGCCGCGGAGATGCGCTCGCTCGCCGACAAGGCGCTCGCGGGGCAGCTTGCGTCGGGCGACATGCAGGGCGGCTGTTTCTCGGTGTCGTCTCTGGGAGGCGTCGGCGGTCAGGGATTTACGCCCGTCATCAACGCGCCCGAGGTGGCAATCCTCGGAGCCGGTCGTGCCGCCACCGAGGCAGTCTGGAATGGACGCGAATTCGAACCGCGGCTCGTCCTTCTCCTGAGTCTGTCGTGGGATCACCGGGTCGTCGACGGCGTGGCCGGGGCCCGGTTCCTGGGCTTCGTCGCGTCGGTTCTCTCCGATCTGCGGCGCTTCGCATTGTGAGGACGCAGATGCGGACAGAGGAGATCCGGGTCCCCGACATCGGGGATTTCCGAGACGTCGAAGTCGTCGAGGTCCACGTCAGGGCGGGCGACGTCGTCGGGCGAGAGCAGGCGTTGATCACCGTGGAATCCGACAAGGCGACGCTGGAGATTCCGTCGCCGATCGCAGGGGTGATCACGAGCATTTCGCTGCGCGTTGGAGACAAGGTGTCTCAAGGCTCCATGATTGGCACGGCGTCGGCGTCGGAGGAAGCGGGCGCGCAAGGCGAGACGGTCTCGGCGGATCAGGCCGATGCTGGCCAGCGCGCAACAGATCATACACGCTACGATCTTGTCGTGATCGGAGGCGGGCCGGGCGGCTATTCAGCAGCGTTTCGGGCCGCAGATACTGGACTGAGGACCGCGATCGTCGAACGCTACGGCACCTTGGGCGGAGTTTGCCTGAATGTCGGATGTATCCCGTCGAAGGCGCTGCTTCATGTTGCGGCCGTCAGAGAGGAAGCCGAGCGGATCGCCGACATGGGCATTCGCTTCGGCGCGCCGCAGATCGATCTGCAGGCGCTGCGTACCTTCAAGGACGGCACCGTCACGAGGCTGACGGATGGGCTGAACCAGATGGCGGCGGCGCGCCGCGTCACGGTGATCCGCGGCACCGCGAAATTCGTCTCCGCCACGCGGCTCGAGGTTGCCGGCGAAGGGGCAAGCTCGCAGCAGATCGATTTCGGACAATGTATCATCGCGACGGGCTCGCGCGCGGTGCAGTTGGCGGTGCTTCCCAAGGACGGGCGGATCGTGACCTCGACCGGCGCGCTCTCGCTGCGAAGCATTCCGGGCCGCATGCTCGTGATCGGAGCGGGGATCATCGGGCTGGAGATGGCGACCGTTTACAGCGCGCTCGGGGCCAAGATCGATCTTGTCGAAAGGCTTTCCGATATCCTGGCGGGCGTGGATGCCGATGCGGTGAAGATCTGGCGTTCGCGCAACGCGCATCGCTTCGAGCATATCGACCTTGACAGCAGCGTATCGACTGCCGCGGTGACGCCCGACGGCGTAACGGTTGCTATCACGGGCGCGTCAGTTGAGACACGATCCTACGATCTCGTGCTGCAATCGGCGGGCCGCGTTCCCAACAGCGGCGAACTCGGCCTCGAACGGATCGGCGTTGCAATCGATCCGAACGGCTTCATTCAGGTCGACGAGCAGATGAGAACGACGGCGCGCAACGTCTTCGCCATCGGCGACGTCGTCGGCGGTTCGATGTTGGCCCACAAGGCCGTTCACGAGGGGCACGTCGCCGCGGAAGTAGCTGCCGGGAAGCCGGCGGCCTTTACGGCGAAGATCGTCCCCAATGTCGCCTACACCGATCCTGAGATCGCCTGGGTCGGCAAGTCCGTGCGTGATGTCGCCGAATCCGGCGGGAAGATCCGTTCGGCAAAATTCCCATGGGCCGCGTCCGGCCGGGCCATCGCGTCGGGCGCGTCCTATGGCTTGACGAAGCTGTTGTTCGACGTCGAAACCGGTCGCATCGTCGGGGGCGTGATCGTCGGACCGCATGCCGGCGATATGATCGGGGAAATCTGTCTCGCGATCGAAATGGGGGCTGACGCGATCGATATCGGCAAAACCATTCACCCCCATCCGACCCTCGGCGAAACGATCGGCATGGCTGCCGAAGTCCATGAGGGCATTTGCACCGACCTGCCTCCAATCGCCAGAAACCGGTAGATCAGTTGGCCCAATCAATGTCCGTTATCGAAGCCCTTGAACAACGTCGCGCCGGTGCCAAACTCGGCGGCGGCGAGAAGCGCATCGACGCGCAGCATGCGCGCGGCCGCCTCACCGCGCGGGAGCGGATCGACCTGCTGCTCGACAAGCATTCGTTCGAGGAGATGGACATGTTCGTCCAGCACCGCTCGACCGAATTCGGGATGGAGAACACCAAAATTCCGGGAGACGGCGTGGTCACCGGCTGGGGCACCGTCAACGGCCGCAAGGTGTTCGTGTTCGCCAAGGATTTCACCGTGTTCGGGGGCTCGCTGTCCGAGACCCACGCGGCCAAGATCACCAAGCTGCAGGACATGGCGCTGAAGGCGCGGGCGCCGATCATCGGCCTGTACGACGCCGGCGGGGCGCGCATCCAGGAGGGCGTCGCGGCGCTCGCCGGCTACTCCTACGTGTTCCGCCGCGTGGTGCAGGCCTCCGGCGTGATCCCGCAGATCTCCGTCATCATGGGCCCCTGAGAGATCGCGGAAGCCTTCGCCAAGAACATCGTCATCGGCTTCGGCCGCATTGCGGGGCGCACCGTCGGCTTCGTCGCCAACCAGCCGATGGTGCTGGCGGGCGTGCTCGACTCCGACGCCTCGCGCAAGGCGGCGCGCTTCGTGCGGTTCTGCGACTCGTTCAACATCCCGATCGTCACCTTCGTCGACGTCCCGGGCTTCCTGCCGGGCACGAGCCAAGAATATGGCGGCCTGATCAAGCACGGCGCGAAGCTGCTGTTCGCCTATTCGCAGTGCGCCGTACCGCTCGTCACCGTCATCACCCGCAAGGCCTATGGCGGCGCCTTCGACGTCATGGCCTCCAAGGAAATCGGCGCCGACATGAACTACGCCTGGCCGACCGCCCAGATCGCGGTGATGGGCGCCAAGGGTGCGGTCGAGATCATCTTCCGCAGCGATATCGGCGACCCCGACAAGATCGCCGCCCGCAGCAAGGAATACGAGGACCGCTTCCTGTCGCCGTTCGTCGCCGCCGAGCGAGGCTACATCGACGACGTCATCATGCCGCATGCAACGAGGCGCCGCATCGCGCGGGCGCTGGCCATGCTGGGTGACAAGAAGATGGAAGTTCCGGCCAAGAAGCACGACAACATGCCGTTCTCCGGGCAGCTCGGCGGCCGCATCGTGCAGCGCGAGCGCCGCCGCGCGGTCTGGCTCGATCGCCAGGAGATCCCGCTCGAGGTTGCCCGCGAAGGCGACGCGATCGCGATCCGTTTCGTCGATGCCGACGGCAAGGTCGGCAAGGCGCATCTGCTGCAGTCCGCGTGGAAGCCGGGCGATCCGGTTTGGCAGGGCACCATCGACGACCACCTCGTCGCGGTGCAGGTGCGGCCGATTGCCAACGGCATCCGCCTCGCGCATCAGGGCGTCGAAGTCCCGGTCTATGTCTGGACCGAAGCGGAAGCGACCTCGGCGCGGCTGATGCCGGTGACGACGGCCGCCGATACCGGCAAGAAGCTGCTGTGTCCGATGCCCGGGCTGATCGTCTCGATCGCGGTAACGGAGGGGCAGGAGGTCAAGGCCGGCGAGGCGCTCGCGGTCGTCGAAGCCATGAAGATGCAGAACGTGCTGCGCGCTGAGCAAGACGGCGCCGTGAAGAAGATCCACGCCAGTGCCGGTGCGACGCTCGCGATCGACGCGCTGATTTTGGAGTTTTCCTGAACACCGCAAGAGGCGACCTGAGATGGGCAGCCTGTCTGCAGGAATTCCGGTTACTTCTAGGCAGAAGTCATGTTGGGCAGCTCGGCGTCACTTGGGATTAGGTGGACTTGATGAAAACCGAACGGTTGGCATTGGCATCGGGCTTTGCGCCTGCTTCACGCCAGGACTGGCACAAGCTCGTTGATGGCGTGCTAAAGGGAGCGCCGTTCGAAAAGCTGATTGGTAGGACGTACGACGACTTGAGAATCGAGCCGATTTATCTCCGCGCGAAAGACATTGCACTAGTCGACGGGCGGGCACCCGCGGCGCCTTGGCAGATCATGCAGCGCATCGATCATCCAGACGCGGTGACGGCCAATAGGCAGGCCGTTCACGATCTGGAGAATGGGGCGACGGGCCTGGCGCTCGTCTTTGCCGGCGCCAACTGCAGCCGCGGGTTCGGTCTCGATCAAACGGCAGGTGCCGTCGCCAAAGCTTTAAAGGACGTCCACCTTGATGCCGGCATCGGGATTGAACTCCAAATTGGTACAGACGGGCGTAAGACCGCGATCCATGTTGCGGAATATGTGAAGTCGGTCGGTCTCGATCCTGCCGTCTGCGACATTCGATTTGGGCTCGATCCGCTGGGCGCGTGCGCCCTAAGCGGACGCAGTCCATACACTTGGGAAGAAATCGCACGGAACGTTGCCAGCACGATCAAAGGGCTTGTAACGCTGGGGTTCAAGGGGCCGTTTGCCGCGAGCGACGGGCGTATCGTTCATGACGCCGGCGGCTCAGAAGTGCAGGAGCTTGCCTTTGTGCTCGCCTGCGGCGTGGCATATCTGCACGCTATGGAGGCGGCGCGCATTCCGCTGGATCAAGCGCGAAGTATGATCTATGCGCGACTCACTGCTGACGCCGACCAGTTTTTGACTATGGCTAAATTCCGCGCGTTGCGACTCCTCTGGGCGCGCATCGAGTCGGCGTGCGGTGTGGCGCCGGGGCCGCTGTTCATTGCGGCTGACACGTCCTGGCGCATGTTGACCCGGCGCGATCCCTACGTGAACATGTTGCGCGCTACCTTGGCGACATTCTCTGCGGGAATCGCCGGTGCCAATGCGATCACAGTCCTGCCGCACACGTTGGCGCTCGGCCTTCCAGACTCGTTTGCCCGGCGCGTGGCCCGCAACACGCAGCTTCTGCTGCTGGAGGAAAGCAATCTTGCCAAGGTTAGCGATCCTGCCGCAGGTGCTGGCGGCATTGAGGCGCTAACAACGGAGCTTTGCGACGCGGCCTGGAGGAGTTTTCAAGAGACTGAAAATGCGGGCGGCATTTTTGCCGCTCTACAGCAAGGAACGCTTCAGGCGAAGATCACAGCTACACGCACAGCGCGCCGTGCAAATCTCGCGAAACGCAGCGACCCGCTGACCGGAGTGAGCGAGTTCGCAAACCTTGGCGAAGGCGCAGCGGCGGTACTAAGCGTAAGACCGATGGCTCTTCCGCCTAGCTTTGATCAGAAATTCGTATTCGACGCACTGCCGCCGATCCGGCTTGCGGAACCCTTCGAATCGCTCCGCGATAAGTCCGATGCGATATTGAAGCTACTCGGCGCGCGGCCGCGAGTGTTTCTTGCTAATCTCGGCACACCGACCGACTTTACGGCCCGCGCGACATTCGCCAAGAGCTTCTTCGAAGCGGGAGGAATTGAGGCTATCGACGGCGCCGGCTTCGCCGACCCAGCCGAGCTTGCCCTCGCATTCACGGGCTCTGGTGCCGAACTTGCTGAACTTCCTCCGAATGAGTGGACACCTGTAGTAGGCTCGTTGAGCCTGGAGGTGTTGAATGGAACGTGCACGTCGGTCGTTTACTGAAGAGTACAAGCGCGAGGCGGCGGGATTGGTGGTTTCGAGCGGCCGCTCGATCGGGTCGGTAGCCAAGGAGCTCGGCCTGCGCGACTCAGTGCTGCGGCGCTGGGTTGATAAGCTCCGGCGCGAGCCGGCATCGGCGGCGTGGCGCCACACCACGCAGGCGACGCCGATGCCGGCGGACCAGGCTTCTGAACTCGCCTTGCTGCGCCAGGAGAACGAGCGGCGCGATCTTTGCCGGAACCCGGACATGAGCTTTCGCTTCATCGAGGGCCATCGCGACACCTATCCGGTGCGGCTGATGTGCGCCGTGCTCGAGGTCTCGCCGGCCGGCTACTACGCTTGGCGCGACCGCCCCGTGAGCGAGCGGGCAAAATCCCATGCCGCGCTGCTGGCCGAGATACGGCAGGTCCATCAGGACAGCAGCGGCCGCTACGGCAGTCCCCGCGTCCATGCCGCCCTGCACAGGCAGGGACGCAGCGCCAGCCGCGGCCGGATCGAGCGGACGATGCGCCGGCATGGCATCCGCGCCATCACCGCAAAGCCACGCCGTGTGCGCACCACCGACAGCCGTCACGACCTGCCGATCGCACCTAACCTGGTCGCGCGCGACTTCACGGCGGAAGCCCCGAACCAGGTCTGGCTCGGCGACATCACCTACATCCCGACCGCCGAGGGATGGCTTTATCTGGCCGCCGTCATGGATCTGTTCAGCCGAAAGATCGTCGGCTGGGCCATGCGCGATCACATGCAGGTCGAGCTCGCCTCCGCAGCCCTGACGATGGCAATCCAGGAGCGGCGGCCGCAGGCCGGATTGATCTGCCACACCGACCGGGGTGTGCAGTACGCTTCGCACGCTTATCGCAGCACCCTTATGGAGGCCGGCATTACGGCATCAATGAGCCGCAGGGCCGATTGCTACGACAACGCCCCGATGGAAAGTTTCTTCCATACCCTGAAGACCGAGCTCGTCCATCATCGCAACTACAAGACCCGCGCCGAAGCCCAGCGCGATATCTTCACCTTCATCGAAGGATTCTATAACCGGACAAGGCTCCATTCCGCACTCGGATATATCCCCCCGATCGAGATGGAGCTAAAAGCCGCTTAACCCGTCCACTTTATCGGGGGAAGATCATGCCTGCCTTTGCTCCAGCGATAAGATCTATGCGGAGCGCGCCGAAATCTCCGCCCACGCGCTTCAGCAAGCCGGAGCTAGGCACATCTATTTGGCGGGACTTCCCTCTCAATCCGAGGCCGCGTTTCGGCGGGCTGGCACCTGCAGCTTTATTCACGTCAGTTGCGACGCCTTGGCAACGCTAAATGCCGCTTACAACCGGATCCAAAAGCCGAAGGTTTCCGGATAATCGACAATTGAACGCGAACACTCAGATGTCATCCATTAGCGTTATCCCGAATTTTGCAAGTATTGCTTTCGAAAGGTGCTCGGTCGCCGCTTCTTCTGCTTCCGTCGATCCGTGGGTGATTCCGGAGGGCATTCCGGTCAAGTCAGCATACGGAGAAGCAGATATCGCCGGGCTCGATTTCCTTGAGACCTGGCCAGGCATCGCGCCGTTCCTGCGCGGTCCCTACCCGACCATGTATGTCAACCAGCCCTGGACGGTCAGGCAATATGCCGGCTTCTCCACGGCGGAGGATTCCAACGCGTTCTACCGCCGCAACCTCGCCGCCGGGCAGAAGGGTCTCTCGGTCGCCTTCGACCTCGCCACCCATCGCGGCTATGACTCAGATCATCCGCGCGTCGGCGGCGACGTCGGCATGGCCGGCGTTGCCATCGATTCCATCTACGACATGCGCACGCTGTTCGCAGGCATCCCGCTCGACCAGATGAGCGTGTCCATGACCATGAACGGCGCGGTGCTGCCGATCCTCGCGCTCTACGTCGCCGCCGCCGAGGAACAGGGCGTGCCGCCGGAAAAGCTCTCAGGCACCATTCAGAACGACATTCTGAAAGAGTTCATGGTGCGAAACACCTACATCTATCCGCCTGCGCCCTCGATGCGGATCATCTCGGACATCTTCGCCTACACCTCGCAGAAGATGCCGAAGTACAATTCGATCTTGATCTCCGGCTATCATATGCAGGAGGCCGGCGCGACGCAGGACCTGGAGCTTGCCTACACGCTCGCCGACGGCGTCGAATATTTGCGAGCCGGCCTTGCCGCCGGCTTGGACGTGGATCGCTTCGCGCCGCGGCTGTCGTTCTTCTGGGCGATCGGCATGAACTTCTTCATGGAGGTCGCCAAGCTGCGCGCCGCGCGCCTGCTCTGGGCGAAGCTGCTCAAGCCGTTTAATCCGAAGGACCCGCGCTCGCTCTCGCTGCGCACGCATTCGCAGACCTCGGGCTGGTCGCTGACCGCGCAGGACGTCTTCAACAACGTCATGCGCACGACCGTGGAGGCGATGGCGGCCACGCAAGGCCACACCCAGTCGCTGCACACCAACGCGCTCGACGAAGCGCTGGCGCTGCCGACCGATTTCTCGGCGCACATCGCTCGCAACACTCAGCTTTTCCTGCAGCAGGAGAGCGGCACCACCCGCATCATCGACCCTTGGGGCGGCTCGTATTATGTCGAGCGACTTACCCGCGACCTCGCCGCCAAGGCCTGGGGTCACATCCAGGAGATCGATGAGCTCGGCGGGATGGCCAAGGCGATCGAGGCCGGCGTGCCCAAGCTGCGTATGGAGGAAGCCTCGGCCAAGACGCAAGCCCGCATCGATGCCGGCAAGCAGGCGGTGATCGGCGTCAACAAGTACAAGCCGACCGACGAGACGCCGATCGAGATCCTGAAGGTCGACAACACCAATGTCCGACGGCTGCAGATCGACAAGCTAGCGCGGCTGAAGAGCGAGCGCGACCAGAAGGACGTGGATGCCGCGCTCGCGGCGCTGACGCGCTCGGCCGGCGAAGGCAACGGCAACCTTCTGGCGCTCGCGATCGACGCGGCGCGCGCCAAGGCAACCGTCGGCGAGATTTCCGACGCGATGGAGAAGGTGTTCGGCCGGCACCGCGCCGAGATCAAGTCCATCACCGGCGTCTACAAGCGGGAGGCGTCCAGCATGGGCAACCAGGTCGAGAAGGTGCAAGGGCTGATCGATGCCTTCGAGGAAGCGGAAGGGCGCCGTCCGCGCATCCTGGTCGCCAAGATCGGCCAGGACGGCCACGACCGCGGCCAGAAGGTGATCGCCTCCGCCTTCGCCGACATAGGATTCGACGTCGACATCGGGCCGCTGTTTGCGACCGCGGACGAAGCCGCGCGTCAGGCCGTCGAGAACGACATGCACATCCTCGGCGTCTCCTCCCTCGCCGCCGCCCACCTCACCGCCGTGCCGGAGTTGAAGGCCGCGCTGAAGAAGCAGGGCCGCGACGACATCATGATCATTGTCGGTGGCGTGGTGCCGCCGCAGGATTACGATGCGGTCTACGCGGCCGGCGCGGAAGCGATCTTCCCGCCCGGGACGGTGATCGCCGATGCCGCGGATCAGCTGATCCAGAAGCTCAATGCTCGGCTCGGGCACAGTGAGGCGGAAAATAGTAAGCGCCACGGCAGATAGTAACGGCGTATCGGTCCAGATTGAAAGCTCAAAGCCGGTGCGTCGAACTTACGAATTGATCCTGCAGTCCGCAGGCAGAGTGCCGAACAGCGCATATCTGGGTTTGGAGAAGATTGGTGTAAGATGCGACGCAAAGGTTTCGTTGCAGTCAATAGGCAAATGCGGACGAATTTGCCTCATATTTTCGCGATCGGGGATGTCGCGGGTAACCCGATGCTAGCCCATAAGGCGGTTCACAAGGGGCATGTCGCGGCAGAAGCGGCTGCCGGGCTCAAGAGCTTCTTTGACGCGAAGATCGTCCCGAACGTCGCCTACACTGATCCTGAGGTGGCCTGGGTTGGCGTCATGGAACATGAGGCGGCCTCCTCAGGCAGGCACATTAGATCCGCGAAGTTTCCGTGGGCTGCCTCGGGCAGAGCGATCGCCTCGGGCGCGTCTTATGGCATGACCAAGCTGATCATCGACCAAGAGACGCACCGCATCATCGGCGGTGTGATCGTTGGCCCGCACGCTGGCGATATGATCGGAGAAATCTGTCTGGCGATCGAGATGGGCGCCGAAGCGATTGATCTCAGCAAGCCCATTCATCCGCATCCGACGTTCGGAGAGACAATAGGCCTGGCTGCCGAAGTGTATGAAGGTGTTTGTACGGATGTATTGCCGGGTCCGAAGAGGTCGACCAAGCGCGCGAGCCACTAGAAATCCAAAACCGGAGCCGGCATCAGATGTCTCGCTGCCGGTCGTTCATATGGGGCCGGAATATGGCGGGAAAGTCTCGGAGGGACGTCAAGGTATCTTTGAGCGTTCAAGAGGAGGAATTTGCCGCTGCATGTCGAGACTTCGTTCTGGAGAGAAAACCTGATCTGGCGGCGTCCATCGTCATTGTGGACAACCAACTCAGGATTGCGAACGATCCGTATGTTCGGGGCGCATTTGTAGAACTCGGTCTTGCCAGATTGGTGCGAGTTCTACATCTCGCAATCGAAGGCAAGGCGATTGCGCTCAAGAGAGTGCCAAGGCTCCTGTTCGACCTGTCGAGCTTCAGAAGAAAGATGCTCCGGGCGCTAAGAAAAAATTGTACAGGACAGCCGGTTGGGAAATAGCTACGCGCGGTACGGTTCTAAATTGCGCTCGCGATATTGTGCTATCGAAATCTTACGACCATCAAATGCCGGAAAAGGCGTCTAGGGGTGTCGACTTCAGCACAAAATGCCGCTTGATGTGTACGATAGGGGTGCTGCTGGAGGTCGGTTGTTGGGTTGTTTCAATCGAATTCCAGGTTCGGCGTATACGAGAGATTTCTTATCTTTCGTTTCCTCCCTCTACTCGGCCCGGCGGCAATCGCCGGGCTTTTTTCTCGAGTCTGACTACAAGTGTTGCCTTGGGAGCAAGGCGTATCAGCATTGTAAAATCTTCTTCTAGATCTCGGCAAGCGTCCGAAATTCATCTCGGCTCAAGAACGCGAAAGTCTCGCTAAATCTCGCCGGCTGCCTCGATGGTGGGCCTGCTATCGCCTACCCTCCTTAGTCAGGTCGATCTAGCGCCCACCGCCAGAAGGCCTTTGGAGTTCTGATGAGGCTGAATATCGAGGCGATTGAGAACACCGGCGATTGGTGGAGTCGTGATGAATCGGCTGGGCTCAACCGGCCTCGCAGCTCGCCCAAGGGGGCAAAAGCCAAAACAGAATCAAAACCGCGGGAAACTGGGGCAGCAGGTCAGCCAAAGTCTCAGTTGTCGAATATCCTTGATGTGAATGCTTCGCGCTCAGCGGTGGATGATCTTCTTCAGAATGTCCGTCAGTGTACGATACTCCTCATGAGTCAAAGGGGCAAACGTCTCGCTTGAAATCTCTCCAACCGTGGCGATCGCCGCGTCGGCGATCTGTCTGCCTTTATCCGTCAAGTCGATTTCTCGCCGACGCGGATCCAAGGGGTCTTGGTAGCTTTTAATCAAGCCGCGTGCTTTGAGGCGGGTAATCACGCCGGTTATTGTGGCAGAGTCATAGTAGACTAGACGACCCAGGTGATTTTGCGAGCAGGGGCCAACCTCCCGCAGCTTAGCGAGCGTCGAAAACTGTGGCCCGGTAAGCCCTTCGATCATCTTCGCTGTGAAGATCGAGGTATGAGTGCGCAGCGCAACGCGTAGGAGGAAGCCTGGCGCGTCGTCCAAGGTGTACGACTCCACGGCTTGCTTCCGCTTCTCCGCGGAGCGGGCCTTTGTTTTTGGTTGCAAGGCTTGCGTCCCTTTGCGCTAGGTGGCTTTGGCTGATCTCGATGACGTGGTCTTGCGGGCGCCGTCAGCCTCCGCGCCGGGCGCTTGTCTACATTTCCTGCAGCCCAAAATCCATCCTCGCGCCTGACCCGCAGGGCCGCTCAGTGCGGTTTCCAGCGGCTCCGGGCCGAAATCGGGTCATTCCAAGGGTAAACGCGCTTTGCATGAGTTCAAGCTCGTAGACGAGAATTGTGCGGCTGCGAACGCGAGGCCGTAAGCCAGCTTCTGCTTCCGGTCGGCCTCTGCACGACAAATCGTAGTAGCGCACAAGCGCAGCGCTTGCATACGAGTGATAAATGTCATAACGATCGTGCTGCTCTCTCCACGACGGTCGAAACGGGGAACGGCTTTGAGGTAGTCCAGGCAGACGAATGTCCAACCCAACTGACAGCATGAGCTCCGTTCGCCCCGATCTGATCGAGAAGGTCACGGGCCGGGCCGAATACATTACAGACCTGGTGGTTCCAGGCATGCTGCACGGATTTGTCGTTCGCTCGCCCGTCGTCCATGCCCGAATCGTCTCCATTGATACGACCGCAGCTCGCTTGATCGAGGGCGTTGTGGATGTGCTTGTCGGCGCGGACGTCGCTTCGTTCGGCCGCTGGGGCGTAGTCCTCAAGGACCGCCCAATCATCGCGATCGATCGCGTTCGATATGTGGGCGAACCGGTCGCGGTCGTAATTGCCGAGACCGTCGAGATTGCCGAGAACGCCGCCGAACTGGTGGATGTCGAATATGAGGAACTACCGCGCGCCACGACAATCCGGGAGGCGCTGGCGGACGGCGCACCGCTGATTCACGAGCGACATGAAAATCTCGAGGACTTTTACTTCAAGGGCGGCGCCAGGCCGACCCAGAACAGCAACGTTTTCCATACGTACCGAAGCAGCGTGGGGGATGTCGATGCTGCCGAGGCCATCGCGGCTCATGTGCACGAAGATAGCTTCACCTTCCCGGCCATTTCTCATTTTGCGATGGAGCCGCATACCGTCATTGCCGATTTCCAGGGAGATGCCCTGACAATCTGGGCAGGTGCGCAGACGCCGACGGCAGTCCAGAAGGTGCTCTCCCGATTGTTCGGGCTGCAATTGGCCAAGATTCGCGTGGTGGTCCCCTTCGTTGGCGGTGGCTTTGGTGGAAAAGCGTCGGTGAAGATCGAGCCGCTGGTCGCGGCAGCATCCTGGAAGGTGCGGCGACCGGTTCGCGTAGCCCAATCCATCTCGGACTCCATGCTGACCTGCCGGCGGCTCGGCGCCGAGATCACAATCCGAACTGCTGTGGATGCCAAGGGGCGAATCCTCGCCAAAACTGCCAAGCTGCTGCTCGACGGTGGCGCCTATTCCGATACGGGCTCGGCCGTCGCGACCAAATCGGCAAATCGGATCATGGGTCCGTATGTCATGCCGAACCTCCGCCTTGAGGCGTCGGCGGTCTACACCAACACCGTGCCTGGTGCTGCCTTCCGGTCGATCGGTGGGCCGCAAGCCGTGTGGGCGAAAGAGTCCCACATGGACAATGTCGCAGCGGCCATCGGCATGGATCCCGTCGAGTTCCGACTTATCAACATGGCGGGTCGTGGCGAACGCACACGGCCTGACCTGCGGCCGCTCGACATGGATATGAGCGAGCTGGTGGGGCGTGTAACCCAGTCGCCTGTGTTCGAAACGCAGGGGTCAAACAGACGAGCGCGGGGCCTTGCCGTTGCGGCGACGGATCCGGCAAATACGCCGATTGCAAATGCGATCGTTCGTCTCAAGATCGACGGGTCGGTTTCGGTGTCTGTCTCCAGCATTGAGGTCGGCCAGGGCGCGCATGCGACCATGGCGCGGGTCGCGGCGCAGACACTGCAGCAACGATTCTCCGCTGTCACGACCCTGCGCACGGATACGGACATCGCGCCTTACGACTGGGGCACAGGTGCAAGCCGTTCCACCGTGGTGGTCGGCCTGTCGGTCGAAAGTGCGGCGCTCGACGCCGCCGATCAGATTTTCGACATGGTCGCCGACGTCTGGGAGTTGCCGAAGGACAGCCTGACTCTCGTCGAAGGCGGCGTATCGACAGGATCGGAAGTTCTCACATTCCATCAGATTTTCCATCGCGCGCTGGGAGTCGATTCCGGAGAGGTGGTCGGCCGTGGCGGGATCACGCCGCGCTCGAAGAAGGGCGCTCTGGCTGAATCGCCGCTGTTCTGGGAAACCTCCGCAGGGCTCGCCGAGATCGTTGTCGATGAAGACACCGGCCAGATCCACGTCCCGCGATACGCCAGCGCCGCCGATGTCGGCCGCGTGATCAATCGAGTCGCCGCCGAAGGGCAGGATGAAGGCGCCGCCGCCATGGGCTTCGGGCACGCGCTCTTCGAAGAGCTGGAATTCGACGACGGCCAGCCAGTGAATGCGACGCCGATCGACTATACGATTCCGCGGATCACGGACGTTCCGCCGGTGTTCGACACCATCCTGGTCGAAAACGGAGACGGACCAGGTCCAGGCGGCGCCAAGGGCATGGGCGAGGGCGCGATCCTGCCTGTCGCCCCCGCGATCGCCAATGCCTTGTTCTCAACTTATGGGATCAGGATCACTGATCTCCCGATGACACCAGAAAAAGTGTGGCGCGCCCTGCAAAAGAGGAAGTGAGCTCATGGAATTCAATATGTCGATGGTGGTGCCAGCGAGCCCGGCAGAATTGTGGAAGACGTTGCTAGACGTGCCCAGCATCTCGTCCTGCATACCTGGCTGCGAAAACGTCAAGGAGATTGAACGGCTCGCGACCTACAAGGCGACCGTCAAACAGAAAATCGGTCCGTTCAAAGTCGAGGTGCCCGCCGATATCGTGGTCGAGGCGATAACCGAACCTTCGAATGTGCGCATTCGCGCTACCGGTCGCGACAAGTTCACCGGCACGCGATTGACCGCCATTCTCGACGTCAATGTGACGCCCGAAGGATCCGACTCCACCTTGGCGGTCGATGCGAAGGTCGACATCCAGGGGCGTCTCGCCACAATGGGGCTCGGTGTCATCAAGCGTCGTGTTGATCAGAATTTCGAGGAATTCGAGATCAAGCTCAAGGGTCTGGTTGGCGCCGCCTGATCATGCTTACGTCGCCCTTCACATTTGAGAAGCCCACGACCATTGCCGATGCCATCGAGGCGGTCGGCGATTCCGGCGAGAGCATGTTCTACTCTGGCGGCACCGAGCTGCTACTCGCGATGAAAATGCGCGTCATTCACACTGAAAGGCTTGTCGACATCAAGGGAATTCCCGGCCTCGATCGCATCGTGTTGACCGACGCGAACGAAATCGAAATCGGTTCGCGCTGCACGCACAAGAGGATCGCCGCAGATCCCGTCATCCGCGAGCACGCGCCTGCATTGTCGACACTCTGCGATAATGTCGCAAACGTTCGAGTGCGCAGTGTCGGAACGATCGGCGGCAATCTGTGCTTCGGGGAGCCCCACGCGGATCCACCGACCATGCTCGCCGCTTTGAATGCGCGGCTGGTATTGCAGGGTCAAACTGGTGTCCGTTTCGTCCATGCAGACGAATTCATTCGGAGCGAGCTCGAAACGGTGAGAGAGCCGGACGAGCTTCTGACGATGATCGTGTTTCCGCGTCCGACCGGGCCGGTGACCTATCGGCGTTTCAAGCATGGTGAACGGCCCTCGGTAAATGTCGCTATGGCCTGGTCGATGGAGGCTACCAGCAGCACTATCAAGACCGCGCGCGTGCGGGTCGGGGCGCTTGGTTCGCGTCCGCAGCCGTTGAAAGCCGTCGAAGATGCGCTCAAAGGCCGATCTATTGCCGATGTGCGTCCGGCCATCGAGGCTGTGCTCGCAGAAGCGCTGGATGAGCTCGATATCAACGACGATCGTCACGGAGGGGCTGACTATAAGCGTCATCTCGCAGGCGTGTTGCTTCTGAGAAACGCCGAAGAGGCCATGACCCGTGGGAAGAGGTCGCGGTGACGCACATGCTACCCATTTCCTTCTCGCTGAACGGCCAGACTGTGTCGATGGAGGTTGCCGCCCATACGCTTCTGATCGATCTCGTCCGGGGCCGCCTCGGTCTGAAAGGCACGAAACGCTCCTGCGACATGGAAGTTTGCGGTGCCTGCACCATGCTGCTCGATGGCGATCCGATCTCGAGCTGCACCACGCTTGCCGTTGATGTCGATCAGCGCGAGGTCACGACCATCGAGGGTGTGACGCCTCCCGACGGCCTGTCGCGCGTTCAGAAAGCGTTCGTGCTGCATGGCGGCCTTCAATGCGGCTTCTGCACACCCGGTTTTATCATGGCTGTCACCGCACTTCTGAAGGCGAACCCACACCCGACCGACGACGAAATTCGCCATTACTTGCACGGCAACCTCTGTCGATGCACCGGATACGTCAAGATCTTCGAGGCTGTGAAGAGCCTTGCAATCGAACATGTCTCCGAAGATGCGGCCTAACCTAGAGCAACTACGAGAATATTGTCTGGAGAAATCATGATTACTGAACATGTCAGTAGGTCGAGCGTCCTTATCGCCGGCGCCGGCATTGGCGGGCTCGCCATCGCACTGTCGTTGCTCCGCCGAGGCATCGATTGCGACGTCTTCGAGCAGGCTTCGGAGCTACGTGAGGTTGGCGCCGGCCTGTGGATCTCGATGAACGGAGTGCGCGTTCTGCAGGATCTCGCACTGACGCAACAAATCGAGCAGAATTGCATCGCCGCGGAGCGCAGGGATATTCGGCTGTGGAGCAATGGTGGCAGTTGGCCGCTCTACAATCGAAGCTCTGATCCTGCGGGAAATCAGCCATATTTGCTGCTCCGCGCGCATTTGCTGAAGATACTCGTTGAAGGCGTTCGCAGGCTCAAGCCAAGTGCGATCCATCTCAATGCACACGTTGTCGGATTTGGTCAGGATGACGAGGGCGTTCGGGCGAAACTGGCCGATGGAATTGAGGTCAAAGGGCGTGCTCTCATCGGCGCCGATGGCGCTCATTCGAAGGTACGCCAGGGTCTTATCGGCAATATCGAAAGCCAGTACACGAATGCCATCGCATGGCGCGGCCTGGTGCCGGTCGATCGACTTGCGCCGCACCAGCGCGAGCACGTCGTATCGACCTGGATCGGGCCGACCGCGCATGTCACCGCCTATCCGGTCCGTTGGCAGGATACCGAGCTGATGACCTTCTCCGGTCAGGTCGACCGTGCGGATTGGCTGCTGGAGTCCTGGTCCGAGAAGGGGGCAGTCGAGGAATGTCTGAAGGACTTCGTGGGCTGGCATTCCGATATCATCGAACTGGTCAAGAACGTCGACACGCTCAACAAATGGGGGCTGTTCGTGCGGCCTTCGTTGGATACATGGTCGAATGGGCGCGTCACGCTGCTCGGCGATGCCTGCCATTCGATGTTGCCTTATCTCGGCCAGGGCGTGAACATGGCCCTGGAGGATGCTGCGGTTCTCGCGCGTTGCCTCGACGATCAGCCCAATGACCTCGCCGCCGCTTTCCAGACCTATCAGGATCTTCGGCTGGATCGGACGACCAAGGTGGCGAAATCCGCTGCCGGAATGCTGCCGGTCTTCCACAATCAAGCCCTGACCACGCCGGAGACGGCGGGCGACTACATCAAAACCCAATGGGCTCCGCAAGCAACGGCCGCGCGTTACGATTGGATCTACCAATATGACGCGACTACCGTGCCGCTTCACTGACACGACAGCAGCAGGAGCGCAGCCGTGACCGCAAAGCAGCCCTGGGACGACGTGATTCCATTGGAGGAGCGCAAGACCTACGCCATGGCGGGGCTCGGTGGCGCGGCCGGATTTGGCAACCGGCCTGCGCTTCTGGCAATCGACGTTCAGTATCGTTCGATGGGCGATCGGCCAATGCCGATCCGCGAAGCCATCGAGCAATATCCCACCAGTTGCGGCGAAGCCGGATGGCACGCCGTTGCGCATATCGCCGAACTCATCGGGCTGTTTCGGGAGAAGAAATGGCCAGTCATCTTCCCGCATGTTGCGCGGAAGGTGGGTCATGACCACGGTACATTTTCGGCAAAGATTCCCGGGATCATGCGGATTCCGCCCGAAGGCTATGACTTTGTTCGCGAAGCTGCTCCGGAGCCAGGCGAGCTGCTGCTGCCGAAGACGCAAGCGAGCGCATTTTTCGGCACACCGCTCGCGACCTATCTGATCGGCGGCGGTATCGACTCGCTGGTGGTGACCGGCTGCACGACCAGTGGCTGCGTGCGAGCTTCCGTCGTCGACGCTTGTGCCTTGAACTTCAAATCGATGGTGCCGAGCGATGCGGTTTATGACCGCTCGCCGACGTCGCACGCCGTCAATCTGTTCGATATCGCCAGCAAATATGCCGATGTGGCGCCGACACAGGCGGTTGTGGAACGGCTGCGCACGCTGCCGGAAGCGGCAGCCCGGCGGACAGACTGAGATGATTGGTAACGCTGCGGCCCGGCTTCTCTATGGTGCCAATGTGCGCGCCAATGGCATGCGGCAACATTATCTGCGGTTTGGCGGAAAGGGTCCAGCCATTGTCATCGTGCCGGGCATTTCGACGACCGCGGCACAGTGGGCCTTTGTCGCGGAACGCCTGTGCGATGATCGCGACGTTTATGTGCTCGATGTTCGCGGTCGCGGCCTGTCGGAGAGTGGACCGCATCTCAATTATTCTCTCGATGCATGTGCGGCCGATTTGGTTGCATTCGCCGAAGCACTCGGCCTCCATCGCTATACGATTCTCGGCCATTCCATGGGAGCCCGGATCGGTATACGGGCTGCGCGCTGGCGGGCCTCGTCGATCGAGCAACTGATCCTGGTGGACCCGCCGGTTTCCGGCCCCGGACGCCGCAGCTATCCGATTCCCATCGAACCGCTCCTCAAGCTGCTCCATAGCGCGCAACGAGGCGAAGCGGACATGGCGCTACGCGGACCCGAGGCTCCAAAATGGCCGGAGAAGCATATCCGGACCAGGGCGGAATGGCTGCACACGTGCGACGAGCGCGCCCTGATCGAGGCTCACAAGGGCTTCCACAACGACGACATTCATTTCGATCTCGCCAATCTTACCGTGTCGGCCGCGCTCGTCATTGCCGGAAGAGGCGGGGTCATCCGGCCGGAAGATGAGAAGGAGATCCGCAGACTGCTTCCATCTATCGAGATCAGATGGCTGGAGAATGTGGGTCATCAGATGCAGATCGATGATACCGAGGGCTTCCTGTCGATCATCCGCGCGCTCCTGGAGTGCCGTTTCTAGGCTGCCGCGGGCACTATGCTTGAGCTGAGCGCTCCTGGTCAGCAATCAGAAAGACCATTCGGCCGGCTGCCAGCGCTTTGTTGTAAGGATTGAGCACCGACGCATCGACTGTTGCCAAGGTGCGTCCGTAGTGAAGGACGTTTGCTTCGACGGTCAACGCAGCGTCGAAGGCTGGCCGCAGAAAATCCACGCGCATGTCGACCGTCTGGGCAGGACGCCCCAGCAGGGTCGCCACCGCGTAGGAACCCGCAGTATCCAACAGCGTCGCGAGAATGCCACCGTGAGCGAACCGCTGGTCCGGGTTCGAAATGAACTCCTCCCGCCACGGGGCCGCCAATGCGATCTGGCCGGCCGCTGCGGACACGACCGAGAGGTTCATCCAAGCTGCCATGTGATTGCGGGAAAGCCGTGCCTGGAGCTGATCCAGGGATAGCTGCATCTGTCTGTCGGTCGCCAAGGAACGGGCCTGTTGTTTCTGTTCGAGGAAGGATGGCCGCAACGGCTATCTGCGGATCACTTTTTTCAGCAACGTCGTCAGCGCCGCGTGCTCCGCAGGGGAAAGAGGCGAAAACGTTTCCCGTGAGATTTCCCTGATCGTCGCGATCGCGTCGGCTGCCACCGCCCGGCCTAAGTCAGTCAGGTCGATCGCCACGCGGCGGCGATCGAGGGGATCGACGATGCTTTCGATGAAGCCCCGGGCCTTCAATCGATTGATCACCCCGGTGATGGTCGCGGAATCATAGTGAATGAGGCGGCCGAGGTGGTTTTGCGAGCAAGGTCCAACCTCGAGCAGTTTCGCGAGAGTGGAGAACTGCGGCGCGGTCAGGCCCTCGATCATCTTTGCCGTGAGGAACGCAGTATGCGTTTTCAATGCCACGCGTAGCAAAAAGCCCGGCTGGTCGTCGAGCACGTAACGCTCGGGCTCGTCGGCAGCAGTCACGGGTTGGATCATTATTTGAGCAGTCTGTGTCACGCGGTGTCGTCAGTCTTGAGCGGCCTTGCGCCCTATGAAGAGAGAGCGTCAGCCAAAACCAGTATCGACGAGGGCTCGGGATGAAGCCTTCGCAGCCTTCCGTAAGTCTCGTGGGAGCCATAGTGGCTGCAGGGGGTAAGCCACGGCAGCGCCATTATGGGTCAGCGCATGCCCGCCGGCACGAACCAAGCACATCGGCTGACAGCCAGTGCTTTCACGACGATACACCGTGAATGCACTTGCTTGCAAGTTGTGCGCTTGCGAACAAGTTTTACGCTTGCATACGAGTGATTGTCAAAATATCGTCCGACATAATGTCTGGAGAGGTAACGCAATTGGCACCCTTGGGAGGCCCAGCGCCCGCTGTTCGCAAGCTCGCCCGGATGGACACATCGCCGTCCGTCGGTGGCTGGGGTGTCGTGGCGTGCCTTGTGCCCGAAGATCGGCGCATCCGGCTGTTGCAGCGATCTTGTTCCCGGGGGACGGGCTTCGGCAGATCGCCGAGCCAGCCGACTCCGCAGGGGCGCATGCGTCACGTGCGCTGCGTCGCGTAGCGCCCGCCAGGCGAGCACGTCACCAGCAATAAGTAGGAGAGATGAATGGCGAAGACCATAGTCGATGTCGAGATGCTCGATGTGTTCAAGGCGGAGCTTGAACTTTGCAAAGTGAAGAAGGGGGAAGTGGTCGCGGTCCTGAGTGGCGGCGACGATCACCCGGAATATGCGCAGACCTTCATGCTTGCGGCGCAGAGCCTCGGCGCGACAACGTTTCATGTGAACGTGCCGAAATATGGCCAGCAGAAGATTGCGGGCGTTCAGGGGCGCCACGCGCTGACCGGAAATCAGCCCGCAATCGACACGCTGAAGCGGGCCGATCTCGTGATTGACTTGCTCGGTCTCCTGTTCTCCGCCGAGCAGGCCGAAATCCAGGCCGCCGGGGCTCGGATCCTGCGCGTCATGGAGCCGTTCCATATCTTGAAGCAGATGTTCCCGACGGAAGATCTCCGCAGGCGGACGGAACTGTCGCGGACCATGCTGCAATCGGCCGAGACTATGCGGATCACGTCACCCGGCGGCACCGACGTGACTTACGGCCTGAGCCAATATCCCGTGATCTCGGAATACGGTTACACCGACGAGCCCGGCCGCTGGGATCATTGGCCTTCGGGCTTTGCGTTCACGCAGGCGACCGATGGCGAGGTCAACGGAACCGTCGTCTTGATGCCGGGCGATATCCTCTGTGCTTTCAAGCGTTACGTTCAGTCACCCGTCACGCTAAAAATCGAGAAAGGTTACATCGTCGATATCCAGGGCGAGGGGCCCGACGCGCTGCTCATCAAGAAATATATCGACAGCTTCGGCGATCCCCGTGGCTGGGCGATCTCTCACATTGGCTGGGGATCGAACGAGCGGGCCAAGTGGCATCATATCGCCTCGACGTCACAGCTCGCGTCCGAGCACATCATGAATGCGCTGTCCTTCTACGGCAATGTGTTGTTCTCGACCGGGCCGAATACCGAGCTTGGCGGCACGAACGATACACCTTGCCATCTCGATATCCCGCTCCAGGGCTGCAGTCTCTGGCTGGATGACATCCACGTTCTGGACCACGGCGAATTTGCACTTCCGGAGCTGAGGGCGCCTGGCCGATAGCTTCCGAACGTCACTTCCAAACCATTCAACAGGATCAATTACGATGCGGATGTTACTCGCGACGACGATTGCAGCCGGGCTTTCCTGGGCCGGAGCGCCGGCATTGGCTTCGGACGACCCGTTTCCCACGAAGCCGATTACCCTGAGTGTCAATTATGGTGCAGGGGGCGGGTCCGATGCGATTGCCCGCGCCCTTGGTCGCGCTCTCGAAAAGTCGCTGAAGCAGCCGGTGGCCATCGAGAATACCGCCGGCGGCGCCGGTACGCGCGGCGTCACCGCCGTCGTAACGGCGCAGCCCGACGGCTATCAAATCGGCGTCGCGACCAATAGCCCGATGACGATCGCCGTTCACACGGTCAAGGGACTGCCTTGGGGAGATCCGAGCACCTACGACATTCTCGGCGGTATCGGCATCGTTTATAACACCATCTGCGTGCAGGCGGACTCGCCACTTCAGACGTTGGACGACGTGGTGAAGTTCGCAAAGGAAAATCCCGGCAAGCTCAAGGTCGCCAGCATCGCCGGCGGCATCAATCAATACACCTGGGATGCCTTTGCCAAAAAGGCGAACATCAATATCAGGTTTGTCCCCTATAGCGGCGATGCCGAAGGCGTCGCTTCGTTTCTCGGCAAGAACACGGAGCTTGCGGCGCTCACCTGGCCCGGACTCAAGGCCCAGATCGAGGTCGGAAAGGCGAGGCCGCTGGCCGTGTTCGGTCCACGACGCATGGAGTCGAACCCGGATGTCCCAACCTTCAAGGAGCTGGGCTACGATGTGGTCACTACCAGCGACTATGTCGTCTATGCGCCGAAAGGAATCCCGGAGTCGCGACGCGTCGTCCTGATCGAAGCCATCAAGCAGAGCATATCGGACCCCGAATTTAGACGCGTGCTGACCACTCAGAACATTCAGGTGAAGTTCACCGATGGCGAGGAGATGACCCGTCAGTTCACGGAGGTCTTCCGCGGCACCGCGCCAACTGCTCAGAGCGGAAAGTAGCTGGTGATGGTCGAAGCGGCAATCGGCGTCGATGTACCGTCAGCACCGAAAATAGTGCGGTCGGCATCGCTGATCCTGACAGCCTTGGGGCTGTTCTATCTCCATCAAGCGTCGATGATGCCGCTAGGGGACCCGCCAGGAACGGGCATCGGCGCCGTTCCGCTTATGGTGGGCACTTGCTGGGTGGCCTTCGGTCTCTATGTGACCATACGCAATCAGAGCGGATTGGTCGATAGCGGGCCATGGCCGAAGGGGCGGGCCGCCCTGCGTGCCCTCTATGCACTTCTCCTGTGCGTCGTTTACATCGTCGGGCTCCCTTTCCTTGGCATCTTTATCACCACCGGGGTCTTCCTCGTCCTCATGGCGCGCCTTGCTGGTGCGCCATCGACGAGCGCGCTCGTTGTCGCGGTCATGACGCCTATCGCGTTCTGGGTGATCTTCTCGTTGGGTCTGAAGGTATCGCTTCCATACGGGTCTCTTCTCGCTGCGGTTCTCGGGAGCTGATGATGGATTTGCTTGGTCAAATGGTCGGCGGGTTTGCCGTCGCCTTGCAGCCGGTCAACATCGGCGCGGCATTGCTGGGCGCGTTGGTCGGCACCGCGACTGGCGTGTTGCCCGGTCTCGGCGTGCTCGGCGCGATGGCGATTCTGATGCCGATCACCATCCATTTCTCGGCGGTCACAGGTCTCATCATGCTGGCCGGCATCTACTACGGCGCAATGTATGGCGGCTCGACGACGGCAATCCTGCTCAGGATTCCAGGTGAAGGCGGCTCGATCGTCACCACGATCGATGGCTACGAGTTCGCGCGAAAGGGGAGAGCCGGTGCTGCGTTGATGATTTGTGCAGTCGGATCGTTCATCGCCGGCACGATCAGCATCGTCGGGCTGAGCTTTTTCACCACCATCCTCGCGGATGTGGCGTTGCGGTTCTCGTCGCCTGAATTTTGCCTGCTGGCGCTTCTCGGAGCTCTGACGCTGGTCCGGATCACGGGGAACGACCCGGCGCAGAACACGCTGATGCTGCTGGTCGGCGTTGCCTTGGCGACGATTGGTGTCGATGCGGTGAGTGGCGATACACGCTTCACGTTCGACACCAATTTCCTCGGATTAGGCTTCGATCTCGTGCCGATAACGCTTGGGCTGTACGGCCTGAGCGAGCTGTTTCATCTCCTCGCATCGCATACCGGATTCCCGCGTGCCGATACGGTACGCCTGCGTGACATGATTCCGACACGCTCCGAATGGTCGCGCGCGTGGCCTGCGATCGTCCGAGGGTCGGGCATCGGCTTTCTCATCGGACTACTGCCGGGGCCCGGCTCGCTCACATCGACATTCGCTTCATACGGTGTCGAGAAGGCGATCGCCCGCACCCATCGTGATGAGTTCGGCAAGGGCGCCGTGGAGGGCTTTGCCGGTCCGGAAGCGGCGAACAATGCGGTGGCGACCTCTGCGCTGGTACCTGTTCTCAGTCTGGGCATTCCGTTCACGCCAAACGTGGCGTTGATGCTGGGCGCGCTTATCGTACAAGGCATCCAACCTGGACCGCTGCTGCTGTCGCAACATCCCGACGTTGTATGGGGGCTCCTGGCCTCGATGTATATCGGAAACGTCGCGCTGCTCGCGTTGAACCTGCCGCTGGTCGGGTTATGGGTAAGGCTCCTGAGGGTACCGCAATATGCGCTGATCGGCTTCATTTTCGCCATCAGCTTTATTGGCGTCTACACGATGCGGAGCAGCTATTGGGACCTCTGCGTCCTGGTCGGCTTTGGGGCGATCGGTGCGATCCTGCGCCAGATCGGATTCGACCTTGCGCCGCTCGTGCTCGGATTGGTGATCGGCCCGATCTTCGAGAAAGCGCTTCGGGAGACGCTCTTTCTCAGCGGCGGCGATCTGTCGATCTTCGTGACCCGGCCGATCAGCGCGACATTGTCCGCACTGTGTGTCGTGGCGGTGGTTGGCCCAACCCTTGCCACGCTGTGGCGAAGAAGAGCCGCCGTTACAAAACAGGTGTAGCGCGACATTCCCATTCCATCACTCGGCATTTTTTCACTCGGCATTGCCGGGGTGACGCTCCACGGAGAACATCAGTGCAATATGCAGGCGAGAAATTCTATCCAGAGGGTGTCCGCTGGGACGAACCGATCGCAGTCGGTCTCGTGCCGGCGTTGCTGGAGGAATCGGCGCGCAAATTCGGCGATCGCGCGGCGATTGAATTTCGCGATCGTCAGATCAGCTATCGGGAGCTGAACGCAAAGGTCGCACAGGCTGCAGCCGCTTATCTGCGAGACGGCCTCGCGCGCGGCACCAGCATCGGGCTCTTTCTCGGCAACACGCCCGATCATCCGGTCAACTTCTTCGGTGCGCTCAAGGCCGGCGCACGCATTGTGCATCTCAGTCCGCTCGACGGCGAGATCACGCTGAAGCACAAGCTGACCGATAGCGGCGCCCGTGTGGTCGTGACCAGCAACCTGTCGTCGATTTTCCCCCGAGCGCTCGAATTGCTCGACGCCGGCATCATCGACCGCATCATCGTCTGCGAAGATGAGGCGTGGGGCGAGGCGGAGAATAAGCTGGCGTCCTACGACAAGCGGCCTGCGATCGTCACCTACGCCGAATTCAACGCGGAGGCTCGGCTTCCCGCGGCCTGGCCGGCCGTTGAACTGGATGACGTGGCGCTGCTGCAGTATACCGGGGGGACGACCGGCTTGCCTAAAGGCGCGATGCTTACGCATCGCAATCTGACCGCCGCGGTCTCGATCCGGGAAGTCTGGACGCGATCATTCCGGGCGAAGCGGAATGTTGCCGAGCGCGTCATCTGTGCGCTTCCACTGTTCCATATCTATGCCTTGACGCTCATCCTGATGAAGCGGCTGCGTTACGGCGATCTGATTTCCCTGCATCAGCGTTTCGATCTCGAGGGAATCATGCGGGATATCGAGGTCAAGCGTGCGACGGTGTTTCCGGGCGTGCCGACCATGTGGATCGCCATCACCAGCCTGCCTGATCTGGACCGCCGCGATCTGTCGTCGCTGGCCTATTGCAGTTCGGGCGGGGCGCCGCTTCCGGTCGAGGTCGGCGCGATCTTCGAGCGTAAGACCGGCCTCCGGCTGCGGAGCGGCTGGGGCATGACGGAAACCGCGTCGCCCGGCACGACGCATCCGTCGAACGGGCCGGACAAGCCCGGCTCGATCGGGCTGATGCTGCCCGGCATCGAGATCGACATCGTGGCGCATGACGACCCGCATCGCGTCTTGCCGGCTGGTGAGGTGGGCGAACTGCGCATCCGCGGGCCAAACGTAACGCGTGGCTATTGGAACCGGGACGAAGGGCGGTCCGAATGGTTCATCGGCGATCGCTTCCTCACCGGTGACATCGGCTACATGGATGCGGATGGTTGGTTCTATCTCGTCGATCGCAAGAAGGATCTCATCATCTCGGGTGGGTTCAACGTCTATCCGCAGCTGATCGAACAGGCGATCTACACCCACCCCGACGTCAAGGAGGTGCTGGTCGTCGGTATTCCCGATGAATATCGCGGAGAGGCTGCCAAGGCCTATATCACGCTCCGGCCGGACGCTGCGCGCTTCAGCATCGACCACCTGCGCGCCTTCCTGACCGGCAAGATCGGCAAGCACGAACTGCCGGCGGAGCTCGAGTTCATCGACGAACTGCCCCGCACCAATGTAGGCAAGCTGTCTCGGCAAGCGCTGCGCGATCAACTCTCATCTCGTCCTGCCTAAACTGGGAATCATTCTATGGCTGATGCTGTTATCGTATCCACTGCGCGTACCCCGATCGGGAAGGCCTATCGCGGCGCGCTCAACAACACCGACGGTGCCACCCTGCTCGGTGAGGCGATCAAGGCGGCAGTGGCGCGGGCCGAGGTCGATCCTGGCGACATCGAAGACGTTGTCATGGGAGCCGCGATGCAGCAGGGCACGACCGGCGGCAATATCGCTCGCAAGGCGCTGTTGCGCGCAGGTCTGCCGGTATCGGTGTCGGGCACGACGGTCGATCGCCTGTGTGCATCGGGACTGCAGGCCATCGCCATCGCCGCACGGTCGGTGATCCATGACGGTGTCCAGATCGCCGTCGGGGGTGGGGGCCAATCGATCAGCCTGGTGCAGAACGAGCACGCCAATACCTATCGTGCCGTCGATCCCGTGCTGATGGAGCTGAAGCCTGACGTCTATATGCCGATGCTCGACACCGCCGAGGTGGTTGCAAAACGTTATGCGATCTCGCGAGATCGTCAGGACGAATATTCCTTCGATAGCCAAATGCGGACCGCATCGGCCCAGACGAGCGGAAAGTTTGACGACGAGATCGTGCCGCTGTCGGTCACGATGTCGGTCAGCAACAAAGAGACAAAGGAAACCAGCCTGAAGGACGTCACGCTCGTTCAGGATGAGGGACCTCGTCCGGATACGACGCTGGAGGGGCTCGCCAAGCTGAGGCCTGTGCGCGACAGCGGCAGCATCACGGCCGGCAATGCCAGCCAGCTCTCGGACGGCGCGAGCGCGATGGTGATCATGAGCGACAAGGAAGCCGGCAAGCGTGGCTTGAAGCCGCTCGGCATTTTCCGGGGTTTCGTGTCGGCCGGCTGCGAGCCGGACGAAATGGGGATCGGTCCCATTTACGCCGTGCCGCGGCTCCTCGCGCGTCACGGTCTGCGCATCGACGACATCGACTTGTGGGAGCTGAACGAAGCCTTCGCCGTTCAGGTGCTTTACTGCCGGGACAAGCTCGGAATTGATCCTGCCAGGCTGAACGTCAATGGTGGCGCCATTTCCATGGGCCATCCTTACGGGATGAGTGGCGCGCGGCTGGCCGGTCATCTTCTCATCGAGGGACGTCGCCGCAAGATCAAATATGGCGTCGCCACCATGTGCGTTGGTGGCGGCATGGGAACCGCCGGCTTGTTCGAGATCATCCACTGATCCGAGCGCTGAGAAAATCGTGGCGGAGCGTGACCCGGTCGCCAGGACCGGGCTCCGATGCTTGCGCCTGTTGAGATTGTTCTGATGGGAGACTTGAATTGAGCGACGCCGTCAAACTCGCGCTGGTCGATTATTGCGCGTTGATTATCATCGATGCGCCACCGGTGAACGCTCTGAGCGTGGCCGTACGCCGCGGCATCTTCGAGAGCGTCCAGGCCGCGAATGCGGATGCCGCGGTTCGGACCATCGTGATGACCTGCGCTGGCCGCACCTTCATTGCCGGTGCGGATATCACCGAATTCGGCAAGCCGCCGCAGCCGCCGGCCCTCAATGAGGTGATCACGGCTATTGAAAGCTGCAGCAAGCCGGTGATCGCGGCGATCCACGGCACAGCGCTTGGCGGCGGCCTTGAGCTCGCGCTCGGCTGTCACTTCCGCGTTGCCGTCAAGGATGCCAAGCTCGGCTTGCCCGAGGTCAAACTCGGCCTGCTGCCGGGCGCGGGCGGAACGCAGCGCCTGCCGCGGGCGGTCGGCCCGGAGTTCGGCGTCAGGATGATCGTCACCGGGGAGCCGATCGGCGCGCCTGAAGCGCTCGATCATGGCCTCATCGACGAGATCGTCGAGAGCCAGGCGGACGGCGCGATCGCATTCGCGAGGAAGCTCGTGGCGGAACAGCGCCCGCTGCTGCTGCTACGCAACGATGATTCCAAGCTCGTGGCGGCCAAGGCGGATCGTTCGCTTTTTGCCGCCGCTGCTGCAGCGGCCACCAAGAAGAACCGTGGCCTGAATGCGCCGCTGGCCTGCGCGGAGGCGGTGAGCTGGACGCTGGATACGCCTTTTGACGAGGCGCTGAAGAAAGAGCGCGAGGCCTTTTTGAAGCTGGTCGCCGACGATCAGGCGAAGGCACAGCGCCATGCCTTCTTCGCTGAGCGGGAAGCGGTCAAGGTTCGAGACGTGGCGGACGGCGTGAAGCCGCGTCCGGTCGGGCGCGTCGCCATCATCGGCGCCGGCACCATGGGCGGTGGCATCGCTATGTCCTTCGCTAATGCGGGCATTCCGGTGACCCTGATCGAAACCGGGGAAGAACAACTGACACGCGGCCTCGGCACGATGCGGAAGAACTGGGACGCCACGGCGGCGCGCGGCGGCATCCCGGCGGATGAGCCGGCGAAGCGGATGGCGCTGATCGACGGCAAGGTCGGCCTCGAGAACGTCAGGGATGCCGACCTCGTCATCGAGGCCGTGTTCGAGACCATGGCGATCAAGAAAGCGGTCTTCACCGCCATCGACGCCAACGCTAGGCCCGGCGCGGTGCTGGCCACCAACACCTCCTATCTCGACATCAACGAGATCGCTGCGGTCACCCGCCGGCCGCAGGACGTGTTGGGCATGCATTTCTTCTCGCCGGCCAACATCATGAAGCTGTGCGAGGTCGTGCGCGCCAAACAAACCGCGCCCGATGCGCTGTTGACCGCAACGACGCTGGCCAAGCGCATCGGCAAGACGCCGGTCGTCGTCGGCGTCTGCCATGGCTTCGTGGGTAACCGTATGCTGGCCGTCCGCGGCCTGCAGGGAGAGGCCCTGCTCAAGAGCGGCGCGCTTCCGGAAGAGGTGGACGCGGTGCTTACGCGGTTCGGCTTTTCGATGGGGCCGTTCGCCATGGGCGATCTCGCAGGTCTCGATATCGGCTGGCGTTCGCGTCAGGACCGCGGCATTCGCTGGGACATTGCCGATGCCATCTGCGAGGCCGGCCGTCTTGGGCAGAAGACTTCGAAGGGCTATTATCGATACGAGCCGGGGTCGCGTGCGCCGATTCCGGACCCCAAGGTCGAACAATTGATCGACGCGACGTGTAAGCGCCTCGGTCTGACCCGTCGCACCATCGGCGATCAGGAAATTCTGGAGCGCATGATCTATCCGATGATCAATGAAGGCGCGCGCATCCTCGAAGAGAAGATCGCCGCGCGCCCGGGCGACATCGATGTGATCTGGCTGTACGGCTATGGTTGGCCGATCCATCGCGGCGGGCCAATGTTCTATGCGGATCTCGTTGGCCTCAGGACCATCGTCGAACGGCTCGAATTCTATGCGCGGAGCCTGAACGAGCCGGCCTTGAAGCCCACCGCGCTGCTCGGGCGCCTTGCGGACGAGGGCGCAACCTTTGCCTCGCTCAATACCGAGAAGACCCGCGGCTGACGCAACCCTTGCGGTAAGCGCTTGCGCCGCTCCATGTCCTGTCGGCGCGCGATGCTGCGCGAGCCGACACATTCGCAGCATTGCTGCGACTGCACAATATCTCCCTCCGCTATGGGCAAAGCTTAATCACTCGCAAGCAAGCATAGAGCTTGTACACGAGTGATATACCGATTACCGTCCTGCCAAGTGCCAATCATCCGCCCCCAAGGATTTAAGAACATGCATCAGCTTCTTGCGATCTTACTCACGCTTTGCACCCTCATCGCGGCTGAGCAAGCCGCGGCTGCTGAAAAGATCAATGTTCTACTGCCGCAGCGAAACGCCAATGAAGCGATTGCGCCTTTCATCGCGGCGAAATATCTCGGCTATCTCGATCAGGAGGGAATTGAGGCTTCCTACCTGCTCGCTGCGGGTTCGAACGAGGTGGCGATCCAGGTTGCGACCGGAAACGCACCGATCGGCTGGGCCAGCCCAGCGCAGGCGGTGATCGGTATGCAGGATGGCGACGCGCAGCTGGATCTGCGTTATTTTTCTGCAGTCGAATATCGCAATATCTGGTCGATTTCGGTGCCGGTCGACAGCCCTGTCAGTTCGGTGGCCGAACTGAAGGGCAAGCGCATCGGCGTGACAGCGCTGGGCAGCGCCGGCATGAATTACGGAAAGGCGTATCTGCGGGCGGCCGGTCTCAATCCCGATCGGGATGTCACCTTCATCCCCATCGGGGCGGGCGGTCAGGCGATCACCGCCATGAAGCAGAAGGTGGTGGACGCCATCGTGTTCTGGGAAACTGCGAACATCACGTTCGGCATCGCCGGATCGCCGGTCCGGCAGCTGCCGATCGAACAGAAGCTCACGACATTGCCCGACGTGTCGCTGCTGGCCAGGAACGAAACCATCAAGAAGAATCCCAAGCTCCTCGTCGGCTTCGCCCGCGCATTGGCGAAAGGCCTGGATTTCTGCCTCGCCAATCGTCCGGCCTGCGTATTGATGACCTGGAAAATCTATCCCGAGAGCAAGCCCGCGGAAGGCACTCCAGAGCAGAAGCTCGAGCGCGGTCTGAAAATGACGACGACGTGGGACGGCTGGACTGATGCCCAACTGGGCGACAGGCGCGGTGAATTCATCGAATCCCGTTGGAACGATCTCAGCGAATTCCTGCTGCAGGGCGGGCAGATCGCGAAGCCGGTACCCGCATCGCGTATGTTTACCAATGAGTTCGTCGGCGAGATCAACAATTACGACCGTGCAGCGATCATGAAGCAGGCGAAAGAGTTCGATCTGAAGTCGCTGCAGTGAACCGCGCTTCGAGCGCTGCTCCGGTCGAAACAACAGCGTGCAGACCATCAATCAGTGAACGAGATTCATTCATTTATGTTGACTTCGCCCCTTAGCGCGTCCGATGAGACGGTGCAGAGCCGCAGCCGGACGCTCATCACGATCGAGAACGTCGAAAAAAAGTTCGTCACGCATTCCGGTGACGTCGTGACGGCATTGGCCAGGGTCAGCCTCGACATCAGGGAAAACGAGTTCGTCTCGGTTGTCGGACCGAGCGGGTGCGGCAAGACGACGTTGCTTCGCATCCTCGCCGGCCTATCGTCGGTCACCTCGGGCGAAGTGAGATTCGATGGCGATCGCCTTCGCGGTCCCCGATCCGATGTCGGCATCGTCTTCCAACAGGCGCTGCTGCTGCCCTGGAATACGGTGCTCGACAATGTTCTACTGTCGCCTCACTTGAGGAATGATCGTTCCGAGAAGACGCGGCGCCGGGCGGAAGAACTGCTGACCTTCATGGGGCTCGCCGAGTTCGCCAGGAAGTATCCGTTCGAATTGTCCGGTGGCATGCAGCAGCGCGTTGCGATCTGCCGCGCGCTGATGCGCGAACCGAAAGTTCTGCTGATGGACGAGCCCTTCGGCGCGCTCGATGCCATGACGCGCGAATCGCTCAATGTCGAACTGATGCGTGTCTGCTCCGAGGAGAAGAAGACGGTTCTCTTCATCACGCACAGCATTCCCGAGGCAGTGCTGCTCGGAGACCGCGTGGTCGTCATGTCGCCCCGGCCCGGCCGAATCTCCGAGATCATCGACGTCGATATCGCGCGGCCGCGAAGCCTGAAGACAATGGCAAACAAGCGGTTCGGTGAAATCTGCGACCAGATCCGGACCATTTTCGGTTCTGAAGCTCCGATGGTGACCTCGCTATGAAGAACGCACGTCTGAATCTGATGTCCCCCAGCTATCAGGTGTTTGGCCTCGCGGTGGTTCTGCTCGCGGTCTGGGAAAGCATTTGTCGCTACGGGCACGTCTCGCCGTTGGTGCTGCCGGCACCGAGCGGCATTGTGGTTCGCTTGTACGTAATGTTCGCCGAAGGAGCGGTGTGGCCGCACCTCATGGTTACCCTGACCGAAGTTCTGATCGGGTTTGGTATCGGCATCGCGTCCGGGCTCGTGGTGGGGGCGCTGGTGTCGCTGGTGCCGGCGGTCGAGAAGCTCGTGTATCCCTATCTCGTGGCGTTGCAGACGGTCCCGAAAGTGGCGGTCGCGCCGCTTCTGGTCATCTGGTTCGGATACGGCCTGACCTCGAAAGTCGTCATCACTGCCTTGATCTGCTTCTTTCCGATCCTTGTGAGCGTGATCTCCGGTTTTCATGCCACCGATCGGGATCAATTGGACATGATGAAGGCATACGGGGCGACGACGCTGCAGACCTTGGTGCGCCTGCGGATTCCATCCGCGTTGGTGCTGATCTTCGCCGGTCTTGAGATCGCCTCAGTGCTGGCGGTGATTGGCACCATCGTCGGCGAGTTTGTCGGCGCGCAGGCGGGTCTCGGTTACCTGATCATGACCTATAATTTCAATCTGGACGTCACCGGCGTATTCGCCGTTCTGATCATCCTTTCGGCGATCGGTATGACGCTGCACAGCGTCACCCGCTTCGCGGGCCGGCGATACATCTTCTGGATCCGGCGGGAGCCAGTGGCGGTGATGCCGCACTAGGACTGTCATCGCGCACCGACAAGAGGCGCAGAGCCTCGCTCCCGCTTCGCCGGGATGGCGCAGGTGCGGCGATGCGGCCAAATATTCGTTTGCCTGATCTGGAGTCGTTTCACAATGGACTTGAGCTTTTCACCCGAGGAAGTCGCGTTTCGGGACGATGTGCGTGCCTTCTTCAGGGACAATGTCGATGCTGCGGTGCGCCAGAAGCTGTTCGAAACCCGGCACATCACAAAGGATGAGCAGGTGAGCTGGCAGCGAACGCTCCATAAAAAGGGCTGGGGCGTACCGCATTGGCCGGTGGAATATGGCGGCACCGGCTGGAGTGCGGTGAAGCAGTATATCTTCCTCGAGGAGCTGCAGAGATATCCCGCGCCGGCGCCGCTGCCGTTCGGCGTCAACATGGTCGGCCCCGTCATCTACACGTTCGGAAACGAAACCCAGAAGAAGTATTATCTGCCGCGCATCGCCAACATGGATGATTGGTGGTGCCAAGGCTTTTCCGAACCCGGGGCCGGCTCGGACCTGGCTTCACTGAAGACGTCGGCAAACAGGAAGGGCGACACCTATATCGTCAACGGCCAGAAGACGTGGACCACGCTGGCGCAGCATGCCGACTGGATCTTCTGCCTCTGCCGCACCGATCCGACCGCCAGGAAGCAGTCGGGCATTTCCTTCATCCTCATCGACATGAAGACGAAGGGCATTACGGTGCGCCCAATCCAGATGATTGATGGTGGGGTAGAGATCAACGAGGTCTTCTTCGATGACGTGGTGGTGCCTGTCGAGAACCTCGTCGGTGAGGAGAACAAGGGCTGGGATTACGCCAAATTCCTGCTCGGCCACGAACGTGTCAACATCGCCCGCGTCGGCATCTCCAAGGCGCGGATCGGCCGCATCAAGGAACTGGCGGCCCGGACCATGGCCGGCGGCAGACCACTGATCGAAGATCCACTGTTCCGGCAAAAGCTCGCCTCCACGGAGATCGAGCTGAAGGCGCTGGAGCTGACGCAGATGCGAGTGGTCGCTGCCGAGGGCAAGCATGGCAAGGGCAAGCCCGACCCGGCCTCGTCGATCCTGAAGATCAAGGGCTCGGAAATCCAGCAGACGTTGACCGAGTTGCTGCTTGAGGTCACCGGTCCGTTCGCGCTGCCATTCCTGCAAGACGATGCGCGCAACACAAATGACGACTGGGCGTCGCCGATTGCGCCGACCTATTTCAACTACCGCAAGGTGTCGATCTATGGCGGCTCCAACGAGATCCAGCGCAACATCATCGCGAAAGCGGTGTTGGGACTCTGATCTGCCGAAAGCACGTCATTGCTAGCACCGGAGCAACAAAGCAATTCCGAGGCCACGAGCAAGCCTGGATTGATTCGGCGCAAGAGCGCCTCGCAATGACGGCGACTTCAAACATTCACCACGCCGCGTCGCGCGCGATCCGAGAGAAAAGAGAATGGATTTTGATCTTTCCGAGGAGCAGCGCCTCCTCAAGGATAGCATCGACGGGCTGCTGAAATCGTCCTACGATTTCGACGCTCGCAAGAAATATCTCGCCGAGAGGGATGGCTACAGCAGAGCGATCTGGGACAAGTTCGCTGAACAGGGCCTGCTGGGCCTGCCATTCTCGGAGGACGACGGAGGCTTTGGCGCCGGTCCGGTCGAGACCATGATCGTGATGGAGGCGCTCGGCCGCAATCTGGTGATCGAGCCTTATCTCGACACGGTGGTGCTTGGCGGCGGATTCCTGCGCCGTGCGTCACGCGAGCAGCGCGCAGCCTATCTGCCGGGCATCATTGACGGGTCCAAGACCCTGGCCTTCGCCCAGCTGGAGCTCGACTCGCGCTACGATCTCGGCGATGTCGCCACATCGGCGAAGAAGAACGGCTCGGGCTATGTGCTCAACGGCGAGAAAGTTGTCGCCGGTCATGGTGACACCGCCGGCACCATTATCATCACCGCCCGCACCGCCGGCGGCCAGCGCGACGCCAAGGGCGTCGGCGTGTTCCTGGTGCCCGCCGATGCCAAGGGCGTCGATATCCGCGGCTACGAGACCCAGGACGGCAGCCGCGCCGCCGATATCAAGCTCGCCAATGTCGAGGTCGGCGCCGATGCGGTGATCGGCGATGTCGAGGACGGTCTGCTCATCGTCAACCAGGTGGTCGACGACGCCCGCATCGCGCTGTGCGCCGAGGCAGTCGGCGCGATGGAGGAGGCTGTCAAGATCTCTGTCGAATATATCAAGGAGCGCAAGCAGTTCGGTGTTGCCATCGGCTCGTTCCAGGCACTGCAGCACCGCGCCGCCGACATGTTCACCGCGCTGGAGACCGCGCGCAGCATGTCTTACCTGGCCTCGATGGCGTCGAACTTCACCGATCTCAACGAGCGCGCCAAGACGGTCGCAGCGGCCAAGGTGCAGATCGGCCGCTCCGCGCGCTTCGTAGGCCAGAGCGGTGTTCATCTACATGGTGGCATCGGGGTTACCATGGAATATCGCATCGGCCACTATTTTAAGCGGCTGACTATGATCGATCACCAGTTCGGCGATGCCGATTTTCACTTGGCCCGCATCGCTGCAACGGGCGGCATCATCCGGTGATTAATGCCGCGTGGCGCCTTGGCAGCCTCCGCAACGATCGCGAGGTCATCGACGAGCTCGCAACCCCGGCGGAAGTCGCCAGCGATCATCAGGCGCTTGAGTTCGGATCGAGTTCTTCGCGTGGGCGAGCAGGGCGGTGGCACGGTGCAGGTGAAGGTGGCCTTCTCCCGCAAGCCCCGTTCTCGTCTGGGACGCCGCAACGAATTCGCAACGAATTGGGTGAAACGACCGTGAACAGAACGCGACCAATGCGGTCCCCACATCAAGAAAGATCAATAACTTAGAAGATGCTCACTGCGTTCGGGACGCAATGGCCTGGTTAGGCGACAGCCTGAAAAAGCAATTGAGATGGTTGCATGTCCCCGCGACCACCGATTCTTGCGATATCGGCGCAGGCGACCCGGAAGTGTCGCCTTTAGGTGACTTAGGCAAGCGCTCCTCCCTTGATCGGCATCACCTTCTTGGGATCGAGCCAGTGGTCGATCCGATCAGCCCAATGCTGCATCAGCTTCGTGCGCGAGCCGATCAGCGCGAGCGGTCCGTGCCTTTTGTACAAACCTTCCACAGTCGAATTATCGAGATGCGCAAGCTGTAGCTCGACGACATCGCCATCCCACGCCTTGGCGTCCTTGATCTCTTCGTGGTGAGACAGGGTCGAGAAGGTTGTCCGGAATCCGTGGGCACAATGCTTGGTCTTGGTGTCAATGCCAAGCAGCCGCAAGCGCTTGTTGAGCGTGTTGTTCGATAACGGCGCGTCCTTCGAGCAAGAAAACGCGTAGCGGCGATGGCCGGTCAGCTCCTGGACGCTGCGCAGGATTGCGAGTGCTTGCCGTGACAAAGGTACGACATGGTCCCAGCCGGTCTTCATCTTGGCTGCTGGAATAGTCCAGCGTTCGGCATCCCAGTCGACCTCGCCCCACTCCATTTCATTGACCATGCCGGGGCGAGGAATGGTCAGCGCATCGAAGCGCAACGCAAGGCCAACAACGTCACCAAACCTCGCTCTCGTCCACGGTGCGGCGATGAGTGTGAAGACGCGCGTCACGTCACGTGGTTCGGTGACGCCTGGACGCGGCGTCGAAATGTTGGCAATCATCTGCCCATTCAGGTTACGGAACGGATTGTAGCCGTCGCCTTCGACGTCGGCATAGTCGCAGATTTGCTCACAGATGCTGCGCACGCGGTCTCGGGTTTCCAGCTTTCCCTCGGCTTCGTATGAACGCATGAAAGCGAGCACGTCCGGACGCTTGATGTCCTGCCTGCTGAGCTTGCCGAAGCGCGCCTTGACGTAGCCGACGCGCAGCTCGAGCACCTCGATCGTCTTGGGGGCGCGCGCCGCGACGATCCTGCCGCGTTTGACTTTCTCGACCTTCTTCTTCGCGAGCCATTCGTCGGCCCATTGCCCGAAAGACCGGGCGGCCGCCTGCCTGTGCTTGTCCAGCTGCTTCTCGGTGCTCGGATCTTTTCCTTCCTTAAGCTGCTCTTTGGCCTTGTCGCGCTCGCGCCGCGCGTCAGCAAGAGAGAACGAGCCATCACTGCCGTTGCCGTAAGGGCCAATGGAGTAGGTTTTCTGACGGCCGTGGAAGCGGTAGCTCATCCGCCAGAGCTTGGAAGCAGCGTGCCCGGGCCTGCTAGCGTCGGGCGTGACGAATAGATAGAGGCCGCCGCCGGTCACGTCGGAAATCTTGGCCGGGCTCCACGCGCCGCCGCCGAATTTTGGTCGGGCGGCGCGGCAGTCGACGTCGCTCCTGATCCGCTTGGGGGTTGCGTGCGCGCCGTCGTTCTTGCGAGCCATCTGCTCAATTCCATAGTTCGGAATAGCGGAAGTTGCCGTGAACGTCTGTTCTCCCGATACCAACAAAAATACCAACAAATCGCGCGGCTGGGGTCGGAATAAGAACAAACGGTGACGAACACCGACTTATGCAGAATAGCTTATTTTTCAAGGCGTTGGAGCACTGTGCGGACGGCTGCGGACGCTTGCGAACGGGCCCGAACAACCTAGTTGGTGCCCCTGGCCGGAACCGAACCGAGACGACGTAGGCGGCATTCGAATGGATGACGCCGACGGTCAGATCGTGACTTGAAGCGAATGTCGGTATCGGGGGGTGCGCCTCCAGGATTTGAACCTGCTCGGCGATCATTTCAGGTGGCGATGGATCGCGCACGAACGGCGGCTTTGGGCGGACTACTAGGGCGCGACGTTTCGAACTAAGCTGCTCTCCGGTAAGAAAGCAGGGCCTCCGAAATAGTGGGTCTAGCGCCGTAACGGACCCCCGCTACCACGGCTACGATTTCCCACGCCAGACTACGATCTTTTACGATATTGCACTCCTGACGGTAGCGGTCCGCGTCTCTGGCGCAAATGTTGCTACGATAAAGAGCGGTGAAGGTCGCCGGCCGGCGAGCGGGCGGATATTTCCGGTAGGGGCATCGGCACGATCATCGGTTTTGCTGGCGTGGTTCAGGGCGATGTCGACTTCGTTGCGCCTGACGGCACGGTGAATGCGTGAGACGCGGGCATCCGGGTTGCGGGCGATCTCAATCTCGCGGCGCTGCATGTCCTGAACGCCGCCAATATCGAAGTCGGCGGCCAGTCCAAAGGCTGCCGGTGATCGAGCCGCCCAATATCGGTGGACCGACGGAAGCCGGAAACACGGCCGGGGGCGCGGCCCAGCAGGCGGGGCCACCGCAGCCGCGGGCCAACGAACAACACTCGTCATTATCGTCGGATTCGGCGGCGGCGATGGCGAGGAAGAACGTGCCCGCAAACGCGAGCAGCGCTCACAAAACCCCGATAGTGCGGTGCAGATCGTCGGCGCGGGTGATCTTGGTCCAGGCGCGCTGCAACGACTGACGGTGGAAGAACGCAAGCGGGTCGTGCCGGCGAGTAGCGACGACGGACGTTCCCACTGAGCTGCCGTCACAACCGGGCATTCAGGAGCAACAACGCCGCAGGCACGGCAACGATGGCAACGACCGTCTGAAATGCAACGATGCCGGCCATCAATTCAGCGTCGCCACCAAGCTGCCGCGCCATCACGTAGGATGACGATGCCGTAGGCAACGCCTGGAACAGCACTGCGACGATGACCGCTTCGCGGTCGAGGTCGAGCCAGAAGCAGATCAAGGCCGTCGCGAGTGGCATCAAAATGAATTTAACGCCGGACGCGAAGATCGTAGGCTTCAGCCCGCGACCAAGTGTCTTCCAGTCGAGCGCCGCGCCGACGCAAAGCAGACCGAGCGGCAGTGACGCCTGCCCGAGCGCCTTGACGCAACCTTCAATGCCCGGCGGCAGACCGATATGCGTGACCTGCAACGCGATGCCGATGATACAACCGACCACCAGCGGATTCAGCGCAATGCCACGCAACACCCCGCGTAACGTTGGTTTGGCTGTTCCGTAATGCGCGAACACGATCACGCAAAGCACGTTAACCGTGGGCACCACCGCGGCATTGGCAACCGCCGCCAGCGGCACTGCATGTGTGCCGATCAGCCCCACTGCGGCGGTGATGCCGACGTAGTTGTTGAAGCGAATGCCGCCCTGGAACACGGAGGTGTATGCGGGGCCGTCTGTTGTCACGAAGCGACCGAACATCAGAAGAATCGCCGCGGCGAACACCGTCGAACCGATGAGTGCCGCCACAAGCCCCCAAATCGGGATACCGTCGAGATTTGCCGTGGCGAGGCCATGCACGAACAGCGCCGGCAGCAGCACGAAATAACTCAGCCGCTCTGCCTGCATCCAGAAGCTGTCGGCAAGAAACGCGCGACGCTTCATGGCGTGTCCGAGACCGATCAGCAGCACGATCGGAATCAACGCGAGGACAATCGGCCCGATCATCAGGTCCTCACTGCCGCAACGAGCCGCTGCGCCGCCAGAACGATATCCTGCTTGGCGAGGCCGGCAAAACACAGGCGTATGCGGTCGGCAAACATGCCGCTGCCGGCTTGCGCACAAAATGCAGAGCCCGGAGCGAACAGCACATTCTGCGCGACAGCGCGTTCGAAAAGATCGCTGTTTCTCCTGTCCACGGGCAGAACGGGAAAGAGGAACATGCCGCCCTCGACCTTGGGGACCATGAATCCCGCCTCGGTGAGCACGTCCACGAGCGCGTCGTGGCGTTCGGCATAAAGCGCGCGGACGCGGGCGACATGGTCGGTCAAACGGCCGAGCTGCAGGTAATGATAGGCCACGCGCTGGGCCAGCGAATTCGGCTGCAGGTCGCTGGCCTGACGCGCTTCCTGCATGGCCGCCGCGATGCTCTCCGGTGCAATCAGCCAGCCGACTCGCAATCCCGGTGACATGATCTTCGACAGGCTGCCGAGATAGATCACGGTCGCACCATCGACCTGTGGCGCAAGTTCCAGCAGGCTGGGCGGCGGCGATGCACGAAACCACAGCTCGCTATAGGGAGCGTCCTCGATCACCGGCACGTCGTGCTTTGCGCAGAGCGCGAGCAACCGCATTCGCTGCTCGAGGGTCAGCGTATCACCGGTCGGATTACCGAAGGTTGGGAGCGCATACAGCGCGCGCACATCCCCGGCGGTCGCGAGCGCGGCCTCGAGCCCTGAAAGATCGGTGTCGCCCGGCGCAATCTGGTAGCCGACAGATGTGACGCCAACGGCCGCGCATGTCGAAAGCACGGCGGGATAGACGGGCTCTGGCACCAGCATCTTGGTGCCGGGGGACGCAAAGGTCCGGATCGCGAGATCGATCCCCTGCTGGGCACCCGACGTCACGAGGAGACGCCGGCCCGGCGGCACCATCGCGACGGTCTCGGCTAGCAACCCGATCAGCGCGGGATCGCCGGCGCTGGAGCCATAGGTCCATGCCGAGAAATCCAGGCTGGCGCGGCTCGCCGCCTCGGCGAGGCCTTCAAGGTCATAGGCGTCCTTGGAGGGATGGCCGCTGGCGAGATTCAGCATTCCCGGCCGCGCTCCATACGGAAACAGCGCGCGCAGCGGATTGGTGGGAATGGCTGCGATGAAGGGATTGATCGAGACAGTCACGCGATGCCCGTGCTTTGTGATGACGACGGGACAATTCTCAATCAGAATGAAATGGAATGATCCAATAATCGGAGGTTATATCTCGTGAGCGACCCGTTCAAGGGAATCCCGCCGCTGGCGCTGCGCCTGCTGCCGCTGCTGGAGCAGTCCGGCAATTTTTCCGAGGCAGCACGTGCGCTGAACGTCAGCCAGCCGGCCGCCAGCAAGGCGATCGCGCGCGCCGAGGAGACATGCGGGCTCTCCCTCGTCATTCGTGGCCGGCGCCCAGCGGCTTTGACCGCCGAGGGCCGGATTCTCGCAGAGCACGCCATACGCCAGGACGAACTGGCGCAGCACACCGCGCGGCGCCTGCGCGACAGTCGGGCACATGGAAGCGGTCTCGTTCGCATTGGCTCTTTCGGCGCATCGGCGTCGACCCACATTCTTCCGGGCCTCGTCGCCGCCGTGGCACGACGACGGTCGGGCGTTCTCATCGAAATCACCGAGCGCACCGACCAGCCTGCCCTGCAGGCGCTACGTGACGGACTGGTGGATTTCGCCCTCGTCGTCGAGAACGACGATGCGGATCTCGACCTGATGCCGCTGGCGCGTGACCGCCTGGTGGCACTGATCCGCACGAAGGACCCGTTGGCACAGCGCGCCACGCTCGATGCGAAAGCCCTGTCCGCGCCTCCCTTCATTCTGTCAAAGGGTGGCAGCGAGCCGTTGATACGCGCATGGTTCGCGCGCAGCGGCCACGAACCGTCGATCCACCATTCGATCCAGCAGATCACGTCGATCCTTGCCATGGTTCGTGCCGGAATGGGCGTCGCCATCATCGCGGAGATGGCCGTTCCGGAGACCCATGCAGGGGTCGTCGTGGTACCGCTATCGCCGGGCTTTCCGCGCACCATCTGCCTCGCGCGCCGGGCCGGTGGCTTTGCTTCCCACGCCGCCGAAATCGTCTGGCATACGGCCGCCGAACGTGCGCTGGCGTCATAAGGTCGGCCGCGCAACGGTCCCCGTCGCACGGCGACGCTTCGAGCATGAGCGCGCGATTACGCGCCCTTGCCTCGCGGAATGGGCTTTTCGAATGCGACGTGTTCGCCGAAGCAGAGCACCCGATTATTCTGCTGCTTGACGAAGGTCGGGGTCAGACGAACCGATCCGCTGTCCGCCCAGATGGAATCCTTGCGCCCATTCACCCATGCGTCCGGCGGAAGCAAGGTCGAACCTCGCGTGGTGAGATCCCAGATACCATAGTGATGCGGCACGATCAGCCGCGCCTTGAGCCGCTCGGCAACTTCGTCGACCTGGGTATCGCTCAGCACATGCTGCGACCCGTCGATCGGCAGAAGGGCAACGTCGACCTCGCCGACCTTGTCCCAGACGCTCTGCGGTGGATTGGGACGATTGTCGCCCCAATGCAGGATGCGGAGTCCGCCGACCTCGATCAGCAACATGCAGTTGTCGAACGAGCGGCAGTTGTCCGGCGGATTGGTCTTCATCGGCGTAAGCCGACGCGTCATCTCCGCCCAGTCATAGGCGTTGTGGGTGCTGTCCGACACGTGCTTGTCGGCAATGCCGGTGATCTTCACGTCGGCGAACTGATACGTGCCGATCAGACGATCGAGAACGACGTTGCTACTGAGCTGATGCACTGCATCGTGATCGAAATGCGCATGCGTGGACAGCGCGATATCCACTTCGACCTTCGGGAACTCGTACAGATACCAGTTCCAGGTGCCCCATGGCGGATTGCGCCAAGGATCGATCATCATGGTGAGCCCCGCCGGCGATGTGATGCGGAACGCCGAGCCGCCGAAAAAGGCAAGCTCGACCTCGGCTTCACCGGCTGATGCAGGCAAGCCGTTCTGCAGATCGATCATGTGGTTGTGGTTCTCGGTCTGGCGCCACGCCCACAGGCCTTCGTCTATTCTGTCCTTCATCGCCGCTTCCGATCGTTGTTGGAGGTTGAGCCTTCCGCGTGAGCGCGTCCGTCCACGAGGATCTTTCCCTTCTTGATGACCCATCGGGCCGAGTTTGCGCCGAACCGGAACGCTAGCTGCCGATAATCCGGCACGTCGAACACGACGAGATCGGCCTGCTTGCCGGGCGCGATCGATCCGATCCGATCGTCGCGCCGAATTGCCTTGGCTGCGTTGAGCGTCACGCCGAGCAGTGCCTGCTCTGCCGTCAAACCGGACAACCGGCATGCGAAGCCCATGCTCATCTGCTGCGAGAGGTGCCAGCAGACCGGGCACAGATCCGTTGCGATAGCGACGTCGACACCGGAGCACACCAGACGCCGCCCATCAACGGGGCGCGGATGATTGACGGTCCAATCGAAGCCCGGGAAGAAAGCCACACTGGTGCCTGCATCCGCCAGAATGCGCAGGTCATCGTCGCTCAGCATGTTGCCGTGATCGACGGAGGCCGCGCGCATTTCGGCGGCAAGGCGCGCTCCCCCAATATTGATGCGCGCATCGGTATGCAACTTTGCGCCGAGACCAACATCGGCGGCAGCGGCCAGCACGCGACTGCATTCGGGCAGCGTGAACACGTCGGGATCGACATAGACATCGCAGAAATCGGCGAGGCGCTTTTCCGCGATTGCCGGAATTGTCTCGCGGATCATCGCATCGAGGTAACGATCGGCGCGCTCCGTCGGTCGTGCGTGAGCACCGAGATAGGTGCCGACGATCTCGATTCCGGTACGCTCGGCGATCCGTTTTGCAGCCAGAAGCGAGGCGATGTCGCTCGTGTGATCGAGACCGTAACCGGATTTCGTCTCGAGAGTCGTCGTTCCGCAGCTCAACATCGTGCGCGCGCGCGAGATCGACGCGTCGACGAGATCGTCGACCGAAAGACCCGCATTACGCGCCTTCGAGGCCGGCACTCCCCAGGTGACTCCGGCCGCCGTCAATCCGCGGTCATCCAGCCCTTCGGTGCGCTTGAAGTATTCATGCGAGCGATCGCCCGCGAAAATGAGATGCGTATGGCAATCGACAAGGCCCGGCGTCACGACTCCGCCATCGGCATCCACAACCTGCGTGACCTCGCCGTAGAACGGGGTCAGTTCCTTCGGCGTACCGATGGCAGCGATCGTGTCACCACACACGGCAACACAGGCATTCTCGATCACGCCGATCCCGTCGGCCTTCGTCGGGTCACATGCGACAACTTGGCGAGCGCCAACAATGATGAGTTCTGCGGGTGTATCGCTGAAAGATTGATCCGAATGCCGGATGCTCAACTTCGGGGTGAGCAATGAACGTCCCCAATTCCTGGATGTTGCAATCATGCGCGACCGACAATCGGTCAGCACGAGGTGTCTTGCTTACATCCCGCCGCACGTCGCGCGCAAACCCGTGGAGATCTCCTGTCCGCGCGTTGAATCAAGCTTAGCTGAGCAGCGCACCGAGTAATCGAGCGGCATCTGCCGTGCGGCGCATCCGCATTCTAAGGTAATAACGACCAATGTCTACTTAGATGAACAAATGTTAGACGGCGCGAAAGCGCTGCAGGCGATGCCGAATATAATAGTTTCCAAGATTTTGCGCTTCCGATCAACTTCGCGAATGCTTGTGCGCAAAACTCCCGCGTAAAAAACAAGCAAGCACGCCTGCTTTTTTTGCTCTCCTCCGCCGACGGCTCTGTGGCAGGTTTCAGGCATGAAAAGCGCTGCCTCCCTCACAGAAGCACCGGAAGCCACCGACGGCCGCGAAGTCAAAGGTGCGATCATGCGTGCGCGGTTGCGCGCGGCGACCGAACAACTGATTGCCGAAGTCGGCGTCGACGCCGCATCCGCGGCGGCAATTGCGTTACGCTGCGGCGTCTCGCGCGGCGCGATGCTGCATCACTATCCGACCCGCAATGAACTCATCATCGACACGGCGGCGCACTTCTGGCAGCGGGCGCGCGACATTGTCGCCGGCCTCGCCGACGATGTGGGCAATGGCCGCACGGATGTCGCGACCTTCGTCGGACGCCTCTATGAGGAGGTCTTCCGCGCCAACGCGCTGGTCACGATGCTCGATCTCATGGTGTCGGGCCGATCGGAGACCAAGATCGGCGAAGCCGTCAACGGCATCCTGAGCGACCTGTTCACCTCCTACGAGGATCTGGGCGCGCAGGCGTTTGAGGCGTCCGGCCTGCCTCGGGAGCGCATTCACGTCATCATCACCCTGATCGTGTCGACGTTGCGCGGACTGCGCATCCAGGACAACATTCATCCGGACGAAGCGCGCGTTCGCGCCGTCCTAGCGACATTGGTCGAGGCCGTGGAAGCGCTGCTGCAGAAAGGCGATCGCACTGCCCCCCGGCGCGTCAGCAAGAAGCCAAAGGCGGCAACGACGCGGAGCCGCAAGCGATGACGCCACGCCTCATGGCCGATGGCCTCACCAAGCGTTTCAGCGGAACGACGGTCGTCGACAACGTCTCCTTCTATGTCGATCCCGGTCAGATCGTCGGCCTCACCGGTCCGAACGGCGCGGGAAAGACCACCTTGTTCAATCTCCTGTCCGGCGTCCTCAAGCCCGATGCCGGCACGCTGACCGTGAACGGCGTGGATGCGACCAACCTGCCGCCCTACCGCCTCGCACGACTGGGACTTGTCCGCACCTTCCAGCTGGCGCGCGAACTCGATCGGCTGAGCGTTCTGGAGAACGTGCAACTGGCTGCCCGCAACAATGTCGGCGAGTCCCTGACGGGCGCGCTGTTCCGACCCGCCGCCACGCGTCAGGCCGAACAGGCGATCACGCAGCGGGCGCGCGAGGTTCTTTCACTTGTTTCCCTGTCCGCCCATGAGTCCAAGCCTGCCGCCGCGCTCTCCGGTGGACAGAAAAAGCTGCTTGAACTGGCGCGTTGCCTGATGGCGGAAGCCGACATCATCCTGCTCGACGAGATCGCCGCAGGCGTCGCACCCCATCTTGTCGAGGAGATTGCCGTGCTTATCCGGCGCCTCAATCGCGAGCACGGCAAGACCTTCGTGATCATCGAGCACAATATCGGCTTCATCCGCAACCTCGCCTCGCGCGTCGTCGTCATGGCCTCGGGCAAGGTTCTAGCGGAGGGCAGTTTCGATCACGTCGCGGCCGACCCTGCCGTCGTCGCTTCTTATCTGGGGCAGGCTGCATGACGCTTCTCGTCCTGAAAGACCTTCGCGCGGGTTATGGCGCCAGCGATATCGTTCACGGCGTCAACCTGGAGCTCGTCCCCGGCAAGATGATCGCTCTCGTCGGCCCGAACGGCGCCGGCAAGTCGACACTGCTCAAGTCGATCGCTGGCGTGGCGAACGTGACCGGTGGCGTTCTCGAACTCGACGGCAAGAACCTGATCCCGCTGCAGCCCTCTGGTCGCGCACAAGCGGGCGCCGTGTTCATGCCGCAGGAACGCAATGTGTTTCGCACGCTGTCCGTATCCGAGAATCTCGCGGTCAGCGCATGGGGCTGCCGGGACATCGCAGCGCGCCGCGACGAGGTGCTGACGCTGCTTCCGACCATTCGCGACTACCTGCGCAAACGGGCCGGCGGACTCTCGGGCGGTCAACGCCAGATGGTGGGTCTGGGCATGGCGCTGATGTCGCGCCCCCGTGTGCTGTTGGTGGATGAACCGACCGCTGGCCTCTCTCCGCTTCTCGTCGGCGAGATGCTCGATACGCTCAGGCAACTCGCCGCATCGGCCAATCTTGGAATCCTGATCGTCGAGCAAAACGCACGCGCGGCACTGCAGCGTGCCGATCGCGCGCTGGTTCTCGTCGATGGACGGGTCGTGCGCCAGGGCGATGCTGCGGCGCTGGCCGACGAACCCGACTTTGGCGCGCTCTTTTTCGGCGAAGCCGCATGATACAGATGATCATCAATACGCTGGCGAGCGCAGCCATCGTCGCGCCCGCCGCCGTGGCATTCACGCTGGTCTTTACCCTGTTCCGCTATGCAAACTTCGCGGTCGGGGGCTTTGTCACCGTTGGCGCCTTCGCCGCCTGGACCATCAACGTCCCCCTCGGATGTCCGCTCTGGGTCGCCGGCCTTGGCGCGATGGTCGTTTGCGCGAGCGCCTTCGCGCTCAGCGACCGCCTGGTGTTTCGCGCCTTGCGCGGTCGCAGCGGCGGCACGCTGCTGCTGGTCTCGATCGCACTCTCGTTCGTTCTCGAAAACATCATGCGTTTCATCTATGGCGCGCAGATGAAGGGGTTCGATCTGCCATTGACCGGGCCCATCACGATCTGGGACGTGCGAATCACGCGGGAGACCGTGGCGGTCGTATCGGTCTCGCTGCTGGCTATCCTGGTGGTCGGTGCGATCCTCATTCTGACGCCGATCGGTCGCGCGCTCAGGGCCGTGGCGGACAATCCATCTCTCGCCAGCGTTCGCGGCCTGCCGGTGCCATCCGTCGAGGTGTTCGGCATTGCCGTGGCCGGCGCGATGCTCGGGCTGTCCGGCACGCTGGTCGGCGTGGACCTCTCGATCGATCCCAATCTGAACTGGGCCGTTACCATTCCGATCATCGCCGCAGCCATTGTCGGCGGCTTGGGCTCGCCCATTGGCGCGGCTGCCGGCGCCATCCTGATCGGCGCCGCGGAAGAACTCACCGTTGCGTTCCTGGCGCCGACCTACAAGGGCGCGGTCGGCTTCGCGGTGATCGCGCTCGTCCTGATCCTGCGGCCACAGGGCCTGCTGGGTGACAAGGTAGACCGGAAGTAATCGCCATGGACAGCTATCTCGTCGCCATTCTCACCGTCGCGGGGATCTATTTGATCCTCGCTCTGGCTCTCAATCTTCAGTTCGGCCTCACCGGCCTGATCAATTTCGGCGTCGTCGGCTTTTATGGTCTCGGCGCCTATGCCAGCGGCATCGCCACCGAAACCTTTCATGCGCCATTCCTCGCAGGATTGCTGGCCGCGCTGATCATCGGGGCCATCGCCGGCGCATTGGTCGCGCTTCTCTCCTTGCGACTATCCGGCGACTTTCTCGCCATCGTGACCCTCGGCTTTGCCGAGACGATCCGTCTCGTCTTCAACAACGAAGACTGGCTGACCCACGGGCCGAGCGGATTCATCATAGTGACCCGGCCCGTCATTGCCGGATTGAGCCGCACGGCGACCTCCTGGATGGTCCTTGGCGTCATTCTTCTGGCGGCGCTGTTGGTGCTGTTGCTCATGATGCGCCTTGCCGACACGCCCTATGGCCGCGTCCTGCGCGCCGTTCGTGAGGACGATCTGGTCCCGGCAACGCTCGGCAAAAACATCTTCATGTATCGGCTGCAGGCCTTCGTCCTCGGCAGCGCCATCATGGCCGGTACGGGCTCGCTCTATGCGCACTACGTTCAGACCATCACGCCGGACAATTTTACCACGCCGGTGGCCATCCTGGTCTGGATGTCGGTGATCGTCGGTGGCGCCGGCAACATGAAGGGCACCGTATTGGGCGCACTGGCTGTCGTGTTCATCTACGAAGGAACCCGCTTCATCGGTCCCTGGCTGACCATGCTCGACGCCGAACAGATATCGGCGCTTCGCTTCATCATCATCGGCGTCGCGCTGATCCTGATGATCCGCTTTCGACCGGAGGGACTCTTGCCTGAGGCATATCAGCGGCCAGCAGAAGCCGCATCCCGTATCACCCCATCGAAAGGATAGCATCGATGAATATTACACGACGGCTGTTTGTAACGGGTTCGACGATTGCCCTTGCGACGCCTGCATTGCTCCGCCATGGACTGGCGCAATCCGGACCGATCAAGATCGGCAGCCTGACGCCCCTGACGGGCGGCGGCGCCCCCTACGGACCGGAGAAGGCCAAGGCGCATCGCGCTGTCGTGGACCTGGTGAATGCGAATGGCGGTGTTCTCGGCCGCAAGATCGAAGTGATCGCCGAAGACTCGCAGACCAACCCCGAAGCCGCCGTGCGCGCGGCGCGCAAGATGATCGACGCCGATCAGGTGTCGGCGATCATCGGAACATGGGCCTCGTCCGAGACCATCGGCATCATGCCGCTGTGCCAGGACGCCAATGTGGTCCAGCTCTTCAGCGGATCATCGGACAACCTCCCCGACGGCGACAAGAAGCGCCTCTGCTTCAACCTGCAGCCCCTCAACAAAGCGTGGTGCGTCGCATTGGCCGACCTCGCCGCCAAGCGCGGCTATCTCAAGGTTGGCTTCGCAGGCCCGAAGAACGACTTCGCGGCGTCGATGGGCGCCTCGTTCGGGAAATCCCTGCAAGCAGTCGGCGGCCAGATCGTCGGTGAGCCGCTGTATTACAACCCCACCCAGGTCTCATATCGTGCCGAGGCCGAGAAGCTGATCGCCAGCAAGGCGCCGGCGCTTTTCCTGGCAGGCTATGTCACCGACTTCACCGCCCTCTACCGCGAGCTCGTTCGCGGCGGCTACACTGGCAAGGTCTTTGCGCTGTCGTTCGCCGTCGGACCGGACTTCAAGAAGGCCGTCGGCTCTGCCGCCGAAGGCATACTGCACGGCTCGCCGGTGCCGCCCGTCGGCAAGGACAGCTACGACGCGTATCTGCGTCTTGTCGGTGTCAAGCCGAACGGCCAGATCCAGTTCCCCTATGGCTGCGCCGCATATGACGAGATCAACCTGCTCCTTCTCGGCATGGCGAGCGCCAAATCGACCGAAGCCCGCGCCTTGTCTGACAACATCATGAAGGTGGCCAATGGCCCCGGCGAGCGGGTCACCACCTTCGCGGAAGGCGCCAAGCTTCTCGCCGAAGGCAAGTCGATCAACTACGACGGCGCCAGCTCATCGGCGGACTTCCTGCCGAACGGCATGCTCAAGAGCCGCGATTTTGCGCTCTATGAGATCAAGGGTGGCGAGGATGTCTCGATCCTGACCACCACCAGCACCGCCGAGTAAGCTGAGGGGCGATACTATCAGCGATCGGTCATGGAGGCTTGTTCTCCATGACCACTAATCACAAGGCCTGGCACCTTGTCCGCTTTTTAGGGAAATCAATGCTGCCAGCATGTCTCTTAATCAGCGGGTCCCAGGTTCGAGCCCTGGTGCGCCCACCACTCTTAAGAGACTGGCCCGCAAGGGCTCATTTAAAATCTGCGGCAGATAAACCGGGGCTCGTGCGGCGCTTTTGATAGTCGTACGTCGCAAGCCGCACGGCAAGTCGGATGGGAGCGAAGCCCCCTTGGTAAAGACATCAGCCGTGATCGCATGGTCTTATTATCAATCGCGGTGGCCAAGTCTGCGCCTCTCTGCACGGCAAGGACAGTCCGTCCAGTCGTACTGCGGTAGAGACGAGTCGGCGCTCTGGTCACGAAGGTCCAAGCAGCGCTGGTGAAGGCGAGCGTCGGCAGAACAACGGTTACCGCTAGCGTATACTCTCATCATTGGTCGTTCCTCTCAAGTCAGCATTCGCGATCCGATCATAGGTGCGCTCGATCAGGGGACATCAGGCACGATGGCTTTCCGGATTGTCGAGGCGTTGTGCTTCATCATGTCGACATAGGTGGCCGCCGGCCCGTCCGGTCCGGACAGAGCATCGGAGTAGAGTTCTCCGGCCATCTTCGCACCTGTTTCCGTAGCAATGCGCTGGACAAGACGGGGATCGGTGATGTTCTCCACGAACACCGCGGAGACGTTATCCTGCTTGATTTGCCGGATGAGACTGGCGATGCCGGACGCCGACGCTTCAGTGTCTGTTGACAGGCCTTCTGGCGCCAGAAATGTCAAACCGTATTCGTGAGCGAAGTAGCCGAATGCCTCATGCGCTGTCATGACAACGCGTTTGTGTGGCGGGATTGATGCGATAGTCGCTCTGATTTCAGCATCAAGCGCGGTGAGACTCGCATCAAAGACTTTGGCATTTGTCTCGTACGTCTTGCAGCTGGACGGGTCGACCGAGCAGAACGCCTTTGCGATATTCTTGACGTAGACCCGCGCATTCGGAACCGCTTGCCAAGCATGGGGATCGTAATCGCCGTGATGATGGTGATGGCCGGGCTGCCCTTGGCTGTGCGCTTGCTCCCTGCTCCTGAGCAGCTGGATACCTTTTGTGAGCTCGACAACAGGGGCCTTTGTTCGGCTCGCCTCGATAAGGCGTCTCAAGAACCCTTCGAATTGAAGGCCGTTAACGAGCACGATGTCGGCGGCGGCAATGGTTCGGACGTCTCCAGGCCTGGGTTCGTAAACATGAGGATCGCCGTTCGCCCCCACCAGCGACCTGAGATCGATACGGTCTCCGCCGACATGACGTGCAAAGTCGCCAATAATGGAGAAGCTGGCGACCACATTGAGCTTCTTGGCGGATGCGGCGCCAGCAGCAAGCGGCGATAGGAAGACAAGTCCAGCAAGCGCGATCGTTCTTAACCTAGTAAACATGAGCTGGCCTATTATCGTTGTTCCAGTTGTCTGATGTTGGTGGCACCGGGCGGCTCTTCCTGGCGGTGATCAAGCACTGCAGTTACCGATGAAGCGGCCTTGCCGTAACCGTTTTGCTTGACGAATGTAATGTTATAACATTACACAGCTTCTGTGAAGCCTCGATGTGAGGTGAGAAGTGGTCGCGGGGGTAGGCGTGCGTCATCTGTTGGATCCGGTTTTTCTTTCGATTCTATTGAGAGCGGCAGACGTTCTGCCTCTTGGCTCTGCGCAAGCTCAGACGGCTTCGCCGCCACGCGACCAGGCGGCTAGCTGGGTGCCTCCTACCGCCAAGGCGCCGCAGCGGCGACAAACGGCGGGAGTGGCCGATCCGTCGGCTTCGCAACGAGCTCGGAGTTCCCGCACGCTGTGGATGAGCTTCGGTACGATTGTCTCCCCGCCGCGTCGCCGCGCGTTGCTCCGTTCAGTTGCATTCTCCTGTCTCGTGCTGTCGAGCGACGGCTGGGCACAGTCCGCGGGGCCGGTCCAGTCGCTCGACCCCGTGGTGGTGCAGCCGCCCGAGAGGCAGCCGAATGCCCGTAGCAATCGAAGCAGGGATGCAATGCGCGCTGTGCGCTCACGCCAGCAACGCAGCACGGCCATCGACGCACGGGCTCCGACTGCGAACCCGGCAGGTCCCGCATTCGCCGCACCGACGCTCAACCTCACCGGAGCAAGCACCGCCGGCAGCCGGCTCGGGCTGACGCGCCTACAGACGCCGGCCAGCGTGGAGGTGATTTCGGCTGAAACCATCGCCGAACGTGGCCAGCAGAACGTCCTGGACGCGGTGACGCAAAACGCCACCGGCTTCACGGCGAGCCCGGCGCCGGGCAACGGCGGCGTCTCGTTCAATACCCGCGGCTTCACGGGCCTTGCCTCGGTGATGACGCTCTATGACGGCACTCAGCTTTATATCGGCGCCGGCACGGTGACCTTTCCGTTCGACACGTGGTCGACCGAGCGCATCGAGGTGCTGCGAGGGCCTGCATCGGTGATGTATGGCGCGGGAGCGGTCGGCGGCGCCATCAACATCGTTTCGAAACTGCCGTCGTGGATTCCGCGCAACCAGGCCGAGATCTCGCTGGACAGCAACATGACACGGCGAATTGCCGTCGACAGCGGCGGTCCGATCAGCAAGGACGTCGCCTATCGCCTCACCGCCACCGGCAACATGTCGGACGGCTGGGTCGATCGTGACAACACCTCGAACGTCGCGCTTCATGCCGTGGTCCAGGTCAAACAGAACGAAGACGTCACCTGGACACTGTCCACGGACTACGGCGACCGCAACCCGTCGCGCTACTTCGGCACGCCGCTGATCAACGGCACGTTCCAGGAGTCGCTACGCTTCAAGAACTACAATGTCAGCGACAGCCACATCCGCTACCAGGACAGCTGGAATCAAGTGAAGACCGATTGGCAGGTCGCCGATGGAATTTCGATCCACAACACGCTGTACTACTTGAACTCCAAGCGGCACTGGAAGGACGTCGAAAGCTACGCCTACAATCCCGCTACCGGCCTCATCAACCGAACCAGCTATATCGAGATCTTTCACGACCAGCAGCAGGTCGGCAACCGCATGGACGCGAAATTCCGCGGGCATGTTCTTGGGATGGCCAACGAGTTCCTGACGGGCTTCGACGTCAACAGCATCAACTTCACCCACACCAACAATTCACCTTATGGCGGCTCGTCGTCCGTCAACCCCTACAGCTTCGATCCAGGGGTGTTCAACAGCCCGAACCCCACCATTCCCGGTTACGGCAGCGTGACCAATCAATACGCTCTGTTCGCTGAGAACCGGCTCTCGGTCACCGAGCAGCTATCCTTCATCGCTGGCGTTCGACAGGATGAACCGACGATCACGCGCACCGACTATGTCACGCCCGCGAACAGCTTCGAAAAATCGTTCTCCTCGACGACCTGGCGCGCCGGTGCGGTCTATACACCCGTCAAGGACCTCGCCTTCTATGGCCAGTATGCCACGGCGGTCGATCCGGTCGGGGGGCTGATCTCACTGTCGTCCGCCAACAAGAACTTCGACCTTGCCACCGGCAGACAGATCGAGATCGGCGTGAAGCAATCCTTCTGGGGCGGCCGCGGCGAATGGACCTTGGCCGGCTACGAGATCCTGAAGAACAATTTGCTGGCCCGCGATCCCAACATTCCCTCGCTGACGGTCCAGGTCGGCCAGCAATCATCGCGCGGCGTCGAAGCGTCGCTTGGTTTTCTGCTCGACTATGGCTGGCGGATCGATGCCAACACCGCGTTCCTGCGCGCAAGGTATGACGACTTCGTGCAGTCGGTCGGCGGCGTCGCGGTGAATTTTGCCGGCAATGTCCCGGTCAACGTCCCGCAGACCGTCTCCAACATCTGGGCGACCTGGGCCTTTGCGCCGAACTGGTCGGTCAATGCCGGCGTGCAGATCGTCGGCAAGACCTACGCGGACAATGCCAACACGATGACTCGCCCAGCCTACAACATCGTCAATGCCGGTGTGCAGTGGAAGCCCGATCTCAACACCACCGTGGCGTTCCGCGTGTACAATCTGTTCGATGAGGTCTACACCACGTCGGGCGGCACGACCCAGTGGCTGCTCGGCATGCCGCGCACGGCGCGAGTCGCAGTCAACGTGAAGTTCTGACCGTGTCGCGCGTGAAACGCACACTCCGGCGGTGGCTGTATATCGGCCACCGCTGGGTCGGAATCGTCACCTGCCTGTTCTTCGCCATGTGGTTCATCTCCGGCGTGGTGATGATGTACGTCGCGTTTCCAGGCCTTTCCGAAAAGGAGAGGCTGACCGCGCTCCCTGTTATTCAGTGGACGAAAGTGACGCTGTCGCCGGACGACGCGATGAAGGCGGCGGGCGCGACGCACTATCCGCGCGACCTCCGGTTGTCCATGCTGGCGGACGAACCCGTGTATCGGATCACCGGCTGGGACGGCAGGCGGCAGGCGATCTCCGCCGCCGACGGCCGCATCATTACGGGTGTTTCCGAACAGCAGGCGCTCGCGGTTGCGCAGCATCATCCCGCGAGCAGATCGCCGCACCTCGAAGAAATGGTCGACCGCGACCAATGGAGCGTAACGGCGCGTTACGATCCGCTGCGCCCGCTCTACCTCATCGGGCTCGGCGACGATGCCGGCACCAGGCTCTATGTGTCCTCGCGCTCCGGCGAGATCGCGCTCGACACCAACCACACCGAACGCGTCTGGAACTGGCTCGGCTCGATCCCGCACTGGATCTACCCAACCGTGCTGCGCAAGGATGGCCCGTTGTGGCGGCTCGTTGTACTCTGGATCTCCGGCATCTGCCTCATCGTCGGCGTCACCGGCATCTGGATCGGCATCCTGCGCGTGCGGCTGAAGCGGCGCTATGCGAACGGCCGGATCACGCCCTACCGTGGCTGGATGGCGTGGCACCACGTCACGGGCCTGATCGCGGGCGCCTTTGTGCTGACCTGGATGTTCTCCGGCTGGCTTTCGCTCAATCCCGGCGACTATTTCACGGGTCGCAACACGGGCCGCGAGGTGCTGCAACGCTATGCCGCCCATGATGCGCCGACAATTGCGACGAAGCTGCCGACGCCGCAATTCCCCGTGGTCGAAGCGCGCTTCGTCTGGCTCGATGGCAGCCCTATGATGATCGCTGCATCGCGTGACGGCACGCAGAGGCCGCTGGATGTGACGTCGGGCCAGACGACCGCAATTCCTCAGGATCGCCTCTGGACCGCCGCAGCGAAGCTGCTGCCGCAAGCCCGCGTGGCGGAACGGATGGTGCTCGAGGAATACGACTCTCACTGGTACGCGCATCATCACGACCGCGAGTTGCCGGTGCTGCGCGCCGTGTTTGATGACGACACGAAAACATGGTTTCACATCAGCCCTGTCACCGGCGACATCCTTGGCCGCACGGACAGCAGCCGTCGAACATATCGCTGGTTGTTCAACGCGCTGCACAGTTTGGATTTCCGCCTGCTGCTGATGTATCGCCCGGCCTGGGACATCGTGGTGTGGCTGTTGTCGATCCTCGGCACCATCGTCTCGATGAGCGGTGTCGTCGTCGGCTGGCGCTATCTGCGCAACTAACGCGAATTGGTCATTGAAATAGGGTTCGGGCCAGCGGGCTAAACCGCTCGCGCGGTAGGGGACGACGGCAGGCAGCTGGCGTCTCGTCCCATCGCTCGGCCATCAGTTGCGCTCGCAGCAGCTATCGGCCGCGGCAAGCGCGGCCAGCAAGGGTGCGCGGTTCGTTACTACGATGCAGTCCAGCACTGTCACCGCGATTCCGTCCATACCGTTCGGTTAGCTACGATCAAACCTGATCGGGACGGAAATCGTCAGCGTGTCTCCGCCGTGACCGCCAGGAGGCGCCGGCACCGGACTTGCGCGTCGCGCGAGGGCGACAGCCTCGCTGTCGAGAGCGCTGTCACCTGACGAGCGCAAAAGACGCGCCGACACGACACGGCCGCCCCGGTCGATCGTGAATATGACCGATGCAACCCCCTGGCCGGCGCCCGGGGGATAGCGCTTGTGTCGATTGAGATGCGCGGCAAGGGCGCTTTGCCAGCTTGCGGCAGATGCAGCCGGGGCGCGCGCTGCGCTAGGCGCCGGGGCGGCGAAGCTGTCCGCACGCTGTTGCGTCCTGACGCTGGGTGCAGTCGTCTGCGGGGCGGCGCGTTTCGACGCTGGCCTCTTGGGCTGTGGTTCAGGTGGTTTCGGCGGTGTCAGCACGGCATCCGCACGCTCCGTCTCCGGCAGCTTGGGAATTTCGACTTCGAGATTCCGGGGGACGGACGGCTCGATGGGTGGGGGCGTCTCTTTAGCTTCTTCCGGCGGCTTCTCCTGCGGGGCAGGAATTGGATCAGGCGGGATTTCCGTCACCTGCGGTCCGGGAGCGACGTCAGCCGTCGTCGGTTCCGGCGCCGCGGTGAGCGGCGCGAGCTCGATCATGATGGCCTCCGGCGGCCCGCCCGGCATCGCCGGCGGTGCCGGCCAGTTCATGCTGAGCCACACGCCCGCCGCATGCAGCACGACCACGGCAAGGCCTGCCGCAGTCCAGCGCAACGCCGAGGGCAGCGACACCTCGCCGCCGATCCTGCCGTCGGGGTCGCGCCAGTCGACCGCCGTCATGGCTGCGTCGCGGCGCCCGGGACCGGGATCGTCGCCTGCCCGGTATCTTCGAGCCCGACCAGCGCGATCTTGAGGTAACCCGCCTGCCGCAGCAGATTCATCACATTCATCAGCTCGCGATAGGCGACGACGCCATCGGCACGCAGGAACACGCGCTGCTCGCGGTCACGGCCGGTATGTTGATCCAGAATTGCCTGCAAGGCGCTGCGCGGCACGTCGTCGTTGCCGAGCGCCAGGCTCAGATCCTGCTTGACGGTGAGGAACAGCGGCTTGTCCGGGCGCGGCTGGGGCTGCGCATTGGACACCGGCAGATCGACTGCGACATCGACCGTCGACAGCGGTGCAGCCACCATGAAGATGATGAGCAGCACCAGGATCACATCGATGAAGGGCGTAACGTTGATCTCGCTCAGTTCATCAATGCCGCCGTCCTGCGGGTCCTTCAGTGATACGGCCATGGCAGCTCACTCCGCAGCGGCGCGGCCGCGCTCCAGCGCCACCACCGATGAGAGCAGCCCGCGGTCCTGCCGCTCCAGATCGCGCGAGATGTGCTGAATGATCTCGCCGGACGCATCCGACAACAGTGCCCGATAGCTGGCGAGCGCGCGAGCGAACACGTTGTAGATGACGACGGCCGGAATGGCCGCCACCAGTCCGAGTGCGGTCGCCAGCAGCGCCTCGGCAATGCCCGGCGCGACCACCGCAAGGTTGGTGGTCTTGGACTGCGAGATGCCGATGAACGAGTTCATGATGCCCCACACGGTGCCGAACAGGCCGACGAAGGGAGCAGTCGCTCCGATCGTCGCCAGCAATCCGGTGCCGCGGGCGATGTCGCGGCCGGCCCTGGCCTCGATGCGCGAAAGCGCAATCGCAAGTCGTTCCTTGATGCCGTCGGCCGACAGGTTCGCCGAGCGACGGCATTCGCGCTCGGCGGCTTCCATCAGATCGGCGATGACGCCCTTGCCGGTCCAGCCGGCCTCGATCTCCTCGCGCGCCGCTTCCAGATTTCCGGCGCGGACGAGTTTGCGCACGCAACTGCGTGCCCGCCGCCGGGCGGCCATCAATTCCAGGCCCTTGGCAAGCCAGACCGTCCAGGTCACCAGCGAGGCGAAAGCCAGCCCAATCATCACCGCCTTCACGACGATGTCGGCCTGCATGAACATTCCCCACGGCGACAAGTCGTGGGGCAGCGTGGCCGCAGCATCACCCAACATAACCCAAGTCCTTCCTCATCGCGCGAGCGATGTCCGCAGTGGCAATGACTGCCGGACATCGCTCGACCGGTCTTCGATCGTTTAACGGCAGATCCGAGCCGCTCAGAATTTCACGGAGGAGAACACCCGGATATTGCGCCCCGGCTGCAGAACCTCGTCCTTCTTGTACGATTGGTGGAAGCGGATGTCGTCGTCGAGCAGGTTCTCGCCCTTCAGGCCCAGGCTCACTTCCATCGGCAGGGATCCCGTCGGCACTGTGGTCGTGTAGCTCAGCTCCGCGTTGAGCAGATTGTATCCCGGGGTCGGCGTCTCGAACGCTCCGAGATTGTGTTGCGCGAAGGCATGCAGCAGATTGATCCGCGCGGTCCAGTTCGGATCCCGATAGAAGATTCCGCCGCCCAGCCGGTGAGGCGGGATCTTGGGAACGAAGCTGCCATCGGCGAACGTGGCGCGGACGAAGTCGTACTGTGCCTCGACGCCCCATACGCCGTTCCAGACCTTGGCGACGTCATGCTCGACCTGAAGCTCGCCGCCCACGAACTTGGCGTCGCGCTGCGAGTAGATGATCTGGTCGAACGTCGCGCCGGGCGTGCCGCAGGAGGCGAAGTCGTCGCCGCACCTGACGCCGGTGAAGTTCTTGAAGATGAAGTTGTCGAACTTCGTGTAGAAAACCGACGCATCGAACCTTGTGTCGCCGCGGCCGCGCTTCAGTCCGAGCTCGAGAGAATTGGCTTTCTCGAGCGTCATGGTGGGGTCGCCGATCTCGAACGTCCGCGGCGTATCGTGCGGTCCCTTGTAGAACAACTCGATCGGATCGGGAGCACGCTCGACATGCTGTCCCGTAACCCGGGCGACCATCTCATAGGGGAGGTCGTACAACAGTCCGGCGCTGGCGCTGACCGGCACGAAATTGCGGCTGACCGGGAACGTCGTCGGATCGTTGGGCGGCGGCAGAAACGAGGCCGGGAAGCGCGCGCCGGTGCCGTTGATGTCCGTGCGCTCGGCGCGGACGGCGCCTTGGGCGCGGAGCGCGGATGTGACCTGCAGTTCCTCGAACACGAAGGCCGCGACGTTCTGCGCGCGGGCAGGGGCCAGCAGCTGTTCTTCCGCGCCTCCGACCGACAGGTCGCGCCGGCCCCATTGCAGGCCGACGGCGCCTCTGAGTTCGCCCAGTGCGGTGTTGACGGGCAGATGCGAGACTTCCGCACGCGACTCGAATTCCCGGTTCCTGAACGTCGAGCCGACTTCGGCTGCGGCGCCCAGCCCGTCGATTTCCAGATGCTTGTAGGCGGTATAGCCCAGCCAATACTTAATCGTGTCGATTCCCCCTTCGCGAAGCCGCCACTCGCCGCGGCTGCTCCACTTCGATTGGCGGAGGTCGATATGGTTCTTCACCCGGGCGGACTCGATACCCGGAATGAAATAGGTCATCGCCATGCTCTGGTAGGACAGTCCGACGAAGCCATCCTTGAAAATGTAGGAACCGCCGACGCTTTGCCCCTGGGAAGAGTAGCTCGAGTTTTCCTGAACTCCGCCCGGAATGCGGTAGTCGCCGGCGCTTCGTTTGAACGCATCGAGGTGGAGCGCGAAGTTTCCGCCGCCCGCGTCGAGCAAGACGGCTCCATCCTTGCCGTTGCTGACGCTGTTCAGGCCGCCCCGCGCCTGAAACGCGATGCCGTTTGCCGGGACAAAGGTCGGAATACGCCCATTGTTGGCGCTCACGACCCCGCCGATGGCCTGCGAGCCATAGCGCAGAGTACCGGGTCCGCGAATGACCTCGATCTGGCCGCTCATGAGCGGATCGATCGTCACCGCATGGTCCTCGCCCAGGTTCGCCATGTCGCCGGAGCCGATGCCGTCTTCCTGCGTGCGGACGCGGAAGCCGCCGAGACCGCGGATCACCGGACGACTTGCGACCGGGGAGAACGATGTCGATGAAACGCCGGGTGTCGTGCTCAGGGTGTCGCCGAGAGACGCTGCCCCGCGGCTCAGGGCCTGCTGAGGGGTGACCACCGACACCGAGCTGAACGACGGCGCCACCGGTATCGATTGAGAGGTGGCCCACCAGGGGACATTGTCGGCGGTCGTCTGGCCCGATTGGGCGATCGGGCTGGGCGACGTGACCACGATCTCGTCGAGTTGGACCGTCTGGGCATGCACACCCGCCGACGAGGCAAGCGCACTCACCCCCAGAGCCCATCGATACAACCGCATGCCAGCCGCCTCTTATTGCGAGGTATTCGCAACAACGGAATTGCATGCCTGTTCCTGGATGTCAACTTATTGCAACTAAGTCGCATAAGCAGAAGTGACCTCTGGATGCAGCCTGATAGGGAATGTGGAAACTGCGGGAACTGCGGGAAATGGGGTAGGAAGGTCACGTGCTCGTCGCAGGCAAGCTGTGCCGGCGCCACCGGACAGGGCGCTGATGAAATCAAAGCTGAATGAAGAGTTTGAGCGGCTGTGCCGTGAGAAAGGCTTGCGCTTGACCGGGCCGCGCCGCGTCATTCTCGATGTGCTGGCGACGGCATCCGATCACCCGGATGCGATCGACGTGCACAGGCGCGCGATGTCGATCGATCCGAGCATCGCCATTGCGACCGTTTATCGCACCGTGCGACTGCTCCAGGATTCGGGGATTCTGGAAAGAGACGTCCCGGCCGGTCTTGTAGATTGCGCCGCTACGCCCGCTGACGGCGCCGAGCCCCGAGAGCGCCGCCGCGAAGCCTGCGAACGGGCGAGGGCGAACGCGTCCTGAAGCGGGATTGCGGCCGGCACCGAACTATGTTCGGTTACAGTCAGGACTGTCACCGAACACCGTCGCGCATGCTGGCGAACACCATTGACACAAGGAAAGGACGTCGAATGACCACTTGCAATCTTCCGCATCATGCCAATCACGATCACACGCACGGACCGCAATGCGGCCACGTCGCGATTCGGCATGGCGACCATGTGGACTATCTCCATGATGGTCATCTTCACCATCCGCACGCCGATCACGTCGACGAACATCGCATTGAGGTCAACGACAAGAACCCGGATCGTTGCACGCCCGGCCATCGCTGCTCCGGGCATGACGCCGCTCACGTTCACGGCCCCGGCTGCGGCCACGAAGCGGTCCCGCACGGCGATCACGTCGACTATCTCGTCGATGGCCATTTGCATCATCCTCACGACGGTCACTGCGATGATCATGGCGCCGTTGAGGTCGTTCGAAACTAGGACATGACTGCATTGGCCTCAAAACGGGAAGGGCGATGAAACCGCGCTTCCCCGTTTGGGTTTCGTGAACGCTCGGACCATCGCGAAAGTCGAGCGCAACGACCCTAAATCTCGGTGTAGTCTAGATTGGTGTGTTCTCCAGACCAGATCTTGTCCGCGTCGTAGACCCGCTCGCGCCGTCTGGACCTGAAGTTTACGCCGAGAACGACGACGCCGGCGTTCACGGCCTCGCAAACGCGTTTGTCAGGACCGCTGCGATCTTCCGCGATTTGAGGCTTGGTCATTGACACTCCAGGGTGTAATATTATAACAAACGTCCCGTTATAATGTTACATTGCCTGTCGTCAAGGCGAGATTTGAATGGCTCGTGATCCAAAGCAGAATCCCAGGGGCGGCCACGCAGATTTACATGCTCATGCGATCGACGCCGATGCCGTGCAGGGACGCGCGCGCGCTTATGCGGCATCGAAGGGAATCCCGTTCACCCAAATGCGTCAGCGCGTGCTGGCCTTGCTTGCCGCGTCCGGAAAACCCATGGCCGCCTACGAGATCGCCGAGAAGCTGAGCGATGCACGCAGGGTGCAGGCGGTTCAGGTCTACCGCGCGCTCGAATTCCTCCAAGAGGCTGGATGTGTCCATCGGCTGGCATCTCAGTCGTCATATTTTGCTTGCGATCACCAGCATGGGAGCGGCGAGACCGTGGTGTTCATGGTCTGCAGCCAATGCGGCGCGGTTCAGGAAGCGGCCTCGAATCTGGTCGCACGCGGCTTGCTCGGCGTGGCGAAGACGTCAGGTTTCAAGCCATTACATCCCATCGTCGAATTGGAGGGGGAGTGCGCGAGCTGCAATAGCCAGCCCGCACGTTAGACGTGGACCAATTAACGCGCTTGTAGCGGATAGCTGCAACGCCCCGGGCCTCTTGGCGCGTCGGCTTGAGAGGGGCAGTGATAGCCATGGGAGGTCAGTGTCTCGTGTCTCAGACCTTAAACAGAGACATTGATCCGGAAAAAGCCGACGAGAGATCAATTGCCCCACAAGCTCAGCTGGCGGCATCAGGCTGGGTCGTCGTCGTGACGATCACTGTCGATACGAAAACGGACGCTGTTTTCTTCGCCGTGGCCGCACAGTCAGCAGACGAGGCCGAGAAGGCAATACTTCGCTATCCAGGCATATTGCCCAGCGATGCTCGATCCGCTTTACGTCAGCTTTCTTCATCGGAAATATCCCATCTGAAGTTGAAGCCTGGAGGCACACGGCCTTATGACCGGCGAACTGGCTCGCCGGAATCATCCTAGGCGTACACTTCGCTCGCCTGCTCTAGGGAGCAACGAGGATCTGCCGGCAAGCAGCCGGGAGTTCAGCGAGCGTCCGCCCCCGTCGAGGCTTCACCAAGGCTGTTGGGAGCTTTGGACGCAGTACCGGCTCGCTGAACCAGTAGGTGAGATCGCCCGCGCTGCAGCCTTCATTATCTGATGGCGGCGGTTGTGGCTGGCACTCGCTGTTGCCCGCCGGGCATTTGATCCGGATATGGAAATGATAGTCGTGCCCGTACATCGGACGCACCTTGGAAAGCCAGCTTCGGTCGCCCTTGGCCTCGCGGCAGAGCGCCTTCTTGATCGCCGCGTTGACGAAAATGCGCTCGACCGCGGGCTCCTGTGCTGCCGCGCGGACCACGAGCAAATGGCTCGGAGTCCAGGCTTTCGCATCAACGTCGAGACGATCCGGCCGCACCATCATGACCGCCGACATTTCCTCGCGCTCTTTGCGGGACAGTTCCCGGTCCGGCATCGGCGTTAGCCAGATATCGGCGTCGAGCCCAACCTGGTGACTGGCGTGTCCGGTCAGCATGGGACCACCGCGCGGCTGCGAGAGATCGCCGACCAGCAATCCCGGCCAGCCGGCAACTGCGTGCACCGTGTCGGACAGTCGCTCCAACAGCGCGATCATGTCTGGATGTGCCCAATTGCGGTTGCGCGACAACCGCATGACCTGCCAGGTCCTGCCATTGATCGGAAGCGCCTGCGCGCCGGCAAGGCAACCCTTGGCATAGAAGCCGATAGAGCGAACGGCCAATGGCGCCGGCAACATCTTTCGCCCGAAAAGTTCCTTTGCGCCCAGATGAGGATCGTTGGGATTGGTCAGCGGCGGCAGCGGCTTGGAATCCAGCGTGCCCTTATCCTGAGCGTGTGCAGGATTTGTCCACAGGACGACAGCAGACAGCAGGATCATCAAGAGGGCTCGACCGTTCATCGATGGCGATATCCACCTAACTCTCGCTCCGCTCAAAATCCGGCCGAACCGCGGGACGAACGCGCAAGCGCGAGGCCGCCGATCGCGGATGCGAGCACCAGCATCAATGCAGTTCTCCACCAGACGATCCACCTGGTTTCGCTCGCCTGCATTTCAATCCAATGCCATCGAGGCAGGGATGACAGATCTTCCAGGGTCATGGCGCGGCTCTCCAGGATTCGAGGAGAGAAATACTGCCGCCATGTGTTGTGAAAGGCCTCTGTCTGGTCCTTGAAGGCGAGGAATCGCCGTGCGTCGGTGCCGGCAATGGAAGTCAGCGCTTCATTGACGAGGATCGCGGGCGACAGCAAGCTCAGGCGGTCGACCAATTTCTGCTGCTGCAGCAGTTGTTCGTCGAAGCGCTTCAGGACTGGCTCGACTTGCTCGTCGACTTTTTGCTTGGACAGAAAGAATGCACGCATGCGCGAGGGCACTTCGATGCGCTCATCCTTGACCAGCAGGGCTTCGGGATCGGAGGCATAGCGATAATCCGCGCTGTAGAGGTCCTCAAATTCTCGCAATGATTCCGCCGTTGCGACACGCGTGCGGCTCGCCAACTCCGTGCGGGAGGGGGCCGGGCTGATCAGACCCACGACAAGGTTCATTGTCACCGGCAGAATGAGCACAAAAAAAGTCCATGTTGCGACCATGATCAGCGCATTGGTCGAAGAGGAGAGACCGATGGCGTTGATAAGGGCCGCGACCGCGAACCAGAACAAGACATAAGCCGCGACGAGTGCCGACCACGACAGCATCAAAACCAATTGCTCGGTGCCCCGGGCCCCGGGATGGATCAAGAGAAGGACAATGAGCGGCAAGGGGATGACGACTGCCATCAGCGCAAGCGCGCGCACGATGATTTTCCCGCTCAACAATGTCGCCATGGAAAGCGGCTGCGAACACAGCATGCGCAAGGTGCCATGCTCGCGCTCTGCCGACAGCAGATTATAGCTCAGCGTGGTCACCAGCAGCGGCAGTACGAATACGATGACGAACGCAAGGTCGAAGTGCCCGCTAAGCAGATTCCAGGGGTTTTCGATCTCCGTGTCGTACATGAACTGGACTTTGCTCATGTAACTGATGCGATAATAATTGGGCATCATGTCGGACTGGCCGATCGCCAGGGCCGCGAGCGGTGCGTTGGCCATTGTGGCATAGCGCCCGGACAACGTGCCCGCCATGGCAGCGGGGTTCGCCGGATTGGAGAATGGTATCAGCGCCGTTTTCCCTGCGAGAACGGTTCGCAGTGTGCTGGCGTTCGCCGCTTGGGTTTCCTGTTCGTGTTTGAGAACCTGATCGACCATTCGGTCGCGGAGCGTTGCTTGCGACAGTCCCACGAACAGTCCGTAACCCACCATGAGCGCCAGCACGCAACACACCAACGGCAGCGTGCGATCGCGAACAAGGATGCGGGTTTCGTGCAAGACGATCAGCGAAAGGGTCGAGAGCGGACGAGGCTTGGCTTTGTTCATTCGACGTGCCTAGCGCATCAACGGCGGGAGAGCGCGTATTGCGCAAGTGCGGCGGACAAGCAGAACATGACGGCGAGCAGCGCCAGGCTCGTCCAATGATGGGAAAGGGCAAACGATACAGGCGGAGGTTCGTAATTGAACCGCGGTACTCTTGCCCACAGCTCGGGACCGGCCTTGTAGGTGAAATGCGCATTGTTCAGGCGATCGGCGTGTTCGATGAGATCTTCACTGACTATGTCCTGAATCTTCCGGCGTTGGAGTTCGGCAGCGGTTGAAAAGTCCCGATGCTGGGAAAAATCGGTTCCCGCCATGCCCATCGAGAAGCCGCGGAGTGCAACAACCGGAGCAACGAGGCCGACCCATTCCTGCGCGCGTTGTTGACGCTCGAAAGTGTCCCACAGCCTGCCGAAGTTTTCATCGAGCGCGCCGTACCCCGCCTCGTCGTCGACCTTCAGCGCCGCACCCCACTTGCTGAGCGGAATCGATGGATCCCAGGGCGTTTGCGTGCCGAAATGCGCGGACCACGCCTTGCGGCCCGCATCGGCCAGGTCGCGCGTGAGATGATTGTCGAAGTCGAGCCGGGAGGGTGTGGGATAGAGCAAATTTGTCGCCTCGGAGGCCGTGCGCGGCGCGATCAGCGTTGCTGCAACCCAGAAGCCCAGGAGCAAGACGAGCGCGGCCCGTGACGAACGCACGAGGGCGGACACCGCAAGCGTCAGAAACATGAAAATGCCGAGGTAGAAGCCATATCCTGCCACGAGCCAGGCGATCCGATAGACCACGTCGAAACGCTCCGCAGCGGGGAGGCGAGCCACGACGAGCACCGCGAAGGCAAGGCCGACCGGTGCAATCAGAAGACCGACGCAGCTCGCCAGTGCAGCCGCCTTGCCCAACAGAAGGCTTCGCGCGGGCACCCCTAGGCTGAGAAGCTGGCGCAACGTTCCACGTTCGCGCTCGCCGCTCACCGAGTTGAAGCCGATGACGATAATGAGCAGGGGAAGCAAGACCTGAAGAAGCCAGGCTGGCGATAACTCGCCGAAACGCTGCAAGCCGGTTGCATCCTGGGCAGGTCGGAACTTCACTTCGCTCTGGCGATGCGCCTGCAGCCACACGGTCGAGCCGACGAATGGCCCGATGCCCGGATCGAAGACGGAGAGCGGGGGTTCAGGCTTGAACACGTGCATGCCCTGTTCCGCCGCATCGTGCGGATGCCGATGTCCCTGGTGAAGCCAGGCGTCATAATCGAGGGCCTGCCCGGCCATGCGCTCGCTGTTGAGCTGCACCTGCCTGTTCCATCCGGCAGCAAGTGCGACCAGCATGAGGATGACGATGAGCCCGCCGGCCCAAAGCAGGCGCCCGTCGCGAGCCAATTCGCGCAGGTCTTTAGCGGCAATGATCGCGAACACGTCAGTTCTTCATATGCTTGAGGTACAGCGCCTGAAGATCGGCAAGGCTGACGTCCTCGCTCCGGAGATCTTCCACCAGCCTGCCTTGCTTCATGATGCCGATGCGGGTCCCGGTCTGCTTCGCATGGAAGAGGTCGTGCGTCGTCGTCAACACGGCCACGCCCTCATTGCTGGCCTTGACGAGAAGCTCCGAAAACTCATTGGCCGCGGACGGATCGAGTCCCGAAGTTGGCTCGTCGAGCAGGAGGGCTTTGGCATTCTTGGCCAGTGCGATGGCAATCCCCACTTTCTGACGCATGCCTTTCGAATAGGTCGCGACCCGCTCATCTGCTGCTTGGCGAGGCAGGTCTGCCGCCTGGAGCAATTCAAGCAACCGCTCGCGCGACAAACGCTCGCCCGTTGCGAGTGAGGAAAAGAACGCCAGGTTCTCCAAGCCCGAGAGCACGCCATAGAGCGTGATCTGTTCAGGAACGTACGCGAGCAATTTCTTGGTCTCCAGCGATTGGTTCATAACGTCGAGCTTGCCGATCTGCAGGCTGCCGGATGTGGGCTGGAGAAAATTCAGGAACAGATTGACCAGCGTCGTCTTGCCCGCGCCATTGGCCCCAAGCAGACAATAGATTTCGCCGGGTAAGACGCAGAGCGAGACATTGTCCAAAGCACGCTTGGCACCGAACTGCTTCGTCACTTCAATCGCATCGAGCATGAATTTTCGTAAACCTTCACTGCGCCACGTTGCCGAGCCGCTTTCACGCCCCGCAATTAGCAATTTTGAGCTCGTCAAACAGCGCCGCGCGATCAACGGAGGATCAAAGGGTTCTGCTGTCGTGACGTAGGACCGCGTCTTGACGAATGTAATATTATAACATTACATCGCTCTTGTGAAGCCATGACGTGGGGTACATGGCTGCCGCGGGGTAGGGGGCCAGTGTGCGTTACCTATTGTGTTCTGTTTCTCTGTCGAGTCTGTTGATAACGGTCGGCGTGCTGCCATTTGGGGCGGCCCATGGGCAATCCCAGGCGCCTTCGTCGGCGCCTGATCGGGCGGCGACTTCACTTCCGCCTGTCACTGTCGAGGCGCCGCAACGGCGACAAACCGCGAGATCGACGGCGGCTTCGAATTCCAAACGAGGCCGCGTGTCCCAGACAAGCAGAACTGCGCGCCCCTCGACCACCGTTGAGGCCTCGTCGCAATCGCAAGGGCAACAGCAGCTGCCGGCGACGCCACTCAACACCAATGTCGTTACGCCAAGTGCGAGTCGGCTCGGATTGACTCCGCGAGAAATTCCCGCCTCCGTCGAAGTCGTCGGCGCGCAAACGATCCGCGAGCAGGGCTACAATACCATGATCGACACGGTGAAGGGCGCGACCGGCGTGACCGCCGGCGATGCGCCGAGTGACGTGTCGTTCTCCATGCGGGGCTTCCAGAGCGACCAGGTCAACGTGACCTACAACGGCATCAATCTCGGTCCGACCAGCTTCACGTCGCTGAACGCGGAGACGTTCAATCTCGATCGCGTCGAATTTCTCAAAGGGCCGTCATCCCTGATGTCCGGGCAGGGTGCGGTTGGCGGCGCCATCAACTACGTCACCAAGATGCCGCATACCGGCCCGATCACGAATGAAGCATTCATCGGATTCGATTCGTTCGGCAGTATCCGAAGTGGGTACGGCTCTGGCGGCAGCACCAACATCAAAGGCCTCGACTATCGGTTCGACATAAGCGGCGCCAAGCAGAATGGGTTCATCGACGATACCTACGCGAAAAATCTGCACTTTTCCGGGCAACTGGATTATCGCCTGACTAACGCTTTCAAGGTTTTCGGTGCCGCCGAGTACAAGGACTACAACGCGCGCGTCTACGAAGGCACGCCCCTTGTTCCCATCGCCTTCAGTGGCCCCTTCGCAACCTCCGGCATCGTATCAGGGACGAAAGTGTCCAATTACAACGGCACGAACCTCGGCGCAGTCACCATCGACAGCCGGTCCCTGACGACGAACTACAACGTGCTCGACAACCACAAAACGATCAAGGAGTCATGGGCGCGGGGAGGCTTCGAGTGGAACCTGACGAACGATGTCACGCTCCGAAGTCAGGTTTATAACTACAATGCGAGCCGTGATTGGTACAACAACGAGGTGAGCGCCTTCAATGCCGCCACCAACCTGGTCGATCGTGAACGGTTCTTTGTTCATCACAACCAGAATCTGGTCGGCAACAACACGGATCTGACGTGGAATTCGTATCTGTTCGGCATGGAGAACCGGCTTGTCACTGCATTCGAATTCTATCATCTGGATTTTTCGCGACCCGGCGCAGCCAATTATCCCGCCGATCAGGTCACCCTGGTCGATCCCGTTCGTGGCTATTACGGACTGCTGTCGACTCAACGGCAGACGGCGACTATCGATAGCTTCGCAATCAACCTCGAAGACCGGCTGAAGATTACGCAGAATTTCGCTTTGATTGGCGGTCTTCGTTACAACCCCTTCGAACTCGATCGCACATCAACCGATGTCAGCGGCGTGAGCAAGGCCGGGTTTCCTTATTCTGCAAGCTTTCAGCCTGTGACAGGCCGTATTGGCTATACGTGGGAAGCGCTTCCAGGGCTGACGTTCTATAGTCAATACGCGACCGCGAGCGACCTGTCGGCGGGCAGCATTTTCTTACTCGAACCGACCCAGCCGTTGACCTTGACGTCGGCGCGAAGCTACGAGACCGGCGTCAAGAACCTGCTGTGGAATGGCCTCGCCGAATGGACCTTTTCGGCTTTCGATATCGAACGCAGCAATGTGTATTCGGCGCAAGCCGGTCAGACGCTCAATCTCGCCGGAAAGGTCAAATCACAGGGCGTGGAGTTCGCCGCGGCGGCGCGGCCGATCCCGGAGGTCAAGCTCTGGGGCAACGTTGCGTATCTCCATACGCGTTATGCCGACTACGACTTCGCAGGTGGATCATTCTCCGGCAACACACCGCCGAACATACCGGCTGTGATCGTGAACGGCGGGGCTTCCTATCGTTTTCTCAACCCGGGCTGGTTCCCGGTTGAACTCGGTGTGTCAGTCCGCCACGTCGGCGACCGCTTCAGCACCGATGCCAACACGGTGACCATGCTAGCCTACACAACGGCGGACGCCTTTGCGTTTGTCGACATTCCGAAGTCATCGATATTCCCGACTGTAACCGACACGCGCGTCACCTTTCGGGTGCGTAACTTCACCGACGCCAAGTACGCGGCATGGAGCAATCCCTTCTATCCAGACCAGATTCTGCTCGGAGCACCACGCAGCTACGAGGTCGGCGCGTCCTTCAGATTCTGATGCGCGGGGCTCGTTGCGGGCCCTTGTCCGCCGCTGATGAGCATCGCGGCGAGCACGCTCTGAGTTCATACGGGTCCGTCTGTGGCAGGCGCAGCTCGACGCGCAGCATCGGACCTTATCGCTGGTCCTGCCGCGATTGAAATTGCCCTCCTGCTCAGGCGCAGCAAAGGCAGCGACCACAACCAATCGTGATCGACTGCTGGGGCGGTTGCGTGCACAAATGTTATGTTATAACATTACGTATCGACGATTGATTGCGCAGCAATGAAGCTAGACCAGCCGATTCCGGTGACCATCCTCACGGGCTTCCTGGGCTCGGGGAAATCCACGCTGCTCAATGAGCTCCTGGCGAACGAGGCCTTCGCCGACACCGCCGTCATCATCAACGAGTTCGGCGATATATCCATCGACCATGACCTCGTTCGTGTGAACAAGCGCGAACTGATGGTCACAACGACGGGCTGCCTCTGCTGCACAGCTGCCAGCGACATCAGATCTTCCCTGTTCGACCTTTACGACGCCCTGGAGGGCAAGGCTGTCCCGCCCTTCAAGCGTGTGATCGTTGAGACGACCGGACTTGCCGATCCCGCTCCGATCATCAACCAGATCACATCGGGTGGCCTTCCGGCGGTCGGCTATCGGGACCATGTCGTGGCGAGATGTTTTCGATTGTCCGGCGTCGTCTGCACAGTCGACGTGACAATGATCGAAGAGACGATGGAGCGGCACTTCGAATGCATGAAGCAAGTGGCGTTTGCCGATCGTGTCGTCCTGACCAAGACGGATGTTGATGCGGAGGCCGCCGCGGCCCCCGCTCTCTCCCGCTTGTTGTCGAAGATGCGCCAGATCAACGCTGCCGCATCTGTCGTGGACCGCCACGGCAAAGAATTCGATCTGGCAGCCCTCTTTGCTTCACGCCGCTACGTTCCTTCCGAGCAGGGCGGCGATGTGGAGGGATGGTTGGCGCTGGAGGCAGCCTTGGCCCAGCAAGGGCAAGTCCACGGCAATTCCGCAGGTGTCAGCAGCCGCCATGCGGCGGCTGGCATCCAGAGTATGGCATTGCTCGAAAGCCGACCGGTCTCGCCACGAAATCTCGCAACATTCGTTGATCTGCTCAAGGCCGTAGGCGGTCCGCAATTGCTCCGCCTGAAGGGCATCGTCGCGCTGGATGACGATCCCGAGCGGCCACTCGTGGTGCATGGCGTTCAGCATGCGATCCAACAGTACCGGCTTGCGACCTGGCCGTCGGAGGATCGCCGCACCCGGATGGTCGTCATCGCTCATGGGCTCGATGAGGCGGTCGTGAGAACTCTGTTCACGGCGATAACGGGCGTCTCAACGCGCCAGAAGGCCGAATTGATACTGACCGCCGGAGCTGTGAGCGTTCTCGGCTTTGCGCTTGTCGGTGGGCTATTGCTGTTTCTCGGGCACGCCACTGCCGAGATACAACCTCAGCCTGCCATTCCAAACGCAGCGCGACTTCAACACTGAAAGGATCGAGCATGAACGATGTGTCGTTGCAAACCCCGGTCACGGTTCTCACCGGATATCTCGGCGCAGGGAAGACGACTTTGCTGAACCGTATCCTGACCGAGACCCACGGCAAGCGTTATGCGGTGATTGTGAACGAGTTCGGCGAGGTTGGAATCGACAATGATCTGATCGTCAATGCGGACGAAGAAATATTCGAGATGAACAATGGGTGCATCTGCTGCACGGTGAGAGGTGACCTGATCAGGATTCTCGAAGGACTCATGAAACGTCGTGGCAAGTTCGATGGGATCATCGTGGAGACCACCGGGCTTGCCGATCCGGCACCCGTGGCGCAGACCTTTCTCGTAGATGACGACGTTCGTCGCAACACGAAACTCGATGCCATCGTCACGGTCATCGACGCAAAGCACCTCCTGGGAGAGATCGACCAGGCGCACGAAGCGCAAGAGCAGATCGCATTCGCCGACGTCGTCTTGCTCAACAAGACCGACCTGGTCTCGGAGACTGACCTCAAACTCGTCGAGGCAAGGATTCGTTCGATCAATCCCTATGCGATGATCCATCGCACCGAACGTTGCGCGCTCGAGCTCGAGAAAGTGCTGGATAGGAATGCGTTCGATCTCAACAGGGTTCTTGAATTCGAACCTGGCTTCCTCAGTGAAGTTCACGACCATGAGCACGATAGCCACGTGAAGAGTCTGTCGTTGACGACCCAGACACCCCTCATTCCCGAGAAGTTTCTGGCCTGGATGCAGGAGACCGTTCGACAGTTCGGGACGGATATTCTGCGGCTGAAGGGCATTATCCAATTCCAGGACGATCCCGACCGCTTCGTCATTCAGGGAGTGCACATGTTGCTCGAAGGAGATCATCAACGCCCTTGGAAGCCTGATGAGCCCAGAACAAGCCGTCTGGTCTTCATCGGACGCGACCTGCCGGAGGACGTCTTGAAGGCAGGCTTTGAGCGGTGTCAGGGCTCAAGTCACTGATGCAGTCACGGGTGGATGTACTAGAATTACAGCATGGCAGCGGAGTACGCCCGCTGCCATGCCGAGGCCGACGGCCCCGCGCAAGATCCATTCGGACGCAAAAGCATGGCAAAGATTGCCTTACCTATGGCACGGCGGGTCCAAAGAGCCGGCTATCCTCAGGCAGTTCAGGAACTGAAGCTGCAAACGCAGAAGCTGTTGGGCTTGTCGGATGATGTAACTATCTCGGTTAGTGAGCTGAGCTGTCGAGAGCCAGGATGTCCCGACGTCGAAACCATCGTCGCGATCTTGAGAGATGGGGAAAAGCCAACAATTGCACGAGTCCACAAATCCATTCCCGAGGTCACTCTTGATGAACTGAAAGCAGCGTTTGATCTGCGGCGGCTGCCAACCCATTGATCGTGACGGCATTCTGCGCTTCGTCCAGGTACGCTCTGAAAATGGTCGAATGACGAGCTGATTTTGATAGCTTTCTTGTTCGCGGCGGAGCATTCAAGTGTTGATTGACGGCGCGCTCACGGAAGGTGGATTTGAAACCGAGTTTTGTTGCCTCAGGAGAGGCCGCAATCAAATCGCAACGAGTTGGGGAAACGACCGTACTCCGGCGAAGCCAACGGCCGAATCTGTCGTGGGAGCGGTTCAACGCGATCTTGAAGGTCTTCCCGATACCGATCGGGCATGTACACGCCTGGCGTCACCAAATGGCCTGATCAAGTTACTCGTCAGAGGAGCCGGATGCGGGAAAGCTGCACGTCCGGCTCTGTGAGGGGGGCGTCGAGCGATCGACGCCTCTACTCGACCATACTACGATCATCATGCCGGCGACGGATTGCGCCCGATCGGCGGCTTTTGGCGGACTATTAGGGCGTGGCGTGCCAAGTTAGGTTGCTCTCCAGTAAGAAAATGATGCCTCCGAAATAGTGGATTTCGCGATGTTGCGGACCGGTGACTCGAACCCCCGATATTTCGAAATATGCCATCTGCCAACCACAACGAACTTTGCAGTTGGATTTCTCATTGTAAGCCTTTGATCTCTAATGATCGGATTTTGGCTCAGTTGGCAAAAAAATCTTGTAAAATCAACGATCGTATCGTGTCTCTTAATCAGCGGGTCCCAGGTTCGAGCCCTGGTGCGCCCACCACCCTCAAGGGATTGGCCCGCAAGGGCTTTTTTTAATTCCTCGGCAGAACAGAACGGGTCTCGTGCGACGCTTTTGATGGTCGTACGCCGTGCGACGAGTCGGACAATTTGGGCGCGTGCCACCAGGCACAGCGATCGTCAATGGCGGGCCTTTGCGGTGACCGTCATCGCATCCGAAAAATCCGCGGAATCTTTAGTTGGCTGCCGCGAGCAAGTCTATGAATGTTTGAACGATACGGTGCATCGCGAAAGCGGTGTGTGCTGGGTTCTACCGCACCAGGGATGGCAATGCTTTTGCGGCACGCTTCTTTTTGTTAGTGCGGAGCTCGCGAGCCACTTTCGAAGAAGGCGCCACGTCAAGAAGAGTTTTTGTGGTGGCTCGTATGTGTCGAACCAGAATCTTGCAGGCCTTGTCGGCGTTACGCTCCTCGACTGCGGCACGATGCACGTGCCTCTTATCTACTTCGCCACGCATCTTCGAGTAGTTGGGCGATGGAAGTCGGTACCTTTCTGCGCGCTCAAACAGCATGCCCCCCAGGCGGAGCAGCCACAGGGATCCGCAGGGTTCGAACAAGGCTCCGTGATAATCAGCATGAAGGCTATGTCGCCTCTGATCGTTTCGGTGCGTTTCCTTCTCGTACTCCAGAAGCGCCGTGAGCGCATCGCTCACTTTCTTCTTCCAGGTGTCGTCGCCACGCGCAATGGCTCGGCGCAAAGCGAGACTCTCCAGATCGATGCGCGTCTGGGTCAGGTCAATCAGATCGTCCGCCGAAATAGATGCGACGCGATAGCCACGGTGGTCCTCCCAGTCCAACAGGCCTTCCGCAGCTAGCCGCGCGAGCGCTTCACGCACGGCGCTCAAGGATACGTTGTATTGGGCGGCAAGTTCAACACGTTTCGCTCTTCTGAAAATCACGTCGTCGGCAATCAGCAGATCCAAAGCTGCCCGGGTCAACCGTCCCAGCTTTGCTACCTGAACTTGACCGCAGCGGGTTTGGCGCTAACGCCGGTCAAGGACACAAGCGGAAATCAAATTGCGAACTGGCTCGCGGGCGGCGATAGCACATATGCTGGCACCTCTCTCGGGTCGCAATTTGTGAACGGCGGGCCTTACGCATTGCTGGCGGAACGATGCCGAGAATGATTAACAGCGTTCTCATTCGTACGGGGCTGATTCCGACGAGGGCGAGGCAGGCCGCACCAAAGCCCATGCGCAAGACCAAGAATTCAAAGAGCATTTCGCCAATCCTGATCCGTAAAGCCTCGGTCCGTTCCTATGCCCGAACAACGGCGGGATATCGCCGAGCATGTTTATGGAGGTTGCAGAGATTACCTGAACGTTGCCGGCGCGCGGCGGGAATGCATCAATCGGTGATGAAGCCGATATCACCGCGACGGGCTCCTGTTGATCCTGTTCGGCCATAAAGGCGATTGATGTTGCCGATGAGAGTGGCTTGCGGGTCGCTCGGCCCGACAAAGCCGTCGTCCGGCCGCGACAGTTCTCTCGGACTCACGGCGCGAACGAGGTAAGGCGTCACGAGGACGACGAGTTCGGTCTGGTTGTTGACGAAGTCCTGACTCCTGAAGAGCGCACCCAACAGCGGCACCTGCATCAGCCCGGGCATTCCATTCACGGCTCGCTTTGTCTGGTCTTGAATCAGGCCGGCGATTGCCATGGACCCGCCCGACGGGATCTCGAGCGTGCTCTCGGCTCGCCGCGTCTTGATGGATGGAACCGTCAGAGAGTTGGTCGTGTTGTCGCTCACCGCCTGGGACAAGGTGATCGAATTCTCGTTCGAGAGGTCCGACACCTCGGTCATCAAGTGCAAGCTGATGCGGCCTTCCGCCAGCACAACCGGCGTGAAGCTCAACGACATTCCGAACTTCTTGAAGCTGATTTGGGTCGTGCACACATGGGTTGTGGGGTCGCAAGAATACCCCGCCGGAACAGGAAACTCCCCACCGGAAACAAAGGTGGCGGCCTCTCCCGATATCGCCATCAGCGTAGGTTCCGCCAACGTGCGTACGATACCCGCCTTCTCCATTGCCCTCAACGTGGCCGTCGTTCCACCGGCTGACAGAGCCACGCTGTTGCCATCGACAAGATTCTTGCCGTAAGCTGTGAATGGATTCGAGTACGTCAGGCTCACAACCGATGTGCCTGAGCTGAGGCTCGTGCTGAGATCCACGCCAAGCTGCTTTACGATCTCGCGTGAAATCTCGGCGACCGTCACCTTCAACATGACCTGGTCGCGGCCCCGGACCGCGATCGAGTTGACGACCTTGTCGGCCGCTCCCGTGAGGCGTGCAGCAATATCGTTGGCCTGCTGGGCTTCGAGGGGTGTGGCGACGGTGCCGGTCAGGATTACGCCATCGCCGACGCCGTCGATCTGGATTTTGGCGGTGGGAAGCGCCTGCTTCAATGCGGCACGAACACCGTTCAGGTCGCGCTTGACGGCGATGTCGCAGGCGACGATCGACTGGCCGACAGTATCAAAGAACACGACGTTGGTTTGCCCAACAGCGGCGCCGATGATGTAGGCGCGCTGTGTCGATCGCAGCACCACGTTTGCTATCTTGGGATCCGCGACCAGCACGTCCTTTACATCACGTGGAAGGTCGATGACGATCGATTTACCTATGCCGAGGGACACAAACCGCGCATCGAACTGGCCGATCGGGTCTCCTTGTCTTGCGGATCTGCGGTCCGATGCGTCCGCTCCCGACGAGGGTCCAAAGGCAACAACTGCCAGAAAGAGGAGAACTGGAAGCCGGTGCCTGGAAGCACGCAACGATGGTCTGATGTCGCCCTGCATAACGATTATCCTTGACATCTCATCCTCGGAGGGCATCACGGGTTCCTCGCAGGAGCACGTGACGACCAACGCGGATTGAACGCTGCAGGTCAGGCGGTCAGGCGCCTCCAACTCAATTGAAACAAAATTGAAATCAGCGACATACGAGGAAAAAGAACGCTAACGTTCCCCTCGCGGCAGGCATCGAACCGATGACTCGTAATGCCAGCGTGGCTTTGCTTGACGCATCCGCTTCCGCACCAATACGCAACATAGCCAGGCTTCGCCTATTGCCATGGTTTCCGAAGGAGAGGGGCCACCTCTGCTTCAATCGTGGCTACGGCCCGCATTGGAAAGCAGCAGGCGGACGCGAAGACCCCTCGGTTCGTTGTCGAGCAGCAGCAGCGTTCCGTCATGCGCGGTCACGATCGCCTGCGTGATCGAGAGGCCGAGGCCAAATCCCGCCGTTTCGTCCATGGTGCGGGCTTCCTCTCCTCGCACGAAGGGTTCCAGCATCGCCGCCTTCCTCTCATCGGGTATTCCAGGGCCGTCGTCGACGACGTCGATGACGATCTGGTTGCCGGAGATCAGGAGCTCGACGCCGACTTCGGTTCCGAAGCGCGTGGCGTTTTCGACCAGGTTTGTGACCGCGCGGATGATCTCGTCCGGCCGGACGATGAACGCGGCTCTGTCCGGACCAAGATAGTGCACCGCGTAGCCGCTATCGGAGAACTGGTCGCAAACCATCTGGAGCAGCGCGGCAACGTCGACCAGTGTCGGTCTGGCAGCGCTTTCACTGCGCAGCAGCGAGAGCACCGACTCCAGCATCGACTGCATCTGATCGAGGTCGCGTACGGTCTGGGTGCGCTGTGCCGGATCCTCGATGTACTCCGAGCGCAGCCGCAGGCGCGTGATCGGGGTGCGCAGGTCGTGGCTGATGGCGGCCAGCATTCGAGTTCTATCGTTCATCAGTGCGGTAACGCGTTCGCGCATCCGGTTGAGCGCTCTCGCCGCGGATCGGATTTCCTCCGGACCGTTTTCAGGCAACGGCTCGGACGAGCGATTCAAGCTGAAGTCCTCCGCCGCGCGCGCGAAGGCCGACAGGGGTGAACTGAGCGCGCGGCCGGCCCAGATGCCGAGCAGCGTCACGCTTGCCACCAGGAACAGGAGCGTGCTCGTCCAGAGGCCGCTCACGAAGTCAGGCATCTTGAATGTCCCGATCGTCGCCTCGAGCACGTCGCCGTTTGCCAGATAGAACCAGAGGCGATTGTCTTCCGGTGTGGAACCGCGAATGAGATCGACCGGGCCTCCGATAGTCGAGGGGGTGGCCATGCGCGTCCGCTCCGGCAATGGAGCGGTGGAGGCGGAAACATCCCTTCTCAACTGCAGCTTCAGCGCCGGAAAGGTCCGGCTGGCGTTCTCGAGAACGACATCTCGCTCTCCCTGCGGCGTATTGACGATGATCCTCGCAATCAGCTCGAACTGCTTCAGGGGGCTGTCCGTCAGAACGTTCGGCCGGTTGAGCAGAAAATATCCGGCAATCAGCAAATGGATCAGGATCAGTGATCCTAGAACCAAGGCCGCGATCTGGCCGCTGATTCGCCTGAAGCTGAACAGCGCGACGATGTCGGCGGCGCGTCTCATGCTTCCTCCACCACCGGCGTGAAGATGTAGCCGCCGGTGCGGACGGTCTTGATCACGGACGTGTCTTGGGTGCGGTCGAGCTTGCGGCGCAACCGGCTGACCAGCACGTCGATGCTGCGGCCGAAGCTGCCGCCGGGCCGGCCGCGCGTCATGCTCAGGAGATTGTCGCGGGTGAGGATGCGTCCGGCCCGTTCGCAGAAAGCCTGCAGCAGATCGAACTCGGCGCTGGTCAGCGGCACCTGCGCGCCCTCGGGATCGCGCAACTCCCGCAAACGAAGATCGATGATCCAGCCCAGGAATTTCAGGCGTGTCGCCGCGCCGGCGGCGGCACGGCCGCTCGCCTGGCGGCGCAGCACAGCGTTGATCCTGGCGAGAAGCTCGCGCGGGTTGAACGGCTTCGGCAGATAGTCGTCAGCCCCCATCTCGAGACCGAGGATCCGGTCGAGATCCTCGCCCTTCGCGGTGAGGATGATGATCGGCGTCATGGATTCCATGCGCACGCGGCGGCAGAGGCTCAGACCGTCCTCGCCCGGCAGCATCAGGTCGAGCACGATCAGGTCCACCCGGTTTTGCGAGAGATGCCGGTCCATCTCCCTGCCGTTCGTGACCAGGTGGACCTCGAACGAATGCTCCCGCAGATAGCGCGCGATGAGGTCGCGGGTCTGCCGGTCATCCTCGACGATCAGGATGTTCTGGGTGCCGTTGGTCATGTTTGAGATCGCATCGGGGCTGCCGATCGTTGATCGATTTGCGGACGATTGTCTCGCCCGAAGAACTACGGTCATGTCTGCAATCCTACGGTCAGTCACGGCTCAACGCCACCACGGGGTCCAGGAAGGCGGCGCGGCGGGCGGGGAAGAAACCGAAGGCCACCCCGATCCCGGTCGAGGTCAGGAATGCCGCGCCGATCGAGAACAGCGAATAGCTGACCTGGAATCCGGGCATCGCCATGTTGACCAGCGTCCCGAGCAGGATCGCGACGAGGATGCCGGCGATGCCGCCGATGGACGAGATCAAGGTCGCCTCCACCAGGAACTGCTGGAGGATGTCGCTGCGTCTGGCGCCGACCGCCATGCGCACGCCGATCTCGTTGATTCGCTCGGAGACGGACACCAGCATGATGTTCATCACGCCGATGCCGCCGACGACCAGCGAGATCACCGCGATCGCCGCCACGAGGAACGCCAGGGTCTGCGTCGTGCTGGTGATGGTGCGGCGGATGTCGTCGGTATTGAGGATGACGAAATCCTTGACGTTGTGCCGCTGCGTCAGCAGCGTGGTGACCGCGTCCTGGGCCAGCGTGGTCGAAATCTCGTCGCTGATCCGGAGCAGGATGCTGCGAAGCGAGCGGTCGCCCGTGAACTGCGCCTGCACCGTGGTGTAGGGAAGATAGACCGAAAGGTTCTGGTTCGAGCCGAAGCCGCCCTGCTGCTGGGCGATGACGCCGACGATGCGACAGGGCACCTTGCCGAGCCAGATGACGCGGCCGATCCCCGAGGTCTGGTCGTCGGCGAAGAAGGTCTTGCGGGTGTTGTCGTCGATGACGGCTTGCCGCTCGATGTTGCGCACCGCGTCGGAGTCGAACAGGCGGCCTTTCGCCAGCTTGGCGCCCTTGACCTGGAAATAGCTCTCGCCGACACCGTTGACCAGCACGTTCGATTCGTTGCCGCGGTAGCGCACCGTCGTGCTGGTCGAGACCGTCGGTGTGACCCCGGCAATGAAGCTCTGCTGGCCGAGCGCGCGGGCATCGCCGAGGACGAGCGTCTTGATCTTGCCGGCGCGCGCGTCGCCAAAGTCCTTGCCCGGAAACACCTCGATCGTGTTGGTGCCGAGGCTCGAAATGTCCGACAGCACCTTGCGCTGTGAGGCGTTGCCCAGCGCAACAACGGAGGACACTGCCGCGATGCCGATGATGATTCCGAGCATGGTCAGGAAGGCGCGCAGCCGGTGCGCGGCCATCGCCACCAGCGCCATCCGCGTGGCTTCCCGCAGGCGCCGCAGCGCGCGGGGCCAGCCGGGGCCGCTATCCCAAGGGGCCCGAGCCGCCGCGACAGGCGGTGCCGATACGCCTGCGGTCTCGGTGCGGCGATCGGAAACGATCCTGCCGTCGCGCAGCTCGATGATGCGCTCGGCCCGCGCGGCGACGTCGGCATCGTGGGTAACGATGATGATCGTCCGTCCCTCGCCGTGCAGCTCCTTCAGGATCTTCAGGACCTCCTCGCCGCTGCGCCGGTCGAGCGCGCCGGTCGGCTCGTCCGCCAGGATGACTTCGGCGCCGTTGATCAGTGCCCGTGCGATCGAGACGCGCTGCTGCTGGCCGCCCGACAGCTGGTTCGGGCGGTGGCCGCGCCGGTCGTCCACACCAAGCCTTGCGAGCAGCTGCTCTGCGCGCGTGCGGCGCTCCCGCGCCTTCATCCCGGCATAGATCGCCGGGATCTCGACGTTCTCGGCGGCGGAGAGGTCGCCGAGCAAATGATAGCGCTGGAAGATGAAGCCGAAATGCTCGCGCCGCAGCGCCGCCAGCTCGTCTGCGTCGAGTTCGGAGGCGTTCTTGCCGGCGACACGATAGGTGCCGGAGGTCGGGCGATCGAGGCAGCCAAGAATGTTGAGCAGCGTCGATTTGCCGGATCCGGACGAGCCGATGATCGCCACCATCTCGCCAGGCTGGATACTCAGCGACAGATCGTCGAGCGCAACCACGCGCGTGTCACCGGCCGCAAATTCCCGCCTGACGTTCTCGAGGGCGATGATCGGATCGGCCATCTCAGGGACCTCCCGGCGGGCCGCCGGGCATGCTGGGCGATGCGGTCTGCTCGCTGGCTTCTCCGGTGACGACCCGGTCGCCCTCGTCGAGGCCGGACCTGATCTCGACCGTGGTGCGGTCATTGAGGCCGGTCTTGACCTCGCGCTCGCGCACGTCACCCGACGCATCGAGGGTGCGGACGGTGCTGCGGCCGTCGGATTTTCGCATCAGCGCGAGCGCGGGGATGACCTTCACGCGCTTGGCCTCACCGGTAATGATGTGCACCTCGGCGGTCATGTAGGTCCGCAGCGAAAGATCCCTGTTGGGGACGTTGAAGACGCCGATGTAGTAGATGGCGGTGCTGGTGGAGCTCGACGAACTCGAACTCGTGCTCGAGCTCGAGGTGGTGGTCGAAGAGAAGCTGGCGTCGCTCTTGATCGATTCGGGCGCCGGCTCGATCTGCTCCAGCCTGGCCTCGTAGCGATGGTCCTGGTCGCCGAGGATGGTGAAATACAGCGCCTGGCCCGGCCTGACCTTGACGATGTCGGCCTCGGAAATCTCCGCCCGCACCGTCATGGTTTCGAGCTGGCCGAGCACGACGATGGTCGGGGCGGACTGCACCGCGTTGACCGTCTGTCCCTCCTGCACCACGGTGGCGAGCACCGTGCCGTCGATGGGCGCGGTGATCCTGGTGTAGTCGAGGTTGACTCGCGCCGTCTCGACGCTGGCTTCGGCTCCCACGATCAGAGCTTCGAGCGCGGCAATCTGGGCGCGGGTCTGCCGCACCGTCGAATCCGCGCTGTCGAAATCGCTGCGCGAGGTGGCACGCTGCGCCAGTGTCGCCTGCTGTCGCGCGAGGTTGGCTTCCGCCAGCACCAACGCGGCTTCCTTCTCGAGTTTCTGAGCGCGGTAGTTCTTGAGCGAAGCTTCCGAACTGCGCAGATCGTTCTGCTTGGTGACGGGGTCGATCTGGGCGATGACGTCGCCGGCCTTGACCGAGTCGCCGACGCGGACATTGAGGGCGGTGATCCGGCCCGACACCTGCGCGCCGACGGCAGTCAGGCGTGCCGGCTTGAGCGTGCCGCTGGCGAGCACCTCCTCGCGCAGATCGCTGACGGTGACCGGCGCAGTGATATAGGACTGTGCCTTGCTCGAGGTCCCCGGAGAGCGCATGGCGGCCACCACCCCGGTTGCCACGACGGCAACCACCGCGGCGGCAATCTTCACGCGCTTGGCGGTGATGATATCAGTCACTTCGCCGTCTCCCGGAAGTGTGGTCCTGTATTGGTGTCCGCGATGATCGGCGTCGACGTATCGACCGGATCGGACCAGCCGCCACCGAGCGCCTTCGCGAGCGAAATGTAATCCTTGGCCGCGGACACCTTGCTCTGGATCAGCGAATCCTCAGCCGAGTAGAGCGAGCGTTCGGCGTCCAGCACGTCGATGAAGCTGGCGCTGCCGGTCTCGAACAGCGATCGCGACAGCCGGGCGGCCTCCCGGTAGTTCTTTGCTGCCTCGGCCAGCTTGACCCCGCGGACGCGCTCCTGCGAAATCGACACCAGCGCGTTCTCGACGTCTTCAAGGGCGGTGAGCAGGGTCGAATGGAACGTCGCGAACGCCTGGTCGCGTTGCGCCTCGGCGATCTTGACGGTCGCCAGGCGCTTGCCCGCGTCGAACACCGGCACCGTGACCGAGGGGCCCACCGACCAGCTCACGTTGGAATATTTTGCGAGATCGCCGGCGCGCAGCGCGGAGGTGCCGACCGAGCCGGTCAGCGACACCGCAGGATAGCGGTCGGCCTCGGCCGCGCCGATCTTGGCGGTTGCCTGGGCGAGCTTGCGCTCGGCGCTGGCGACGTCGGGGCGGCCCATGAGGAGATCGGCGGGCAAGCCCGTGGGCAACGGCATGCGCGGTGCAGGCACGGGCGCGGACCGTGCCATCAGCGAAGCGACGCTGTCGGGCGGTCGCCCGAGCAGGATGCCGAGCCGGTGAATGTCGGCCGCAAGCGCCGCCTGATAGGTCGGAACGTTCGCCTCCGTGCTCGCCGCTTGTGCAGTCGCCTTGGCGAGATCGACGGCGTTGCCGCTGCCGGCTTCGTATTTGCTGCGGGTGAGCTCTTCGGTGTCGCGCATCGAGACCGATGTTCGCTGCGCCAGCGCGATCCGCGCCTGGTAGCCGCGCGCCTCCACATAATAGGCGGCAACGTCGCCGATCAGCGTGACGAGGCTGTCGCGCAGATCCTCCTCGGCCGATTGCTGCCCACGCACCGCTGCCTCGATGCTCCGTTGCGTGCCGCCGAACAGGTCGAGCTCCCAGCTCGAATCGAAACTCGCCTGGTGCAGCTTGTAGGGTGCTGTGTCGACGACGGCCGAGGCGGAGCCCGCGCTGGTCTTGTTGTTGGTCACCGAGGCCGAGCCGCTGACGGAGGGAAACAGGCCGGCGCCGGTCTGTTGCACCGTTGCGCGCGCCTCGCGCACGACCGCCTTCGCCTTGGCGACATCGGGGTTGGCATCGACCGCCTGTTCGATCAGCCGGTTGAGCAGGGGGTCGCGCAGCCGCTGCCACCAGCGATCCAGCGTGCCGGCTTGTCGCCGGGACGTAGGTCGCGCGCTCCAATGCGACGGCATGTCCAGCCCGGGCGGCCCCGCATAATCCGGCCCGACGGCGCAGCCAACCAATGTAGCACCCAGCATCAGCGCGACGCAGGCCGATCCGGCGCGCGACAGGCCGGCGCGCAGTGGGGGCGGCGTCGGGTGATGGTTCTCCTCTGTGGATGGCGTGAGAACTGCGGCGAACAAGTGTGACGGCATCAAATCGGTTGAGATCCATGGGCCTTGCCGCGGGACGTGCGGTGCCCATGGCCTTCGGAAGGGTACGACGAACAGGGCCCACTAGCCGCGCGATCGTGGCCTTTCGGCAGCCGGAATATTGCTGGATGTAAACAGATGTTGCGGGGCATCTCGGGCCCCGCCGCACGGTGCCTGCCAGGCCGGACGTCGACCCTGTTTTGCCGCTGCGTCAAGCCCTCGTTGCGAAAATATTCCACTTTACCGAAATTCGGATTTGTCGTATGTGTCGTCCATCCCGGCTCATTCTTGAGGGGCGATCGTGAGGTCGTCATTGTCGCGAGCCGGGCTTGCGGTGGACGCGGCAGCGTCGGGCACGAAAGGTGCGGGCAGGGAGGGTAGTCCCCGGTGAGCCCGTGGCCGCGCGCGGACGAACGGCGCTGCTAGGCTTCGTCTCGCCTGTAAGTTTCCGGCTCCGTCGACAGGGCTGGGAAAACTGCGGCGAAATGGCGGGCCGCGCGTACGGCAAAACCGTGTGGTCCTGGCCGTCGTTGCTACGGTCAAGCTCTTGCGGAGGCGGCAGTCGCGTCAACCGGCGCGGAGGTCGGTGAATTTCGCGAGGGTGAGGGAGGCCAGAACGAACTCGGCTCCCGGGAGAGCGCGGCATAAGCCGTCCGACCATCGCGCAGGGAAGGCCGAGTGATTGGCACCACCTGTATGCTGCTGTGCGGTCTCTTTGCGCTCCATTTTCGCGCAGCGGACCGCGGGTGCGAGGTCAGCACCCGGTCTTCCCTGTGCCCTCTCGGCTCGAGAGGGTGAGCGACGAAGCAGAACTCGGGCGAATTCGGCCGCGAGAACGCGAAGATGTGTCTGGTCAGTGCGAGTTGAGAAGCGTTGCGCCGCGTCGGGGACAGAAAGGAGCCCACTCACCAGGAGATCGGGATTCGCTGCGCAAATCCACCCAGGTCCGAATCCGGGCTCAGGGGCTGACGGTCGAGCGGCCGGTTGTTGTTCTCGCGTGCGAACGACGTGCCGGGCGGCAAGGCGTAGTCGGTGAACTTGCGATCGCCGGGAAGCACTTCGGTCCCGCCATCCAGCCACGACCGCTTGCTTACATAGATGCGCGTATGCGGACCGGACTGGTAGGACCGATTGGGCCCGTGCGGACCATACTCATAGACGACATCATGCATTGCTTGCTGTCGATCGCGCTTGCGCGTGGCTGCGGCATGAGCGGTGAGGGTCGAGGTGAGGAGGACGACCAGCACCGTTCTGGTCATGACAAGCGCGTTCATCGGCAAATGCCCCGTGCGAATTCCTGATGCCGTCGCCTCTCGCACCGACTTCAGAGGCTGTAAAGAATTCAGGCGTTGCGGGATGTTGCTGCGCGCTTGCCTGGTCGGCCCGTACGAGACCGTCCGCACGTCGGCCGCTGGCCGCGGAAGGCTCACGCGGTCGTCAGGGCGCCGTATTCGCGCGACCGACCCGCCAATCAATTTCAACGACCGGAAACAGTACAGCAATCTCAAAGCCACATCGCGGCCACAGCCGTTTCGTTTCAGAGCAACAGGTGCTCTTGAGGTGTGGAATGTCGGTGTTGCGGGGCTTGCTGATCGCGGTGGCGATGAGTGGTGTATCGATTGCGAGTTCAATTCCCGTCGTGCTGTTGCCGCAACCGGCGGCTGCGCAGGGCGTGGAGACGATCGTAGTCGAGGGCAATCGCCGGGTGGAGGCCGAGACGGTCCGCTCGTATTTCAGGCCCGGCCCCGGCGGTCGCCTCGATCAATCCGCCCTCGATGACGGACTCAAGGCGTTGATCGGGACAGGCCTGTTCCAGGACGTGAAGATCAGTCAGTCCGGCGGCCGCCTCGTGGTCTCCGTGGTGGAAAATGCCGTGATCGGCCGCGTTGCCTTCGAGGGCAACAAGAAGATCAAGGACGAGCAACTCTCGGCCGAAGTCCAGTCCAAGGCGCGCGGCACCTTCTCCCGCGCCATGGTGCAGTCCGACACGCTGCGAATCGCCGAAATCTATCGCCGCTCCGGCCGCTACGACGTGCGCGTCACGCCCGAGGTCATCGAGCAGCCGAATAATCGCGTCGATCTCATCTTCACGGTCGAGGAGGGTGCCAAGACTCCGGTCAAGTCCGTCGAGTTCATCGGCAACAACGCCTTCTCGGCCTCGCGACTGCGCGACGTCATCAAGACCCATGAAAGCAATCTGCTCAGCTTTCTCGGCAGCAACGACATCTATGATCCCGACCGCGTCGAGGCCGACCGCGACCTGATCCGTCGCTTCTACCTCAAGAATGGTTTTGCCGACGTCCAGGTCGTCGCCGCGCTCACTGAATACGATCCCGAGAAAAAGGGCTTTCTCGTCACCTTCAAGATCGAGGAGGGGGCGCAGTACCGTGTCGGCGCAGTCGACTTCCGCTCCAGCATTCCGAACTTCGATCCATCCTCGCTGCGCGTCTATTCGCGAGTCCATGTCGGTTCGCTCTACAACGTCGAATCGGTCGAGAAGTCGACCGAAGACATGCAGATCGAGGCCTCGCGCCGCGGCTATGCCTTTGCCCTGGTCCGTCCCGGAGGCGACCGCAATTTCGAGGCGCGCACCGTCTCCGTCGTGTTCAATGTCGACGAAGGCCCGCGAACCTATATCGAGCGCATCACCCTGCGCGGCAATACCCGCACGCGCGATTACGTGATCCGCCGCGAATTCGATCTCTCGGAGGGGGACGCCTACAACCGCGCGCTGGTCGATCGCGCCGAGCGGCGCCTGAAGAACCTCGACTATTTCAAGAGCGTGAAGATCACGGCCGAGCCGGGCTCGTCGAGTGACCGCGTCATCCTGATCGTCGACATGGAAGAGAAATCGACCGGCGACTTCTCGATCTCGGGCGGCTACTCCACCACCGACGGCGCTCTGGCCGAAGTGTCGGTCTCCGAGCGCAACCTGCTCGGTCGCGGTCTGTACGGCAAGGTCTCGGTCAGCTACGGTCAATACTCCCGCGGAATATCGCTGTCCCTCGTCGAGCCTTATCTGCTCGACTACCGGCTGGCGCTCGGAATCGACACCTATTGGCGCCAGCAATTGTCGAACAGCTACACGAGCTACGGCGTGACGACGCTGGGCTTCTCTCCACGCCTGGGCTTTGCATTGCGCGAGGACCTCTCACTCCAGCTCCGCTATTCGCTCTATCAGCAGAGCATCACGCTCGCCAGCGCCTATAACAATTGCAACAACAACGCATCGAACGCGTCGCTGGCCTTCAATCCGACGCCGGCCTATATCAGGAGTGTTCTGGGCGGCGTGGACCCGACCAATTCCACGGATTCGGGCGTTTACGGATACGGCTGCTATGGCGACGGTGAGTCGAGCCTGCCGGTCCGGCGGGAACTGGCGAACGGCGCGACTTGGACGTCGGCGCTCGGCTACACGCTGAACTACAACACGCTCGACAACACCAAGAACCCCACGGACGGGTTGCTGGTCGACTTCAAGCAGGATTTCGCGGGTGTCGGCGGTGACGTCACCTATCTGAAGACGGCGTTGGATACCAAATACTACACGTCGCTCGTGTCCGACATCGTCAGTGTGATCCATCTCCAGGGCGGTCTCCTCAGCAAGCTCGGGAGCCAGGACCTGCGCATGCTGGATCACTTCCAGATGGGGCCGAACCTCGTGCGCGGCTTCGCGTCAAACGGTATCGGTCCGCGCGACATCACCTATTGGAGCCTGGGCTCGAGCGGCGATGCGCTCGGCGGCACGAAATACTGGGGCGCGTCGATGGAGTTGCAGATGCCGTTCTGGTTCCTGCCCAAGGAAGTTGGCCTGAAGGGCGCGGTCTACGCCGATGCCGGATCGCTCTGGGGCTACCAGGGGCCGACCTCATGGTCGGCCACCGGCGAAGTCAACACCAACGCGTGCCCGACCTGCGGATTGCAATATGACGACGGCAGTACGGTGCGATCGTCCGTCGGCGTCGGCCTGATCTGGGCCTCGCCGTTCGGGCCACTGCGCTTCGACTACGCCGTGCCGCTGACGAAGGGCAAATACGACACGGTTCAGGAGTTCAGGTTTGGGGGTGGCACTTCGTTCTAGTTGGGCGCCCACCGCTGTGCGCGGCTGCGGCCTTGCCGCGCGGGCGCGCCGGACGATCGCGATCGCGGCGCCGGAGCACCGCCAGTCGCTCTCCGCGCAGCTCCGCACCGCGCTGGCGGCCCTTAGTTCATCATCGCGAGCGCTGGACGCCGGTTTTCACTGGACTCCATGATGCCGGGGAGATCGGTGGCCTCGCCGGCGATCATGCCCGACATCTGCCAGAACAGGTACGCAAGGCGAGATAACACCATCCGCTCGCGGTCGGCAGCAACGGTGCCGTCCGGAATCGTCACGGTCTCCAGGCCGACCACCTTCTTGAAATCCGGCCAGATCATCATCGATTGCGCGATCACGGAATAGCAACGCGGATCGTCGTCGCTCTCGTCGGGCGCCGGTGGCAAGCCCGGATATTGCACCGGAGCGGCGTAGAACTTGTAGGTGCCATAGCCGAGCTGGAGCAGGAGCTTTTCGGGAACTGCGACATCGGCCGCAAAGGATATCAGCCGTGCTTCGTTCAGCATGTCAGGCTCGATCGCGCTGAGGTCCGATGCGCGGAGCGCCGAGCAGAAGGAGAGATCGCGATTGTGCTCGCGGAGCAGATTGGCCAGCGGCTGCTGTCGTTGCACGGTGTCGGTGAGCAGGATGATGGTCTTGATCATCGTGAGGTGTCCGTCAGGGGAGGAGGTGGCGAGCGGTCATGAGCGCTTCGTCGGAAGCGTGGGCAGCGAAGAAGTCGTTGGCGATGCGCTGTCCCGGCGCGATCTCCAGGATGCGGTAGCGCGCCTGGGCGGCGGCTTCGCGCGCGGCACCGACGTCGTCCTGCCAGGCGCAGAGCGACAGCTCGAGCCGGCTGTACCCGCCGCAATCGGCGGCATAGGCGCCGGTCACGGCCTCCACAGCCGCGGCCACCGCGCCGGCATCGCTGGCCGAGACGTTGCGCAGGATCACGGCGATGCCGTTGCCGGTCTCGGCTTTCGAGGTCATCACCATGAAGGCGTCGCGCGCGCCGGTGCGGCCGGCGCGACGGGCGGCGCGCACCATGCGCGCAAAGCCGGGATCGGGACCGAGCTCCAGCGTCGTCGTCTGCTGGTCATGCAGGATCGTGGCGCGCGAGGCGCCGAGGTCGCCTTTCAGTGCGTGATAGGATCGCGGCAGCCATACGGTGTCGAGCGGCACCTGCGACGACGTCAGGCTCCAGGCCTGATCGATCAGATAGCCCTCCCAGATCGCAGGATAGGACGCGGCGAGTTGCTGCCATGTGCGCAGCATCATCTCCGCAGCCTTGGTGCGGCCGAGATAGAGCGTGCGCGCCGACATCTCCCAGCGATTCCACTTGTGCAAGGCCACGTCGCAGCCGAGGAAGGACGGCAGCAGCGGCGCCTCGCGCACCACCGCGCCGGCTTCGACGAATAGCAGCGGCTCGCGATATTTGTTCCACATCCGCATCATGAACTTGGCCTTCTCGAAGGAGGATGCGGTCGCCGAGCTGGGTGTCGATCGGCTCGATGTGGCAGGCGAGGTCAAACCGTTCGAGCGAATGCCGGAGCGCGAAGGCCGCGGTTGCGTCGCAGCCGCGCGGGTAGCAGGAGACGATCCGCGGACGGACGGTGGGTGAATCGGCGGCGGCGAGGAATTTCGACCATCCGATCCCGCCCCACCACATTTCATGCGGGCCGTCCGCGCCGCAGGGGCCGACAGTGCCGAACTCGGTCAGCTTGGACTTGAGAAAGTCGAAGCCGGGGTTCTCGCTTCCGGGAATGACGACGGCGCAGGCGGGCGTCAGCGAGCGGCAGAACAGCTCGGCGGCCGCACCGCTTGGCGGCTCCTTGAGGATGATGACGCCGCTCCGCCGGCACTCGCTGAAATCGTCGCGCGGCGCGCCATACTGCTTGAACAGCCAGTCCAGGCGGTCGCGCTGGGTCCGGCCGAGCCTCACGCCGCCGGACTGCAACAGCCGATCAAGGTCTTCGTCCGTCAATTCCGTACCCCCCGGTCTCAGCCCTGGACTTCAACGGTCGAGGCGATGCGATCAGGCGGGCTATTTGGGATGGGCGCCAAGCGGCGTAATTGCCACGGAGTAGATCGCGATATCCTCGGTCATGGGGGCGACCGGGATCAGCAGGCAGCCATCCTCGCTTTGGGCGCGATAATGGTCGCCGTTCCGCTCTATCCCGGCGAAGACCAGGCTCTCAGCCGCGATGCCGACCACGCTCTGGCTTTCCGCGGCGTCGCGGACATCGGCGGCGCTCTGGATCGTCACGCCATGCAGCAGACCTTCGGCGGCGAATTTGGGCAGCGGCAGGACGATCGTGGCGATACCCATCGCACGCGAGACCGGAATACGGACGCGCAGCTCGCCGAGGCCGTTGCGGTGAAGCGTCACCGTCTCCAGCGTCGCTTCGCCGTTCCCGCGAAACAGTCCGACCTGGACCTGGCCGCAGGGCCTGTCCTCGAAGACGTCGGCCGGCAGGCGGTTGGCACCGAACAGCGTGTAGAGATAGGAGTGAGACGCCGACAGGCGCGCAAAGCAACCCGCAAGCCACATCGGCGGTGCCGATGTCGTGCAGGCGGCTGAGAGACCGCGGGCGGTGATCTGCCGACGGATGTAGTCGCCGTCGATCATTGGCGCCAGCGCATGGGTGCCGAGATTGACGTCATGCTTCAGTTCGCCCAGCAGCGCCAGCTCGTCCTCATCAGGCAGCAGCAGAAGCCGGGCCAAGGTCGCCGCGCACCACCGCGCGGCGACGTCGGGCGCGGCATAGGGGCTCAGACGAAAATCCACCGCGACCTGTTCGGCGCATTCCGCAAAGGCCAGCGTGCCGGCCTGGATGTCTGCCGCCAGCGTGATCTGGCTGGTGGGTCGCGGATTGATCTCCCGCAGCACCGTGCCGCCGTCATAGTCCCGGACCGAACCGTCGGCCGAACAGCAGACCTGCTCCAGCAGCGCAATGTTGCGGATCAGCATGCGCTTGACATGGGGCGTGACGACGAGGTCGGAGATGAAGCCCGTGGCGCTGTCCTCCTCGGCGACGTCGTCGAAGGCGTCATCGAGCGAGATCAGATAGGCGCCGTGGAGGCGTATGTCGAGGCCTTCCAGCTTGAAGATCCGACGCAGCGCCTTCTGCACGCTCCCGGAATAGCCGAGATCGGCGAGCACGAGATCGGTGCAGTCGTCGAAGCCAGGGATCACGTGGCGCAGATGGGAAAGCAACCTCGCGCGCAGGCCGGCCGCGAGCTCGCCGATCTCATCCGCTCCCATCAGCCCCGGCAGCGCCTCGGCAATCTCGAGGCCCGTCACGATGCCGTCGGGCGACTTCGCAAAGAACGCGGTGACCTTCGGCGGCAGGATCTTCATCATGTCGCGAAAGGTTGGAGCGTCGATCTTCAGGATCTTGCCCAGAAGATCGATGATCGGCTGCATCGTGTCGGCGGAGGCGATCAGGCTGACGCGGCGGTTGATCTCGACATAGGCCGAAGTCATGCCGTGCAACTGCTGCCAGATCCGGTGCGGCAGAAAGCCGTCGCGGCCGAGGAAGCCGAGGGCGACCTTTCGGCCGGGACCTGCGACCTCTTCGCAGCGCCGTGCAACAAAGGCATCGAATGCCTTCATCACCGGGCCGAGCACCGTCACTCCCAAATGGAAGGCCGGCGACCTCTCGGCGCTTCGCGCGACGACCATGCGCCGCAAAGTGCGTGCGCCGTGATCGAGCCGAGACGGCGCACCCGTGCACAACAGCTCGAACAGCGCGGTCTCGCGCTGAAACCTCGCCGCAAGCTGGGCGGTGGCCTGCGGATAGTAGCGCGGGCGAATGCCGTGGCGCTTCGCGGCCCTGATGTCGGCCTTTTCATTGTCGCCGACGTGAAAGGAGGCGCTGGCGTCGATGCTCTGCTCCGACAGATACGTCGCGAACAGCGACTCGCTCTTGCTGCTGCCGTGGTCGCAGGATGCGTAGAGAAAGTCCCAGCTCAGGCCGGGATGACAAGCCCGCAGCAATCGCGCCAGCCGGTCGGCATCCCAATAGGTGTCGGAGATGAATCCGACGCGGTGGCCCGCTCGCTTCATGTCCTGATATTGCCAAAGCATGTCCGGATTGGCGCGGCAGAGCTCGATCTCCGCCGCAAACTCCGATTCGACCAGATCTGTCAGGTCGCCGCGCGCCAGACCGAAGAGCCTGAACGGAAAATAGGAATAGATCTCGTCGATGTGCACTTCGCCCACGCCGCGTTTCTCCTTCGCGGTCCGGCGTGCACGCGCTTCGGCCTGGATACGATGCTGAACGAAACTCGTGGAAACATTCGGACAAGATCGTGAAATGCCCGAAAGCTCGTAAGTCCTTTCAAATACGCCATCCGGCGTCGCGCAGGCGCGAAGCAGAAATGTATCGAAAACATCGAATGACCAAGCAGAAACAATTTGCGTGCGGCGCTCCGTGCCACTCGTTGCGATCTTCATGCTGCAATTCCCCGTCACCAGGACGATTAACGTGCGCATGTGTCGAGTCAGGCGCCACGTATACGAAAAAAGTTCACGCGCGATTCGAAATCGCGTTCGTCGCGACTGACAGATTCAAAAAAATCGCTAGGTTCGAAAATGGTGATTCGGAAAAAATTGCCGGGTGCAGAAGTCGTCTCGCGTTCATTCACACTCGGAAACAATTGTCTCTTCATGCACCAGTCGCGTGTCGCGTCTGATCACCTAGTGCCGCGTAATGTCAGCGTTTTCTCTCGACGACATCTGCTCAGGATGAACGATCCGCCATGGCGCGAGACGATGTGATGATTGCAGGTACGACGCGCAAGATGATCGCGCGACCGGCAATTATTGCCCGATACTCGGCAAAAAATGACCAGGTAACATATTGAAAAACAAAGGAAATTCACCGCTTGGATTGCTGTCGTCCCGCGTTCAACGCTTGGAAGCCGTGTGGCATGGGCGCCGCGGGCATTGCGGGTTGGAGGTTGCGGGATGAGTTACGCTGCTGATGTCTGGGCTCCCGCCGAGGCCGAGATCGCGACGACGGTGCCGGCCGAAGAGACGGTGCCTATGATGCCGTCCGCGCCGCTCGCGCCGGGCGGGCAGCCTGATGCCGCCGATGTCGTCTACGACGAGGACAGCGAACTCCTGGACAAGCTCGCCACCGGCGACGAAGTCGCATTCCGCATGCTGGTCGAGCGTCACATCGATCGCGCCTATGCCATTGCGCTGCGCATCGTCGGCAACGCCGCGGACGCCGAGGACGTGGTGCAGGATTCTATGCTCAAGATCTGGAGCCATCGCGGACGCTGGCAGCACGGCCGCGCCAAATTCTCGACCTGGCTCTACCGTGTCATCTCCAACCGCTGCATCGATCTGCGTCGCAAGCCGCGCACCGAGAACGTCGAGGCCGTGCCGGAAGTCGCCGACAATCAGCCCGGCGCCGTCGAGCTCATCGAGCGCAACGAGCTGAACGACATGCTGGAGCTCGCGATGCAGCGCCTGCCCGAGCAGCAGCGCGTCGCGGTGATCCTGTCCTACCACGAAAACATGAGCAACGGCGAGATTGCCCAGGTGATGGATACAACCGTCGCCGCCGTCGAGTCGCTGCTCAAGCGCGGCCGCCAGCAGCTTCGCCAGCTCCTGCGCAAGCACGAGCGCGACATCCGCACCGCGTTTACCGACTGCTAACCATAAAAATCACCTCACGAAGATTTTCGCGCCTGATCTCCTCGCGCTCCGCCGTTTGAGCGAACGGACGGGGCTGCGGTCCGCGTCGTCGTAAGTCGATTCCCACGAAGCGGCACGCCGTGCCCATCAAACAGGAGCTTCAGATGCCCGCAATCAACACCAACACTGCCGCCAATGCGGCAGTCCGCTATCTCAACATCAACGCTGCGCAGGAGAGCAGCTCGCTCTCGAAGCTGTCGAGCGGATCGCGCATCACTTCGGCATCCGACGACGCCGCGGGCCTTGCGATCTCCACGCGCATCTCCTCGGACGTCACCACGCTTCAGCAGGCTGCGACCAACGCCTCGCAGGCGACTGCGATTCTCCAGACCGCCGACGGCGGCGCGTCGAACATCTCGGACATTCTCGCCCGCATGAAGTCGCTGGCGTCCGAATCCGCGTCGGGCACCGTGACCGACTCCAGTCGCGCCTATATCCAATCGGAATTCTCGCAGCTCAACGCCCAAATCGACTCGATCGCGACCGGCACCCGCTATTCCGGCCAGAGCTTGCTCGATGGATCCAGCGTGTTCTCGTCCGGTGTGTCCGTGCTGGTCGGCTCGGACGGCTCCGACACGATCGACATCCAGTTGACCAGCCTGACCGCGTCCTCTCTCGCTGTCTCCACGCTCGACGTCAGCACTCAGTCCGGCGCGACATCGGCGCTCGATGCCATCGATACTGCGATCGACACCGTTTCTGCCGCGCGCGCCTCGATCGGCGCTCAGGAATCGCGGTTCAACTTCTCGTCGGATTCGATCTCGACCCAGACGCAGAACCTCCAGGCGGCAAACTCCGCGATCGAGGACGTGGATATCGCGTCCGAGCAATCCAAGCTGTCTTCGGCCGAAGTGAAGACACAGGCTGCCGTGTCGGCGCTCGCCGCGGCGAACCAGATGCCCCAGTACTTGCTCCAGCTGCTGAACTGATGACGATCCAAGCGGGCCGGCATGAGGCCGGCCCGCTCACTACCAGGGAATAGGCAACCAAAGTGGCCAGCGTCAGCTCAACCAGCAGCGCAAGCTCGGGTGTCACCGTCACCACGAGCGGGTCGACCAATTCGAGCAGTATCGACTGGTCAGCGCTGATACAGTCCGCCGTGGACGCGAAGACCGCGCAGGCGGATACGATCTCGACCACGATCACGAACAACGAGGCCAAGATCTCTGCCTATCAGACGCTTCAGAGCGATCTGCAGACGCTGTATTCCGGCTTGTCGTCACTATCCACGGCGGTGGTCAATTCGCTCTCCACCAGCGCATTCGCGACGCGCGCGGCGAGCATCAGCTCGACCGGAGACGTGAGTGCCTCCTCGGCGCTTTCCATGACGATCAAGAACGGGGCGGCGATCGGCGACCATACATTGACGATCAGTCAGCTCGCGGCCGCACAGAAGGTGGTCGGCACCTCGCAATCGAGCCAGACCGACGAGCTCGGCTATTCCGGCACGTTCTCCATCGGTTTGGACGGCGGGGCTACGTCCGATATCACCATCACCAGCACGATGTCGCTTCAGGACGTCGTCGATGCCATCAATGCCCAGACCTCGGCGACCAACGTCCAGGCCTCAATCGTGCAGGTCTCCAGCACGTCCTTCCAGATGGTGCTGACAGGCACGGAGGATGCCGCCGACATCACTTATTCGAGCACGTCCGGCGACGATATCCTGAACAAGCTCGGCGTGACCAACAGCTCTGGCAGCTTCACCAACGTCATCCAGGAGGCGCAGTCGGCCGAATTCACGCTGGACGGCATCTCGATGACCCGCGACACCAACGACATCACCGACGTTCTGAGCGGGGTCACCTTCAGCCTGCTCCAGGCGACGCCGGACGGAACCTCGCTGAACATCAGTATCGAGACCGACACCAGCCAGATCCAATCGGCGCTGGAGATCTTCGTCACCAACTACAATGCCTTTCGCGACGAGGTCATCGCCCAGCAGGCGACCACGACCGACGGCACCGCAGACTCGAGTGCGGTCCTGTTCGGCGACGGAACCATGCGCAACATCATGGACGCGCTCCAGAACGCATTGAACAGTACCGTGGGCGGCATGACGATGGCCGATCTCGGTCTGTCCTTCAACGAGAAGAACGAGCTGGAGCTCGATACCAGCACGCTGTCGGAGATCCTGAGCACCAACCTGAGCGGCGTGACCAAGCTGCTGTCGGCGCAAACCACGACGTCGTCGAGCCAGCTCAGCGTCGTCAACACCGGGACGTCGCCGCAATCCTTCACCCTGGAGCTGACCGTCGATTCCGACGGCAACCTGTCCTCGGCCTCGGTCGGCGGCGACTCCTCGCTGTTTACGGTCAGCGGCACCACGATCATCGGTGCGTCCGGCTCGATCTATGCCGGCATGGCCTTCACCTATACCGGCTCGACTTCGCAGTCGATCGCGGTCAACTCGAGCACCGGGATTGCATCGCAGATCTACCAGCTTGCGAAGGACTATTCGTCATCGACTGGCGCGCTGCAAACGCAGATCACCAGTCTGACGACGCGCGACGAGGAGCTCCAGAAAAAGGTCGATGACATCAACAGCGCCGCGGCGACGCTGCAGTCGCAGCTGCAGACGCAATACGCGAAATACCAAGCCGCGATCGAGAGTGCGAACAGCACGCTCGATTATCTCAAGGCCCTGCTCAACTCGAGTGATTGACGATGCATAATCCGATGGCGTACATGGCCAACCAGGCCTATCGGGGAACGGCAACGACCGTGCCGCCGCTCAAGGCGGTCTCGATGCTGCTCGGCGGCACGATCATCTCTCTCCAGAGATCGCTCGCCGCCCAGGAGGCAAGGCGTTTCGAGGAAGGGCACGAGCACCTGATGAAGGCGACCGCGATCCTGCGTGGGCTCAGCCACAATCTCGATTTCGCCAAAGGCGGTGACGTGGCGGAGCGTCTGTTCCAGACCTACAACGCGATGATCCTGGCGAGCCACCGGGCCTTTGGCCGTCCGCACGCCCGGCAAAATTTCGGCCGCATCATCGCCGGGCTGACCGAACTGCGGGAGGCCTGGGAGTTCGTCGACACGACCGTGCGGAGCAGCAAGCCTGGACCGACCGATTCGGCCCGCAGGGGCTGAGCTGCCTGCTCCTCCGCGAGGCGGGGGAGGGCGGGCGCCGGAACGGTCGCCGTTTCCACGGCTTTCCGTAGTGCTGCGGGCATATTTGGCGCGCGATGCCGCTCAAATCCGGTTTTCGGAGCGCTTGCAATGCTCTATGACAGCCTGACCGAGGCGGGATCGGCGGGCGATGGACGTCACCGAGTTTGAGGAACTGATCGATCGGCTGGGCGAGGATCTCTCCCTCTGGCCCGACGATCGGCGCTTGCCCGCCGAAGAGCTGCTGTCGCGATCGTCCGCCGCGCAAGCCCTGCTGGAAGAGGCGCGCGCCCTGCGCCTCGCGCTCGCGGCACCGCCGGTGCGCGCGCCGGCAGGCCTCGCCGACCGCATTGTCGCTGCGGCCGCGAGAATGAATGATGACGCCGCCGAGCCGCGCACCGAAGGCGAGACGGCGGGGAGCTGAGCGGCTCTGCTCTGAATCGTCGCTTCCTTCACTTGGTCCCGCTTGGGGTAGGGCAATCGCATTTGGGAGTTTCTTCCCGCGGCCATCCTTCGAGACGCCCGCTTTGGGCGGGCTCTTCAGGATCAGGGCGGAGTGCGCGGCAGCAGTTTCAACGAGTACTGATGCTGATTAGCCTCATCCTGAGTCCCCAGCGCCGAAAGCGGGCGCTGCACACGGGACCATGAACCACCCGCCAGACGTCGTCAGACAGGTGGTTCATGGAGAGGAGGCGCGTAAGCGTCGTCTCGAAGGACGAGGCGTGCGCGCAGGCGGCCGCCACAAGTTATATGCGATTGCCCTGCCGCGAGCGGGGCGAGGCAGTGCACTGCCACCGCCGCGCCAAATCAACTCGAACTCACCGCTCGTTTAAGACGCACACGGCAGATTTTGCCGTGTCGAATGCCGTTCCCGCGCGCGTGAATCGCCGCCTGAATCCGCACGCCCACCCGTTTCATCAGCACACAGATTTCAAGCGCCGCGAGCCGACATCCGCTCGCCGGCAGCGAATGACGCCGGAGTCTCCGATGACCGTTTCCGCCGTGAGTTCTGCAACGACCGCGACCACCACGACATCGTCGTCGTCGAGCACGTCGTCCAACTCGACGCTGACATCCGACGATTTTCTGAGCATTCTGGTCAGCGAGCTGCAGAACCAGAATCCGCTGGATGCGACCTCGACCACCGACCTCGTCAATCAGCTCACCTCCTACGCCAATTTCACCTCGCAGCAGTCGATCAACTCCAACTTGTCGTCGCTCGCGAGTTCGTTCTCGAGCCTCGTGACGCTGAACTCGGTGAACTACATCGGCCACACTGTCGAGGCGAAGTCCGATACGGCGACCTTGAGCAACGGTTCGGCGACCTATGGCTACTCGCTGTCGTCGACCGCTTCGGACGTCTCGATCAGCATCTCGGATTCCTCCGGCAACGTCGTCTACACCGGCACCGGCACCGGCAACTCCGGCTCCAACAGCTTCACCTGGGACGGCAAGGACTCCAACGGCAACCAGCTCTCCGACGGCGGCAAGTACAGCATCTCGGTGACGGCGACGGATACCGCCGGCAACTCGGTGCTCAATTACACGACCGTCACCGGCACGGTGACCGGCATCGACACTTCGACGTCCACGCCCTCGCTCACGGTGAACGGCGTCGCGGTCAGCGCCGCTAACATCCTCGGCGTCACATCCTGATCTCAAGTCCTGATTTTCTCGGAGCTTCATCATGAGTCTCACCGGCGCATTGTCATCGGCGATCTCGGCGCTCAGCGCCCAGAGCCAGTCCCTGTCGATGATCAGCGACAACATCGCCAATTCCGACACGACGGCCTACAAGACGACGTCGGGAATGTTCGACGCGCTGGTGACGGCGGCGAGCAACACGACCTCCTACGCCTCGGGCGGCGTCACCGTCTCCGGTCGCGCCAACATCACCCAGCAGGGCCTGCTCGCCGCGACCTCCAACGCCACCGACGTCGCGATCCAGGGCTCGGGTTTCTTCGTGGTGACCGACGCCAAGTCGGGCGGCACGGCCGCCTACACCCGTAACGGCGCCTTCACCACCGACAATGCCGGCTATCTCCAGAACAACGGCTACTATCTCGAGGGATGGCGCACCGATGCCGATGGCAATGTCGTCGGCAGCGAGTCGGCGAGCAATCTGGAGGCCATCAACACCCAGGTCGCCTCAACCAGCGGCAGCGCGACCACAAAGACCACCATCGCGGCGAACCTGCCGTCGGATGCCGCGACCGGCGCCACCTACACCAGCTCGATGACGGTCTACGATTCGCTCGGCGCCTCGAATTCGATGCAGGTCACCTGGACCAAGACGGGCACCAACACCTGGAGCGCGAGCTTCGCCAATCCGACCTCGACCTCGGACACCACGACCGCAACAGGCACGGCCTCAGGCACGATCGACATCACCTTCAACAGCGACGGTTCGCTCGCCAGTACCAGCCCGAATCCGGCCACCGTCTCTATCACCGGCTGGACCGATGGTGCGGCGAACAGCACCATCACCATGAATCTCGGAACCGCCGGCAAGACCGACGGCCTCACGCAATATGCGTCGGGCGAAACCACGCCGTCGGTCAATGTCACCAGCATCGACTCGGACGGTCTGTCCTATGGCAATCTGTCGAGCGTCTCGATCGGTGATGACGGCCTCGTCAACGCGACCTATTCCAACGGCCAGACCATCGCGATCTACAAGATCGCGGTGGCGACCTTCGCCGATCCCAACGGGCTCGCCGCCTCCAGCAACGGCATCTATTCGGCGACCGTGACGTCGGGCAATGCCTCCTTGCAGGGCTCCGGCGAGAACGGAGCGGGCACGATTTACGGCAGCGAGCTGGAATCATCGACCACCGACACCTCCAGCCAGTTCTCGGACATGATCTCGGCGCAGCAGGCCTATTCCGCTGCGTCCCAAATCATCTCCACCGTCAACGAGATGTACGACACCCTGATCTCGGCGATGAGGTGAGCGATGCGCGGTGAGCAGGCGAACGCCGTTGGGGAGGCGCTGCTGCGCCGGCTCAAGCGGCTGATGGCACGGGCCGCAACCGTCAAGGGCGGCGACCGCAAGCAGTTGCTCGTGCTGCTCGACGACGTGGAAACGATACGGCGTGGCCTCGTGCGGGAAGCCGCGGAGATCGACGGTGAGATGAGGCAGACGGCTGCCAGGACGGCCGCGATCGGCGCTTACCTGCGAAACTCGCAAGGCGGCCGCGGCAAACGGAATAACTAGAAGAAGGCGATGACCATGACTGTAGCCCAAGCCACAAGGACGAGTGCCGTGAACGGCGATAACAGGATCAAGTCGCTGATCACGCTGATCGACACCCTGACTGCACTGATCGCGGAGGAGAACGCGGAGCTTGCCAAGGGCCTGCCGGCCTCGCGCCTGAAGCAGGTCGACGAGAAGAACAAGCTGGCGGAGATCTTCGAGCGAACCGTTGCCAAGTGCGCGGCAGGCACGACCAGCCTGACGGTGCGGGACCGGATCCTGCGCGAGCAGCTGCTGGAGCGGATCCTGAGGCTGCGGGCGGAGATGGACGAGAATCTGGTGCGTCTGCGCGCTGCGATCGAGGCCAGCAACCGCCGGATCGAGGCCGTCATGCAGGCGATCCGCGAGCAGATCGTCGCCGTTTCGCCCTACGGTGCATCCGGCCGCGTCGCTGCCGCCCGTGCAGTGTCCAGCGGCACCAGCCGCAGCGCCTGACGGAACGGGGGAGGCCGCCGTGTCGCTCGATATCGCTCGATCGGTCGCTTTCAGCGGGCTGTCTGCGACGTCCGTGCAGATCAGCGTGACGTCGTCAAACATCTCGAACGCCGACACGACGGGCTATACCAGGAAGTCCGCGACCCAGTCGAACAGCGTCACCAACGGCGTCGGCACCGGCGTCACGGTGACCGGCATCACCTCGACCGTCGACAAGCTGCTGTTGAAGTCGCTGGTCAGCGCGGATTCCGAGCTCGGCGCGGCCGACACCGCCAACACCTACCTGACGTCGCTCCAGCAGCTCTACGGTTCGATCAGCAGCAGCGATGATTCCTCGTCCGGGACCTCGCTCGCCAACAGCATCGCCTCGCTGGAATCGGCGCTGTCGTCGCTGGCGAGCACGCCCGGCAGCGCCTCGCTGCAATCCAACGTCGTCAGCGCGCTCGACGACGTCGCGAGCCAGTTGCGGGAGACCTCCAGCGGGATCCAGAAGCTCCGGTCCGACGCCGATCAGGACATCGCGTCCTCGATCGACGACGTCAACGCGGACCTGCAGCAGATCGCGGATCTGAATACCCAAATCAAGCAGACGGCCGCCTCCGGCCAGTCCACCGCCGACCTCGAGGACCAGCGCAACACCGCGCTCCAGGACCTCGCCTCGAAGATGAACATCAATTACTTCACCGCTTCGAACGGCGACATACAGATCTACACCAAATCAGGCCAGGCACTGGTCGACAGTTCCGCGCATACGATCAACTATACGGCTGCGTCCAGTGTGACGGCGTCAACGACGTACACCGCCGGCTTCTCGTCGAGCGGCTTCAGCGCGATCACCGTGAACGGGGTGGACATCACCTCCCAGATCACCGGGGGGGATATCGGCGCACTCATCACGCTCCGTGACGACACTCTGCCGGACGCGCAGTCCCAGCTCGACCAGCTCGCGCAGCAGCTTGCGTCCGTGATGAACAACGTCTCGAACAGCGCCTCTTCGGTGCCGGCGCCGACCAGCCTGACAGGGACGACGGCCGTCACCAGCAGTTCTGCCCTGTCCGCCTCTGGCTCGGTGCGTATCGCGGCCACCGACCAGAGCGGCAACCTGGTCTCCTACGCCGATCTCGACCTGTCATCCTATGCGACGGTCGGCGATCTCGTCACCGCCATCAACGGCATCTCCGGCTTGTCCGCCTCGATCGATTCGGATGGCCATCTCTCGATCACGGCGACCGGATCTGGCAACGGCGTCGCCATCAACGAGATGACGAGCTCGGTCGGAAGCTCCAGCGAGGGAATCTCCGAATATTTCGGCCTCAACGATCTGGTGACGGGAACGAGCGCTTCGGACATCGCAGTCAACAGCAAGATTCTGTCCGGCACGAACGAGCTCCAGCTGACGACGCTGGACTCGTCGTCGAGCCTGACTGTCGGAAGTTCGGTGCTGTCGTCCGGCTCCGCCACCGTGATCAATGCCTTCTACGATGCGTTGACGGCCTCGCAGACGTTTGCATCGACGGGCGGGCTTGCCGCCAGCACCGGGTCGCTCGCCGACTACGCCTCGGTCATCGTCTCCGACGTATCGAGCAAGGCTTCGCAGGCCTCCACGGATTACACCGCCAAGGAGACCGCGCAGTCGACCTATGCGAATTCCCTGTCGTCGCAGTCCGGCGTCAATCTGGACGAGGAATCGGCCAATCTGAGCACGCTCCAGAACAAATATTCGGCAGCGTCGGCGCTGATCCAGGCCATCAACTCCATGTATTCGGCGCTGCTCACCGCCGTGCAGTCGACGTAAGGGGGTACGATTATGGTCGCGATGCGTGTGGCCACCTTCGCCCAGTCGAACAGAATGATCGCCGACGCCATGCGCGTGGAGTCGGTCATGGCCACCAAGCAGATCCAGGAATCGACGGGCGTCGTCTCGACGGATTTCGGCGGCTATGGCGCGGACGCGCAGCACGTCATCAACCTTCAGGTCTCGGTGACGCGCGCGCAATCCTATATCGACGCGGCTACGCTCGCCGGCAGCAAGGTCCAGGTGATGTATTCAGCGGTCGGCTCGGTGACCGACATCCTCACGCAGCTGCGCTCCCAGCTCAGCGCCGCCTCGACCGGGAGCTCGATCGAGGTGAACTCGGCGATCAGCTCAGCCCAGCAGATGCTGGAGCAGATGGGCTCGCTGATGAACACACAGTATGACGGCCAATACGTGTTTGCCGGCGGCAAGACCGACACGGCTCCGGTCGATCTCACGAGCTTTTCGTCTGGTACTGGTTCGACCACGACTGCGGACACCAGCTACTACAATGGCGACAGCGAGATCGCCTCGGTACGGGTTGCCGCCAATGAAACCGTGTCCTACGGCGTCACCGCGGATAATTCGGCGTTCGAGGAGGTGATGCGCGTCCTGAAGTTTGTGGCCAACAGCACGACGCTGTCGTCTGCGGATATCACCAGCGCGCTGGATCTCGCCAGCACGGCGCTCGACGACACCGCCGCCGTGCAGGCAAAGCTGTCCGGCGCCGCGTCCTCGATCGAGACCGCGAGCGCTCGCCAGGCCGACTACAAGAGTTACGCGGAGACCTTGTCGAACGACCTGACCAGCGTCGACGTCGCCGCCATTACGGCGCAGCTTTCGACTTATGAGACGCAACTCACGGCGTCCTATTCTGCTCTCGGGAAGATATTGAGCCTGAATCTTGCGAGTTATCTGAAGTGAAACAAGGGCTGGGTTCGTTCGGTAATGGAGGGAGTCGCCGGGGCTTGACCGGATGGTGCCCTTCCAGGGTGACGACGAGATGGAGCGCGACGGTCGAGGCCAGCACCAGCGCGGCGATCTGCCCGCCGATGCCCTTGAGGTGGAGGAACGAGAACGGCTTCATCGTCTGGCCGAAGGATTTCATTCAATTGTTTCGCCCGAGGCTGTACAATCTTTGCGCGTTCAGCAAGTTTTACACACGAGGGGCGCTTACAATGCTTAGCCGACGAAGCTCTTTGCAGCTATCCTTCTTGGGTTTGTCAGTTGTTACTTTCGGTAGAGCGATCGCTCAGCAAGATAGCAACTTTGCTGGATTGCTGGCTGAAGTCGCTCAGGACCCTTCCTTCTCGCTTGCAAATGGTCGGTCGAAGGACGAGGGGTTGAGGCAGAGCGGTCCGAGTGTTGCCGACCTACGCGGAAATACTTCTCGCCCCCGGCGTTGGGTCTCGGACATTCGAGGCGTCGAACCCCATGTATTGGAATCGCCGAACACCAAGATGCGCTTGCTCTTTGCGAATGCTGCATCTGGAGAGAGGTGAACCAAAAGAATAGCGAGAAGGCCGATCAACCTAAACAGTCGCGTCACGTCGTATCCTCCGATGTTGCGTCTCCACGCGTGCTCAGTCGCTTCAACGCGGGGTAATGCCACGATTGCTTCCACCTCAAACAAAGCCGCATCGGCGGCCAGCCGGGAAACCTCTACGGTCGTGCTCGCAGGAGGGGCGGCGGTGTTGACAAAGGAGCCGCGTACCTCGCGCAAGATCGGCAATTGTGCCCGAATGTCGGTCAAATAGTGATTGACCTTGATAACGTCGGCAAAAGTTGCACCACCGGAGGCTTCGGTGGGTGTTGCCCCAAGTAAGCGTTTCGAGCATCTGCGCGATGAGCACCATGCCTAACCTCTCATGACCCGATTCCCTGGCATTCTCCCGCTAGCAAAATCAATCACGTCTGACGGGGCGAATGATCGGGTCAATTTGCGCAAAATGCGCAATAAATCTTGAATATTGCGCGGTATGAGCGTATACGGCCAGAGAATTGCTCGTTTTTATAGCAAAACGCGCAAAATGATGGGAAGTGTGCGGTGTGCGGTGTGCGGGAGGACAATAGAGATGCAGGTTCCAATTAAGCGGGCGATCGAGAGCGTGCCTGGCGGGATGATGGTGGTCCCTCTGTTGGTCGGGGCGCTTATTGCCACCTTCTTTCCCGATACCCCGAAGTTTTTTGGCTCCTTCACCGGCGCACTGTTCTCGGGAGCGCTGACGATTCTCGCCGTGTTCTACGTTTGCATGGGCGCGAGCATCGACTTCCGCGCGACCCCCTACATTGTGAAGAAGGGCGGCACCCTGCTGATCGTGAAGGTTGGCGCGGCCATTGTCCTCGGCCTGATCTTCGGCCGCATTTTGGGAGAGACGCCGGTCGCAGCTGGCATGTTCGCGGGTGTCTCGACGCTCGCGGTCGTCGCCGCCATGAACGACACCAATGGCGGTCTCTATATGGCGTTGATGGGCCAATATGGACGTCCGCGTGACGTCGGCGCATATACCGTCATGTCGCTGGAGAGCGGTCCATTCCTCACCATGATCACTTTGGGCGTCGCCGGCCTCTCGGCATTTCCATGGCAGACCCTCGTGGGCGCTATCCTGCCTCTGGTGGTGGGTATGATCATCGGCAATCTCGACAGAGAGATGCGCGACTTCCTGAGCCGCGCGGTACCTGTGATGATCCCGTTCTTCGCCTTCGCGCTCGGCGCCGGCCTCGATCTGTCGAAGGTTTGGCAGGCCGGCTTGCTCGGCCTCGGCATGGGAGTGGCCGTGGTGGTTGTGACCGGCATCCCGCTGTTCCTCGCCGATCGCATCACTGGCGGGAATGGTGTCGCGGGTGTTGCGGCGGCCTCGACGGCCGGTAATGCGGCGGCCGTCCCGGCGATTGTCGCCGCGGCGAATCCGGCCTATGCGGACGCGGCGCGGCCTGCGACTATCCTCGTCGCGGCGTGCGTCGTGGTTACCGCAATCCTCGTGCCGATCGTCACCGCCTGGACAGCCCGCGTTGTTGGTCGCGACGTCGAGGAGCCTGCGGAAGAGAACAACGTGGCTTCTGCCGGCAAGATGACCCCCGCGGCGCGCTCGGTTGTCACTGAGGCAAGTCACTGACACAAATTCACCGAAGCAGGTCGCTGAGGATGGCCCCTAAAGCGTTTTCGAGCGAAGTGGATGCCGGTTCGCGTCAGGAAAACGCATCAAGCCAAAGCTGGCTGATCGTCGCTGACGATCTCACCGGTGCCGCGGACTGTGCGATCGCCTTCGGCAGAAGGGGGCGTGCGGCTGCGGTGACGTGGGGTGAGATGACCGACGCATCGGGCTACCAGCTGCCCGTCCTGGCCTACGATGCCGCGAGTCGAGGCCTTTCGGCCGGGGCCGCTGCAGCCCGCCATGCCGATGTGCTGGCGCGCCTGTGCGAAGGCGGACGTATTCTCTTCAAGAAGCTTGACTCGACGCTGCGGGGGCAACCTGCAGCAGAGATTGCAGCCGCGCTTGCGCATCTCAAGTCACGGTCGGGTCCGGCCTTCGGCGTGTTCGCGCCGGCCTTTCCGGCCACCGGCCGCACCACCATCGACGGGCGTATCCTGGTCAAAGGCCACCCCCTCGAGGAGGCCGAGGTCTGGCGCCGCGACCACACCTACCCGAACGCCGATCTTGTCGACGTTCTCGCGACCGCGGGCGTCCGCGGTGAGAAGGTCAAGCTCGCTGCCGTCCGCGGTGGCGATCTCAAAGCCACGTTCGCGAGGCTCGCCCGGGAGGGCGACGTGGTCGCGGCCTGCGACGCCGAGACTGACCACGATCTGCGTTTGATCGCGGGGGCGAGCCTGCATGCATCGCCCGCAACCTTCTTCATCGGCAGCGCCGGCCTCGCGCACGCCTTGGCCGGCCTCGAAGCCAGCCATGCCATCGAGCCATTGCGCATTCCGACAAGCGCTTCCGGCACCCTGATCGTGGTGGGCTCGCTCGCCGGCGCATCTCGCGCCGCCGCGCGCGAGCTGGAGGCGACCGGCACCGTGGCGCATTTTCCGGTCGCGCCGGCGACGCTGCTGAACGATGGTGCCGGCCGGGCGGCGCTCGCCGCGGACGTGATGAAACGACTTGCCGGCGGCGGCGATACACTGGTTGAGATCATGATGGATGATCACCCCGACATGTCACTCGGCCCGCAGCTCGCCAAGGGGCTCGCCGACGCTCTTGAGGCCGTCGCACCCTCGATCGGCGCCTTCGCTGCGACCGGCGGCGAAACCGCCGCGGCAATGCTGTCGCGCTTCGGCGTCAACGGCATCCGTCTTGCCGACGAAATCGAGCCGGGCGTGTCGCTCGGCCTGACTCTTGGCCGATTGTCTGTTCCGATCGCCACCAAAGCGGGCGCGTTCGGTGACGAGACCAGCCTCATCCGCATCAGCGAGCGGCTTCGCGCCGTCCGAACCAGAGGAAGTTTCACATGACCCGTCCGACCATTGCGATCACCATGGGAGATCCGGCCGGTATCGGGCCCGAGGTGATCATGAAGGCGCTGGCGCAGCCGCAGGTGCAGGCGATCTGCAATGCGCTGATGATCGGCGACTCCAACCGTCTGCGCAAAGCCGGTCAGATCGTCGGCGTGCCGCTTGAGGTCGATGCGTTGAGCGACGCGAAGCAGGCGAATTTTGCGTCGAAGGCCGTGCAGTGCGTTGACCTGAAGCTTGTGCCGGACGATCTGCCGTTCGGCAAGGTGTCGGCGACGGCAGGTGAGGCGGCCTATCGCTATATCGAGAAAGCCGTGCAGGTGGTGCAGGCAGGGCTCGCGCAGGGCATCTGCACCGCGCCGCTTTCGAAGGAAGCGCTCCATGCGGCCGGCCACAAATATCCGGGCCATACCGAGCTCCTGGCGCATCTGACCGGCACGCCGGAAGTGTCGATGATGCTGGTGTCGCCGAAACTCCGCGTCATTCACGTGACCACGCATATCGGCCTGCTCGATGCGATCGAGAAGATCGAGCCCGGCCTCGTCGGGCGTGTCATCGCACGCGGACATGACGTGCTGGTGCGCGCCGGCGTCGCCAATCCGAAGATCGGCGTCTGCGCCATCAATCCGCATGCCGGCGAGAATGGGTTGTTCGGTCGCGGCGAGGAAGCCGCGAAGATCGCGCCGGCCGTGGAAGCCTGTCAGCGCAAGGGCTGGGACGTGCGCGGCCCCCTGCCTGCCGACACGCTGTTCTTCCTGGCCGGCCGCGGCGACTACGACATGGTGGTCGCGATGTATCACGATCAGGGCCATGGACCCATCAAGGTGCTGGGGCTGGAAGCCGGTGTGAACATCACTGTTGGTCTGCCGGTGATCCGCACCTCGGTCGATCACGGGACCGCCTTCGACATCGCAGGCAAAGGCATCGCCGACGAGCGCAGCCTGATCGAGGCGTTGCGGCAGGCGGTCGATCTTGCGCCGAAGCAGGCGGTTTGAGAGGGCTGCGCGGGCTCCTCAGGATGAGGAGCGAGATGCGCGTTAAACGCTGACATTGCGGGGCCGATGCATCGTGGTATCCATCGGCCGTGCCGCGAAGCCGATACGTCGAGTTCGGCTGACGGCAGTGAATCCGGGGGCTGAGGTTCGATGTCGATGCGCAGCAAGGAGCGTCACGCTCGTCTGTTGGAAGCACTGAACGCGGGAGAGATCGATGTCGATGATCTCGCGCGGCGCTTTGTCGTCTCCGCTTCCACCGTGCGGCGCGACCTGCAGCATCTTTCCAAGAACAATGCCGTGCGCCGCACCTATGGCGGCGCCATTCTCACCGCCCACGCGAACGAGACGACGCTCGAGCAGCGCCTCGCGGTTCAGGGCAAACAGAAGCAGGCGATCGCGCGCGCGGCGATCGATCTGATCGAGGATGGCGACACGCTGATTCTCGATGCCGGCTCGACGGTCGCAGCCTTCGGCCGACTGCTGCAGCACCGGCGGCTGCGCATCATCACCAACAATCTTGCGCTGCTACCCTTTCTCGCCAAGGCTCCAACCATAGAGCTTGTGGTGCTGGGCGGCGCGCTGCGCACCACCAGCATGAGCACCATGGGGCCGCTTGCCAATGAGGCGCTGCGGCGCATGACCGCGGACCACGCCGTCATGAGCGCCGACGGCGTGGTGAATGGCCGTGGCCTGTGCGAAGCGGATCTCGAACAGGTCGCACTGAAGTCGCTGATGATGCAGCAGTCGAAGGAAGTCATCGTTCTCGCCGACGCCAGCAAGCTCGGCCGCGCCGAACAGATGGCCTGGGCGCCGCTGCCGCCCCGCTGGACTCTGGTGACTGATGTCGGCGCATCTGAGGAGCAGTGCAAGCGTCTCGCCGATGCGGGAGCGCGCGTGATCGTTGCCAGCGTTCGCTGAGCCGGCATCGCAATTTTTGCGCGTGATCGGAGAAAAATATCGACCCGAGGCGGGGTTGCGATAAGCAATCGCTGAACTGGAGCGCAATGCGGTCAAGTTGAATCGCCATATGCTGGATAAGCCCAGTGGTGCGACCAGTAAGTTATTGATTTTTCTCAACCCAGGGCTGTCTCTTAATCAGCGGGTCCCAGGTTCGAGCCCTGGTGCGCCCACCATCTACACTCAAGCCCACGGCTCTGTGCGGCGAGGTCGCCAAGAGCTGTGGGTGCTTGGCCCGATCCATCCGAACTTTCGCCGGTCAACTCAATGGGCAGGCAATGGCTTGCTCTTCATCAGCTCCCGCAGACGCTGGAACGTCACGTAGAGCATCGGCACCAGGAAGATTCCGATCGAACTCGCCGCGACCATGCCCGCGAACACCGCTGTGCCGACGGCCCTGCGGCTGAGCGCCGCAGCGCCGGTTGCGATCACGAGCGGCAGGAGACCAAGGATGAAGGCGACGGAGGTCATCATGACCGCGCGGAAGCGCATATGGGCGCCCTGGACCGCGGCGTCGTCGAGCGCCACGCCTGCCTCGCGTTGCTCCTTGGCGAATTCGACGATCAGAATCCCGTTCTTGGCGGCGAGCGCAATCAGGACCACCAGCCCGATCTGGCCGTAGAGGTCGAGATTGAGGCCTGCGAGCTTGATGCCGACATAGGAGCCCAGGACACCGACGACGACGGACAGCAGCACCGGGATCGGGATCACCGTGCTCTCATAGAGCGCCACCAGGAACAGATAGGCAAACAGCACGGCAAGCATCAGCACGATGCCGGTCTGGCCAGTGGCCTGTTGCTCCTGAAAGGCAGTGCCGGTCCACGCAAAACTGTAACCCGTAGGCAGTATGGCATTCGAGACATCGGCCATTGCGGCCATCGCTGTGCCCGAGGAGACCCCGGGCGCTGGGCTGCCGTTTACCGTCACCGAGCGGTAGTTGTTGTAGCGGGTGATCACCTGCGGCCCGGTCACGATCCTGATCCCGGCCAGTGATCTGATCGGCACCATCTGCCCGGTACTGTTGCGCAGATAGATGCGCCAGATGTCCGAAATGTCGCTGCGATCGAACGCTTCGCCCTGGACGTTGACCTGCCAGGTGCGGCCAAACCGGTTGAAATTGTTGACGTAGATGCCGCCGAGCGTCGCCTGCAGGGCGGTGAAGATGTCGCTTATCCCCACACCGAGCGCCTGCGCTTTGCCGCGGTCGATATCGAGATGGATGGACGGATTGGTCGCTGTGAAGGTGGAAAAGACGCGCGCCAAACGTGGATCGGCGTTGGCGGCGCCGATCAGCGCGTTTGTGACGCTCGAGATCTCGGCCGGGGTCTGTCCTTCCAACGCCTGGAGCTGGTATTCGAACCCGCCGCCGGTGGAGAGGCCGATGATCGGTGGCAGGTTGAACGGCAGCACATTGGCCTGTCGGATCTGCGCGCCGGCCGCGAAGGTCCGCCGGATCAGTGCTTGCGCTGAATCCGTTGCCGCCTTGCGGTCGGCAAATGGCTTCAGGCGCGTCACGACGAGAGCACTGTTCGATTCCGATGCGCCGTCGAGCAGGGAAAAGCCGACGATGGCAAGAACGTGGTCCACAGCCGGCATCTGCTTCAGGATGTCTTCAACCTGCTGGGTGACCTCGCTCGTCCGCGCCACCGACGCGCCGTCCGGCAGTTGGACCGAGGTGAAGAAGGCGCCCTGATCTTCCTCGGGCAGGAAACCCGTCGGCGTAATCAGCGAGATGCCGAAGATGCCGGCGGCAAGGACCACGACGAGCAGCATGGAAAGGCCCGCGACGCGCACCAGGCGTCGGACGCCGCTGCTGTAGCGGTCACGAATCCAGTCGATGGAGGCGAGGACGCGACCCATGATGCCGCGCCTGGGCCCTGTGTGGCGCAGGAGCAGCGCGCACAGGGCGGGCGACAGGGTCAGCGCGTTCAACGCCGAAATTATCATCGCGGCGCTGATCGTCACCGCGAACTGGCGGAATAGCGTTCCGGAAACCCCTGGAATGAATGCGATAGGTACGAAGACCGACAGCAGCACCAGGGTGATCGCGATGATCGGCGCGGTGATCTGGGTCATGGCCTTCTTGCTGGCCTCGGTGGGGGAAAGATCCGGCTCCTCCTGCATGACCCGTTCGACGTTCTCGACGACGACGATTGCATCGTCCACAACAATGCCGATCGCGAGAACCATCGCGAGCAGGGACACCGTATTTGCGGAATAACCCAGCACCAGCAGGACGGCGAATGTGCCGATCAGGCTCACCGGAACCGCGATCGCCGGGATCACCGTGGCCCTGAGATTGCCGAGGAAGAGGTACACCACGATCACGACGAGCACGAAGGCCTCGCCCAGCGTCTGCAACACCTCCGCGATGGTGTCGCGCACGAAGCTCGTGGAATCGTATTGCACGAGGTAGCTCAGTCCGGTCGGGAAGTGCTGCGACAGCCGCTGCATCGTCGCCGCCACGGCTTGTGCGGTGGTCACCGCATTGGCGCCCGGCGCCAGATAGATCGCGACCGGGACGGCTGCGCGTCCGTCGATCCGCGCTTCGCTGTCGAGGTTTTGCGCGCCCATCTCGACACGGGCAACGTCCTTCACCAGTAGGGATGAGCCGTCCGGGTTGGCGCGCAGCACGATATTGGCAAATTGATCGACGGTCGCGAGCCTGCCCAGGGTCTGCACGTTGAACTGGAATTGCTGGTCGTCGCTGATCGGGCGCGCGCCGATGCGGCCGACCGGCGCCTGGACGCTTTGGGTGCGTATGGCGGCAATGACATCCGACGGCGTGAGTTTGAGGCTGGTGAGCCGCTGCGTGTCAAACCAGATCCGCATCGAGTAGTTCATCTTGGCGAACAGATTGGCCTGGCCGACCCCCGGGGTGCTCGCAATCGCATCGAGCACGTTGATGATGGCGTAGTTCGTGATGAACAGCGGATCCTGCTCGCCATTAGCGCTGTAGAGCACGAGGAATTGCAGGATCGACGAGGACCGCTTGCGGACCGTCACTCCCTGCTGCTGCACTTCGGTCGGCAATTGCGACAGCGCGCTCTGCACGCGGTTGTTGACATTGACGGTGTTGATGTCGGGGTTCGTGCTGAGCGCGAACGAAACCGTCAGTGTGTAGCTCCCGTCGCTGGCGCTGGTCGATTTCATGTAGAGCGCGCGGTCGACGCCGATGATCTGTGCCTCCAAGGGCTGGGCGACGCTGCTCTCGACGACTTCGGCGGATGCACCCGGGAACGTGCCTGAAACCGTGACTTGTGGCGGCACGATGTCCGGAAATTGCGCCACCGGGATCTGCATCAGCGCGAGCGCGCCGGCGATGGTGATGATGAAGGCGATCACCATCGCAAGCCGGGGACGATCGATGAAGACCGCAGAGATCATGGTTTGTCGTCCGCCCGGCCGGCTTTGCCGGAGGTGCTGGGAGGTGCCTGCGGAGCCGCACCATCCGCAGCCTTCATGCTCGACAGGATCAGGGAACTTGCCGGCCCCGGCGAAACGACCTGGCCGGGGCGAACCCGCTGCAGACCCTCGACGATGACCCTGTCGCCGGCCGCGAGCCCGGCGATGACCGCCGCAATGGTCGGAGTCGATTGCCCGAGCTGGATGCGGCGCTGCTCGGCCTTGTTGCCGGCACCGACAGCGAGGACATAATCGCCCTGCTGATCGGAGAGCACGGCAGAGCGCGGGATCGCCAGCACCTCGATCGGTTGGACGCCCTCCAGCACGACAGTAACGAACTCGCCGTCGGTCAGCTCGTGAACGGTGACGCCAGCCACGGAGGACGCCCGCAGGATAGGGTTGCCGATCTCGCCGCGCACGGTGATCGTGTCGGTGTTCTGGGCAATGGTGTTGTCCACGAAGTTCAGCCTGCCGGACTGGCCGTACATGCGGCCGTCGGGCAGTCGCAGCCTGATAACGACGGCTTCCAGGCCGCCTTGCGGCCCGTATCGCTCCCGCAACTCCAGTCCTTGGCGCAGCGGCACGGGAAAGGTGACGTACATCGGGTCCTGGCTGACGATGGTGGTCAGCACGCCCGAGCTTGGGCCGACGACGTTGCCTTCCGTCAAGGCTGTGCGTCCGATCTTGCCGGCGATCGGGGCGCTGATCGTGGTGTAGTCGAGGTTGATCCGGGAGGCCTGGACCTGGGCTTGCGCGGCCTGGACCTGGGCTTCGAGGCTGAGCTGGTTCGCGATGGCGGCGTCGAAGGTGGACTGTTGGCCGGCAGGACCTCCGAGCAGGGTCCGCGCACGTTCCGTCGTCTGTTTGGCATTCTCGAGTGTCGCCTGAAGCTGCGCAACCTGCGCCTCTTTCGATGCCAGATCCGCTTCGAACGGAGCACGCTCCAGCCGGTAGAGCTCATCGCCCTTGCTGATCTCGGCGCCTTCCTCGAACAAGCGCCGTTCCAGAAATGCGGTGACGCGAGCAACGACGTTGACCCGATTGATTGCTTCGATCCGCCCGAGAAATTCAGTGCTCTCGGTGATGGATCGCCTCGTCGCTTCCACGAAGCCGACCGCGGATGGGCCCGGCGCGGCGGGTTCGGTCCGGGCCAGCCCGTCGGCGATGATCGTCAGGAGCGTCGCCGCCAGCAGCCTGATCGAGACGCCAGCAAGGTTCATTGTCTGCTCCTTGCATCGGACTTGAGACCGAGCCGTTGCTTCACTCGCGCCTTGTTAGTCCCGCGGTGTTCGATCGCTGCGCACCGGCTCGCCGTAACCCTTGCGACGGCTATAGAACATCAGTGCGATCAGGCCGCAGCCGGACACCAGCATCAGGATTGCAGCCCCCACGAGGATGACGTCGCGGTAAAGCGGCATTGATGGCGTTTCCTGCCATACCGCCACGGAAAACCAGGTCGCCACAATGAGAAGCGCTGCGAGAACGGCTCCGAAAGGCCATAGGTTGGTGTGGCGCACGATCTCCTCCCTCTCGTCTGGTTGGGGTTGCGTCGCCTTCACAACCCATCGGCAGCCTGCCGATTGCGCAAGGCCTAGATCCACCGCCATCCGCAGCGACGACGACCCCGATGCCACCAGCAAACCCAGCGGCGCCTGCGAGGTCGCCGGCGGCCCCAGCCAGGATGAGGCGGTGGTCCCCATTGAGCTTGCGTCAGGAGATCCGATGGCCGGCCGGACCGGCCGAGCTCGGGTGCGATCGGCATCGCTTCCGCCGCCGCAATGAAGCGGACGCCGATGGCGCCGATCGCCGCGGCAGCTGCGGCATTTTGGGCAAGGCCTAGGAAGGCGCGGCGTGTCGGGGGGGACATCATCTTCCTCTCCTTATTTCACGCAGTCCGCCGCACGGACTGAAGCGCATAAAGCAGCCACGCGAGGCCGTGCGAGATCAGGTCGACGCCAAGCAGGAAGCCGAGGACCCACACGCTCATGGTGGGGAAGCTGAACAGGATCAGCGCGCCCGCGACCAACCCGAAGATGCCGGAGATCAGCATCATCCATCCGTTCTGGCGCCAATGGGCGAAGCTCAGCATGCATCGAATGACGCCTGAGGCGATCAGGACCGCGCCGAGGAAATAAGTGAGAATAAGAGCGCCCGAGGCGGGCTGGGTCAGCAGCACGAGCCCGAAGGCGACGTAGAGAGCGCCGAGGAGGATCTGCCACAGGAAGCCGCCCCATCCTTTGGTCCAGAAGGCGTGGGCGATCTCGAACGCACCAGCCGCAATCGCCGTTAGTCCGATCAACTTCACGCTGATGATGGTCGCGAACACCACATCGCTGAGAGCTGCGATACCGGCGGCGATCATGACAACGCCAAGGAGAGCGCAGACCCACAGGGGTGGAGGGCCCAGAGCTGCGATGCCGGACCGGCTGTCATAGACTGTCATGCCACGCTCCTGATCTACTAGTGATCGCCACCCCGAGGCGAGGGTAGCTTCCGAGCCGGAACGTCGACATCCGACGAAACCCTGAGCGACCGTGCGGGAATGTTCGCATGGCGTCGTGGAGGGATCCCCGCGAACGACCTACCGCCGGCCGCGTGGACCCAGAGCCAGGTTGGTCACGCCCGCCGCGAGATTGATTCCGATGGACCGCTCGATCGACAGCGGCTGCAACATCACGCTCCGACGCGAGCCGCCAATCAGGACGTTGGCGCCGAGGCCGGGGCCGAATGCGACGCTGCCGCTCGCACCCACATAATTTCCTCGCAGCGTAGCGGGGCCGATCCGCGAATTCTTGGCGAAGACGGCCCAGGAGAGGCTACCTGCCGAGGTCACACCCAGGTCAAGCCCAACGCGCCTTATGCGTCCCTCGTAGATGTATTGTCGAGGAGGTCTGCGTGCGTAGAAGAAAGTACAGCGCAGCGATTGTGCCGATCCGAGCACCAAGCCCACGCGTGGGGAGCTGAGGCACAACAGTCGGCCGACGCGGAATGCGTCGGCGCGGGCGGGCGAGGCGGCGGTGCAGAGCAACGCGCATGCGGCAACGGAGAGGCATCGTTTCATTGGCATTCAAGCCTCCATCTGGTTGTCCGTGGACGCGGAAGTTGGCTGACGGTCCTGGCGAAGCCAGAACGTGATGCCGAGGCCGATCAGCAGCACCGCACCCAGCAGGAAGAAGAAGACAGACTGCTTCAGCCAGGATATCGCCGGGACGGTCACGCCCATCGCAAGCCCGAGAAACGAGATTTGCAGCGACAGAAGACTGATGCCCGCGAGGAACGTACCGAGCGCGAGCAACATCAGCAGGACCAGGCCGGTTGCCGGTGTCGGAAGCAATTGCTGGACCCCCGACATCAGCATGATGTTCATCGTGACCAGGACGGCGATCCAGTGCAGCGCCTGGGTCCAGATCAATCGGAGCTGGGCCTCCCTGCCTTGCGTCTCCGGCCATTTCGTCACGACGCAGACCACGCCGATGGCGAGCGCCAGGAATTCCCAGTAGCCGACGAGAGGCTGGTGGGAGACGTTGGTATAGGCGACGCCCGCGACGGCGAGCACCAACGCCACCACATAAGGGAGTTGCTGCCACAGGAATTGGGCCATCCTGAATTGAGGCGGGGGAGGCTCCGTGCTCCCGTTCCGTTCTAGATCGGTCTCGCTCATGGGCCATCCATTCACGATCTGTTGCCGCTGAATGTCACTGTGGGGTCGTCGCCGAGATAGTCCTCGACGTAGAACCGGATGATTGCGACACGGCCGATCGCGACCAGGGGCATGGCCATCGCGATGCCCAGGACGCCGAACAGCGCGCCAAGCATGACGATCGCGACCAGCGTCCAGGCAGGGGGGATCTCGACCGCCTGGCGTTGGATCAACGGACCGATCACATAGCCTTCGATCGACTGGATGATTGTGTAGATGAGAACTGCCCAGATCAGCAGCGATCCGCCGAGTGGCATTGCGACCAGCGCGATCGGAAGCGCCGCCACGATCGGTCCGAGGTATGGGATGAAGTTCGACAAGCCTGCCTGCAGTCCGAGCACAAGAGGTCCGGGCAGTCCGACCAGATAGAGTGCGACCCAGACGCATAGCGTCATGAGAGTGATCCGGATGAACTGTCCGATCAGCCACAACCGCATTACGCTGCCCATCTCGTCCATGACCGCTCTTGTTCGCGCGCGGTAGGGTCGCTTCACCAACATGACCAGGCTCTCGCGATGGCTGGTCGGATCGAACGCGAAGAGGATTCCGAGGAACACGATGACCAGCGCGCCGGTTAGCAGACTCGATGCTCCACCGAGCAGGAATTGAGCGTGGCTAAGAAAACGTCCCTGATCCGAGAACAGCCATTGCGCAAAGTCGCGGCCCCATTCCGGGCCGAGCAGGTCGACGCCGTATGACAGGAGGTGCTCCTGCAGGACGTCGATCTGGCTGTCCATGACCTTCAGCAGGAGACGCGTCTGCTCCGGTAGCTTGCCCGCACCCCATACCAGTCCAAATGTCGACAGAGCGGAGAACAGCAGGAGGACCAGCGTCAGCCGCCAAACGCGCGCGAGCGGAAGGACTGGGGCCAGCGCCCTTGCGCAGGCATCCAGAAATGCCCCGAACAGCACGCCTGCAAAGATGAGCAGGAGACTGGACACTGTCTGCCACGCCAGAAACAGGAAAACACAGGCAGCGAGCAGGCTGAGCCCGGTCGCGAGAACGCCGCGCCCGGCGTGCTCCGCCAGGCCGGCGGAATCGTCGTGAGGAAGGAGTTCGCGAAGCCGTTCCGGCCCTATCCTGGAATCGCTCATGGATCGGTCCAATCGCGAGGGTGGATGATCGTTCGCGGCGCCTAGGTGCGGACGCGTCGGCTGCCAAAGTGCGGATGCTTTCCGCCGCGATGACGCCAGTAGCGGTGCTTGGTCGGGTTCGTGTTGGTGTTGGGCGCCACGCTCTTCGGCGCCGATACATCGGTGTCCTTCGGCGCCACCCCGCTCTTGTCAGCCGACTGGGCCAGCAACAGGGTTGGAGATGCGGAAACCGCTACTAACCCGCCGCCCAGGATCAGGACGCCGAAGATAGCTCGAATGCTCATATTCGCCTCCATGCAGCCAAGGAAAGGGCTCAAACCGAGATGGCTCCCGTGGAAAGTGCGTAGACGCCGGCACAAGCGGCGACCGTGATCGCCGCAAAGAGGATCGCCTCGAACGGCCTGAACGGTGTTTCCTTGCGTTCGCGCTTGGCGAGAAGGAACAGCAGCGTGCCGGGTGCATAGAGGATCGACGACAGCAAGAGAAATTTCAGCCCGCCTGCGTAGATCATCCCGGCCGCGTAGAACGTCGCGACGGCCGAGCGGATCCAGTCGCCAAGGCGGGCGCGCTCGCCAGCGCGGTAGCACTCGCCGGTCCAGGCGAGCTTGAGACCGTAGGCCGCAACAAACAAATACGGGATCAGCGTCATCGCACTCGTCATCTTCAACGCGAGCGTGAATGCATATTCCGCAAACCAGGTGACGAGGAGGAAGGTCTGGATGACGCAGTTGGTGAGCCAGAGCGCTCCCGTAGGGACCTTGTGCGCGTTCACTGTCGCGAGAAAGGAGGGCATGGTGCGCTGGACCGCGGCGGAATGCAGCACCTCAGCCGCCAGCAGTGACCAGGACAGGTAGTTGCCGAGGACCGAGATCAGGAGTGCCACGCTGATGAACACGCCGCCCCAGCCGCCGACCATCGCTTCCATGACGCCGGCCATCGATGGAGTCGGCAAATCCGCCAGTTCCCGTCGTGGCAGCACGCCATAGGACAGCAGTGTCACGAGGACGAGCAGGCTGAGCACCGCCAGAAAGCCGGCAACGGTCGCGAATCCAACATCGCTGCGGCTGCGGGCATAGCGGGAATAGACACTGGCGCCTTCGATCCCGACGAACACGAATACGGTCAGCAGCATCGTGCCGCGAACCTGGGTGAGCACATTTGAATGCTCCGGCTGCTCCGCTCCCGCGAAGTTCAGGGAGAAAAGCCTGCCGTCGAAGGCGATGGCGGCGGCTGCAATGAACAGCAGGATGGGAACGATCTTGGCGTAGGTCGCGATCGTATTGAGCGCGGCGGCGTTCTTGATGCCGCGCAGCAGCAGAACGTGCACTCCCCACAGCAGGACGGACGCCGAAGCGATCGCCACCGCAGTTGAGCCGTCACCGAAGACAGGGAAAAACTGTCCGAGTGTCGCCTTGATCAAGACGAGACAGGCGACATCTGCAAGACAGCATCCGATCCAGTATCCCACGGCCGAAGCAAAGCCGATATACTCGCCAAACCCGGCCCTGGCGTAGGCATAGATGCCGGCATCGAGGTCCGGTTTGCGGTGTGACAAGGTCTGGAACACGAAGGCCAGCATCAGCATGCCGGTGCCTGCGATCATCCAGGCAATGATCGCTCCCAAAGCGCCAGTGGTGCGCCCGAACTGCGCCGGCAATGCGAAGATGCCGGAGCCGACCATCGATCCGATCACGAGCGCGATTAGCGCATTGCGCGAAAGTTTTTGATCGACATCGTTCGCTGATGAAGCCATGGCAAGATGGCCTTCCAATCCGCGATCGGCGGGCACTGATGCCGGCCAACCCGGCGAAGACCTTAGAGGCGGCTTTCCCCCTCGGACATCAGGGATTCTCTGTAGGGAGTAGGGGCAGGAAATCGCCAGGCAGATCGGCGCGGCGCCGGTCAGGCCCCTGCCGTAGGGTCGGTTGCGCCTTCGCAAGCACTGGGTGATGGCCGCCCGGGAACGGCTGCCAGCAGCACGACGCCGGAACGGCAGAATTCACCGGCCTTCGCGAGTTCGGCCGCAATGCGTTGGGCATGCAGAACCGCGGCATCCTGATCGGCGTATTCGCATCCGGTCCCATCGGGAGTGAGACCGTATTTGTCGACGATGTGGAAATAGAAGCGCATGTCAGCCGATTAGGCCGCGCCGCGATCATCTCCTAGTGACAAACGCGTAAGGCTCCCCCTCCAAAAGGAGGAGGGGTGAGCGGCGGTTCCAGGTTGCCCATTTGTAATGAGCGGGATGGTCGCTGCGGATCGCCGGAATATTGCAGGGGCAACAGGGTGGTTTCCCCGCCGCCGTTCGGGTGATTGTCCGATGCCGTCCTCTGAGCCCGAGCGATAGCGTAGGCGCTGTCAGCAAGCTCTGAGAGGAGACGAGCAATGTCACATTATGATCAGAACCTGGCGGCATCGAGTGCGGGCGGCGGTGGCACAATCGCGGTGGACGCCGGACTGCGCGACTACATGCTGCGCATCTATAACTACATGGCCGCCGGCGTCGGCCTGACCGCTGTTGTCGCGTGGCTGACCTATCAGCTGACGGGTCCGGCCTTGCTGGAGAGCCCGTTGATGTGGGTCTTCATCCTGGCGCCGCTTGCACTGGTCTTCTTCATCAGTTCGCGCATCAATACGCTGTCGGTATCAACGGCACGGCTTCTGTTCTTCATCTATGCCGCCCTGGTAGGCGTCTCGCTCTCGACGTTGTTCCACATCTACACCAGTGCGTCGATCACACGCGTCTTCTTCATCGCGGCCGCGACCTTCGGGGCGCTCAGCGTGTTCGGCTACACCACGCGGCGCGACCTATCCGGTCTCGGCACCTTCTTGTTCATGGGCTTGATCGGCGTCATCATTGCCAGTCTGGTCAACCTCTTCCTGCAGTCTTCCGGGCTGGACTGGCTGATCTCGGTCGTGGGCGTCGGTGTCTTTGCCGGACTCACGGCCTATGACACGCAGCGGATCAAGGCGATGTACGACAACAGGGATGATGAAACTTCGGCTGGCCGCAAGTCCGTGATTTCGGCGCTGTCCCTCTATCTCAACTTCATCAACCTGTTCATGATGCTGCTGCGCCTCGCCGGCGGCCGGCGCTGAGCGGGCCAAGGGCAGCCGTTCAGGCCGCCGGCTGCTTCGCCGCGCTTGCGAGCGCGTCGCGCAGCGCTTGTTCCTTGGTATCATCCAGGGACGTCTTGAGCACGGTCCCCCCGGCCTCCTTGATCTCCTTCAGCACCTTGTCCGCCGTCATGTTCTTGACCAGGACGAACAAGGCGGCGTTGCCGGTGTTGAGCGACGCAGACAATTCCTTCATGAAAGCGTCGTCGATGCCGAAATCGGAGAGGGCGCCGCCGAGCGCGCCCGATGCCGCGCCGACCGCGACACCGAGGATCGGATTGAGGAAGATAACGCCGATCAGCAGTCCCCAGAAACTTCCGGTCATCGCGCCGATCGCTGTCGTGTTGACGAGTTGGTTGAGTTTGATGCCGCCGGAATCGGTTTTCACGGCGATCACTGCGTCGCTGATTGTGATCAGATATTCTTTCTGCAGCCTGAGCAGCCGTTGACGCACTTCTTCGGCCTTCGCCTCGGATGGATACACGATCGCTACTAGATCGGACATGCAAGCCTCCTGCTGGGTCGAGTTCCGCCGGCCAAGCCTGGTCGGTCCGGCGCGACACGCTGAAAGATTAGCTGCCGCCCCCCTGGCACGGCATCGGAGAAAACCCTAAGGCCCTGGGGATGAATGTTCCTGATGCGCGACGCTGCCGCCCCCTGGGGCAATTACGGCGGCATCGTATCGAAAGCCGAAGTTTCGGCTGCGTCTCATTGTGAGCGCTCGCTCGTTGGCGAGGAGAATCCCGATCTTTGACTAGGTAATCACCCGATATTCCAGGCCCGGCGCAAGGCGCATGGTGCAAACGGTGGGCAAGTCGATCGACCGGGATGCAACGCACGCCCGTCGCGAGGTCCTCACATGACTGCGAACCCGTCAATCCAGAAGCTCTCGCTGTTCGCATTGACCGCGATGGTGGTCGGCTCGATGGTCGGCTCGGGTATCTTCTCGCTGCCGAGAACCTTTGGTATCGCCACCGGACCGTTCGGAGCCATCTTCGCCTGGTGCATCGCGGGCGGCGGCATGTACACCCTCGCGCGGGTGTTCCAGGCGCTGGCGGAACGAAAGCCCGAGCTCGATGCCGGCGTCTATGCCTATGCGAAGGAGGGGTTTGGCGACTATCCCGGTTTCCTGTCGGCATTCGGATACTGGATAGGCAGCTGTATCGGCAACGTCTCCTATTGGGTGCTGATCAAGTCGACGCTGGGTGCTTTCTTCCCGGTCTTCGGGGACGGTAACACGGTGATCGCGATCGTCGTCGCCTCGATCGGAATCTGGCTGTTTCATTTCATGATTCTGCGCGGTGTGCAGCAGGCGGCCGCGATCAACACGATCGTGACGATCGCAAAGATCGTGCCGATACTCGTCTTCATCGTCATCCTGATCATAGGGTTCAAGGCGGACCTGTTTCGAACGAACTTCTGGGGCGGAGAGGGCATGCCGGACAAGAGTTTGTTCGAGCAGATTCGTGCGACCATGTTGGTCACCGTATTTGTCTTTCTCGGCATCGAGGGTGCCAGCGTCTATTCGCGCTACGCCAAGGAACGTGCGCACGTCGGCGCTGCGACCATTCTGGGATTTACGATCGTGACGAGCCTGATGGTGCTCGTGACCATGCTGCCGTATGCCGTGCTTCACCGCGCCGAGATTGCCGACATGCGGCAGCCTTCGATGGCGACGGTGCTGGAGGCGGTCGTCGGACATTGGGGCGCGATCTTCGTCAGCGTCGGGCTTCTGGTTTCGGTGTTGGGGGCCTATCTCGCATGGTCGCTGATCTGCGCCGAGGTGCTATCCGCCGCCGGGCGGACCAGGGACATGCCGGCCCTGTTCGGCACGGAAAATGCGAACAAGGTGCCGGCTGCCGCGCTTTGGCTCACCAATGGGATCGTTCAGCTCTTCGTCATCAGCACCTATTGGTCGCAGGATGCGTTCGCGTTGATGCTCAATCTGACGAGCGTGATGTCGCTCATTCCGTTCTTCCTCGTCGCGGCCTATGGACTTCTGCTCGTCAGGCGTGGCGAGACCTACGGTAAGGAAAGCAGCGACAGAACGCGCGACATGGTCTTCGCCGGCATTGCCGTCGTCTACACGCTATTCCTGATCTACTCCGCCGGAATGAAGTTCCTGCTGCTGTCCTTGATCCTCTATGCGCCCGGTACCGCGCTCTATTTCTGGGCGCGTCTGGAACAGAAGGCGCGGGTCTTTACGGCCGTCGAGTGGGTCATCTTCATCGCCGCTGCCGTCGGCGCTGCCGTCGGAATCCACGGATTGGCGACTGGCTACATCACCATCTAGGCAAGGCATCCCGGGGAGAACTCCCATGGCAAAGCAGGCGTCGGACAGCTCGGTTTCCTTCGGGGTCCATTCGGAGGTCGGTCAACTCCGGAAGGTGATGGTCTGCTCCCCCGGCCGCGCCCATCAGCGCCTCACGCCGTCCAATTGCGACACCCTGCTGTTCGACGACGTGCTGTGGGTCGAGAACGCCAAGCGCGATCACTTCGACTTCGTGCAGAAGATGCGCGACCGCGGCATCGAAGTCGTCGAGATGCACAATCTGCTGGCGGAGACCGTCGCGATCCCCGAGGCCAGGAAGTGGATTCTCGACAACCAGGTCGTTCCCGATCAGGTCGGCCTCGGCCTCGTCGATGAGCTGCGGGGCTACCTTGAAAGCCTCAAGCCGCGCGATCTGGCTGAAACGCTGATCGGGGGCGTTTCGACCCATGACTTCCCGGACGCCCATGGCGGCGAGATGCTCAAGCTCGTCCGCGAGGCCGCCGGCATGACCGAGTATCTGCTGCCGCCGCTTCCCAATACGTTGTATACGCGGGACACGACCTGCTGGATCTACGGCGGGGTCACGCTGAACTCGCTCTACTGGCCGGCGCGACACGAGGAGCCGATCCTCGCGACAGCCATCTACATGTTCCATCCGGATTTCGCCGGCAAGGTCAAAGTCTGGTGGGGCGACCCGACGCGGGACCACGGCCTTGCGACGCTGGAGGGCGGCGACGTGATGCCGATCGGCAAGGGCAACGTGCTGATCGGGTTGAGCGAGCGCACCTCGCGACAGGCGATCAGCCAGGTCGCCGCGGCTTTGTTCGAGAAGAAGGCGGCGGAGCGTGTGATTGTGGCTGCGATGCCGAAGCTCCGTGCGGCGATGCATCTCGATACCGTCTTCACGTTCGCTGACAGGGATTGCGTTCTGCTGTATCCCGACATCGTCAACAACATCGCGGCCTTTTCATACCGGCCGGCCGACAATTCGGCCGGCCTCGAGCTGCGCAGGGATGAAAAGCCTTTCGTGGATGTCGTGGCTGAAGCCCTTGGCCTGAAGAAGATGCGTGTCATCGAGACCGGGGGCAACGCCTACATGCGGGAACGAACGCAGTGGGACAGCGGCGCCAATCTGGTTTGCGCCTCCCCAGGCGTGGTGTTCGCCTATGACCGCAATACCTACACCAACACCTTGCTTCGCAAGGAAGGGATCGAGGTGATCACCATCGTCGGGGCGGAGCTCGGGCGGGGCCGGGGAGGCGGTCATTGCATGACCTGTCCGATTATCAGGGACGCGGCGGACTACTAGACCGTGCGGATCGACCGGGTTCGGTCGTGAAGCCGGCGTTTATGGGCGGAGCGCCACTCCGGCCCCCTTGTACCTGCGCGGTCGATCGCAAGCGCAGCGTTGGCTCCACGCGTTTGTTCCGCGGCGGCGAGGGAGAACCTTTCGGCAATTTACGAAATGGCGATCGATCGATTCAATCACTGATTTTGAATCATACCACTAACACGCCACAATCGTCGCCCAGGCTGAGGCGATTCCTGGTGCACGCAAAGCCATCGAGGAACATCATGCGCGGATCGAGAGCTCTTTTGGTGGTCCTGGGATTGTTGGGAACCGGCACTGCTTGGGCGGCGGACGTCGATCTCACCGAACTGAAGGCGAGCAGCCCTGTCCCGTATTATTCCGCTCCGTCCTGGAGCGTGGTCGGCTCCGTCACGCCGAATTTCACGGATAATGCCTTGTTCAGCCGGGACAACCGCAGGTCGGATTTCTTCTACGAGCCCGACGTCAGCGTCAGGCTGGATGGGAACCTCACAGATGACCTGTCGTACCGGCTCTATGCACGCGCACAATATGACGCCTTTTCGAGAGAGAAAGACGGCAATGCCGCAGTGGCGCGGATGGGAGCGCGCCTGACGGAGAATTGGGAGGGCTGGCGCTTCTCCGCCATCTACGAGCACCGATACGATTTCGACGGCATCTATCGCGACCTCGCTTTCACCTCAGACGACGTGATGGGCTCGGTGGCGCGCGACTTCCGCGTCAACAATGTGACGCTCTCACCGCTCTTGCTCCTGACCTACCGATTTTCCGACCTTGCGGAAGCTCGCCGCTGGCGCTTCGATGCCTTGCTCGGCATAGAAGTCAAACTCGATCCAAAATGGTCGATCGTGAGCACGCCGTTGTTCGAAGCCTTCTGGTTCACCGACGGGCTGAACAGGGGTCGGCAAGATCAAATCTACTCCGCGGATATTGGCCTGAAGTATAGTTTTGCCAGCAACGTTTCGCTAACAACCACTGTGCTGTACGAGGCACGAGAATCGAACGTCATGGTGCGGCGCTACAGGGATCTCAGGATCGGTCCCCGTCTCGACTTCGCCTTTTGAGAGGTCTGCAAGATGATGTTGAGACGTGCTTGGGTGCTGATCGGAGTTGTTGTCGGTTTGACCGCCGCATCCGCCGCAGCCGCGGACCCGCGCGACTCTGTGGACCGAAGCCAACGTCTGGATACGGATGCACTCAGGGACGATGCCGGCACTCAACGGCTGCGGATGCCGTCTCATCCGCTGGTGATCGCCCCGCCGCAAGAGGGAGCTCCAAACGCGACGAAAAGAAAGAAGAACAAGCCGAACACGAGCGGCGACGTGAGCCGCTAACACACCGCGACTCAGCATGGTGCGATCCCCTCGACGCCATCATGAAAGCTGTTTGCTGCGCTTGAGTATCTATTGCACCTTATTTGAATTGCAGCGGGATAATCTGGCAAAAAACCGCTCATCCGATCCGCCCGATGCGTCTCACCGATGCAAGATTTTATTCCGTCAGAAACACTACCTGGTGGTGTGAGCAACCTGACGGTGTATACTCCGCCTACCCCAAGGGCGCGTCGCCTGATCCATTGATACCTCGCCGGCGGGGCAAGGAGACTCCTGATGTTCGGCCTCAATATATTGAGCTTCAATATGTTGAGCTTCAATATCGGGCGTCACCAGTGAATAGTGGTGCGTACCGTGAAGCTACATAGCTCGCCCGCCCGTGAGTCGAGTGGAACCAGTGCTAGAAGGTGGTTGCGACTTGGCTCGGAAGAAACCAGCGAACGCCGGTACTGGGTGTTCTCACCCGATCTTCTTTTTGTAGCCCGTCCTTCGTTTCGAGGGCACTTCGTGTACGAGGGAATTAATCCGGCATTCGAGCTTCGTCTCGGCATCTCGTCTGAAGATGTCCGGGAGATGGAGATCTCCAATTGCCTCAACAGGCACGACGCCAAAGCCGTCAGCGAAGCTCTCCGCGCGTGCCGCGCAGAAGGAACAGAGGTCAGGATTCGCCATTCCCTTGCGTTTGGCGGCGAGCGCCAGAACATGGAAACTACCGTTGTTCCGATCATGGATGCCGTAGCCGATGGTGCGGTCCGCTTGATCGGCAGCCATCGTATCGTGGGCAAAGGATCTTTCCATAACGCTGCTGGACGCTCGCTTGCGCAGGAGAGCGTCAACTTGCTGTCCATTCAGGAGGATATCCAGCAAAGGATTGCGTCTGATCTGCACGACTCGACTTGTCAGCATCTGATTGCCGCAAGTCTTGGCATGATGCGATTCCGACAGAGCATGGGCGACCCGGTCGGGGCCGAGCGCCTTTGCGATGAGATCGACGCGTCGATCGACGCGGCGCTCAGGGAGATCCGCGCTTTTGCCTACCTGCTGCACCCGCAAAATCTGACAGACGACGGGCTCAAGGCCACGATCGAGCGCTATGCCGATGGATTCGCGACGCGCACGTCCTTGCGGATCACGACGAGGATCGTGGCTGGCGTCGACCGATTGCCCTACGAAAACCAGCGCTCATTGCTTCGGGTCGTTCAAGAAGCGCTCACGAACGTATTCCGCCATGCAAAGGCGACGCAAGTGAGCATCGTCATCGAGGGGACCGGCAGCCATTTTCGGCTAACCGTCAGCGACAATGGGCGTGGGCTTCAGGTTGGCCCCACGAACCAGCCGATATCGACCGGCGTTGGAATTCCGGCCATGAGAGCAAGACTTGAGCAGATCGGAGGTTCACTGGAGATCCGCTCGGGTCCGCATCATTCCGGTACCGTTCTGTGCGCAGTCTTTCCGCATGCCTCGGTCACGAGAGAAGCCGGCGAAGGGACCCCACTGTCATGAGGGCCCCCGCAGGCACGCATTGAGAAGAAAAGCACTGATCACCGGCGGCAAGCGGAAACGAGTTCGTTTCGACCCAGCCGCCGAGTAGCGACTGGAGTGCTCGCCATGAAGCGTATTCTCATAGCAGACGATCACGAAGCGGTACGGTCGGGCTTGCGTGCGGTGCTAAGGCAACGAGCGGATTGGGAAGTAGTCGCCGAGGCGAGCGACGGCAGCAAGGCGCTGACAGCGGCGATCGAGAGTCGACCTCACGTGGCAATCGTCGATTTTTCCATGCCGCGAATGACCGGACTGGAGGTCGCGCGGCGAATCAGGGAATACCCGCTGCAAACCGAGGTTCTGATTTTCACGGTCCACAACTCCGGTCTGCTCGCCCAACAAGCATTCGAGGCAGGCGCGCGCGCTTTCCTGGCGAAATCGGACGCAAGCAGATTGCTGATGACGGCCGTCGATGCCCTTCTGGCGCACAAGCAGTTCTGTACCGAAAAATGTCGAAACGAACTGAACGGCGGATCAGGCAGCAATGCAGACCGGCATCCGGGCCTCACTCCGCGCGAGCAGGTCGTCGTTAAGCTGGTTGCAGAAGGCTACAGCAACAAGGGCATCAGTGCGATCCTCAACCTCAGCGTCAAGACCACTGAAGCTCATCGCGCCGCCGCGATGCGCAAGCTGGACGTGAGCTCGACCGCGGGGCTGGTACGATACGCCGTCCGCGCGCAGCTGGTCGAGGCATGACAATGCCTTTCTGGGGTGGGGTGGGCCGAGGCGGCGTCGGTAAAATCGCTCGGCCATCTGGGGGTTTTATAGGATGATGCTTCAGCCCGTGATCTGTATGATCGCTCGACTGTTCTGCTGCCGATGATCTCCGCCGATTGCGGTCGGATAGGAGAACGATGTCGTGAAACGCATCTTGATTGCGGATGATCATGAAATCGTGCGTTCAGGGCTGCGCGCGATTGTCGATACGCGCTCCGACTGGATCGTTGTCGGTGAAGCAACGAATGGTGAGCAGGCCGTCGCATTGGCTCTGGAGACAAAGCCGGACGTCGTGATCGTCGACTATTCGATGCCCCTCATGAACGGGCTAGAGGTCAGTCGCCGAGTGAAGTCACTTCGCTTGCGCAGCGAAGTTCTGATTCTGACGATGCATGAAAACGAAGAGCTGCTGACCGAAGCCATTCTGGCCGGTGTCCGAGGCTTCTTGTTCAAATCGGATGCGAGGAAACACCTGCTGTCCGCCGTCGAAGCGCTGCTGGATCGAAGGCCCTATTTCACGAGCGTGCTGCTGGAGAAACTGCTCCACGACTACCAGCTCAACAAGCTGAACAAGTCGGATATGCTGCTCACCTCGCGCGAGCAGAGCGTAGTCCAACTGATAGCGGAAGGACATACCAACAGGTCCATAAGCTCCATTTTGCAGTTGAGCGTGAAGACCGTCGAGACCCATCGCGCTTCCGCGATGCGCAAGCTGGGAATGTCCTCGACCGCTGAACTGGTCCGTTACGCCATCCGCAAGAAATTGGTAGCGCCCTGAGAGACATCTCCGGCTAAAAGATATTTCGCCAGATGTGTGAGCCGAGAGATCATCGACTGTCTTCAACTCGGGGGCGCACGCTGCCGCCGATGTCGGTATTTACCCCTAAGCGCCCCAGGCGGAATTTGGGAGTGACTCGATTCCGCAATGCTGCGAGACTTGTCAGCACACGCAGCAAGGAGGCCGGCATGAGTAGGAGTGCACCTGTTGTTTTCGCAGTCGTTCTGTCGGCTGTTGCCGCAAACGTCGCGCTTGCTGACCGACCGGGGCCTGACTGGATGCCGATCCAGCAAGTCATCGAGAAGGTCCTTAAGTCGGGCTTTGCGCTGGTCAGCAAGATCGAAGCGGATGACGGTCGCTGGGAAGGCGAAGGCATCAAGGATGGTCAGAAGATGAAGTTTCTCGCCGACCCAAAGACAGGCGAGATCATATCTACCAGGCCTGACCGCTAGATAGGCGCTGGCTCTATCCGGCAAGCGCAATCCCTATCCGGGAAAGATTGGCGTTGTGGAGCACGGCGCTCTGGCCGATCTGCTTCTGGTCGAAGGAAATCCACTGGAGAATATCAATCCCGTCGGCGACCCCACGAAGTTCATCGTTATCATGAAGGACGGAACGATCTACAAGAATGCGTTAGCACAATAGCACGCCTATTCTATGTAGCGGTGCGCTTCGAACTTACATGAAGACTAGAGTATTACCCTTAACTGTCACTCGGGCCATGTCTCGGCGAGGCGCCATAAATGTACACACAATCAAAAACAAATGTCCGCAACTTGATCGATGAGGACGTGGATGACGGCTCGCGCTTCGCGACACATTGCTACGCCTGCTGTCGTTGCTGGACACCCCGAACGATATCCCCGTTCTCGCCCCCATGGTCGAACGGGAATTGCTCTATCGTCTCCTGCAAGGTCCGCAGGGACGGCTGATGCGTCAGATCGCCGAGCCCGAGGGTCCACTGGGTCGCATCCGACGGGCCGTTCAGTGGATCAGGGACAACCACAACACTCAATTGCGCATCGAGGCCTTATGCGACGCGAGCGGCATGAGCCGGGCAAGCCTGCATCGTCACTTCTTGGCTATGACCGGCCTCAGCCCTCTCCAATATCAAAAACAACTCCGGTTGCAGGAGGCGCGCCAACTTTTGCTTGCGGGCGAGCATACTGCGTCCGACGTGGCGTTCGCGGTCGGCTATGAGCGCGCGTCCCAATTTAGCCGAGAGTACGTTCGGCAATTCGGCGCGCCGCCGGCGCGCGACGCTCGCCAGATACGGCAGGCGATCGCCATTCCAGCGATGACGTATAGTGCCTTCAAGACATTGGCGCGAAAAGCGGTCCACACGCGCGGCCTTCGCCAAGCGTCCGCAGGGAGCCGGGATTGCCGACGTTGCCTGCGACTTGGACAAGAGTTTTCACGAGAAGCGGCGCCAATGAACTCGCCTGCGGCCATTGCGCGGGAAACGCGGCTTGGCGCTCTTACGCCGCTTTCTTGCGGGGCTTCGGCTTTGCTTTTTTGTCGAGCAGGACTCTCTCCGGAGCCGGGCGCGCGCCTGGACCAGGGTGGACATGAACTTCCTTGGCCGAAAGCGGTTCGCCGCATTCCGAGCACACCATGACGGGGTCGAACATCTTGCCGCACTTGCGGTGCTCGTGCAGCAAGGGGCGTCCGCGTTCGTCGACCATGTGGGTGTCGCCCCAATGTACGAGCGCCATCATGATCGGATAGAGGTCGAGGCCCTTTTGCGTCAGGATATACTCGTGGCGTTTAGGCGACTCCTGGTAAGGAATGCGGCGCAGGACGCCCAGCCGAACCAGCTTTTTCAGTCGCTCTGCGAGCAGATGGCGGGTGATTCCAAGCGCTGACTGAAACCCCTCGAAACGGCGCGTGCGCAGGAAGCATTCGCGGAGAATCAGAAGAGTCCAGCGGTCACCAATCACACCGATGGTGCGAGCCATCGAACATGGCTCTTCCTCAAGTTCATCCCATTTCATTCCTGCTCTCCGGTCGACCGGCGCCTGTTCCGCTCGAATCAGGGGAGTGGCAGACGCCACTCCTACCATTCTAGATAGGCACTAAAGTGGATACAATACCTTGCCGGTCGTTTCAAACCAACGGAATTCAAAGTAGATTTGACAGTTCAATTTTAGAACTATAGAAGGAGGGGCAGGCTGCGTTCGGCCTACAAGATCACGCCAGGCCTAACAAACATCGCGCTCTGCGGGAGGAGCTGACATGTCCCTGAAAGTTGAATTCCTGTTCGATTTCGGCAGCCCGAACGCTTACCTCGCGGAACTAGCCCTTCCCGGAATCGAACGGCGCACCGGCGTGAAATTCGAGTATGTCCCGATCCTGCTCGGCGGCATCTTCAAGGCAACGGGCAACATGTCTCCGTTCGAGTCGCTTCATGGCATCAAGAACAAACCCGAATACCAGGCGCTGGAGACGCAACGCTTCATTCGCCGGCATAACGTGACGAAATTCCGCTCCAATCCGTTCTTTCCGGTCAATACGCTGATGTTGATGCGCAGCGCCGTCGCGGCGCAGTTCGAAGGCGTGTTCGAACCCTATTTCCGCGCGGCCTACCACCACATGTGGGAGGAGCCGAAGAAGATGGATGACCTCGAAACCTTCCGAGCAGCGTTCATCTCCTCAGGCGTCGATATCGATCGGTTGCTTGCACGTGCGCAGCAGGACGACGTCAAGAAGGGGCTGATCGATCGCACCACCGACGCGGTCAACCGCGGCGCATTCGGCTCGCCGACCTTCTTCGTTGGAGATGAGATGTTCTTCGGGAAGGACCAGCTTCGCGATGTGGAGGAGTCGATCGTCGAGCAGATCGGCCAACCCGTTTCGAAGACGGCCTGAGGCCAGAACCTGGAGCCTTTGCAGAGCCGGGTAGACGTCCGCGCGCCTGCGTGACGAAAGCTCAGTCGGCCTTATAACAAAACCAATTCAGGGAGAATGTCATGCCCGGCCCCCTCAACGGCGTTCGTGTCCTCGATTTGACAGGCGTGGTGTCGGGTCCTTTCGCGACCATGTTCCTGGCGGATCAGGGCGCGGACGTCCTGAAAATCGAGCCGATCGGCGGCGACATTACCCGACGCAGCCGCGCTACCATCGACAAGGATGGCGAGTTTTCGGCACTGTTCATTTCGTCAAATCGCGGCAAGCGCTCGCTGTCGATTGATGTCAAAAGCGCGGCCGGCCGTGAGGTTCTGGCCAAATTGGTCGCGAAGGCGGATGTGCTGGTGCAGAATTTCCGGCCCGGCACCATGGAGCGCCTCGGTCTCGGCGTCGAAGAGTTGCGCCAGCGCCATCCGCGCCTGATCTATGTCTCGATCAGCGGTGTTGGCGACAGCGGACCCTATGTGAAGAAACGTGTTTACGACCCGATCATTCAGGGCCTGTCGGGCTTTGCCGATATCCAGTCGCAGCCGGTCACGAACCGTCCGCAGATGATCCGGACTATCGTCTGCGACAAGACCACCGCCGTGTTCACCGCCCAGGCGGTCGCGGCAGCCCTCTACGCGCGCGAGAAGACAGGGCAGGGTGATCACATCCAGGTCGCCATGCTGGACGCGATGATCTCGTATTTGTGGCCGGAAGGCATGATGCAATACACGGTGGTGGGTGCCGAGGCCACTGCTGCCGATCCCAACGATCGGCCCGATCTCGTGTTCAAGACCAGCGACGGCTACATCACCGCTGGTACCATTTCCGACTCCGAATGGCAGGGTTTTTGCCAGGCCTCCGGCGACTCCGAGCTGGCCAAGGATCCCCGGTTTGCGACGCCATCGGCGCGCTCGGTCAACGCCACGGCGCGCATCAACAAGATGGCGGAGTATATCAGCCAGCACACCACCGCAGAATGGCTGGAGCGTCTGGACGCCGCCGATGTTCCTTGCTCACCGATCCTGCGGCGGGGCGAGATCATCCACAATGAACAGGTGGTCGCGCGCGATATCATCGCGGAGTTCGATCAGCCGAAAGTCGGACGGGTGCGGCAACCGAAGCCGGCAGCGCGTTTTGCGATCAACGAGGCCGCGATCGGTGGGCCTGCTCCCAGGGTGGGCGAGCACTCCCGCGACGTGTTGTACGAGCTGGGCTACGACGACGGCGCCATCGACAAGATGGTCGCCGAGCGCAGCGTGCGTGTCGCGGTCTGACCGCGAAACCCGTTGGCGACGTATTCTAGACCTTCACCGGCGCCGGCGTGATCGGTGCCATCGGAACATTCGCCGCAACGGCTCGCTGAAAGGCTTCTCGTTTCCGGATGCGCTCGAGATAGGGTTGAGCGTTGTCGCAAATGCCGACGCCATAGGCGATGGCCCACTCCAGGCACGTCGTGAGCAGGATGTCTGCGCTGGTAAACCGTTCGCCCATCAGGAATTGCCGGCCGTCTGCAAGTGCGACTTCGACATGCCGTAGCTGCTGGCGGAAATACTCGCCGGCTTGCGCAACCACCTCGGGCGCAATGCCGTAGATCGGTCCGAGCGCGTCGGCCCGATGGCGGCGCATCACGTAAAGGCTGGTGGAATCCAGCTCCGTGACGATAAAGAAGCACCATTCCAGCCATGCCGCATACTCGCGGGTAGCTTCCGGAATCAGCGATCGTCCCGCCGTGGAATACATTCGCGACAAATAGGCAACGATCGCTGCGCTCTCCCCGATGCAGAAGTCGCCGTCCTGAAGCAGCGGGATCTTCTGGCGCGGATTGAGCTTCGAGTATTCCGCGGTCTTGGTTTCGCCGGTTCGCGGGCCAATGGGCCTTGTCTTGTAGGCCAAGCCCAGTTCGTGCATGGCCCAGTGCGGACGAATGGTGCGACTCGTGCCAACGCCCCACAGGGTCAGGTCTGGTGTCGCATTCATATTACCATTTCTCCACGGACGGACGGAGATCGAGCTCGTGGGTCCAGCCATCTTTGCTTTGCTGGTGGGTGAACCAATAAGCTTCGGCGATGGAAGACGTCTTGGTCAGGCTATCGGGCGGAATGTCGCTTGCTTCGATGCCCTTCGCTGCCTTCATGCGTTGGTGAATCGCCTCGCTATCCACGCCAGCGTCGATCAGGAGATGCACGACGTGGATGTTCTTCGGTCCAAGCTCGCGTGCCATCGCCTGGGCCACTGCACGAAGGCCGAACTTCGCTGATGAAAATGCTGAAAACCCGGGGCCGCCACGCACGCTTGCCGTCGCGCCGGTGAAAAAGATGGTGCCGCGTCCGCGCGACAGCATCACGCGGGCGGCCTCACGTCCAACCAGGAAACCACCATAACAGGCGAGTTCCCAAGCCTTGAAGAACAACTTCTCCGTGGTGTCGAGCAGAGGCTTGTTGACGTTCGAGCCCGCATTGTAGAGGCAGACCTCGACAGGCCCGTGCTCTTTCTCGACTCGCGCGAAAATGCCTTGGACTTCTGTTTCCTGACGCGCATCCACGCTGAATGCGTGAACGTCATGCGCCGCAGCCCTCAGCTCGGCCACGAGTCCCTGCGATTTGGACGCATCGCGCCTGCAGATGCAGACCGTATAGCCGCCTTGGGCAAAACGCCGGGCGACCGCCGCGCCAATGGCATCGCCTGCGCCAACAAGTATCGCTACACCGCGGCCCGCCGCCATCCTCGATCCTCCCTTTAAGTTCTTATTTGATACTATAACCTAGCTGCCGGATGATGCGTTGTAAACGGAGGTTTTTAAGAGCCACGCAGAAAACGACGCTCACAGATGGATTGTCTATTCGACTCCGGAAAAGGTTGACGACGATTTACTGATTGACGAGTTCTAAAAAAGAACTATAAGTAGAAACCAATTGTGCCGTATTGCAACGTCGGCATGGTCGGTCGGGAGGTCAGTCGTGGCGGAGCTTTCAGAGACGATCAGTGTAGACGAGATTGCTGTCGGCTTGCCGAGCCGAATCCATGAAGTCACGGCAGGGCCGGTTGCCAGGGCACCCGGCCGGGTTGCGCTGGTCGAGGACGGGGCTTCCTGGAGCTATCGAGATCTGGAGCAGCGCGTTGGCGACATCGCCACCATGCTCTCATCGCTGGGGATCAGGGCCGGCGATCGGATGATTATTGTCAGCGAGAACTGTATTGCACTTGCCGCTTTGCTGCTGGCGGCGAGCCGGCTCGACGCCTGGGCGATTGTCGCCAACCCGCGCTTGTCGGCGCGCGAACTGGACCAGATCCGCGATCATAGCGGCGCCCGACGGATGTTCTTCACGTCCGGCATTTCGAAGGAGGCCGCTGCTCATGCCTCCCGCTACGGCGCCGACAATCGGCGAATTGGCCCGCTGCCGGAAATTGGTGTTGGCCCGCTCAACGAAAGCGCGACCGTCCGGCCGGTGGAGACCGATCCAGCAAAGCAGGTCGCGGTTTTGATCTACACGTCAGGGACGACGGGGACTCCCAAGGGCGTGATGCTCTCGCATGACAACCTGCTGATCAGTGCAAAGACCACCGCGTATTTCCGCAGGATGAACGAGAAGGACAAAATCTATCTTGTGTTGCCGATCTCGCATATCGTCGGCATTTCGCTCCTGATCATGACGCTGATGGTCGGCGGCACGGTGCGGATGGTCAGCAAATACGATCCGGCGGCGACCGCAAAGGCGATCGCGGAGGAGGGCGTCACCATCCTCAATGGCGTGCCTGCCACCTATCAGCGCCTGCTGGAGTACAAGAGCGTATCAGGCGTGGAACAGCTCGCCCGAGGCTCGTTGCGCTTGATTGCCGTCGCCGGCGCGCCGCTGGATTTGAACCTGAAGTTGCGTGTGGAAAAAGAGTTCGGGCTTCCGTTGCTCAACGGCTACGGGATCACCGAATGCTCGCCGGGAATATCAGGCGTACGTTTCGATAGGCCACGCTCGGATCAGGCTGTTGGCACGCTGCTGCCTGGCGTGGAAGCGCGGGTGCGAACCATCGAAGGATTTCCGACTGTATCGGGTGAAGTCGGCGAGCTGCATGTTCGCGGGCGCAACGTGATGCTGGGCTACTATCGTGCCCCGGAGCTTACCGCGAAGGTGATTGACAGCGAGGGCTGGTTCAATACCGGCGATCTCGCGCGTTTCGACGGCGAGTGTCTGTACATTGTCGGCCGCACCAAGGAAATGATCATCCGTTCCGGCTTCAACGTCTATCCCGCGGAGGTCGAAGCGGTCCTCAGTTCACACCAGGACGTCGTGCAATCCGCCGTGGTCGGTCGTGCCGCAGACGGCAATGAGGAGATCGTCGCCTTTGTGCAATTGCTGCCGGGATCTCGCACGACGCCCGAGGTCCTGATGAGCTTTGTCCGGTCTCAGCTTACTTCTTACAAGCGGCCGTCCGAAATCGTCATACTTGATGCCTTGCCGGCGACCTCGACCGGAAAGATACTCAAGCACAAGCTCGCGGAGTCCTTGCGCGAAGGTGGCGCAATCTCTCCTGTGCAGGCGCCCGAATTTCGCAGGCAACAGATCTAACTTTACTGGGAGGACATCTTGCAAAAGAGAAACGCAACCGCGGCCGTGATAGGCGCGGGTGACTTCATCGGCGGCGAGATCGCCAAGAAATTCGCAGCAGAAGGCTTCACGGTCTTCGCCGGCCGCCGTAACGGCGACAAGCTGGCTCCGCTCGTCAGGGATATCGAGGCTGCCGGCGGAGAGATCCACGCCCGTTCGCTCGATGCTCGCAAGGAAGACGAGATCGTCTCCTTTCTCAACGATGCAGACAGGCATGCGCCGCTGGAAGTCTGCATCTTCAACATCGGGGCGAACGTGAACTTCCCGATTCTGGAAACCACAGAACGGGTCTTCCGCAAGGTCTGGGAAATGGCCTGCTATTCCGGCTTTCTGGCCGGTCGCGAGGCCGCCCGCCTCATGCTGCCGCGCGGGGGTGGCAACATCTTCTTCACCGGTGCGACCGCCTCGCTCCGCGGTGGCAGCGGTTATGCAGCTTTCGCAAGCGCCAAGTTCGGCCTTCGTGCGGTCGCGCAGGCCATGGCCCGCGAGCTTGGCCCGAAAAATATTCACGTCGCGCATCTCATCATCGATTCCGGCGTGGACACCGAGTGGGTTCGGCAGCGCCGGTTGGAGGCTCTCGGGCCCACCGCGCTGGATGATCCGGACGCCTTGATGCCTCCGTCCTCCGTCGCAACATCCTATTGGCAGCTCTACGAGCAGCCGAAAAGCGCGTGGACGTTCGAGATGGAGATCCGCCCCTTCGGCGAGAAGTGGTAGCGGAGCCTGGAACGATGGAGCTCAAGCTTTCCCCCGAGGATGCCGCGTTTCGCGACGAGGTGCGCACTTTCATTGCTGAGAACTATCCGCCGGAAATGCGCGTTCCCAATCCGGAGACCGACCTGACCAAGGAGCAGTCGCTGCTGTGGCACCGGATCCTCCACAAGAAGGGTTGGATCGCCCCGCTCTGGCCGAAGGAGTACGGCGGCCCGGGCTGGTCCGTCACGCAGCGCTTCATCTTCGAGCAGGAAACCTCTCGCGCCGGCACGCTGCCGCCGCTCGCCTTCAGCGTCACCATGGTCGGGCCGGTGATCTACACGTTCGGCAACGAGGCGCAGAAGAAGAAGTTTCTGCCGCGGATTCTGTCCGGCGAGGATTGGTGGTGCCAAGGCTATTCGGAGCCGGGCTCCGGCTCGGACCTTGCGACCGTCAGGACCAAGGCGGTGCGTGACGGCGACCACTACATCGTCAACGGTCACAAGACCTGGACCACGCTGGCGCAGCACGCCGACTGGATCTTCTGCCTCGTGCGCACCGATCCGAGCGCGAAGCCGCAATCCGGCATCTCCTTCCTGCTCATCGACATGAAGTCGCCCGGCGTCACGGTGCGGCCGATCATCACGATCGACGGCAGCCATGAGGTCAACGACGTCTTCCTCGAAAACGTCCGCGTGCCCGTCGAGAATCTGGTCGGCGAGGAGAACAAGGGTTGGACCTACGCCAAGTTCCTGCTCGGCAACGAGCGCACCAGCATGGCCGGCATTGGCCGGTCCACCCGCTATATCGGCAGGTTGAGGCAGATCGTGAAGGCCGAGATCCCGACTGAGGATCCCGCGCATCTCGAATTTCTGCGGGACATTGCCCGCATCGAGCTCGACGTGCTGGCGCTGGAGGCGACGGAGCTGCGTGTCGTCGCCCAGATGGCGCGCGGCATAGATCCGGGACCTGCGGCCTCACTGTTCAAGATTCGCGGCACCGAGATATTTCAGAATATTACCGAGCTTACCCACCGCGCGATCGGCAACTACGGGCTTGCCATCCGCGAGCATCCGGTGAGCGCCAACCGCTTCATGCCCGGCCCCGATTACGGCCATACCGCGTCGGAGAAATATCTGAACGCGCGCAAGCTCAGCATCTACGGCGGATCCAACGAGATCCAGCGAAACATCATCGCCAAGGCCGTGCTCGGGCTCTAGCCAAGCGGATCGGGAGGATCGGATGGATATTCAGTTCACGGAAGAGCAGGAATTGCTGCGATCCAGCGTCCAGCGCCTGCTGCGCGACCAATACGATTTCGAGGCGCGGCGCAAGATCGTAGCCAGCGAGGAAGGCTTCAGCCGCAAGCAATGGGACGCTTTCGCCGAGTTCGGCCTGCTGGCTGCGCCGTTCTCCGAGGGCGCTGGCGGTCTCGGCGGCGGTCCGCTGTCGACCATGATCCTGATGCATGAGTTCGGCCGTCACCTCGTGGTCGAGCCGTTCGTCGAGACGGTGGTGCTGGCCGGCGGATTGATCGAGCACGTGGGCACGCCGGAGCAGCAGCAAAGCTTCATCCCTGAGATCATCGACGGCTCGAAAATCTGGACGCTGGCCTGGACGGAGAAGGCATCGCGCTTCGATCTTGCCAATGTCACCACGAGAGCGCGGCGCGAAGGGAGCGACTACGTCCTGACAGGCGCAAAGACCGTGGTGATCGCAGCGCCTTGGGCGGACTATCTGATCGTCTCGGCCCGGACCTCCGGCGATGACCGTGAACGCAGCGGCGTCAGCCTGTTCGTGGTCGATCGGCGCGCGACCGGCGTCGATCTCCAGAGCTTCAAGACTGTCGACGGCCGCCGGGCTGCTGAAGTCAGCCTGCGCGATGTCCGCGGCCAATTGCTGGGCGTGGAAGGCGAGGGCGTTGCCGCGCTGGAAGCCTGCCGCGACCGTGCCATCGGCGCGCTCTGCGCGGAAGCCGTCGGCGCCATCGGCGAGCTGAACTCGGCGACGCTGGAATATTCCAAGACGCGCAAGCAGTTCGGCACCACGATCGGCTCGTTCCAGGTGTTGCAGCATCGCATGGTCGACATGTTCATCGCCCATCAGGAGGCGCTCTCCCTGATGCAGCATCTCAGCCTCAGCCTCAGCCTCAGCGACAGCGATGCCGGCCTGTCGCGGCTCGCCTCCGGTGCCAAGTCGAAGATCGGCTATGCGGGCAAGTTCGTCGCCGACCAGGCGGTGCAGCTTCACGGCGGCATGGGAATGACCGACGAGCTCAACGTCGGGCATTATTTTAAGCGAATCTCCTCCATCAACATCCAGTTCGGCGATCCCGCGTTCCATGTGCTGCGTTACGCGCAGCTGGATGCGGCCGCATAAGCAGCGAGGCAGGCATGACCACTGAAGCAGTCATCGTTTCCACCGCCCGAACGGCCGTCGGCAAAGCGTATCGCGGCGCGCTCAACAACACGGACGGCCCCACCATGGCCGGGCACGTGATGGCCGAAGCCGTGAAGCGCGCCGGCATCGCGCCCGGAGAAGTAGAAGACGTGGTCATGGGCTGCGCGATGCAGCAAGGCACCATGATGATGAACGTGGCGCGCAAGGGCGCGATCCGCGCCGGCCTGCCCATCACGGTGGCCGGCACAACGATCGACCGGCAATGCGCGTCCGGCCTGCAGGCCATCGCGGTCGCCGCGCGCTCGGTGATGCTCGACGGGGTCGAGGTCGCGATCGGCGGAGGCATCGAGTCGATCAGCCTCGTGCAGAACGAGCACATGAACAAGTTTCACGCCGTCGACGACGAGCTGATGGCGATGAAGCCCGAGATGTACATGTCGATGCTCGATACCGCCGAGGTCGTTGCCGAGCGCTACAAGATCGGCCGCGACAAGCAGGACGAATACAGCCTCGAGTGCCAACGCCGCGTTGGCGCTGCGTTACAGGCCGGCCGCTTCAACGACGAGATCGTGCCGTTCACGACCAGGATGGCGCTGTTCAACAAGGACACCAAGGAGGTCACCTACGAGCAGGTGACGCTCACCAAGGACGAGGGGCCGCGTCCGGAGACCACGGCGGAGGGCCTCGCCAAGATCAAACCGGTGTTCGAGGGCAAGACCATCAGCGCGGGAAATGCCAGCCAGCTTTCGGATGGCGCCTCGGCTTGTGTGATCATGAGCGACAAGATTGCGGCCAGGAAGGGACTGAAACCGCTCGGCATCTTCCGCGGCTTTGTCGCCGCCGGCGTCGAACCGGACGAGATGGGCGTCGGCCCGGTCGCCGCGATCCCGCGCCTGCTCACGCGCCATAACCTCAAGATCGACGACATCGATCTGTGGGAGCTGAATGAGGCTTACGCGGTTCAGGTGATCTACTGCCGCGACAAGCTTGGCATCGACCCGGACAAGCTCAACGTCAATGGCGGCTCGATCGCGATCGGTCATCCCTACGGCATGACCGGGTCTCGGCTCACCGGCCATCTCCTGATTGAGGGCCGGCGGCGCAAGGCGAAGTACGGCGTGGTGACCATGTGCATCGGTGGCGGCATGGGCGCGGCCGGCCTGTTTGAAATCATCCACTGAGCGGCAACGCGGGAGATTATTCGTGAAGACAGCGATCACTGAACTGTTCGGCATCGAGCATCCGATCATCCAGGGCGGCATGCATTATGTCGGCTTCGCCGAAATGGCGTCGGCCGTCTCCAACGCGGGCGGGCTCGGCTTGATCACGGGCCTGACGCAGAGAACGCCGGAGCTGCTGGCCAAGGAGATCGCGCGCTGCCGCGACATGACCGACAAGCCGTTCGGCGTGAACCTCACATTCCTGCCGACCTTCAGTGCGCCGCCCTATCCGGAGTACATCGCGGCGATCAGGGAGGGCGGCGTCAAGATCGTCGAAACCGCCGGACGCAGCCCCGAACAGTACATGCCGGCCCTGAAGGCGGGCGGCATCAAGGTGATCCACAAATGCACCTCCGTTCGGCATTCACTGAAGGCCGAGCAGATCGGCTGCGATGCCGTCAGCGTCGACGGCTTCGAGTGCGGCGGCCATCCCGGCGAGGATGACATGCCGAACATGATCCTGTTGCCGCGCGCCGCGGAGGAACTGAAGATCCCGTTCGTTGCCTCGGGCGGCATGGCGGATGCACGCAGCCTGGTTGCCGCCCTGGCGATGGGCGCTGCGGGCATGAACATGGGCACGCGCTTCATCGCCACCAAGGAAGCGCCGGTGCACGAGAACGTCAAGGAGGCGCTGGTCGCGGCGACGGAACTCGATACCAGGCTCGTGATGCGCGCGCTCCGGAATACAGAGCGGGTCCTGAACAACAAGGGCGTCGAGCAACTGCTCGAGATCGAGCGCGAGAAGGGCAAGAGCCTCAAAATCGAGGACATCCATGACCAGGTGGCGGGCGTCTATCCCAAGGTGATGATCGATGGCGACATGGATGCGGGCGCCTGGAGCTGCGGCATGGTCGTCGGGCTCATTCACGACATTCCGACTGTGAAGGAACTGATCGACCGCATCATGGCGGATGCGGAAAGACTCATTCGGCAGCGCCTGACCGGCTTCCTCGACGGCGCCGGGCAGCGGCCGGCTGCGGCTCGGGCGATGGCTTAGCCGGGGAGAACATACCGCTTCCGGGGGTTCTGACGGAGGCTATGCGCACGCATGGTCATGCGTGCGCCGATCTTTGTTGAAGCTCGACGGGCCAGATAGGCGGCCCTAGGCAGCCTCGGGGGCATTTATGGACCAGGCCGACTTCCACTACTACGAGCCTTTGAAAGGCCACGGGCTCCGGCATAATCCGTTCAATGCGATAATCGCGCCGCGTCCGATTGGGTGGATCTCATCGCGCAATGCAGCCGGTCGATTGAACTTGGCCCCCTACAGCTTTTTCAACGCGTTCCTCTACGATCCTCCGATCATCGGGTTTTCCTCGATTTCGTGGAAAGACACCGTCAAGAACGTCAGCGAGACGCGCGAATTCGTCTGGAATCTGGTCACCATGGATCTCGGCGAGCGCATGAACGTGACAGCGACGCCGCTCGATCACGGCGTGAGCGAGTTCGAAGCGGCCGGATTGACGCCGATACCCGGACGCCACGTTGCTGTGCCGCGGGTGGGCGAGAGCAGGGCCGCAATGGAATGCAAGGTCGTCGACGTCTCTCAACTGGCGAATGCGCGTGGTGAGAAGGTGGAAGGGTGGTTCGTACTTGGCGAGGTCGTCGCGGTTTACATCGACAAGGCATTGATCGAAGACGGTGTCTACAACACGGCACTTGCGCGTCCCATTCTGCGCGCCGGCCGGGGTGGAGATTACCTCGAGGTCAGGACCGAGAACATGTTCGAGATGAAACGCCCACCTGGCAGCAGCAAACCGGAATTCCACGGCACTTGATTGCGCTGGAAACAGGCTCAACGGCCGGGCTGGCCAAGCATTTGATCGACAGGCCTGAGCCCGGCTTCGCAAAGCTGATGAGTGACTGAACGGAAGACCCGTGCGGAATCATATGCCCATCAAGATCCCGGGCCTCGTGCGTACAGGCCAAGAGCGAGCAGCGAAAACGAGCTCATCACGACGCCCAACGCGAACATTGCTTCCGGTGACACTGTGGCAGCAAGCCATACGCCGGTCGCGGCGATCGTCATCTGCAAGAAACCGAGCAGCGCCGAGGCGGCGCCGGCCTTCTCGCCGAATGGAGACAACGCGCGCGCCGTGGCCAACGGACTGACAACGCCCATGCCGAGGAGATATACGCTCATCGCGCCTAGAAAGGGCAAGAAAGTCGGGCTGATCAGCGAGATGAGCAGGATCGCAAGGCTGCTGGCGGCCGTCGCAGACAATCCTGCCCGGATCGGACCATCGAGCCCGTAGCGGGGTGCCAATCTTGTGGCAAGCATACCCGCGGCGAATACGATGAAGACGGTGCCGGCAAAGAAGAGCCCGAGCTGGATCGGCGTGAAGTGCAACGCTTCGATGAATAGGCGCGGCGCAGAGGAAAACATCGAGAACAAGCCGCCCATAGTGAGGCTCGAGGCGGCCGCGGGGGTAACGAAGCGACGGTCTCCAATCAGACCGGCATAGGTCCTGCCGACGACAACTGGATTGAACGGCGTGCGGATCGAATTGTGGGTTTCGCCAAGAACGATGGCGTAGGCAACGGCGCCGACGGCGGCAAAGGCCGCGACTAGCGCGAATTCGGCGCGCCAGCCCAGGCTATGGTCGAGGGCGCCGCCAAGCAGCGGCGAGAACCCGGGAGCTGCGGACATCACGATCATGATGAGCGCCATCGCGCGTGCCAGTGCCGCGCCACTGAACATGTCGCGGGCGATGGCGCGAGACAGCACTGATGTCGCGCAAGCACCTGTTGCCTGCACGACGCGGCCGATGAGGAGATTGGGCAGGTCGGTTGCCAGACCGCACCAAACGCTGCCGGCGAAGAATACGGCGAACCCGATCAGGACCGGCCAACGTCTTCCGTAGCGATCCGAAAGCGGTCCGACCAGGAGCTGGCCCAACCCGAATACGGCAAGAAAGACGGTGATGGCGGATGTGACCGCCGCAGTCGTGACATTCAAAGAGATCGCAATCTGCGGCAAAGACGGCAGCAGAATGTTGGTCGCGAGTGTTCCCATCGCAGCCAGGACGGAAAGGACGGCGATGGGCAGGGTGCTCGAGGTCGGAATGTCCCGCGGCACGGGATTCGTCAGGTCAACCATGGGATCTTTCGCGTGCCAGGGACAGGTGGATTAGGGCAGCGAGTGACGCCGTTGGCGCCACTCGCGTTGTCCGTCGTTGTCCGCCCAGCCGTGTTATCAGCGGACGACGCGCTCGATCGCGATGGCGGTAGCTTCGCCGCCGCCGATGCACAGTGACGCGACGCCGCGCTTGAGGTTGCGCGTTTCGAGCGCGTGCAGCAGCGTGACCATCAGTCGCGCGCCGGTCGCGCCAATGGGATGACCTAGCGCGCAGGCGCCGCCGTTGACGTTCAGCTTTTCCCTGGGGATGCCGAGATCCTTCTGTGCCGCCATCGCGACGACGGCAAATGCCTCATTGATCTCGAACAGATCCACGTCGCCAACGCTCCAGCCGACCTTGTCGAGCAGCTTGCGAATAGCGGGGATGGGCGCCGTGGTGAACCATTGTGGTTCCTGGCTGTGGGTGGCATGGCCCTTGATCTCGGCGAGCACCGGGAGGCCGTCGCGATCGGCCAGCGCACGTTTCGCCAAGATGAGCGCAGCAGCGCCATCAGCATTGGCGGATGAGGCAGCGGGCGTGATGGTGCCGTTGGCGCGGAATGCAGCTTTCAGCCCGGGGATTTTGGCGGGATCGACTTTGAGCGGATGCTCGTCGTTGGAGATGATCCGGGGTCCGGCCTTCTCGGTCAACGTGATCGGAGCAATCTCAGCCTTGAACGCGCCACCTTCAACCGCCTTGCGGGCGCGGGTCAAGGTCTCGATTGCATAGTCGTCCTGGTCCTTGCGGGTGAATTGATAGGCCTCCGCCGTGGCCTCGCCGAAGTCGCCCATCGAGCGTCCGGTCTCGTAGGCGTCTTCCAGCCCGTCCATCAGCATGTGGTCAATGATGCGGTCGTGGCCGGCGCGATAGCCGCCGCGCGCCTTGGCCAGCAAATAGGGCGCATTGCTCATGCTCTCCATGCCGCCGGACAGAACGATCTCGGCGGAGCCCGCATTGATGATGTCGTGAGCGAGCATGGCGGCCTTCATGCCGGAGCCGCAGACCTTGTTGATGGTGGTGGCGCCGGTGGCATCGGGCAATTTGGCGCCGCGCGCCGCCTGGCGCGCCGGCGCCTGGCCTTGTCCGGCCGGCAGCACGTTGCCCATGAAGACCTCGTCGATCCGCTCGGGTGCCAGCTTGGCCCGTTCCAGAGCTGCTCCAATCACGTGGGAGCCGAGCTTGTGGGCACTGAGTGGCGAGAGCTCGCCCATGAAGCGGCCGAGCGGCGTACGGGCCGCGGAGAGGATGACGACGGGATCGGAAGCGGCGGCCATGGCGAATTCTCCTGTTGATCACTTCGTTATATGACGATAGTCATATAACATGGGCGACATTGCAATGAAATATTGCCGTCGCTTCAAAAGCGCGGTCCAGAAGCGCTGGTGGATGGGATCGGTCGAACAGCCGGTTACCGAGCAGCTTGCACGGAGGGGAGATGCGTTACGTAGGAGACCATAGGCGCCAGACCCACAGCCGGATCGTTGAAAGTGCCTCCTACGGCTTGCGTCAAAACGGAGCCGAAGGACTTAGCGTTGTCGAGTTGATGAAGCTCGCGGGTCTGACGCACGGCGGGTTCTATAACCATTTCGAGTCGCGTGCCGCACTCGTCGGCGAGGCAATCGCGTTTGCAATGGACCAAATGGTCGAGCGATGGAAAAAGCTGGCGAACCGGAGGGCCAGCGGGGATCGTTTCGAGACGCTGATCGCCGATTACCTAAGTTCCCGCCACCGCGACAATCCCAGACAAGGTTGCGCGCTTCCAGCCCTGGCCGCGGATGTCGCTCGATCGAGCCCGAGCGAGCAACGGGCGCTTGCTTCCAAGCTGGAGGAGATGATCGACATCCTGGTCGAAGTGCTTCCCGCCGAGGGTCTCCAACAGGCACGCCAAATCGCGACGAGCGCGATTGCGACCATGGTTGGATCGATCGTGCTGTCGCGTGCTGTCGGCGCCGGGAAGCTTTCTGACGGTATTCTCGACGCCGGACGGATGACTGTCTGCGGCCGGACTTACAAGCGGCAGCGCAGAACAGCAAAGGCGATGAGCTGCGACAAACCATAATCTGGGAGGTGCCCATGACGGCCGGCAAGTGGCTCAAGACAGCCTGCAACCTGTGTTACGTAAATTGCGGCATCGAGGTCTGGGTGAATGAGGGGCGCCTCGAGAAGGTACGAGGCGACCGTTCAAACCCGAAGTCGCAAGGCTATCTGTGCAACAAGGCGGCGCGCATTCCCTACTATGCCCATCACAGGGATCGGCTCACGACCCCGCTGCGTCGTCGCGCCGATGGCGGCTTTGATGAAATCGAGTGGGACGTCGCGATCGCAGAAATCGCGGAGCGGCTTCGAGACGTCGTCGACAGGTATGGCGGCAAGAGTATTGCCCTTTATGGCGGCGGCGGGCAGGGCAACCATGCTGGCGGCGCCTACGCCAGTGGCTTGTTGCGTGCGCTGGGCTCGCGCAGCGTCTTCAACGCGCTTTCGCAGGAGAAAACCGGCGACTTCTGGGTCAATGGCCACATGTTCGGCAGTCAAACCTGCCACACGTCAGAGGACGTCCATCATTGCGATCTCTTGCTTGTCATCGGGGCAAATCCCTGGATCGCGCACGGCTTCCCCAATGCGCGCGACCATCTCAATCAGATCCGCAAGGATCCCGCACGCAAGCTGATCGTCGTCGATCCACGGCGGACCGAAACCGCCGAAATGGCGGACCTGCATCTCGCGGTTCGTCCCGGCGCCGACGCGTTTCTCCTTGGCGCACTGCTGGCAACGCTTGTCCGTTCCGACCGGATCGACCACGCCTTCATTCAGGAGCACACGATCGGTTTCACGGAAGTGAGGCAAGCGCTATTGAACATCCCCGTTGAGGAATGGGCGGCCGCCGCCGATATCTCGATCGCGGAGCTGGAGCGATGCGCGGCTATGATCGCGGCCGCGAAGGCCATGGTGGTTCGGGTTGAGCTCGGCATCCAGCAAGGCGTCAATTCGACTCTCAATTCCTATCTCGAGAAGCTCCTGATCATGCTTTCCGGCAATTTTGGCCGTGAAGGTACCAACCAATTGCATAGCTGGCTTCAGCCGCTCTGGGGAAATTCTCCGAACCAGACATTCGCGCCGACCGGCGACGCCATCATTGGCGGCTTGCTGCCGCCCAACATTTTCCCCGAAACGGTTCTCAAGGACCATCCCGACCGGTTACGCTGCGCCTGGATCGACAGCTCCAATCCAGCCAACACCGCGGCAAACACCGAGGCGGTGGAACGCGCGCTGCAATCGCTCGAATTATGCGTTGTCGTCGACGTTGCGATGACCGAAACCGCACGGCTCGCGCACTACGTCCTCCCGGCCTCCACACAATACGAAAAGACCGAATTTACTCTGTTCAACTTCGAATTTCCGACCAACTATTTTCACGTTCGCGCCGGTGTCTTGCCGCCGCTCGCCGGCACGTTGCCGGAGCCCGAGATCTATACGCGGCTTGCGATCGCTCTGGGGCTTCTGCCGGGTGACAATGTCCTCGCGCCGCTACGCGAAATAGCACGGCGCTCGCGACCTGAATTCGCCGCGGCATTTCGTGATTTCATCGCGGAAAACCCTGCGGCAGTGCCTGCACTGGTGCTCTACCATACGCTGGGGCAGACGCTTCCGGACGGTACCGCGGCCGCGGCGCCGATGTGGAGCGCGGCACTGGCTTGCGCGAAGCGGTCGTCGCAAGCAGTGCGGCGGGCGATTGGCGCATCCGAGGAGGTGGCGGACCATCAGCTCGGAGATCTCCTGTTCGACACCATCGTGGGCGCCCGGCAGGGCACGGCGGTTACTCGGCACGAGTATGACGAAGTCTGGTCGTTGATCAGCCATTCCGATCGCAAGGTTCGGCTGGTCGTCCCGCAGATGCTGGAATGGCTGGCGCGTCTCGATCCAGGGGCCGCGGGCGCGCCAAAAGAATTCCCGTTCATGCTGGCGGCTGGTGGCCGCCGCATGTTCAATGCCAACCAGATCTTTCGCGATCCCGCGTGGCGTCGCGAGGACCCGGACGGGGCGCTGCTGATCAATTCGAGCGATTTGCACGAGTTGGGTGCAAAGGATGGTGACTGGGTGGCCGTCGAGTCGGTGGTCGGGCGGCTCGTCGTCCGCTGCAAGGTTGACGACGCCATGCGGAACGGCCAATTGGCGCTGCCGCACGGCTACGGTCAGGCCTACCCGACGTCGGACGGAGAGCGCCTGATCAACGGGCCGCGCATCAATCTACTCACCGAAAGCGGCAACCGCGATCCCATTGCAGGCACGCCCTACCACAAGAACGTCGCGGTTCGACTGGCCCTGGTGACCGAGCACGAAGCTGCCGCCTATCAGTCGCAATCCGACCGGATTCACAAGAGAGCGGCCGGACAATAGCTCGAAGGGAGCGTCGAATGACCGAGAAACCAATCGCGATCGTGACGGGGGTGGGGCCAGGCACCGGAGCTGCCATCGTCAAGCGCTTCTCTGCTGGGGGATTTCGTATCATCGCGCTTGCTCGCTCTACGGAGCTCATCAATCGCCTTGCGCAAGAGCTTCCCGACGTGCACGCGGTGAGCTGTGACGTCTCGGACGAGAGCCAGGTGCGGACCGCAATCAGTGACGTAAAGCGGCGGTTCGGCCCGTCTGACGTTCTGATCCACAACGCGGTCGGAGGGGGCTGGGGGAGTTTTCGCGAGATCGATCCGAAGATGCTGAAGGGCAACTTCGAAGTCAACGTGATGGGCTTGTTGTACCTGTCGCGAGAAGTGGCGCCTGACATGATCGATCGCGGCAAGGGCGCAATCCTGGTGACCGGCAACACGTCTTCGATCCGAGGCAAAGCCAATTTCGCCGGCTTCGCTCCGACGAAGGCGGCGCAGCGCATTTTGGCCGAGTCGATCGCACGCGACTTGGGGCCTCTCGGCGTGCACGTCTCCTACGTTCTCATCGACGCCGTTATCGATACGCCCCGGATGCGCGCGCGGATGAGCGACAAACCGGATGAATTCTTCATCAAGCCGGCGGCGATCGCCGACGAATTATTGCATCTCTATGGTCAGGATCGCTCGGCCTGGTCGTTTCTCACGGAACTGCGGCCATTCCGCGAAAACTGGTGAAGCTCGAACACGGACACGGCGAGAGCTCTCCGCGCGACTTGAAAGGTCAGAAACATGACTGATGGATCCATCTCGGTTGACACGGGCACGGATGAACTGCTGTGCGCGATCCGGGATCGCGTCGCGGTGATTACCTTGAACCGACCCGAAGCCCGAAATTCGTTGTCCGATCATCTTACGCCGGCGTTGCGCCGGATGATCAAACAGAATGGAGATGATCCTGAGGTCGGAGCCCTCCTGATAACAGGTGGAGGCACCGCGTTCTGTTCGGGCGGCGACATCAAGGGGATGGGCGGCAACTCTGCGGTGCCGGCCATGTCAGTCAGCGACAAGGTTGCGCGGTTGCGGGAACGTCAGCGAACCCTAACCGGCGTACTTATTTCGGTGCGGAAGCCCACCATCGCGGCTTTGCCGGGACCGGCGGCTGGCGCTGGGCTTGCAATCGCACTCGCCTGCGACCTGCGTATTGCGGCCGAATCCGCGATCATGACGACCGGCTACGCCAGGATTGCGCTCACCGGCGATTACGGCATTTCGTGGCTGTTGACCCGGCTGGCCGGGACGGCGCGTGCCCGCGAACTGATGTTTCTGTCTGAACGGATCAGTGCACGGCGCTGCGAAGCATTGGGCCTTATCAATCGCGTGGTGCCTGATTCCGACCTGCAAAGCGAAGCATTCGAAATGGCGAGAGCATTGGCGAATGGCCCGGCGAGCGCCTATGCCTCCATGAAGGATAATCTCGACCTTGCGCTGTCGGCCGACTTCTGGATGTCACTAGATCAAGAGGCCGAGAGGATGGTCCTCGCGGCGGGCACTGCGCAGCACGCCGAAGCTGTCCGGGCTTTTATTGAGAAGCGTCCGCCGACTTACAGGTGAAACTCTCTCAATTTATTGCTTCGAAGTTCTAGGTTGCCGCGCTCGCGACCGCACAAGCTGGAGATTCCAAGCGAATCTCTCATTCGACTGGCGCGATGCGAATGGAACGCGTTCCGATCGGAGCGCCGGTCGCGCGGTCGATGGTGAGGGGATCGATCTCCGTTCCATTCTCCGCATCAAAGAACCGGGTCACCTTGCCTCCGCTGCGATGCTTGCGTCCCCACGCGCCAATCGCGAAGAGCACCGGCAAAAAGTCGAGCCCGGCTTCTGTCAGCACATATTCGTCCCGTGGCGGACGGTCTGAATAGCGGCGCTTCTCCAGCAATCCCTCGTCAACCAGGGCTGAAAGCCGACCCGTCAGCATCGTCGGCGCGATACCGAGACTCCTGCGAAAGTCGTCGAAGCGGGTCAGCCCCGCATGGGCATCGCGCATGATCAGCATGCTCCATGCGTCCCCGACAATCGCCAGGCTCCGGGCGATCATGCAGGGCTGGGTCGAAAGTTTATTCATGTCAGTCTCATTTTAGTAGTTACTCAGTACTAAATTGATAGTAACATGCTGTCTGTGGATGTTCCAGAGCAAATTGAGAAAGCCGGAATGAGCAAGACAGAACAGGGAATCGCGCTGATTACGGGTGCTTCCGGTGCCAGCCGAACGATGGAGCAAGTGATGTCAAACTATGTCAGCCACCCGGGATCGGTCATACGCTATGTCGATGCGCCGAATCTTTCGATCAGTGCTGCGGGAACGACCTTTGCCTATCGCGACATCGGTCCGCGCACCGGCGTGCCATTGATCCTTCTCAATCATTGGGGCGCGGTTCTCGACAATTTCGATCCGCCGATCGTCGATGGGCTCGCCACCAGGCATCGCGTCATCGCGATCGACTACCGGGGTATCGGCGCTTCAGGTGGGAAAGCGCCCGTTAGCGTTGGCGAAATGGCGCAGGATACGATTGCTCTGATCGCCGCGCTCGGCTTCGAAAAAGTCGATCTGCTGGGCTTTTCCCTCGGCGGCTTCGTGGCCCAGGACATCGCGCTGAAGGCGCCGGGTCTGGTACGAAAGCTGATTCTGACCGGCACGGGCCCAGCAGGCGGCAAAGGCATCGAGAAGGTTGGGCCGGTGTCCTGGCCGCTGATGATCAAGGGTCTGCTGACACTGCGAGACCCGAAATTCTACCTGTTCTTCACCTCCACGGCCAATGGCCGCCGGGCCGCAAAGGCGTTCCTGGCAAGGCTGAAGGAACGCAAGGCAGGTCGCGACAAAGCAGCCACACCGGAGGCCCTGTTGCGGCAACTCAAGGCGATCAAGGGCTGGGGCCAGCAGGCACCTCAGGATCTCGGCAGCCTCCGCATCCCCGTCCTGATCGCGAATGGCGATAACGACATCATGGTGCCGACCGCAAACAGCACCGACATGGCACGGCGTATCCCGAGCGCACAACTGGTCATCTACGAAGATGCCGGGCATGGCGGGATTTTCCAGTACCACGCCGATTTCGTGCCGAAGGCGCTGTCGTTCCTCGACGCCTGACGCCGCAACCAGATTCCAGAGTGGAGATGACATCATGAAGGCATTCGTCGTCGACAAATACGAGAAGAAAGGCGCTGTTCGCCTGGCAACCATGCCGGAGCCGGAGGTGCGGGACGACGGTGTCCTGGTTCGGATCCACGCAACAGCCGTGAACGTTCTCGACTCCAAGCTCAGGGATGGAGAATTCAAACTCATCCTGCCGTATCGTCCGCCCTTCATTCTGGGCCACGATGTTGCCGGCACGGTCGTCAGGGTTGGCCGCAACGTCAGGCGATTCAAGGCGGGCGACGAGGTCTATGCGCGGCCGCGCGATCATCGGATCGGAACATTCGCCGAATTCATTGCCATGAACGAAGCCGACGTGGCGCCAAAGCCTGCGAACATCAGTATGGAAGAGGCCGCTTCCATCCCGTTGGTGGGGCTGACCGCCTGGCAGGCGCTAATCGAGGTGGGCAAGTTGAGGCCCGGCCAGAACGTCTTCATCCAGGCTGGCTCCGGTGGCGTCGGGACTTTCGCGATCCAGCTCGCCAAGCACCTCGGTGCGGTCGTGGCGACGACGACGAGCGCGAAGAATGCCGGCCTGGTCAAGAGCCTCGGCGCGGACCTGGTCATCGACTACAAGACCCAGGATTTCGAGAAGATCTTGTCGGGTTATGATCTGGTCCTGCATAGCCAGGACGCCAAGACGCTTGATAAATCTCTACGCGTGCTCAAGCCGGGCGGCCTGCTCATCTCGATCTCCGGGCCGCCCGACCCCGAATTCGCCAGGGAGCAGGGGATGAATATCTTGATGAAGCTGGTGCTGCGCTTGCTGAGCCATGGTGTGCGGAAGAAAGCCAGAAAACTCGGTGTGCGCTTCTCATTCCTGTTCATGCGCGCGCAGGGACAGCAGCTCCGCGAAGTCACGTCCCTGATCGAATCCGGCGTGATCCGTCCGGTCGTGGACAAGGTTTTCCCGTTCGAAAAAACCGGCGACGCGCTCGCCTATGTCGAGACCGGGCGCGCAAACGGCAAGGTCGTAATTGCGGTGAGGCCATAGGTCCCGCAATGACGCTGCGGTGCCAAGACTTGGGCTGATGACCAACGAAGACACCGAGGATAGATCGACATAGGTCGGGGCCCACCGAGGCCGGCCATCAAATGCATCGGAGGAAGGAACATGACTCAATCCAGCCGCGACACCCAGACTTCCACACAGGACGTTGCACTCATCGTCGGCGGTGGGCCGGGCATCAGCTCGAGTTGCGCCAGGCTGTTCGCGGAGAACGGCATGCGCGTCGCCGTTGCAGCCAGGAATCCGGAAAAAGCCGTCCTCGAGACTCTCGAAAAGACGCACGGCGTGCGTCGGTACGCCTGCGATGCAAGCGAACCGGCGGCCGTGGCGCAGCTGTTCGAAGACGTCGTTCAAGAGGTCGGGACGCCAAGGCTTGTCGTGCACAACATCGACGGTCGCGTTCCCGGCATTTTCCGCAAGACGGTGGTCGAGGCCGACCCGGTCATGGTGTTCGAGACGCTTCGCAACGCCGCGTTCTCTGCGTTTCTGGTGGGCCAACAGGCCGCTCGGCTGATGCTCGGAAACGAGCCTGATGCCAATGGCGCGCGAGGAACGATCATCTTCACGAACGCCAGCGCGGCGCTCAAGGGCTTTCCATCAGGAGGGCCATTTGCAATGGCATGCCATGCCAAGTCCGGGCTTGCGCAAAGCATGGCGAGAGAATTGATGCCGCGGGGAATCCACGTGGCGAATGTGCCGATCGACGCCGCGATCGGCTGGACTCAGGAGGACGGCACCCGGGCGCACCGGCTGGCGGGAACGACTGTCGACGACAACATGGCCGACCCCGCTCATATTGCCGAGACCTATCTGCAACTGCACCGCCAGCATCGGTCGACCTGGGCTTTTGAAGTCGTGCTGCGGCCGTGGGTTGAGAAATGGTAATCGCGCTCAGCTGATCCCTCCGAACAAATCGTGCGGCAGTTTCTAATTCCAAATTGGAATGTGGCTTCCGCACCGATAATTGCGGCGTTTACTGATTTATTGACGTTCGCGCGTCTTGACAGTTCTATTTTAGAACGGTTTACTCCGTCGGCCAATAGAATGAAGGGGTGCGGACCTCCCGGTTGAAGGGGGCCGCGCACGCTGCCGAAAACAAGGCACAGGGGAGGATGGCATGAGAAGCGTGGACGAGCTCACCGCAGCCGAATTGCTGGACGGCCTGCCGTCCAGAGTGCACGAGGTTTACGCGCCATTCGTGCGGGACATTCCGGATCATCCGGCCTTCGTGGAAGGCGGGCGTTCCTGGAGCTACCGGCAGTTCGCGGATGCGGTCGACGCTGCGGCAAAGGATCTCGCCGGTTTGGGCATCAGGCCCGGTGATCGCGTGATCATTGCAAGCGAGAACAGCGTGGCCCTGGGAACGATGCTCTTCGCAGCGAGCAAGCTCGATGCCTGGGGTATTCCGGTCAATCCCCGCCTTTCGCCCAGGGAGATCGACCTGATCGGGACGCACAGTGGCGCCAGACGCGTGCTGTTCAACTCGGCGCTCTCGAAGGAAGCGGCCGATCATGCCTCCCGCCTCGGTGCGAAGATCGGCGCCGTAGGGCCGCTCGGCGGAATCGGCATCGGTCCGCTCAATGCGGATGCGGAAGCAGAGCCCGTCGTGAAGGATGGCGCCCGCCAGGTCGCAGGCCTATTATACACCTCGGGCACGACCGGTGCGCCGAAGGGCGTCATGCTGAGTCACCGCAACCTCCTCTTCACCGCAAGGACGTCGGGAATCCTTCGCCGGAGCAGTCCAGACGACCGTGTCTACGGCGTGCTGCCGATGTCGCACATCGTCGGGTATGCGATCCTGCTGATCTCGACGCTGATGCACGGCGGCACGTTGCATGTCGTAGCCAAGGCGGATCCGGCTGCGCTGGCTCATGCCATCGCCGAGGAGGGGATCACGAGCCTGTTCGGCGTGCCCGCCACATATCAGCGTCTGCTCGAACACAAGGCGGTCAAGGGCCTCCAACGGCTCGAGCGGGGCAGGCTGCGGATCATGGCCGTCGCCGGCGCTCCGCTCGACCTCGATCTCAAGAAGCGGATCGAGGACGAGTTCGGAATCCCGCTGCTGAACAATTACGGCATAACGGAATGCTCACCGGGACTCACGGGGGTCCGTTCGGAACAGCCTGTCCCGGACGAGTCGGTCGGCCCGTTTCTTCCCGGCATCGAGCACCGGATCGTGGACGGACAAGGAAAAAAGGTGGCGACCGGTGAAGTGGGCGAATTACACGTTCGAGGTCCGAACATCATGCTCGGCTACTATCGTGCGCCCGACCTGACGGCGGCGGCGATCGATGAGCAGGGATGGTTCAACACGGGGGATCTCGCGCGGGTGAACGGCAAGGGGCATCTCTATATCGCCGGCCGCACCAAGGAGCTGATCATCCGCTCCGGCTTCAACGTTTATCCCGCCGAGGTGGAGGCGGTCCTGAACGCGCACGACCAGGTCGTCCAGTCGGCCGTCGTCGGACGAAAGGTCGAAGGCAACGAGGAGGTCGTCGCGTTCGTTCAGCTTCTCCCCGGTGCGAGCATCAGCGCGGAAGACCTCAAGGCGTACACGGCCCATTTGCTCACATCCTACAAGCGTCCGACCGAATTGATCGTGCTCGACGCTCTGCCCTCGGCCTCCACCGGCAAGATACTGAAACACAAGCTGCGGGAGATGGCGAACGAACAGGCCGCCCCGAAGGCGTCGCGTGCGGCAGCCGCTGGCTGACGGGCGTCAGGAGTGATTTGCACGGCAATATGCGGTTCAAGAAAGAACGTTAACGACGGACTTGTCGCCAAAGGGAGATGACAATGTTGAGAAGCGCCATGATTGCAGCCGCGCTCGCGGCATCCATAGCCGGCGCGCATGCGCAGACGCCGGGCGTCACCGAATCCGAGATAAAGATAGGAGCGACGTTCCCTTTCAGCGGCCCCGCTTCGCCGCTCAGCAATACCGGAAAGGGCATGATCGCCTACGTCAATTCGATCAACGAGCGTGGCGGCATCAACGGGCGGAAGATAAACCTCGTCACCTACGACGATGCCTACAGTCCTCCCAAGACGGTGGAGCAGACCAGGAAACTCGTGGAAAGTGACGAGGTGGCGTTCCTGTTCGGCCCGCTGGGTACGCCCGGCATCAGCGCTACTATCAAGTATGTCAACGCGAAGAAAGTCCCGCATCTGTTTGTCGTGAGCGGAGTCACAAAATTCACGAACTTCGCTGAATTCCCCATGACCACGACGGGATTGCCGAGCTACGACACCGAGGGACGAATCTACGCGAAATACATCACCCAGACCCGGCCGGACGCGAAGATTGCCATCCTGTATCAGAACGACGATCTGGGTAAGGACTTTGTCAATGCATTCAAGGGCTATTTGAAGGACGACTTCGACAAGAAAGTCGTCGCGTCGTCCTACGAGGTCACCGAGCCGACCATTGATTCCCACGTCGTTTCGCTGAAATCGTCCGGCGCGTCGGCGTTTTTGGTGGCCGGCACGCCAAAATTCGCAGCGCAGGCTATCAAGAAGGCCGATGAGATAGCTTGGAAGCCGCTGTTCCTGATCAACTTTGTTTCGAGCTCGGTGTCTTCGACCATCGTCCCCGCAGGACCGGAAAAGGCCGTAGGCATAGTCGCCGCGACAATCACGAAGGATCCGAATGACAAGAAGTGGGCCGACGATCCCGGCATCAAATGGTACCGCGAGTTCTTTGCCAAATACTTGCCGGGCGCAGATATCGGAGACAACAATTATCTGTTCGGGACCCAGCAGGGACAGATCCTGGAGCAGGTACTCAAGCAATGCGGCAACGATCTCTCGCGCGAGAACATCGTCAAGCAATCGCGGAGCATCCGCGGGCTGGCGCTTCCCACTGTCATACCCGGTGTCGTCATCAACACGGGCCCGGAAAGCAGCATGGCCTACACGCAGCTGCAGCTGCAGCGCTGGAATGGGACCACGTGGGAGCAATTTGGTAGCGTACTCAGCGCCGACGGAAAGTGAATGGCATCTTCTGAAATGCATCGCGGGTGGCCCGTAACACGACCAACTTGCTCATGGAACACGGATGTCCAGCGACGTTCTTTTCCGCCCCTTCAAGCTGAAAGGGTTGAACTTGCCGAACCGGGTCGTGATGGCGCCGATGACGCGCTCATTCTCTCCGGGCGGAATCCCGACCGAAGACGTCGCGCGGTATTACCGCCGGCGTGCCGAAGGAGCGGTCGGATTCATCATATCGGAGGGTACCGGCGTGGATCGTCCGGCATCCCTGAACGATCCGAACGTTCCCCGTTTTCACGGCGAGAAGGAGCTGGCGGGGTGGCGGCGTGTGGTTGACGAGGTGCATGCCGCGGGCGGTCTGATGGCACCGCAGCTATGGCACGTCGGAGCCGTTCGCACCCGCGCCAAGGATTGGTCTCCTCCGGGGGCCTACGACAGTCCGTCCGGCCTGTCGCGACCGGAGAAGAAGTTCGGCGAGCCGATGAGCGAAGCGGACATCGCAGACGCCATCCGCGCTTTCGCCGATGCGGCGCTTGCCGCGAAGCGTCTGGGGTTCGACGCCGTCGAATTGCACGGCGCGCACGGCTATCTGATCGATCAATTCTTCTGGGAAGGCACCAATCGCCGCGAGGATGCCTATGGAGGCAAGGACCTGCCGGGCCGGGCCCGGTTTGCCGCTGATATCGTTCACGCGGTGCGCAAGTCGGTCGGACCCGACTTTCCAATATTGCTGCGGATCAGCCAGTGGAAACAGCAGGACTACGAAGTGAAACTTGCAGATACGCCTCGCGCGTTGGAAGCCTGGCTCAAACCTCTGGTCGACGCGGGGGTCGACATTCTGCATTGCTCGCAACGGCGCTTCTGGGAGCCGGAGTTCGAGGGGTCCGATTTGAACTTCGCAGGATGGGCCAAGAAGGTGACGGGAGTGCCGACGATCTCGGTCGGGTCGGTCGGCCTGACCGGCGAGTTCATCGCCGCATATAGCGGGGAGAGCTCCCGTCCGGCGTCCCTCGACGAACTGATCCGCCGCCTTGACCGCGAGGAGTTCGATCTTGTCGCGGTAGGGCGGGCGCTGCTTCAGGATCCGCAATGGCTCCTGAAGATACGCGACGGCCGGACGGAGGAATTGATGGCTTTCGAACGGACCGCGTTTGCGGCACTGAGCTAGGCTGGTGCGCGTCATTGTGCAGTCGCCTGGAAGCAATTCGGAGATAGACAATGAGCGACACCAAGACCCAAGCCGGCCGAATCCGCACCGAGGTGCACGGGCATGTGTTCAAGATCATCATCGACAACGTGGCGAAGAAGAACTCATTCAGTCCGCAGATGATGGCGCAGATGTCGGATGCGATGACGCTTCTCGATCGCACCGACGATTATTGGGTTGGGGTACTCTGCGCCGAGGGTCCGGATTTCACCGCCGGACTGGATATGCCGAAGTTCTTCGGACCCAAGGCCGAGAATACCGAGCTAAAGCCCGGCAACATTGATGCGTTCGCCTTGAAGAGCCGGTGCCGCAAGCCGATTGTGACGGCCGTACAGGGGATCTGCTTCACGATCGGAATCGAAATGATGCTGGCTGGCGACATCGTCGTGGCGGCCGACGACGCCAAGTTCTGCCAGATGGAATCCAAACGCGGGATTGCGCCTCTTGGTGGTGCCCATTTCCGCTATTTGACGCGGGCGGGCTGGGGAGACGCGATGTATCATCTGTTCCTGTGCGACGAGTTCGGCGCAGCGCGGGCTCACAAGATCGGCTTCGTTCAGGAAGTCGTTGCACCCGGCCAGCAGATTGCGCGCGCGATGGAGATTGCGAATCTGATCGCCAAGAACGCGCCGATCGGCATTCAGGTGACGAAGGAGGCTGCGTTGAAATTCATCGAGGCCGGCGAGAGCGCGGCGATCGATTACATTCCCAAGATCAAGGATCGCGTCTTCAGCAGCGAAGACATGAAAGAAGGCATCCAGTCTTTCGTGGAACGTCGCTCGGCCGTATTCCGCGGGAAATAGAATCCGGCACAGTTGGACGTCGCTCACGAGCCGGAGGATCTGACCATGGGAAGCATCAAGAAGGCATTCGATCTCTCCGGCAGGAACAGGCGGTGCAGATCCATGGCGGCAGCGGCTACATCGGCGAGTGTATTGTTCAGCGATAGCGTATTGAAGGGCGCCCATTTCATTCAGCTCTGCGACATGAATTGTACGCCGCTGCTGTTTCTGCTCCGCAACCTCTCTAATGGGCTGCGGCGTTCGGCGATATCTTGCTGCCGCTCAGCAAGCGCAGTTTAGACCGAGCGCGGCGCGCCTTTGCTAGGTCTTGTGCTGCTTGCGGCACCAACGCTGCAGCCCGTTCCTACGGTTGTTCTGAGCTACAGTGCATGCCCCTTGATAGGATTCGCTGCGCGTCAGCATAACTGTCTCCGCCTCGAAGCCGCGCGCCGCATCAATGAATGGTCGAAGCCAGATCCCGATCTTTCGCTCAACGTTTCCAGCTTTTCGTCCCCGAAGAGTTCGAGTGAGCGCTCTTTGATCTCGTGCGACGAATGCCCATAGTCGGTCGGTTAAGCCCAGTCGTGCGACCACTAAGTCATTGATTGTTCTCACCCCGCCGCTATCTCTTAATCAGCGGGTCCCAGGTTCGAGCCCTGGTGCGCCCACCAAGCTTCTCAATAGCTTAGGTGCCTCTCGCGACAGCCATTCCGACAAGCGGTCAGCGGCTATTCCGACAAACCAGCTGCTTTTGTTCGCTCCTCGCGACGCTTTTTACTGCCTGAGATCAGTTGCTTGCGCGTGCGTTTTGCATATGTCGGCAGTTGCCGCGCTGATCGATGACGGCCCGCAGCGCGCAATTCGGCGTCCGTGAGATCGCTATCCGCCCCCTCCGTGAAGCCCTGTCTATACCGAAAATCTAAGCTCGGCCGTAGTGGTGGTGAAGTCCGCCAAGGATGCGTCTCACCAAAGACGATGATGTGATCTAAGCACTCGCGGCGGATCGATCCGATCGACCGTTCGGCAGCTCCAATTCTGCGCGGCGAGGCCGGTGCAGTAGGCTGTCGCGGATGCCCTTGGAGTGCATTCGGCGCGTGACGACGCTGCCATAGACCGTCGTGATCCCGGATGGCCAAAAGCGGATTTTCGATGCTGATCCGCCGGATCAACACGCGCGGCTCGGTGTCGATCTGCGATCGGCCTCCCGAAGATCGTGACTTCCAACGCCAGTAGCAGCGAAAACCAGTCCTGTGCCAACGCACGATCGTGAGGACGGACGAGATTGATGGAAACCAACGATACAACTGGACAAAGAACCAGCGATCATGGTTCGTGAGCCGGACGCGACCCTGCAGCCTCCACCGCAAGTCCATCAACTGATGTCGAAGCGCCGCGTTCTCAGCTTCAACCGGCCTAAGATTGATCGCGCCGCCCCAGACGACGCAGCCCCCTCGCGCTCGACGACGCGCCTGATCTCCGCCGTCTCCAGTTGGACCGGTGCCATGGTCTCCATAGTGTGAATTCGTCTATGGCGCGCGTCATTTTGTCGGCTCGGTCGTCGACCACAGCACGGTCTTGGCGTTCTTCTCAGGCGTTCTTCTCATAGGCCATGCCCTTGGGATAGCTGATCAGCTCCATCTGCATTCCCCACGGTGTCAGGAAATAGAGGATGGTTTGACCGGCCGCCGGCCCCTCGTTCACGGGAATCGGTCCCTGCATGGTCTTGACGTTCTTCGATCGCAGATACTCGGCAGCCTTTGCGATGTCGTCGACATAGAGCGCGATGTGGTGGCCTCCGATATCGCTGTTCTTCGGCACCGTCTTGGCCTGGTCGGGTGATTGATACTGGAACAGCTCGATATTGGAGCCGTATCCGCAGCGGACCATGCTGATCTCGTCGATGACGGCGCGCGGGTTCACGTTGACGACGTCCTGCATGAAGGTGCCCTTGTCGTCCATGAACGGTCCGAACGACATCGCATGCGAGCAGCCGAGGACGTCGGTGAAGAACGCAGTCGCGGCCTTCACGTCCGGCACGGTGATGCCGGTGTGGTCGTGACCACGCAGGCCCGGAATGGAATCCGCCGAAGCCGGCAGGATCGAGGCTCCGAGCGACAATACGGCGGAGGCAAGCAGTACTCTCAACGGGATCATGATCACTTCCTCATGGTTTGCAGCAGCACAAGGTCTGACGCGAAATTCAACCCGGCGACGCCAGCTGGCGTTCGACACCCTTGGGATCATGGGCAAGGCCTTGTGCAAGGCCGCGCGCCATCTCGCCGACATAGATCTCCTCCTCGCCGGCCTCGAAGCCGTCGAGGATTTCCTTCGCCGCATCCGCGGTCGTCATCTTCGGGATAGTCAGCATCGCAGTCATGCGGGTGTCGATCGCACCGGGAAGTGCGGCAACGACACGCACGCCCCTCGGGCCGAGATCGCCGCGCAGGCCCTGAGTCAGGCTGAGGCCCGCCGCCTTGGAGGCGCAGTACGATCCCATGAATGGCAGATTCACGCGTGCGAGGATGGTGAGGATGTTGAGGACCGCCCCCTTGTTCCTGACCAGCGCGGGCGCGAAGGCCTTGGTCACCCGCAGCGGCGCGAGATAGTTGATCTCAATCTCCTCGCGGGCGATCGCAAGATCGGGAGCGACCATGAAGCCGGTGTTGTGGTTGATTCCGGCATTGTTGATCAGCACCGCGACGTCGCCGAACTGATCGGCGGCTTTCGACACATCGTCGTCGCTCGTCACATCCATCTTGACGGGGACGATGCCGTCCGAGGCTGTCAGGGCGAAAACATCGCGCGCGGTAGCATAGATCTTCGCAGCCCCGCGCGCCTTCAGTTCGGCGATGAGCGCCTGCGCGATCGCTCCGGCAGCACCTGTGACGAGCACGACGGAACCTCTGATTGTCTCAGTCATGCGGCTGATCCTTGCTGTTGCGGAGAGACGACCGAGGATTCATCGAGCCAGCCCGGCTCGACGTCGGGCAACGGTATCGCGGCGAGCAATTGCCGCGTATAGGCGTGCTGCGGAGCACCGAACACGCGTGCGACCGGGCCGGATTCGACCACTTCGCCGTGATGCAGGATTGCGACGTCGTCGCAAAGCACACGCACGACCGAGAGGTCATGGCTGATGAACACCATGGTGAGGCCAAGCCGCGCGCGCAACTCCTTCAGCAGCAGCAGGATGTGCGCCTGGGTCGAGACGTCGAGACCCGACACGATCTCGTCGGCAACGATGAAATCGGGCTCGAGCGCAAGGGCGCGTGCGATGCCGGCGCGCTGGCGCTGGCCGCCGGACAATTCGTGCGGATAGCGATAGGCGAAATCGGACGGCAGGCCGACGAGACTGAGCAGCGCGGCCGCGCGCTCGCGCTGATCGCGCTTGCCCTTCAGCCGCCCGTGCACGCCGAGCGGGCGCGTCAGCGTCGTGCCGAGCCGGAGCCGCGGATTGAGCGAAGACTGTGGGTCCTGAAAGATCATCTGGATGCGTGCGCGCAACGGGCGCAGCGCGGCCTCGTCGAGCTGACCTATCTCGAGGCCGTCAAACTGGATGCCACCAGAGGTCGGCTTCAACAGCCGCACCAGCAAACGGCCGAGCGTGGTCTTGCCGGAACCGGATTCTCCGACGAGACCCACCACCGAACCACGCGGCACCGCGAGATCGACGCCCTTGATCACTTCGCGGAGAGTCGGCTTCCCGAACAGGCCGTTACGCTGCGGATAGCCGAAGCCGAGGCCGCCTGTCTGGAGCAGGATATCGCTCATGCAGCCCCCACCGCTGGAACCTGATCGAGTCGGTACGCCTCCGACCACAATTGGTCGATGAGATCAGGCGGCACTGGACGCAGCGCTTCCGCAGGCCGGTCGGCGCGCGGCGTCGCGGCGAGCAGCGCACGGGTATACGCATGGCGCGGTCGCACCAGCACGTTGGTTGTCTCGCCCTCCTCCAGCACCCGGCCGGCATGCAGCACCGTCATGCTGCGGCAGATCTTGGCGACCACGCCGAGGTCGTGGGTGACGAACAGCACGGCGCTGCCATGGCGCAGGCGTAACCGCTCGACGAGCTGCAGCACCTGGCGCTGGACGGTAACGTCGAGCGCCGTGGTCGGCTCGTCGGCAATGACGAGCGCGGGATCACAGGCAAAAGCCATCGCGATCAGCACGCGCTGGCGCATGCCGCCGGAGATCTCGTGCGGATAGAGCGCGAGGACCCGCTGGGGGTCATGGATCGCAACCTCGGCCAGAAGCTCGGTGGTGCGCGCCAGCGCCGCACGCTTCGACAGGCCGAGATGATGCCGCAGCAGATTGCCAATCTGCCTTCCGATGCGTTTCACCGGATTAAGCGAGGTCATCGGATCCTGCGGGATGAGCGCAATGCGGCGGCCGAGCAGGCTGCGGCGTTCGGCCTCGGCCATGGCCAGCAGATCGCGGCCCTCGAAGGCGATGCGCCCTGCGGTGACGCTTGTGTTCGCCGGCAACAGCCCGAGCACGGCACGACCGAGCATGGACTTCCCGGCGCCGGATTCGCCGACCAGCCCGCGGACCTCGCCCGGCTGCACATCGAGGCTGACACCGCGCAGAACATTGGCGGCCCCGATCGCGACCTTCAGCCCTTCCACCGCGAGTGTCGCCGTCATGAGCGTTGTACCGGATCTAGCGCGAGACGCAGGCCGTCGCCGAACAGATTGAGGCCGATCACGCTGGTGATGATGCAGGCGATCGGCAGCGCCATGATCCACGGCGCCTGATAGACGATTTGGCGACCCTCGGCGATCATGCTGCCCCAGGTCGGCGTGTCACCGGCCACCGAGATGCCGACAAAGGACAGGATGACCTCGACTAGGATCGCAATGCCCATCTCGACGGCGAGGAGGGTCACCAGCAGCGGAACGAGGTTGGGCAATATCTCCAGCCGCAGCAGCCTGGCCCGGCTCAGGCCGATCACTTGCGCGGCGGCGGCATAGTCGCGCGTGAGCTGCACCATGGTCTCGGCGCGAATGACGCGGGCAAAGCGCGTCCAATCGATCACCACGATCGCGGCGATCACCGAGGTTAGTCCGGCGCCGATCACGGTAGCCAGCACGATCGACAGCAGCACCGGCGGAAAGGCCATCCAGACGTCGATCAGTCGCGAGATGGACTGATCGACCCAGCCGCCAAAACTCCCGGCAAACAGGCCGAGCGCGACGCCGATCAGCGCAGCGAGCGTTGCCGCGATCAGTGCGACCATCACGGCCGTACGCGCCGAATAGGTCAGGCGCGACAGCACGCAGCGGCCGAGGCTGTCCGTGCCGAGGAGATACGCGTGATCCCCGCCAGTCATCCAGGCCGGCGGCAATTGCGCGGACATCAAATCCTGCTCGAGCGGATCGTGCGGCGCGAACACGGGCACGAATATCGCGGCCAGCACCAGGAGAGCGACCAGCACCGTGCCGATCCAGAGACGCGGACCGCCCCGCCTCAAGCCCGCAAGCAGGCGCGACGGCGGCGCGGCAAGCGAGGCGATTGCGATGTCAGCCATGGCGCAGCCTCGGATCCAGCATGGTGACCATGAGATCGACCAAGAGATTGAGCGCGATGAATAGCACCGCAAAAGTCAGGACCAAGCCCTGGATCAGCGGAAAGTCGCGGTTGATCACCGCATCGATCGCCATGTTGCCGATACCCTCATAGGAGAAGATGCGCTCGACCAGCACGGTGCCGCCGAGCAGCAGCGTCACCTGCACGCCGCCGAGCGCGACCGTCGGGATCAGCGCGTTAGGAAACACCTCGTGCAGCAGGATGTTCGGGCGCGAATAGCCGCGGGCGCGCGCGATCTGGGCATAGTCCTGATCCTCGGATTCCGCCAGCGACGCTTTCAACAGACGCGCCACCAGGGCCGCAAACGGCAGCGCCAACGCGAGCGCCGGCAGGATCATGTGATGCAGAAGCGCGAAGGCGATGTCGAAGTGGCCGGTCAGGATGCTCTCGATCAGGAAGAAATTGCTGCGCAGGTTGAGGTCGATCTCCGGATCGATCCGGCCGGAGATCGGCAGCAGCGGAATCAGCACACCAAACAACAGCAGCAGGATCAGCGCCCAGAGGAAATCCGGAATCGCGAGCAGCACGCCGATGCCGCCATCGACGACCCATTCGGCGCGCCGGCCCCGCAGCAGAATGCCGACAAGCGCTGCGACAACGCCAATCACGACGGCGGTCATCGTCGCCAACAGCGCAAGCTCGATCGTGGCCGGCAGCCGCGCCAGTAGCAATTCCAGCACGTTTTGCCGCACGCTGATGGAGCGGCCGAAATCGCCGCTTGCGACCTGGCCAAGCCAGGTCGCAAATTGTTGGAGGATCGGCTGGTCGAGGCCATAGAGCGCACGGAGCCGGCCGATGTCGGCCTCCGAGGCGCCGGGCGGGATCATCATGGCAATGGGATCGCCCGGCACGACGCGCAGCAGCACGAAGACGATCACCGCCACACCGAACAATGTGGGTGGGACGAGGACAAGTCGCCTGATCAGCTCGCCCGATCGCATCCTTGTGCCCCCCTTTTTCGAAGCCGGCGGCTCAAGCCGGCGTGACGAGCTGCGGAAGGATCATGCCGTTGGATTGCGACACGACCTTGAGACCCTTCTTGTGGATGATCGGCTGCACATATTGGAACAGCGGAATCACCTCGCCCTCCTCGGCGATGTACTTGTCGACGGCCTTGTAGCCTGCGATACGCTTGGCCTCGTCTTTCTCGCCCCAGAGGGGCCCGATGCGCTCGACGAGATCCTTGCCCTTCCAGGCGCAATGCGGCGAGGGACCAAACATCGCAAAGCCGGTCGAGGTCGAGGGATCGCCGATCGCGTTGCCCCAATTGTAGAAGGCGGCCGGCGCCAGCGCGTGGCGTGCGCGCAACTCGAAATGCTTGGCGATCTCGTATATCTCGATATTGGCGTCGATGCCGACCTTGCGCCACATGCCGACGATCGCCTGGATCATCTCGTAGTCTTTCGGCTTGAAGCCGCGCGTGGTCTGGATCGTGAACTTGACCGGCTTGTCCGGAGAATAGCCGCTCTTGGCGAGCAGGCTTTTCGCAAACTGGGGATCGTAGGCAACTTTGATGGAGGGATCGAAGGCCGCATAGCCCGGCGCCTCGAGGGTCGAGATCGGCACGCCGTAGCCCTTGAGAAGCCGGTCGACGATCGCCTTCTTGTCGATCGCATGGTGCGCGGCGAGCCGCACATTGCGGTCGAGCATTGGGTCGATGTCGGTGATAAAGATCATCGCGATGTCGGACACCGGCTTGGTCTGCCCTGCCAGGCCCGGCTTGGCTTTGAGGCGGTCGAACTCTTCGTAAGGGATCTCGAAGGTGAGATCCGAGCCGCCGGATTCCATCTCGGCGACGCGGCTCGTCGGATCGGTGATGAACTTGAAAACCACGGTCTCGAAAGCCGGCTTGCCGTCCCAGTAGCCAGGATGCGCCTTCAGCCGCAGGAAGGCGTTGCGCTCGAAGGCATCGACCCTGTAGGGGCCCGATCCGATCGGCGCCTTCTCGAAACCTTCGGCACCGACCTTCTCGAAATAGGCCTTAGGCAGAATATAACCGGTGAGGAACGCCATCCATTTGAACAGCGTCGGCTCGAATTCGAGCACGTCGCCGGTGATGGTGTTGCCGTCGATCTTGTAATTGCCGACCTTGGCCCAGACGAACTGGATCGGATTGCCGCCTTTCGGATCCGCCGCGCGGGTAAGCGACCAGACGACATCCTCAGGCGTCACCGGCGAGCCGTCATGCCAGGTCGCGCCCTTGCGCACATCCATCGTGATCTTGCTGCGATCCTCGTTCCATCCCCATTTCGTCAGCAGCCCGGGCTTGAAGGAGAGGTCCGGCGCCTGGCCGATATAGGGGTCGAACACCGCCTGATAGATCGACTGGATGGTCGGGTTCACGGCCGAGAGGCCGACAGTCGGGTCGAACGACGGCAAATTGACGTTGTAAGCGATGGTCAGCGTGCCCGGCGTGGCCGCAAGTACGCCACCGGTGAGACCCGAGGCGAGTGGCAGCGCGGCGACGCCGCCGACAAGCTGGAGAAGCGAGCGACGAGAGAGATACGACATGTTCATGACCCCCAACACGATGGACGAGAGATTGCGAGCATTTGCGAAAGCGGCGCCACAAGCGGCGCCGTCGATCAGATCTGCTTATTTCCCGGCGCTCTCGGACCAGCGCGCCATCAGCGTGTTGGACGGCAGCGATTCGTTGACCAACTTCTTGGCGGTCTCGACGCCGGCCACCGGCAGCTTGCTTGGATCGATCAGGCCGATCTGCACCAGCACCGACGCCTGGTCCCAATAGATGTGCTCGTTGTAGAGCTTGTCGCCACGGAAGCGCACGATCGCCACCAGCGGGATCTCGACATACTTGCCGGTCGGGGGCACGCCGGGCAGCATCCAGTCGATCTCGATGTCATGGGTAAAGCAGAATAGCATCTCGTCGACGATGCGGTCCGAACCGATGGTACGGGAGATCGGCACCAGCTTGGTGTCCTGCGGCGTCTTCGGAATGAAGTGGTTCTTGTAGAAGCGCAGCAGGTCACGATAGCCCACGCCACCCGTCATGGTCGGGATGTGGTTGACATAGGGCTCGGCAACCATGGTCGTCATGGTCTGCTCGGCCGACCGCGTCGCGAATTCGAGTTCGGTGTGCTTGTCCCACAGCGCCGAGAGGTCGTAGTGCGGGCCAAGCACCTTCCGGAACAGCGCGATCGAGCGTGTATAGGCCATCAGCGTCGCGGGCTTGTTGAAGCTTGTGCGCTCCGGCGCAGCGAAGGCGTGGTCGCAACCGGGGTAGAGGTAGAATTCGATCTCAGGCCGGCCCTTGAACGCCGCCATGATCTGTGCTCGCGCTTCCGCCGGCGCAAAGCGATCGAGCTCGGCGAAATGGAAGACCACGGGGCATTTGACGTCGGCCGCTTCGCTAAGATCGGCCTCGATGCCGACGCCGTAATAGCTGACGGCGCAGTCGACGTCCGTCCGCGCGGCAACGAGATAAGCAAGCTTGCCGCCAAGACAGAAGCCGAGCGCACCGACCTTGCCCTTGCATTCGGGACGCGCGCGCAGCACCTTCAGCCCGTCGGCAGCGTCCTTGATCGACTGATTGGCATCGAAGCGTTGGTAATAGCCCATTGCCTTGCCGAAATCGGCCTCGGTGTAGCCGAGCTCGACGCCGGGCTCCATGCGCCAGAACAGATCGGGTGCCAGCACCACATAGCCTTCCTCGGCGTAATGGTCGGCAACCTCACGCATCGATTCGTTGACGCCGAAAATCTCCTGCAAAAGCAGGATGCCGGGACCGGAGCCCGAAGCTGGGACCGCGAGGTACCCCTTGAACGTGCCGCCATCCTTGGCAGCGATCTCGATCCACTGTCCAGCCACCGTGATCGTCCCCTCTCCTCGTTGAGCCCTTGGAGCCTTCCCCATCGCGGCGCGTCTGTTTGACGCGTCGGGCACGAGGCAAAGGCGGTTGCCTTATCATCATGCTTTCTTAATTGAATTTTTAATGTAAGAATCGAACTTGTAAATAGCATAGATTGAGCACAGCCTGCCCAGGCAGTAAGCGAGGGCGGGAATCAGGAGACGATGTTGAGGAAGACGCAGAAGGCGGCCGCGCGACGAACGGGCACCGCCGCGAGAGACAAGCAGCGGCCGGCCGCGACGGAGCGGCCAGGCTCGTGGCACCTGGCGCGCACCGAGACCGAGCTGCGCCTCTCCGAGTTCGAGTTCAGGCTGGAGCGGCTGGCGCAAGCCTATTATCGGTGGAAGGCTGCCTGCCTTGCCGCCGTCTGCGACGTGCCGTTGACCGGAGACGACGTCGCCGTGCTCAACGTGGTGCGCATGGGCGATGAACCCAAGCGACTGTCAGAGATCGGCCAGCTGCTCAACCGCGTCGACGTCCCCAATCTGCAATATGCGACTCGCAAGCTTGTAAAGGCCGGTTTGATCGAGACCGAGGGCTCGTCCTCGCGCAAGGAGACGCGCTACCGCGTGACCGACCGGGGCCACGACGTCACTGAAGCCTATGCCGCCTTGCGCGCGGAAACGCTCCCGCCGATGTTGGAAGCACTGGACGACTGGGCCGAAAAATCGGAGGCCGCGGGCTCCCATCTCGAACTGGTGTCGAGCCTCTATACGCAGGCCGCCCAGGCCGCGCTCATACGGCGGCATCAGCCCTGAAGCTGCTGTGCAGTCTCGCCTGCGATTGCAAAGGGAGAGATATCCCGGCATGACTCGAACATGCGACTTACGGCGTGGGAATAAGTTGGTTAATTCTAACGGCGGTTAACTACGCCTTGTCTCCGGTAAGCGCGTCGCAGACTGCATCCCGTGCGGCGGTCGGCACTGGCAGGTTCTTGCCATCATTCCGGCCGCACGATCGAGGACGGCATCCTTGCCGACGACTGTAGCCCATTCGCGGATGCGCCAGACGGAGCGGCTGGCTGCGGCCGTGAGCACGTCGAACGCCGGAAGTTCTGCCAGCGTTGCGGCCAGCGTGGCGCGCGTGACCGCCGCGCCGACCTCGACCACATCGGCATCGACCTTGATCGCGTGGAGCTCCGGAATCTTCTCTATTGCGACGTAGCGGGACTTGAGCGGCTCGTGCCGGATTGGAGCGCGCATGATCCAGGTGCCACCGGCGAAGGGCGCGGCCGCTGAGCCGCCTTCGTCGTGGGCTTCGAGCGCGGCCGGCAGAGATGGTGCGACGTCGACGGACCTCGAAGCGGGGGTCTGCATGGCGTCTGGAGCTCTCGGTTTGATCGGTCAGCCTGTGCTCCATTTCGCTACTGAGCGCCGCTCGAACACCTCGCGGAACTGACTTGTGGATTTTGGAAGAAGCGCTCCAGTGCCCCAGTCGAGGATCACGGCATGCTGGCGGATCGCGTCGAGCGCGCTGATCATACCGCTGCGATAATTTTCCGCTACGATCTCTGGATCGAGCCGCACATTGGCGACACGCTCGGCCCTGATTTTGGCGCGAAGCGCCGCAGTCGCGGCCATGTCGACCTCATATTCGCACAGTTCAGCATCGACGGTGCGCACGACCACGCCATAATCCTTGGCGGCGCGTTCGACCGAAACGTAGTCGTCCTTGATATCTTCGATCACGAGGGCCGGGTCGCGTTCGAGTGGATCTCCAAACCCGCCGCCGCCCGCAGTCGGGCGTGAGAAGATATCGCCTTCGCCGATCGGGACATCCGAGAAGATCGAGCCGAGCCGCTCTTCGCCTTTGCCGTCGGCGCGGGTCAATGTCAGGCCGTGCGGCATGGACGGCAGACCGCCCTCGATGCCCCATACCACCGCACGCTCGCGGTCGCAGATATAGGAGATCACGGTTTTCTCCGCCTGGAGCATGCGGGAGGTTTTCACGACGCCGGCGCCGCCGCGCCATTTGCCCGGACCGGCTGAGTCCTTTAGGATTTCGCATTCCGTGGTCAGGATCGGATTGGCGCGCTCCTGGCCTTCGACAGGTTGCGACATAAGACCTGTGCCGAAGCAAGCCGTCGTGACGTTGCTGCCGTCCTTGCCGTTGCGCCCGCCCCAGCCGCCCGGCAGCCAGTCGTAGAACATGAAGATTGGCTTGTCGGAGCTGCGGGCGTCGAGACCACCCGTGAGCAGATATTCGAGATTGAACGCGCAGGCGAGCGCGCGCTCCGGCATCAGCTTCGACCACATCTCGTAGATCGAGTTCATGATCTTCTCGAACGGCATCAGGAAGCCGGTGACCGCGATCGGCCATTTGGCATCGATGATCGAGCCTTCCGGCGCGATGATTTCAAAGCAGCGGTAGAATCCGGAATTGAGCGGGAGATCCGGGAAGAAAGTCTTCATGCCAGCTGCGACGGCCGAGAAGGTTGTGCCGAAGGCCGAGTTGTAGATCGAGCTGATGGTCGGATGGCTGCCGGTAAAGTCGTAGATGGCGCGGTCGCCTTTGATCGTCAGCTTGATACGAATCGGGATCATGCCTTCGCTGCCGGCGGGATCGCGGTCGATGAAGTCGACGGTCTCCCATTCACCGTCGGGCAGCGCCGCGATGCGCTGGCGCACTGAACGCTCGACGTAGTCCTGCACGGCGCCAAGGCCGGTCTCGACCGTGTCGCGACCATATTTGTTGACGAGACGCAGGATCTCGCGCTCGCAGACCTGGGTGGCCTGGGACTGCGCCTGGATGTCGCCGATGATCGACGCCGGATCGCGGGTATTGGAGGCAATCAGATGCGCAACGTCCTTGCAGAAGCGCCCCTTGTCGAACAGGCGGATCGGCGTGATGCGCAGCCCCTCGCGGAACATTTCGCGTGCGGCGACGTCGAACGATCCCGGCACGCTCCCGCCGACGTCCGACCAATGACCGTTCGACTGGCTGAAGGCGATGATCTTGCCGTCGGCAAAGATCGGCCGGATCAGGCGCACATCCGGGAAGTGCGTGCCGCCGGCGTAGGGGTCGTTGATGGCGAAGACGTCGCCCTCATGCATGTCACCGTCGAAGAAGCGCATGACGTCCTTGCAGGTGAAATGCAGCGTGCCGACATGGACCGCGATGTCTTGATTGCCCTGTGCGGCGCACTCGCCGCGGGCGTCATGCAGGGCACTGGAAAAATCGCGGTTGTAGATGACGAAGGAGTAGCAGGTCCGAAGCACCTGCTCGCCCATCTGGTCGACGCTGGTGATGAAGGAGTTCTTGAGAACTTCGAAGGTGACGGGGTCGAGCGGGAGGTCTCCGGCCATGGTTCACTCCTTCACGCGGATGATGATGTTGAGATACTTGTCGACCTCGGCGCTGGCGCCTGGCGGCACGACAGTGGTTGCGTCGACCTGCTCGACGATCGCGGGGCCCTGAAAGGAGAAGCCGCAGGGCAGGTCGTCGCGCTCGTAGACGGGCGTGTCCAATCCGTTGCCTTCGAACCACACCCTGCGGCGGCCAACCGGCTCAGGGATCGCACCGGTCGGTTCGTGGACGGCGAACTCCGCCTTGGGGACGACGCCCACCGCCCTCAGATTGAGACGAAAGAAGCTGACCGGGGCGCTGTCGCGGCGGAAATTGTATTCACGCTGGTGCTCGGAATGGAAGCTCTGGACGAGGTCGGCGATCGCGCCGATGGGGCTCGGTGCGTGGACCGCGAGCGAGCGCCACTGGCCGCGATACATCATGTCGATCGATCGCTGGAGCACGATATCTTGTGGTGCGATGCCTTCGTAGGTGAGCCGGGCGAGTGCGTCCTTCTCCAGCGCCGCGAACTGCGCCTCGATATCGGCGGCATCAGCCTCGTCGGCGCCGACCATACAGCTCTGCGAAAAGTCGTGCTGCATGTCGACCAGGAGGCAGCCAAGAGCCGATGTCACGCCGGGATTAGGCGGCACGATGACGACGGGGATGGCAAGCTCGCGCGCGACATCGACCCCATGCAGGGCACCTGCGCCGCCGAAGGCGACCAGAGCGAAATCGCGCGGATCGTAGCCGCGGCTGATCGAGATCAGCCGCACAGCATCCGACATGTTGGCGTTGGCAACCTTGACGATCGCGTCGGCAGCCTCGTGCAGGCCGAGGCCGAATGGCTTTGCGACGCCGTCCTCGACTGCCTGGCGTGCCAGCATGGGGTCCAGCTTCACCTTGCCGCCGGCGAGATTAGTGCCGAGCCGGCCCAGCGTGACGTTGGCATCCGTATTGGTGGGCTGCGTGTTGCCGTTGCTGTAACAGGCGGGACCCGGAAAGGCGCCGGCGGATTGCGGCCCGTTGCGCAAGGAGCCGGCCGAGTCGGTCCAGGCCAGTGATCCGCCACCGGCTCCGATGGTGAGGACCTCGATGGACGCGAAGCGGATCGGATAGCCGAACTCGATGTGCCAGTCCTTGGTGATGCGCGATTGCCCTTCATAGGCCAGCGAGACGTCGGTCGAGGTGCCGCCCATGTCGAGGCCGATCGAATTGGGAAAGCCGCAAAGACCGGCGATGTAGCGGCTGGCGATGGCACCGGCGGCGATTCCGGAACCAGCCAGACGCGCGGCGAAGTCCTTGACGCTGGCCGGCGTCATGACGCCGCCGCCGGTGTGCAATAGCAGGAGATCGCGGGTATAGCCTTCCTCGGCGAGGCGCTCGCCGAGCCTACTCGTGTAGCTAACCACGACCGGGCTGACGACGGCATTGGCAACGGTCGTCGAAAACCGCTCGTGCTCGAAGATTTCGGGGAGCACCTGCGAGGAGATCGAGACCGGAATGTCAGGCATTTCCTCGATGAGGATATCGCGCATGGCCCGCTCGTTCGCCCCGTTGAGATAGGCGTTCATGAAGCAGACCGCGATCGCGGCAACGCCGCGGCGCTTGAGGATGCGCGCGACGTTGCGCGCGGCCTCGACATCGAGCGGCTCGATCACGATGCCGCCGGCGTCGACCCGTTCCGGCACGGTCAGGCGGTCGCGCCGCGGGACATAAGGCTTGACGACATCCTTGTAGGTGTCCCAGAGGTCTTCCTTGTTGGCGCGCCGGATCTCGATGACGTCGCGAAACCCCTTGGTCGTGACCACGGCGGTGCGTGGTAGGCGGCGCGTGATCAGTGCGTTGGTCGCAACCGTCGTGCCGTGGGAGAATAGCGCCACATCGGTAAGATTGATGCCTGCCTTGGATACGCCGCCCATGATCCCCTCGATGGGATCGGGCGTCGACGACGTCTTTTCGATACGGATGAGGCCGGTTGCCTCGTCCATGATGCAGATATCGGTAAAGGTGCCGCCGACGTCGACGGCCACACGAAGGTTCTGCACCATGCGACATCCTCATCGAATTGCGATCGCCGATCATATGCAAATCGGTGGCGGCAGTTCTTGACGCTGAGCGCAGGAAAATTTGTGCGAGAGAGCAGCAACGGTCGACGTGCCGACGCCGACTATCGGCTGCCTAAGGGTTGGTCAGGCGCGCAAATGTGCCTTCAGGAAAGGGCGGTGCGTGCCGCAGCGCGGGCCTCGCTCGGGGTGCAGCCGAACCGGCTGCGGTAGTTCCGGCTGAACTGGGCCTGGTCACTGAAACCCCAATGGTAGGCGATTTCCGAGATGCTCTTGCGGCAGGACGGATCGCGCAGCATGGCGTCGGACATCGACAGGCGCTGGTTCCGGATATAGGCGCAAACGGTGACACCTTCGCCCTCAAAGACCTGATGAAGATATCTGAGCGAGATGCCACAGCCGTCTGCGACCATTTGCGGTGTGAGCCGCATGTCGTCGAGGCGAGTGCGAATGAACTGCTCGCAGCGATGGAGATGGCCATTGCGAACGGACGAGGAATGGCCCACCAGCACGCGGTCGTCGGATTCGATCACCATCGCCAAGAGATCGATGAGATGCTTGCCCATTACGGCGCGAGCCGTGTCGTCCATGTCCGCGATGCGTTCGCCGGCAAGACGCAGCGTGTCGACGAAAAGTGCGCCCACGCTGCGGCTGGCGTCGAATTGCAGCGTGGCAAGGCGTTCCGGGCGGGATATCCGAGCACGCAGGACGGCGCTCGGGATCTTCAGCACCCAGAGCGCCGCCGGATCATGATGGCTGAATTCATAGGGCAGATGGCTTCGCTCGATCAAGAATGCGCCGGGCCGGCACCGCACGTCCTTGCCATCCTGCACGAAACGGATCTCGGCGAGCTCGGGGACCGTGATGAGGAAGCATTCTTCCCGCTCATTCGCGAGGTGCCGTTCGCGGCGCCTGTAGAGCAGGCCATTCGAGACATTGCGGGATATCGAGATCGGACCCATGGACCATGCGCCCAGGCCCGCATGGAAGTTGCGACCGCCGGGAAAGACAAGATCGAGCGGGAAGTAGGTATTGGAGACAACGTCCCGCCAGAAATGCCGTCGATTTTGCAAGGGAACATCGCTGGTCGCATAAGTGGCCTGCATGCCGCACTCCGTCCTTGTCGTCGTCCGTCTGCGCCTTACGGTCTTTCATCGCGCCGACTGCCGTGATTGGCCCAAGCTTGGCGAGGACGACCTGCCGACGTCAAATCGAATTTAAGCAGGTGCCGATATCTCAGATTTCGATGGCCTCGTCCGATCGTTGTCTGTGGTCGATGCCGACAGGAGGACGTACGGGACCAACACCCGCCACGGCGAAGCGCATGAAGTCGCGATACGCCTTGGCGGCCTCCGAAAATTGGGTGTCACGGCGCCAGGCCAGTCCGACGTCCATGCTGGGCACTTCGTTCTCGATGACGCGGGTCTCGATCCGTTGTCCCTCGAGCGACCAGGGACGGTAGACGAGATCGGACAGGATCGTAATGCCCATTCCGCCTGCAACCATGGATCGGACGGCTTCGACGGAGGAAGTGCGGAAGATCGTTCGCGGTTCGAGCGACAAGGCGTTCCAGTAGCGCATCGACGTATGCTTGGCCTCGTCGACGGTGAGCATGACGTAAGGGTAGTTCGCGATCTCAGCGAGATGGACGCGCTCGGCGCGGGTCAATGGATGATCGGGAGCGAGCCACAACCGGCGCGGCGACCGCAACAACGTCTCGCTCGCAAGCATGGCGTTGTTGTGCAGGTTCGAGACCAGCATGACCGCGAGATCGAGCGCACCGTCGACGACGGCGCGTTCAAGCACGTCCCGCGGCGCCTCGTACAGCTCGACCGTGATCCCGGGAAAGCTTGCCTGGAAACGCATCTGATGGCGCGGCAGAAAATAGCCGGATACGGTATAGGTGACGCCGATGCGCACCGTTCCGAACAGCGGACCGGCGGAGATATGCGTCCCGCGGACGGCTTCGGCGACTGAAGCAAGGATCTGGCGTCCCTGCGACAGGAACCGGCTGCCCTCCATGGTGACGGTTACCCCGGCCGGGGTACGTTCCAGCAGGCGGGCGCAGACTATCGCTTCGAGTTGCTGGATCGCGGCGGTGACTGCGGATTGCGAGACATTCAGGTCGACGGCCGCCTGGCTGATCCGTCCAGTTTCGGCCGCGGCGATGAAATAGCGGATTTGTTTCAGAGAAACGGACATCGCAGTCGATCCGATATTTTGAGTTTGCCTAACTCATGAGCGCTTGAGCGCTGCTTCTCGCGCATCAGTTTTCGTTGCAACTCCCGTGCCCAACGCCCGCGCCGGCGACTGGAGGAACAAAGTCAGTGGAGTGGAGGGACGGTCAGAGCGACCACGCACGATTGCCTCGGGGCCTGGCAGCCGCGCGTACCACCCCCTCAGCCCAAGGCCCAAGGCCGTTACGCCAACGCGCTCCGGAGCTTGCCCAGCAACCCGGCTCGGCTCTTGCGCGCCGCAAGGGCCTCATCCATCCCAACCTTGACGAACCTGACCGGTGTATTCGGCTGGAGCTGGCCGATCAAATCCATGTCCGCGGCGATGACCGTGCCGACCATGAAATAGCCGCCGCCCGAGACGGCGTCGCGATGCAGTACAATCGGTTCGGTACCGCCGGGAACTTGGATTGACCCGTAGGGATAGCAGGCATCGGTGATATTGGACGGATCTGAACCGGCCCCGAAGGGCGGCTCGCGCGGCACGAACTCGAGCGGCTTGCCACCTTTGAAACGGTAGCCGATGCGATCAGCTTCCGGCGCAACCTTCCAGGTGTCGCCGAAGAAGCCGTTGCCAGCCGTGTCGGTGATGCGATGCCAATATAGCCCCGGCATCACGCGCAGTTCCGTTGGCATCGCCGCCGGCAGGCCGCGCAGATCTTTCCCGACCGAGCGGCCTTCCTTGACCGCTGCGGCGGCCTTGCCGATTGGAAGTTCGTCACCGGCCTCGAGCTTTCGGCCCTTGAAGCCGCCAAGCGCGCCGAGCGCGTAGGTGGAACGCGAGCCCAGGACAAGCGGCACGTCGATGCCACCGGCGATCGCGATATAGCCGCGCGCGCCCTGCTTGAGGAAATCGAAGGAGAGCTTCTGGCCGCGCTTCACCTTGAAGCTCGTCCAGGTCTCGCGCGGCTCGCCGTCGAGCTTTGGCGGCAGCTCGGCTCCAGTGATCGCGACCACGGCGTCATCGGTAAATTCGAGCTCCGGCCCCATGAACACGGCCTCGAGAACCGCAGCGCCTTCCTCGTTGCCCACGAGCAGGTTGGCGGCGGCGAGCGCGTGACGATCCATACCGCCGGAAAGCGGGATGCCGATGTGATAATAGCCGGGACGTCCCAAGTCCTGGACGGTTGTGGCAAGGCCGGGCTTCAGGACCTTAATTGCCATGGAGAACCCCCTCGAGTTTGCGATTGTAGGCGTCGATGTCGTTGTTGAATTCGGTCAGCGAGAATGAGACGTCGCGGATGATCGGCGCGAAACGGCCCGCATCGACATCGGCCACCGCAGCGTCATAGGCCGGTCGGTCGATCGGTTTCCATTTCACGATGTCGCCCGGCTTGAACAGGCACATGAAGTCACGCAGGTAGCTGATCTTCTGGTTGGGATCGTAGATCGGCATCGGCGTGATGCCGAACATCTGGTAGCCGCCGGCGCCGCGTACCGAGTAAATGCAGCTGAAGCATCCGCCGTGTCCGACGGTGAGTTTCGGCGTGTCCGTGCGTGGGCGAAGATACTTCGGCGCCTGGATCTGCCGTTGGCGTTCCACCATCTGGTAGAGGAACGGCAGGCCTGCGACGAAGCCGACCATGGAGACGAACCATGGTGCGCTGGAGTGCGCCTTGATGAAGGCGTCGACTCCGTCGAGCCCGTTGATGCGCGCGGCATATTCGAGGTCGGTGCCGTTCGGATCCTGATGGCGCTCGCGGAAGCGCATCAGCGTCTCGTGTGTCCAGGGATCGTTGTAAAGAACCGGGATTTCGATGATCCGCGTCTTGATGACCGGTGCGGATGTTTCAGATGCGGAATCCAGCTGTTTCAGCTCGACAAGCAGGTCGTCAGGCCTTATCTGGTCCGGATCGAACTTGACCTGATAGGACGCGTTGGCGGGGCAGATCTCGATCACGCCCTTGATCCTGGCGTCGCGCACTGCATTGGTGACGAAGAGGCCCTTGAAGAAGGCCTCCAGTGACATGGACTCGGCGACCTCGGCGAAGATGTGCTCGTCGCCGCCGTAGGAAAATCGGGTTTGCATGACTAGCGGCCTCCTGTTGCCGACGGGGCGGATTCTCTTGCGGTCATCGGGCGACCTTGGCGGTCGTTGACGGCTCTGCTGTCGTTAGCGCTGCCGCATGGGTTTCCAACCATGGCTCGAGCCAGGCTGTATGAAAGCGCGCGGCCCGGACGTCCGGATCGCGTACGAGCGCCTGATGCAAGGGCTTTGTCGTCGCCAAGCCCTCGACGCTGAGCTCCGCAAGGGCGCGCTCGAGCCGCCGGATCGCGCTCGGTCTGTCCTCGCCGTGCACGATCAGCTTGCCGAGCAGACTGTCGTAGAACGGCGGTACGGTGTAGCCCTGATAGAGCATGCTGTCGAAACGCACGGCTTCGCCTTCGGGTACGCTGAGCGTGCTGATTGTGCCGGGGCATGGAAGAAATCCCTTCGCGGGATCCTCGGCGTTGATGCGGACCTCAATCGAATGACCGCGGACGCGAACCTGATCCTGGCTGATACGCAGCGGCTCGCCGCCGGCAATCCGGATCATTTCGCCCACGAGGTCGATGCCGGTGACCATTTCCGTGACGGGATGCTCGACCTGGATGCGTGTGTTCATCTCCAGAAAGTAGAATTCGTGGCTTCGGTCGTCATAGAGATATTCGAGCGTTCCGGCACCGCGATAGTCGACGGCCTTGGCGAGCGCGACTGCCGACGAACACAGCTCGTCGCGAACGGCCGGCGTCAGCGAAGGCGAGGGAGCTTCTTCCCAGACCTTCTGACGGCGCCGTTGCAGCGAGCACTCGCGCTCGAAACAATGGATGACGTCGCACCCGTCACCGAGGATTTGCACCTCGATGTGCCGCGCGCCTTCGATCAGCTTCTCGACATAGAGCCCGCCATCGCCGAAAGCCGCGAGTGCTTCCGCTTGCGCCTGCGGCATGAGATGATGAAATTCCTCGGCTGAACGCGCGATACGGATGCCGCGTCCGCCACCGCCAGCCGCGGCCTTGATCATCACCGGAAAGCCGGTCTTTTCGACCAGTGCGAAGGCTGCGTCGGCAGACTCCAGGCGTCCCGCGCTGCCGGGGACGGTCGGCACGCCGGCCGCAGCCGCAGCCTCGCGGGCTGCGACCTTGTCGCCCATCAGTCTGATCGATTGCGCTGTCGGGCCGACAAAGATCAGTCCGGCCGCTTCGACGGCGGCTGCGAACTCGGCGTTCTCCGCCAGGAAGCCATAGCCGGGGTGGATTGCGTCGGCGCCGGTCGTCCTCGCAGCGGCGAGGATCGTCGCCTGGTTGAGATATGATTTCGAAGCTTGCGGCGGACCGATCTCGATCGACTCGTCCGCGAGCCGAACCGCGAGCGAGTCCTTGTCGGCCTTGCTATAGACCTGAACGGTCGCAATGCCGAGCTCGCGTGCCGCACGGATGATGCGGACTGCGATCTCGCCGCGATTGGCTATGAGGAGTTTCTGGATCGTCATGGCCGGTCTGGCGGTCTCAAACGTCAATCTCGGCAATCGGCTGCCCCGCCATCACGGCTTCCTCATTCTCGGCCAGGAATCGCACGATCTTGCCGGCCGCGCCCGCCTTGACCTCGTTGAACGATTTCATCACCTCAATGAGTCCGATCGTATCGCTGTCCGCGATGATGTCGCCGTCAGTCTTGTAGTCTGGCTTGTCGGGGGCGGGCTTGCGATAGAATATGCCCGGTAGCGGCGAGAATATCTGCTGTGTTGCCATGGAGTGCTCCTGAAGGATCGTCGTTGTCCAGCCCGCCTCACCGCGCGGTGAGGTAGGGACGGACGGCCTCGCGAACGGCGTGCGCGATTGCGACGGCATTGGGCGTGTCGGAGTGGATGCAGATCGAGTCGGCGCCGACCAGTACGTCGTTTCCGGCCACCGATCGGGTCTTGCCTTCATTCACGGCTCTCGTGCACCGCGACGCCGCATCGGCCGGATCCTTGGCTTCATGCTCGCGCGTGATGATGAGGCTGCCATCGGCGTTGTAGTCGAGGTCGGCGTAGTATTCGGCGACGAAGGTGTGGCCGCGCCGCTCGTAGACCATCTGATGCAGCGTGCCCTTCATGCCGAGTAGCGGCACCTTGTAGACGTCAGCGGCATCCGCGATGGCCTCCGCGATGTTCTCGTTGCGTGCGGCCATGCCATAGAGGGCGCCATGCGGCTTGATGTGATTGAGCGGCATGCCTTCGGCATCGAGGAATGCCTTGAGCGCGCCGATCTGATAGAGCAGGCAGTTCGTCAACTCCTCACGGTCGATCTTCATCTCCCGCCGTCCAAAACCTTGCAAGTCCGGCAGTGACGGGTGGGCGCCGACCTTGACGCCGAATTGCTTGGCGAGCTGCACCGTCTTGCGCATGTGATTGAAGTCGGATGCATGGAAGCCGCAAGCCACGTTAGCGACATCGATGTGGGGCATCAGCGCCCTGTCGTCGCCCATTTTGTAGAGGCCATAGGCCTCGCCCATGTCGCAATTGATCACGACCATTCTCCTGTTTCCTCTCAACGGCTTGCATTCGACCAAGGCACAAGGCCGCCCGCAGATGCGACATGGACCGCGGGCGGCGTACTGCCAGCTTACTTCGACACCAGATAATCGACCGGGATCTTTTCCGAGATCGTCCACTGATCGACCATCTTCGGCTTGCCGCCCTCGGTGTCGATGATCAGGTAACGACCCTGGTTCTGATGGTGGATGTCCTTGTTGAAGGTACGCGGACCGAACAGCGTGGCCTCGTTGTTCATCTTTTCCAGCTCGGCGACGACGGCCGGAGCGTCCGTGGTCTTGGCGCGCTCGACCGCCTTGGCCCAGACTTCGATCAGGACATAACCGGGATAGACGTACTGGCTGGACGGATCGCCGCCCGTCACGTCCTTGTACTTCTTGTTGAACTCGTTGACCTTCGGATTGGGATCGTCGCCGTAGATCGAGCCCTGCACCGGAACGTAGAAATTCGACAGATCCGGAATGGCATTCAGCCAGTAGCTGCCGTCCATGCTCGAGCCGTTGAGGATCATCGACTTGATGCCGGCGGCCCGGATCTGTTTGATGGCCGAAACCGCGCCCGGCATCATCGTGCAGACCATGATGGCGTCGGGTTCCTTTGGCAGGCTCTTGATACGCGTGATCTGGGACGCAATCGAAGCGTCATCATTCTTGAACGTGTCGCTTCCGGCCAGTTTCGCATCCTTTAGCTTCGGCATCATCCAGTCGAAGCCGTCGCAGATGCCCTTGTTGTAGACGGTCCAGCTATCGAGCAACCTATAGAAGGTGCGAGCGTTCTTCTTGTTGTAGGCCCACTCCGCCATGGTCGCGCCCTGCACGGCGGCCAGGACGGAGCCGGAGAACGAGTAGGGACCGACGCCGGGGATGCCGGCCTTGATCGATTCGGCGCAGAGGAAGAACGAGACCTTGCCGGCCGCTTGCGCCTGGAGTGCCGCCGGCGCGCCGAAGTCGTAATCGCAGGAGACGACCACGAGGTCGGCGCCCTGGTCGAGCACCGCGAGGCCGGCCTTGGCGCCTTCAGCCTGATCGGTCTTGGTGTCGGCAAAGACGGCCTTGATCTTCCTGCCGAGCAAGCCGCCTGCCTTATTGATTTCGTCGATGCGGATCATTGCCGCATCTTGTGCCGGCTTGTCGTAGGCTTGCATGAAGCCTGAAGCTGCGGTCGCAAATCCGATGACGATCTCGTCGGCCGCCCTGGCCGGCGCAAACCAGAGTGCGGACACTCCAATCAGGACGCCTAGTGTTCTCGCAAGACGCATAACCATTCCTCCAGGTGTGCAGTAACATTCAGTTCAGTTCCTTCACCGCCGTCTGCACAGGGCGCGACAATCGTCGCAGCATCGGCCAGCCGCGCCAGGAAAACTCCCGGTTGCGGGTGAGGCCGGCCGGCAGATACGTCAGGATGACGATGGTGATGATTCCGATCGCGATCTCCTGAGCCCCGTTCGGCAGTGCCACCTTGAGTGTGCCGAGGCTGATGCCCTTTTCGAGGTTGCGGAAGAACTCGATCAGCACCGAGATTGCGACCACGCCGGTGACTGCCCCGCTGAGGCTGTACATGCCGCCGACGACCAGCATCGACAGGGTGATGAAGGTCGTCCGCAGATAAAAGGCACCGGGGTTGACGATGCTGAGGAAGTGCGCGTAGAGCGCGCCGGCGATGCCGATGATGAAGGCGCTGACCACGAACGCGATCAGCCGTTCACGAACGATGTCGATTCCGGAGGCGCTGGCGGCGACGGACTCGTCGCGTGTGGCGCGAAGCGCGAGCCCGGAGCGGGAGGTCGCGTAGAGGTACGCGATCGCGATCGCAACCGCCGCACCCAGCCAGCCAATCCATACGTTCATGGTCGGTGGTATGCCGACGATCGAACCTTGTCCGCCCGTGACTGAATCCCAGTTCGAGTAGACGTTGTTGACGACGCCAAGCAGTCCGAAGGTCGCGATCGAGGCTGCAATCCCCGACAGGCGCATGATGACGCGCCCGACGACGAGCGCGACCAACGCCGCGAACACGCCCGAAATGGGTGTGGCGACCCACATCGGCAATTGCGTATGCAGAAGCCATGTGGGCAGTCCCTTGAGCGTGATCGACTTCATCACGGGCGGAATCGCGAGCCAGGCGGTCATGTAGGCGCCGAGGCACATGAAGCTGATGTGCCCGAACGACAGCAGGCCGGAATTTCCGACAAAAACGTAGAGGCCGACGACCACCATGATGTTGATGAACATCTCGACGGCAGTCCGGTTGAACGCGCGGCTGCCGAATTGATAACTCAGCGTAGCCATGATGAGCAGCACGACGATCAGCAGGATCGGGGTCATGATCGTTTGCCGGATGACAGACGGCCGCTTTGACATCGATCAGACCCTCTGCTTGGCGGATTTCGGTGCAAACAGGCCCTGTGGCCGCACCAGAAGGACGACGATCACCGCGCCATAGACGAAGGCATCACGAAAGACGCGCGCGTCGTGCGGCAATGTTGCCTGGAAGACGACACTGGCGGCACCAATGATGAAGCCGCCCGCGACGGCGCCGGGCACACTGCCGAGACCGCCGATCACGGTGGCGATGAAGGCGATCAGCATGACGTTGGCGCCCATGTTGATGTCGGCGGTGCCGGAGATGGTCGCCAGGATCAATCCGATCGCTGCGGCCAGCATGCCGCTGATGGCAAAGGCCAGCAGGATGACGCCGTTGGCGCGGACTCCGAGCATGCGCGCCATGGTGAAATTGTCGGCCGCAGCGCGCATCTCCAGGCCATAGCGCGTGCGCTTGAGAAACAGCACGAGCACGGCGAGTGCGGCCAGCGTGATCACGATGGTCACGACTTGCAGCATCGGTATATGGGCGCCGAGAAAATCGACGGGCAGGCCGAGGCCCGGCCAAAGCGTGATGGATTTCGGGCGGCTCGAATAGAGCATCAGCAGCAGGTGCCGGATGACGAATCCGAGGGCGAAGGACGCAATCATCATGGTCGCCGGGTTGGCGTTGCGGAAACGGCGGAATACGATGATCTCCGACAGGATCGACAGTGCCGCGCCGATGATCAGCAAGAGCGGAATCAGGAGATAGAACGGCAGCATTCCGGCGAAAACGACCGCCGTTGCATCGATCGACGGCCATAGCATTGCGAAAACGCAGAACGCTATGAAGTCGCCATGGGCGAAGTTGACGAGCCGCATGACGCCGAAGATCAGGGCAATACCCAGCGCGCCGAGAGCGTAGAGACTGCCGAGGCTCAGCGCGTCGAAGATGATCTGCAGAACCGCCGTCATTCTCAGTGGTCTCCGAAGCCGAAATAGGCCTGCTTCAGGCGCTCGTCCTTGATCATGTCGGCCGCGAGACCCTCGAGGACGATGCGCCCGCCGCGGATCAGAATCATGCGTCCGCCAGTCATCATGGCGCGCGTCGAGCTCTGCTCGACGATCAGCAGCGTCAGCTTGCGCTGCGTCCGTAGCCGCACGAGGATCTCGTAGACCTGATCGATGATCTTGGGTGCAAGTCCCAGCGAAGGCTCGTCGATGGCCATGATGCGCGGGGCCGTCATCAACGCACGACCGATGACGAGCATCTGCTGCTGGCCGCCGGAGAGCATGCCGGCGGCGTCGTGACGGCGATCGGCCAGCATCGGGAACTCGGCGTAGACGGACTCCAGATCGCCGGCGATCTTGTGCCTGTCGGCTCGCATACCGGCGCCGACCTTCAGATTTTCCTCGATGCTCAGTGCGCCGAAGACGTTGCGTCCTTCCGGAACCAGCGAAAATCCCCGCCGGGCGATGTCCTCCGGCGAGGCACCCGTCACTTTGGCGCCGTCCATGGTGATGGAACCCGAGCCCGCCGGCACGACGCCGGCGATCGCGTTCAGCAGGGTCGACTTGCCTGCGCCATTGGGGCCTGTCACGAACAGAACCTCACCCTCGGCGATCCTGAGCGTGACGCCGCGCAAGGCCGTCAGGCGTCCGTAGTTTACGGTGATGTCGTCGACGGCGAGCAGCGTCATGATGCGGCACCCATCTCGGTCGCGAGCGGCGGAATCACTTCGTCGCGCTGCGTACCCATATAGGCATGCCGAACAGCGTCGCTGTCGCGGATCTGCGCAGGAACCCCGACTTCGATGATCTCGCCGGAATCGAGCACGAAGATGCGCTCACAGAGTTCGAGCACGAGGCCAATGTTGTGCTCGATCAGCAGCACACCGACGCCGAGTTCACCGGCGATCCGCCTGATGATGAAGGCCAGATCGTGGCTTTCATGCTCGGACATGCCGGCCGCGGGCTCGTCCAGCAGCAGATAGCGCGGCGTGCACATGATGGCGCGGCCGATGGCGACGCGGCGCTCGTCGGTGTAGGGCAGGGCGCCTGCGATTGTGCTGCCGAGGTGCGAGATGCCAAGCCAAGTCATCACGCGCTCGGCCTCCGTGATCGCCTCGCACCGCGTCTGGCCCATACCCACGCCCGTGACCTCGAGATTGTCCACGACCGGCAGGTCGCGAAAAAGGCGGCCGGACTGAAAGGTGCGCGCGACGCCCTTGCGTCGAAGCTTGTGGGCCGCGATGCCGTTGAGCGCCTCACCTTCCAGGTCGACGGTCCCGGTGCCGACCGGCTGGAAGCCTGTCAGCACGTTGATGAGCGTCGTCTTCCCGGCGCCGTTGGGACCGATCAGTCCGGTGATGCGTCCCCGGGGAACCGTAAGCGTGACCTTGGACAGCGCTTTCAAGCCTTCGAATTGGACGCTGACGTCGCGCGCGCCCAACTCCAAGTCACCGGAAGTCATCTCAACGCCTTCTCACTCGCCGCCAATCACAAACTGAGTTTTGCGTTGAGGGAGACGCTTGTAAAATTAGAAATATCGTTCGTCGATATCGGAAATTATGATGACGTTGACATTCCAGGAATATTTTGTGGCCAAGCAATGCTGGTCGAAGCGCCCTGGAGTCGCGGAACAGCAGGACTGGAGTGAAGGAAAGACCGGCGTGAAGGTAGCAAGCGATCCGGTCGCGTGACGGGGCCATCAAAGCGCTTGCAGGAATCGCTCTCCCATCGCGACGGTTCCGTCGGTGTAGGCCGATCCTAATTGTCGTGCGGTCTCGGTGTCGGAATGCGACGCGATCCATGCCGTCAGCAGCATGCGCCGGAGCATGACGAAAACGGGCAGCATGAGTTCGTCCCCGCGCGAAACCGGCGCAATCTCGCGATACCCGGCGAGCCAAGACGCCTGGAGCTCAGCTACCACGGGCTCATGCTCCATGAAGCTGACGGCGGCGGCAAAGTCGTAGAAGAACCAGGAGAAGCCGCAATCGTCGAAGTCGATCACACCGAGGCGCGGGCCGTCGACGAGAAGGTTGGCCAGCCGCAGATCGGCGTGGACGAGGCCGAACCGGTCGTTTGTGCTTCCGTAGCTGTCAAGACGCTGCTTCAGGGTGTCGGCGACCCTCTCCAGCAATTTCAGGCCATCGTCGCGAAGGCCAAGGCCGGCGCGCCAATCACCCCACAACGGTCGAGTGCCCAACATTGCGTCAAAATCCCAGACCTTCCGCTGAAAGTCCGGCGGTCTCTTCCACCGGCGACTATGCGCGTGAAGTCTGGCGCTGATCGCACCGAGTTTGCCGAACCAGGCGACGAGATCCTCTGATGGATCGGGCTCCTTGCCGCTGAGAAACTCGAATGCCGCAATCTGTCGCGGTGAGCCGTTCAGGACGATCTGAGATAGCGGTCGGGCCTCACCGTCGGCGACCGGGCGAGGCGTGACGACGGCATCTTCCGCGATCAGCGAGTCGATCCAGGCGAGCTCGGACCTGATCTCGGCGGACGTGTGATAGCCGATCCGCTGCACGCGCAGCACCAACCTCCGTCCAGATGCCGGGTCTCGTGCCAGAAACGTTGTGTTCTCGGAATGGCTCAGGAAGGAGATCGTCGATTGTGATGAGAGATTCCAGCGCGGCAAGGCCGCGCCGAGATCGGTCTGCATGCGCGCGATCAAGCTCGGAGTCATCATGAGAGTGAGCCGGGGATCTCGAAAAACTGCGCGGCAGATTGCGTCGGGTTGGTGGTGACGAATGCATAAGGCACGCCCTGCTCATGCCAGGCGCGAAACGCTCTGACCGAACTCGGGATCGCGGTATCTTCGCGATCGGCCACGCCGTCGAAGTCCGAGATGATGCCGCGACGGGTGTGGCAGGCCGGGGACTCCTGTATTTCCAAGGCTGCGATTCCGCTCATTCGAAACACGGGAATTATAGGTTCGCCGTCTCCCCGCCGCTGTTCCGAGCGTCCATTATTCTTGTCCTGCTCAGCGGAGAGGCGCGATTGCCTCTGAGTTGGGCGGTGCATTCTGGATTATCGGAATCCGCCGCGCGCAATCGCCGCATCCGGGAGCGTCAGCAACGGAATCGTGGAGCAGCAGGAATCGGGCGGGCGTGGCCTTTGGTCTACGCTTTGCAGGTTGCGACGAGTTGCGCGAGACGATCGAAACGGCTGAGTGCCCCGCGCCCTCGGCAGCAGTTTCAGCGTTGCCAAAATCATCGAGGGATAGGACATGATCAACCGTAGAGATGTGATGTTAGGGGGGCTCGCCGGTGTTGCAGCGTTCGGCTTCGGACGGGTCAACCCGGACTTTCTGGTCAATTCCGCTTTCGCGGCCGAAGGCAAGGCGCTGCGATTTCTCGGCGCGGAAGCGCTGACCGGCAACTGGGATCCGACCACGCACACCAATCTGGGTCAGTTGATCGTCGAGGGATTCGTCTTCGGCTATCTGACGCGAGCGCCCATGCGGCCGGACAAACCGGACGAACTGATCTTCGAATTGGCCGAGTCCATGACGCCGATCGATGCTTCCACGATGGAGGTCAAGCTGCGAAAGGGCGTCAAGTTTCATGACGGCACGCCGTTTACGGCGGCCGACGTCAAGGCGACATACGAGTATGGCTGCCAGCCCGACCGGCCGGCGCAGTGGTATCCCGGTCTCGTCACCGTTGACGTCGTCGACGATTTCACCTGCCGCATCAATACCAAGGCGCACGGCTATCCGGCGGCGCTCTACTATTATCTCTCTTCGTTCCTTCCGATCATGTCTGCCAAGGACGTCGCCAACAAGGCTCAGTTGTCGGCTCGCATGAACGGCACCGGACCGTACAAATACGTCGAGCAGAAGGGCGACACGACCGTTCTCGCCGCCAACGCCGATTTCTTCCTCGGTGCGCCGAAGATTCCCGGCGTCGAATATCATTTCGTCGGCGACACCACGACCCGAACGCTGTCATTGCTGAATGGCTCTGCGGACATCATCGAGCGGCTGGAGCAGGAGCAGGTCGAGACGATTTCCAAGGATGCTCGCTTCAACATCCACAAGGCGGTGTCGGTCGAGAACAAGTATCTGTTCTTCCGCTGCTCCAAGAAGCCGTTCGACGATCCGCGCATCCGGCTGGCGGCATGCCACTCGATCGACCGCAAGCAGGTGCTGGAGGTGCTTGGCGTCTCCGGAACCTACTCCAAGGCGCATATCTCGCCGGTGAAGTTCGGCTACGCGGAGGTCGCCGATTATCCGGAATTCGACCCAGCCAAGGCCCAGAAGCTGTTGGCGGAGGCCGGCTTCCCGAAGGGCCAGGGCCTTCCCGAACTCACCTATTACACCTCGGTCGGCTTCTACCCGAAGACCAAGGAATATGCCGAACTGATCACCGGCATGCTTCAGGAGCAGGGTTTCAAGGTCAATCTCCAGACCCTCGAAGTCGCGGCCTGGGGTAACCTGCTCTATGACAAGCCGGGCGGCGGCGAAGGCAACATGATCGACTGCGGCTGGTGCACGGGTTCGCCCGAGCCGGATTTGGTGCTGCGCACCCACTTCCACTCGTCGTCGAAGCGCATTACCGGCATCGTCGACAAGGACATTGACGCGGTGCTCGACAAGGAGCGCAACGCCACCTCCATCGAAGAGCGCAAGAAGATCCTCCAGACCGAGACGCTGCCGACCATCGCCAAGAAGGCGCCGGCACATGCGTTGTTCACGTCTGTCTTCATCCACGCCTACAGCAAGAAGCTCGACGGCCTCTACATCTACCCGAACGGCATGCAGGACATGACGAAAGCCAAGCTGGCATGATGATTGCTCCGGCAGGTCGGACGCGTCCGACCTGCCGGTCTTCTCAGGTTGGGTGCAGGTCAGACAACCCCGCCTGCCGGAACTCCCGACGAATGCAAGGGTAGCTCTTCCCGATGTTGATTCTGGAATTCCTGGTCAAGCGGATCGCGCAGGGCCTCCTGATCGTCTTCATCACCTCGTTGATCATCTTTACACTGTTGCGCGTGGTTCCAGGCGATCCCGTCCGCCTGATCGTCGGCGGCATGGCGCCGCCCGATGTGGTCGAGAAGGTGGCGACCAAGATGGGGCTGCGCGATCCCATCATCGTGCAATACGGCCGCTATATGCGCGGTCTGCTCCAGGGCGACCTCGGACAATCCTATCTGCGGCCGCGCAGCGGCATGATTGCTGCCGGCGGGCAATATGTCGATCCGACCAAGTCGGACATGGCGCCCGTGACCGACCTCATTCTCGAACGCTTGCCGTTCACGCTCCAATTGGGCGGCATGGCCCTGTTGTTCGCGCTGTTGATCTCGTTTCCGGTCGGAATAGCCGGTGGCCTGCATCAGCATCGATGGCAGAACGCCCTGGCGTTCGGCATGCAATCGCTGTTCGTGTCGATACCGAATTTCTGGCTCGCGATTGTTCTGATCCTGTTTCTGTCGGTCAAGCTGAAGCTGCTTCCGGCGCTCGGCTACCAGGGGTTCTCTTATGTCATTCTTCCGGCCGTGGTGCTGGCGGTGGAGATCGCGCCCTTCATCATCCGGACGCTGACGACGTCGCTCGGTGAGGTGATGCAGGCGCCGTTCATCGATGAAGCCCGGGTTCGCGGCCTGTCGCGCCGCCGCATCGTCTATTCCCATGCTCTGCGTAATGCAGCGGTGCCGCTGGTCAACCTGCTCGGGATCCAGCTTTCGACCCTGATCGGCGGAGTGCTGGTGATCGAATACATCTTCGATTATCCGGGCCTCGGCAATTTGACCGTCGTGTCCGTGGTCGGGCGTGATTTCCCAGTCATCCAGGGCATCGCCATTACGACCAGCGCGGTGTTTGTCTTCATCAATATCATCGTGGACCTGGTCGCTTATCTCATCGATCCTCGTGTGGAGATCTGACCATGACGGCCACCACGGTCATTGCTGCGGAGCCCGAGCCCCGATCGGCCCGCGTCAGGTCGGTCAATCGGCGTATCCTGGCTGCAGCCTGGGGCATGTCGAGCTTCAAGATCGGTTTCTTTGTCTTCATCGCGCTATTGCTTGCGTCCGCGATCTATCCCGAGGTGTCCTCGGTCAGCGCCACCAAGATGGTGGTGAAGGACAAATTCCTGGCGCCGGTCTATCTCGGCGACAAATGGACCTGGGATCACCTGCTGGGCACGGATCAGCTCGGCCGTGACATGCTGATGCGCAGCTTGATCGGGCTGCGCTATTCACTGCTCGTCGGCATCGTCACCGTGCTCCTGATCTTCATCATTGGCTGCGGCCTCGGCCTGTTCGCAGGCTTCAAGGGCAAGTGGTGGGACACCATCATCATGCGGATCACCGACGCCCAGCTCTCGATTCCGATGATCATCCTGGCGATCACGATTCTCGGCGTGTCGCGGCCGACCGTCCCGACGATCATCATCGTGCTGGCGCTGTCCGGCTGGCCGCTTTATGCCCGAGTGGCCCGCAGTGCCGCCGTCGCCGAGCGCGGCAAGGAATATGTGCGCGGTCTGCGCGTGCTTGGGGCCGGGGATTGGCGGATTCTGCTGTTGTTCGCGGCGCCCAACATCCTGCCGCCGATCGCGTTCGTCGCGGTGCTCGACGTTGCACGCATGATGATCTTCGAAGCGATCCTGGGCTTCCTTGGGCTCGGCATTCAGCCGCCGACCCCAAGCTTTGGCAGTATCATCGCCGATTCTCGCAAATATCTGCTCAATGCCTGGTGGATCGGAACCATCCCGGGCATCTTCCTCGCCGTCGCGCTCACCTCGATCAATCTCATGGGCTCGGCGCTGGAAAAGGCGCGCAACCGCATCTATGGAGGTCTCTGATATGGATCTCTCGCTCATTCTCGAAATCGACGATCTGACGGTTGGTGCCACGACACCGGCGGCGGCTCCGATTCTCGATCGCATCAGTTTCCGCCTCAGCACGTCGGAGATTTTCGGCGTCTACGGAGAGAGCGGCGCCGGGAAGACGGTGCTGAGCCGCGCGCTGGCGAACTGGTTGCCGGAGAGCCTGGAATATCGCGCCGGACGGGTCGCCTTCGCCGGACACGACATCCTCGGCACCGGAGCGCGCGAAGTCCGGATCGGGCGCGACATCGCCTATATCGGCTCCAAGCCGCAGAGTTCACTCGATCCGACCGTGCCGGTCGGCGTCCAGATCGCGGAGAAGCTGCACAGCGTAAGGCCTGAATGGAACGGGCGCGAGTGCCGCGACCGGGTCATGCAGTTGCTCGACGAGGTCCGCATCCCGTCGACGAAGGAACGCTACTGGGACTACCCGTCGAAATTCTCCGGCGGCATGATGCAGCGCGCGATGATCGTGGACGCCATTTGCGCCGAACCCGCCGTGCTCATCGCCGACAACGTGACCCAGCCGCTGGACGTCACCATTGCCGCGCAGATCGTGGCTTTGCTCCATGACCTCTGCACGCGGCACAAGATGGCGACGATCTATTTGTCCTCCTCCTTGCCGACGCTCGGGCAGTTCGGCGATCGGACGGCCGTGCTGTACCAGGGCCGGTTCGTTGAGCAACAGGCGTTCGCCGAACTGCTGGCTTCGCCGCAATCCGACTACACGCGCAAGGCCATCGCGAGCGTGCCGCGGATGTGGGAGACGGCGGAGGGCCCGCTTGCTCGCCGTCAGGCTCAAGGCGAAGCCCCGTTGATGAAGGTGGAGAATGTCCATCGTACCTATCGTGCCCGCAAGCGCGGCACTTTCAACACCTACAGCAACGTGCAGGCCGTGCGTGGCGTGACACTCGATATCATGCCACGCGAGAATTTCGGGATTGTCGGGGAATCCGGCTGCGGCAAGTCGACCCTGACCCGCCTGCTGGCCTGGCTGGAGACGCCCGACAGCGGCAGCATCGTCTTGAACGGGACCTCCCTCGGCGCTCTGTCATCGCGGGACCTGATCCGCAAGCGCAACGAGTTCCAGCTTCTCCTGCAAGATCCCTACAATGCCTTGCCGCCGCGCACCACGGTCGGCCGCATGATCGAGGAAAGTCTCCTGATCCGGGGCAGTTTCAAGCGCGCCGATTTGCGAAAGCGGGTGATCGCGGCGATGGCCGAAGTCGGTCTCGCCGCCGAGCTGTATGATCAGTTGCCCAATGCGCTCTCGACCGGCGAGCGCCAGCGCATCTCGATCGCGCGAGCCCTGATTCTCGATCCCAAGCTCCTGATCCTCGACGAGACCCTGTCGGCGCTGGATCAGCGCGAGCAGGGCAGGCTGATCGAGCTGTTCTCGAAATTGCAGGATAAGAACGACCTCACCTATGTCTTCATCTCGCACGATCTGGCGATGGTGCGGAAGGTCTGCACCCGGATCGCCGTGATGTATCTCGGCGAGATGGTCGAGATTGCCGACAACCGCGATCTGTTCTTCGATCCGCAGCATCCCTATACCAAGGCGTTGCTGTCGGCAGCCCCCACTCTGGAAGAGAAGCCGTTTGATGCCTCCGATTTCCTGCTGGAGGGCGAGCCGCCCAGCCCGATCGACATCCCGGCGGGTTGCAGCTTTGCGTCGCGCTGTCCGAAGGCATTCGGCCGCTGCCGGGTGGAGACGCCGAGGCTTGTCGAGCATTCGCCCGGGCGCCTTGCCGCCTGTCACCTTCTCGATGGCGATGAGGCGCAGGCCGCGGCCTGACCGTCAGGACCGCGGCTTGAAAGGCCAATCCATCGCGACGGGACGCATATCCTCAAGCGCCTTGGTCACCTGCAGCACGCCAAGATCATCGAAGCGATGGCCGATGACCTGGACACCGATCGGCAGATGTCGGGAATCGAACGCCATGCAGACCGTGGCGGCGGGCTGGCAGGTCTGGTTGAACATGGCCGTGAAGAGCGTGTGCTCGAGCGGCATTTCGCGAGAGACGCCGGGTTCCTCGGCCGGAAAGTTCACCACCGGCAGCGTCGGTGAGATGACATAGTCCCAGCCTTCGAAGGCCCCCAGCAGCGCCGCCTTCATTTTGGCGATCTGCCCCAGGGCCCGGTAAAGGTCGGTGCCCGAGTGCTTTGCTCCACCCAGGGACCAGGCGCGAACGAAGGGATTGATGTCGCGAGGAGTGTCAGTATGTGAGGGCAGTGACGTGTATTCGAGATAGCCGCGGACCTGGAGGAACAGGTCGATGGCTTCATAGGCGTCATGATCGAGCGGCGAGGTGAACGGTTCGACGTTGGCGCCTGCGCCGGCGAGCAGCTTTCCGGCCGCCTCGACGGTCTCGCGCACGGCCGCCTCTGGCTTCATGCCAAAGCCCATGTCGGTGAGGACGCCGATCCTCAATCCCTTCACGTCGCGCTTGAGACGCTCGTGATAGCGCACGCCATCGGCGGGGAGGCTCCAGGTGTCGCGCTCGTCCTGCCGCGTCAGCACGGTCAGCAGGCGGGCGATATCGTCGACGCTGCGGCCCATGGGACCGGCCATGCGCATGGTATCGGCGGGCAGATGCGGGACGCGCCCGTGGGTGGGCTTCAGTCCGGCGAGGCCGCAATGCGCGGCCGGAAGGCGGACGGAGCCCGCGATATCCGTGCCGACGGAGACATATCCGGCGCCGGCAGCGATGGAGGCGCCGGCGCCGGCCGACGAGCCGCCGGTGTTCCAGGCAAGCCCCCAGGGGTTGCGGGTGATGCCGTGCAGCGAGCTGATGCCTGATGCCATCAGGCCACAATCCGGCATCGTGGTCTTTGCAAAGATCACCGCGCCGGCTTCGCGCAACGCGATCGCCGGTGGTGAATCATAGTTTGAGGGCGGCAGGGCGCGGTTGGCCCCGATACCATGAAAGTAGGGCCAGCCGACCATGGCGACGCTATCCTTGACGGTCATCGGAACGCCATCGAGCGGACCCAGCGCAGCCCCGGCCTTCCATCGCGCTTCCGAGCGTAGCGCGCTGGCCATGGCCTGCTCCGGACGGAAGCAGAACAGGGCGTTGATCGCTGTATTGACGTTCTCGGAATGGCTGAGGGTGGCTCGTAGCACCTCCACCGGCGATAGCGCCCGCGAGGCGTAAGCGTCTGTCAGCTCGGCAAGGCTCATCCCGATCAATTCTGCAGCGGACATGTGGGCCTCAATGGGTAGCGTCCCGGGTCACTGTCCGGATAGCGAAAATGACCTGCGTTGGGGTAGGGCCGCTGCGTCAACGGCATGATTTGGTGGAGCCCGAGGCATCCCTTTTGCATCTGTCCTGATCAAAATTTGTCCTGATCAAAATCTGTCTTGATCAAAATCTGTCTTGATCAAAATCTGTCTTGATCAAATTTGGCAGACACGAAGGTCGGCTGAACGGCAATCGCAAGAGATCAGAAGTCGCCATGAGTCAATCTGGAACGGAATTGGCCACCATCCGGAATTCCATTGCCGAGCTCCCCGGATGGGGGGCTGGAGATGTCGTGATCGAACCTGCCATCCCGATCCTGGCTTCGCCAAGCTGGCGAGGTGTCGACGGCTTTCCGTGGCGCGCCACCAGGAAGGGCCGTAGCGAAAGCATCTTCATCAAGAGCATGGATCGTGATGCCGAGCTCTATATCGACGTCGCGTGCGCCTTCGAGGCGGCGCAGCGTGCATCCGATCTCGGCATCGGGCCCAAAGTTCTGATGGCCGACCCGAAGGCGGGACTGCTGGTGATGGAGGATCTCAACATGGGCTGGCGGGTCGGTACATTGGAACGGATGCTCGAGCCCGATATTGTCGACGCCGTCATTGCGGCGATGCGCCTGTTTCAATCCGGACCGCCGTTGCCGCGCCGCAGAAGTGTCTTTGATGAGATCGAGGATTTCTACGCTGCGGCGGCAGCTGCGAAAGCCCAGTTGCCGTCGGATGCTGAATGGCTGGTCAAGGAGTTGCTGTTTGCGGCCGAAGCCTTCCGGACGCTGGATATCAAGGCGGTGCCGATCCATGGCGACGGCAATGTTTCGAATATCCTGATCAGCGACGCGGGCGAGGTCCGTCTGATCGACTGGGATCGCGCGACAACGACCGACCCGTTGGAGGATATCGGCAGCTTCCTCGTCGAGGCCTGTGCACAGGAGCCTGAGGCGCGCGACATCTTCACCCGTAGCACCGGGACGTTCGAGGAGGCTGCGTTCAACCGTGCGCGGATTTATGGCGTAGCTGATGATCTGCGCTGGGGATTGATCGGCGCGCTGCTCGCCGCCAAATCGGCGCGTAATACGCTGGAGTTCTACAAATTCGCCAGTTGGCGCTTCGTGCGTTGCCGCATGGCGGTTCGGGAGCCCCGCTTTGGCGAGATGCTTCGGAGGATCGCATGACCGTTCGCAGAAAAGTTGGCGAGGGGACCACGGTTCACGAGCGCAATGTCGAAGCCGCCATCGCCCGCGTCCCGCAATGGAACGGCAAGAAGGGCGCCTATGCGCCGCTGGTCGGAGGCCTGTCGAACCAGAACTGGCTGGTCGAGATTTCCGGCGACGGGCGCCGCTATTTCGTCAAGGTGCCGGGCGAAGGCTCGGAGATGTTCATCAATCGCGTCACCGCCAACGAGGCCGCGCGCAATGCCCATGCTATGGGTGTCGGGCCGGAGGTGATCTTCTTCGACGCGGCGGATGGGCTGGAGATCAGCGAATTTCTGGAGGGCTATCGCGCCTGCACGAATGCCGATTTCGGCGATCCCGCCATCCAGTCCGACGTTCTCGCTCTCTATCGCCGCTTGCATGGCGGCCCGAAGCTCGGCCAGACCAAGACAATCTTCGACATGATTGAGGAACATATCGAGCAGGGCAAGGAACTGGGGGCGCATTTCCCGCAGGACATGCCCTGGCTGATGCATCGCTACAATCAGGCCAAGTCGGCTTTCCTGGCGTCGGGCCTCGACCTCGTGCCATGCTTCAACGATCCCATGCCTGGGAATTTCCTCATTTCGGCTGAAACCGGCGCGCCCAGGCCGATGAAGCTGATCGACTACGAATTTGCCTCCAACAATGAGCGCAGCTACGAGCTCGGCGTGCTGTTTGCCGAAATGTTCTTCGACGAGAAGCTGACGGAAGCGCTCATCGAGCAATATCTCGGCGAGGCTCGTCCGCAGATGATTGCGCGCGTCATTCTCAACCGTGCGCTCGCGGACATGAAATGGGCCTCATGGGCGGTCGTCAACCGCAAGCTCAACACCTGGGATTTCGACTACCAGAAATACGGCGTCTGGAAATACATGCGCGCCCACGACGTGATGTATGACCCGCGCTGGGACAGCTGGTTACGGTTGGTGTGAGCCTGGCCCGGCCGTCTCTTCTATTGCTTCAGGACCGTCAGGGCCTGCTTGAGCAGGCTGTCGTTCGCGGCGGCGATCACGCGTCCGTCGGAGTCCGGCGTGAGTGGCCGCCCATCCCAGTCGCGTATGATTCCGCCGGCGCCCTCGACCACGGGAATCAATGCCATGAAGTCGAACGACTTGAGCGACGTCTCGACGACGAGATCGCAATGGCCGGATGCCAGCAGGCCGTACTGATAGCAATCGCCGCCGAATCGTCGGAACATGGCCTTCTTGCTCAGCAAGTCGTAGCGAGCCCAATCCTGCGACGTAAAGAAGTCCGGTGAGGATGTATAGATTTGTGCGTCTTCCAGTCTTGCCGTGCGACTCGCTTTTGCGGGCTTGCCATTGAACGTGACCCCACGCGGCGTGCCGTACCACCGTTCGGCCAGCGCCGGCATGTCGATCATGCCGGCGACTACCGCGCCCTTGTGCTCGTCGGCGAGCGCGACAAGCGTGCCGAACAGCGGCATTCCGGAGATGAAGCTCTTCGTTCCGTCGATCGGATCGAGATACCAGGTGTAGCGATCGCCCAAGGTCGATCCCATCTCCTCCCCGAGGATGCCGTGATCGGGGAAGCGGGCGCTGATCAGGCGCCGTAGTTCCACTTCGATCGCGCGATCGGCGATCGTTACCGGCGTCAAATCCTGCTTGCGCTCGAAATTGGCGCTGGACCGAAAGTGGGTCAACGCGATCCGACCGGCTACGTCGGCGAGTTCATGGAAGAACGAAGCGAGTTCGTCCGCAGAAATCTTGTCTTGAATGTCGTCCAATGCCTGCTCCAGCAGAAAGCACGTCGCGCATGAGCGGCGCAACGGCTGGCCTTCGGAATTCGGCTCTAAACCGTCTCGCGAAGCTCTTGCTTGTGGACGTCCCAATACGGAGATCCGAAAGCCTTGCGCGAGGAGGCCATTCGCGGCGAAGACGATCCGTTCGGTTCGACAGCGCGTGTAGCTGAGCCCGGCCGCGGCGCGGCTTCCTGCGCCTGGCGAACGTCACGCGGGGCCACCTTGAAGTGACGGCTGAAGCAGCGCGAGAAATGCGAGACGTTCTTGAAGCCCACTTCGTAGGCGACCTCTGAGACGGTACGGTGACCCTTGGGATCGGCAACCAGGATTTCGTAGGCTCGCTGCAGCCGCCTGGTCTGCACGAACTGGCTGACTGTGGTCTCGTTGTCCGTGAACAGACTGTAGAGATAGCTCAGCGAGATTCGGCTGCTGGCCGCAATTTTCTTCGGTGACAGGGACTGGTCGCCGAGATGGCTTTCAATGAAATCAACGATCCTGCGGCGCAGATGATAGCGCGCATTGCGGACGTCTGTAGCGGCGCCCCGGTCCTCCGCGCCGATCGTGAGCGCCACGAAGCTGATGACTTCGGTCGCAAGCGCTTGTGGATTCGGCGCCGGAAACTCAATGAACAGCTCGGCCACGCTTCCGATCATCCCGGCCAGAAGGCGGGTCATCTGTTCGTTCGGCTTGAAGCGTCGGCTGATGTGATCCTCGATCGAGACGAGACGTCCGCGCAGCTCCGCAGCCGGGATCCGAAGCACCAGAAAGCGTGCGGCCTTGTCGGACGACAATTCGTAGAAGGCGAGTTCGCTGAGCAGGACATATTCGCCGGCTCGGGCAATGCCGACGCGGCCGTCCTGGCTGAATGCCACACATCCCGTCAGTGGAAAGACAAGCGCATAGGAGGCATCGTGAATGCTGGCGGTGCGTGTCCAGCTGCAAGTGAGGGCTCTATGCGGCTCGACGAGTTCGAGATCCAGGCGTCCGATCCTGGTTCGCTGATGCGGTGCAGGACCCTTGTCTCCGTCACCATCAAGGCCGGTATACTCCTCGCGAGAAGCAAGAGATGTGAGGCTTGCCATGGCTTGGTCTCTCTCAGGGTTGGGCAATGATCACCTCCGTTCCGGCTTCACGGAGTGCCGTTGCCAGAGCTCCTTCCGGTTGCCGGTCGGTAACCAGACGGTCGATATCGGTCCAATGCGCAAATACGGTCAGAGCGCGCTGGTCGAACTTGCTGTGATCGGCGACGAGGATAGCTTCCGCAGCGCGCTTGACCATCGCGCCATAGATCGCACCGGCCTCGTCGTCCGCATCGTTCGCGCCTCGGGCGCTGATGCCTGTCGCGCTCACGATAGCGCGGTTGGCCTCGTAGCTGTTGATGTTGGCGATCGTCTGCGTACCGAACACGTAGCCTTCGGTCGGGTGATAGCGGCCCGGGCAGCACAGCACACGGATCGATGAGTTGACCGCGAGTGCGCCTGCAATCGCATAGTCGTGCGTGATGACCGTGATGTCGCGCGCACGCGAAGCCAACCGTCTGGCGATGTGAAACGTCGTGGCGCCGGCCGCCAGCATCAGGACTTCGTTCGGTAGAACGAGGTCCGCGATCGCGGCGGCGATCGCTTCGCGTTCAGCAATCATGAGCGTCTTGCGATCGGTGAGAGCCGGCTCGAGCGCAAACGGGCGCGAAGCTCCGCCATAGGTCCGGTTGATGAGCTTCTGTTCCTGAAGCTCCACGAGATCTCGGCGTATGGTTTCACCGGATACACCAAGCGCGGCCGCAATCTCGGAGGCGCGCAGAGTAGGGGCGGCGGTGAGTTGCGCGACGATGTGCTTGTGGCGGGCCAGCTTCGAGAGGCGATCGCCATCGCTCTTTCGTGGCCGTTTCTCGGCCGCGGAGGCGTCGCTGGTCAGTAGCGGCTCGCTCGTCATTGAGGTGTCCTCATCTGCCTCGGCCGTCGGGACGAGGAAGTCTTTCTCACGTCGATTTGGAAAGATACACTAATTATGTGGCAAGTCCCTCAAATGTTGGGCAGCAGAGTGCCCAGTATCTCCGCAAGTTGTCGCGTGTCCATGTGTAGTCGATTGATATTGCTAAGGTAACACTGGTAGCCCGGGGCTGTGTGTCTGAGGCTCCGGTGTCTTTTGCCTCCTGGCAGCTTGCCATTGTGGGAATTTGCACAAAACTCCAAGCTGATTGGGGAGTGATTGCGGCGCGATGGGCGCGGCCGTCGCTTTGACTTGCGCAAGGCGCGGTCAGAGGAGGCGTATGGTGCAGCGGGAAAGAGAAATTCTGGCGTTGAACGCCTTCGACCAGGGCCATGCGTCGGCGATGGGCGCCGAACTCGGAGAGGCGGTGCAACGACGCCTGCGGTCCTTCGGCAAGGCTTCGGTCCTGTTCTACGAGGAGCCGATTCGAATGGAGCGCGCTGAAGGCGTCTACATGTTCGACGTCGACGGCCGCCGATATCTCGATCTCTATAACAACGTCCCGTCGGTCGGGCATTCGCACCCTCGCGTCGTCGAGGCAATTCGCCGCCAGGTGGGTTTGCTCAATACCCACACGCGCTATCTCAACGACGTGGTCGATGCCTATGCGGAGCGCTTGCTGGCGACATTTCCATCCGAAATCGATCGTGTGGTACTGACGTGCACTGGCAGCGAGGCGAACGATCTCGCGCTCCGGATCGCAAAGGTCGTCACGGGTCGGGCCGGCTTCATCGTTACAGAGACGGCCTATCACGGCAACACCGCAGCCGTAACCGTCGTGTCGCCGTCCTCATGTCCCGGCCAACCATTGCCGCTCCATGTGCGGGTGGTGCCGGCGCCCGAGATGTTCCGCCATCCGGTCGGTGATCCCGGTCGGCGTTTCGCTGCCAGTGTTGCTGCGGCAATTGCCGATCTTGAGCGAAGCGGTATCGGGTTTGCTGGGCTGCTGGTGGACACGATCTTTTCGAGCGACGGCATCTATGCCGATCCGGCCGGCTTCCTGGCGCCCACCATAAGCCTCGTCCATGAACGCCGGGGGCTGTTCATCGCCGACGAGGTGCAGCCCGGCTTCGGACGCACGGGGGCAGCCATGTGGGGCTTCGCGCGCCATGGTGTTGTCCCCGACATCGTGACGATGGGAAAGCCCATGGGTAACGGCTTTCCCATGGGAGGCGTCGCTCTGCGTGCATCGCTGCTTGATCGCTTTGCGGCCGAAGTGAAGTACTTCAACACGTTCGGCGGCAATCCAGTGGCCGCAGCGGCAGGACTTGCGGTGCTCGACGTGATCGAAGATGAGGACCTCTTGGAGAATGCGAGCGAGGTTGGACGTCATCTGATGGACGGATTGCGCGAGATCGGAAATCGCCACGTCCAGATCGGGGACGTTCGAGGCGCCGGTCTGTTCATCGGCATCGAGCTCGTACGTGATCGCGACGGCAAGGAGCCGGCGCCGGAGCTCGCAATCATGCTGATCAACCGCCTGCGCCAGCGCGGCTTCCTGATCGGCGCCGCCGGACCGTTCGGCAGCACGCTCAAGATTCGTCCGCCGCTGTGCTTCGGCACGGATCACGCGGATATGTTCATCACCGCTTGCGACGAAGAGTTGCGCGCGATCGCGCCGGCTTGAGAGGGTGTTCGAAGTTCATGGGCGCAAGAAACGTAAAAACCGCCGCCGATGCCAGGGCCCTGGTCGAGGAACGGGGCCTGTCCCACGTCAAGCTTGGGGTCGTCGATCTCGATGGCGTCATTCGTGGAAAATATCTCGCGCGAGACAAGTTCTTTGGCGCATTGGAGGGTGGCCTCAGCTTCTGCGACATCATCTTCGGCTGGGATTCCAACGACCAGATATACGACGCCGGCAAGTTTACCGGTTGGCACACGGCTTTTCCGGACGCTAGGGCCCGCATCGATCCTGCGACCTGCCGCGATATCCCGATGGAAGGGAACATGCTGTTCTTCCTCGGCGAGTTCGTGGACGAGGCGGAGAAGCTCTGCCCGCGCCGGCTGCTTCGCCGGGTCATCGACCGTGCCGAAGGCATGGGATTTGTCCCGTCAGTGGCTGCCGAGTTCGAATTTTTCGTGTTCGACGAAACGCCCCACAGCGTGCGGGAAAAGGGTTTTCGCGAGCTGAAGAATTTCACGCCGGGCTGGTTCGGCTATTCCATGCTGCGCGCCTCCGTGGAGTCGGAATTCCATCGCTCGCTGCTCAAGCTGTGTGACGAGATGGACATGCCGATCGAGGGGCTGCACACCGAGACCGGCCCCGGGGGTCCTGGAAGCGGCGATCCTGTACACCGATGCGCTCGCCGCTGCGGATCGCGCGGTGCTGTTCAAGACTTTTTCAAAAGTCTGGGCCGAGCGTCAGGGCAAGATGCTCACCTTCATGGCCAAATGGTCGAACGCGTATCCCGGACAATCCGGGCACCTGCATCTTTCGCTGCGCGACAAGGACGGCAATCCGTCATTTCACCAGAGTGGGCGTCCCGCCAACATGTCCGACACCATGCGCTGGTTTGTCGGCGGCCAGCAGGCATTGCTGCCGGAGCTGCTTGCGATGGTTGCATCCACCGTGAACAGCTATTCGCGTCTGATACCTGGTTTCTGGGCGCCGACGGATGCGACCTGGGGAATCGAGAATCGCACCTGTGCGCTGCGGGTCATTCCCGGACAACCGGCGAGTCAGCGCGTGGAATATCGGGTCGCCGCCGCCGATATCAATCCGTACCTTGCGATCGCCGCGGCACTGGGATCGGGGCTATGGGGGATCGAGCACAGAATCGAACCGAGCGAGCCAATCGCCGGTAATGCCTATGAGCGAACGCACCCGCCCGAGCGTGCGTTTCCGCGCACGCTGTCGGATGCTGCCGGGCGATTGATGGCTTCGCAGGCGGCCCGCAATCTGTTTGGAGACGTCTTCGTCGATCACTACGCCATGACACGGCAGTGGGAGGAACGCGAATTCCGCAAGACCATCACCGATTGGGAGCTTGCGCGCTACTTCGAGATCATCTGATCCCGTTGGAGTTCTGACCCGGCCAAAATCATTCCACCTTCGCATCGAGCACTGAGAGCCGCATATGGACGTTCATATCACCGGGGCCTGGAATTTTCCGACGCGCGTCATCTCCGGTCCGGGCCGCATCGCCGAGCTTCCCGCGGCGTGCCGGACATATGGTCTTGCCAGACCTTTGCTGGTGACCGACCATGGCCTCGTGAAGACCGACCTCATCGCGGGCATCGTCAGCCGCATTCGCGAGGCGGGCATCCCGCTCGGCATATTTTCCGACGTGAAGCCCAATCCGACCGAATCGAATTTGCGCGCGGGAGTGCAGGCATTTTGGGCGGGCGGCCATGACGGCGTAATCGCGGTCGGGGGAGGTTCAGCGCTGGACGTTGGAAAATGCGTGGCGTTCATGGTGGCGCAGTCGCGGCCGGTATGGGACTTCGAGGACATCGGCGACTGGTGGACCCGCGCCAACACGGATGGCATCGTGCCGATCATCGCCGTGCCGACCACGGCCGGCACGGGTTCCGAAGTGGGCCGTGCCGTCGTGATCACGCGCGAAGACACCCATGAGAAAAAGATCATCTTTCATCCCATGATGATGCCGAAGATCGCGATCGAGGATCCCCAGCTTGCGGTTGGACTCTCGCCATTTCTGACGATGGCGACCGGCATGGATGCGCTGTCCCACTGCTTCGAGGCTTATTGCGTCAAGGCATTCCATCCACTCGCCGACGGCATTGCCCTTGAGGGGATGAAGATTGTCGACACCTACCTGCCACGCGCGGTCGAGAATGGGCGTGATCTCGAAGCCAGATCCTACATGTTCGCGGCGGCGTCGATGGGAGCTACCGCGTTCCAGAAGGGACTGGGCGCGATCCATTCCGTCTCTCATCCGGTCGGCGCGCGCTACGACACCCATCATGGGCTGACCAATGGTGTAGTCTTTCCCTATGCCCTTGTTTGCAACAGGGATGCGATCACCGACAAGATCCCGCACATAGCGCGCGCGTTGAATTTGCCGGGCCATGATTTCGATGCGGTGTTGTGCTGGATCCTGGCCTTGCGAAAGAAGCTTGGCGTACCGCATACCCTGGCCGAGCTCGGGGTGGACGAGAGTGACGCCCGGACAATTGCCGCCGATGCGGTGAAGGATCCGACTGCGGGCTCCAATCCCCGGCGTTTGACCGAAGCGGAGTTCGAACAATTGGCGCTTGCGGCTATTCGCGGTGATCTCGGACCATGACCGCCTTGCACGATCTCATTGCGGGCTTCGCGGCGATTGGCGCGACCGACGACGGCGGCGTTTGCAGGCTTGCGGCGACGGCACTCGACAAACGGGCCCGAGACCTCTTTCTGCGCGAGATCGGCAACCGCAGCCTCGTCCCGAGGATCGACGCGATCGGCAACATGTTCGGCGTCGCCATTCTTGACCCTGCGTTCGACGACGTTGTGATCACCGGATCGCATCTTGATTCCCAGCCGACGGGCGGCCGATACGATGGTGCCTATGGTGTGCTGGCGGGGCTTCTTGCGGTTGAAGCGGTCAGGGAGCGCTGTCTTGCGAACCCCGGCGCCGCACGACGCAACCTGGCCGTCGCGAACTGGACCAATGAGGAAGGCGCCCGTTTTCAGCCCAGTCTGACCGGCAGCTCCGTTTTCGCCGGCAGCTTGAGCTTGCAGGACGCCTACGCCTGTGCGGACGGCGACGGCGTCACGCTCGGCGCTGCGCTGGCCGCGATCGGCTATTGTGGTGTCACGCCACTCGAGTATCGCCCCGTACGCTACGTGGAACTTCACGTCGAGCAGGGTGATCGACTAGAGCAGGTTTCAGGGGATATTGCCGCGGTTTCCGGCGCCTGGATGACTCGCAAGATATCGGTCGTATTTGAAGGCGATTACTCGCATACGGGACCGACGCCGATGCCAATGCGCCGGGATGCCCTGCGCGCGGCGGCCCGCGCGATCGAAGCCCTCTACGTCGAAGTCGCGCGCGAAGACGTCGGCGCACACGCCTCCGCGGCCCGCATCAACGCTTACCCGAATTCGCCGAATGTCGTTGCAGGCCGAGTGAGGGTCTGGTTCGAGATCCGACACGAAGACGAAGCCGCGGTTGTCGCCATCAGTGACCGTTTTCTGAAGCGGATCGAACGCGAGGCCCGCGAGATCGGCGTTGGCATCTCGATCGCCGCCGACGACAGGCGCTCGGCCCCCTTGCTCGATCCGGATGGTGTCGAGTTGATCCTGACCGTTGCGAGCGATGTCGGCTGCAAGGCCCTGACATTCAAGACCATCACGGGGCATGACGCGTTGGCGATCCAGAAACGCATCCCAGCTTCGCTCATATTCGTGCCGAGCCGGGGCGGGCTCAGTCACAATCCGCGCGAGTTCACGGCACCTGAAGCTCTCGACAAGGGCTATGCCGTGCTGGTCGAGACGTTGTGGCGCATGGTCACTGCCGCATAGCGTGACAGCCATCCGGCAGCAAGATTCGGTTCTCGCGGATCGCCGGGACTACAGGGCGTGCCTGCATACGCCGACGACTCGGGATGCTGCGACAACGGATCAAGTCAACCAACGATTATCGTGCGACGAATGCACATATTCGGCCGGACAAACCCGACTGTGCGACCGGTAAGTCATTGATTCGTCTTAACCCGTGGCTGACTCTTAATCAGCGGGTCCCAGTTCGAGCCCTGGTGCGCCCACCACCCTTAAGAGATTGGCCCGCAAGGGCTTTAAATTGAGCGGCATTCGCCAGCTCTTCGTCGTCCACACCTCGCAGTGTCGGTTGATGAACGCTGCCGGCACCTCCGGTCGGAGGACTGATGTGCAACAGGCTCAAGAGTGCTGGTCCAAATAGGTGACTTTGGCAGCAAGCTGATAGCCGCCGTTGCGCACCGTTTTGAAGATGTGGTTCGCGCCACTCTCCGCGAGCTTGCGCCGCAATCGACTGATCAGCACGTCGATGGATCTGTCTAGCACGTCTCCGTCGCGCCCGCGTGTCAGATCGAGCAACTGGTCGCGAGACAGGACGCGACCGGGCCGTTCGAGAAAGGTCAAGAGCAGGTCAAACTCGGCGCTAGTCAGCTCGATCGAACCGCTTTGTGGACCGACGACCGACCGGGCGGACGGATCGGCGATGAAGCCTTCGAAGAGGTAACGCCCCTTGCCCCCATGGGCCGAGCGGTCATCTTCACCGCGACGGAGGACCGCGCGGATGCGCGCTATCAGTTCGCGCGGATTGAACGGTTTGCCGAGATAGTCATCGGCGCCGATCTCCAGGCCGATAATCCGATCCACATCTTCCTTGAGAGCAGTGAGCAGGATGATCGGGATTCGGGAACGCGCGGACCGAAGATCGCGACAAAGATCGAGTCCGGATCCATCGGGGAGCATCACGTCCAGGACGATCAGATCGATCTGGTTCGTGGCGATCCGCTCGCGTACCTCGGCGCACCGGGACGCGAGCTGCACGCGAAAGCCTTGCTCCTTGATATAGCGAGCAAGAAGCTTTCGAATCTCTAAATCATCATCGACGACAAGGATTTGCGGAATGTGCATGAGCGCCGGTTTAGTCCGGTTCGAGCAACCTGAAGGGTATTATTTGTAACGAAGGCTGTCCCCAATTCGCTTGGACATCTTTCGACACAAATGGTGGTCGAGCAGCAACATTAGGTCATTCGCGGCCAGATTCCGAGCCATGTAGCCCGTCTATCAACGGCACCGGGTTCACAACAAGGGGGTCTGAATGCGTTCCGCCGCCGGTTTCAACCATTCTGCGTCATACAAGTCTATTCCGTACCGGCGCCGGTGGCAGCCCGGATATTGCGCATTGCCCCAGCGCCGCCTCGTGCCCAGGCACTTCAGGACGTATCGGAGGTTGCGGGGGCAGGGCGCCACCCTTCTATGGGTTGTGGTCACCGTTTTGACCCACTTTACCGGCGGGGGCATCGCAAGTGCACTCTTCCTGATCCTCTGCTCTTCCGGTCTCCGGAGCTTAAGGTCGTACTGCCAGACCGGCCTGAAAGCCGAACCAGCCTCGACGCCGAGTAGCCGAATGTGCCTCGCGATCGCGGCCGGTCGGAAGCAGACGGCACAAGGTCGAAACAAGGGGATGTTCTTGGCGGCACTACCGATCCTCGCGGTGTTGCCTGGATGTGCGACGCCCACGCTGGTGCAGGGCAATGCGCTCTCTTCATACGAAGGCTTGAAACAGTCGGACGGAAAGATCACCAAGTCCCGCCTTCAGGTCAAGAAAGAGCAGGTAGCAGCAGCAAAGACCATCAATATCGCACCGACGGCATTCCCGGCTCATGTTGCGCCGACCCTAACGCACGAACAGCGCGTCCTTGTTGCCAATACTGTGAGCCGTGCACTGTGCATCAATCTGAGCGACCGCTTCAAAGTGGTCACGTCTGATCAACGGGCGGATTTGACCGTCCGAGCCGCTATCACCCGAGCAGCACCGACTGATGAAGTCGCAGCTGGCGTCTCGGCGGCCGCGTCTCTCGGTTCGAGCTTTGTGGATGCAAGCGTTCCAATCCCCGTGCCGCGCATTCCGGTCGGTTTGGGCGATCTCTCCATTGAAGCCGAAGCTGTTGATCCTGCCGGTCGACAGCAGGCGGCCATGATCTGGGGAAGAGGCGCGACGGCATTTTTCAGTACGCCGAGGGCATCGAAAGCGAGTGACGCCTACGATCTCGCCCGGGACTTCGGCGACGACTTCGCGAAGATGCTCAACAAGGGTGAAAGCCCCTTCGAGGGCTTCAGCATCGACATCCCGTCCTTGGAAAAGGTCGGTTCGAATTTCGGTCTCGCTCCCAAGTATGCGGCGTGCGAAACCTATGGCCGCGCTCCAGGGATCGCCGGTCTTGTCGGCGGCAAACTGGGCCTTCCTCCCGAATGGACCGATGACGGTCCGGCGGCGACACGAGAGCAGTGATGTGGCCAAGGACGGTCGCATCGACAAACGCGGCCTTTGCGGCTCGATTCGCGAAGGTCGCCATGATGATGGTCATCCTCGTCATTGTATACGGCACCGTGGCTTATGTCGGCTTTTCGCTCTTCAGGATTGGGTGGCCGGGATGACCGTCCGGATCGCCTCAGGCCTCTCGGATGAATGACGTTGCGACGGCAGGGTCATGGCCGGCCCCTGCCGAGCTTCCAATGCAGAACGCATATTCAAACGACCGGACATTATAGCCGGGCCTTTTGAGCGGACGGCGCATCTGCTCGGAGAGGTCGGATTAGGCGTGCTGAAATCGTGAAGATCATGTGCACATCAAGATCGTTGATGCGTCTGGCCGCGCTTTTTCTGATGACCAGTGTCCTTTGCGGATGCGTCTCCATGTTTCCGCGCGATGTGGTTCCGAAACGGCTCCTTGACGAAGCCGAACTCGCCGGCATGCCAAACATTCGGCTATGGGGAGACGCTCCGTCGGAGGCGGTTGGCGCCGTTTCTACCATCAAACAAGCCAGGAGGGTGCCAAGTACCGCTGCGTTTGGCCGTCTCGGCCAACAGTCAGATAGGCTCAACATTCTCGCAATCTCCGGCGGAGGCGACAATGGTGCCTTCGGAGCCGGTCTTCTGGTCGGCTGGGGCGATGCCGGTACGAGACCTGAGTTCGATCTCGTTACCGGGGTTAGCGCCGGCGCTTTGACTGCGCCGTTCGTCTACCTGGGGCGGAGCAGAGATGCGGCATTGAAGGAGGTGTTTACGCGATATGAGCGCAGCGACATCTACGATCCCGGCGTCGTGGCGCCGCTACTCGGATCTGGCTTGGTCGACAGCTCTCCGCTCGAGAGCCTGATAGCAAAATACGTCGATGATCGTTTCCTCCGCGACATCGCCAACGAGCGGCGGAAGGGAAGAGTATTGCTGATCGGAACGACGAATCTGGATGCGCAGCGGCCCGGTCCTGTGGGATATGGGCCGCATCGCAATGAGCGATCATCCCCAAGCATTGAGCCTCTTCCGCAAGATTCTGCTCGCATCCGCATCCGTACCAGGCGCCTTTCCCCCTGTGCACATCAAGGTCAGGGCCGCAGACCGAACCTACGAGGAGTTGCATGTCGACGGAGGTGTGACTCAGCAGGTCTTCGTGCCGCGACCTTCGACGGTCATCCGCAGCGACGCCTCGACCAAGCGAACTGCTGCCCGCTTGTTCATCATTCGAAAACGGAAAGATCAGCCCGGAATGGGAGGCCGTAGAGCCGGGCATCTTCTCGATTTCACTGAGGTCGATTTCCACCCTGATCAAGAACCAGAGCATTGGAGACCTCTATCGCATCTATGCGAAGGCCGAGATCGACGGTATCGATTTCAATCTTGCGGCAATCCCATCGAGCTTCGGCGCGACGAAAGAGAAGTCGTTTGAGCAGGCATATATGCAAGCCCTATATAGGGAGGGCTATCGTTCAGGTTTTGAAGGGTATCACTGGATGAAGGCCCCACCGGGAATCGCGAAGGACCCAGGGCCGCCTGATAGTCCGTCCGGTTCAGCCCTGTCGACGAGGCAGATCGTGGAGCTCAGGTAGCCACGGCCATTAGGATACTTCTTGCCGTCGAGGAGAAATGTTTCCGCGGTCTTGGAAACCAAATGACGACCAGGCTATCGGCAGTTCGAAGAGCGGACTGCCGATGGCTGGGTCGGAGTGATCAGATCCTCGAACAGGCCGGCAACCTTACGGTCTGGATCAGCCCGCGCAGAGAACCATTCTCGATTTTGATGCTGCCTCCAGCCCGCTGAACGATCTCTTTCGCAATCGTCAAGCCAAGTCCCGCGCCGTCGAATTGCTTCATGCGTGCCCGGTCGACGCGAAAAAACGGTTCGAAAACCTGCCCGATGAGATCAACCGGGATCCCTGGACCGTCGTCGTCGATGACGACGACGATTTCCTTCGGAGTGCTTTGGACGGCGACCCGGGCCCGCTTCCCATGAGTGGATGCATTTATGATCAGATTTCTGAAAGCGCGACTTAGGCCCGTTCGGTTCGCCAGCGCGGTCCCGGCCGCGGAGTTGGTCAAGGTGACGTCATACGATAGCGTTCGAAGCTCGTCGACCAGATCGGATATGAGAATGTCCAGCCGGATCGGTGCCGGCGCCGATTTGCCGGATTCCTCCCTCACGAGAAGAATTGCGCTATCGGCGATCCGGTCTAGCTCGTCGATATCCTTCAACCACATTTCACGGTCTTCTTCGTCCTCGACGAACTCCGCGCGCAGGCGCATGCGGGTGATCGGCGTTCGCAAGTCGTGGCCGGCCGCGGCGACGAGCCGCATTCGGCTCTCCATTGCCCCTTTGAGGCGGGAGGACAGCGAATTCAACGCTTTGGCTGCGACCCGCACCTCCGCTGGTCCCGTCACGGCGAGCTCGGGAAGCACCGCATCGGGTCCCACAGTTTCAATTGCACGTTCGAGAAGGACGAGAGGTTTGACCATTCGGTTCGCGAAGAAGAGAGCGACAGCCATCATGCCCAGCGTGGTCAGCGCGAGCCAGATCAAGAGGAGATGGAAGATACCGCCTGCCGGAGGTAAATCCGGGATTTGCGCAACGATCCAACCTTGATCCACCGGAATGGACAGAAGAGGCAGGTCGTTCTTGCGGGACACGATGACGTCGCGAGGAGCTCCTCGAGCCATCAGCGCGTCGCGTATCCAAGCAGTGAGATTGGCTTCGACTTCACCGCCAGCCGCGGCCTCTTGAACGACGACCAACTTGGGAGCGATCTGCCTAACTTGCGTCAAAAACTCTATTTGATCGACGAGTGGACTGATTGCATCCTGTTCGTTGGGCGGATCAAACAGGTAGACAAGAATTGAGGTCAGAATGCAGACCACCGCGATGATTACCACGGTGAGAAGGACGGCCAGTTTCGCGCGCAAAGTGTTCACGCCGGGTAGTCCTGCAGACCGACTTTTGCGACGAGCTGATAACCGCCATTGCGAACTGTTTTGAAAAGGGGGGGAGCCCCCGAAGTATCGAGCTTTCGCCTCAGACGGCTGACCAGGACATCGATCGAGCGATCGAATGCTTCTCCCTCGCGTCCGCGCGTGAGATCCAAGAGTTGGTCCCGTGAGAGCACGCGTCCGGGCCTATCCAGGAAAACTTGTAACAGATCGAACTCCGCGCCGGTCAATTCGAGCGCATTGCCTTGAGCGTCGATTACGCTGCGCAGCTGCGGATCTGCGGTAAGTCCGTCGAACCGATACTTTCTTGCTTCTTGAGATCGAAGGTTCCTCTCGGAGCGACGTCGCAAGACGGCACGAATTCTGGCGACCAGTTCTCTTGGATTGAACGGCTTGCCGAGATAATCGTCGGCTCCCATCTCCAGGCCCACGATGCGATCGACATCTTCTTTAAGCGCGGTCAGGAGGATGACCGGTGTCGTGTTCCGCTTCGCTCGCAGATCGCGGCAGGCGTCGAGCCCGGAGCCGTCCGGGAGCATCACATCCAAGACCACGAGGTCGATCTTGTCAGTCGCGAGACGCTCCCGCATTTCGCTACAGCTCGCAGCCAGAACGACCCTAAATGATTGGCCTTCGACATAGCGGGCAAGCAGCCTGCGGATCTCGGGATCGTCGTCGACCACTAGGATCTGGGGAGTATGTTCGTTCATGGACGCCGTTCATGGTGGCTCGGGAGCCCGACATTACCGCCAAGCCGGGTTGAAAAAAGCCGGAATTCGTAACGAAACGCGGTAGGGCGCCAATCCAGCAACATTTCGACACAAATCTGCGCCTGTCGAGACGATCTGACACAAATTGTTCTACGCGAGCAAACCTCGCGTCCTACCCGGATAGTCGCCAGCCGTCCGACGAAAGCGGCTGGCGAGGCATTCGGACGTCGACAGGCGTGGAGGAAAGTGCTGGCATGACAAGAATCTATCGCAGCCTGGGATCGATCGCGATCATCGCGATCTCTCTGATCTTCCATTCGACCGTTCGGGCGGAAACTCTATCGTCTGTGATGACGGTGGTGGCGGCCGCCGTCGAGAAGTCGGAGGTTACGAGGACCATCACCGCGACAGGCAACGTCGTCGCGTGGCGCGAAATTCCGGTGAGCTCCGAAGCGGGTGGTCTGGCGGTGATCGAGATCGCCGTCGACGAAGGCGACGTTGTTGCGAAGGGTCAGGTATTGGCGCGCCTCAGCCATGATCTGACGGCTGCGACGCTATCCAGGCAGAAGGCCGTGGTCGACGAACTGGAGGCAAGCCTTGCCATTGCCAGATCGGACGCTGCGCGAGCGCATTCGGTATCCTCGGGCGTCATAAGCACGCAAGTGATCGAGCAGCGGGATACTCTCGTCAAGACAGCCGAAGCCAAGCTGGAGGCGGCTCGTGCTCAGCTCAACGAAGCCGAAGCGCGGCAACGTCAGACGGTCATTGTCGCGCCTGCTGCGGGAACGATTGCCTCGAGATCCGTAGCGATTGGGCAGGTGGTCCAGCTCGGCGTCGAGATGTTCCGCTTGATCCAGGACAATCGCATAGAGGTCGATGCCCGCGTCGTCGAAACCGACCTGCTCGCTGCCGCTGCCGGACAGCACGTGACAGTACTTGGCCCCAGCGGACAGTCCGAGCAGGGCTCGGTCCGCATCGTTGCGCCGCTGGTAGACCCGAAGACGCGCTTGGGCACGGTTCATGTCGCGCTGCCCAAGGATACGAATCTCAAGCCGGGGATGTTCGCGCGCGTCGAGATTTCGATCGAAAGCAAACTTGCCTTGACCGTTCCTCTGAAGGCCCTGGTCTGGCGCGAGGCGAAGGCTCACGTCTTCAGAATCGGTCGCGACAATCTGGTATCATTGGTCGAGATCGGGATCGGCGTCAAAGAATCGGATGGCATAGAAGTCCTGCGCGGGCTGGAGGCTGGAGATCGCATTGTGACCCAAGGCGCCGGTCTTTTGAGCGACGGCGATTTCGTGAACGTAAAAACTGCATTGGTCAAAGGCGGGGCGTTCCGATGAATGGAATCTCCGGTTGGGCGATCCGCAATCCCGTAGCGACCATCATCCTGTTCGTGCTGCTCACCCTGGCGGGTACGGTCGGATTCTCGAAGCTGCGCCTCAACAACATGCCCGACATGGATATTCCGACCGTGACGGTCAGCGTTGCCTGGCCAGGAGCGGCACCGACTGAAATCGAGACGCAAATCACCCGTTTCGTCGAGGACGGCGTCGCAGGACTTGGCACAGTGAATCGCACTCGTTCGATCGTGAACGAGGGACTGTCGATGACCATGGTCGAGTTCGCGATTGGTACCGATATCGATCGGGCGACGAACGACGTCCGGGACGCGGTCGTATCGATCCGTTCGAAGCTTCCGCAAGGTGCCCTCGATCCCATGGTCCGGCGCGTGGAGGCGACGGGGCAAGCGATCCTTACGTTCATCGCGGATGCTCCAACGATGGCCCCGGACGCATTGAGCTGGTTCATAGACAATGACATCGCCAAGGCCGTGCTCGCGGTACCCGGCGTCTCCAAGATCCTCAGATCCGGCGGTGTCGAGGCGGAAATCACCGTCAAACTCGATCCCGAGCGCTTGATGGCGCTGGGACTGACCGCCGCGGAAGTTTCAGATCTGGTAAGGAACCGCAACATGACCCAGCCCGGCGGACGCGCGACGCTGGGAGGAGCCGAGCAAGCCATTCGCACGGTTGGCAGTGTTCCGGACCTCGCGGCCCTCAAGGAGATGCGTCTGGCATTCGGCGACGGTCGCAGCGTCAAATTGTCCGAAATCGCAACCGTCGAACGCTCATGGGCCGATCCGCGACAGAGGTCCCGGTTCAATGGTCGAGAAGTCGTCGGCTTTAGCGTCTACCGGGCGGTCGGGACCGGAGAGTTCGCCGTGACCCGGGACGTTCGGAAGCGGCTGGCTGATTTCGCCGCGGCCCACGAGGGTGTACGGATCCTGGAAGTAACATCCTCGACTGACGCCGTCATCGAGGGCTACGACGCGGCCATCGAAGCGCTCCTGCTGGGGGCGTTGCTCGCTGTTCTGGTCGTCTGGATCTTCCTGCGGGATGTTCGAGCGACTTTGATTTCCAGCGCCGCACTGCCGTTGTCCTTGATGCCGACCTTCGCGGTCATGTATGCGCTGAACCAATCGCTCAACAATATCACTCTTCTGGCGATTGCGCTGGTCGTCGGCATTCTTGTCGACGATGCCATCGTTGAGATCGAGAACATCGTTCGGCACATTCGGCAATCCGGAAAGAGCGTCTACGAGGCCGCCATCGATGCAGCGGACGAGATCGGCATGGCCGTGGTTGCGACGACGTTCGCCATCATCATGGTCTTCGTCCCGGTCGGGCTGATGCCGGGCATTCCGGGCGAATTCTTCAAGGCTTTCTCGATCGCCGTCTGCAGCTCGGTCTTCTTCTCCCTTGTGGTCGCACGCCTGCTTACGCCATTGATGGCGGCTTTTCTCCTGAAGACGACCGGCAGGGAGCATCGCGAGCCGGCGTGGGTGCGGCATTATGCTTGGATGTTGAAATGGACGCTTCGCTACCGATGGATCACCGTCATTGCCGGTGTCGTATTCTTCGTCGCGTCCTTGTCACTCATTCCGTCCCTTCCTACCGACTTCATGCCGGCGGCCGATCGCGGGCGCACGATTCTCAGTGTGGAGTTGGCACCGGGTGCGACGTTGCAGGAAACGGACGTCGCCACGCAAAAAGTGACATTCTTGCTGAGGGCGAGACCTGAAGTCGCTTCCGTCTATGCCGCGGTCGGCACCGAGACCTCGACGTTTTCCGGCCCAGGAGATCTTTCGACCTCGGTAGGAGAGGTCAGAAGAGCGACCGTCACGATCAATCTCGTTCCGAGGGCTGAGCGAAACCTCTCCCAGCAGGCGTTCGAATCCTCGATCGGCCGTCAACTTTCGGTCATTCCGGGCGTCCGTATCCGTCTCGGAGAGGACGGGTCGTCCAGTGCGAAAATCCAGGTATCCTTGTTGAGCGATGATGCCGCTGCACTTGCCGATGCGGCACGCCTGTTGGCGCATGATATGCGCACCACTCCGGGCTTCCACCGCGCGAGAGTGATGAGCAGCTTCGCGAGGCCTGAGCTACAGATAACTCCGAAGGCGGACAAGGCCGCTCTACTTGGGGTTTCGACGAGCGCGATAGCCAAGACTGTCAATATAGCCACCGTGGGCGATATCGACCAGAGCCTGTCGAAGTTCAGCCTGGGAGCGCGACAGATTCCCGTTCGTATTCTATTGAGCGACGTTGCTCGCTCCGACATGGCAAGTCTGTCGATGCTGCAGGTGCCGACCTTCGAGAAGCCGGTGCCTTTGTCGTCTGTTGCCGATATCAGCTTTGGCTCGGGTCCGCTTCAGATTGAGCGGACCGATCGCACGAGAAGCGAGACGATCGAAGCAGAGCTAGGTGGTTTGACGGTAGGCGAGGCGGAACATTTGGTCGCTCAAATGCCTTCGATGAAGCGGTTGCCAGCGGGAGTGCTCTACAAGCCCGCGGGCGACTCCGAACGCATGCAAGAGCTGTTCGATGGGTTCAAGCTCGCGGTCGGATCGGCTATCGTTTTGCTCTTTGTCGTTCTCGCCCTGCTCTTCAACGGTTTCGTCCAACCTGTGACCATTCTGACGGCGCTCCCCCTGTCGATCGGGGGAGCTATCGGATCGCTGCTGATGACAGGGACGTCGATCTCCTTGCCCGTAATGATCGGTATGCTCATGCTTATGGGGATTGCGGCGAAGAACTCGATTCTGCTCGTCGAGTACGCGATCGTCGCCAGGCGTGATGGCGGCCTTGATCGCACGCAGGCATTGCTGGATGCTGCTCGGAAGCGAGCTCGACCCATTGTCATGACGACCTTGGCGATGAGTGCCGGCATGTTGCCGATCGCCTTGGGCATGGGAGCGGATGCCGAGCGGAGGGCGCCGATGGCGATCGCGGTTATCGGGGGACTATTCAGCTCGACGGTCCTCAGCTTGATGTACGTGCCCGCCTTCTACACGGTGATGGATGACCTACAGCGCTGGATAGGAAAAGTCTTTTGGAGAGGCTATGGGCGAGCCGGTGAAATCGTTCGAAGCGACGCATCGTGACGTCGCGACGTGCCCTGCTGGATTCGCGAGGAGCACGCCCAGTATCGTGTGATAAAGCATCGATCGAAGGTGGGTTGTGAAAGCGAGTTTGGCGTCGAGCTGACCGTATCAGCTTTAGCGCCTTCGTATCGTTTGGACGCGATGGTCCTGCTTTCAGAAGATGGCGATTTGCTGACTTTCGGCACACCGTCCGGAACAGCCTCCCGAGTTACGTTGCCACGCTCCTCCGGCGGCTCGAGGTCGTGCCGCCTGCCGAACTCGTTCTTGCTCCTCGCCCGGAATGTTTGGCCCCGATCGGAATTTGGTGACGGCTCTTCGGCTAGCGCCGTGAACCGGGCCAATTAATCAGAACGTCCTGCCCATAAGCGTTCTCCTGCGGGTGCCTTGGGCAGCAGCTTCGGAAGGCGCGAGATGGTCCTGGCTATCCGTCTTGCCTCCTCGCGCGCGAGGAAGCGTTTGGTGCATAGGTAGCTCCGCTAATGCAGGTCTTCACGGTGAAGGTTACAGCAAAGCTGCGGTAACGTTCCTTGTAGGCCATGTACCCAAATGGCCGGGCGATCGATGTCCGGTATGGGCCGAGCAGCAAGATCGTTCTGGGGCGCTCACAGGCGGCACGCCAATATGGCATTTCCGAGCTCATTGCAGCAGCGCTGGTCGGTTGTGCCTCGAGCCGGGGAATGTTTGCCCACTGACCCTGCGTCAAAATAATGCACCCGGTGTAGTTTTTATTGACAGGGAGAGCTCCGACCGCTACCGAGTTGGCATCGGTCCAGTGCTGAAAATGCATGGCGCAGGGAAGTAGCAGGAGTATGGTCATGAAGAGCTGGCTCGCTGCTATGGCATTGGCATGTGCCATCGCGATGGTGCTGCCTCAGGGCGCAAATGCGCAGAATGCTCAGGTGCAACAGGAGCATACGGCGTTTCGCGCGATCGACTTCGATTGGAGGGATACGTCTCGAAGTCGCGAAATTCCTGCTCGCTTGTATTGGCCGACCGAGGTATCGCCGGGAAGGGTGCCACTGATCGTCTTCTCGCACGGGATGGGCGGTTCACGAAACGGTTACACCTACCTCGCTGCCCGGTGGGCCGCACACGGCATTGCGAGTTTGCATGTCCAGCATATCGGAAGCGATGCTTCTCTCTGGCGCGGAAATCCCTTCGAGCTCGTGGGGCGGCTGCAAGCGGCGACCCGGGACGATGAAGCTGCGGCGCGTGTCGGAGATCTCCGTTTTGCGCTCGACCAAATGCTGTTATTTGCAACCGGTCCCTACGCCCGATTTATCGATATGCGACGCGTCGCCGTAGCTGGACATTCGTACGGCGCGAACACCGCGTTGTTGACGGTCGGTGCCCGGGTCATTCGGGATGGTCGTTGGCTCAATTTCCGCGACCGACGCTTCAAGGCGGCGATCGTGATTTCAGCCCCGCCTTTCTATGGTGAGAGCGACTTGTCGAGCGTGCTCGCCAACGTCGCTGTGCCGACGCTTCACGTGACGGCTACACAAGACGTCATCAAGATTCCCGGCTTCTATTCGAGTGCACGCGATCGAGTCGCAATATTCGACGCGATCGCCAATCGACGTAAGCTGCTGGTCATGTTCCGAGGCGGATCCCATAGTATATTTACGGACCGCGCTCTGACCGGGGGACCAGGATTGAATCCGAAGGTCAAGGAAGCCACCGGAGAATTAACGCTCGCATTCTTGGATTATGCGTTCGCCGGAGATTCCAGAAGTTTGGCGCAATGGAGCGTCGACTGGCAGGATATTCTCGCGGAGCCTACCATGCGAAACGCAATGCCGACCTCAGGCGCGTCCGCACGGGCGGATTGGCAAGACAACATGCCTGCGACCGCGGCCGAGACAGGCCGTGCTATGACTGGCGAGCAACAGAAGAGTTATCCTCCTCTTGGGGGCGCGGCACGTCGGGCTGCGGCAGAAATCGACTCGTCGGCATCTGCATTGCATCGATAGACTCCGATGCAGCGGTTCCTGCTTATGGCGACTTTGTGTCTGCTGACCGCCGGGTGCGCGACTGCGCCGCTGAACAGGGCGGGTTCACTTGCCAGTTATGATGGTCTGACGCCATCCGACGGCGTTCTGACGAAGTCAATCGTTCGCGTCGACAAGGAGGACGTTCTCGGCGCCAAGACCGTGCGGCTGGTAGAAACTCGATTTTCGTCCAAAGCGGCGGCGGAGGTCTCCTTTTCGCCGGAGCAGCGCAAGATCATCGGCAACGCCATCGACCGTGCTCTGTGCTTCGGACTGAGCGATAGATTCCAGATTGTCGATCCGGCGGATCAGGCCGACCTGACCATTCAGGCCGTCATCACCCATGCGGCGGCGACCGATTCTGCAGCGGCAGGCGCCTCGGGTGTCGCGCGGGTTGCGAAAGCCGTGCTCCTGCCTGGCGTGCCAGTACCAGTTCCGCGCATTCCGTTGGGGCTTGGCAGCCTGTCGGTCGAAGGTGAGGCGAGAGACAGAAGAGGGCAGCAGAAGGCGGCTATGGTATGGGGCCGGGGGGCGAATTCTTTCACAAGTTCTCCCCGCGTATCGCCTGATGGCGATGCCTACGACCTTTCCACGGCATTTGCCGCCGACTTCAGCCGATTATTGGTCACGGGGAGTACGCCTTTCGGAACCCTTCCAGCGCTGCCGTCGCTCGAGAGCCTGCACACGTCCCTGGGCGGTGCGCCGAAGCAAGCGGCGTGCGAAGTGTACGGAAGGGCTCCGGGACTTGCTGGATTCATCAGCCAGGGAGTTGGAGCTCCTCCAAGTTGGACCGACAAAGGCGCGGTGTCTCCATCGTCTCCGACTGCCGTGCCACCGGTCAGCGAGCGTTCGCCTGCGACATGAAGTCGGCGAAGCGCGGATCCCGACATGGGCGATGTCGACGCGCGTGCCGGGCGCCGGCGAGCGTCGGGTATGAAGTCGATCCGGACGCGCAACCAGTTGCCGCCTGATTCCGCACCCCAGTTACAACCTAACCGCGGCATCGCGACGTTACCGATGCCGCGCGCCATGCACCCGGTCTATCTGGGTTGTCGGGAAAACAGCTGAAGCAACGAGCTCTGACGAAGGCCTATCCTCTCCACCAGCCATTCCCCAGCATGTGAAAGAATTCACCAGCCCGGCATCGGGAGCCAAGTCGTTGATCTTGCCCCGAACATCGGGGGAGACCATTTCTTCAAAATCCAGACGCTGCCTGGCAGCTCCCGACCACTTATAAATTCCGCAGATCGCAAGAGAAGCCGCTTACGTTGGCCATTCACGAAAATTTTGGAACGACTGCGGCAGCCGCTTCCTGGATCGTGTGCCAGACCGCCTCTATGTCGCTCGCCTCGGTGGATATTGCGCCGATCGAGACGCGGACCATCCAATGCCCGGCCGCGGTAGCGGGCGTGACATAGGCTTGGCCTGAGGCGTTCACCGCGTGCGCCCATGCGCGCGTGAAGTCATCGAGACGATGGGAAGGCACAGACTTCGGGCGATTCACAATGCATACGGTTTGCAGAGCGACGGGTGCGACGACTTCCCAACCGGGTGTTGCTTCGACTTTCGACCGAAGATCTTGGGCCAGGCTAATGTCTCGCCGCAACCTGGCCTGCAACCCGGAAACGCCCTGTTCCCGTATGGCGAACCACAGTTTCAACGCCCTGAATCTCCGTCCGAGCGGAATACCTGTGTTACGCAGATTACGCACCTTCTCGTCGGCCTGAGATTGGAGGAAGCTCGGATCGGCAGACATCACCCTGAGAAGGTGAGGCTCGTCCCGAACGAAATAGAGCGAGCAATCGAATGGGACGCCGAGCCACTTGTGCGCATTGATCACGACACTGTCTGCATCCTCGACCCCTTCCCACATCCATCGTAGCTCGGGCAAGATCATCGCATTCCCGGCCATGGCAGCGTCGATGTGGAGCCACAAACCATGCCTCCTCGCTATGGCAGCGATCTCCGATACCGGGTCAATGGACACGGTAGCGGTCCCGCCCACTGCCGCGACGATCGCACATGGCTTGAACCCGGCGCGAATATCCGCAAGGATTGCATCTTCGAGCGCCCTTGGCCGCATCGCGAAACTGTCGTCGATATCGACCATGCGGACATTCTCACGGCCGAACCCCGCCAGCAGCGCCGCTTTTTCGACGGAAGAATGAGCGCTTGCCGATGTATAGATCGTCAATGGCTTGAGTTCCGCTTGCAGACCCTGGCGAACGAGCGAAAAGCCTGTCGTCTTTTCCCGGGCGCAGAGCAGAGCAACCAAGGTGCTTGTCGACGCAGTGTCGTTGATCACGCCGAACCAGGCGGAAGACAAGCCAACCATCTGCCTGAACCAGTCGACCGTGACCTCCTCGATCTCCGTCACCGCGGGCGACGACTGCCAGGACAGGCCCAGCACCCCAAGTCCGCTGCTTACCAGGTCACCAAGGATGCCGGAGCCGAGTGAATTGGAGGGAAAGTAGCCGAAGAACCGCGGGTGTTGCCAATGCGAGATGTTGGGAAGAACCACTGAATCAAGATCAGCGATGATTTCACCGAACCCCTCAGCTTCTATCGGCGGGGAGGCCGGAAGCATCGCTTTGACGTCACCCGGCTGTGTCGCAGGCTGGACCGGATAGTCGGACATCTTGGCATGATAGTCCGCCAGCCAGTCGATGATCTCGTGACCTCGTCGTCGGAATTCCTCGGGCGTCATCTAGGCCTCTTTGGTTGTTCACTTCGTGGTCGGACGGGCGTTCCAAACTAAGGGAGAGCGTATCTCGGATGGCTCCGCAAAGTGCAGTGATTGGATGTGCCGGCGCGATAGCCTGAGGCGCCGAATCTGGGATACCGCAGACGTGGCCAGCGCGCGAATCCTCGCCATCGTTCCGGTCCGAAGCACGCTGAATGCGGGAAACAAGGCGAACAGCAAAGTAAGACCGATCCACCTCATCAGTCGACCCGAGAGGAACGCTTGTATCGTGGGCGTCACCTCTTCCTGCAGGAAATCCACCGTCGCCACCAATATTCCCTTCGCGCCGGGGCAAACGAGGCTGCCTGAAACGATGCTGGCCAGATCGAAATAGGGATGGAATGAGATCACATACAGGAGAGCAGCGATCCCGACATTCGTGAGAATTGGCGATCGGAGTGCCTTCACAACGCGTGCGGCGAAACCACAGGAAATTGGAGCAACGTGGGTTTCTTCGTGTTTCGCGGGATCGCCGGGCTGGATGGGCCTCAACGCCTTGGCCGGCCGGTAGGAGCCACGAGGTCGGTCGCGCCGTTCGCACGTTCGGTATTGAGCAATCGTTCTACGCCTTATGGGCGCTTCGATCGGCCACACGCGCGGACGCGGTCGAAGGTGATCGGGGCTACCGCTATGGCTTGCGGACCCGCCGCCGGCAAATGGTCGCTTAGCATCTCGCTCCCGCCCTTGTTGTGGAACAGTGATATCCGTCCCATCCGGTGTGTCACATGCCATTTGATGACTCCTTGTTCGTCCCCGCGGACGACGGTCGGGATGCCTCAAGGGCAGTCATTTCAGAAATCTCGCACCAAAGCCCAACTTTATTTCGCACTTGGTGTAATATTATTTGGGCGATTTCGTGGCCCGGGCCATGAGGACGCGCGTCTGCCAGCGCATCTTCATCCTGTGGAGACCTCGCTTCGCCCGCAAGGCAAGACGTCCCGTGCGCAAATTTGCGCAACGATGGTTATGATATGGAGGAGGCAGTTGGACGAAGTCTTGTTCGTCCGTATTGGGAGGCCGGCGCTGGCGCGGTAGCCTTCCTGAAGGGACGCCCTTCGGCGCATCTGGGAAAGCCTTCGTCCGTCGAACGCCAAAGGCAGACGACGATGTCCCCCTCGGTAGTCTTCAGCCTTGTCACGGTCACATCGAGCGCGGCCGCGACGGGTACAAACCCGAAGAGCGCAGCAGTAGTCAAAGCGAGATGAATGGCAGAGCGACGCCAGCCCGATGAAGGAAGCTGCATCCGATTTGTTCTCCTCATGACTCTTTCTTTCACGGTATTTTTGCTGATGGCAGGTCGGTTCATGGTGATTGCGTCGATCGTTTGCGAGCATTCGTCACTCGAGCGTGCCGCAATTCCCGTTACGTGATGGCTGCAGGCTGCCAGGAGCCGACTTCCGAGCGATCACGACGATTGAGTATTGAGCGGTAATGCGAACGTGGAAAATGCCTGAACTTGCATTTTTCTTGCCTATTCCTGCACAGGACAAAGGTGGATTTCCGCCCGCGTTGGCGTGCGAAGAGCGTGAGAAATTGCCGCGCCGAAAGGCGCCTTCGAGCAGTGCCAAAGAATGCCGGTCGTAGTGTACGATCGCACCTTATCGATCACGGATGTCTTGAGGCGGTCGAGGTACGAGCCAGAGCAAAAGAGATTGCAGGTCGGCGCGCATCTGTCGGGTTCGATCAGAGTCGTCGCCGGGGCAGATACACGCTCACTAGGAGCGCAATCCCGACCTCAATCCGATATCGCCAAGTCGCACACGTCGTTGGGGGCAACGGAGCGCGTTCTTGCGTTTCGATCAATAACCGCCGGCCAATCTGCCGAGCGGTGCTGGCAACAATAGATTGCCATCGCATATCGTCTGGTTCACGACCGCCGAAGTGACGCAGCGATCTGCCGATTTGCAATCAACAGGACGATGCCAGTGACGGCGCTGGCGACCGGGACAGTCAGCATTCCAATCGCGAGCCCGTTAGGCATCTGGGCCTTTGTCGCGGCGTCGCTGATCAAGCCGACGATCAGCGGCCCAATTGCCGGGCCAAAAAGGCCAGAGGCGATCATAACGAGACTGCTGGCCATCGCTTCTTTGCCTTTTCCGGCCACCAAGTGTGCAGCTCCGAACCCCCAAGGCAGCAGAAATGCGAAGGACAACATGCTCGGCACCAGCAGCAATATCGAGAGCCAACCGATTGACGCAAACAGGGCTGCAGCTGTCGTCGTGCTGGCGATAAGAAAGAGGATCGCGGGAGGCCCAAGTACCTTTCCGCTACCGGAGCGCACGGCGCGATCGAACCAGCGCCCGCCTATGAGCGTACCGAGAATGCCCATCAGGCCTTGGAGAAGTCCGAATGCCAGCCCGGCCTCGCCGGCGCTATACCCGTGAGTGCGAATGAGAAAGGGGGTTGCAAATGCGTAGAAGGGGGCTGCCGCGAAACTGCCGATGATTGCACCAATGAACAACCAGCGAAAGTTTGCGGACGAAAGAAGCCGGTAGCTCGCTCGGAAGAAGGGTTCGTTTCTTGTAGCTCTGCTCCTGATTGGCGGAGTCGGACTGATGATTGCGAGCGCCAGAAGGCCAATTGCTGCTCCGGCGGCGCCCGCGCCAATCAGCGCCGCACGCCAACCCAGTGTATCGCTGACGGCACCGCCGCCGGCGAATCCGACCATGGTGCCGAGAGGTAGACCCAAGGCGAAGAGGGCAATCGCGAGGCCGCGGTGTTCGGGGTTGATCTTCCGGGCGATGATCGCGTGCCCCGCCGGGGTGGCGCCGGCCTCACCGAATGCAACTCCGAAGCGTGTGAATGCCAGGAACAGGAAGCTGGCCGCGAAGCCGCCAAGCGCCGTCATCGTACTCCAAAGCAGGGTGCATAAAGCGATCACCAACCGGGGCGATCCCCTATCAGACGCCCTGGCGAGCGGCAAGGAAAGGAGCGTGTAGCAAACAGCGAAAGCAGCCCCGGTCAATGAACCAACCCCGGTGTCGCTGAGCGCTAGATCAGCCTTTATCGCTTCTGCCATGACGAACGGCAGTATCCGATCGATCTGACAAATCAGGCTGACGAGAAACAATGCAGTCAGCGTGGCGGCAACACGCCATCCCTGGATGTACTCGCGGCCGTCATCTTCAGAGACAATCGACAGGAGGCCTGGCCCTTAGGTTGAAAGCGTGACGCCGTTCGTCATGCCAGAGGGATGTTTCTGCCTTGTTGGATGTTGTTCGGCAAAAAGAGACGGCCGATTGCCAATGCCCGCTACGCAGATATATTTTATTCGGTTGGTCCAACAAGGGACCATGCGTTTGTTTTCGGGGGCCAAGTGTCGCACTGGCCGCACGACCGATCGGAGGCTCGCGTGTCATCGTCGCTGCTTAGAGCTGTCACTTCTTATATCGAGGCTCAAGGTGGTGGTGAGGGTTTGTTCCCGACACAGATCAGCTCTGTCAACATCATGCGATCGTTCCAGCGGAGGCTGCCGCTGCAACAGATCTACCGGCCGTCAATCTGCGTCGTGATACAAGGCGCGAAACAGATCCTCATCGGTGAGGAGATGATCCAGTATGGAGCGATGGAGTGCCTTGCCATCGGCATGGAGCTGCCGGCTACTGGACGCATCGTCGAAGCAGGTCCGGACTCTCCGTATATAGGCGTCACGATAGAATTCGATTTGGCGATAATGCGTGACGTGCTGGAGAATCTCGAGACGCCCCCAACACTTCCGCCCGATTCAGGTCGGTGCGTGTTCGTGAGCAAAGTTGATGGACCTCTGGCCGACTGCGTCCTGCGTGTTATCCGGATGAATGAAGCGCCGCAGGCGATACCGATCCTTTACCCCTCCGCCATGCGAGAGATTTGCTATTGGCTTCTGACTAGCCCGCATGGCGGAAAACTATGTAGGCTGGTATTGCCTGAAGCGAACGCGGCGCGTGTCTCAAGGGCGATCCATCTCATACGTACCGATCTCGCCCGGATGTTGCGTGTCGAGCAACTGGCAGAAGCAGCCCGAATGAGCCTTTCGTCATTCCATCAGCATTTTAAGGCTCTAACGTCTATGACGCCGCTTCAATTCCAGAAGCAATTGCGCCTTATCGAGGCACGGCGGCTAATGGTGACAGAGAACGCAAGCGTGACGGAGGCTGCGTATCAGGTCGGCTACGAAAGCGCATCTCAGTTCAGCCGGGAGTATTCTCGCATGTTCGGAGCTCCTCCCAAGCGGGACGCCATGGCAAAGCAGCGGCTATATAGCCAGTACATCAACCGAAAAGCACAGAACGCATACAGCAGCTAGGGCATCTTGTCGCGCGCCGGAAAGTTGAGGCGGGCAGGTTCGTCGCACATCGACTGGTACTCAATACGTCGACTGGTACTCCATCAGAGCGCGCCGCGGGCGCAGCCTCTTACGGGCCGCTCTTCGGTTCAAAGGATGCCCTGCAAATTAGCGAAGGATTCGCGGAGATAGGCTGCCGGCGGTCGCCTGCCGTTGTCGTTGCTCCAGGATTCGATCGCCAGTCGAAGCGCTCCGACGGCGACCATGGCGACGTATCGAAGAGATTTCCGCCGCTTGGCCTGCGGCCATTTCACGCAAAGGGCTTCGAATATCGCCTGTTCCTGAGCGATATACTTCGCGTGACTCGCGGAAATCAGCGCCGGGCTCGAGCGGATGACCCGATCGAGGGCAAGGCTCTGCTCCGAATTGTAGTTGCCGGTCAGTTTCAGCAAAGCGTTCTTGACCGTGTCGATTGGAGATTGATCCGAAGGCTCGGCGATCACCGCAGCTCTAATGAGCTGCGTGAAGTGGCTTTGCCACGCAAGCAGGATTTCCTCTTTTGACTTGAAGTAATAAAAGAACGTCCGCCGCGAAATGCCTGCCGCCTCGGCGATCGCCTCGAGAGTCGTCTCTTCGTAGCCATTCGTCATGAACAGCTTGAGGCCTGCTTCCGCGATCCGAGCCAGCGTCTCACGCCGTTTGCGCTCGCGAAGACCCTCCTCCGCAACTTTGTCATCCGCTGCTACTTTTGCCGGCAAGGAAAGCCCCATCCAAAAAATCGCACTAAGTGCAATATGCTACACGCTGCGCAAACAATGTGCAAGAAAAAAAGCGATTTGCCTGCCGTGACTTAGGCTGTCTTGCGATGCGATCGCGGCCGTCAGTTGATCGCCGCGCCCGCGGCCAGTGGTCGCGCAGCCGGTGCCCGCAACTGCCTTGCAAGATCGCACTAAGTGCAATAAAAAATGCACTTGATGTAATTTTATCGAGGCGGGCCTGGTCAGTGCGTCGGCCGCCGTCGTTGGAAAAATTGCGGCTGCATCAAGGTTCGCAAATTTTCTTCGTGGCCAACCTTGTAAAAACTGCACTGAGTGTAATATTTGTCCACTGTGTCTAACTTAGTGGACTTGCAGGGAAGCTATGCCGGAATGGACCATCAAGGATATTCCTTCTCAATTGGGGCGATCAGCCGTCGTCACGGGGACAGGGGGGATCGGCTTTGAAGACGCGTTGGCGTTGGCCCGGGCCCGCTGTGAAATCATCATCGCGGGCCGTAGCTTGGAGAAGGGAGCGAGCGCCATTGCACGGATCCGCATGGCGTTTCCCGACGCCAAAGTGCGCTTTGAAGAGCTCGACCTCGCAAGTCTGAGGTCGGTGAAGGACTTCGGCGCCCGGATGCGAGCCCAACGGTCGAGCCTCGATATGCTCATCAACAACGCCGCCGTAATGGCCCCGCCGCTGCGAAAGGCGACGAGCGATGGCTTCGAGCTGCAGCTGGCGACCAACTATCTTGGCCACTTTGCGCTCACGGCGCAGCTCCTTCCGCTGTTGCGCAACGGCAAGGAGCCACGCGTCGTCAACGTTTCGAGCCTGGCCGCCCGGGGCGGCGTGATCGACTTCGACGATCTTCAGGCGGAGCGCGAATACAGGCCCATGCGGGTTTACAGTCAATCAAAGCTCGCGTGCCTCATGTTCGCGTTCGAGCTTCAGACGAGAAGCGATGTCTCCGGATGGGGAATCAGGAGCATCGCCGCGCATCCCGGCATCGCCCGCACCGAGCTGATTCCAAACGGCGCCGGACCTCGCAGTTTGCAGCGCCTCACTCGGTCCTTCCTCTGGTTCCTGTTTCAACCGCCAGCTCAAGGGGCGCTGCCGACGCTGTTCGCGGCGACGTCTCCGCTTGCCGAACCTGGAGGCTATTACGGGCCGGACAGGCTGGGCGAGACCCGCGGCGTACCGGCCGCCGCTCGAGTACCCCGACAAGCAAAGGACGCGTCCGCGTCCGCGCGGCTCTGGGAGGTTTCCGAAAAACTCACCGGCGTTCGTTATTCATGAGCTGTTCGACGATCAAGCGTGACGGAAGAGCGGTCTGTAACGCCCGCGCTCCCACCGTTGACGATGGCAGCGCCTTCCGCAGCGGCGCACAAGCCGGGCACAGCCCTATTGGGCCTCTGACAGGCAGAATATTCTTGGCAGTCTCCCGGCGTGCTCGCCCGCACATGGTGAAAAGGCTCTATGCCATGGTCAGACCGAGCGCTTTCTTGATTTGCGCCGTCGTCTCGCTCGTTCTGAGCGGGTGCGGCACACCCTTGGTCGGCGCCGATCCGGTACCTTCTACGTCGAATCTCGACCACGCACGTGAAGCCGCTCGGCCCGAGCTGGAGCGCAGTGCGGACTTCGAGATGATCAGCGTCGAGACCGAGATCCAGGCACCCTTGGCTTCCGTAACGACCTGGTTCGCTGACCGCGGCGCCGCCGCATTCGGCTCGTTTCTTACGGGAACGGACAGTGTGCCGGGCGTCGTGAGCACCGAGTCGCTGAGCGGAGCCTGGAGCAAGCCAGGCGACCGTCGGCGAGTCGTATTCTCGGACAACAACACTGCGCTGGAAGAGATTACGGATCGCAAACCGCAGCTTCTGCAATACCAGATATGGAATCTTACCAACCGTACTGGGCGTTACATCAGGTATGCGGTGAGCGAGCTGGAGTTCATCGGTAACGGCCAGGCGACGCGCGTGCGCTGGACCTATTCGTTCCGGCCCAAGATCTGGCCGGACGGCTATCTCATCCGGCCCTACGTCCAGAACGACTTTCGGAAGTTTATGGAGGTCGGCCTGCAAGCAATGCGAGACAAGGCGGTGACGGATCTCGCTCCAAAACGCAGCGCGCGGTCGTCCTGAGTGGGAGTAGGCGAGCTTGAGCATCGACCAGAGAAGTAGATATTCGGAAGTCAATCCCATCACTATCGTGCGTGCACGCCTTTCGATTACCCTCACGTCTTCGAAGGACGGCAGCGGGCCTGGCTCTCGCTCGGGGGTGATCACTCGAGCTCATGCCGTTTTGGGCGAGGTGCCGAGCACCGCACTTCCGGTGAAACGTAGGAGCTGGCATCTGATCTCCAGGAGCGGGCGCCTGGTATTCGTCCTCGGGATGTGGTTGGCCGCGTTCGGTGCCCCAAGCGCGAGCGGCGCCGTGGAAGGCGACGTGCGTGCTTCCTATGCCGTATCGTTCGCCGGGGTGCCGTTGGCTCATGTGACTTTGCACGTGGCGCTCCGCGGCAGTACCTACGCTGCGCAAGTCGATTATCAGGTCTCCGGAGCGATGCGGCTCTTGAGCAATTCTGCAGGTATCGCGTCCTCTAACGGCACTCACAACGCAGGGCACTTCGTCCCGACCGAGTTCGATCTCGATCATCGAAGCGGTTCACGCCGGCAGAAAGTGAAGCTCGGCATGACCGACGGCGTCGTCAAGACTATGGTGGTCGATCCGCCGCTGGCCCTGGATTCGAATCAAGCTCCGATTGAACCGAAGCATCTCGTGGCAATCGTCGATCCCTTGAGCGCTCTCCTAATGGGAGCCGCCAAGATCGAAGGAAGAGCACAGGGGGGAGTATGCGATCGGGCGCTATCGATCTTTGACGGTCTGAGACGATATGACGTCAAGCTCGAGCACCAAGGGACAGGGACGACCGCACAAAAAGGCCTTGGCGGAAGCACGACCATCTGCCGAGCAGTCTTCAAACCTGTAGCTGGGCGGATTGGCGAAGGAGACAGGGCGCGAAGTTCGTCTCCGAACTCCAACGTCGATCAGATCACGATGACATTCGGCCGGACCAGCACGATCGATCTCTACATTCCGGTTTCCATCCAGGCGCAGACGCGGCTTGGAGCCGTAAGCGTTCTCTTGACGGCATTCAGCGCCGACTCTGCAAGGTCTGCCGATTCTCGGTGAAGCGGCGGCGTTTGAAGCCGAGTTCTCGTCACTTCCGCACAAGCTCTGCCCGGCAGAGCTCCGGTATGACGTCGGGGCCGGCGTCAAATGCGAAATCATTCCCTGGATGTCTTGAATATTACACTGAGTGCGATATATTTTCGCATGAAGTGCAACTTAAGGGCTCGTCGATGAAGCTTAACGTCAATGGCGAGGATCGGGATTTCGATGGCGATCCGAATATGCCGCTCCTCTGGGTTCTTAGAGACCATCTGAGTTTGAGCGGCACGAAGTTCGGCTGCGGAATCGCTCAATGCGGGGCGTGCACCGTACACTTGAACGGCAAAGCCGCGCGTTCGTGCTCCGTGCTTGCGGCTGAGGCGCAAGGCATGAAGATCACGACGATCGAAGGCGTGAGCGCTGGACATCGCTTGCTCGTCGCCTGGGTCAAGCACGACGTTCCGCAATGCGGCTATTGTCAGTCCGGGCAGATCATGCAAGCGGCGGCACTTCTCGCTGAAAAGCCGAAGCCTACAGACGCCGACATCGATGCTGCCATGAGCGGCAACATATGCCGTTGTGGGACCTACCGGCGCATCAAAGCGGCAATCAAAGACGCGGCGGGAGTGGCGTGATGTCGGAGCGGAAGTTCGGAGAGGGAGCGCAACCGTCGCCGGTCCTCACCCGCCGTCGCCTGGTCCTGGGTGGCAGCTTGCTGGGCGGAGCTTTGGTGGTTGGCTATGCGGCGACCAACTTTGGGGCCGTCGCCGCCGGTGCGCTGAGTGTTGGCGCTGTAGATGTGAATCCAGGCGTGTTCGGGCCGTTCATAAAGATCGACGAAGCTGGCTGGGTTACAGTCGTCAACCGATACCAGGAGATGGGCCAAGGTACCCATGCTGGCTTGGCCGCGATCGTCGCTGAGGAGTTGGACGCCGATTGGGAGATGGTGAGATTTGAGAGCGCTCCCGCCAATGCTGCCGTATATCGGGACGTGACGATGGGGATTCAGGGCACCGGCGCCTCGCATGCGATCGCGGGTTCTTGGAACCAGCTTCGCCAGGCCGGCGCTGCAGCGCGGGCGATGTTCGTCCAGGCTGCTGCTCGGAAATGGGGTCTGCCAGTCGACTCGATCGGCGTGCGGAACGGCGTCGTGTATCACTTGGCTTCCCAGCGCAGCGCGACGTTCGTCGATCTGCTTGCTGACGCGGCGAAGATCGCGCCACCCGAGCATCCCAAGCTCAAGGATCCGAAGGACTACAAGCTGATCGGCACGGAGATCGTGCGCCGCAAGGATAGTCAATCCAAGAGCAATGGCACCGAGCTGTATACGCAGGATGTCCGGCTTCCGGACATGCTCGTGGCGATGGTCGCCCATCCCTCTCATTTCGGCGGCAAGCTCGGCAGCCTCGACATGGGTGCGGCGCGAAAGGTGCCTGGCGTTGTGGACGTTTTCGAGATCGCGCGCGGCGTTGCCGTAGTTGCCAAGGATACATGGTCCGCCCGTCTCGGGCGCGACGCACTCAAGATCAATTGGGACGATGCAAAGGCCGAGACACGATCTTCCGATGAGCTGCGAGCGCTCTATCGTGAAATCGCGAAAGGAAAGACCGATGTCACCGGGGCGGCGTTCCAGACAAAAGGCAAGGTCGACGATGCCTTCGATGGCGAACTGTTCGAAGCGTCGTTCGATTTTCCCTACCTCGCGAATGCCCCCATGGAGCCGATGAACTGCGTTGCTTCGGTTGACGGACGCCGAGTGAAGCTTACTTTCGCCGCGCAGATCCAGACGGTGGACCAGATCAACTGCGCCTTGGCTGCGATCACGCTTCCGGGCATGGTGGAAATCGAGACGCTGCCGGCGGGTGGATCATTTGGACGTCGCGGGACGTTGACGTCCGACTACATTGTCGAATGCGTCAACATCGCCCGTCACGTCGGCGGCGGTCGCCCTGTCAAGCTCGTCTGGACGCGCGAAGACGATATGAGTAGCGGATACTACCGGCCGATGGCTCATCACAAGGTTTCCATCAAATGCGACGAAGGTGGGCTGCCGATCGCCTGGCGCCACAACATCGTGTCGCAAGCGATCGTTCCTTTCGGCGCCAACGAGCTCCCCACACACGGCGTGAAGAATTCACCCTATCTGTCTGTGGCCAGCGTGGTGGACGCCAGGATTTTCACCCCGAAGCTCGCTGTGCCCCCTGGCCTATGGCGATCCGTCGGCAATTCGCAGTCGGCGATGGTCATGGAACACACGGTCGATCTACTGGCGCGACGCGCGCAGCGGGATCCGGCCGAGTATCGCCGCGCTATATTTACGAAAGTAGGCAACGTCCGCAAGCTGGCCGTCCTGGATCTTGTCTGCAAGAAGGCAGGGTGGGGCGGTCCATTGGACGCTGGATGGGCGCGGGGGCTCGCCATTCACGAATGCTTTGGCACGGTCGTGGCCCAGGTTGCCGAAGTCTCGGTGCTGGGCGGAAATCTCAGGGTACGTCGGGTGGTGTGTGCGGTCGATTGCGGCATGGCAATCGCGCCGAATCAGATCGCCGCACAGATCGAGGGTGGAGTGTGCTTCGGACTTGGTGCGGCTCTTTATGGACGAATCACGCTTGATCACGGCATCCCGCAAGAGACGAACTTCGACGCTTACAGGGTTCTCCGTATGGACGAAGCACCCGCTGTAGAAACGCATATCGTGCCATCGAAGAAAACTCCCACAGGCATAGGCGAGCCGGGTGTCCCGCCGATCGCTCCCGCCGTAGCGAATGCCCTTTTGAGTCTGACCGGGCGACCGACCAGCAGTCTCCCGTTCGTCATATGATTTGATGCGGCAACTTTGGAGGCCCCTGATGCGATGGATCGCCGCCTTCGACTTCGGCATTCGTCTTGCCCTCGTGGCCGGTTTGCTCGCGGTCGGCGCGGTCTTCGTTTACTGAACCGTTCTTCGTCTTCGCGACGTGCCGGGTATGGCCTCGTGTCGCAAGCGCGGTATCGACCGGTCCGGTTCTGCCCCCAACGACGGTGACGAGGATGTGCGAGAATGCGAGGTAGTCCTTCAAGTGCATCCGACTATCTGCGGAACGCCTGGCGGCGGGATGGCCGGCGCGTACCAAGCATGCGAAGCGTTCTCGAAACAGATCGCGGCCAGAGAAACCGGTTTAGCGGTCAGATTTTCAAGCGGTTGTTTCTCGCGAATGCTGATCAACCCACGCCCCGCTGCCGCAATGTGACACTTCGCCTCTAACCCCGCGCCGCGCGCTGTCTCGTGATGGACGGGGGCGTATGTTGTGAGACCAACGCCCACGCTATGAAGGGGTAAAGATCGATAATGAGGCGACGAGCCCGCAGGCACGCATGAGGTAGTCCGCAATAGTGTGGCTACGAAGAATATTGCATCCTGATCCTATGGCTCATCCGGCGAGGAACCCGCCATCCACAGCAACGACGGTTCCGGTCGCATATCGCGACGCCGGCATGCAAAGGAAAGCAACTGCGCCGGCAATCTCCTCCGGCTGTCCCCAGCGCTTGAACGCGGTGCGATCGGCGATGCGCTGGTAATGCGCGAGATCAGTACGGCCGGCGGCGTTGATCGCCGTTTCGATATAGCCGGGTGCCACCGCATTGACGCGGATGCCGTCTTCGGCCCACTTCAAGGCCAGCGCCTTGGTCAGCATCACGACGCCACCTTTGCTGGCGCAATAGGCGGGAATGCGCGGCAGCGCCAGCGTCGCATTCATCGAGGCGATGTTGACGATCGAGCCTTTAGTCTCCGCGAGCCGCGGCTGAAACGCCATGCAGGTTCGGAACGTGCCGGTGAGATTGACGTCGAGCACCTTCATGAAGGTCTCGATCTCGAATTCCTTGTCGCGCGCAAGGATCCCGGCGCAATTGACCAGCGCATCGACGCGCTTGTGCTGCCGGGCGAAGGACGTGACGGCGGCATCATCGGTCACATCGAGTGTCGCGAGCGCAAGGCCCGCGCGCGGCTTGAGCAGGGTGCGGTCGAGATCGGCATCGTTGGCCCCCGTGGCCGTCACGGTCGCGCCGAGATCGCAAAACTGGTTGCTGATCGCAGCGCCAATGTCGCCGGCGCCGCCGATCACGACGGCGTGGAAGCCGGGTGCGAGGGAGAAATTCGAACTCATGGGCAGGGTCTCACTTCAGGGATTTCGGAGGCTGGGCGGTCGATTCACGCACCACCAGCGAGAAATCGATCTCGCGATGCATGATGGTCTGCTCGCCGGCAAGGCTCCGCACCAGATATTCGCCGGCGCGCTGCCAGGTCTCTCCGGTCGGAACGTGGATCGTGGTCAGGCTCGGCCGCAAATGGCGGCTCCAGTCGAGGTCGTCGAAGCCGACCACCGACAAGTCGCGCGGCACGGAGAAGCCGTCGCGCTCCGCCTCGAGCAGGACGCCGTAGGCGATGACGTCGTTGCCGCACACCACCGCCGTCGGACGGTCCTTGAGATTGAGGAGATAGCGCGCCGCCTCGCGCGCGTCGTCCAGCGTATAGGGCACCTCGACATGCCATTGCGAGGGAAGCTCGATGTCGTTCTCGGCGAGCGCGCGGCGAAAGCCGGCGACGCGGGCGCTGGCGCGGTCGTTGTTGCGCTGGAGCGCCGAGACGATCCCGATGCGGCGATGGCCGAGCTCGATCACATGCGCGGCGGCGCGATGGGCGGCGGCTTCGTTGTCGGTGCCGACGCAGGGGTAGGGCCTATCAGGCTGATAGATGCCGACGTTGATAAAGGGGACTGCATTGTCCGCGAGCAGCTTGCGCAAGCCGTCGTGATGACAATCGCCGCGCAGCACCAGGCCGTCGACGCCGCGGCTGATCAGATTGCGCGCCTGCTGCAACTCGACGTCGAGGTCGTAGCCGCTCGTGGTGAGAAACAGCATGTATCCGACCGAGGACAGATATTGCTGCAGCGAGGCGATGCCGCGCGCGAACATCGTGTTGTCGATCGTCGGCACGATCGCGCCGAGTGTGCGCGAACGCCGCGACGACAGGATCCGTGCCGGCGCATGCGGGATGTAGCCGAGCGCGTCAATGGCCTTTTCGATGCGCGCGCGCAGGGACGGGCTCACCGCATCGGGATTGTTGAGCGCGCGCGACACCGATGCCGTCGAGACGCCAGCGCGCGCCGCCACGGCGCGGATACCCTGTTTCGCAGATTTGGCGTTGGTCAGTCTCATGTAACGTTACATTGTGCGGCGCAACCCGAGCGTTAGCGGGAATGTCGCGAATCTGCCGCAGATTGTGCTGCTTGTCCATCGCTTGACACGGCGGATGCGAGGTCTATTTTGTAACCGTTTTCAGATAGTGATCAAACGTACTCAAAATGGTCCGCCAGTTTAAGGCGGTCAGCCGGGAGGAGAGTTCGATGAAGGCCAGGATGCTCGCGACCCATGTCGCGTTGCCCGTTTTCGCGATTGCCGCCGCCAGCGCGCCAGCACACGCGGCCGATTTCGACTGGATGAAATTCAAGGGCAAGACGGTCACCTTTCTCGCCAACAACAATCCGGTCGCGCAGGCGCTGCTGACCTACAAGGCCGATTTCGAGAAGCTGACCGGCATGACCCTGAAGGTCGACGCCTATCAGGAACAGCAGATGCGCCAGCGTCTGGTCACCGTCATGAACGCGAACAGCGACGAGGTCGACGTGTTCATGACGCTGCCCTCGCGCGAGGGCGAGCAGTTCGCCGCTGCCGGCTGGTACGGCGATCTCACCACGATGGCCAGGAACGAGGTTGCCAAGGACTATGATCCGAATGGATTGAGCCAGGCCTTGCTCAAGGCCGCGACCTTCAACGGCAAGCTCACCAGCATGCCGATGAACATCGAAGGTCCGATCTTCTATTACCGCACCGACATCTTCAAGAAGTGCGGCCTCGAGGCGCCGAAGACGATCAAGGACGTCGAGGCTGCCGCCGAGAAGATAAAGACCTGCGATGGCGCGGTGACGCCGTTCGTCTCGCGTGGCCTCAAGCCCGCGATCGCCTACACCTTCAGCAACATGCTGCACAATATCGGCGGCACCTACATCGCAAGCGGAAAGTCGAACCTCTGCTCCGCCAAGGGCAAGGAGGCGCTCGATACCTATAGTCGGCTGATGCGCGATTTCGGTCCGCCGGGCGTCGTCAATTACAGCTTTCAGCAGATCTCCGCGCTCTACCGCAGCGGCCGCGCGGCGATGGCGTTCGAATCCTCGAACGAACTGCGCACAGTGATGGAAGGCGGTGCGCGCCTGAAGGACACCGGCCTGCTGCCGTTCCCGGCAGGCGAGGCCGGCCAGGTGCCGACCACGATCGGCTGGGGCATGGCGGTGTCCTCGCACAGCAAGCAGCCGGAGGCAGCCTGGTACTTCGTGCAGTGGGCGACCAGCCCCGAGGTGCAGAAGAAGATGGCGCTGCAGGGCATTGCCCCGCCGCGTCCGTCGGTCGCCAAGGACCCTGAATATCGCAAGTGGATCGACGAGGAGCCGGTCCGCAAGGAATGGCAGGCCGCGCTCGACGTGCTCGCCACCAAGGGCTCCTCCGAGGTCGGCTATCCCATCGTTGCCAACCCGGAATCGCGCGAGTTCATCGGCCAGGCCGTGCAGGATCTGATCCTGAAGCAGAAGCCGGTCGAGCAGGCCTGCGCGGATGCCGACAAGGCGCTCGATGCGCTGATCGCCCGGAAGTAACGGTTTCATGCCGGCAGGCTCGCTGCCTGCCGGCACCTCATTCTCAAGGAAACGGGCGGATGTCTGACACGGCTGCGACACTCACGCAGGACCGGCAGAAGCTGGAGATGGCGGCGCTTTCGGCGCCGGCCGTGGTCTTTACAGTCGCGATGATCGCGTTTCCGGTCGTCTATACGATCTGGCTCGGCTTCCAGACGTTCTCCTCGACCGGCAAGCAATCCTTTGCGGGCCTCGCCAATTATTCGAAGCTGATCTCCGACGTCGAATTCTGGCACGGGCTGTGGATCACCATCGCGCTGTTCGTGCTGTCGCTGGCGCTGCAGCTCGTGTTCGGCGTCTGGCTGGCGCTGGTACTGTTCCACGCCAAGCGTCTGCCGGGCATCGTGCGCTCGCTGTTCATCTCGCCCTTCATGATGCCGCCGGTGGTCGCGGGCATGATGTGGCTGGTGATCCTCGATCCCTCGCTGGGCGCCGCCAACTACATCCTGCAATCCTTCGGCCTGCCGCCGTCGGACTGGCTGGCGTCGCCGACATGGGTGATTCCGACCGTCGCGCTGATCGACAGCTGGCAGTGGACGCCCTACGTCGCCCTGATCGTGCTGGGCGGCCTGCAGTCGCTGCCGCCGAGCGTCTACGAGGCCGCGCAGATCGACGGCGCATCCCCGTTCAAGACCTTCCACCGCATCACGTTGCCGCTGCTGCTGCCGACCATCGTCACCGCGGCGATCCTGCGCAGCGTCGATCTCCTGCGCTTCTTCGACATCATCTACATCACCACACAGGGCGGGCCGGGCAACGCCTCGAACACGCTCAACATCTACGGCTTCCGGGTCGGCTTCGAATTCTTCAACATCGGCTATGCCAGCGCCCTGATGCTGACGTTGACGGCGATCGTGTTCGGCGCCGTGCTCGCCTTCAACCGCCTGCGCGGCGCAGTGGCGTGGTGATGACATGACCGATGCCGCCAACACCGACCGCTGGATCCGCCGGCTCAACCTGGTGCAGCTCGTGCTGGCCGGCGCGATCATCATGGCGCCGACGGTCTGGATGGTGCTGTCCTCGTTCAAGCCGTCCTTCGAGGTCACCGCCTATCCGCCGACGCTGGTCTTCACGCCGACATTGGAGAACTATGTCGAGCTGACGAGGACCACGCCGTTCCTCAGCTATGCGCTCAACAGCCTCATCGTCACCGTGGGCTCGACCGCGCTCGGACTGATGTTCGGCATTCCCGCCGCCTTCGCCGTCTCCTGGACGCGGATTTCCTGGCCCGCGATCCTGACGCTGGCGGCGCGCATGGCGCCGGGCACGCTGTTCCTGCTGCCATGGTACGTCATGTTCCGGCAGGTCGGCATGATCGGCTCCTACACCGCGTTGATCCTCAGCCACGCCGTGATCACGCTGCCGATCGTGATCTGGGTCCTGCTGCCGTCCTTCGATGGCATCCCGCGCAGCGTCTTTGAAGCGGCGCAGGTGGACGGATGCAGCGTCACGCGCATCCTCTGGCGCATCGCGCTGCCGCTGGTGGCGTCGGGCGTCGCGGTCTCGGCGATCCTCGCCTTCGTATTCTCGTGGAACTACTTCCTGTTTGCGCTGGTGCTTTCCAATGGCGACACCAAGACGCTGATCGCGGCGGCCTTCAACTTCATCGGCGAGGGTTCGACGCAGTGGGGTGCGCTCATGGCGGCGGCGACGTTGATCGCATTGCCGCCGCTGGTACTGGCGGCCCTGGTTCAGCGCTGGCTCGTGTCCGGACTGACGCTCGGCGCGGTGAAAGGCTAGGTCTCATGAATGTATTATCCCGTCCGAATTCGATCATGCAGGCCGCGGTCTTCCACGGCAACGATCGCATCACCATCGAACGCGTGCCGATGCCCGACGTCGGCAAGGGCGAGGTGCTGGTGCGCGTCTCGCGCACCGCGCTGTGTGGTTCGGACTTCAAGCTCTGGCACAAGGGTGCGGAGTTCACCGCGGGCCACGAGATCTTCGGCGTGGTCGAGCAGCCCGGTCATCGCCTGCATGGCCGGCGCTGCGCCGTCTATATCCCCTTGCACTGCGACCGCTGCGCCGCCTGTCGGCGCGGCGACACCCAGATGTGCCTGGAGGTCTCCAGCCTGATCGGCTGGAACAGGCCGGGCGGCTATGCCGAATACGTGCCGGTGCCTGAAAACTGCCTGCTCCCGGTCCCCGACGACATCGAGGACAGCCTCGCGCCGTTGCTGCTCGACACCATCGGCACTTCGGGCCATGCCGTGCGCTTCGTCAGCCGCGTGATGTCGCCGGCCGAGGCCGGACCGGTGCTCGTGATGGGGGCGGGGCCCGTCGGTCTCGGCGTCGTACTGGCGCTCCGCGCGCTCGGCTACGATGACGTCCATGTCGCCGACCCCAACGCCGCGCGCCTCGGGATCGCGCAATCCTTCGGCGCGAAGGCACACCCGGTCGGCGACACCTCCAAGCGCTTTGCCCTCATCATGGAATGCTCAGGCGCGCATGCGGCGCGCAATCTCGGCATCGAGCTTGTCCTGCCGCGCGGCGCCTTGGTGCTGGTCGGCGAAAACGCGGCGCCCTGGACCATCGAGGAAGGCAAGGTCTTCCGCCGCAAGGACTTCTACATGATCCGGACCTTCTATTTCCCGGTCTCGGATTTCGAGCCGAATGTCGAGCTGCTGCGCAAGTACAAGGACGAGTATCGCGTCCTCGTCGACGGCGAGTTCTGCCTCTCGACACTCCCTGAGAACTTCGCCCGCTTCGCCAAAGGCGAGCTGATCAAGCCCGTGCTGGCGCTGGACTGAGCGATCATGGCCTCGATCTCGATCCGCAACCTCACCAAACGTTACGGCAATTTCACCGTGATCCCCGATCTCAATCTGGAGATCGCTGACCACGAGTTCGTCGTGTTCGTCGGCCCGTCCGGCTGCGGCAAGTCGACCTTGCTGCGCATCATTGCGGGCCTCGAGCCGATCTCGTCGGGCGACCTCTATATCGGCGACAAGCGCGTCAACGGCGTGCAGGCCGCGCAGCGTGACATCGCGATGGTGTTCCAGGACTACGCCCTCTATCCGCATATGCACGTCTACGACAACATGTCGTTCGCGCTGGAGCTGCGGGGAGTGTCCAAGGCGGAAATTGATGCGCGCGTGAGGCGCGCCGCCGCGCTCTTGCACATCGAGCCTTATCTCGACCGCAAGCCGAAGGAGCTCTCAGGCGGCCAGCGCCAGCGCGTCGCCATGGGCCGCGCCATCGTGCGCAATCCCAAGGCGTTCCTGTTCGACGAGCCGCTCTCCAACCTCGACGCCAAGCTGCGCGGGCAGGTCCGCGCCGAGATCAAGGCGCTGTCGCAGGAGCTGAAGACCACCATGGTCTTCGTCACCCACGATCAGATCGAGGCCATGACCATGGCAGACCGGATCGTGGTGCTCCAGAGCGGCACGATCCAGCAATACGACACGCCCGAGACCGTCTACGAGCGGCCCGCAAACCAGTTCGTCGCCGGCTTCATCGGCTCGCCCGCGATGAATTTCTTCCCGGTTGAGTGGCGCCAGGAGCAGGCAGTTCTTTCGCAAGGCGGAACGGTGGTGGCGCTGGACGGCGAGACCGCAGGCCGCCTGAGCAAGGCCGGTAACGCCGTGCTCGGCATTCGCCCCGAACATTTCGCGGTCGCGACCGATGCCGCCGATGGCATCGCCATCGACGTCAAGCTGGTCGAGCCGCTCGGTTCGGACACGCTGATCCATTTCGATCTCGCCGGCGGTCCCGCCATTGCGCGGGTCGATCCGGCGCTGCGGCCGAAGGTCGGCGATCGCATCAACCTGCGCCCGCAGCCGGGCAAGACGCACCTGTTCGATGCCACCAATGGACGGGTTCTGCGGTGAGCGCGCCGGTGAACATCGGTGACCTCTCGGCGCTGGCGGACGTCGCGTCCAGCGAGAGGCCCGTGCACGTGATCTGTCTCGGGCTGTCCGCGCTCGACCAGGTCTGGCGGGTCGATCGGCCGTTCGCGGGTGGAAGCGAGAAAATCAGGGCGGTCGAGTACGGCACGCTTGGCGGCGGCATGGCTGCCAATGCTGCCGTCGCGGTGGCGAAGCTCGGCGCGTCTGTCGCGTTCTGGGGGCGGGCAGGGAACGATGCGGCCGGCCATGAGATGAAGTCGGCCTTCACCGCCGAAGGCGTCGACGTCGAGAACTTCCGGCTGTTTCCCGCTGGCCGTTCGTCGGTCTCCGGAATCATCGTCGACAGCTCCGGCGAGCGCCAGATCGTCAACTTCCGCGGCCTGTATCCGGAGGCAGCCGATTGGATTCCGCTCGAAATCGTCGCGCACGCCTCTGCCGTGCTGGCCGATCCGCGCTGGGTCGAGGGCGCGGCGGCGCTGTTCCGCGAAGCGCGTGCGCGCGGCATTCCGACCGTGCTCGACGGCGACATGGCCGACGCCGAGGTGTTCGAGCGGCTGCTGCCGCTGACTGATCACGCGATCTTCTCGGCGCCCGCGCTCACAGCCTTTGCCGGATCGGCCGATGATGAATCCCTCGCAACGCTGGCGCGCTTCGGATGCCGCGTCATCGCCGTCACGCGCGGCGAGGGCGGCGTGAGCTGGCACGAGAACGGCCAGCTGCATCGGCAGGTCGCCTATGCCGTCGACGTCGTCGATACCACGGGCGCCGGCGACGTCTTCCACGGCGCCTATGCGCTTGCGATCGGCGCCGGCATCGACGTGCGCGCCGCCATGGCGTTTTCGGCCGCCACGGCCGCCATGAAATGCCGCCATGCCGGCGGCCGCAATGGAATCCCCACCATCAATGAGTGTCTTGTATTCATGAGGACGAAGCCATGAGAGCGATTGGAAAGAACCGGGGCCTGGCACGGCTTGCTGACGCGGACGGCCACTTTCGCATGGTCGCGCTAGATCAGCGGCCGCCACTGTTCGATGCCATCGCGAAAGCCAAGGGCATCACGCGGGACCAGGTCGAGTTTTCGGACGTCACGGCGGCCAAGCGCCTCCTGGTCGAGAACCTCGCGCCGCATTGCAGCTCAATGCTGTTCGACCCGAACTTTGCCGTGCCGGCCGCGATTGACCTGCTGCCGCCGCGCTGCGGCCTCATCATGACGCTGGAAGAGCACCGCGTCGAGGAGACCGCGGGTGGCCGCAAGTCGCGCGCGATCACCAATTGGAGCGTGGAGAAGATCCGCGCCATGGGCGGCGACGCCGTCAAGGTGCTGGCCTGGTACCGGCCCGACGCCGATGCCGCCGTCAACGAGCACCAGAAGAAGTTCGTGCGCGAGATCGGCGAGGACTGCGCCCGCCACGACATTCCCTATGTGCTCGAATTGCTGGTCTATCCGTTCCTCGGCAGCGCCAATCACACCGCCGATTACGTGGAATCGCCGGGCAAGCTGCCGGGCCTCGTCATCGACAGCGTGCGCGAGTTCGCGAAGCCCGAATACGGCGTCGATCTCCTCAAGCTGGAGAGCCCGCTTGCGGCGGGCAGCCTGCCTGCACGTGACGGCAGCGCCGAGGCGAAGGCCGCGCAGAAGGAGTTCGATGCGATCGGCGATATCTGCCGCGCGCGCAACATTCCCTGGGTGCTGCTCTCGGGCGGCGCCGCGCCGGAGAAATTCGAGCGCGTGCTCGACTATTCCTATGCCGCAGGCGCAAGCGGCTTCCTGGCCGGTCGGACCATCTGGCTCGATGCCGTCCTCAAGAACTTCCCGGACCGGGCGGCAGTCTCGGCGAGCCTGAGCAAGGATGGTCTCCACGTGCTCGAACGGCTCAACGAGCTGACCACGACCAAGGGCACGCCCTGGAAGCCCCGCTTTCCGGTCTTTACCGATATCAAGCTGGAAGGTGACTTCGCACGCGCCTACTAGGATGATAGCGGTCCGGCGTGGTCTTGCAGGAATTGCAACATGACTGACAGCTTCACCATCCGTTCGATCGAAGCGTTCTGCTATCGCTATCCGCTGGCAATGCCGGTGGTGACCTCCTTCGGCAAGATGCTCGACCGTCCCGCCGTCTTCGTTCGCGCAGTCGACGAAGACGGCGTCGAGGGATGGGGTGAAGCCTGGTGCAACTTTCCAGCGCCAGGCGCGGAGCATCGCGCCCGGCTCATCAACGAGGTGCTTGCGCCCGCGCTCATCGGGCGCAAATTCGATGGTCCCACTCAGGCGTTCGAGACCCTGACCAAGGCCATCGAGGTTCTGGTGATTCAATGCGGCGAGCCCGGTCCGTTTGCGCAGGCGATTTCGGGCATCGATCTTGCGCTGTGGGATATCTGCGCACGGCGTCGGCGGGTGCCGCTATGGCGGCTGCTCGGCGGACAGTCCGGCAAGATCAAGGTCTACGCCAGCGGCATCAATCCCGCCGGCGCGGCGCAGACGGCGGAAGCCGCGCTCGAGCGCGGCCATTGCGCGCTGAAGCTGAAGGTCGGGTTCGGCGCCGAAACCGATATTGCCAATTTGGCCGCGCTGCGTGGGATCCTCGGCGCGGGCATGCTTGCCGCCGATGCAAATCAGGGCTGGTCAGTCAGGCAGGCGATCGAGATGCTGCCGCGGCTTGCCCAGTTCGATCTACGCTGGCTGGAGGAGCCGATTCGGGCCGATCGCCCGCGCGCGGAATGGCGCAGGCTGCGCGCCGCAGCGAAGATGCCGATTGCCGCCGGCGAAAACATTTCGAGCGTCGAGGGCTTCAAGGAGGTTCTTGCCGACGACGTGCTCGGTGTGGTTCAGCCCGATATTGCGAAATGGGGCGGGCTGAGCGTGTGCAGTCCACTGGCCCGCGACATTCTGAAGGCGGGCAAGACGTTCTGTCCGCACTATCTCGGCGGAGGCCTGGGCTTGCTTGCGTCCGCGCATCTCCTCGCCGGCATCGGCGGGCATGGCTGGCTGGAGGTTGATGTCAACGACAACCCGTTGCGCGATCTCTATTGCGGCCCGGTTCTTGACGTGAGGGAGGGCACGGTTGAATTGGATCAAGAGCCGGGGCTCGGAATAGCGCCCGAGCTCTCACGTATCGAGCGGTATCGCAGCATCTAAGCCGGCGACCGTTCGTCATCATTGGCGTCTGCTGCCGGCACTTCCGGAAGGTGCCAGACGCGCATGGCCTGTCGGATCGTCAGGGGAAAAGTGGTTCGGCGACACGGCGGCCTGATTATGCGCTCGTCAGACGTGGGACTTCCATGGCCACGGCCGGGAGCCGTGCGCTCGCACGTTCGGGTGCACGGATTCACCCACCGCTGCGTGCCGCGCGTTGGCGCAGCAGCTTCGCGAACGCCTCCGCCGGCGGCGAGAGCACCAGCCCGCGTCGTTGATATATATAGTAGCGGCGGCGGATTTCCGGAGCGCGCAGCTTGATGAAACGCACGTCGAAATTCGGCGCGAACAGCCGTCCGTAGTCGGGAACGGCCGCCAGGCCGGTGCCGACGCCCACCAACGCCAAAGCGGTGGTCAGATATTTGACCTCGACGGCGGTCTGCATGGAGAGCGAGCTATCGTGCGCATGCAGCAGGCTCTCCAGGTGCCGGTTGAACTCACTGGAATAGATGACCCAGCGCTCGTCGCGCAGTTTCTTCCATGAGACGGCGCGTTGCTGCGCCAGCGGGTGCTGCGCTGAGCAGACCACTCGGATCGGCACATCCATCAGGAATGTGCTGGTGACGTCCTCGCCGGTGGCGCGCTCTGGGCCAACGCCCAGTTCCGCCTCGCCCCGGCGCACCGTGCTCACCACCTCGTCCGCCATCGCGTCGGTCACGCGCAGGCCGACATCCGGATGGGCTTGCTCGAACTCGCCCAGCACTGCGGCCACCCATGTGCATGCCAGCATCTGCGGCGCCACCACGCGCAACAGGCCGGTGCGAAGGGAGCGAAGGTCCGAAGCGCCCTCTGCGATCTGTTGCACGTCATCCAGGATGCGGCGCGCCAGGGGGAGCAATTGCTGGCCGGCCGCCGTCAAGAACACGACCGCGCCGCGGTCGAACAGTTTCAGCCCGAGGGTCTCCTCGAGTTGCTGAACCAGCATGCTGACTGCCGACTGCGTCAGGTTGATCTGTCGCGCCGCCGCCGTGAAGCTGCCCGCTCGAGCGACCGCGGCAAAGGCGCGCATCTGGCGCAGGCTGAGAGTGGAGAGAATGGCGGGCCGCATCACATATCCTCGCTCGAACGGATCCATCATCAGGAAACCTGATGATCATATTAAAAGAATTGGCTTGTGTGATGGGGGAATTATTTTTCAGAATTCCCGCATGCACATTGTCGTCATAGGAACGGGAATCGTCGGCGCTTGCACTGCTGCGTGGCTGCAGCGCGACGGCCACGCGGTGACCTTCGTCGACCCGCTGGACGCGGGCGAGGCCTGCTCCTTCGGCAATGCCGGCTCGCTCTCGCCCAGCGCCTGCCTGCCGGTCGGCATGCCAGGCATGTGGAAGAAGGTCCCGCGCTGGCTGCTGGACCCATTGGGACCGCTGACGGTGCGTTGGGCCTATGCCCCGCTCGTGGCGCCATGGCTGCTGCGGCTGCTGCGTCATTCATCACGCGAAGAGGTGACACGCATCGCCACCGCGTTACGTTCGCTGCTGGCGCCTATCTTCGACTGCTATGATCCGCTGCTCGTCCATGCCGATGCCCGGGAGTTGGTGCGGCGTAGCGGTTGCCTGTACGTCTTTTCCTCTCGCGAGACAGCGGCGCAGTGGGCCTGGGGCATGAATCTGCGGCGATCGCTGGGCGTGTGGATGCAGGACGTGGAGCAGGACGAGCTGGAAAGTCTCGAGCCGGACCTCAAGGGACGTTTTCGGTTCGGCATTCTGGCGCCCGATAACGGCTCCACGTCCGATCCATCTGCCCTCGTCAAGGCGATCTACAATCGCTGCATCGGCGACGGCGCGCGTCACGTCCGCGACCGCGTCCGTGGTTTCGAGCGGCAGGGCCGGCGCGTCACGGCAGTGCTGTTGGAGCAGGGCGAGCCGCTGGCGGCGGACGGCGTGGTGGTGGCAGCCGGGGCCTGGTCGGGCGCATTGGCGACACAGCTCGACAGCCCGGTGATGCTGGAGACGCAGCGCGGTTACCACGTCACCGTGCAGAGCTCGAATCTGGCTCTGCGCCACACCGTGATGGCGGTGGAGCACAATCTGATGGTCAACCCGATGGCCATGGGTCTGCGGCTGGCCGGTACGGTGGAATTCGCCGGCTTGAAAGCGCCACCCAACATGGCGCGTGCCGATGCCCTGCTTCGTCAGGGACAGCAGTTATTCCCGCACCTGGACACATCGTCCTTCACGCGCTGGATGGGTCATCGTCCCTGTCTTCCCGACAGTCTTCCCGTGGTCGGTCCGGTCCGCGCGGCCGACAACGCCTGGCTCGCCTTCGGCCATGGCCATATGGGCATGTGCATGGGCGCGGCGACCGGCCGCGAGATTGCGCATCTGGTGGCCGGACGACCGACGCAGGTGGACCTGACGCCGTTTTCGCCGGAGCGCTTCCGTTGAACGCGTCCTGGTCACTCGCCGTGGACATGGGTGGCACCTTCATCGATGCGGTGGCCTTGCGGAGCGACGGGCACGTTGCGTCGCTCAAACATCCGCGCGCCGGACGCCGGCTGGCGGAGCCGGTCGTCGAGGCACTCGATCAGTTGTGCGCGCAGGCGGGCATCGGGGCAGACGACGTCGGCCGCGTCGTGCACGGCTCCACCGTCATCACCAATCTGCTGCTGGAGCTGAACGAACCTCCGGTGGCCCTTGTCCTGACGCGCGGCATGCGCGACGTACCGGTCCTGGCGCGCCAGGATCGCAAGGAACTGTATGAGCCGGTGATCATGCCGGCCGTGCCCGAAGCAAAGCTGTTTCCGGAGCCGCTGCGTTTCGAGATCGGCGGGCGCATCGATGCCGAGGGGCGCGAGGTGGAGCCGCTCGACCTGTCGGCCGTGGACGCCATTGCGGATGCAGTGAGCGACGCCGGCGTGCGCGCGCTGGCGGTCGGTCTGTTGTTCTCGCACCGCAATCCGACCCATGAGCGCGCGCTGCGTGCGGCGCTGCATGCGCGCCTTCCGAGCTTGCACATTTCACTGTCCAGCGAAGTCGATCCGCAACCGCGGGAATTCGAACGCTGGCTGACTACGGCGCTGGACGCCTATGCCAAACCGCTGGCAGCGAGTTACCTGCACGCGCTGGCCGACGCATTGAAGGTACGTGGCTTGCCGCCGCTGCGCCTGATGCGATCGGCCGGCGGCACTGCGCCCTGGCATGATCTCGCCGAGCAGCCGATCGGCCTTGCCATGTCCGGTCCCTGCGCGGCGCTGCAGGGCGTGGCCGCCGGCCTCGCAGCCTCCGATCCCGCGATCGTTCTGGATATCGGAGGCACCAGCGCCGACATCAGCATTCTGCTCGACGGCAGGCCAACCTTTACCGATGCGCTGGAATGCGGCGGCTTGCCGATCCGTCAGCGCTGCGCGGATATCGCCTCCATCGGCATCGGGGGTGGCAGCGTGGTGTCGGTGCTGCCGGGTGGCGCGCTTCGCCTGGGGCCGCGCTCGCAAGGAGCCTGGCCAGGACCGGCCGCCTTTGGTCTCGGCGGTGACTTGCCGACGCTGAGCGATGCACTGTGCGTCCTGGACCGCTTGCCGCCCCGGCTGGCCGGCGGGATCGTGCTGGACCGCGCCGCCGCGGAGGCCGCGCTTGGCGGCGTGGCCGGCGCGCTCGGCTTGTCGGTGCTTCGAACCGCTGAAGCCGTCGTGGGCGCGGCCGCCGCCGGGATGGCGGAGGCGCTCAAGACCCACGCCTTTCAGCGCAAGCTGGATCCGGCGGATGCGGTGCTCGTCGCCATCGGCGGCGGCGGCGCGCAGCATGCGGCCGAGATTGCCGAACTGGCCGGTATGCGCTGCGTGCTGGTGATGCCGCACGCCGGCGTGATGGCGGCGCTGGGCATGCTCTACAGTCCGGACGAGGGCGACGTCAGCCTGGCGGCGAGCGAAAGCCCGTGGGATTCGCTGCCGCCGCAAGGCGAGGGGCCGCATTCTCTGTTCGCGCCGATGACAACCGTCTTTGTGCCGGCGGGCTGGTCGTGGCGGGTGACGCCGGACCAGGCGCTGGCGCTGGAGGCGAAGGCATGATGCCGCGCGCGCACGACGTCCCGCCTGATCCGGTCATCGCCCTGCGCATGGAGCCGCTGCGTCTGGCGCTGCAAGGCACGGCCGACCGCATGCAGCATGGCATGATGCGCGCCGCCGTGTCGTCCATCGCCCGCGAGAGCGGCGACTGTGCCGCGGCGCTGTTCCTGCCGGACGGACGCTTGCTCGCCCAGGCGCGCTCGCTGCCGTTGTTGCTGGGCTCGCTGATTCCGGCCGTTGCCGGTGTGCTCGCACGCTTTCCGCTCGCAACGATGTCCGAGGGCGACGCCTATCTGCTCAACGACCCCTGGTCCGGCGGCACGCATCTGCCGGACCTGGCTCTGGTCCATCCGGTCTTCCACGATGGCGAGGTGATCGCCTTCGCCGCCGCCAATTTGCACCATCAGGATGTCGGGGGCATGGCCGCCGGCTCCATTCCGCCTGATGCAACCGAAGTGTACCAGGAAGGCCTGCGCCTGCCGCCGGTGCGCTGGCGCAGCGCCGAAGGCGTGCAGCCCGATATCGACGCCATCCTGGCCGCCAACTCCCGCACGCCTGACAACCTGCGCGGCGACCTGGAAGCGCAGTGGACCGCGCTGACGCAAGGCGCGCGCGAACTGAAGCAGATCGCGCGTCACACCGGACCTCGTTTTGCCGACGTCTGCGATGCCCTGATTGCGCAGACCGAATGCATGACCCGCGCCGCCCTTGCGGCCGCGCCCGACGGCGAATGGACCTGGCGTGATCAACTCGACGGCGACGGCATCGACACCGCCCCGGTTTCCATCGCGGTGAGCTTGCGCAAGCAGGGTGACACACTGGTCATCGACTTCGAGGGGACCGCGCCGCAGGTGAGGGGGCCGCTCAATGCATCGCCGGCGGCGATGCTGTCGGCGGCTCTGTTCTTCATGCGGACGCTGGCACCGGATGCACCCAATAACGCCGGTTGCCTTGCGCCACTGACGCTGAAGCTGCCACCCCCCGGCAGCCTGGTCAATCCGGCGCTGCCGGCGGCGGTCAATGCGCGCACGGCGACCGTGAAGCTGGCGTGCAACGCGATTCTCGGAGCCTGGTCACAGTCGGCAGGCGGGATGGGCGTGGCGCCGCACGCCGGGGTAGCCACCGTCCTCGCGCTCAGCGGCACGCGGGCGGACGGGCGGCGCTGGATGTTCACCGAGATCATTGCCAGCGGCGCCGGCGCCAGCGTCCACGCGCCCGGCCGCGCCGGTGTCTCCACCGACGTCGGCAATGCGCGCAATACCCCCGTGGAGGTGATCGAGACCGAAGCGCCGCTGAGGGTGGAATGCTACGAGATCCGCCGCGGCAGCGGCGGCGGCGGTCTGCAATGTGGCGGCGACGGCGTGCGGCGCGCCTATCGGCTGCTCGAAGGCCAGGGGTGGATCGCCTATCGCGGCGAGCGCCATGTCGGCCGTGCGCGCGGTGCTCGAGGCGGCGGGGCCGGCGCAACGTCGATGGCCCGGGTCTTGCGTGTGGACGGAGCGATCGAGCTCTTGCCTGCGCGCGCCCGCATCGCGTGGTCCGCCGGCGACCTGCTGATCATTGAAACCGCTGGCGGCGGCGGCTGGGGTCGTCTCGCTCCAATTGAATCCGCCAATCCACCCGCAAGGAGTTGCCCATGATCCGTTTCCCGATGTCGCGCTGTGCGACGCTGGCGTTGGCCAGCTTCGCGATGCTCATGCCTGCACTGGCCAATGCGCAATCAACCTACCCGAACAAGCCGATCCACATCGTGGTGCCGTTCGCGCCTGGCGGCAGCACCGACGTGCTGGCGCGGCGTGTGGGAGAAAAACTCGCCGCGGCGTGGGGACAGCCGGTGGTGGTCGACAACCGCCCCGGCGCCGGCGGCGCCCTGGGCGCCGACTTCGTGGCCAAATCCGCACCCGACGGCTACAACCTGTTGGCGGGGGTGACCGGCAGCAACGCCATCGCGCAGGCGCTGTATCCGAAGTTGCCCTATAACGTGATCAACGACTTCGCACCCGTGTCGATGATGGTGAACTCGCCGCTGGTGCTGGCCGTCAATCCCGACGTCAAGGCGAACACGCCGGCCGAGTTTCTCGCCCTGGCCAAGTCGAAACCGGGCGAGCTGAGTTACGGCTCGGCCGGCAACGGCACGTCGATGCATCTCACCGGCGAGATGTACAAGCAGGCGACCGATGTTTCGATGGTGCACGTTCCCTATCGCGGAAGCGCGGCCATGCTCACCGATCTCATGGGCGGTCAAATCCAGGTCACGTTCGGCGACGTCCTGGTGCTGATGCCGCAGATCCAGGCCGGAAAGATTCGCGCGCTGGCCGTCACCTCGAAAATCAGGCACCCCCTGCTGCCGGACGTGCCGACGCTGGATGAATCGGGACTGAAGGGTTTCGAGGCGCTGTCATGGCAAGGCCTGTTTGCGCCGGTCGGCACGCCGCCCGAGGTGGTCGAGAAGCTGAGCGCGGAAGTGAACAAGGCCATGCAGTCTCCCGACATCAAGGATTACTTTGCGGCGCAGGGCTTCATCGTCCAGGGCTCGACCCCTGAGGCCTTCAGGGCCTTTGTCGCGAGCGAGGTGCAGAAGTGGACGCCGATCGTGAAGAATTCGGGTGCCCAGGTGAATTGAGCTGGCGCCGCCGGCGCGGTGCCAATTGGAATTCGCCCGCGGCAAAGGACTTTCGACCTTGTCCCTTCGCTTGCTGAGGTCGGTGCAATGGGTCGTCCGGTGGCATCAGCCTGCGGGGCGCACCATTGCCTCGCGGGAATGCCGTCGGGCAAGGAGAACGGAGGGTCGCTCGGCTCACTCGCGAATAGCAATCCGCAATGCACCGCAGCTTTAGACTGAGGGTCGGACGCCCGACGACTGATGGCCGGCACGGTCCTACCCCTCCGCCGCGAGGGGCGCGTGGTGCCGTGGATCTGGCACGTGCGGTTCTGAGATTGCGACATCATCCCAATGCGGGCGATTGGCGATTGTCTTGGCCGGTCTGTCCAGAGGCTTGGGCTATGCGCGATGCTCCGGAGCGACGAAGTATGAACCGACGCCCACTCGAGCCTCGGAGACCGACAATGGAAGCTGGCATCGCAACCACATTCGAGCAGACTGATTTCGCGGGGATCAGCACCAGGATCATCAATTCCAGCACAAGCCCGTTCACGATTCTGGACATGACGATCAAGCCAGGCTTCGGCGCACCGGCTCATATTTCCGCATCCGAGGATAAGCTGTTCGTCGTTCTCGAGGGAACGCTGAAATATCTCATCGGCGACCAGACCGAGGTCGTGGAGCCCGGGGCACGCGTGCAGGTTCCGAAAGGCATGATTCATGGGTTCACGAATGTCGGCTCCCGTGATGCGCGCCACATCTTGATCTCGACACCGCGAAAGCACGAGGAATTCTTTCGCGATCTCCGCGACATCCCCGAACCACGGGAGCAGAATATGAATCTCCTGCCCGGTATCGCCCAACGGCACGATCAAATGATCGTCGGACCCTTGCCATAGCGTGCGCGCCTTGCGGCACCCGGGTTCTGAAGGGCCATGTCGACCCGCAAATCGAGCGAGGAGACGGGTCGAAGGAGGTCCCCGATCCCCGGATGTCTCATCCCTGACCGTGACCAACCCATCTTCCTGCGGGCGTTCGTAAAAACGAGGATGTGAAGAAGGGGACAGCGCCCGATATCGTACTATCGCGCGATAGATGCGGACTCTCAAACACTCCCGATCCCGCCCATCCATACTTGGGGATGGTCGCCGGAGCGCTCATCGCTGGCTTCCGGAGGCGGCACGCCATTTCGCCCGTGATCCTATCAAGGATCACGGCTCGCTGAGGGCGCGCTGATGGATCTCAACGCGCTCAAGACATTCATTGAAGTTGTTCGCGCGGGCAGCTTCTCCGGAGCCGCACGCCGGACAGGGATGCCGCGGTCTTCCGTGAGCCTGCGCATTCGCAATCTCGAGAGCTCGCTGGGCGTTCGCCTCTTCAAACGGTCGACACGCGCCTTCGCTCTGACCGCCGAAGGGCAGGATCTGTATCAGCGATCGGAGGGCGCCCTGGCGTCCCTGGCCGATACACTCGCCGATCTGAAGCAGGTCGGACCATCTCATGCAGGCGAGATCCGCATGACGCTGCCTGCGGACTTTCCAGCAAAGATCGTTGCCCCGGCTATCTCGGAATTCTGCGCGGCATATCCGAAGGTGCGGGTCAATGTGGTTCCGACCAACGCGGTGCTCGACCTCGTCTCCGAGAATGTCGATGTCGCACTGCGGATCGGTGCCGCCAATCCCCAGGACGCCGTCGTGCGGGGGGCGCTCGACATGGAACTGGGCTTTTATGCGAGCGCCGATTATATGCGCCGTCACGGTGCTCCGGCGAGCATCGCCAGGGCAACGCGGCTGATCGGTCCACAGCAGCCGGAACTGCGCCGCCTTTTCGAACAGTGCCTCGATGGCGGGGTCCTGCCTCAGTTCCACGTTACGGTCGACAGTTTCACGTTCATCCGCGAACTGGTGCTGCTCGGTCAGGGCATCGGCCTCCTGCCCGGGTCGCTATGCAGAACGGCGTTGGCGTCCGGCGCTCTCGTGAAGGCCTTCCCCGTTTCGGCTTCGGTCAGACTCCAACTCACCTATCCCTCGCGCGCCGACATCTCCTCGAAGGTGAAGGTGTTCGCAGAGATACTTGCCCGTCATCTGAAAGCGGCCGTCGCCTGAGCGCCGATTGGCGATCTTGCTGGCCGTTCTGTCCAGAAGCGCAGGCTATGCGCTGCGCGTCTTTACGACAGAATATCGGCTGAGCACCCGGGCCCTGGAGATCGCGGCCAGTGAAGGCGTCGTCACGACGCCGCTTCATTGGCAGCCCCATGGCCGAAGGATCGGGCCGGACAACACAAAGGGATTCATGATGGACAGATCGCTTCCGATCTCGATGCTCGATTTTTCTCCGAAGTACAATGGCGACGGTACGCGTCAAGCTCTGGCCCGCACTGTCGAGCGAGCGCAGCATGCGGAGGCGTTGGGCTATCGACGCTTCTGGTTCACCGAGCATCACAACGTGCCGCGGCTGACCAATGCGGCGCCACCTATCGTGCTTGCTCATGTTGCGAGCCGTACGCGATCGATCCGCGTCGGCTCTGGCGGCGCAATGTTGCCCAACCATTCGCCCCTTCTGATTGCCGAACAATTCGGAACATTGGCGGCGCTACATCCCGGCCGGATCGATCTCGGAATCGGACGCGCAACGGGCGGACCAGGGTCGGACGCTGACACGCTCCGGATGCTACGCAAGGCGCCCGATGCGCGCATGCGTTTTGACGCTGACCTCGACGAATTGTTGGCGCTCCTGCGCGAGCCGCAATCGGGCGATAGTCCACATGCACCTGGGCGCGGCCTCGATGTACCCGTCTGGTTGCTGGGGTCTTCAACGGCCTCGGCGACAATGGCGGGCAAGCTCGGCTTGCCGTTCTCCTACGGGACCCATATCGCGCCCGATGATCTGATTCCTGCCATGCAGGCGTATCGCACGCATTTCCGGCCGGGCGCCACAATGCGATCTCCGCATGCGATGGTGTCGGCCTTTATCATCGCGGCAGACACGGATGCAGAAGCGGAGGAAATGATGGCTGGCGTCCGGCCGATCCTGGTGCAATGGTTTCGCAAGAAGCTGCCGGCATCGGCGACGGACGCGATTGCGGCGCCCGTCGCAGCCATGCCCGACCGCTTATCCTACGCCATCGTTGGCGGACCGGAAACGGTGCGTTCCGGTATCCAGGCGATGATCAGGAGAACGCAGGCAGACGAACTCATGATCATCACGTTCATCCAGGACACCGCCGCGGCCCATCGCTCCTATCAGATCGTCGCCAGTGTCTGCCAGGATATCGATAGAGGAGCGGCTGACGAACCCATTCAGCCGGGGTAATCGCCAGAATGTAGGTCTCATTTCGCATCTGCCGCCCGCGCCGGATCGTCGAAAACGCAGCCAATCTCCCCGGCATTGGTCGTCAGCGGCCGTCGGTCCCGCTTCAAAATGCGCGCAAGGTCGGGAGGCGCTTTCGTTTGGCGATGCCCGCGCGCTCTTGCGAACGCTCGGAGCATTTCGTGGCGTCGGTCAGCGGCACCGGGCCGATCATGGGCGGGCGGCCGCATCGAGGGTTCGTCAGGCGCGACGAGACGCCGTCGTTGCAGCTGACGGCCGTCTCATTCGGCGGCCGGCGGCGGCGATGGTCTCCATCTCGTCGACGAGGCAGGACCGATCGATATCGACCTTGATGGCCTCGCCGAGGAAGCGAGCCGTCGTCGCGAATTGCGGCTCGGTGATCAGCCGGTCCACTGCCGCGGCGATCTCCATCTGCGAGGCCGTTGGAGGCAATCGAAGCCCGGCGCCCTTGGCCTCGACCCGCGCCGCGTTCGCAGCCTGATCCCGTCCCATCGGAAGAACGAGCTGCGGCAAGCCGTTGAGGAGCGAACGGGTGACGGTTCCGTGGCCGCCTTGCGACACCACGGCAGAAACGTCTTTCATGATCAGGTCATGGGGAGCGCCGCTGATCAATCGGACATTCTGTGGAGCCCGCAGATCTGTAACCTTCAGATTGGGGCCAGTGGTCGTGATGGCATCGATCTCGAGCATGCCCATCGCGTTGACGACGCGTTGAAACAGATCGCGCTGGCCTTGAGCGCCGGTGCTGCAAGCGATCAAGACGCGGCGGCGCCCCGATCGCATGGACGATGCTGGCCAGGTGGCGGCCTGCCGCGAATTGGGTTGCGTGGCCTTGGACCAGTTCGGCACGTCGAGCAGCGGCCCGACATACCGAAAATTGTACGGCAGAGCATCAGCCTGAAAGTCGAACGCCCGACTGGTTGCGAGCAGAAGCCGGTCGGCCCGATCGAACAGGTGCATGACATCCGCGAGCGGGGCGAGTCCCAGATCGACGCGGGCCCGGTTGAGAAGAGGGAGAAACGAATTCAGCATCTGGGATACGGCGGCATTGGCCACGTCGACTTCGGCACGCTCTTGCGGAGTTTTCGGTTGACCCAACCCGCTCGTGGCCGGCGGCATTCCCGGCAGGGTGCGCAGGCTGACATGGGGGGATAATAGAGCGAGGGGCACATCCGATGCCTCCGCTCCGAGCGCGGCGCCGAACAATACGTCCAAGCTGAGAACCGCATCCGTCGGCCCGCGGCGAATTTCGTCCCGGATATCGGCCGCATAGGCTGAGCAGGGGTCGAATACGACGCGGCGTATCCATTGCGACATGTCCGAGAGATCTGTCGGATCGGCGGCCTTGCCCGTCGGGGCGCGGCGCCATGTCACGAATTCGAAGTCGGCGCTCTCCACTTCGGCACGCATTGCCGGATCCGCCATCACCCGGACATGATGACCATTCCGGCGCAGTTTCCGTCCCGCAGTCAGGAGAGGAGAGAGGTTTCCCAATGTGCCCCAAGATGCCAGCAGAAAATGGTATAACATTCCAGAAGCCTCATCAGGTCGCGAAACTCACTGACGCAATCGTTCCTTTCGCGACCGGAGCAGGCGATGGGACAATTGCGTGATCGCGGGTGTAGCCGCGCCGGCCGCGCCAACGATGGGGCAATGCTGCTACCGAATGATGTCTAGTCGAGACAAAATGGTTACCTCTGTAAGAATGGCACGCGCGATCATGTGCAGCGTTCCCGGCGGCCATCGCCTCGGCGATCGCTGTCACAGCTTCGTGCGAATTAATTGATCCGCATGGCTGCTCCTGTAGGGGAAACCAGGGCATTGAGCGCGCCGAAGCCAGATGTTTTTCACGCAAGCGCAAGCGGCTTGTCACGAGCCGCCGCCTTTAGGCATGATCAGCGGCCGCCAGATGATCAGCTTGCGGTCGATTTCGGCATCGAGCCGGCGCGCATCAGCCGCTCGATCGTCTGAGATTGCAGACGACGGTCGGCGGGACGCGCGACCAGGAAATACAGGACGAGCGCGAGGAGCGCGGACGCAGCCATGACGACCGTCGTCGAGAGCGCCGTCCGGCCGTCGAAGCAAGCCGCCACCAGTCCGCTCGATATGGCACCGGCGATTAGCTGGATGCTTCCGGCAGCAGCGCTGACGGCGCCGGCGATGTCGGGAAAGTGCTGCATCGTCGCGCTCACCACGTTCGGCGCGCTGAGTCCGAAGCCGAGCGCCACCGCCATGAGGAGCGCGGCGACAGGCACCGTGGGCATCCAGCCGGTCAATGTCATCGCGAGCAGGACGACGCTGGCCGCCGCCGACAGCGTCAGCCCGGTGGCGAGCATGCATGCCGAAGATATCCCGCGCCGGCCGAGCTGTCCGTCGAGGAAGGCGCCGCCCATCACGGAAGCCGAGCAGGCGCTGAAGATCAGGCCGAATTGCTCGGGCGAGAGCCCGACGGCCCCGACGAAGAAGAGCGAGGCGCCGGTGACGTAGGCAAACACCATCGCGCCGCCTGCTGCACCGACCAGGATGTAGGGAAGCGAAACCGGATGCGTCAGGACGCGGCGATAGCTGTCAATCACGGCCGTGGGCACCAGGCGGGCGGATGGAGCGATGGTCGCACTTTCGGCGAAACGAAATATCACGACCAACAGCAGCGCGAGACCCATCGCGGCCTGGGTCGCATAGATCGATTGCCAGCCGGCAGCGGCCAGCAGGGCAGCCCCCGCGGTGGGCGCGATCACGGTGGCAACGTTGACTGCGACCATGACGTTGGCGATCCTGCCTCGTGCCGCGGTACCGTCGAAGAGGTCGCGTATGATGGCAAAGGTGGTGGCGGTTGCGGCGGCGCCGATACCTTGAATGAAACGGCACACCAGCAGAGCCGGCAGCGAGGAAGCAAGCGCGCAGCCGAAACTGGCGGCGACGAACAGCGCGAGGCCGAATGCCAGGATCGGCTTGCGGCCAAGGCGGTCGGAGGCGGGTCCATAGATCAGCGGCGCTGTTGCGAGGCTGAGCATGAAGGCACTCGTCGTCAACCCGACGTCCGACGCGCTCACGCCAAATGTGGAGCCGGTGGCCGCCAGTGCGGGCAGATTGATGTCGATACCGGAATATGGCACGGCCGCCAGCAGCCCGAGCAGCACCATGAAGGCGAAGGATTCAGGATTGATGCGCATGAACGAACATCCGATGGCTTCCGACGGACATTGATGGAACGACGGAGGACGGTCGCACCGCCCTCCATGGCTCAGTTTGGCAATCGGATCATCCGCGCCGCCCGGCGCGCCGACCCCGACTTGGCATGGTCGCGCGGAGGCGCGACAGCTTGGCTTCGTCGGCAACGAGTTCGCCGATGATCCGGAGAATCTTCTTCCGTGTATCGATCCCTGCGAACTCGTCCGCGATCTGTAACGCGCGCAATCGATAGCGCGACTGGTCGAGCACCGTCCGCACCGCCTCGCGCAAGGCTTCTGGCGTCGGCTCATTGGTCGCGAGGTCGATGCCGACGCCGGACCACGCGACCCGTGCGTTGACGTCGGCCTTGTCTTCGGTCAGTCCCGCGGTAACCAGGGGGATGCCGAAGCTCATGGCCTGGTTGACGCTGCCATAGCCGCCGTTGGTGACGAGCACGTCGACCTTCGGCAGCAGCCATTCGAACGGCAAATAGCTGGCGACGCGGGCGTTCGACGGCACCTTGCCGGGAATGGCGTCGACTGGACGGCCGCCTGCCGTCGCGATCACCAGGATGTCGGGCTCGTTGGCGAGCGCCGCCAGCGTCGGGGCGACCAGCAGATTGAGGTTGTGATTGGCCACCGTGCCCTGCGTCACGAGCACGACCTTGTGCGAGCCGTCGAGGTCCTCGGCCCAGGGCGGCGGCGAGACCTGGTTGGCAATGATCGGAGGCGTGCCGACGAAATTCACCGAAGACGGCATGTCGCGCGGAAATTCGAAACTCGGCACCGACAGTTGCAGATAAGAATCTGCGAGAGCGACCACGGAATGGAATAGCGGCATCGCTACCGGACCGACCCCGAGGCCCTTCAAGGCGCGGTTCAGGCGCAGCAATACCGGCTGATCGACCGTCGCGTCATAGTCCCGCGTCAGGGCCGCATATCGATCGCGGTCCTCGTCGGTCCTTGCCGGCGGCAAGCCGAGAAAATTGGGTGCGCCGTCCTCGCGCGCCCAATGCAGGATCGAGGTGCCGCAGAGCGCGACGGGAGGCCGATGCGATCGCGGTCCGAGCAGGATCGGCAGGATGCCGAAAAACATGTCGTCAGCGACAATGATGTCCGCCGGAAATTGCCGCAACGCCTCCAGCAGCCCCTGGTGCTGGGCCGGAATGGCGTCGACGAAGATGCGCTCGCAAACAACACGAAGCCACTCCAGCCCCGGGGGAATGATCTTGAGCTCGGGGACCAACGAGAAGACGTCGTTCGGATCGAAGTCCGCGCCCTCGGGAAGAGGAAAGAACCTGATGCCGTTGGCTTCGACGCGGGCACGAAAGGCGGTACCTGTCACAAGGGCAATCTCGTGGCCTTCGGCAGCCAGGATCTGCGTGATCGCCAGCAGTGGATTGAGATGGCCCGTCGCAGGCGTCGAAGCGATAAGAATCTTCATGGGAGATGACCTCTTGATGGATCGGTGCACGGTCGCAACAGGGCGGCCGAGCGATTGCGCAGAGCGAGTTGACGGGATCGCCGTTACACCAATGCTTCCGCCGGCCATCGAATGGTTACAGCGGAAACGCAACGTGGCGTGACCAAGGCTGGCGTCGCCGCGTCTTCCGGCACCGTAGATCCGTGCTGAACGCGGCCGGCGGATTGCAACCGTAGCCTTTTTGCCGATGACGGTGATCTCGGTGTAACGGCCGGCCTGCACATAGGCTCCCACGAACAATGCGTGGGAGATCTACGATGAAGTCGCATTCTCGCAGTATGGTCCGGTTTGCCCGCCCGGTTGACGGGGAGCTCGATGGTCAAGATTTGGCCGCATGGCCCGATGACCGCGGTACGGCCGGTCTCGGTGCTGGCCGTAACGGGAGGCAGGACCTCGCGGACACTGGTTCGCATCCGGCGCCGGCTGGAGCCGCGCCGGACCGGGACGTCGGCATGTTGTGGTCGGTGATCTTTTCCTTCATGGAAGGGTTTGCGCTCTACGGTGCGGCGTTGCATCCGGCCGCGGCCATGCCGGCTCACACGATACTGGTGGCACGAAAAGACTGGCTGACGGACCGGGAGACCGGTGAACCGGCAGAGCCGATGCGCAGCGGCGGTCGCGATGGCGCCGAGCGCAACGGCAGCGCCGTCAAATGCGGCGGCGTGCCGCCGCGCGCGGCGCAACCCGCGCGACGTTGGAATTGGCTGCGTTCGGCCGGTGAGATGCTGACTGTCTTGCGATTGCATTTTCGCCGAGAGCGGGAGATCAGAAGGGCTGTTGCTGCTCTGATGGAACTCGACGACCGCACGTTGCGCGATCTTGGAATCCACGGCCGTTCGGAGATCGAGTGGGCGGTGCGGGGCTTCCATGATTGCTGAGGCGGGCGATCTTGCCATCGCCGGACCGAGCGTGGGCCGCGCCGCGCTGACAGGCAGGCGACCGCGCGGCCGCCCGTTACGATTGCAACGAATTTCGACTGTCCGGCAATCGAGACGTAACGCGCCAGGCCTAGGGAGGAGAAATCGCAGTCAAGGACAAGAGAATCCCAATGGCAGAAGTTGTCGGCGCCGACGATCGGGCAGCTCTCGCCGCTGTTGAGGACCTGCCGGTTCTCAGTGCGGCAGACCTCGACGCGGATCCTCACGGAATGTTCCGCAAGTATCGTGCCGCCTATCCCTTTGTCAGGCATGAGACGGGAGGTTACCTCGTGCTCCGCCATGCCGACATTGAGCGGCTCGGCAGTGATGTCCGTATAGCCGCATCCGAAACCGCCCACCCGGAATTGTTCGGTGTCACGGAGGGAGCGCTGTTTGATCTCTTCGCGCACGGAATGCTCACCGCGAACGGTGCCGTTCACCGCCGCCGGCGCTCACCGTTCTCCAGAAGCTTTGCGGCCCGTATGATAGCCGATCTGCGGCCGCACATACGACGCTCCTCGGAGCAGCTGATTGAGAGCTGGTATGCCGATGGTCAGGTCGAATTCGTCGGTCGGTTCGCAGCTCAGCTTCCCGCCCAGGTCATTGGCGATCTTCTCGGCCTGCCGCGAGCCGATATCCCTTCCTTTACAGAACTCGTCTACGCGGTGACTCGATTCCTCAGCGCCAGCATATTGCCGGACGAAATCCCCGAATCGGAGGTGGCCTGCCAACAGTTGCGCGCCTACGTGGAGAAGACGATCGAAGACCGGCGACGCGCCCCTCGGGATGATTTCCTCTCGGATTTCCTTGGGAAGGCCGACGCAGCAGGTGAGTTGTCACCTCTCGAGATCATATTCCAGATCGTGCAGTTGATCGTCGGCGGCACCGACACGACTCGCGTCGCCATCGTCATGCAATTGGCGCTTCTGCTCCAGCACCGGGAACAATGGGAGGCGGTATGCCGCGATCCCTCGTTGATTCCGGGCGCGGTTGCGGAGGCGATGCGATTCGAGCCGAGCGTAGCATCGTTCATCAGGGTAACGGCCGAAGACATCGAGGTTGGCGGCGCTGTGCTCCCGGCCCGGCAACTCGTCATCTTGTCGACCATGTCCGCCGCGCGTGACGAAGGGGCTTATGAACGGCCCGACGTATTCGACATCCGTCGAATCGACCAACCACGGTTGCTGCCCGCCTTCGGGGCCGGTGCCCATCGTTGTATCGGTGAAGCGCTGGCGCGGATCGAACTCGAGGAGAGCCTGGCGGCGCTCGCGGCCCGCATTCCTCAGCTCAGATTGGATGAAGCGCCGGCGATCAAGGGGCACAGCGGCATCCGTCGCCTCGACACCATGCGAATATCCTGGCGGCCGTGACACCGGACGAGGCCACGCACGGCGAACGGCCTGCCTCCCGGAAGCACGGGAATCCAAAACCAGTGCTGAGAGCTCTCTGATGCGGCGCGACAGATGAGGGCGGTCGGCCCGCGCTCGTCCACGCCGTGGAGGGCAGGGGCAAGTCAAGTGATGAATGTCTACAGGAGTAAGGGCCTGGCACCGCCCGCCCTTGCTTCCGCTTCTACCTCAAGAACGGCTTCGCCGACGTCTAGGTCGTCGCGCTCACTGAATACGATCTCGATGAAAAGGGCTTTCGCGCATCGATGGAGTTGCAGATGCCGTTCTGGTTCCTGCCCAAGGAAGTCGGCCTGAAGGGCGCGGTCTACGCCGATGCCGGATCGCTCTGGGGCTACCAGGGGCCGACCTCATGGTCGGCCACGGGCGAAGTCAACACCAAGGCCTGCCCAACCTGCGGACTGCAATACGACGACGGCAATCTTGCGGTCGTCCGTCGGCGTCGGCCTGATCTGGGCCTCGCCGTTCGGGCCACTGCGCTTCGACTACGCCGTGCCGCTGACGAAGGGCAAATACGACACGGTTCAGGAGTTCAGGTTTGGGGGTGGCACTTCGTTCTAGTTGGACGCTGTGGCCTTGCCGTGTGGGGCGCCGGATGATCGCGATCGGCGGCGCCGGAGCACCGGCAGGCGCTCCTCGCGCGGCCTCATACCGCGCTGGCGGCCCCTAGTTCATCATCGCGGGCGCTGGACGAGCGGCAATACGATCCGCGCGAATCGTATCAATAGCACGCAGCCATCGCACCAAGCTTCGGATAAAGCCGATCGATCGCGGTGATCTCGCTTTTCATCTGCGCGGTGATCCAGTCGCGGATCTCGGCGGCGATCGGGCGCATCGGCCGGTTGCGCGGCGGCAAGAATTCGCAGATGCGGCGCGTGGTGGTGAGCGTGTCGGAGGCCGGCACCAGCGCGCCGGTGAGCAGCCAATGCGAGGTGACCGTCAGCCAGCCGAGCGCAATGCCCTGGCCAAGCAGCGCAGCCTGCACCACGACGGCATAGTCGGTGAAGCTCAGCGCTTTGGCCGCGCCGCGGCGCCCGGTGAGCAGCGAGGCGTAATCCGCGGCCCAGTCGCCCGGCGTCTCGGCGAGACGAATGATGGTGTTGCCCTCCGTTGGATCGGTCTCGCCGAGATAGCCGGGGCTGCACATGGGCAGCATGACTTCCTTCATCACCAAGGTGCCGCCGGATGACGGCTCGTCGCGATCGCGGAAGCGCATGCCGAGATCGACGTTCTCCACCGGTCCGCGTAGCGCACCAGAGATGAGCTGGAAGCGCAGATCGACTTGCGGAAACTGCTTCTGCAGCTTGTCGATGCGCGGCATCAGCCAGTGGGTGGTGAAGGCGGAAGAGACCGACAGCGTCACCGTCTCGGTGCCCTTGCGGCGCCGCTCGATCTCGACGAGCCCGCTCTCGATGCATGTTATGAGGCCCGTAATAATTTGGCAATTGCCGGGTTTTGCCAAGTCTGTTGTCATTGGTGTCACAGCCTAAAGACAGGGGCTTGCGAGAGAAGGTTAGGTGCACTGCACGCTTCAGCCGTGAGTGCTCAGAATCCCTGTCTATAAAGCAGGCTTATGGCGCGCAGTGAGGCACGCCATTGCAGGGATGGGTGAGGTCGGTCGTTGGACAAGCGAGCGGAAAGCGTCGAGATCAGGTCCGCGAGCAAGGCGTATGGCGCCGTTCGCGCCCTGGACGACGTGTCCCTCGATGTCGGCGCCGGCGAGTTCGTCTCGCTGCTCGGTCCCTCAGGTTCCGGCAAGACCACGCTGCTCGGCATTCTCGGCGGCTTCATCCTGCCATCGTCGGGCTCGATCCATTTCGGCGGCCGCGACGTCACCTATATGCCGCCGCACAAGCGCGACATCGGGGTCGTGTTCCAGAACTACGCGCTGTTCCCGCATATGAGCGTCGGCGAGAACGTCGCCTTTCCGTTGCGCGCGCGGCGGCTGCCCAAGGCGACCTGGCCGGAGAAGGTGCGTGCGTCGCTCGCGATGGTGGGGCTCGCCGGCTATGAGGAGCGCGGCATCGCGCAGCTCTCGGGCGGCCAGCGCCAGCGCGTGGCCCTGGCCCGCGCGATAATCTTCGAGCCGCGCCTGATTCTGATGGACGAGCCACTCTCGGCGCTCGACAAGCAGCTGCGCGAATCCATGCAGATCGAACTGCGGGCGCTGCACAAGCGCATCGGTGCCACCATCATCTACGTCACGCATGACCAGCGCGAGGCGCTGACCATGAGCGACCGCGTCGCCGTGATGAAGGACGGCCGGCTGATCCAGATCGACACACCCGAGCGGCTGCACGACCATCCCGCCGATTCCTTCGTGGCCAGCTTCATCGGCGAGGCGACCATGCTCCCGGTCCGCCGCGTCGACGCCTCCAGCGTCGCACTCGGCAATGTGCTGCTGCGCAGTGCGCGCGCCCTTCCCGATGGCGACGCCCTGATGCTGGCGGTGCACAGCGAAAAGCTGCTGATCGACGACGGCGCGCAGGATCCCGCCTGCAACCGGCTGACCGGGACGGTCACCGACATCGTCTATCAGGGCGAGAGCCTGCGCATCTTCCTGGCGCTGGAAGGCGGCATCGAGCTCAGCCTGCGCCAGCCGGCCTATCACCAGGCCTACAGCCGGATTCCGCCGCTCGGCGGCGGCCTCACCGTCACCCTCCACCCCGAAGACACCATCGTGGTGCCCCGGGTGGACTGAACCCACGTCCGTTCAACCGAGAGAAGAAACGACCATGTCCAGCCCAGCCGCATTCAGCCATTTCAAGGTCCTCACCTTCGACGTCGTCGGCACCTTGATCGATTTCGAGAGTGGCGTCCTTGCCGCGGTGCGCCGGATTTCGGGCAAGACCCCGGCCGAGCTCAGCGATGACCGGATCTTCGAGCCCTACAAGCGCGGCCGCGACAGGCACTATGGGCGCTCGAGCGAGGCGATGTTCCACGTCTATCGCCATCTCGCCCAGGAGCTGGGTCTGCCGGCCGATGATGCCGCCTGCGATGCATTCCAGCTCTCGGTGCTGCGCTGGGGCCCCTTCGCCGATTCCGTCGAGGCCCTGAAGCGCCTGCGCACCAGATTCCGCCTGGTCGCGATGACCAACGCCGACCGCGTCGCGCTGTCCGCCTACGCCCATGCACTCGGCGATCCCTTCGACGACACCGTATGCGCCGACGATACGGGCGTCGCCAAGCCGAACCCCGAGTTCTTCGCCTACAACAAGGGGCGGCAGTCCGCCTTCGGCTACAAGCAGTCCGACATATTGCACGTCGCGCAGAGCCAGTATCACGACATCGGAATCGCCCGGAAGCTCGGCTACAAGGTTTGCTGGATCGAGCGCCGCCAGGGCATCGCCGGGTTCGGCGGCACGCCGGCTGTGGAGACGTTGACCCGGCCGGACTTCCATTTCCCGACCTTGAAAGCGCTGGCCGATGCGGCCATCGGGCCGACGGCGTAAGGACGTGAACGTGGGCATGACAGGGGAGTGGAGCGCGCTGCCATCGGCCAACTCGCTGTGGGCTGCCACGGCGGAGCCGGCGCGCGACTTTCCGGTGTTCGCGGGCGAGCATCAGGCGGACGTGGTGATCATCGGTGCGGGCTATACCGGCCTGTCCGCTGCGCACCACATCGCCCAAAGCGGCCTGTCACCGGTCGTGCTGGAAGCCAACCGTCCCGGCTGGGGCGCGAGCGGACGCAATGGCGGGGTGATCACCGCGAAATTCCGGCTGTCGTTCCGGCAGATCGACGCCGTGCATGGCCGCGACATGGCGCGGCGCATGTACGAGATCGCGCATGAATCGACCGACATCGTCGAGGAGCTCGTCTCCGAATTCGGCATCACCAGCGCGAACCTGACGCGCACGGGCCAGGTCAAGGCCGCGCACAACGAGACGACGCTGCGGGCCGCGATCGACGAGGCCAACTGGATGACGCGCGAGATGGGCTCGGCCGAGGTCCGCATCCTCGACAGGGGCGGCGTGCGCGAGGAGACCGGCTCGGACGTCTTCGTCGGCGGCGTGCTCAACCCAGGCTCGGGCGGCATTCATCCGCTGAACTATCTGCGCGGCCTCGCCGACGGCCTGGCGCGCAGGGGCGTTCCGATCTTTCAGGAATCGCCGGTGATGAAGCTCCGGCGGGATACCGACGGCATCGTCGCCGAGACGCCGCGAGGCGTCGTGCTGGCCAGGCAGGCGATCATCGCCACCAACAGCTATTCCGACCTCACCGGTGCGACGGCGCGTCTGCAGCGCACACTGATCCCGTTCCGCAGCGCCATCATCGCAACCGATGAACTGCCGCGTAACCTCGCCGGAAAGTTGATGCCGACGAGCCGCACCTACACCGAGACCAAGCGCATGATGCGCTGGTTCCGCATGGTCGACAACCGCGTGATCTTCGGCGGCCGCGGCGCCTTCGGCAAGCAGGACTCGCACGCCGCATTCGATGCGCTGCGCAAGGCCATGGTCGGCATCTTCCCCGATCTCGCCGACGTTCCGCTCGCCTACACTTGGTCCGGACTCGTCGGCATGACGCTGGATTCGGTGCCGCATATCGGCCGGCTCGACGACCGCACGCTGTTCTCGGTCGGCTACAACGGCGCCGGCGTCGCGATGTCGAGCCTGATGGGCCGCTATCTCGCCGCCCTCGTGCGCGGCGAGACGCCCGAGCTGGCGCTGCTCGATGCGCGGCGCATGAAAGCGATCCCGTTCTATCCGCTGCGCGAGCCAGCCGTCCGCATGGTCGCCGGCTGGTATCAGTTTCTCGACGCGATCGGTCAGTGACGTTTTTTTTGACGATGGAGGAGGCGAGGATGATGACGACACGGACTTTTGGACTGGGCTGTGCCGTAGCGGGCGCAATTGCCCTCGGCGGCACGGCGGCGGATGCCGCCGAGCAGATCACCTTCGTCTCGCAGGGCGGCGCCTATCAGCAGGCGCAGACGGTGGCGGTCCTCGATCCCTCCGCCAAGAAGCTCGGCATCACCATCAACCAGGATTCCATTCCCGATGCCTGGCCTGCGATCAAGACCCAGGTCGGCAGCGGCAAGCCGATCTGGGACGTGGTCGACACGCCAACCGGCTATTGCTTGCGCGGTGGCGAGCAGGGGCTGATCGAGAAGCTCGACTTCTCGAGGATCCCGAACGCGGCGGCGATGCCGGAGGCCTATCGTAGCCCATATTCGATCTCCTACGAGTTCTATTCGAGCGTGCTGGCCTACAGCCAGAAGATCTTCCCGAAGGACGCGCCGAACAGCTGGGCCGATTTCTGGGACGTCAAGAAATTTCCAGGCCGCCGGGCGCTGCGCAACCACCCGATCGCCACGCTCGAGGCGGCGCTGATGGCCGACGGCGTCGCGCCGGACAAGCTCTATCCGCTCGACGTCGACCGCGCCTTCAAGAAGCTGGAGGAGATCAAGCCGCACATCACGGTGTGGTGGACCTCGGGCGCGCAGTCGGCGCAGCTGCTCAACGACGGCGAGGTCGATATCGAGATGGCTTGGAACGGCCGCGTCAGCGCGCTCGCCAAGGAAGGCGCCAAGGTCGCCTTCACCTACAACCAGGGCATTCTGCAGAGCACCTCGCTCTGCATCCTCAAGGGCGCACCGAACCTCGACACGGCCGTGAAATTCCTCAACGAGGCCGTCGATCCCGTGCATCAGGCCAATCTGCCGCTCCACATCGACTACGGCCCGGGCAATCCCAAGGCATTCGAGACCGGCGTGATCAAGCCGGAGCGCGCCGCACAATTGCCGAGCGAACCGGCGAATGCAGCCAGGCAGGCGCTGATGTCCTACGCCTGGTGGTCCTCGCCGGCCGGTGAAGCCGCCGAGAAGCGCTGGGCGTCGTTCCTGCAGAAGTAGGTCGAGCGAAGAAATGAGCCGTAGGAGCAGCCGCACCGATTCTCCTCTCCCTCTCCCGGCTGTGGAAGAGGTCCAGCAACCGAGAGCAGCGAGGCCGCGTTGAAGAGATCAGTGCCCGATCCATCAGAGCAGCATCGGCGCCGCGAGAACGGGCTGATGCTGGCGCTGGTGTCGCCGGCGCTGCTCGTGATCCTGCTCCTGATCGTGCTGCCGGTCGGCTGGCTGGCCTGGCAATCGGTCTATCAGGACGGCTTCACGCTGGAACATTATCGCCGCGTCCTCACCGAGGCCATCTACTGGCGCAGCTTCGCGCTGACCTTCGAGATCAGCCTCGCGGTGACCGTCATCGCGCTGCTGCTCGGCTATCCCGTGGCGTATCTCGCCAACTCCGTGCCGAAGGGATGGAGCATCCTCATCCTGTCGCTGGTCGTGCTGCCGTTCTGGACCAGCGTGTTGGTCCGCGCCTATGCGTGGCTGGCACTGCTGCAGCGGTCCGGCGTGATCAACCAGTTTCTGCGCTATCTCGACGTCATCAGCGAACCGCTCGCGCTGGTCCACAACACGTTCGGCACGGTCGTCGCAACCGTGCACATCCTGCTGCCGTTCATGGTGCTGCCGCTCTATGCGACCATGCAGAAGATCCCCGGCGATCTGATGCAGGCCGGCGCCAGCCTCGGTGCGAGCCCGACGCTGACCTTCGTGCGGGTCTTCCTGCCGCTGTCGCTGCCGGGTGTACTCGCGGGCTGCACCATGGTGTTCGTGCTCTGCCTCGGCTTCTACATCACGCCGGAGCTGCTCGGCGGCGGCCGCACGGTGATGGTGTCGATGCTGGTCAGCCGAAATGTCGAGCTCTACAACCAGTTCGGCGCTGCAAGCGCCGTGGCCGTGGTGCTGCTTCTGAGCGTGCTCTTGATCTTCGTCGTCGTCGGCCGCTTCGTCGCGCTCGATCGCATCCTGGGGCAGAAATGACGCGCCTCTCGCCCGCACGGATTGCGCTCTATGTGGTCAGCGCCCTGGTGCTGGTCTATCTGATCCTGCCGGTTCTGATCATCGCGCCGATCTCGTTCTCCAGCGCGCGGTTCCTGACCTTCCCGCCACCCTCGTTCTCGCTGCGCTGGTATCAGCAATATTTCGCCAATCCCGCCTGGATGCAGGCGACGCGGGTGACGCTCACGCTCGCGCTGCTGACGGTGCTGATTGCAACGCCGCTCGGCGTCGCCGCCGCCTATGCCATCAGCCAATCGAAGCTGCGCATCATGCGCATCATCCATCTGGCGCTGCTGCTGCCGCTGGTGGTGCCGATCATCATCATCGCGGTCGGGATCTTCTTCGTCTACGCCAGGGTCGGCCTCGTGGCGACCATGCCGGGCCTGGTGCTGGCGAACGTGATGCTGGGCCTGCCGTACGTCGTCATCTCGGTCCTGGCTGGCCTGCAGAGCTTCGATCCGGCGCAGGAGATGGTGGCGCGCAGCCTCGGCATGAACCGGCTGCGCAGCTTCTTCGCGGTGACCTTGCCGCAGATCAAGTCCAGCGTGATCGCCGGCGGCGTCTTCGCCTTCATCTCGGCGATGGACGAGACCATCGTCGCCTTGTTCATCTCCGGTGGCCAGTACCAGCCGCTGACCAAGCGCATGTTCACCGCGCTGCGCGACGAGATCGACCCGACCATCGCAGCGATCTCGACGCTGATGACGGCGGCGTCCTTCATGCTGGTGCTGCTGGCGAGCGCGCGGCAGCGGAGGAATTCTTAAGGCGCCCGGCGTTCGGGGGGCGCAGCGATTGATCGCGGCGATGGAAACAGCATCCTGCTACTGAACGAGATCGGCCCCACCCAATTGATGGAGCGCGTAGCGCCGCAATCTCTGAGCACACGCCGGCGTTGATCTGGATCAACGCGAGCTCTTGACCGGCGTGGCTTCCTTGCGTTTACCGAACATGCCGGAGAACCTTTGCATGGACCAGATTGCGTCGGGCGCGGCATTGGGAGCGGAGACAGACATGAATGCGACCATATTTTCGCTTGCGCTGCTGGCGAGTTCCTCGTTGTTAGAGGTCTCGGACAAAGTTCCGGAGCTGAAAGTCGAAGCTCTATGCAAGGCGACGTCCGAGACGGACAAGGCGATGGGATTGGCACTGCCGCAGAGCTTTTCCGACTGCATGCGCGACGAGACCACAGCGCAGCAGCAACTCGGCGAGATCTGGGCCGCGACGAAGCTCGCCGTCCGCGACGTATGCGAGGGCGAAGCGACAAGCGGCGGGAGCCAAAGCTACGTCGATCTACTCACCTGCATCCAGATGACGGGCGTTGCACCTGCGACAACGGCGATGCCCGCGCTCAGAGGCGCGAGCAAGAACCGAAGCAGGCAATAGGAAGCCATGCCTCGCGCGTGGCCGGGTTGCTTCTGTCCAGCCCATCGGCTCTGGGTCGATGCTTTCAACCTTGGTTCCCTTCACCAGACGGTCTGGCTGGTGCGCGACATTCCGCCGGCCCCGCCGCCTCCACGACGGCGGTGAGGGTATAAGATTCGTCATCATCGCATCGCGCCTTAGTGGTCAGGCGCCTCTTGCGCATACCTGATCATGGCGCCCGGGGGGCTGCTCAGCGAACGCAGCCGGGCTTCCGCGAGACCAGGAGCGGGATCGCCCGTCAGTGCGCTCCCGTGTACGCAGCGCGGCGGCTGTTCCTCCAGGATCCGTCGTACGGATTGGGAGCATCGTCCGCACCTGACGGTGCAGCCCAGGCAGTCATAGACCTGCGCGGCCGAAAAGAGCTCGTCGTCGGTCGAGCCGACCGCACCCCTGATGTCGTGATCGCTGATGATGTTGCAGGAGCAGACGATCATGCCGGATTCCGTTGCGTGATGCGATATGCGGTGTGGAGCTTGACGGCGGCGGCTGTTGCATTGGCAATGGCGCGCCCGCGCTGATCCGTGCCGGTCCATTGGGCGTGCCGTCCGCGCGGATCGATTTCCAGCAACTTGACGCCGGCCGGAACTTCGCTGCCGTCGCGGGCGATGCCGCGCAGGATTCCGTCGCGCGGCGCGAGCACGGGAATGCCGGCGAGATGGCCGAGCACGAGATCCCGATAGACGCGGGTGCCGATCTCGACCGGCGTGTGCCAGCGTCCCGCGAACGGCGAATAGACGAAGCGCTCTGCGCCGACACCACCCAGTGAACTCGCAACGCCATCGGCAGCGTCGGTCCAGCGAGCGTCGGTGACAGGCCCGATCTTGCCGGGCCGGGTCTCGACCGAGACGTCGCAATTGGAGTTCGATGAGAAGCCGGGCCCAAGTCCGATCGCGAGCCGGGCGAGCCGCCTGAGGTCGGGCGTGATCCGGCGCTTCTGCAGGCGCGCATCGATCAGAAGGTCGATGTGGCGGACCGGAAGCAGATCGAGCAGGCCGAGCCATGTGACCAGGATTTGTGCCGGCCGACGGAGCGCCTGATGGACCTGTACGCCGTCGTCGACGCGCTCGGCGACAATGTCCTCGAGCTGCACGGTGTCCGTGAAGAGCGCGTCATGAAAGGCCATCTTGCGCCGAATCACCGGCGGATCCGGATCGTGTGACATCACGACGCAATATCCGGCGCGCACGAGTTGGATGCCGATCGCGGATGCGATCTCATTGGTGCCGAGGATGACGGCAAGGAGTCGATGGTGGTTCGGCTGGGGCATTTGAAACCACGTTTGCGGAGTAAGCGCAGCGAGATGTGATCAAGTTTGGAACAAGAAGAGCAAGAGCCGGGCCATTTGGAATGATTGAAAAACAGCTCTCAACCTCCGGCCGGCACTCGGAAAGGAGGTTTACGCCGTGACGGCGCCGCTTGGTTCGAAAGCCCACGCGTGCATGTCGCAAATCTGGCAGCGTGTCGCGAAGCCGACATTCAGTCGTGAAAATTGCAGCGATCCGGCGGTGAAGCGTGGCCCAAATCCTGCAAAGTTGCTCTCGTTGTCATTGTCTGGCGTCCGTCCGGACGCGGCGAGGAGTTGACATGACGCTCGATCTCTTGGATCGCGATGGTGCCCCTTCGGGTACATCGGCACCCGATGTCGCACTGTGTCCGTTTCACGGCGACAAGTCGCGGGCACAACATGGCGAGCGCAAAACGCTGGTTCTGACTGGCGCGTCCCGCGGCATCGGCCATGCGACGGGAAAGCTGTTCTCGGAGGCCGGCTGGCGGATCATCACCTGCTCCCGGCAACCGTTCGACGGTGAACGGTGTCCCTGGGATTCAGGGACGGACAATCATGTGCAGGTGGAGTTGAGCGACCATCGCGCGCTGCCGCGGGCGGTCGCCGGGATCAAGGAGCGGCTCGACGGCGGGCCGCTGCATGCACTGATCAACAATGCCGGTATTTCGCCCAAGGCGGATGATGGCACCCGGCTGAACTCGTTGACGACGCCGGTCGAGACCTGGATGAGCGTGTTCCACGTCAATCTGCTCGCGCCGGTCCTGTTCGCGCAGGGCCTCGTCGACGAGTTGAAGCTGGCTGCCGGCGCGATCGTCAATGTCACCTCGATCGTGGGCTCCCGGGTGCATCCGTTTGCCGGCACCGCCTATGCGACGTCGAAGGCTGCGCTTGCGTGCCTGACCCGCGAGATGGCGCACGACTATGCGCCGTTCGGAATTCGCGTGAACGCGATCGCGCCCGGTGAGATCAAGACCGACATCCTGTCGCCGGAGACCGAGGCCCAACTTGCACCGATCATCCCGTTGCATCGCGTGGGTACGCCGGACGAGGTCGCGAAGGTCATCTTCTTTCTGTGCTCGGACGCGGCCAGCTACGTCACAGGTGCGGAGGTACCAATCAACGGCGGACAGCACGTGTGATCGGGGAGCGGCAGTCCGTCCGGGAAAAAACTTCGCGGATTTGCGCTGGATCAATGCGGCGGTTTCGATTCCGAGCGTGTCGCTCTCCCGGAGGGTAAATTTCACGAATTGGATGACAAAGCGTGCAAGTGCGACGGAATCTTTTTGCAGCAATGCCGACAAGTTGAGCGCGACTCCCGACACGACATGAATCAGAATAAGACAAATTCCAGAGAACGCGGCCGGGAGGATGTAACGAGCAACGGAGATTCCGTCATGCTGAATGCTGCTCCCTCGGTTGAACGACACAGGGCCGAACAGACGGCACCGATCGTACCGATCAGCGAGATCGCGCTGACCGGCATCTTCGAGATCTCAAAGATACTGACGGCGCCAACCCGGCTGGAGACGACGCTCGCCAACGTCGTCAACCTCCTGCAGTCGTTTCTCCAGATGCGCCATGGTGTGGTCGCTCTGCTCGCGGACGACGGTATTCCCGACCTCGCGGTCGGGGCCGGATGGAGCGAAGGCAGTGACGAACGCTATCGCGGGCGGTTGCCGCAGAAGGCCGTTGATCAGATCGTCGCGACCGCGATGCCGCTGGTCGCAGAAAACATTGCCACCCATCCCGCCTTCAGCCCGACGGACGTAGAGACCCTCGGCGCCTCGGAGACGATCCGCGTATCGTTCATCGGCGTCCCGATCCGCAGCGATGCCAAGGTCGTGGGCACCCTGACGGTCGACAGGGTCTGGGACGAGCGATCGATGTACCGGCTCGATTCCGACGTGCGTCTGCTGACGATGGTCGCCAATCTCGTCGGCCAGACCGTGAAGCTGCATCGGATTGTCGCGCAGGACCGCGAACGGCTGATGCATGAGAGCTACCGCCTTCAGAAGGAACTATCCGAGCTCAAGCCTGCGCGCGATCGCCGCAAGGTTCACGTCGAAGGCATTATCGGCGACAGTCCGGCGCTGCGCGGGCTGTTGGAGAAGATCGCGGTCGTGGCCAAATCCAACTCGACCGTGCTGCTGCGGGGTGAATCCGGCACCGGCAAGGAGCTGATCGCGAAGGCCATTCACGAACTCTCGCCGCGGGCTAAGCGTCCGTTCATCAAGATCAACTGCGCGGCTCTGCCGGAATCGGTGCTGGAGTCCGAGCTGTTCGGCCATGAGAAGGGCGCCTTCACCGGCGCGCTCAATTCACGGAAGGGCAGGTTCGAGCTGGCCGACAAGGGCACCCTGTTCCTGGACGAGATCGGCGAGATATCCGCCTCGTTCCAGGCCAAGCTGCTGCGCGTGCTGCAGGAGCAGGAGTTCGAGCGCGTCGGCGGCAACCAAACCATCAAGGTCGACGTGCGCGTCATCGCCGCGACCAACCGCAACCTGGAAGAAGCCGTCGCCCGCAACGATCCCCTGAGGAAGCTGATGAACGCACGGGCAGCCTCGTTGCCGGCGCCCGCCTTCAGCAGGACCGCGTCCTGCCGGATCGGGTTATAGAGCGCCTGCGGTACCACCCAGCGCGAACCGGCCTCGCTGCCGGTCAGTTGCGACAGCGCCACGAAGCCGACCTCGGCATTCCCCGTCTCGACGAACTGATAGGCCTGGGTGATGGTGGCACCCTCCACCAGCCTCGGCTTCAGGGCGTCGTAAAGGCTCAGCGACTTCATGGTCTCCACGGCAGCAAGACCGTAGGGCGCGGCGGCCGGATTGCAGATCGAGAGCTTTGCAAAGGTCGCGGCCTTCAGCGTCTCCTCGCCCGTCACGACGCCCGGCGACTTGCTCCACAGCACGAGCTTGCCGATCGCGTAGGTGAAGCGGCTGCCCGCGACAGCGAGACCCTCCTCGACGAGCTTCTTCGGCCGTGAATCGTCGGCCGACAGGAACACCTGGAACGGCGCGCCTTGCGTGATCTGGGTATAAAATTGCCCGCTCGCGCCGAAGCTGAGCACCGCCTCGTGCTCGGTCTTCTGCTTGAAGAGGGCGGCGATCTCCTTGGCGGCATCGGTGAAGTTGGCGGCTACGGCGACGTTGGTCTGCGCGGCCTGCGCCGATGCGCATGCGAGCAGCAATCCTGCGGCAATGGTGATCGAGCGAAGCAGCTTCATGGTGAACTCCAGCGGACGGTAATTGCTTCAGCGCAGCCCGATTGCTGCAAGGTGCCGGCCGGAAGCATCCCAGCAATCGGCGTGCCGGATATGCGGTCGCAGTCTCTGGTGTGCGCCTTGCAGGAATGGCGTCAAAAGAGGGGCTTCCCGCCTCTCGCAGCGGCGGGACCGATGATCCGTGTCGGATTCCCGACAAGGCCGTCGACAAGCCGACACCAATCAAGGGAAGCACGACATGGCAACCGCTGCATCGCGCGCCGAACTCGAACGCCTGCTGGAGGACGATGTCCCCTATGGCGATCTCACCACCGAGGCGCTCGGGATCGGCGGGGCCATCGGCGTGATGCAGTTCGCCGCGCGCGCACCGATGGTGCTGGCGCTCGCCGAGGATGTCGCCGCGATCATCGCGCTCGCCGGCTGCGACGTGGAACTGTTCGCCGCATCCGGCGCGGTGCTGGAGCAGGGCGCCCCGATCCTCCAGGCGCGCGGTCCGGCCGCGGGCCTGTTGCGGAGCTGGAAGGTGGCGCAAACCTTGATCGAGATCTGGTCGGGCGTGGCCAGCGACACCCGCGCCATCGTCGATGCGGCGAGGGCGGTCGCCCCTCATATCCCGGTCGCCTGCACCCGTAAGAACGTGCCGGGCACCAAGCGCTTTGCGGTCGCGGCCATCAAGGCGGGCGGCGCCGTGATGCACCGGCTCGGCCTGTCCGAAACCGTGCTGGTGTTTCCAGAGCACCGCGTCTTTCTCGGCGACCTGCCGCTGTTTCAAGCCGTCGAGCGATTGCGCCGGGCGGCGCCGGAGAAGAAGCTCGTGATCGAGGTGAAGACCGCCGATGCCGCACTAGCCGCGGCGGTCGCCGGTTTCGACGTGATTCAAGCCGAGAAGTTCTCGCCAGCCGAGATAGCTGCATTGGTCAAGCGCATGGCATCGATGGCCTATACGCGCGCTCGTCCGCTCATCGCCGCCGCCGGTGGCGTCAATGCGGCAAATGCCGCGGCCTATGCGGAAGCTGGCGCCGATGTCCTGGTCACGTCCTCGCCCTATCTGGCGAAGCCGAGAGACGTGCAGGTGGAGATTGCGTCAGCCGACGACGGCACACGTGCGCGGCTTATTCTCAGGAAGGATGCAGCCGTTCCGGCATCGACGTAGCAGGAGCCACCTCTCTCCGAGTCGCCACCGCTATTTGGACAGGCTCCTGGTTTCGGGTTGGCCTCCTCCGAGGAGCAGAACGAGCCCGGCAGTGACAATCGCGATGCCGATCCACTCGATGGTTGTTGGAATCTCCGAAAGTATCGGAATCGCCAACAGCGTCGCACTTGCCGGTACCGCCGCAGCCAGACCGGCCGAGGGCGTCGGCCCGAGTATCCTCGCGGAAATCGAGAACAGGATGACCGCCAAAAAACCGGGCCCCAGGCCCTGGAAGGCAGCCTGAAGCAGTACCGTCGACCACGGCGCATCGTGGATGGTGGAGGGAAGAAAGAGAAACCAGACCGGCAGGAAAAGCAGCGCGTTCGGCACACTGACCAAAACCAGCGCCTGACGCGCCTCGACCTGCCAGTGCCTCACGCCCATGAAGTAGATCGAGAGCACAGCTGACGCCGCGAGGAAGAACGCAATGGCCGATGCCACACTATTGCCGCCGGCGCGCATGCCCGGAACGCCGATGAGCACAGCGCCGACGAGCAGGACGAGAACTGCAATGAGTTGCCGCAATGACGGCATGCGCCGTACGAAAAGCAAACCCAGCAGAATGGTGAAGATCGGCAACGAACCGTTGGCGAATGCTCCCCCGTATGCTGCCGACGAACCCTTCAACCCGAAGTACATCAAGATATTGTACAGCGCGCCGGGGCCAAAAATCGACATCGACAGGATTGCGTGCAGCGGCAGGTGGCGCGGCCACCAGGCCTTGGCGAACGGAAGAACCAGGGCGCCGGAGACCATGAACCGGAGCGCCGTCAAATCGAAGGGTGTCAGGCCGGATTGCATGCCGGCCCTCGAGAAGACGAGAAAGCCAGACCAGATGCAGAATACACCGGCTGCGCTCAGGAGTCCGAGAATCCGCTCGTTCGTTTGGGCTGCTGGAGTCAAGCCGGTGTCCGATTGCTTGAGATATCTTCACGCACCTAAAGCACCTGTGAGTTTCAAATGCTCTCCGCAACATGGTTCTCAAAGGTGACGCCATGGTGAGCGGCCATTCGCGAGAATTAGAACGGTGCGTTGAACTCTAATCGGGGCGAGCCGCGAAAGGCGAGGAATTTGCGCCTCGATAAAGAGGTCAGCGGCCTGGTTTTCCGCGCCCTGGCACGAGATTGTGTGCGGGCGATGAAGCAAGCCAGTGGTCGGAACCAACCTCTGTAAATGGACCGTCCAGCTACTTCGCCCTCGCATTCGTGTGGCTGCTGCTCGCGGAAATCCCGACGGTTGCCGGCTTCGGCTTTCCGCATGACGGATGTCGGCGGGCCGGACACGCTCCAAAGCCAGGAACACTTCCGGCGCCGCCCCGTTAGCGCAGCAAACGCCGGGAGTTGTCCATGACCGACTATCCAAAGCCGCCTTATCCTGCGCAGCAGCAACCGATGCCCGGCTCGACGCGAGCAATGCAGCCCCGGCCGGATCATGGCGAGGAGAGTTACAAAGGCGCCGGGCGGCTTGCGGGAAAGAAAGCCATCATCACGGGCGGAGACAGCGGCATCGGCCACGCGGTGGCGATCGCCTATGCGCGTGAAGGCGCCGATATCGTCATATCCTACCTGAACGAGGACGAGGATGCCGCGGAGGTGAAGGCGCTGGTGGAGCGGGAGGGACGCAAGGTCGTCCTCATCCCCGGCGATATCAGCGATCCCGAGCACTGCCGCGCCATCGTGCGTCGCACCGTCGAGGAGCTCGGCGGCATCGACATCCTCGTCAACAACGCGGCGCATCAGGCCACGTTCAAGGACATCGGGGACATCAGCGACGAGGAATGGCAGCGCACGTTCGAGACCAACATCCACGCCATGTTCTATCTGGCCAAGGCCGCGGTCCCCCACATGCGGCCGGGAGCCGCGATCATCAACACGGCCTCGGTGAACTCCGACATGCCGAACCCGAGCCTGCTGGCTTACGCCACGACCAAGGGAGCCATCCAGAATTTCACGGGTGGGCTAGCGCAGATGCTCGCCGAGAAAGGCATTCGGGTCAACGCGGTGGCCCCGGGTCCGATCTGGACTCCGCTCATCCCCTCGACCATGTCGGAGGAAAGGGTCGAGAACTTCGGCAAGCAGGTCCCGATGCAGCGCGCCGGCCAGCCGGCGGAGCTCGCAACCGCCTATGTCATGCTGGCCGATCCACTCTCGAGCTACACCTCTGGGGCGACGCTGGCCGTCACCGGTGGCAAGCCGTTCATCTGATCGGACGTGTCCGCTAGCGGTGGAGATGAGCGGCGGCGGAAGGAGGATGGCGGCGGCCGCCGCCGCCATCCTTTCGAACAATCGGCCTCGATCACGCGGCGTTCGACGCCTTGGCGTTGACGCCCTTGCGAAGGGCCACCGTGTTCAGCTTGGTGTTGGCGGCCTTCTCTTCGTTCAAATTGGTCGTGAGGAAGCGCACGATGTCGTCGTGGCCGAGCTCTTCGGCCCACGCGATCAGCGTGCCGTAGCGGCACATTTCGTAGTGCTCCACGGCCTGTGCGTTCGCGACGATCGCGGCGTCGAGCACGGACTTGTCCTCGATCTCCCCGGCGGTCTCGTCGGCTTCCTTGATGAGGCCGTCGATGGCCGGACAATGAGTGCCGCTCGGCTCCTTGCCGAGTTTCGCGAACACCTTGTCGAGGCGTTCGACCTGCTTGTTGGTCTCTTCCAGGTGGGCTTTCAGCCCGGTGACGAGGTCCCTGTTGGTCGCCTTGTCGATCATCTTCGGCAGCGCCTTCAGGATCTGCTGTTCCGCGTAATAGATGTCCTGGAGCCCGTGCAGCAGCAGGTCTTCCATCGATTTGATGTCCTTGGTGAAGAATCCCATAAAGACGTCTCCTTTTCACAATGATGGCAGTGGAACGCCGTGGGGCCGTGGCTGTTCCATTGCCGTGGGTAGATCGGGAGAGCCGAATGAACGACGGACAGGATCATCTTGCAGGCCTGCTCGGACGCGCGGCGATGGACGTGTGGGGCGACATGCCCCGCGACATCCAGGAAGCGCTGTTCGAGACCGCCATGAAGGGACGCCCGACGGAGCGTGAGGAGCTGGCGCGATTGCTGCACGAGCGGCATCCGCGCACGCTGCATCCGGCCCGGCCAGGCTGATGCAGCGGGCCAGGAACGATCGTGCGAGTTCCTGATTGGTGAATCGGGTAGCGCGTCACACGGCTCGGATGAGGACCGCGCGAGGCGCACCGCCCGACCCTGTCAATCCGTGAGTCGACCGACGTGACTGAGATGAATATCGGAAAATGGTACGACCCGATTTCGGAGCGGTGGATCGTGCCTCGCCAAACCCGCGCCATCGCCGCCTTCGATCGGTCGAGCGCGGAGGTGCCGCAGACTGGCAAGAGAGAACAGACGCAGCGAATCTGGGACCTGCTGGTCGATTGCTGCGCACGCGGATGATGCTCGTCCTTGCCATGACGCTCGGGACGTCCGACGACCCCTGAGGCTGACTTTGCGCGGGGCAGGTCAGCGTTCACGTCAACCCTGATCTCGACGACGTCCCGATCGGATCGGTATATTACCGCTCCATTGTCGACGCCGCCGGAACAAGGATCAGATGATGGACGATACGATTGGCTTCCCCGACCCGGGTCTCGACCTGTCGGGCGGCTTCAAGCCGCACACCTCGCATTGGGGCGTGTTCTCCGCGCGCCAGGGCGCGGCCGGCCTCGAGGTCAGGGCCTATGCGGGCGATCCCGATCCGAACGGCATCATTGACAATTTTCCCGGCGCGCTCCGCCACCAGGCGCGCATTGCCCAGCCGGCGATCCGCCGCGGCTGGCTGGAGCGCGGGCCGGGCCCCGACGATCGCCGCGGCCGCGACGAGTTCGTCTCCGTCAGCTGGGAGAAGGCGCTTGATCTCCTGGGGGACGAACTCGCACGCATCCGCGACACGCGCGGGCCGGGCGCCGTGTTCGGCGGCTCCTATGGCTGGTCGAGCGCCGGCCGCTTTCATCACGCCCAGAGCCAGGTGCATCGCTTCCTCAACATCGCGATGGGCGGCTATGTGCGCTCGGTCAATTCCTATTCCTCCGGAGCGTCCTCGGTGCTGCTGCCGCAGATCCTGGCGGGCTACGAGGATATCACCAAGCGCAACGTCACCTGGGAGCAGATCGCGGCCGAGAGCGAGATCGTGCTGGCGTTCGGCGGTATGGCGCTGAAGAACTCCATGGTGGCCGGCGGCTCGATCAGCAAGCATGTCGAGCGCGGAACCATGGCGGCGGCGCGGGCGCGCGGCTGCGAGTTCGTCCTGGTCAGCCCGCTGCGCGACGATCTGCCGGTCGAGGCCGGCGCCGAATGGATGAGTTGCGTGCCCGGCACCGACACCGCCTTGATGCTCGGCATCGTCCATACCCTGGTCAGTGAGAACCTGCACGACCAGGCCTTCCTCGATCGCTACACCGAGGGCTGGCCGGTCTTCCTGCGCTATCTCACCGGCGAGAGCGATGGGCAAGCAAAGCATGCCGAGTGGGCCGCCGCAATCTGCGGCGTCGAGGCGGATACGATCCGCAAGCTGGCGCGGCGCCTTGCCGGACGGCGCGCGCTCATCACCATCTCCCATTCGCTTCAGCGCGCCGAGCATGGCGAGCAGCCGGTGTGGATGGGCATGGTGCTGGCGGCAGCCCTCGGCCAGATCGGCCTTCCCGGCGGCGGCTACGCCTATTCGCTGGGTGCGATCGGCTACTACGGCCGCCGTGTCAACGACGTGCCGGGGCCGACGCTGGGGCAGGGTCGTAACGGTGTTGCCGATTTCATCCCGGTGGCGCGCATCGCCGACATGCTGCTCAATCCCGGCAGCACCTATCGCTACAACGGCGAGACGCGCACCTATCCGGACATTCGTCTGGTCTACTGGGCGGGCGGCAATCCCTTCCATCACCATCAGGACATCAACCGCTTGCGCAAGGCATTCGCGCAAGTGGACACATTCGTCGTGCACGAGCTCGCATGGACCGCCACAGCCCGTCACGCCGACATCGTGCTGCCCTCGACGATGACGCTGGAGCGCGAGGACATCGGCTATTCCAGCAACGATCCCCTGATGGTCGCGATGCACCGGATCGCCGAGCCGTTTGGGCTCGCGCGCGACGACTACGAGATCTTTGCCGATCTCGCCGAACGTCTCGGGGCGCGCGAACCCTTCACCGAAGGGCGTACGTCGCGGCAGTGGCTAAAACATCTCTACGAGCCGACTCGCGCATCGCTGGCCAAGCGCGGCCTCGAAGCTCCTGATTTCGACGCGTTCTGGGCGCGCGGCAGCCTGGTCGTGCCCCAGCAGCCCGATGACGGTGGCCGGCTGCGCCGCTTCCGCGACGATCCGGTCAATCACGCCCTGCCGACGCCGAGCGGGCGGATCGAGATCTTCTCGGCCAAGATCGCAGGTCATGGCGATGCGGATTGTCCCGGCCATCCGGTCTGGCTCGACAAGACCGATACGCCCAAGCCCGGGGCGCCGTGCTTCCTCGTCGCCAACCAGCCGGCGACGCGTCTGCACAGCCAGCTCGATTTCGGCGGACATTCGCTTGCCGCAAAGCATCGCGGCCGCGAGGTCGCGCGCATGAACCCGGTGGATGCGGACGCGCGTGGCATCAAGGACGGCGACATCATTCGCCTGTTCAACGAGCGCGGCGCATGCCTTGCTGCCGTTCACGTCACCGACGGTATCGCGCCCGGCGTGGTCCAGCTTCCGACCGGCGCCTGGTACGATCCGATGGATCCCGAAGACGAGGCGCCGCTCTGCGTCCACGGCAATCCAAACGTACTCACCCGCGACATCGGCACCTCCGCCCTGGCGCAAGGTTGCACCGGTCAGTTGACGACCGTCGAGGTGGAGAAGTTCACCGGCAATCTGCCGCCGATCCGGGCGTTCGATCCGGTGTAGGGGCGTCAGTATTGCGCTTTCGTGCCCCGGACGCAGCGCAGCGATGCGCTGCAGAGCCGGGGCCCATCTCACCGCAAGCTACCGTGGAGCGTTCTGGGTCCCCGGCTCTGCACCGCAACGCTTGCGCGTTGCAGCTCGTCCGGGACACGAGGACTTGCAGCGGCGAGATCGGGAGCAGCAAACAAGTTGAGGCATACCCCTCGTGATCCCTGTCGTCCGTCGCTCGCCGGATCAGCTATGCAGCCGCGCTGGCGATCCAATCCCGCTCCGGAGACGCGTGCCGCCTCGGCCGCGCTTCGACCTTGAGCTGTCCGTCCACGTTGGCAAGGCGCCAGCGCGCCGGAGATTGACCGCTGATGCGCTTGAAGACGGTCGAAAAATGCGCCTGCGTGCTGAAGCCCACCGCGAGCGCGATATCCGCCAATGGCCGCTCGGTGGTCGCGAGCAGAGTCTTCGCATGCTCGACCCGCTGCGTCAGCAGATATTCGCGGGGACGATAACCGGTCGCGGCGCGGAATTGTGCCGCAAAGTGCATCCTGGACAGGCCGGCGACATTGGCGAGCTCGGACAGGCTGATGCAGCGGTCGAAATGATCGGCGATGTGCTGCTCGACGCGCCGCAGCCGCCATTTCGGCAAGGCATTGACCTTGACGCGCGGCAGCTCCATCCGGGTGAGATGCATCGCCAGGGTCTGGCCGATGCAGCGCGTGAACTGCAGGTCCGCGGCGTCACCATGTTCGATCAGCGCCTTGGCGAGCTCCGCAGCGAGCGGATCGCGCAACAGCACGAGGTCATTCAGCCCGTCGGCGTGCGCCGGAAGATGGTCCGTGGAGATGTGGACGTGCAGGAAGGCGCTCGGCGACTGGAATTGTACGCCGAGAGGCTTCGACGGCGCGGTGACATACAGCGACCCCGCCGGCATGGTCCCTTCGAAGATGATCCGGCCATCCCGTATCAGCTTCGCGCGCGTGGTCTTCAGGGCAATGCCGACGAAATAGCGATCATCCGGCGTCGTCGTTTCGTGCGACGAGGTGCTCCGCGGGTCGTCCCATCGCGAGATCGTGATCTCCTCGATCATGCCCTCTTGAGTGCGATCGATCTGACGCCACCGGCTCTCCCGGGCGATCGCCTGTGTGGGGCGATGACCCTCATGATCCCGCGGGGCGGCCGGAAATTCAATCCAGGCGCGCGCCGCGTGCAAGTTGCTCGACATCGTTCGTCCTCTCCTGGTTTCGCCGTGGCTTGCAACGACCGGCAGGCGCGCAAACCAATGCTTTCCATGCTGAGAGGATAAACGTGAGCTGGCCAGGACGCTCGTTAGGGGTGATTAGGAACTGTTAGATTCTGTGGGTGTGCATCAGGTGTGACAGCTCGTCGCAGAGGGGCCGGTTAGGACCAATTTGTCACGCATTTTGCGCGAACGGGACTGGCTCGAGGAGGGCACAAGGCATCGCCAGGCGACCAACGCGCGGTGCGGGTTCGTGCAGTGCCTTCGCTGGACCGCGCTGCGGCGCCTTGTATAGTCGCGCTGCGTTTCGAGGAAGCAGTCGTCAAGATGGGCGCGATGTGACCGAGCTTTCGGCAGGACATGACCGCCGCAGCGGCGACACTGGGCTGATCCTTGATCTCGATGCCGTCTCGTTCGGACCATTTTCGCTGCGTTCGCGGCTGCTGGAGAAGGACGGCGTGCCGGTCAAGCTCGGCAGCCGGGCGATGGACATTTTGCGGCTGCTCGTCAGCCGTGCCGGCGAGGTGGTGCCGAAGAACGAGATTCTCGCCTACGCGTGGTCCGGCCTCTCCGTCGAGGAGATCAGCCTGCGGGTCCATGTCGCGGAGCTGCGCAAGGTGCTCGGCGACGGCAAGGATGGCGCCCGCTACATCACCAACGTTCCGGGCGGGACGACGTCGTGGCCGAGCTGTCGAAGCGCCTGCTCCGCGATCGCTTCGTCACGCTGCGAGGGCCGGGTGGCATCGGCAAGACCACCGTTGCGGCCGCGCTCGCGCATGACATGTGCGACAGATTCAAGGGAAACGTCCATTTCCTCGAATTCGGTCCGCTGCAGGATGCCGCGCTGGTCGCGAGCACGGTTGCCGCCGCGCTGGGCCTCGTCGTGCATCACAACGACCCCGCAGTCAGCATCGTCAATTTTCTGCGCGGGCGACGGCTGCTTTTCATTCTCGACAGCTGCGAGCACGTCATCGACGAGGTCGCGCGTCTCGCGGAAGCCATCTACCGTGAGGCGCCCGGCGTCGCCATCCTGGCAACCAGCCGCGAGTCGCTGCTGGTGGAGGGGGAGCAGATCTTTGAACTCGCTCCTCTGCCAGGTCCGCCGCAGAACGCTCGTCTCAGCGCCGGTGAGGTGCTGGGTTATCCGGCAGCGCGTCTGTTCGTGGACCGCGCCGTCGCGGCAGGCCATCGGGACGCCATCACGGACGAGGACGTGGGAGTCCTGGTCCGGATCTGCGGCAAGCTCGACGGCATCGCCCTTGCGATCGAGCTGGCCGCCGCGCGCGTTGGTCTCTACGGATTGCGCGAGATGGCGGCGCTGCTCGACAGCCATTTGCAGCTCGAATGGCGCGGGCGGCGAACGGCGCCGCCGCGCCAGCAGACGCTCGGCGCCACGCTCGATTGGAGCTTCGGCCTGGTCGGCGAGAGCGAGCGCATCGTGTTCCAGCGCCTCGCCATCTTCGCGGGTCCCTTCACGTTGCAGGGCGCGATAGCGGTGGCGACTGACGCCGCGACGGCGGAGGATCGCGTCGTCCACGCGTTGGAGCAACTCGTGGCCAAGTCGCTGGTATCGGCGCAACCGGACGGCGCGTCGCGGCGCTATCGCCTGCTGGATGCGACGCGTGCCTATGCCATGCAGAAGCTGGTAGGTGGCGGCGAGGCCGACACGATCGCGCGCCGCCATGCCGGATATGTTCAACGCACGCTCGAAGCCGGCATGACAGAGCCGGACAGCCGCGACCAGGCGTCCCGGGGACAGGAGCGGGCCGGCCTGCTCGCCGACGCTCGCGCGGCACTGGCGTGGAGCTACGCCAATGTTGACGGCGCCGGCCTGCGCGTGCCGCTGGCGGGCAGCTGCACGAGGCTGTTCGTCGAGCTCAGCTTGCTGAACGAAGCGCGCATATGGTCCGAACGGGCACTCGCAACGCTCGGTGAGGCCGAGCGGGGCGACAGATGGGAGCTCGAGCTCCAGTCGACGCTCGGTCATGCCCTCATGTTCACCGAGCGCAACAGCGGGCAGGCGGAAGCGGCGCTCAGGCGTGGGCTGGAGATTTCGGAAACGCTCGGCGACCATGCCAATACCTTCCGGCTGCTGTCGCGGCTGAATATGTTCTACCGCCGGACCGGCGGCTATCGGCATCTGGTGCCGACTGCGCGCCACGCCGAGCGGATTGCCCGCCTGATCGGCGATACCGCAGGCGTTGCCGGCAGCAAGGCGCTGCTCGGCGTGTCCTATCACCTCGCCGGGGACCAGCTCGAGGCCCAGGCCCATCTCGACGAGGGCCTGCGCGACGACGCCGCGCTGCGTGGCACTCAACCCGGACATTTCGCCTATTCGCGCACGCCGCAGATTCCGCTTGCGCGCGTGCTATGGCTGCGCGGCTTTCCCGACCGTGCGCTCGAATGCATCCGTCCGCTCGTCGGCGCGTCAGCGCCGCGCGACGTGGTCATGCATTGTATCGCGTTATGCTGGTCCGCCTCGGTGTTCGGCTGGGTTGGCGACTGGTCCTCCGTCGAGGCCATGACCGGTCGCCTGGTGAAGCATGCGAACCTGCACGGGCTCGTTCCTTACGAAGCCGTCGCGACCGGCTTTCGGGCGCAGGCCATGATCGCCCGCGGCGAGGTCCCCGGCGGCATCGACCTGTTGCGGACTGCGCTCCCGCGCCTGCACGCGGATCGCTACGAACTCTACGCGTCGGCGTTCGCAGCCGATCTGTCCCGGGGATTGGCGGCACTCGGACGGCTGCCGGACGCACAAGAGATGCTGCACGAGACCATTGCGCGGATCGAGCAGGAAGGCGGCGCCTTCGACATGCCGGAGCTGCTCCGTCTGCGGGGCGAGCTCGAGGCGCATGGCGGAGACCTCGCAGCTGCCGAGGCAAGTCTGGTCGCGTCGGCGACGCTCGCCGAGCACCAGGGCGCATTGGCCTGGCTGTTGCGAACCGAGATGTCGCTGGCGCGGCTGCGAGACCGTCAAGGTGTGCCAGATTCGCTTGAGCGGCTCGCCAGCACCTACGCCCGATTCTCCGAGGGGTTCGAGACCGCCGATCTCAGGGCGGCACGGCTGATGCTGGATCAGTCGGCCTGATTTTGCGCGGTCCGAAATCCCGGGCCTAGCCCTTGTCCTTTTCCAGGCGCGCAAGGAAGTCGCGAACGAGCGCGGCGATTTCGTCGGCGGCTTCATCCAGCGCGAAGTGGCCCGCCTCCAGGATGTGAACCTCTGCATCCGGCACATCGTCGCGATAGGCTGTGGCGCCGGCGACGGTGAAAGACGGATCGTATTTGCCCCAGACCACCAGCGTCGGCGGCCGCGTCTTGCGCAACCAGTCCTGCCATTTGGGATAGGAGGCGACGTTGGTCCGGTAATCCAGGAACAGCGTGGCCTGGATCTCGGCCTGGCCGGGACGCGTCAGGAACGCGTATTCGTCGTTCCAGGTGTCGGGGTCGTAGCGTTCGGGGTGCGGGCTTGAGCCGAGATGCCGCTGACGCGTCGCCGCCAGCGAGGTGAAATTGGCCTTGAGCGCCTCGAGCTCGTGTGCCGGATCGGCCCAGTACCTGCGACGCGCTTCCCAGAGCGGGCTCAAACCCTGCTCGTGCGACACCGCATTCTGGATGATGATTCCGCGGACACGTTCGGCATGCGCCAGCGCCATGCGGAAGCCGACCGGACCGCCGTAGTCTTGCATGAACAGAACATATTTGCCGAGACCGAGCTTCGTCGTGAGCTCTCCGATCACGCCGGCGATGTTGTCGAACGTATAGGTGAAAGTGGACGGCGGCGGCGCGCTGCTGTTGCCGAATCCGGGATAATCAGGTGCGATCACGTGATATCTGTCGGCGAGCAGCGGCAGCAGAGGCTCCCACATCCGCGACGAGGAGGGGAAGCCATGTAGCAGCAGCAGGGTCGGTGCGTCGGCGGGGCCGGCCTCGCGGTAGAAGATCTCGAGGCCCTGGATATTGACGGTGTGATAGCTGATCGAACGCCGGCTCGATCGCAGGTCCTGTGCCGAGGCGTGCGCAGTCGCGCAGGCCAGGGCTGCCGAGAGTGCAAGGGTAGCTGGAACCTTCATGTCATTGCTCCGATGGCACACGTCGTTGGTTGCTCGCGTGTGCAATCTGCACCGGGTGCCGTCTATTGGCTCGTTATGTATTGTTAGGCGTTGAGAGCAGTGGTCGCCGCTCCCGCGGGTGGTCGTCTCTACTCGAAGATGGCGTCGAAGATCTCGACGTCCATCAGCACGGGCCTGGCGATGACCGTTCCGTCAGGCTGCAGCGTCTGCACGCGTCGAAGTGTCGGCACGACGATGCCGCAGAAGCTGTCATGAGCCCAGGAGAAGTGTGCGACCTTGTTTCCGAAGAGATCGTGGTCCGTCCGCCGTTGCAGGGCGCTCTCGTCGAAATAGAAGATCTGTTCAGGCGCGAGCGTGATGAGGTGCGGGGGGAATTGTGCCCTGAGCCGCCGCCACGTCTCGGCGCCCTCGCGCCAGGGCGGCAGCTCCTCCACCGCGACATCGGGATGGGCGAGCAGGAACGGGCTGGTCAGATAGTTCCAGATCGCGACGCCGCAGAAGAAGACCAGATGCAGTTCGTCGGCAAGCGCAGACGAGCCGGGCTCGGTCAACGCGAGGCTCGGGTTGCGCCAGGTTCGCAGAACTTCGCCATCCAGGCTCTCGATCGTGATCGCGTCGGGTTGAAAGGAGCCGGAGTGTTCGCCCCCGGTGATGCCGGTGAACCGGAGCGATTGCGCGCGGGTTGAGCCTTCCGCGGTCACGTCCTTGAATTCCTGGGCATGTCCGGCGCTGGAGAACAGCGATCCGCCGACGGAAAGGTGGAGCGTAAACCGGTTCAGGCTGTTCCAGTGGGTCAAGCCGCCGCTGGCATCCATTACGTCGTCGAGAAGCGCCATGTCCCGCCATATCCACCATGAAGTGTCGCCACCATGGCGGGGCGCAGGCGGCTTGGCGTGTTAGAAGTTGTTAGGAGTTGCGAGCAGGCAGTTTGGCGGTATGCCGTTGAAGATGCTGTCAATTCAGCGTGCCCAGCAACTCCGTTGCGGCGACCAGATCGCGGGTCTGGAGCCCCTCCTGGTAGCGCCCGACGAGCGGGGCGAGCAAGTCGCGTGCGTCGCCGGCCTTTCCGGCCTCGCGCCAGATGCGACCGAGGCTGATCGCGCCCCGGAGCTCCCAGCCGACTGCGCATTGGCGCTGCGACAGATCGAGCGATTCGCGCAAGCAGCTCTCGGCCTCCACCGCGCTGCCCGACCGGGCGAGGATGTCGCCTTTGACCCTGAGCATCTCCGGCATGTCGAAGGACTCCCCATGATCGGGAATCTGGGCGATCGCCTCGTTGATCGTCCGCAGGGCGTCGTCGGGCTGATTCTGGGACGCGAGACCCTCCGCGAGCGCCGTTGCAAACACGGTCGTCATGATCCGGTGCCGGGCCGCGTGCAACGTGGCCTGACTGCGGCGAAGGTGCTCGATGCCCGCGGCAACGTCGCCGCGGCGCAGCAGCAGCTCGCCCTTCTGGCCGATGCCGACCGCGTGATAGGGCCCGAGGAAGTGCCGCGCCGAATGGTCGATCAGCCGCTCGATCAGGATTTCGGCGTTGTCCCAGTCGCCGACCCAGAGGAACACGTAGATCGTCCAGATCAGGGAGATGCCGAGGGTCAGCGGCTGTTCGAGCAGCTCGGCCTCGCGAACCGTGTATCTGGCGGCCTCGATCGCACGCTCGGGCCGGCCGGTGAGCCAGAGTCCGCGCGCCAGCGCCACCAGCGCCACGATGCGGTCGTCATAGCCGAGATGGCCGATGTTCAGCCGTTGCGAGCCGGGATTGTGCACCATCGCGCTCTCGCAGAACCGAACCGCCTTGTCCTGGTTGCCGATCAGATGATGCGCCACGCCCAGCATCCATTCGACGTTCAGCGTGGCGGTGGGATCGTTCAGCTTTCGCGCCACGCTCTCGCCCTGTTCGCCGATTCCGAGCGCGCCGTGAAAATCTCCGACCCTGGTCAGGTAGATGTGCAATCCGCGCAGCAGCCAGAGCTGCCAGTGCAGGTCCTCGAGCTCCCGGGCAAGCTGGAGACTGCGCGTGAATGCCGACCGGACGCCTTCGGTATTGCCCTGCGTGAACATCACGGAGACGCCGAGCGCGGCCTGCAAGGTCATCTCCTTGCGGCTGTCCGCGGCGCGCGCATCCGGCGACGCCAGCGCCTGCCGGGTCCAGCGGTAGCATTCCGTCAGCAAGGTCAGTTCGAGGAAGAACTGCGCCGCCGAGGCCGCCAGATCGACGCCGATCGTCCGATCGCCGCTCTCCGAAAAGCTGAAGGTCAGCGCGGCCCTGACATTCGGCAAATGGTCGGCATAGGGAAGGAAGCCGCCGGCGCTCTGCATGCCAGTGGATTTGAGGGCAATGTCGTGGAGGAAGTCGCGGAAATACTCGGCGTGGGCGCGTGCGACGCGGTCCGCTTCCCCGTTCTCGACGAGCTTGTCCGCGACGAAGGCGCGGGTGGTGTCGAGCAGGCGATAGCGCAGCCGCCGCTCCGTGGGCGAGGTCGCGATCAGGGATTTGGACAGCAGGTTCGAAATCGCTTCGACGGCTTCGGGCTCACTGATCCCCTGGCAGGATGCGACGGCAAGCGCGGCCTCCAGCGTGAACGGCCCGACGAACACCGACAGGCCGCGCAGCGTCGCGCTTTCGGCCGGCGGCAGCAGGTCGTAGCTCCAGGCCAGCGCCGCGCTCAAGGTCTGGTGCCGCGGAATTGCGGTACGCCGTCCCCGCCACAGCAGCGAGAAGCGGCTGTCCAGCAGCGAGGCGGTGCCGGCAATGCCATAGGCGTTCACACGTCCGGCCGCGAGCTCGATCGCGAGCGCAATGCCGTCCAGTCGCCGGCAGATCTCGGCGACGAGCGGGGCATCCTCATCGCGGAGTTCGAATTCGCTCAGACTCTCGGCAATGCGTTCCACGAAGAGCTGGCTTGCGGGATAAGCAAGGATGTCAGCAATGCCGAGCCCCTCGCGCTCCGGCGGGCAATCCAGCGGAAACAGCCGATGGACGCGTTCACCTTCTGCGCGAAAGGATTCGCGGCTGGTGGCCAGGATATGCAGCTGCGGCGTCTCACGGACCAGGCGCTCAGCCAGAGGGGCGAGTTCGTCGAGGATATGCTCGCAACTGTCGAGCACCAGCAGGATCCGCCGGCTGCGCAGGACCGTCAGCAGATCCGGTATCGGGTCCTCGGAATTGACGGTCAGGCCCAGCACGGCCGCTATGGTTCCGGGGACGAGCCGGGTATCGGTCAGCGCGCCGAAATCGACGAAGCACACCTGGCCGTCGAAGGCCGCGAGCTCGCCCTGCGCGACGGCGAGTGCGACCGACGTCTTGCCGATCCCGCCGGGGCCGACGATGGTGACGAAGCGATGCTGGGCAAGCTCGGCGGAGATTCTCTCGACCGCATCGTCCCGGCCGATCATCTTCGCGAGCGGCGAGGGCAGCGAGGAGGGCGAAGCGGCGGGCGGGCTCGTCCTGCTCTCCGATGCTGCGGGCCGGAGCAACGGAGCCGTGAAACAATAGCCACGTCCCGGGACGTTGACGACGTAGCGCGAACCTTCGCCTGCATCGCCCAAAGCCTTGCGCAGCGTCGTGACGTGGAAGCGCAGGCTGCCTTCGTCCACGTTCACGTCGGCCCAGATGCGCTTGATCAACTCCCGCTTGTCAATGACCTCTCCGGCGCGCTCGGCGAGAAAAATGAGGATGTCGAGCGCACGGCCGCCGAGGGGAAGCGGGGCGCCGTCCTTTTCCAGCAGCCGCGATTTCACGAACAGGCGGAACGGCCCAAAGGCTATGACCGAATCCTGCTCGTTAGTGTCCGGCACGGGCCAACAATTCCAGTCAATGAGCTGAAGTGTGCAATTTGATTAGCAGATCGAGGCGTCCAGTAAACTGGCCGAAAGTGGCGAAATCGCGTGGCCGACCGCCGATTGCACCGGGACGTGTGTCGCAAATTTTGCTTAAACGCGAGCGGCTTACGACGCGACTGCGATAATTCGTCAGCGCGCCTGACCCTCGAGACAGGCGTGTCCGCTGCGCGATCGCGGGCGCCGCCGATCATAACAGAATCTTGCAACGTCTAACGGGCAAAACGCGCGCGACGCATCCACTATAGCGTTTGAGTGAGATCCTGTTTCAACGGGGAGGCTATGATGTCCAGTATCGGCGCCGGGGCGAACGACCACGTCGTTCGACCTCAACTCGTCGCCAGTCTCGATGATCAGTCGCGTGACTGGGAACTCGTGCTGCGGGAGTCCCACCATCGCATGAAGAACACGCTGACGCTGCTCGGTGCCTCGGTCCGCCGCGACTTCACGCGCGCGAGTAGGAGGGATGTGTCGCTGGCGGTGGACCGCCTCGAGCGGCGCATCGTCGCCTTCGGCCGGCTCTATCAGCTCCTGTCCGACAACGACGATCCATCGGCCATCGCCGTGGAGCCGTTCTTCGAAAAGCTGTGCGGAGCCCTCTCCGAAGCGGTGCTGGAGCCGGCAGGCATCCGCTGCGAAGCCGCGATCGAGAGCGGCAGGCTGCCGGCTGCTCAATGTCACCGGCTCGCGCTGATGCTCACCGAACTGGTCACGAACGCGGCAAAGCACGCCTTCCCGAACCGGAGCGATGCGCTGATCCGCATCGAATTGGCGAACCGCGACGGCGCCTGGCTCTGCACGGTGGCCGACAACGGCATTGGTGCGACTGGCCCGCTTCAGGGCACCGGCAGCCGGATCCTCGAAGGGCTCGCACGCAGCATCCACGCGCGATTGCACGGCGAGGCGGGGCAGGGCGGCACGCGGGTGACGATCGTGATGCCGACTGTCGCATGAAGCTCTTCCATGTCTGCAACCGCGTCTCACATCAGGGAGTTCGACATGACCACCATCGAAATCGATCGCGAAACCGGAACCAGGCCCTCGACATCGCGCAGCGTTGACCTGAAGCTCGAGGTCGTCGTGATCCCCGTGTCCGACGTCGACCGTGCCAAGGCGTTCTACGCCTGCCTCGGCTGGCGGCTGGACGCCGATTTTTCGTCGGGCGAGGACTGGCGCGTGATCCAGTTCACGCCGCCGGGCTCGGCCTGCTCGGTGATCTTCGGCAGGAATGTGACGGCCGCAGCGCCCGGTTCGGCGCGAGGCCTGTACCTGATCGTCTCCGATCTGGAGATCGCCCGGCAGGACCTGCTCGACCGCGGCGTCGAGGTCAGCGCGCCATTTCACGGTGCCGGCGACGTTCATGCCGGGCCCGACGAGCCGTATCTGTTCGGCAGCGTTCGGGTCGGCGGTGCCGACCCGAAACGCGGCAGCTACAGCTCGTTCGCATCGTTCAGCGACCCCGACGGCAATGGCTGGCTGTTCCAGGAGGTCACGACACGACTGCCCGGGCGCATCGCGGGCGGCGCCACGACATTTGCGTCGACGACCGATCTGGCGGCGGCGCTGCGCCGAGCGGCGACCGCGCATGGCGAGCACGAGACGCGGACCGGCGGACACGACGAGAACTGGGCGGACTGGTACGCCGACTATGTCGTCCGCGAGCAGGCCGGCCAGCCGCTGTCGTCGTGAATTGCAGCCAGCGCATCTCCTGACTTTAGCCGATCCGGCGCGCGATGACTGACCTCGTCGCGCGCCGTGCCGCATCGACATCGCGTGTTCTGTTTCATCGCGCGGACTCGCAAGGGCTAACGAGGCCTAACAAGCCATAACGCGCAAATCGGACTTGCCCGCGTCAATGTCTGCACGGAACGGACCGATGTGCCGCTCTCGAACCCGATCCCGGGCATTGGTCGAAGCAAGGGAGATCCAAATGACGACGCAAGTCCGCACCGACATCCTCAACCCCGATCGCCGTCAATTGCTGAGCCAGGCCGCGATGGGCGCGGTTGCCGCCAGCGTGTCGAGTCTGCTGCCGCTGCAGCCGGCGAGGGCGGCTACGAACGGCACGATCCGCCCCTTCCACGTGAACGTGCCCGAGGCGGACCTGCTCGACCTCGGTCGTCGTCTCGCGGCCACCCGCTGGCCGGATCACGAGATCGTCACCGATCAATCGCAGGGCGTGCAACTGAGGACGGTGCAGGAGCTCGTGCGCTACTGGCAGAGCGACTACGACTGGCGCAAGATCGAAGCGCGGCTGAACGCTCTGCCGCAATTCGTCACCGACATCGACGGCGTCGACATCCATTTCATTCACGTCCGCTCGCGCCACGAGAATGCGCTGCCGATGATCGTCACGCATGGCTGGCCCGGCTCGATCATCGAGCAGATGAAGATCGTCGGCCCGCTCACCGATCCGACCGCGCACGGCGCCAGCGCCACGGACGCGTTCGATCTGGTGATCCCCTCGCTCCCCGGCCACGGCTTCTCGGGCAAGCCGACGGAGCTCGGCTGGGATCCCCAGCGCATCGCGCGAGCCTGGATCGTGCTGATGAAGCGGCTCGGCTATAGCCGCTATGTCGCCCAAGGCGGCGATTGGGGCAATGCCGTCACCGAGCAGATGGCGCTGATCGCACCGCCCGAGCTGCTCGGCATCCACACCAATATGCCCGCGACCGTCCCCGACGACATCGCCAAGGCGCTTCAGCCGGGTGGCGTGCGGCCGCCGGATCTCTCGACCGACGAGCGCATCGCCTACGACCAGCTCGACGACTTCTACAAGCATGGTCTCGGCTACGCGATCGAGATGTCGAACCGGCCGCAGACGCTCTATGGCCTCGTGGATTCGCCGGCGGGTCTCGCCTCCTGGATGCTCGACCACGACGCACGCAGTGCCGCAATGATCGCGCGCGTTTTCGACGGCAAGACCGAAGGTCTGTCACGGGACGATGTGATCGACAACATCACGCTCTATTGGCTCACCAACACCGCGGTGTCGTCGGCGCGGCTCTATTGGGAGAACAAGCTCGTGTTCTTCGCGCCCAAGCACGTGAAGATCCCGGTTGCCGTCAGCGTCTTCCCGGACGAGATCTACGCCGCGCCGCGGAGCTGGACGGAGAAGGCCTATCCGAAGCTGATGCACTACAACCGCCTCGACAAGGGCGGCCACTTCGCGGCCTGGGAGCAGCCCGCGCTGTTCTGTGCGGAGATGCGCACCGCGTTCCGTCCGCTGCGGCAATCGATCTGAAGCGGGAACACATGCATCAGGGAGTACAAGCGATGAACCGTCCCGAACGCAATCTCACGACCGGTGACATCCGATTGGAGCGCCGGCTGCCGTCATACTGGCGCGTCACCTTCGATATGCCGCCGGTGAATATTTTCGGGCCGAAGCAGCTTCCGCTGCTGGGCGACATCGTCACGGCGATCGAGACAGATCCGGACGTGAAGGTTGTGGTGTTCGACAGCGCCGTCGAGGGCTTCTTCATTACCCACTACGATTTCCTCGCACCGCTGGAAGAGTCGTTGAGCATCCCGCCCGGGCCGACCGGCCTGCAGGCGCTGCCCGACATGCTGGTCCGCCTCAGCCGTGCGCCGGTGGTCTCGATTGCCGCGATCCGGGGCCGCGCCACCGGCGTCGGCAGCGAGCTCGCGCTCGCCAGCGACATTCGCTTTGCCAGCCGCGAGAGGGCGATCCTGTCGCAATGGGAGGTCGGTGCGGGCCTCGTGCCCGGCGGCGGGCCGATGGCGCGGTTGCCGCGCCTGATCGGCCGCGGCCGCGCGCTCGAAGTGCTGCTCGGCGCAGACGACATCCACGGCGATCTCGCCGAGCGCTACGGCTACGTCAACCGGTCCTTGCCCGATGCCGAGCTCGACGGTTTCGTCGAGGCGCTCGCGATGCGCATCGCGTCCTTCGACAAGGAGGCGATCGCCGAGACCAAGCGCCTCGTCGACGTCGCGAGCCTGCCGTCCGACGCCGAGATCAAGCCGGAATGGGATGCGTTCCTGGCCGCGCTCGGCCGCCCCGCCAGCCAGACCCGGATCGAGGCGCTGATGGCGCGCGGCTTCCACCGCGCCGGCGATGTCGAGAACCGGCTCGGTTTCCACGTCGGGCAGATCGGCACCTAGCTGACGGAACCGCTGCGGCGTTCGGCCGGTTGGAACGATGACGGGCGGTCGTGCCAATGTCGCCTTTCCACCGGTACGCAGCGCCGGTGCTGAAATCAAACAAGGAGAACTGAAATGATCCGCAAGGCAACGGCAGTCTGGAAGGGCACCGGTCGCGATGGGACCGGTCATCTCTCGAGCGAATCCGGCGTGCTCGCGCAGACGCCCTATTCGTTCAAGACCCGCTTCGAGAACGAGAAGGGGACCAATCCCGAGGAGTTGATCGCGGCGGCCCATGCGGGCTGTTTTACGATGGCCCTGGCGTTTGGCCTCCAGATGGCGGGTTTCACGCCGGACGAACTGTCGACGGAAGCCGCGGTGACACTCGAGCCTGAAGGCAAGGGCTTCAAGATCAGCAAGTCCGCGCTGACCCTGCGTGCAAAAGTGCCGAACCTCGATGAGGCCGGCTTTGCGAAGTTCGCCGGCGAGGCCGAGAAGAACTGCCCGGTGTCGAAGGTGCTCAACGCCGCGATCACGCTCGACGCCAAGCTGGGCTGATCGAGACAATGGAGACGCTGCCATGCCGCGCCAGGATCTGCCTCGCCAACATCAGCCGGACGAAGACAGGTTTCGGGCAATCCTGCCCGAGGACGTCGCATGGCAGCCGTTCCCCGCTTTCCCGGCGGGCGCGCGGCTGGCGGTGATGGTCGGCCATCCCTCCGAGCCCGGACCATACCTTGTCCGGGTGAAGGTGCCCGGCGGCACGAAGCTTATGCCGCACAAGCATCCGGAGGACCGCATCTACACGGTCATGTCGGGCGTCTTCTACATCGGGCTCGGCGAGCGCTTCGATGGCGACAAGGTGAAAGCCTATCCGCCCGGTAGCGTCATCGTGCTGCCCGGCGACACCTGGCATTTTCACTGGGCGAAATCAGGCGAATATGTCACGCAGGTCTCGGCCATCGGGCCGTTGGGCCTCGAATATCACGATGACGTTGATGATCCGCGCTTGCATACTGCGGGGGACAAGCGCTGAATATCTCAATCAAACCAATGGAGCGTCAGATGACGACAGAACGCGCAGTTTTGGCCGGGGGCTGCTTTTGGGGCATGCAGGATCTCATCCGCAAGCAGCCGGGCGTGATCTCCACCCGCGTCGGCTACACCGGCGGGCATGTGAAGAACGCCACGTATCGCAATCACGAAGGGCACGCCGAAGCGATCGAGATCAGCTTCGATCCCGCCAGGACCAGCTTCCGCACGATGCTGGAGTTCTTTTTTCAGATCCACGATCCCACCACGCTCAATCGCCAAGGCAATGATCTGGGCACCAGCTATCGCTCCGCGATCTTCTACACGAGTGAAGCGCAGAAGCGGATCGCCGAAGACACCATTGCCGACGTCGAGGCGTCCGGCCTGTGGCCCGGCAAGGTGGTGACCGAGGTCGCGCCCGCTCGCGAGTTCTGGGAGGCCGAGCCGGAGCATCAGGACTATCTCGAACGCTATCCTGACGGCTACACCTGCCACTTCATCCGGCCCGACTGGAAGCTGCCACGGCGTGCGGCTGCCGCTCAGGGCGTATGATAGTGAGCGTTGGAGAAACCGAACTCTCCACGACGTCATGGCCGGGCTTGTCCCGGCCATCCACGCCTTGCCACGTCGCACAAAGAACGTGGATGCCCGGGCTTTCGCCTCGCCGATGCGGCTTCGGCCGCGCAGGCGGGACAAGCCCGGGCATGATGACCAACTCGTGAACTGCTCCCTCGGCTGCTGCTGGGGGCGAGGCGGCGCCGTCAGTTCCGGAGTTGTGCCATCAACTCGCGCGCGGTGCGCATGTCGGCGATCTCGGCGCCCTCCGTGAATGATCCGGAGACATTCTTCAGATCGGCCAGAGCTTCGGCACTCCGGCCGGCCCCCATCCTGAGCCGCGCGAGGCTGATCGCGCAGCGCAGCTCCCAGAAGCGCGCGCCCTGCTGGACGGCAATCTCCATGGCCTCGCGAAAGCGTGCCTCGGCGTCCGCTGAATGCCGCGCGCTCCTGAGCATCAACTCTCCCTTGATGCGCATCAACTCAGGCAGATACCAGAGCTCCTGCCGGTCGCTGCAACGGGTCAGGACGTCATCGATGACGTCGAGGCCGCGATCGACCTGGTCGGCTTCGCCAAAGCACGCCGCAAGCTCGCCGAGCAGTGGAAGAAAGCGCGGCAGGAAGCGTGCATCGCCGGCGCGGTTGAGCTCTTCGCGCAGCAGCGGCAGGCCGATCGCGACGTCGCCGCGCTTGGCGACGACTGCCGCATTGAAGGCTCTTGCCCACAGGCCCCACAGCCGGATCGCGTGCCGATCGGTGTGCTCGAGCAGCTCCTTGCCGTGGCGTTCCGCGGCGTCGAGATCGCCGGCCCAGAAGGCGATCGGGCACGCGGCCTGGCCCAGCACGCTGCAGAAGGTCAGGGCGTGGCCGTTGGCTCGGCCTTCCTCGATGTTTCTTGCCGCCAGCGCCTGCGCCTGATCGGCGAGACCCTGCAGCCACAGGATGCGGGCCCGGAAATATTGCGTCGAGATCCTGAGATCGAGCGGGAAGATCTTGGGCTTCTCCGCCAGAAAGTGCAGCGATGCATTGACCCGGTCGATACGCTGCCGCGCCTCGTTCTGGTCGCCGAGATAGTGCAGCGCGACAGCCATCAGCCGGTCGCCCAGCATGACGTCGGTCTTGTCGGGAGAGTTCGCCGCCGCGCTCGCAAAACGATCGGCGAACGCACGGGCCTTGCCGAACTGTCCGTTGTTGAACTGGTCGATGCACAGGCCCCAGAGCGCGCGCAGCCGGAAATCCTTGTCGTCGAGCCTGTCCGCCAGCTCGAGAGTCGTCTCCAGGATCGGGCGCGCCTCGCGCGCGCGACCCTCGCCATACATCAGCGACCAGCCGAGTGCCGACAGCAGCTGCATGCGGATGCGGTCGTTGTCCGTGCCGTCTCCGAGCGCTGCCAGTGCCGTTCTGCTGCGCTCTCGGCACTCGGCGAACAGCGAAAGCCGCACCCAGAGGGTGATCGCGGCCGCCGTCAGCGCGATGCCGAGCCTTGCGTCGCCGTCGGGCGAGAAAGCCCAATCCAGCGCGGCGCGCACATTGTCCAGCTCGCCCGCATAGATGCTCAGCCATTCGGGCAGCGGTGTCGATGTATCGGCCTCCGCATGCTCGAAGAAATCACGAAAATGCTCGGCATGGCGCCGCGCGAACGTCCGCGCCTCTCCGAGTTCGTTCAGCTTCCCGAGTGCGTAGGTGCGCGTGGTGTCGAGCAGGCGATAGCGCAGCGTCCGCGAACCGGATGGCGAGATCAGCGATTTGGTGACCATGCTGTCGATCGCCTCCAACGTCTCCGAGGTGCTGAGGCCCTCGCCGGATGCGACCGCGGCGGCCGCCTCCGGCGCGAACGGCCCGGCGAAAACCGACAGTCGCCGCAAGGTGGCGCTTTCCGCCGGAGACAGGAGGTCGTAGCTCCAGTCGAGCGCAGCGGCGAGCGTCTGGTGCCGCGGCACGGCCGTGCGCCGCCCCCGCCATTGCAGCGAAAAGCGGCTGTCGAGCAGGGAGGCCGTTCCGGCGATGCCGTATGCGTTGACACGGCCCGCCGCGAGCTCGATCGCCAGCGCTATGCCGTCGAGGCGCCGGCAGATGCTCGCCACCAGCGGCGCTTCTTCAGCGCTGAGCTGGAACGCACCCGAGCTCTGCGCGATGCGCTCGACGAAGAGTTGAGCCGCGGGATAGGCGAGGACCTCGGCGACCTCGAGACCCCCCCGCTCCGGCGGACAATCCAGCGGGAACAGACGAAAGATCCGCTCGCCTTCGCTCCGGAATGACTCGCGGCTCGTTGCGAGAACGCGAAGCTGCGGCGATTCGCGAACGATACGCTCCACGAGCGGGGCCAGCGTATCCAGCACATGCTCGCAACTGTCGAAGATCAGCAGGGCGGGTCCAGTCTTCAGGAATGTCAGGAGGGCCGGCGTCGGATCCTCCGAGCTCACGGTCAGTCCGAGGACCGAGGCGACGGTGGTCGTGACATGGCTGGCGTCCCGCAGCGGACCGAAGTCGACGAAGAAGACGCGTCCGCCGAAATCTGCCGAGCGGCGATGCCCGACCGTGACGGCGACGGCGGTCTTGCCGATGCCGCCCGGGCCGACCACCGTCATGAAGCGATGCAGGGTCAATCCGTTCGAAATCTTCTCGATGACCTCCTCTCGCCCGATCATCTTTGCAAGCTGAGCAGGCAGTGAGCGAGGAGGGGAGATCTCGGCCGCGCGGGTCGCTCGGCAAGCAAGATCAGAATATCGAGCGCGCGGCCGCCGATGTGAAGCGGCGCCCCCTCCTTCTCCAGGAGCCGCGACTTTGGAAACAGCCGAAATGGGCCAAAGGAAATGTGCGAGTCGTGATTACTATGAGTTTCCACGTGCCATTGCCCCCTCCACGGGAGTCAAAAGGTATTCGGTTGTGATCTAGCAGAACGACGCGTCCAGTAAACTGGCCGAAAGCCGCATGGCAGACAGACCGGCGCAGATGGCTTGGGCTTGCTTCGGCCAGCCAAAATAGTGCCTGCAAAAGAACGGTTTAGGCTGGCATGCCAAGATGATGGTCCTGGACCCACGCGCATGGGACCATGGTGGCCGATGGCAATCCCGCCCCTCGCATCCGTCATTCGGCGCAGGGCCGCTCACGCATCGACGCGCGTCATCCGGCGCTGCTCCGCCGTGACGATCCGCGCCGACAGCGTGACGAGGCCCATCAATCCGGCCAGCAGCCAGAACGCCATGGGCAATCCGCCAAGACGTGCGACGAAGCCTACGCCGGCGGGGCCGATCAGGACCCCCGCGTATCCCGCAGTCGTGATCGCCGCGACCGCAAGCCCGGTAGGCATCACCGTTTGCCGCGCGGCCCGCCGGAACAGCACCGGCACGAGGTTTGACGCACCGAGCCCGATCAGCAGGAATCCGCCGAGGGCGACCGCCGCGGCAGGCGCCGTCAGCAGGATCACAAAGCCCGCGATCGCGATGAGGCTGCCCCAGAGCAAGGTCGTGCGGTCCCCGATGCGCGCAACGACCGCGTCGCCGCCAAGCCGACCTATCGTCATGGCGATCGAGAACACGATGTAGCCGGCTCCGCCCTGCGCCTCGGTGACGAGCCCCGCGCCGATGACGAGGAGCGCGCCCCAATCGAGCATTGCGCCTTCGACGAGGAAGGTGATGGCGCCGAGCAGCGCAAGCAGCAGCACCGATCCGTGCGGCAGCACGAACAACGGGCCGTCCTGCACCTGCACCGAGCGAAGCAGGCGCGGCCAGGTCGCAAACATCGCGAGCAGCATCAGGGCGGAGCAGATCAATGTGCACGCCAGCGCACCGAGTTGCAACGAGAGCAGCACCGTCATCAGCGCGGATCCGGCGAAGCCGCCGATGCTGAACAAGGCGTGGAAGCCGGACATCAGCGGGCGTCCCGCGGCGCGCTCCACCTCCACGGCGTGGATGTTCATGGCGACGTCGATCGAGCCGAGCGCGGCGCCGAACGCAAAGAGCACCAGCGCCAGAGACGTGGGCGAGCCTGCGATCGCGAGCAGCGGCAGGACCAGCGCGAGCATGAACCCGCTTGCGACGATGATCGGCCTGCTGCCGTAGCGCGCACTGAGAACGCCGGTCAGCAGCATCGCGACGACCGAGCCGATGCCGAGGCTGAGCAGGAGCAGCCCGAGGACCCCGTCGTCGACGCCGAGCCGCGCCTTCGCGAACGGCACCAGCGGCGCCCAGCACGCGATGCCGAAGCCTGCGACGAAGAAGGCAAGCCGGGTCGCAAGGCGGGTCGCCGGCCGGTCGGCTGAAGACATGAGAACTCCCGGGGAAGCAGGCAGGGCGATCGACAAGCCCGACGATTGTCGCGACTTTATGTCTGTGGCGCACACGAGGTGTCGCGGTCGCGGGGGACCTTCGGTCGATGTGCATTCGATCGTTGGAACCAGTGCAGATTCGTAACGAACGCGGCTGTCTCGTATGACCCGTAGAAGCAATGATCGCGACTCCATCACCGTCACCCTGAGGCGCTCGCCTCTTCGGCGAGCCTCGAAGGGCGACGGCCTGGCCGCAATTGCCGCGTGGCTCTGGGTCCCGGCTCTGCGCCGCAATGCTCCACGCATTGCAGCTTGTCCGGGACACGAGCGCTTGTGCCGCGCGATCGACTGCCGCAGATCGGCAGCCGCATCTCGCTCTAGCCGCCGAGGATCCGCCGGCAGGCGTCGACGAAGACCTCTGCGCCGGTGACGATATCGGCGTCGGCGGTGTTCTCGGTCCAGTGATGGCTGATGCCGCCGATCGAAGGCACGAACAGCATGCCCGCGGGCATGACGGTCGCGAGCATCTGCGCGTCATGCCCGGCGCCGCTGGGCATGCGGAGGGACCGGCCGCCGGCCAGTGCCCTGCTCGCGGCCTCGATTGCGTCCTGGAAGCCGGAATTCATCATGGCGGGCGCACCAGTGCGCAATTTCTCGACGGTGACGGTGCAGGGACCGTTCGCACTGGCCTCCTCCGCCATGGTCCGCAGCAATTGCTCCAGCCGCGCGATCACGGCCGGATCATCGTCGCGGATCTGGAACAGCATCTCTGCGCCACCCGGAATGATGCTCGGAGCGCCCGGATCGAGCGCGATGCGCCCGGTGGTCCAGACCGTGCGCGGGCCGCAGGCAGACGGAAAGCGTTCGTCGATCGCGACGCAGAATTTTGCCAGCGCGAGGCCGGCATCCTTCCGCACTGCCATGCGCGTGGTGCCGGCGTGGTTCTGCTCGCCGGTAAAATTGATCTGGTACTGCCAGATGCCGACGATGGAGGTCACGACGCCGATCGCGAGGCCGCCGCTTTCGAGCGTATCGCCCTGCTCGATATGCGCCTCCAGATAGCCAACGTGCCGCCCCGGCTCGACGGTGATGCGCGGGCGTCCGGCGAGACCCATGTCGGCAAGCGCATCGCGCATGGTGCGGCCGCTGGTGCGGTCGCGCGCGGCGTCAATGTCGGCCTCGGTCACCTGTCCGACATAGGAGCGCGAGCCGAGGAAATGGCCGAAATGTCCCTCCTCGTCGCACCAGGCGGCGACCTCGACCGCGCCGTTGAGCGATGGATCGGTATTGAGCACGCGCGCGGCTTCGAGCGCGTAGACGACGCCGAGTGGACCATCGAGCCAGCCGGCGTAGTTCTGGCTTTCCAGGTGCGAGCCCGTCAGCAGCTTCGGTCCGGGCTTCGTGCTGGTGCCGAAGACATTGCCGATGCCGTCGATCGTCGCGGAGAGGTTGGCCTCGGGCAGCTTCTGAACGAGCCATTCCAGCGAAAGCTTGTGCGGCTCGGAGAAGGTCGGCTTGTGCACGCCGGTCTTGTAGGCGCCAAAGGCGCGCAGCGCATGGAGGTCGGCGAGCACGCGATTTCCGTCGGCGCGGGGTTGGGTGTCAGGCATGTTCGGCAACTTTCAGCGCCTCGGTGCGGATCTCCTCGACCAGCCGCTCCTTGAGCTGGACGAATTCCGGCGTGGTCTTGATCTTGTAGGAGCGCGGATGCGGCAGGTCCACATGGATCTCGGCCTTAATGCGTCCCGGACGCGCGCTCATGACGATGACGCGGCTGCCGAGGAAGATCGCTTCCTCGATGTCGTGGGTCACGAACAGCACCGTCTTCTGGTCGCGCTCCCAGATCCCCAGCAGCATTTCCTGCATGAGGGCGCGGGTCTGGTTGTCCAACGCGCCGAAGGGCTCGTCGAGCAAGAGGATCTTCGGATCATTGGCGAGCGCGCGGGCAATCGCTGTGCGCTGCTGCATGCCGCCCGAGAGCTGCTTCGGCCAATGGTTCTCGAAGCCGGACAGACCGACCTGGCGGATGAAGGCATCGGCGATCTTGTTCCGCTCGTCCTGTGCCACGCCGCGCTCGCGCGGGCCGAAGGCGATGTTCTCGCGCACCGTCAGCCAAGGGAACAGCGTGTAGGACTGGAACACCATGCCGCGATCGGCGCCCGGGCCCGTCACCTCGCGCCCGTCGAGCGTGACGCGTCCGCCGGTCGGGCGGTCGAGGCCGGCGACGATGCGCAGCAGCGTGGACTTGCCGCAGCCGGAGGGACCGAGGATGGTGACGAAGTCGTTGTTGCCGATGACGAGATCGGTGGGCTCCAGCGCCTTGGTGGGCGCATTGCCGTGGCGCGCGGGGAAGGTGCGCGAGACCTGTTCGATCTTCAGCATCGTCATGCGAGCTTCCAGGGAAACAGCCAGGCGTTGAACGCCTTGAACAGGAAGTCCGAGATCAGGCCGATCAGTCCGATCACGATGATGCCGAAGATGATCTGGCCGGTGTTGAGCAGCGCCTGGCTGTCGGTGATCATGTGACCGATGCCGGAGGACGATCCGATCAGCTCGGCGACGATGACGTAGGTCCAGGCCCAGCCCAGCACCAGCCGCAGGATCTCGGCGATCTCGGGCGCGGAGGAGGGCAGCAGCACCCGGCGGATGATACCGCGGTCGCTCGCTCCAAGCGTATAGGCGGCCTCGACCAGATCGCGCCGCGTGGCGCCGACGGTCACCGCGACCATCAGGATGACCTGGAATACCGAGCCGATGAAGATCACGAGCAGCTTCTGCAATTCGCCGATGCCGGCCCACAGGATCAGCAGCGGAATGAATGCGGAAGCGGGCAAATAGCGCGCGAATGACACGAACGGTTCGAGGAACGCCTCGACCGGCTTGTAGGCGCCCATCAAGACGCCGAGCGGCACCGCGATGACCGCCGCGAGCGCGAAGCCGCCGACGACGCGCCAGATCGTCATGCCGATGTCGAACAGGAAGCCATGCTTGGTGAGCAGCTCGACGCCCTCCTGCACCATGGTTAGCGGATTGGCGAGGAAGGTTTTCGACACATGGCCGCCAAAGGTCGCCCAGGACCAGAGGGCGACGAACAGCACGAAGAACGCAAGGCCATACGCCGCGCGCTGCCTAGATGTCACGGGATCCAGAGGACGCATCAAATTGCAAATCCGAATGACGCGCCGGCTCCGCCTCTGGCGGAACCGGCAGCGCGAAGAAAGTTACTTGATGAAGCTCGCGTCGTAGAGGTCCTCGACCTTCGGCACGGCCTTGATGATGCCGATCTCGAGCAGGAGCTCGGCGGCCTCCTTGTTGAAGGTCAGGAACTCGCCGGCGAAGAACTTCTGGTTTGCGGCCTTGTCCTGCCAGCGCAGATATTTCGCCGAGTTGCCGAACTGCTCGCCGGTCTGCTTCACGTCGGCGCCCATGATCTCGTAGGACTTGGCCTGGTCCTTGGCGATCATCTCGAGCGCCTCGAAATAGCTGTCGGCGAGCGCCTTGGCCGCCTTGGGATTGTCGGTGAGGAACTTCGGCGTGCAGCCGAACGTGTCCATGACCATCGGATAGTCCAGCGTGGTGGCGATGATCTTGCCCTTGTCCGGCGCGGCACGCACGGTCGACAAGTATGGCTCATAGGTCATCGCCGCATCGTTCTGGCCGGAGACGAAGGCCTGCGCCGCAGCCGCCGGCTCGAGGTTCACGACGGTTACGTCCTTCGTGGTGAGGCCGTTCTTCTTCAGCATCCAGGCCAGCGCGAAATAGGGCGAGGTGCCGGGTGCGGACGCCGCGACGGTCTTGCCCTTCAGGTCCTTGATCGCGGCGACGTCGTTGCGCACCGCCATGCCGTCGGCGCCATAGCTCTTGTCGAGCTGGAAGATCTGCTTGGTCGCAACACCGTTGGCGTTCCAGGAGATCCAGGTCTCGACCGTGGTCGCCGCGCACTGGATGTCGCCGGAGGCGATCGCGAGATGGCGGTCCTTCTGCGGGATCTTCTTGATGGTGACGTCGAGGCCGTTCTTCTTGAAGATGCCCGCCTCCTTCGCCAGGGTCAGCGGCGCGAAGCCGGTCCATCCGGAGATGCCGACGCCGACCTTGACGTCGTCGGCGAGCGCGGGAGTGGCGGCCGCGAGAGCAATGATTGTCGCAAATAGCTTTGAACTACGCATGATTGTCGTCCTCTTGCCGATCGATGGATTGACGTCCTGTTGATCACTGTCGGCCCATCTGGACCGTTGCCCGAAGCGTTGCACGAATTGTGCCGACATGTCCTCTCAGCCTCCCTTGAATCGGGCGACAAGGCGGTGAGAGTCACCGGGATAGAGCAGGCGCACCGCGGTGATGGTGCGCGCGCTCCGCCAGGTGTAGCGGTCGATCACCAGGCAGGGCGCGCCGACGGCGATGTCGAGCGCCTCCGCGGTGCGATCGTCCGCAACGATGGCGCTGATCGTGTGCTCCGCTTCGGTCCATGGGACATGGTGAAGCAGCCACGAGCCGGGGGGCTCGCGCGAGAAGTCCGCGGTCGCGGCATCCGGCACGGACGACAGGTCGATCAGCCTGTCCTCGGCGGCGAAGGGCACGTTGTCGGCGCTGTGGCGGCAGGTGATCGCGACCACCTTGCCCGCCTTTTTGACGCCGAGGCGATCGCAGTCGGAAGCGGTCGCCGCGCGCAGCTTGCGGCCGATCAGCTCGTAGCCGTAAGCGCGGCCGAGGGCGGTGATCTCGGCGCGGATGTCGGCGATCTTGAGCACCGCCGACTGATGCTGCGGCCGGCGCACGAACGAGCCGGCGCGCCGGCGCCGCTCGATCAGATCTGCCTGCGCCAGCTCAGACAGTGCCTTGTTCACGGTCATGCGCGAGCAGCCGTAGCGCGCGACCAGCTCGTGCTCGAAGGGAATGCGATGGCCGGGCGGCCATTCGCCGGTCAGGATCCGCTTCTCGATGTCGGCGCGGATGCGCTTGTAGAGCGTCGGCTTGTCGGCATCGGTGACGAGGCTCATGCGACGAGCCTCCGGACCGATGCATTGAAGCGCTCGCGCGCTGGCTGACGCAGCCTGTGCCGGCCGCCTTCGACGACCTTGGCGCCGCCGGCCCAAACGCAATCGATCGCACCGCTGCCGGCCGCAAAAATCCAGCCATCGATAGCCGCATCCCCCTGACGTCCGGCCAGCGATGGATGCGCAGTGTCGAGGGTGACGATGTCAGCGCGCGCACCGGGCGTGAGGCCGACTGTCGATTGCGCCAGCGCCTGTGCTCCGCCCGCGAGCGCATGATCGAACAGCGTGCGTCCCGTCGAACGACCCGCGCCACTGGAGAGCACGTTGCGTTGGCGATGCTTGAGGCGCTGGCCATATTCGAGCTGACGGAGCTCGTCCGCGACGCCGACCAGCACGTTGGAATCAGTGCCCACACCGAGTGCACCGCCGGCAGCAAGAAATTCGCGCGCTGGGAAGATGCCATCGCCGAGGCTCGCCTCGGTGACAGGACAGAGGCCGGCGACTGCCCCCGTCCTTGCAAATGCGCTGACCTCTTCGTCCGTCGTGTGCGTTGCGTGAATGAGGCACCAGCGTTGATCGACTGGCGCGTGCTCCAGCAGCCATTGCACCGGGCGCTGTCCCGACCAGGCGAGGCAGTCCTCGACTTCCTTCACCTGCTCGGCGGCGTGAATGTGCACCGGCCCGCCGTCGGCCAGCGGAACGATCGCCGTGAGCTCGTTCGGCGTCACCGCGCGCAGGCTGTGCGGCGCGATGCCGATATTGGCGTCCGGCAATTCTGCAATAACTTTGCGCGAAGCAGCCATCAATGCGGCGAACTGATCGACCGAGCAGATGAAGCGACGCTGGCCGGCATGCGGCGCTGCTCCTCCAAACGAGCCATGCGCATAGAAACTCGGCAGCAGCGTGAGGGCGATGCCTGATGCTTCAGCAGCCAGCGCAATGCGCGAGGCCATTTCGGCAGGATCCGCATAGGGCGAGCCGTCGCGATCATGATGCAGGTAATGAAACTCGCCAACGCGGGTGAAGCCCTGCTCGAGCATCTCGACATAGAGCAGCGTCGCAACAGCCGCAACGTCGTCCGGCGTCATGGCCAGCGCAAAGCGATACATCGTCTCGCGCCAGGTCCAGAAGGTGTCGGTGCTGTCTCCGCGCAGCTCCGCAAGTCCCGCCATGCCGCGCTGGAACGCGTGGCTGTGCAGGCTCGCCAATCCAGGCAGTGCGATTGCGTGGCGTTCATCGCCTGGCACGGGCGCGACATTCGGCGTCACCTCGGCGATCGCGCCGGCGGTGATCACCACCTGCACGTCATTGGCCCAGCCCGAGGGCAGGAGCGCGGAGGCGAAATGCAGTCGTGTCATGTTTCCATGCCGGCTGGACAGAACTCCCGCACGATTATATGTCTAGACATATAAGTCAAGCATCCCACGAAGGGGCCGTTGCATGGCAGAGCGCTTCGACCGGATCTGGCACAATGCCCGGCTCGCCACGCTACGGGCCGACCGCCCCGACCTCGGCGAGATCGAGCACGGCGTGATTGCCGCGCGCGGCGGCCGTATCGTCTATGCCGGCGCGCAGGCCGATTTTCCGGCGGACGCCGATGCCGCTGAACGGGTCGACTGCGAAGGGCGCTGGATCACGCCCGGCCTCGTCGACTGCCACACCCATCTCGTCTATGGCGGCAACCGCGCGCATGAGTTCGAGCTGCGCCTGAAGGGCGCGAGCTATGAAGAGATTGCGCGCGCCGGCGGCGGCATCGTGTCGACGGTGGCCGCGACGCGCAAGGCGAGCGAGGCCGATCTCGTCGCAAGTGCGCTGCCGCGGCTCGATGCGTTGATCGGCGAGGGCGCAACCACGATCGAGATCAAGTCGGGTTACGGCCTCGACACTGCGACCGAGATGCGGCAGCTCGCAGCCGCACGCAGCCTCGGACGCCGGCGACCGGTTGCGGTCCGCACGTCCTTTCTCGGCGCACATGCGCTGCCGGTGGAAGCTGATGGCGACAAGGACCGCTACATCGATCTCGTCTGTCGGGAGATGTTGCCGGCGGTCGCAAAGGCGGGCCTCGCCGATGCGGTCGACGCCTTCATGGAAGGCATTGCTTTCTCGGCTGCGCAAACCGCGCGGGTGTTCGAGACGGCGAGGGAACTCGGCCTGCCGGTCAAGCTGCATGCCGATCAGCTCTCGAACCTCGGCGGTGCTGCGCTTGCCGCAAAATTCTCGGCGCTGTCGGCCGATCATTTGGAGCACACTGACGAGGCCGGCGCCGCCGCAATGGCGAAGGCCGGGACGGTTGCGGTGCTGCTGCCCGGTGCGTTCTACTTCATTCGCGAGACGCAGAAGCCGCCAGTCGACGCGTTCCGCACGCATGGGGTTGCCATGGCGCTCGCGACCGACTGCAATCCCGGCAGCTCGCCACTGACTTCGCTTCTGCTGACGATGAATATGGGCGCGACACTGTTCCGGATGAATGTGGCCGAATGCATCGCAGGCGTCACCCGTGAGGGTGCACGTGCGCTCGGTATCCTCAGCGAAGCCGGCACGCTGGAGGCCGGCAAATGGTGCGATCTCGCGATCTGGGACATCGAGCGACCCGCCGAATTGGTCTACCGCATCGGCTTCAATCCGCTGCACCGCCGGGTGTGGAGGGGACAATGACGAACAAGGATGCAGCGATCGTCGTCAAGCCGGGAACGGTCAGTCTGGATGACCTCGCCTGCGTGCTCGATGGTGCGCCCATCGTGCTCGATCCCTCGTTCTGGCCGCGCATCGAAGCGGCGGCGGAGATCGTGGCAAGAGCTGCGCGCGCGGATGTTCCCGTCTACGGCATCAACACCGGCTTCGGGAAGCTGGCGTCGAAGCGTATTCCGCCCGATCAGACCGCGCTGCTCCAGCGCAACCTGATCGTTTCACATTGCTGCGGCGTCGGCGCGGCGACGCCAGAGCCGATCGTCCGCCTGATGATGGCGCTGAAGATCGTCTCGCTCGGCCGAGGTGCCTCCGGCGTGCGCCGCGAGTTGATCGAGCAGCTGCAGGCCATGATGGCGCGGGGTGTCACTCCGCTGGTGCCACAGCAGGGCTCCGTGGGCGCCTCCGGCGATCTCGCGCCGCTCGCGCATATGACCGCGGTGATGATCGGCGAAGGGCAGGCGATCGTTGACGGGAAAACCGTGTCCGGCGCTGAAGCGCTGGCAGCTGCCGCCCTCGCGCCGCTGACGCTCGGCCCCAAGGAGGGGTTGGCGCTGATCAACGGCACGCAATTTTCGACCGCCTACGCCATCTCAGGCGTGCTGCGTGCATTCCGCCTGGCGCGGGCCGCGCTCGTCACCGGCGCATTGTCGGTGGACGCGGCGATGGCTTCGACGGCGCCGTTCCGGCCCGAGATCCAGGCGTTGCGCGGCCATGCCGGGCAGATCGCCGCGGCCGCGACGTTGACCGCGCTGCTCGACGGCAGCGACATCCGCCTGTCGCATCTCGAAGGCGACGAGCGCGTGCAGGATCCCTACTGCCTGCGCTGCCAGCCGCAGGTCACAGGCGCCGCGCTCGACCTGATCACGCAGGCTGCGCGCACGCTGATCGTCGAGGCTAACGCCGTCACCGACAATCCGCTGGTGCTGGTCGAGACCAGCGAGATCGTCTCCGGCGGTAATTTCCATGCCGAGCCGGTGGCCTTCGCTGCCGACGCTATCGCGCTGGCGCTGGCGGAGATCGGCGCGATCAGCGAGCGGCGCATCGCCACGCTGGTCGACCCCGCGCTCAATTTCGGACTTCCGCCGTTCCTCACCCCCGATCCCGGCATCAATTCCGGCTTCATGATCGCCGAGGTGACGGCGGCCGCGCTCTATGCCGAGAACAAGCAGCGCGCAGCCGCCTGCTCGATCGACTCGACGCCGACCAGTGCCAACCAGGAAGACCATGTGTCGATGGCCGCACATGCCGCGCGGCGCCTGTCCGATATGGCCGAAAACCTCGCCGCCATCCTCGGCATCGAGCTCCTGGTCGCCGCGCAAGGCATCACGCTGCGTGCGCCGCATGCAACGAGCGCACCGCTGGCTGCCGTCATCGCCGCCTTGCGCGAGCAGGTCCCCTCGCTGGGTACAGATCGCTACATGGCTGGCGATCTCGCCAAGGCCGCGGCGCTGGTCGAGGCCGACGCGCTGCCGGCTGCTGCGCGCGCGCAGCTTCCCACCGATCCGTTTCCGAGACTCGCCTGAAGAGGTCCGCATGAACCATCGACTGGACAATGATCGCACCATCCGGGCCCCCCGCGGCAGCGAGATCAGCGCCAAGAGCTGGCT
>NZ_JACEGD010000002.1 GCF_016031635.1 Bradyrhizobium diversitatis
TCTTGGCCCATCGATTGAAGCGGTTGTAGGCTGTTGTGTAAGGGCCATAGCGCTCCGGCAGATCGCGCCAGGGTGTCCCCGTACGCAGGACGAAGAAGATGCCGTTGAGCACCTTGCGATCATCCGGCCGCGGCCGGCCATTCTTCTTGCCTTCCGCCCCAGGTAACAGCGGAGAGATGATTGTCCACTCGGCGTCTGAAAGATCAAAGCGGGCCATCAGGACCTCCCTTTTGGGAAGCCTTGAATCACTCCGCCTCGTCACTCGCAAGGGGTTTGAGTACAGAACCTAGGCCGGCGAAGAGGTGCCTGGGCCGCCGACGGTCATTGAGCTTGTTCTCGCCGGGGGCAGAGGGCTCGTAGGCAAGCGTCTGCTGACGCGCCTTCACAGCGTCCCATGTATCCTGATCGACGATGCGCAATTCGGGAACGTCCAGAATCACCCACTCGGATTCGGGGTTTAGCCGAGAAACCCGTTTGCCCGTATCTGGGTCCTTCAGATAGCGAAGCCGATTCCACACAAGGCGGCCGACATAGAGTTCATTGTTGAGAATGCCAACGCCGCGCTTTGGATTGCCGTGAATGGTCGATGGTCCCCATTCGGCGCCTTGAGGTCCAGGCACACCCTCGCGGTTCAGTTCGAAGGCGATCGTGCGCGAGGATTTGCCGCAGAGGTAATCTGTGAAGATGCGCCGGACGACAGCTGCTTCGGCTTCGTTAATCGTGCGATCGCCGCGGATTGGCTCGCCATCGGCGGCGAACTGCTTGACGACGTCATATCCGAAGCACAGCCCCCCGCCGGACTTGCCGTGCGCGACGCGACCCCGCAAGCCCCGACGCGTCTTGTCCGCTAGGTCTTTCAGGAACAGGGCATTCATCGTGCCCTTCAGCCCGACGTGGAGATGTGTGACGTCGCCCTCCGAAAGCGTGACGATCCGCACGCCGGCGAAGGCCATGCGCTTGAAGAGCCCTGCAATGTCCTCTTGATCGCGGCTGAGGCGGTCCATCGCCTCTGCAAGCACAATGGCGAACTTCCCCCGGGTCGCATCGCCGATCAGTTCCTGGATGCCGGGGCGAAGCAGCGATGCACCAGAGATGGCCCGGTCTGTATAGCTGTCGACGACAGTCCAACCTTGCTTCTCGGCGTGGAGGCGGCACAGGCGCAATTGATCCTCGATCGAAGCGTCGCGCTGGTTGTCTGATGAGTAACGGGCGTAGAGCGCGACCTTCATGACGCCTCCTTATTCCGGGAGACGGTCACGCTTCCGTCTGTCTGTTTCAGCTTGGACGAAGTCCCGCGCGGCCTGCCGGGCCAGCAGGCGCACCAAATTGACCAGGCGCGGATCGGATTTCGATGCGGCGACGGTCGCAGCCGAGGCTCCGGGCGCCGTATCGGCGACCACGCGAAGCTTTTCGGCTGTTGTTCCTCTCGGTCGCGCCACCACGGCGTCCTTGTCGTTGCGCGGATCGCTCCGCATCGTGGCAAAGATGGCGAGTTGCGGCCGCAACGCAAGAGAAAATATCTAGCGATATCAGTGTCTTGTGTCGTGGTCGTGCGTTGATCCGAGATACGAAGCGTAGCGGATAGGGAAATCGCAAAGTCGAGCGCACGAAAAATATTCTCGTGATCACCTCTGCTAGATGCGATCTGTTTGATCGCGACGTCGGACAACATACCGACCTCTTACTACTGCTGCTGACGTCAAATGAGACCGTCGCAGTCTTGCGGCAAGCCGAAGATTCGGCTATATATCCAGATATACCATGGAGGCGATCAGTGAGCAATAGTGCGCAGAAAAGGGCGATCGAAAGTTACCGATCCCGGCTGACCAACCGCGGCATCGTGCGGTTTGAGCTCCAAGCCCTCGAGACCGATCGCGATCTCATCAGAACGCTTGCCCGGAAGTTGACCGAGGAAGGGCCGGAAGCCGGGTATCTCCGACGCGCGGTGCAACAGGCCGTTTCTGGCGAGCCACCGAAGCCCGGTGGCATCTTGAGTGCGTTGCGCCGCTCGCCGCTAGTTGGTGCCGATCTCGACCTGACGCGCCCCCGTGAAGAAGGGCGTAAGGCCGATCTGTGACGCGCTATCTTCTCGACACCAACATCATCAGCAACATCGTCAAGCCGAAACCGTCAGAGTCACTGTTGGCCTGGATAGGCCAACAGCGCGATGAGGATTTGTTCATTGCCTCGCTGACAGTCGCCGAAATCCGGCGCGGCATTCTGGAAAAGCCGCGCGGCAAGAAGCGCGATGCGCTCGACGCATGGTTCGTTGGTCAAGAGGGACCGCAAGCGCTGTTTGCGGGCCGCATTTTGTCGTTCGACGACAAAGCAGGCCTGGTCTGGGCGCGGCTGATGGCGGAAGGGAAGGCTGTCGGACGCCCTCGTAGCGGACTCGATATGATCATCGCTGCCGTCGCGGGTGCCAATGACTGCGTGGTGGTGACGGACAACGAAAAAGACTTTGCTGGGCTTCAGATCATCAATCCATTGCGCGGCGACTTGTAGGGGGAAATGCATGACAGGAGGGGCGCCTGAACCTATAGAGTATCAGCTCATCGGTCTGACTGAGGACGGCAACGCAGGCGACCTGCTGCTTGGGCTTGATCAGAAGCAGGGGCGCATTCGCCTCCAGGCGCTGATCTCCGAATGGCTGCGTATGGAGAACCTCGTCGTTCTGACGGGATCTGGCACGTCGGTTTCGGCTGGCGGGAAGACCATGGTGAATCTTGAAACCGCCGTCTTCGAGACGATCGAGGCTCTCTCCGACGCGCCCGCCTCCGTCGGGCCTATCATCAAAGCGCGTCGGGATGCCGTCTCATTGGCCGACTTACTCGATGAGCCCATCATGGGGTTCGAGCAGTGGCTATCATTCGTTGCCAATTCCCTTGTCGTTGCTAACTCAAAGGACGCACCATTTTCTGGCCTCACCTGGCCGGGCACGCCAGCTCCAAGCCTTGATGACCTCCAATGGTTTGTTAATCGCCTGCGCATGTCGATCTTCTCGGAATGCGCCCTGTCTTTGCCTGACACCGCCAAAGCGAAGTCGGCAAGCGAGATCGCGCCGCAGCTTGCATTTTTGTCCAAGCTCGTCGCGCGTGACAGCAATCTTGGCCGAACCCATCTCTTCACGCTGAATTACGACACGCTGTTCGAGCAGGCGTTGGAGTTGCTGGGCATCCAATATTTCGACGGCTTCACCGGCCGAGCAGCCGCTCGCTTCGATCCATCGGTTTATGGGCTCGATGTCTATTATCCGGGTGAGGTTGCCGAAGGCCGGGTGCGGCGCTTCGACAAGTTCCTGCACTTCTACAAGCTGCATGGGTCCATTCATTGGTTTGAGCAGGACGGTGAGATGCGAGCGCGGCATCCCGACCTCGTCCCGTTCCGAAGCTATGCAGATTTGAATCCGGATGAGAAGGCAGCCGTGCTCGTTAAATTGACCGGCGGAACGCCATCGATTGGAATCCTGCCGACTGCCAACAAGTTCGCGCAGACCCTGACGATGCCCTATGCGCATCTCTTCCGGTCCTTTCAGGTACGCCTCGGTGTCCCCCAGACCTTCCTGCTAGTTCTCGGTTACGGCTTTGGCGATGATCACGTTAGTCGCATCATTGAGAATGCGCTCATGAATCCGTCGTTAGTGATGCTCGTGGTCGAACCGAATCCAGCCAGCCCGGTCATCGAGCGGGTACGCCGCTATAAGGACCTCGGCAAGCGCGCCTTCGTCTTGTGCCCGACGGATGCCGCCTTTGCTGCTAGCAAGTTCAAACACGCGACGTTTGATGATTTCGCCCGCTCGGTGATGCCCGACGTGCAATGGCTGGACGACTTCCTGCGCCTGCGACGATTCGAGAAGCAAATAGCTTCGTCAGCGACGCCCGTTGAACCCGCTTCGGGGGCGTAAGATGGATAATCCACGTCTCGTCGGCCATATTGTCTCGGTTCAAGGCTTCCGGGTGAAGGTGGAATTGCTGCCCGAAACCAGATCGGCCCTGCGCGCGACCCTTGATGGGGTTCAGGCTGCGATCGCGATCAACGCGTATCTGACTTTTTCATTGGGAGCGGGCGAAACCGTCATTGGTATCATTACCGATCTTGAGGCACGTGAGAGCTTCGATCCCACCAGCGGCGATGAACTCAACCTAGAACTCATGAAGCCGCGCCGGACCGCTAGCGTGCAGTTGCTGGGTACCATCGAGCATACCGACGATGACCCGTCTTTCAGTCCGGGTATATCCATCCTGCCAACACTCGATACACCGGCAGAAATCGGATCACCTGACATCTTGCGCGCCGTGTTTGAAATCCCGCCCCGTCGCAACAGGCCGGAGGGTTATGATGCGAGGGATTTTGACTGCGACTTGAAGATCGGATTTCCGACGGGCCAGGCGCGTAACGTTGTCCGGGCATCCTACAATGACTTGTTCTCGAGGCCCTTGGCCATCGTCGGCAACACCGGATCGGGTAAGTCATTCTCGGTGTCGAGCCTCATTCAGAAGGCCATGAAGGCGCTCGACGGCGCAGCAGAGGAGCCGCATGTCTTCATTCTTGACATTAATGGCGAATACGCCAAAGCCTTTCCTGCCGCAAAAGCAGCGGTACGCTTGCCGGATCGCATCTATCTCAATGGCAAAGAATTCGGCCTCCCGCTCTGGTTCCTGAATGCGGAGGAGATCTGTGCATGGCTGAGCGCGGCGGAACAGACACAGGAACCCGTGTTGAAGGACTGGTGGGCGATCGCCAAGGGCGGCAATGCCACAGCTGCGGCTAGTCTCGGTTCGCTGCAGAATGCAATGAGCGCGCTCGATCAACTTCTCAGTGAACTTACAAAGATCAAGAAAAAGGCTGCGGGTTCCTATTGTGACGCCGTTACCGGCCATCTCGCGAACACCGATATCGACACCACGGCGTTCGATAAACTGTTCACCTCACATCGCTCCGCCAACGACTACAACACCGAGGTCATGAACAATCAGGCTGTGATCGCGGCCGAAGCAGAGAAGCTCAAGGACGCCATCCGATCCAAGATTGTCGGCGGGCGTGATACAGCGGAGGCTGGCGCGCGCACTGCGGACTCTCCACTTCCGATCGCGCGATCAACATTGACAGATCCATCACTGATCAATCGCGCTGTATCAAAGGAGGACACCTTCCGGGTGGACGCCCATCTCACCACGCTGAAGCTGCGTTTGAAGACCCGCCTTGATGACAAAAGATGGCGTGCATTCCTCAACTATGAAGACGCTGACACTGCTATTGCTAGTTTGTCGGCCTGGTTCGCTCGTTTCGGATTGGGGGCTACGACAGGTCCAAAGGTGTCGGTGCTCGATCTTTCGATGCTGAGCAACGAAGTGCTGCCCTATGCATGTGCGGTCATCGGGCGCGTGTTGCTGGAGGCGCGGGAACGCTTGCCCGCTGCGTCGCGCTACAAACATCCGTGGGTTCTCGTCCTCGAAGAAGCGCATAACTATGCCCGACCAGCTCGCGCGGACGAGGATCGAGGTCATCGACTGGCGCGACTGACCTTTGAGCGTATCGCAAAGGAAGGGCGCAAGTTCGGCCTGTCGCTCATCATCGCCAGCCAACGTCCGAGCGAGATTAGCCAGACTATCATCAGTCAGTGCGCTAACTTCATCAGCCATCGTCTTCAGAATCCGGACGACATCGACCATTTCCGTCGCATCATCCCGATGCAAGCCCGGCGCTTGCTCGATCAGGTAACGATATTGTCGTCAGGTGAAGCGATTGTCTTCGGCAGCGCGTTCCACATCCCGACACGAGTGCAATTCGATAGGCCCGATCCCAGCCCCTATAGCCAGACGGCGGCCCCTTTCCATGAGTGGTCGAAAGAAAAAGCCCCATTTCCGCTCGCACAAATTATCGATGCTTGGGGGGCCTAGCTCAAAGTTTCTCGATGCCTTTGCCGGAACTTGTCGCGGATCGATTATGCAGAACCGGTCTCCTCGGCGAAAGTAGTTGAAGTAACTTGTTCGAGGCGCTTCCCGTTGGAGTATCGAGTACTTTCCACTTGAGAAGCGGGCGACATGGATTGAGATGCGTCGGTCAAGGAGATCGCCGTGATCCCACTTGTCGTCCAAGTCCCAGGTCGTTGAGCCGCATATCTAGACGGGCCGCTTCGACGTCCTTTTGACTCGCTACACGAGCCTCGACGAGATCCTCGGTGGCGCGAGCGTCGCCAAGATCGGTCCGGATGTCATAACGCAGTTCCAAGAATTCGCTGCGAAAATGGTCCGCCCGGAGGCGGTCCAGCGCCCTGTTGATCCAGACCAACGCTCCGGCCGCGTCGCCCTGCGCGCGCCGGGCGCGGGCCATGAGCCGCTGGAGCCACTCGCTGGTCTCAAGATCGTTCCGCTCTTGTAGGAGCGACTCGCCTTCGGCCGGTCGACCCATTTCGATTAGGAGTTCGGCGCGCCGCTGGAGGTGGAAAAGCTGTGGTCGGACCAGCGACTCATGGAGGGCGAGGGCCTTGGCATGGAAGCCGGAAGCGTCGGCACCCGGCAGGCGGGCTGCCTCGAAATAGACCTCAGCCCACGCAAAACGATCGCTGTCGGTCTGCAAGCCTTCTAGCGCGGGCTCGGAGAGCTGCTCGAAGATGCGCCCAAACATGACCGGCTCTTCGGTCGAAAGGTAGCGCCCGAGCGCAGCGAACGCACGAATCGCCTGCAGCACGCCGACATTCGCTGCCTCGACGATCGTTCGCTCGATTGCGTCGGCATGGCGTCGGATGAGCCCTGCTCGCCAGTTGCCTGAGCCCCATGGCAAGCGCTCGATCACACCCAGGAGAACCGAGTAAGTCACGTTATCTTCGCCGGGAGCGCGAGCGAGGATTTCATCCACCAGCTCGATCGCCCGAGCCACTTTGGCGGGATTGACCCGGTAGATATCGATCAACTGCAGGCGGGTTTCGTGCATGGGCGAGGGTCCGCTCAGCACCTGCTCAAAGAGTTCGGCCGCGGCGGCCGAGTCACCAAGTCTCTTGAGCGCCTTACCCTTATGATGCTGCACTTCGGCAGTCTGCCTGTCGGTGAGCCCGGGAAGTCCAGTAAGTGTGTCGAAGGCTGACAGGCGTTCCCGCAGCCGGGCCTTGGCGATCTCATCGCTTTCCAGCTTGTCGTAGAGGAACAGCTGCTCGATCGCTTCGATAATTGCCATCAACGCCAAAGGCGCCGGCGGGCGTCCTGCCAGCGCATTGGCGTCGGGCAATGGGTCACCCACGAGTTCGGGAGGCAGTTCGGTATGATCCGATACCGTGAGCAGCGCGTAACGGAACGCGGCAGAGCGAGCTCCTGCAGCAATCAGCTTCTTGAGCTTAGGGAGGAGGACGCGCCCGATCGTCCAAAGACGCAGACCAGGCTCACTTGCCGCGGCGCGCAGATAGTCCTCCAGCGCGGCATCCAGCTCGACGCGCCGCCCCGGGGGACACCAGCCGCCGCCGCCGCTCAGCGCCGCGTACACGACATCGTGGAGCCGAATAATCCCGCTTCGGTCAGCAGCTGTAAGCCCGTGGCTGCGGAGCTTGCGGATGCCGAGCGGCTGGACGACATGCTCGAGAAAGTCCTGCCCGCAAGTTGCTTGCTCGGCCCAGGCGAAGACAGACAGCTCGCGCTCGAGGGCAGGTCGCAGGCGCCCCAGGAGCCGGTCGGCGAGGCGCTGGCCATGATGTTCCAGTTCGCCGACAGCCCGACAGTCACGAACGATCTCGTCCCACGTGGCGCCCTGCCGCACGGCAGCGCTGATCAGACCCAGGGTCAGCGGATGGCCGCCCACCGTGGACCAGATGATGTCAAACACATCAGCTGGGCACATCGCGCCATCCTGGTCGAGCAGGCTCTGTGCCTCTCCACGAACGAACATTGGCAGTTCGTATGAGCCTGGTTGTGCCGACCGCTGCGTGAGGATGATCCGTGAGCGGGGCCCGCAAAGTTCACCAAGGCGCGCTGTCGAAAGACCGGGTTCGGCGTCATCGATTACTAACAGACAGGCCCCGGTGCGCAGCAGCGCCGTGACGTTCCGGGTTTCGCCGCCTCGCACCAAAGGGAGCGCCTGGAGTTCCTCTGGCCGACGGACTTCCCCCGCGTCTAGCCAGATCGCGAGGTCGTACTGGTCTTCGTGGTCCGTGGCGTAAGCGGCAGCTGCCGCTGACTTGCCGAGCCCGGCGATACCGCTGATGGTCACCACTGGACTTTCCGAGAGGCGCCGCGAGATGTCGGCGTCGACGTCGACGCGAATAATGCGGCTTCGATCCGGGGCGGGGACCAAGCGGCTCACCGCCTCTTCATCCCGAATCCTCTGTAGCTCAGGCAGGTATGGAGCGAGCCTTCGAACAACGGTGTCGCTGAAGATCAACTTTTCGATCAGCTGGGTCGCGATCTCTTCCGCGCCCCACAGGTGCAGAGTCTTGCCCTCCATTTCCGGCCAGGTTCTGACGGCGCTTTCGAACTCCTGGGCGACTTGGGGCCGCTTTCGCTGGCCCGACAGCAGGAAGATGTCCCGTGCGGACGGTTTGCGATTGAGCGCCTTTCTCAGATCGCCGTCCGCCTTGGCCATCGGGCGCTCAAAATAACCGCCCGCATCAGAGTACTCGGCGACTATCCGGCCGTCGTCGCTGACTGTATCGACCACGCCGCCAACGGCATAGCCGACCAGATTGGTCCCTTGATGGTTCAGAGGCACCTCGAGCAGGGCGTCCAGAAATAGTCCGGCGAACCTCTCGAAATCGGTGGCGATGTAGCCAATTGCACCAGCCAGACGGTCAATTTGCGCGACCTTGCGCTTTGGATTCATCGTGAATTCTCGACTGGTGGCATAGCTTCTGTGTTTAGCGTTTCAGAGGCGGGCACGTGAGGGCATTCCCGTCGCATATCGTAGCATATCGTCCAACATTTCGATTGCTCCCGAGCGACAGCTGATCGGTGCATAGAGCCCGCTACAGGTTTTCCCAAACGGGCTGAACGCCCTCGGCCGACCGGGGCGGGGACGCGGGCTGACAACCACTTCTTGTGATTGGACCCGAATGACCGAATCGAGGCTATTGAAAACTTCAAAGCGATGGTCTCGACTTGAAAAGGAGTGGTGCAATGCAACGGCTCTTTGCGGTCTTGTCGCTTCTGGGTGCTTTGCTGTTTGCGCAGATTCCTGAGCTCCTGCAACAGTATAGGCAGCGGCTCGGTGGGGCAGCCGACGAGCTGACAGTCATTGTGCGCAACTTCGACGAGGACTCTCGCCGCTCGGGTTATGACCGATCGGGCGCACTCGGTGTGATGGCGAAGAACCCAGAACAACTGGTGCGCGACCAGGCGCAGCGAATGACGGAATATGTTCGAAGGCTGGACCGGCTGAACGAGCAGCAATCGGCTTTGGCGAATGGCGTCACGCCTGCGGCCATCCTGGCGGTAGCGGTTGACTACGACAAGCCGATCATGGCGCAAGCCTGGAGCGCCTATGCACCCGCGCTTCCGACGACCCTCACGGGCATTGTATTTGCGATCATCGGCTGGTGCTTGTCTTATGCTGCATTCTTGGTTCTCGGCGCTGTTGCCGGCTCACGAGGCAGAGTCGCTGCGTGATCCGACGAAACCGAGATTCATCGGCAGGAGGACAGCAAACCGAGCCGTCAAACTCCGCGCGGCGTTTCTATACCTCCACTCTTGTTCGCGGTCTTCACCGCGAGCGGCTGCTGGATGAAGCGCCATAGCGGCAACGCATCACTTTTGTAGTCGGATGATACCAGTGGCGCGAACCAGTTGGGCCGATGTTCAAGTTCAATTTGCACTGAATCCGGTTCTCCATTGGCCTGTTGCGAATAGTGGCGGGAAAACATCCGGCTCAGCGTGCCGATTATTTCAAATCTCTCAGTGTCCTCGTTGAGCCGTTCCTCGGGCAGCCAAGAAAACTCGATCGCCGACAATCTTCCGTCAGTCACAATGGCCTTGGTCTTCTGCTTGGCCCATTCCCCGAGATTCATGAATTTCCACGCGATCTCCTGCTCGTCCGTACGCGTGAGGACACGATCCTCACTGAGCATCGTGACCTCTCCAACCGTAAAAGCCGCCATTCCGTCGGGGCCGATGGCGTTGGGCGTGTCGGCGGTTAGCCGAAGTGTGAGCGGCGGCGTTGTGCCGATTGTCATATCGCCGAGCTTGCCCAGCTCATTGAAGCGGACGGCATGTTTCATGTCGAGCTTGAGGTAGCCATTTTCATCCAGCAGATCGTGCGGGGATACGAGCGTCCAGATGCCCCATCTGGCCCAATAGACGGCCACCTTGAGCGCGGCCCGTGTTGCCCGCGCGTAGCTGTCGAGCGAGGACAGATAAGACGGTGTCATGATCTGACGTTCTTGCCGGACCGGATCTGCCTCGTAGACGTTCTTGACTTCGACCAGCCATTGCTCGTCGTCTTCCAGTACGATTCTGAAATCGGGCGCCCGATATCTGCCGACAGGATAGACGCGCCCGGTATCTTCGACCTTCATCAGCTTGTAATGACCAAGCGCCACCACCATGGCTTCGAACATTGCCGCGGTTCGTTGGCCCGCGATCAGAATGTCATCGGTCAATGCCTTGTCGAGCTGCGCGCCGATCGCCGCCAGAAATTCCTGGGCTGTCTGGGGCGCCGTGACGGAAATCTTTTGCTCGCGGCTGAAGCGGGCATAGAGATTGAGAAGATCAAATGGTTTGCTCATTTTGGCGTCGCTGCCTTGAATTTACGCGTGGAAAAGGTCGGGCCTACGACTTGGTGAAATCGGCAACCTGGTCGGCTTTCAAGTTAGCTGACCCGCCTAATCGGCCGAACCCATAAAATCATCTGAGCCAGCCCGCAGGGAGCCAAAGCGAACCGAATAGTCCGACGCCAGCGTCGCGCAGATTTCCTCTGCCCGTGCGTGGTCGTTGGTCATTGCCGCAACATGCCAAGGAGCGTTGCGCACCACCGCCCAACCGCGCACCCATCCCGGGTTCGATGGGTCGACGTGAGGGAGGTTGCGTTGAAGACCCGGGATCGGCGCAAACCAGAAGGCGTAGGATTGCGCACCGTCGCTTCCCGGCTCGTCGCTTGAGCTGACGAGGCCGATCACCTCTCCGTCCTGGTTGAACACGGGTCCGCCGCTCATACCGCCTGGCCAATGGCTGTCGACCGCAAATGTTGGCCAAGGCCGATGTTCGCGGCCACTCGGCAGCACTGCCGTTACGCGGCCAATAGACCCATACATGCGCTCGGTCAGAACATCCGTGTCGATCTCGCGGTCCTGTATCGAACGCAGTTCGGGAAATCCCACCGCCATGACTTCATCGCCGATCTCGGGCCATTTTCCGGTCAGCCGCAGGGGCAGAAAATCGCGTACTTCGTGCAGGCGCGTGTTGTCCGCTTTGAACGACAGCGTCATGCAGTCGAGTGACATGCGGCTCGAGTCACGGTTGAGCAGCCGATCAAGGGCAATATCTTCTGGCGGGGTGCGAAAGGCGGTCGCTGACGCAATCACGACCATCCCGTCGACCCCAATCGGGGCGCGCCCATAAACAAGCCCCGGGTTGAGCAGACCTACAACCGTCGACCGCGGGCGCGAAGGCCCGAGCCATGCTTCAAGCACGTGCTGCGCGGTCAGATATCCTCCGAAGGAGTCGATCCGGAACGCCGTGCCGAGACCAGAGACGCGGTCTGTGTGGCTGTCGATTGCCAGTAAGGAGATAATCGGATGGCGAACCCCCGTCGGGTCTTGAATCAGAAACTGGCGGGGATCGTCTCCGGCTGCGGGGGTGACTGGAAAGGGCATCGCCCAGTCTAACACGGCAAGGCTAATCGCCCTAAGGCGCATTCAATGTAAAGGCTCATCCGAGTCACAAGGAAACCGGCGCCGCTTTTTTGAAACGGCGCAGGTTTCTTTGTCAAAGGTCTAGTGAGCGGCGGCACCTTGCTTGATTGCAGAGGCGAAGTCTTCGACGACACGAACAAATAGATCGGGATCACGCAGTGCGTTCTTGAGCTCCTCAGTCCAATCCGGATTCGACTCGGTCCACTTGATCAGCGCGGTCGCCTTGACGTTGCGGTGCTTGATCAGGAAGTTGGAGATCTTTGCCGGCACCGCGCCCGCGACAAACGCGGCGTTAGCCGGTGCGGCGCGCGCCAGAAGAATGAAAGCCCGCGAGAAGCTCGCGAGATCGTCCTCTTCCGCGAGTTTGGTGAGGAGGTCCAGTACAGGACCGGAAGGGGTTGTGTAGGCTGCCGAGCCCTGGGATGCGATCGCCTCGGCAATGCGGTGCAGTGTTTCTGGGGGCATGCTCTTAATTCCTTCGTCAAGGCCGGCGAGCGCTTTGGCTTTTGCCCTGCGATCGGCGGCGAGGTTTCTGATGTCGTTTGCGTCTTGTTCGGTGGGCACCCACACACGGACTTCCTGCCAGCCTTCAGCCAGGCGAACGGCGCGCTGGCGTCTTACTCGCCTGACTACCGTAGGATCGGCCACGAGAAATGTCGGCGGATGCAGCCTTGGTGCGCATCGAGACGCTCGCGGCCGAACTAAAGGACCCGTATCTGATCAGCCGCATCTTGCCACGGCGGGAAGCTGTCAGCAGCTCGGCGATCGAAGGCACCAACAGCACGCTTGACGAATTGCTGTCCGGTGAAGAAAGCGAAGATTCCCAGCAGGGCGAGGCGGTAGTTCAGGTGCGTGACTACGCGCTCGCGCTCGATGACTTCCTGCCGCAGGCCAGACAAGAGAAACTGGAAATCTTCACAAGCGGTTTGGTGCAGGATCTGCATCGCGCCGTCATGCGCGGCGACGCAGAATACAAGGACAAGCCCGGCGATCTTCGCCAGGTTGTGGTCTGGATCGGCGGCAGGGGCGATATTGCTTACTCGACCTACAATCCGACGCCGCCGTCGGACATTGCCGCGTGTCTTGAGGACACGATGAAGTACATGCGCTGCGAGGGCATGCAGGCGATGTACCAGAGCTTCATTGTGCGAATGGCGGTTGCGCATGCACATTTCGAGGCAGTCCACCCGTTTCGTGATGGCAATGGCCGCGTCGGCCGTCTCCTCCTGCCGTTGATGATGGCGGCGGAAGGCATGATGCCGATTTACCTGTCACCGTACATTGAAGCCCACAAGACAGCTTATTATGAATCGCTCAAAGCGGCTCAGCAGCGCCTCGAATGGCATGAAGCGGTCGGGTTCATGGCGGACGCAATTGTCGGCACCACGGATGAGCTGCTGAAGACCCGCGACGCTTTGTCTGCACTTGGCGATCTATGGCGGAAGCGGCGCAAATTTCGCCAGGGCTCAGCGAGCCTGCGAGCACTCGATGTTCTGCCGCACTATCCGGTGCTGACCGTCAAGCGTCTGGCCTCGCTTCTCAGCATTACGGTGCCTGCAGCCTCGCAAGCGGTAGAGCAACTGGTCGAGAATAAAATCTTGAACGAGCGTACCGGCTATGCGCGCAACCGCGTCTTCGCCGCGCCCGACGCGCTGTCGATCATTAACCGCCCCTTCGGCGAAGAACCCATTCTTCCCGGTGCGGACACCTGACGGCCGGCATGCCGGGCTGACAATCGGTGAAGCCGCGAGTTGCGTCTTCGCCCCGCCGCCGGTCATGCCGTCGGCGGGACTTCCTTGAGACTCAGGCGATTCTCCATAGCACGCGATCCCGCAAATGCTCAATGATCACGCCGGACGAAGGGAGATTCAGTAGATGGCCGAGGCGATTCTCCGAAGGACACTCAAGAGAGTGGTTGACCTTGCATCAATGCACAGCATCACGAGTGATGCGCTCATAGCGATGAGCAAGGACGATTATCAGGTTCTCCGTCGCGCGGCGACGCGCGCGCGGCTCGACAGGAAAGCGCGTTTCGTCTGCGCGAAATGCGGACATGCCGTCTATGCTCCGCGCGAAGGCCGGACCGGCCAGCCCTACTGGAAACACCACCCGGGTGCCCCACAGCTTTGTCCCTGGTGGACGGGGACGCCGGCCAGCGTCGATATCGTTAGCGCGCAACAATTTGACGGAGCGCAGGAAAGCCCGCTGCATGCCAAAATCAAACATATCGTCGGTGAGTTATTGACCAACGATCCGCGCACGACCACAGGAAGCGTCGTTGTCGATGAGTATCTCATCCTAGAGAATGGACGGCGGCGGCCGGACGTACGCGCGATCTATGATGGCATGCCACTCGTCGTGGAGGTTCAACTTGCAACCACGCAAATCCCCATCATCGTGCAACGCGAAGATTTCTATGAGAACGCGTCCATTCGCCTGATTTGGCTCACCTGGAATTTTGAGCCACCCACGAGCGGCCGCTTACTCAGTTCGTTTGAGGACATTTTCTACTCCCACGACAAGAACCTGTTCTCAATTGACGATGAAACGATAGCCCTCTCCAGACAGCGGCGAGAAGTAATCTTGCGCGCGTTCTGGCTGGATGAAGACGCATGGCGCTCGAAATTGGTCGCGATTTCCGACCTCAATTGGATCGAGGGAGGGCGCGCAAACGCGGTCCCGTCGAGGCCGCCTTGGCATCATGACTTTCTGTCGCGCTGGCGCGGCGCGCTCGGAGAAAGAGGTACGAAATGGAAAGAGCGTGAGATCCTGTTTGGCGAACTCGTCGCCAAAGTGGCGATTCCGAGGAGTGACGTCAACGAGCTGCACGCGCTCGATGTGGATGCATTGATCAACTGCTTACTTTCCCTGGTCGACGGTCGGCCGGTCGGATCGCGGCAGCAGAATCTTGTCGAGGTGCTGAACTCCTTCCTCAATGTCGAGCGACGACAGCGCTATGTGCGCCTCATTCGGACCTTCGCCCGACTGACCAACAGGGACGCTCTCTTTGAAATCGAGAGTGTTCGCAACAAGATCGTCAAAGCTCGCACAGTGGCGCAAGACGATCGCCAAAGCGTGTCGGGAAAGATCGCGCTGGCCTTGTTCCCGGAGATATTCTCTTCAGCTTGACGCAATGCCAGCAGCGTATCTCAGCGCTTGACGTATTCTGTAGCGCAATCAAGCGAGCGAGGATTGCGGACGGGGCCAGATTGCCTGTGGGGGCAGCGGCTTGGTAGGAGACGATGGCGCAACAAGGTGGAAAATATCGTGCATTCCGTAGATAGTGACGACCTCGAAGCGAAGCGCATATGCTACGCCTGCATTGGCGAGCAGTATCTAAGCGATGAAGTTCGCGCAAAGGGCAAACGCGCTAAGTGCAGCTATTGCGACAAGACGCGTCGTACCTTCAGCCTTGACAAGATGGCTGAGCGTGTGGCGACCGCGTTCGAGCAGCACTACTATCGAACGTCAGATCAACCAAACGACTACGAATATATGCTCCAGCGCGACAAGGAGCTGAGCTACGAATGGAATCGACATGGCGATGATGTCGTGTACGCCATTCAAAACGCCGCCGAAATCCCTGAAGACGCAGCCCAGGACGTCCAGTCAATCCTGGAGGAGGAACATAGCGATTTCGACAGCGCGGCCATGGGTGAAGAGACGGAGTTCGCGAGCGACAGTTACTATAAAGAGAAAAAGGTCAGCGATGATGCTTGGCGCGAGGAATGGTATCGGTTCGAGAATTCTCTCAAGACCGAGGCGCGTTTCTTCAGCCGCACCGCAGCTACGCATCTGGCGGCCATCTTCGACGGGGTGGATGCTTTGCGGACGCGGCAGGGGCAGCCTCTGGTCGTAGATGCGGGACCCGGAACGCCTTTCCATACACTCTCTCGTGCCCGGGTCTTCCAGTCCGAGGACAAACTCGAGGCGGCGATGTGTCGGCCCGACCTCCAGCTCGGGTCGCCGCCGGCGCTGGTGGCTGCGGCAGGTCGCATGAATGCGCGGGGCATTTCTGTGTTCTACGGCGCCAACGATCCCAAGGCCGCCATCGCCGAGGTGCGGCCTCCGGTTGGAAGCAAGGTTGCCGTGGCGCAATTCGAGATCATCCGAAAACTCCGGCTGCTCGATCTGACAGCGCTCAAGAATGTCCAGATGCGCGGAAGCATCTTTGACGTCGATTTTGCGCGCCGGCTGGAACGAGCGCAATTTCTGAAATCTCTGAGCAACCGTATCACCCAACCAGTCATGCCCGACGATGAGCCTTTCGAGTATCTGGCAACGCAAGCTATCGCCGATTTTCTCGCAACGGAATCCTCGGTGCCCATCGATGGCATTATCTTCCCGTCGGTTCAGGTCGCCGGAGACGTGCTCAACGTCGTCCTATTCCACAAGGCTGCGCGCGTCGAGGCGATGGAAATTCCGAGCGGGACCGAGATCAGAGCCAGGACGGGGCAAAGTACCGCGGAGGGGTGGGAAGTCGATTACTCGGTATTCGAGGAGGTGCCGCCGCCGCCGCCAAAGGTTGATGAAGAAAAGGAAAAATCGCCAGGATGGCCCGACTTCGATGCCATGCCGGCGTTGGCGGGAGAACGGGTCGATTCCGATCCGCGGGAGCCAAGCCTTCGCGTCATGCCGGACAGCGTCAGCGTACACCATGTGGAGGGCGTCGTCTTCAAGACAGACGAGTATCAGGTGCGTCGTTCCCGCTGGGAGAAGGACGATCGATCGCCATTCTAAATTTACACCAGGTCATGAGAAGGTGTGTGGCGGCGACGACTAAAGGCGCTCACGCACGGGGCCTTTCGCCGCCAGAAGCAAGGGCGCGGAAATCCCACGACGACCGTGAACGTATCGATGAACTCCAGTACCATCTGCCTTACATCAGGGCTGTCGTGAGGCTGCAAGCGGATTCGAGCGATGGTGGCGATACTAGCCACGCACTTTGCTTCGGAAGACCACAGTGCGCGCTCGCCCAGCTCGTTGCCCACGCTCAACGCGGCTTCAATGATTGTCCTGATGTAGATTCAGCTTGAGCTTGTCCTGGTATACGCCGATCCGCTTCTTTGCTCGCTCAATCACGTCACCGAAGTGGAGCAATTCAAAATAGGTCTCACCCAATGGCTGCCGAGTGCGAGGGTCCAAGAGGGCGCTCGATTGAAACCATCCCTGACCGACTGAAAACGGTGTCCAAGTTCCGCTCAGACGCAGTGGATTGACAGTGTCACCGATAAGATATCCATAAAATTTGTTTAGCCGGCCTCCTGATTTGGCCGCGAGCAAATGAGCGTACTCTGAAAGGTCGCCGACATGCTCGTCCATCGATACTCCCGGGGCCTTGAATTCGACGATTATGGCTGAGCCTTCTTTGCTGAACAGAGCAATGTCTGGCCGCTTACCGCCATTGTCATCTGCTCGCTTGGCAAGCAGCTTTTGAAACTCATGGTCGATGTCACTTTCGAAAACACTCTCGCTGTCGTTCCACCGGATGCTTGATAGCGGCACGTCTGAGGCGATGTAGTCGTAGTAATGGTATTCTTCACTCAGAAGCCAAATGTCGTGGTCAGCGACCTCAGTGCTGTCCTTCCGCATCGGGAAAAAGATGCTGTGGATGATCTTCTCGTCTTTTCGGCGGCCGCCCTCCGCGACAGCCTGTCCCGCGAGCTGCTTACGGCACGCAAGATCGAGAATCTGTACGATCGCAGCGCGGCGGACTATCAATTGCGACAGGTTCGCCATGTCAAATGCTTTGAGGGACGACGTATATTTCCATGAAAGCTCGTTGATCTTAGTGCGAAACTGCTCCGAATCCGGCTCGGCTTTTATAATTTCCTCTTTGAGTTTGAAGATCTCCGCGGTCTCATCAATGATTCTTTCCTGATACTTTTTTAGAACGCGCTCAGCGACCGACTGGGCCGCTTCGCCATAAACGATGCGCGTTGAGGTATCTTGGAGCATCGCCTCGCTGACACCAAACTGGTCAGTGACTTGCTTCAAAACGTCGTCCTTGTCCCAATCCGCAGGGACGACCATCTCCTCGATGATCGGATCAATCGCCTCGTGGATTGCTGCGTAAGACAGCTTTTCGGCTGAAAACATGTCTCCACTAGGGATCTCGTCAGGGATGTTGTCGAAGTCGTCGCGCTGCTCGTTCACGCGCTGATCCAGATAGTCGCTTTCGATCAGCACGATGTGGTGAAATCCGCCAACTGGATTGTTCTGCTCCGTTCGGGTGCGCAGGTAATAAGGCGTGATATCCTTCACAGGGGAGGATTTCGCACAAAATGCGATGGCATTTCGAGGTAGATCGAAGAGGTTCGCATCGAGCTGGTAGTGAGAGAGCTTAAACCGTTGATGCGTTGCTAGACCGTCGCCGGTCCTCGGATCTCGTTCCTCAACGTCCACCTCCCGCTCAGCCGTGACTTCTGGCAAGTCGGAATGTCTCAATACCTCGATCTCGTCGCCCCTTTTCCAATGGCGAGTGGTGAACCTGATCTCGAAGCTCCCGAGCCGACTCGCGAGGCCCACCAACCTCTGAAGGAAGGCAACCAGCATTTGCTTCTTCAGAGCAGGCGCGGAAAACAGGACGCTAGGCGGCTCCGAGTGCTGAATCCGCGCGAGAGCAGTATCCTTGAATTGCTCCAGCCGTACTATGGTCCCGATCGCGGCTTCACTTCCTGTGCTGGTTGCGAAATCGTCAGGGTCAATCTGCTTCTTTGGCTCTGAATAGTGCAATTGACGCCTCAGGATATCGTGTCCGCTGCGATAGGTACTGTCGATCGCGAGAGCCGAGAAATGGTGAAAAAACTGGATTCGTCCCGCGCCCTTGCACTGACCAATCCCGAAGATCGGAAGGTCGTCCTTGTAGGAGGTGTCCTTGGTCAGAAATGCTTTGAGCTGATCGTCTCCCAACCCGCATCCGTTGTCTTTGCAGGAGACGATCATGGACTCGCGATCATCAAGCATGTCAGCTCGAATAATTTCGACGTCGATGTCAACCAGCATGTCGGTTGCAGAGGCGTCCTGGTGCTTTCGGATCAGGAACGAGTCGATTGCATTTGAGATCAGTTCCTCGAAAACAACATACGGGTTCGAGCTGATCTTCGTATTCTTGATGCTGCCCCTGATATCGAGCGTCATTTTCGTTTCAATCGCTGACGTGGTGATTTCTGAAGGATCGTTCTGACGGTGTGCGGGACATCAAGTCAAGCTGCCGTATGGAAATGGTGGAAGTTACCCGCAAACTAAGACCCAATTTTCCGTCCGCCTCGTTTGCGGTGCACTAAACTTTCCGAGCAGATCCATCGGGTTACGCGACCTATTGCTCCGATGACATCCTGATTGCCAGGGGATGGTTCTTGAGGGGAAAGCCTTCCCCTGCGCCCGAGCCTGTGGTCTCGGCCGACCCCTTCTGCGGGGAGAACCCCGCAACGCCCCCATCAGAGTGAGAGGGTGGACGGGCTTCGCCGTGACGGGTTGAAGAACGGAGGAGAGGCCTCCAGCGCCTGTCGTGGAGATGACCCATGACCCAAGTCGAAGTTTTGAGCGCCGGCCGCGACCATGCCGACGGCTACAAAGTGGATGCGACCCGCGGGACGCGCGTCGGCCGAGTATCGTCGGAATGGTTCTCGCGGCCAGCGGACGAGCGCTATCTGTCGCTGTCGGACCTCTATGCCGCGGTGCGTGGACGGACCGAGCGAAGTCGGACCCGAACCGTCGAGAGCGCTGCAATCCGGGTTGAGGCCAGCCGCGACGATGCCGAGCGCCTGGCTCTGGTGCTGCCCGGCTCTGACACGCCGATTGCACCGACTCACTGGAGTTTCGGTCAACTCGCCGGCCTGGTCGGAGCGCCAGCGGCCTACCTCCGTCAGCTTCCAGCGCCGCTGGCCGGCATCAATCTGCAGTACGGCTTGACCTCCCATTCCGCCGAGCAGGTGAAGACGCTCGAGATCGAAGACCGTCGCGTCGAGCTTCGCGCGGTTACGGGCCCCGAATACGGGCGCATCTTTGACGACGAACTCGTGGCGGCCGTTCAGCGCATCGCGGGCAACGGCACAGGCGACACGCGCTGGAAGGTGCCGGGCGTGCTCGACTGGTCGACCGGTGTCTATAACCCGCATGTCGACGTCACCCAGGACACGACGACGCTCTACGCCTCCGACCGCGACGTCTTCCTGTCCTGGTCGACGACCTCAACCCGATCGAGGCCGGCCGGCTACGTGACGGCTCGCCGGACCTCTACTTCCGCGGTTTTTACTGCTGGAATTCCGAGGTGGGAGCGAAGACACTCGGGATGGCGAGCTTCTATCTTCGCGCCGTCTGCCAGAACCGCAATCTCTGGGGTGTCGAGGATTTCGAGGAGATCACCATTCGCCACTCTAAATACGCCGCTTCACGCTTTGCTCACGAGGCGGCGCCCGCGCTGGCCAGCTTTGCCAATTCATCACCAATGCCCTTCGTCAATGGCATCAGGGCCGCGCGAGAAACGATCGTCGCCCGCACCGACGACGACCGCAGCGAGTTCCTGCGCAAGCGCGGCTTCTCGAAGACCGAGACGGCGAAGATCATCGAAAGGGTGCTATCCGAGGAAGGGCGCAAGCCCGAGAGCGTGTTCGACTTCGTGCAAGGCATTACGGCGGTTGCGCGGGGCAAGACTCACCAGGACGCGCGACTCGATCTGGAGGGGCGCGCGAAGAGGCTGCTCGACAGGGTGGTCTGATGCCTGGAAAGCCGAATGATGCGGAACGGCGTATCTCCGGCTTCGTGCCTTTCCGTCTTTCCTGATCGTCGGTTTGCGGCGCTGCCCTTGAGAGGAAGAGGGCGGCGCTGCGCTTCGTGACGGGTTGGAGGTCCCAGAGAGAGTCTTTGGGCCGCCCGTCGCGGAGTATCACACATGGCACCTGCCGTTCAGAAGATCACCCTGTCGTCCTCGCGCGACATTCCCTTCAACAAACTGGTGCTCAGCCAGTCGAACGTCCGGCGTGTGAAGGCCGGCATTTCGATCGAGGAGCTGGCCGAGGACATCGCCCGGCGTACCTTGCTCCAAGGCCTCAACGTCCGGCCGGTTCTCGACGCCGAAGGCGCCGAGACCGGCATGTTCGAGATCCCGGCGGGCGGACGCCGCTACCGTGCGCTGGAGTTGCTGGTAAAGCAGAAGCGCCTGGCCAAGACCGCGCCGGTGCCTTGCGTCGTGCGTGATCCCGCGACCACCATTCTCGCCGAGGACGACTCGCTCGCCGAGAATATCCAGCGCGCGCCGCTGCATCCGCTCGACCAGTTCCGCGCCTTCCAGGCTCTGCGCGAGAAGGGTAAGACCGAGGAGGACATCGCGGCTGCCTTCTTCACCTCGGTCAACGTCGTGAAGCAGCGCCTGCGGCTCGCCTCGGTCTCCCCCACGCTGCTCGACGTCTATGCCGACGACGGCATCTCGCTCGAGCAGTTGATGGCCTTCACCGTCACCGCGGATCACAGCCGCCAGGAGCAGGTGTGGCAGGCCATCTCCGGCTCTTGGCAGAAGGAGCCCTATCAGATCCGCCGCATGCTGACGGAGAAGACGGTGCGCGCCTCCGACCGGCGCGCCGCGTTTGTCGGTCTCGACGCCTACGAGGCGGCCGGCGGCGCGGTGTTGCGCGACCTGTTTCAGTCCGACGACGGCGGCTGGCTTGAGGACGTTGCTCTCCTCGATCGTCTTGTCGCTGAGAAGCTGAAGACGGAGGCCGAGACAATCGCCGCCGAGGGTTGGAAGTGGATCGAGGTTGCTGTCGATTTTCCCTACGGCCACAGTCGTGGCTTGCGCGAGCTGGATGGCGTACCCGCCGATCTCACCGCCGAAGAGCAGGCGACCATCGACGCCCTCAAGGCCGAATATGCCAGGTTAGAAGCCGAGCATGACAGCTTGGATGAACTGCCCGACGAGGTTGACCAGCGACTAGGCGAGATCGAGACAGCTCTCGCCGCCTTCGACGATCGACCCATCATCTATCAGCGGGCCGACATCGCCCGTGCGGGTGTGTTCGTCAGCATCGACGCCGAAGGCACGCTCTCGGTCGATCGTGGTTACGTCCGGCCCGAGGACGAAGTGCCCGTGGCCGAGCCAGAGAAGGACAGCGATGGCGCCCCGGTTGCCGGGGCTCTGGACGGCGCCGAACCATCAGTGCCGGTTATCCAGCGCGCCGTCATCACCATCGGCGGGCAGGTTGCTGAGCCCGAGGACGAGGATGATGATGCGGTGAAGCCGCTGCCGGACCGCCTGCTGACCGAGCTAACGGCGGAGCGGACTTTGGCTTTGCGCGAGAAGCTGGCGACCACGCCTTCGGTCGCCTTCCAGGCGGTGCTGCACAAGTTCTGCCTCGACGTCTTCTCCCGCTATTCCTCCTATGGAACGGCGATGGAAATCTCCTTGCGCAGCCCCAGCTTCCCGGTGCAGGCGCAAGGGCTGAAGGATACGCCGGCAGCCAAGGCGATCGATGCGCGCCACAAGACCTGGGAGGAGCGCCTGCCGAAGGACAAGGCCGATCTCTGGGATTGGCTCTCGGCTCTCACTGGCGACGAGCAGGCGGCGCTCTTTGCGCACTGTGCCTCGTTCGGCGTCAACGCGCTCTACGAGAAGGGCGACCGCTACGGCGGCGGCGTCACGCCGCACGTGATCGAGCAGCGGATCACTGAGGCCGATCGCATCGCCCGGACCGTCGACCTCGACATGGTGGAATCCGGTTGGCGCCCGACGGTCGAGAACTATCTTGGCCGCGTGCCGAAGCGCCGAATCCTGGAGGCAGTGCGGGAAGGCGCCGGCGAGCGGGCCACCCAGCTCATCGACCATCTGAAGAAGGGCGACATGGCCAAGGAGGCCGAACGTCTCCTGGCCAAGACCGGCTGGCTCCCCGAGCCCCTGCGGATGGCCGACGTCGACCAGGTTGCGACCGCCGACGCCGCGGAGCCCGAGAGCGGTGGCGAGGCGCTGCCGGAATTCCTCGCCAGCGACCACGAGGAAACTCCGGCCGATCAAGCGGACGAACCGCATATGATCGCTGCCGAGTAGAAATACTGGCTGGGGCGATGATCATCGCCCCAGCCTATTTTCATGCGCTGCGAGCCACCAGGGGCTGCACCTTCAGGCTGTCGATCCAGATCGCGATCCTGCCGGCGGCGACGAGACCGGAGGTTTCCGCTACGAATCGCCGTACTGCCCGCGTGCTGCTGACTTCGAAGCGATGTCGATAGCCATTGGCCACGGCGCGATCGGTAAAGCCTTTCAAGGCAGCGAACCCTGCTGCTTCCTGGATCTCGAACTGAACCTTCCACCGCGTGCGTCGCGGCCGAACATCATCGAGCACTTCGACGCTGACACCGTGCTTGCTCCCGCTGCGAACGGTGACTGGTTCGATCTTCTTGGTGGGAAACCTCAAGATTTGAGCCATCAAATCCTCCTTCATTGTGAGAAGCGGTTCGATGGTCTTGTCGGGGCTCGTGAACCGCATGCCGAGACCCGCGCCCCACGCGAAAGCGCGGGGGCAGGTCAGCGGCAGCCTGTTGATCAGGCCGTTCAGCTCTTGAGGCTCGCGCCACAAGCGGTTCTTGCTGCGCGAGCGCGCAGCGACCCTGACACAGGTCAAGTAATCTCCTGGCCGCAACATTTCAAAGGGCATCGGGCAGAGAGTGAGAGGCGGGCCGGGAGGGTTTGAGTCGGTGCGGTCCGAGAGAGAGCGCCGGCCGGCTCGCCCGTTTCGCTCTCCTTGAGGCTCCCCTTAATGAAACACCTTTTCTCGACTGCGGCCGACGAGGCCGCCACGATCTCGCCTGCGCGCGCTCCCGAGGGTGCCCGCGCCATCATCGCTGCGGCTGAGCAGCTTCTCCCGCATGTCGAACATGGCCGACGCATCGACAGCGCAATCTTGCGCGCCGCTATGCAAGAGGCCTTCGGCGCGTCCGATGCGACGGGCGCCTGGGATTGGAAGGAGGCCTATGACGCTTGCGAGGTCGCGACCATCCTGTTCCTGCGCAAATACGGAAAGGCGCTTTTCCGCAAAGCCGCTTCTCCGGCTTCACGACTTTCCGCTTTGGACAAGATCGCGCAGCTTCTGCCGACCCACACGCGCCGGTCTGCAGAGAGCGAGACTTTCCAGCAATTCTCGACGCCAATCCCGCTCGGCCTGGCTGCGCTGACCGCAGCCGCCATTACGGCGGCGGATGGCGTGCTGGAGCCGTCCGCAGGCACCGGGCTACTCGCTATCCTCGCCGAGATCGCCGGCAGCGCCCTCATGCTGAACGAACTGGCCGAGACTCGGGCCGTGTTGCTCTCTTCCCTCTTTCCGGCCATTTCGGTCACACACTTCGACGCGGCCCAGATCGACGATCACCTCGATCCCGCTATCGTCCCGAGCGTCGTGCTGATGAACCCGCCGTTCTCCGCGACGGCGAACGTCTCCGGCCGAATGGCCGACACAGCGTACCGTCACATCGCCTCGGCCCTGGCGCGTCTCGCCGATGGCGGTCGGCTGGTCACGATCACCGGAGCAAGCTTCTCGCCCGAAGCCTCAGCTTGGCGTGATGCTTTCGCGCGGTTGCAGGAACGCGGCCGCGTCGTGTTTACCGCCGCGATCGCCGGCGCGGTCTATGCCAAGAACGGCACCACGATCGAGACGCGCCTCACCGTCATCGACAGGGTGCCGGCCGACGACCCGCGTGCGTTCCCGGAGTCGCCGGGAATGGCGTCCGACGTCGCGACGCTGCTCCGCTGGATCGGCGAGCACGTTCCGGCTCGCTTGCCAGTCGCCTCGACCGGCGCGCTTCCCGTGTCAGACTCGTCAGCGCCTCGCACCGTGCGCGGCTATCTCGCACGGGCAACCGCGCAGTCGGCCAGGGCCTCGGTCGCCGATCCCGAAGCCGTCGACCTTGCCTATGAGACGATCGATTGGACCCCGCCCGAGAGCGCGCGCCTCAGCGACGCCATCTACGAGGAGTACAGGCTGCAATCGATCCGGATCCCCGGCGCGCAGGCGCACCCGACCAAGTTGGTGCAGTCGGCCGCGATGGCCTCGGTCGCCCCGCCGAAGCCGAACTACCGGCCGCGCCTGCCGGCGAACCTCGTCAGCTACGGCATCCTGTCCGACGCCCAGCTCGAGACGGTGATTTATGCCGGGGAGGCCCATGCCAACTATCTCGCCGGCGCCTGGACCGTTGACGAGACCTTCGATCTCGTCACGGCCGCCCGCGACGACGCACCGAACGCCGTCCGCTTCCGTCGCGGCTTCATGCTCGGTGACGGGACCGGCGCCGGCAAGGGTCGCCAGTCCGCCGGCATCATTCTCGACAACTGGCTGCAGGGCCGGCGCAAGGCGGTCTGGATCTCGAAGTCCGACAAGCTGCTCGAGGACGCCCAGCGTGACTGGTCGGCGCTCGGCATGGAGCGTCTCTTGGTCACGCCGCTCTCGCGCTTCCCTCAAGGGCGCGAGATCCGGTTGGCCGAAGGCGTCCTATTTTTAACCTACGCTACGCTGCGGTCCGACGACCGTGGCGAGAAGCTTTCGCGCGTCCGGCAGATTGTTCAATGGTTGGGCTCCGACTTCGACGGCGTCATCATTTTCGACGAGAGCCATGCCATGCAAAATGCCGGAGGCGGCAAGGGCGAGCGGGGCGATGTCGCGCCCTCGCAGCAGGGGCGTGCGGGCTTGCGCCTGCAGCACGCGCTCCCCAATGCCCGCATCGTCTATGTTTCGGCGACCGGCGCCACCACGGTCCACAACCTCGCCTACGCTCAGCGCCTCGGGCTCTGGGGCGGCGAGGATTTTCCGTTCGCCACCCGTGCCGAGTTCGTCGAGGCTATCGAGGAGGGTGGCGTTGCGGCGATGGAGGTGCTCTCCCGCGATCTTCGCTCGCTCGGCCTCTATACCGCACGCTCACTTTCCTACGACGGCGTCGAATACGAGCTCGTCGAGCATCAACTCACCGATGAGCAACGGCGGATCTACGACGCCTACGCCGGTGCCTTCAGCATCATCCACAACCACCTCGATGCGGCGATGCAGGCTGCCAACATCACCGGAGAGACCGGCACGCTCAATCGTCAGGCCAAGTCGGCCGCGCGCTCGGCGTTCGAGTCCGCCAAGCAGCGCTTCTTCGGTCATCTGCTCACCAGCATGAAGACGCCGACCCTGGTCCGCTCCATTGAACGGGACCTGGCCGAGGGCCATGCCGCCGTCATCCAGATCGTCTCGACCGGCGAGGCGCTGATGGAGCGGCGGCTCGCCGAGATTCCGCCTGAGGAATGGAACGACGTGCGCGTGGACATCACGCCGCGCGAGTACGTGCTGGATTACCTCGCCCATTCCTTCCCGGTGCAGCTCTATGAGCCCGTCACCGACGCCGAGGGCAATCTCTCGTCGCGGCCCGTCTTCCGCGACGGCCAGCCGGTTGAGAGTCGGGAGGCCGTCGCCCGCCGCAATGATCTGATCGAGCGCCTCGCGTCGCTTCCGCCCGTTCCCGGCGCGCTCGACCAGATCGTGCAGCGTTTCGGAACGGATCTCGTGGCGGAAGTGACTGGTCGTTCGCGGCGCGTGGTGCGCAGGGGTGACCGCCTTGCGGTCGAGAGCCGCGCCGCTTCCGCCAATCTCGCCGAGACCGCTGCCTTCATGGACGACCTGAAGCGCGTGCTTGTCTTCTCGGAAGCAGGTGGCACCGGTCGCAGCTACCACGCGGAGCTCTCGGCTCGGAATCGCCGGCTTCGTGTCCATTATTTGCTCGAGCCAGGCTGGAAGGCGGATGCCGCGATCCAGGGGCTCGGTCGAACGAACCGCACCAACCAGGCGCAGCCACCGCTGTTCCGACCCATCGCGACCGACGTCAAGGCCGAGAAGCGCTTCCTCTCGACCATTGCGCGCCGGCTCGACACGTTGGGAGCCATCACGCGCGGACAGCGCCAGACCGGCGGGCAGGGCCTATTCCGGCCCGAGGACAATCTTGAGAGCCATTACGCCCGCGACGCGTTGCGCCAGCTCTATCTGCTGCTTGTGCGCGGCAAGGTCGAAGGTTGCTCGCTCGAGATCTTCGAAGACGCCACGGGTCTGAAGCTCGTGGACGCGAACGGCATCAAGGACGATCTGCCGCCGATCACAACGTTCCTGAACCGCCTGCTCGCGCTCACCATCGACCTGCAGGGCTTGTTGTTCACCGCTTTCGAGCAGTTGCTGAACGCCAAGGTCGAGGGCGCCATCGCCAGCGGCGTCTACGACATCGGCCTGGAGACGCTGCAGGCTGAGAGCTTCGTCGTCACCGATCGACGCACGATCTACACCCATCCGGCCACCGGCGCGGAAACCCGGCTGCTCACCATCACCGAGCGCCGGCGCAATCGCCCCATGCCGCCGGATCGAGCGCTCGATTATCTCGCCGATGCTCGGGCGGTGTTGCTGGTCAACGAGCGCTCAGGGCGCGCCGCGGTGCAGATTCCGGCGCCGAGCCTCATGCTCGATGACGGCGAGATCGAACGCCGCGTGCGGCTGATCCGCCCCATGGAGCACCATTATGCTTCCATCAAGATGATGGACGAGAGTCACTGGCAGCCTGCGGATCGCGAGACATTCGCCGTGGCATGGAACGGCGAACTCCTCGAGGTCCCCGAGTTCGCTGAGAGCAGCCTTCACATCGTCGCCGGTCTGCTGCTGCCGATTTGGAAGCGGCTTCCGAACGAATCGACCCGGGTCTATCGGCTTCAGAGCGATGATGGAGAACGCATCATCGGCCGCAGGGTCTCGCCAGCCTGGGCGACGAACGCTTGCGCGACCGAAACCGGCAGCTTGGGCCCGCAGGAGGCTTTCTCGGCGTTGATGGAGGGGCGCACCGTCCTCGACCTCGCCGAGGACCTGCAGCTCCATCGTGTCCGCGTGATGAGCGTCCATCGCATCGAGCTGTCCGGCTTCACCGATACGATGCGTGACCGGTTGCGCGCCTACGGCCTCTTCAGCGAGATCATCTCGTGGAAGCTGCGCATGTTCGTGCCGACAGACGCGACCGGAGCCGGGGTGTTAGCAAAGGTGCTCGACCACTATCCGGTCGTGCGCATCGGCGAGCGGGAGGCCGCCTGATGGCCCGCGACAATGCCTCCGAACTGGCCCGCCGTCTCGCGCGTGACGCCGAGGCGGTGTGCCGCCATTATCTGTCCAACGGGCGGCGGCAGGGCCGCTACTGGATGGTGGGCGACGTCCGTAATACGCCTGGTCGCTCAATGTTCGTGCGACTCAGAGAATCGGTGAAGGGACCCGCGGGCAAGTGGACCGATGCCGCCTCGGCCGAACATGGTGATCTCCTCGACGTGATCCGCGAGAGCTGCGGTCTCGTGGACTTCCGCGATGTCGTCACTGAAGCACGACGGTTTCTGAGTCTGCCGCGTCCAGAACTGGAGCCTGAGCCGAAGCGCCGGTCGAGAAAACCGCTCGCGCCGGTCGGATCGCCAGAGGCGGCGCGGCGACTCTTCGGAATGTCGCAGTTGATCGAGGGCACACTCGTAGAAGCGTATCTCCGCAATCGCGGCATTACGGCTTTGCACGAAACCGGAAGTCTGCGGTTTCACCCGCGTTGCTATTACCGGCCCGACGACCACAGCGCCACCGAGACCTGGCCGGCGATGATCGCCGCTGTCACCGATCTCTCCGGCCACCTGACCGGAGCGCATCGCACATGGCTTGATCCTGATGGCTTCAGCGAGACGACGCTCGGCAAGGCGCGGATCGACACGCCGAAACGGGCGATGGGCGACCTGCTTGGTCACGCCGTTCGATTTGGCGTAGCCGGCGAAGTCATGGCGGCCGGCGAGGGCATCGAGACGATGCTGTCGCTCCGCTGCGTCCTGCCTACCATGCCGATGGTCGCCGCCCTCTCGGCGGCGCATCTCTCCGCCATCCTCTTCCCGGGCACGCTCCGCCGGCTCTATATCGCCCGCGACGACGATCCTGCTGGTGACGGCGCCATGGCCACTTTGATCGATCGGGCGCAGGACGCCGGGATCGAGGCAATCGTGATATCGCCACGGCTTGGCGACTTCAATGAGGACCTTCGCCTGCTCGGACTTGACGCCCTTCGGGCCGCGAGCCGCGTGCAGATCGCGGCGCAGGACGTCGCGCGCTTTATGGAGCTGGCGGCATAGCCGGAACGGGGAGGGGTGATGCAGCCCCTTCGTTACCGCGAGGCTGGTGGTCATGCTTCCCTCGGCGACGGAGAGGACCGCTCCCACGGCCTTCTTAAGAGGGCGATCGGGCGGCAAGCGGCCCGGACCGGCAACCTCGCGGGCCGACTATTTTCCGTCGGCGGCAGAGCCGCCTTTACATCGCGAGGCAAAATAGTCGGCCCCCTTCGGTCCTCCGCCAGGGCTCCGGCCCACGGCTCACGCTGCGGGTGCAGGTTCGTACCGCCTGCCGCTTTCGTCGCCATGAAGGCCGCGATGGGCGCGGTCGCACCGACGAGGGAAGCCGCAATGACCACCGACCACGACGACGGTTTCGAGCCGCCGCACAACTCATCCCCGACCGATCAGATCCTCCAGGAACTCCAGCTCTATGGCCACCGTCCCTTCCACGATGAGCCCGATCCGCGGCCGCTTCCCGAAGCACATATCCTTTCTGGCAGCATCTCCGACATCTTCGACGCCCTCGTGGTGGCGCTGGCCGAAACACGCCTCGAACCCGATCTCGAAGACCTGCTCTGGTCGACAGTGAACGTCTTCCACCGCGCCATCGACAGGATCGAGCGCGAGCTCGACGGCAACGAGCTGGCGCAGCAGCGATTGCAGCGGGAGCAGGACGGCAGCGAGATCAAGTCCGTCGAGCTGGAGCGGCTGACGGCAGAAGGGCAGACGCTGATCGAGCGGCGCAACGCCTTCGAACTGATGCGCGACCAGGCCGCCGACGAGTTCGAACGCCACACCCATTCCGCCTGGCGGCCGCGCAACGGGTCCAAGGTCAACCACCGCAATTTGACCTCCGCGATGATCGACAGCCGCGATTTCCTCGCCGCGAAGAGGCACGCCGACAACCAGGTGCTCCTGCCGGCGGGGCCGAAGGTGGCGCTGACCGGCGGGCTCGACTTCAACGACCACCGGCTGATCTGGGCCAAGCTTGATCAGGTCCACGCCAAGCACTCGGACATGGTGCTGCTGCACGGCGGATCGCCCAAGGGCGCCGAGCTGATCGCCGCCAAATGGGCTGACAACCGCAAGGTCCCGCAGATCGCCTTCAGGCCCGACTGGACGAAACACGCCAAAGCTGCACCGTTCAAGCGGAACGATGCGATGCTGCAGACACTTCCCATCGGGTTGCTGCACTTTCCCGGGACCGGCATCCAGGACAATCTCGCCGACAAGGCCAAAAAGCTCGGCATCCCGGTCTGGAGGTTTGGAACGGGCGGCGCGTGAGCGCCGCTATCCCCTCTTGCTCCGCGGAATACACGAAACAGTTCAAGATTGCTGGCGCCGAGTGCTGTGATTGTTCAGCGCGCGGGTATGCTTGCCTTCGATCGAAAACCAGTATCTGTGCGTCGCATCGCTGGCCGCGCATTCTGCTGCGCTGGACCCACGAGGCCGCCGTGCCTCCGCTATACGGCTTCAAATGCTAAGGCGGTCAGGCAGGCGACGGACTGCCCCGTATTGGTGATCGGCGCCATTCAGTCGGGTTCGCCGGTCACGGCGATCCTTGCCAAGCGCGCATAAAGGGCCAATTCGGTGTCGTCCTCGATCATATCGTCGAGCATGTCTTCATGTCGCTTTGATCGGAAGCCGACGCCGGACGAATCGAGGGTCGCGGAACCGTTAGATCGCTTGAGATTGGACATCCGCATTCGAGCGCGTTTATGACGCGGACGAACGGGACTATCTTGTATGGGAATATCGTTCCTGGAACAGAAATGCTCTCTGCGACTTGAAACGCCTTCCGCGGCGCCCATTGACGAACCGCGCTCCGGCAATCGATCATGTCGACGCAGACCGCCGCCCGTCAGTGCGCCGCTTCCGGGTGGCTTCAATTCCAATAGCAACTATCGCAGAACGTTATGCTTTGCAGCGTCCTCATATTGAGCGGTTCGGGCGCCTTCAGGACAAGCACGCCGTTCTGATCAGACGCCGCCTCCCGAAAGGGAACGTCGGTCAGTTGGCCGTTCTGCAAGTCGCATGGGACGAAGCTGACATCCCCCGATACGGGAGGGCCGTCGCGCCGTACGACGCTGAGCTTGCCATCGGGAGTCCGATGGATCTGCGCGAACGCCGTTCTGGTTAGTGGACTGCCGCATAGCGTCGCCCCCGGCGAAAGGGTTATACGGCCGAGCCGAAACTTCCCATCATCGGCGCGGACCACGTCGAACGGTGTCGCCAACGCCGTCGGTATGTCGAGAATTCTGGCCGAACGCGTCTTGCCCAGAAGATCCTCGGAATACCGTCCCGTTGACAGAATCCGATTTTTCCTTCGCGCGGCGGACGCGTACTCCTGAAGCAGGTTCGCGGCAAACGAGACCAGCGGAGCCGAAAATGAGGTTCCGTTGACGACGACCTTCGTGAACTTCGACCCGTCGTAGGTGAACGTCGGAACGCCACATCCGGGGGCCGCCAAGTCGACGTGTTCGGCGCTCTTGTTCGACTTGCTCCACCATTGATCGGTCGAGGATACCGCGCCGACAGTTATCACATTCCTCTTCGACGTTCCTCCCCAACGTGCGGGCATGTAATCGTCGGCGCTACCGCCGTCGTTCCCCGCAGCGACCACGAAAAGCACTTGAGGCAGATCGCTGAAGAAGCCGCTGAAGTTGAGCGGGCGTTCGTACTGATTGACATTGAATTTGAGGCTGAGATTGACGGATGCCACATCGGCTTGCCCCCAATTATCGCCGGAGAGCGTCCTCAAGACCGCCGATGTGTCGACATCCAGCGTCCCGTCCGCCAGTCTTCTGTATCCCATGAGATCGACGATCATCCCACCGTCCGCCGATGCGTTGGACCCGATCAGGTGATCTTCGGAAAGTACGCCGATGCCGCCGAGAGCCAACGCCAATACGCCGATACCGTGCTCCGCATTCTTGGCTCCCGAGACGAAATACACCGGCGGACGCGAAGAGGACCACAGATAGGGATCGGTGTTCGGACCGTCCGCATCGGAATTCGGGATGAAATAACTGCGGTCGAAGGGAGACATACCGACTTTGCCGCTCGGAAAACCGGTATCGAAGATCAACAACCTGCCACCGCTAGGCTTGCGTCCGGCAAGCTTTCTGAGCTCGAGGACCTTTTTCAGCTCCGACATATTGACGGGCCATCGGCCGCTTTCGCCTTCCGGACAGCTTTGCCCATCGCCCGCCGCGGGCTCATCGAAATAAGGCGTGAACGTACCGAACGAACCCACGCCCGAGCTGTTCGAAGGCGGCAAAGCCGCGAATATCTGTTTGGCCGCCGCTTTGGCGTCGACGCCGTCCTTCAACTCTACGGCGTAAGCGGTCGGCGAGAGCGTCGAAACGACCAGGTTGGTCCTATTGGGAAGATTATTGAAGTCGACAGGCTCGTTGGAGGCAAGAACGTCTTGCGCTCTCAGTATCCTCTCAAATCCCTGCACCTTCCTGTTCAAGTTCGGATCAACCTTGCCGGACGTCGTGGAAAGCGCGGCCTTCAGCACCGAATTGTAGCTGTCGTTCGCAGCGGCATCGGACAGCCGTTCGCTGGACATCCGGCCGATGAGCGACGGCCCTTGCTTTCCGAGAGCTTCGGAGAAATTCGACCAGCCTTGCTGAAGCTTTTCGAAGCCGATGGACTGACTCGGTCCCAACGGAGCATCGGTCTTATCGAGGTAGGTAGAGGCCACGATCGTGGAAGGCCATTTGGTCGTGAACTGCGCCGTTTGGATGTCCGAATCGACACCCGTGGACTTCCTGATCGCTTCGGCGAGCGCGCCCGGTGTCGTCGGCGTCGCCTTGCTCCAGTCGATACTGTTGTCCTTTGCCTCCACGGTCGCGAGCTTCTCCTGCGCGAAGAGGCAGGCGGGGAATACGAGGTTCGCATCCGACGAGAGAACGGTCCTGCCTTCCTTCACGTCGGCATTCTGGCTATTCGCCTGAATGAAGATCGGCAGATAGTAGCGCCGCGCGTTCGCGGTTCCGCAGTTATCGGCGATCGCCTTGAGGATGTCGCTTCCCTTGGACAACGAGACCGTCTTCTCCCGCCCTAGTTTCGCGATGGTCACGGCAAGGGTCGGCGTGAGATCCGTCGTCTGAACGATGAGCTTATCTTCGGCCGCTCCGCTCGGATCGGCGACGGACGACAGCCAAATGGCCGCCAACAGCGCGCTTCGGAAGCTCATGGCGTGAAGCGGTCGTGGCAACCGGCCGCGTTCGGATCGAGACCACATATCGTCGTTCCTTTGGCCTTTTTCCAATCAAGTATGAAGTCGCGGGTCGCCCCCGAGAAGGGCGTGATGCCGGAAGATCTTGCTGACACATCATAGGACGAATTTATTCCGACGACGGAGCGCGGGTTCACGGGGTGGTCCTCTACCGCGAGCAGATAGGCGGCTCCGCCGCTGTCCCCCGGGCAGATGACCACACCTCCTTTCGTCATGAGGTGATCGTCCTTGTCGGTCGGCAGCTTCAGGACTTTCGACGTTCCGCCGTACAGTTGTCCAGCCCGGTCCAGCGTCACCACGCTGCGACAACCGTACCCAAGAAGAAAAAGCTTGGTGCCGCTCGCGACCGGAGAACTCATATCGAGATTTTCGAAGCCTCCCGCGTTCGGCAACGATCCCGCGCTGAAACACATGGCGACGTCTCCAGCGAGGGACCGCCGCACGAATTTCGGATTCCTCTCGCACGAGATTTCGAAGGTTCCCATCGCGCCGAGATCGACCGAATAGGAAGCGCCATCGCTGATGCAATGCGCGGCAGTGATCAACGCATGCTCGCCGACGATCGTGCTGGTACACGCCAAGGTTTTTGCATAGAGAAACTTGAGAGTCGCGCGCCAATTGAAAGGGTCTTGCTTCGACCCACCGTCGATTTGAACAGAGCCTGCTCCAAGCGGAACAGGAGGTGTCATGACAATCGTTCGCCGCTTCCCGGACTTGTTCGCCGCGCCCGCCTCACCCTGGCAAAGGCCAAGGGACGCCAGAAGACCCAGAACTGCCCAGATCTTCGATACCACCGGGCCCCAATGCCGGCCTGCAGGCGAATGCCGATCGGACATCTCTACAGCCCTCAAGGCGGCGTAGTCGGCACGACGACGAGCCGTAGTTGTTCGAGTCTCTGGTAGAAAAGTTGCCGCTTCTGTTCGTCCGACATGGATTTCGGTCCATCGTCGCTCGGCTGACCGAGCACGATGTTCAGCGTGTTCGTCGTCGTACGGGATCCCGATAAGAACGTACCGTTGGTGCCTGGTCCCTTGAAGCGGACGAGAGACCAACTGGGCGTCACGTTCCCGTTGACCGCCACGATGAACTGAGCCTGATGGGAGATCGAATCGATCGGCGGATCACGCGGAAGAAGTTCCCATGCAGCCTTCGCCGCCTTCACGGCGCCGTTCGCCTCTTCGGTGGCGGCTTTGAGGGCGTCGGGTATCTTCTTAAAAAGCGTGTCTTGTTCGGGAAGAGGCGTCTGCCCGCCGCGGATAGCGATGTTGGCCCGCCAAACCCAGGCTTGGCCTTTATCCGCCTGTTCCAGCGCGGTCACCGCGGCGCCGTTCGCCTTGGAGGCCGCATCATAGGTACCTTGGATGTTCTTTTGCAGCGCAAGCGCCTTCGCCCGAGCCGCATATATCCGCGCTTTCTGCGCGAGTTCTTCCGAGTTCAAGAGCGCTCTGTTCGCCAGTTCGATTTCCTTCACGCCGGCTTCAGCGGGCTGCTGTCCGGTCGGACCCGGCAATGGAGCCGGCTTGCCGGTCGGAGGAGCGTGATATCCGATCGTAAGCTGGCCGTTTCCCGCCGGCGCGAGCGCCGATTGGATCCACTCTTCCAAGCCCAAATGTCCCAGAAGCCCCTCTTGCAGCGGTCCGGCGCAGTCGAGGGTCTGGGCCCGCATCAACTCGTCGACCGACAGCGTGAAGCTCAAAACCTCGTTTCTGATGGCCGTACCGCTCACCCCTCCTCCCGCTGCGACGCTGTACGTCGGTTCGGTCACAAGGATCGACGGATTGAGAGACGACTGCTCGTTGGTTACGAGCGTGAGGTCCACCTTGGCCGTCCAGTATCGCAGCCACTGGAAATCGCCCGTGGGATACGCTCCCCCGATCGGAGGAAGCGCGAACGCCATCTCGCACTTGATCCGCTCGACGATATCCGAGATGGCGACGCCATCCTCCCGCAACTGGGGTATGTTCGTGCAACTGGCGACGCACACAAGCGATGCGAGCCCCAGGCCTCGCAAGAAATTAGACATCCAAAAACAACGCCCCCGCGCAATGGTTTGCATTGTTTATCAAAAGTAGTTGGATGTCTAGTCCGTCTACGATCTGCGGAGACTCGATTGTCAAGACTGAGAGCGCCCGCGCCGAAGGCCACGATCTGAAGCAGGCCTCCCGCCAGCATGATGTTCTTGAGAAAATGAATCATCTGGTTCTGGTCTGCGAAATTGCTGTGAAATGACACCGCCGTCTCCAACGTGAACAGCGCTAGGGCGCTCGCGACCGGCCTAACCCGATAGCCTGCGATCAGCAGAAGGCACCGCCAAGTTCGACTGCGACCGCCACGGCGAACGCCAAAGGCGGCACGGGTAGACCGACTGCGCCGATCATGGCCGTGGGCGGTAGGCCGCGAGCTTGCCTAATAGCCGATCAGCCGCCGCACCGTGACGGCAACGATGTTCCAGCCGAGAGCCACGCAGTCTCGACAACCAGCCATCTGTTTGGCGGACACCGCCCCGCTGCCTTGGCGCTGATCCTTGATCCGAACGCAGCCTGACGCCATCAACCCACAAGGGGTCGGCTTACGCTGAAGCGTGCCGCCGCTTCGTCTTCGCCTGCGCGGTGATTGCGGCCCACGCCCGGACACATCGGGCGCCTGTCACGCGGGGATGGTCCCCGCCTCAGAACAGGAGCCGGACCGATGTCTCAAGCCCTTGCCTTCGCCAACGCCTGGAACCTTGCCACTACCCTTATGGTCTGCGTCGTCATCTTCCGTACCGGCATGGGCGGATACGGCGTCATGCCAGCGGCCGAATACGACGGCGATCCGTCCGCGGTGATTCACGAATTCGATCCCTTCCAATGACGAAGGCGCGCTACAGATCGTTGGCCCGCGAGCGGAAGTCCTGTCGGATTTCCGCTCCCAGTTGCGCCCGTTTGCGGCTATGCTTTTGGCTGCGCCGTGGTGGTGGTGGAAGGCGCGACCGCTAGACCTTTGTTTATCTTAGGGAGACCGCCACCATGATCGTCCTCGGACCACTGCTCGTTATCGGCGGCATCGGCTTCTTCTGCTGGTTGCTGTTCACGCTTGCCGTCTTCGCGCTGCCATTCTTTGTCGGCCTCACCGTAGCCATGTGGGCCTTCCACGCGGGCACCGGCGCGCTCGGCGGCCTTCTCGTTGGCTTGGCCGCTGGCGGCGCGACCTTCTGTGGCGGCCGGATTGCCCTGGCCTCCGCACCGTGGACATGGCTTCGCGTGCTTATCATCATCCTCTTCGTCGCGCCGGCCGCGGTCGCTGGATACAGCGCCACGCATGGGATCGCGCAAATAGCAATTCCATCTGCGACTTGGCAGCTGATCATCTCGGTCCTCGGCGCCGTTGCCGTCAGCATCGCATCGTTTGCGCGCTACGCATGATGACAACGCCTGGCTCGACCGGGCACGGCATGGCGTCTGGCTGACGACCCCAGAGCAGCCGTGGTCTGACCCGATCAGGCTTTCGCAACACGCGTCTCTCGTCATCTGGCTGCGGACCGATAGGCGATGAAGCCTGATCGCGCTCAGCGGCCCATCTCGATGCGCTGTCGGAGCGTTGAATTGCTCACGGCGAAGCTCGATACAACGCGGCCGACAAGACCGGGATGAGCGGCGCGTCCTGGCGATCAGTTATCGTGGCAGCGAACTCTCGTCTTTAACTCGCAGAGAGTTTCAGCCGCTGCAGAATCTCTCGCCGCTAGCTGAAGGCATCGCGACCGGCGCCAAGTTCTCCTTGATGCTAGTTCTGTTTAGATCGAGCGCACCGAACGGCCTCTCCGATGGATGGATCTGGCCGAAGGACGGCTAACGCCTCGATCGCCTATGGCGCAACGGCGCCGATCGACTTTCTTCCCCTGCCGGCTGCGCCGTCATTCCTCGCGAAACAAGAAAGTCGCCTGGCTACCGTCCTCCGCTGGCGCTTCGGCCCCTTCGGGGTGCGCCGTCGATCGCCTCCGGCCTGTCGATCACCATCGAGGCCGCAAGGTGCGGGCTCGGAAGACAGCGATCAAGGAGAACTACCATGGCGACCATCGGCACCTTCAAGAAGACCGGCTCGAACGAGTTCACCGGCGCAATCGTCACCCTCTCGCTCCAGGCCAAGAACGTCCGCATCGTTCCAGAGACCAGCCGCTCAGGCGAGAACGCGCCCAGCCACCGGGTCTATGTCGGTCGCGTCGAGATCGGGGCCGGCTGGTCCAAGCGCTCCAACGAGGGCCGCGACTATCTGAGCCTCAAGCTCGACGATCCGAGCTTCACCGCTCCGATCTTCGCCAACCTCTTCGACGACGAGGACGGTGAGGGCTTCAGCTTGATCTGGTCCCGCCCCAGCCGCCGCAATGGCGACTGACCTGACGCACGATGCCTCGCCCGGCTGGTCCGGGCGGGGCATCGCCACGCAGAGGAAGCGTGAAGGCACCTCGTTTGCCGTGACGGCGCAGAAGGGCGCAACAGAAACCGATTAGCGACCACGCGCCGGTTTGATTGGGTACCGTTGATTGGCTTCCAAGACACTCTCGACAATGTCATCCCAGTCGGGACAGATTGCGACGAGACGATCGAGCACCGTGGGATCACGTTCGATCTGGCCGAGCGCCTGTGCACGCCACTGGTCGTTGAAGCTTATGCTCATCAACCCCAGGCATTCGATCTCCGAACTGTCGGGTCGCAAGTGCTCCAACGTTGCCGTCACTATGCCGGTCCATTGCTGAATCAGATGCCATGGCTCCGGGTCGCTTCGAGCCTCCAACTTCTCTCCGAGAAGACCAATCAGTGCGAAGAACCGGGTTCGCCAAGGTTGAGACCTGAGTTCCACGACCAGATCGTCCACCGTTTCGCGGATGTCGGCTGGCAAGTGCTCGTACAGGGACATAAAGCCTACTCCATCCCGTCCAGCATGCCGTTCTAAGGCATGCGTCCCTGCAGACAGATCAGATTTACGTAAAGCCGCCTACCGACTTATGCGCGAGGCAATTCGGAGTTGATTCGCAATGTACCAGTGCTGCGATGGAGGACAAACGCGTCGCATCAGCGAACACGATGAGGATGAACCGCCGTTCGTTTGATGAGATCAGTTGCTTCGACGCCTAGCGCCTCCGCGATTCGGCCGAGCACGGTTACGCTTGCCGACACATCAGCGCGTTCGATGGCGCCGACGTAACGGACACTCAGCCCGGCGCCATCGGCCAACTCCTCCTGCGTCATCTTTTTCACATGGCGCAGTCGACGCAAATTGATCGCCATGACCTCCTTGAGATCCATGGCGACAGGGGAACTCAGATCGGAACGATCGTTCCAGGAACGATCGTTCCGATTCGTACGGCGGTGTGCTATTCAAAGTTCTGGTATGGGCCCGGTTTGCCGCTGTCGGGGAGCACCGTGATGCGGTCTGCGCATCACGACACAAATCGAGCGTGACGATTTCGCAGCTTGCAAAGTTTAGGGATTAGAAGAATTCTAATCTCTACATGATGCTGAGGGGCGATTGCAATGAACGAAGCGCCATTCCAGGACCGACCGCCAGTAACGGATCGTGTGAACGCCTACGACGAGAAGCATCTTGCAGTCTATGTCCGGTTGTTAATGGCCGAAGAAGAGGGGGCCGACTGGCGCGAGGTGGTTCACGTGATCTTCGGTCTCGACCCTGCGCAAGAGCCGGATCGTGCCAAAACCGTTCATGACAGCCATCTCGCCCGCGCGCGATGGATGGTGGAAGCCGGATATCAGCAGTTACTGCAACCGCGGATGCAGTGAGTTGCGCCCCAATCACGCAAATTGCGATCGCGCGTGATGCAACCTCCGGGTCTAGTCTCTTGTAGCGTCTTTAGGGATCGTGGTGTGGGGCCCAGAACAAAAAGACGAGAAACAGACCATGCCGACCCAGTACTGGCGCTCGCCGGAGACCATCGAACGCCTGAATCGCCTTGAGCGCCCGGGTTTTGCCCTCGAATTCCTCCGCCGCAATGCCGACTACCGCCGCGATTTCGCTCGCACGGAGCGCGAGATTGCGCGCGACGGCGCTGATTCCGAAACCATCCGAAGTAGTTTCGCACGTCGATGGAGGTTGCGGTTTCGCCCATGACCCCGCCTCTCCGGTTGGACCGGAACCAGCCATTTGGCTGCCCGAGGCATCGCCGGGAACATTGATCCTGGAGCCCGCGCCGCCGGACTTCAAGATCGTTCATTCGATCGATCGCATTGCTTTCGGACAGCCACTCATCGAACGGGCGGATGCTGACGGTCGCGAGTTGGTGATCGCGGACGGCTCGGGTGAGCTGTATATCCGTTTGCGCGACGAGCAGGCCGCGCGGCGCCCTGCCGTGCTTGTGCCGCTCGACAGCATGGGCGCGCTGCGGGCGGACGTAGCGCTACTTTTGGCGCGTCGCCTTGCAGGCCAGCGCACCGGTCTTCTGCCGGCGGCTCTGCGGCTAACGTCGTTTCAGAAACGGCGATTGATTCAGCTCCTTCACGCCTTCGACGTCCACGACCTGGGCGGTGGACCGCGGGACGTGGCCGCGAAGGTGCTCGCCTCCGACCACGCTCAGCGCCGCTCGGTCGAGTGGAAGGACTCGCACGCCCGTCGTAAGGCGAACCGGCTCATTCATGATTCGGTCGCCCTGGTCGAGCGCGGCTATCTAAAACTCCTGCGCGGCCTCTGACCGGCACTTCGATCTCTCCAATCCATCAAGTCCTGATGAGTTAACCCGCGCCTTGCTCCCAACGCTTGGCTTCGCTTGGTTGCGACCGTGGGGGGACACAATCTAACGCGAATTTTCGTCCACCCCCAACGCCAAAACTCTCCGCCACTCTGGCCCTGACAAGCCGCGACTTGGCTGCGGCGCTTCAAGGCAAGACGGAGATCTCCCATGCTCGACCGGACCTCGCAGCTCACCACGCGCTACGTGCGCACCCCTGAGGCCGCGCGCCTCCTTGGCCTCTCGCCGCGTACGCTTGAGAAGTATCGCTGCCATGGCAACGGTCCGACCTTTCGCAAGCTCGGTGGCCGGGTTGTCTACGCGATCGGTGATCTCGAAGCCTGGGCTGATCAGGCTGCCTGCAGCTCGACGTCGGACCCGCGCTACGTCGAGGCCCGCGCCGCCGGCAACGCGCATCGCTAAAGGCAACGCTCGCCCATGTCGTCGCGCCGCCTCATCACGCCGAGCGAGCGAAGCAAGCTCGATCCGTTCGTCATCGCCACTGGCGATGCCAGCCCGCGCGATCAGCGCGACCTCATGGAGCGGCCATTCTTCTCGCTCGCCAAGGCCAAACGCACGCGGCCGATCCTTTACCGGGCCGGCGACGTGTCTGTCGAAGTCTATGCAGTCCCAGAGCACGGCATGGCGACCATTTGGGATGCGGACGTGCTGATTTGGGCGGCCAGCCAGATCGTCGAGGCTGAGAATCTTGGTCTGAAGACCTCACGCTTCCTGCGCTTCACACCGTATCAGCTCCTGATCGCGATCGGCCGGCAGACCGGCGCGCGGGACTACAAGCTGTTGAAGGGCGCGCTGGGCCGTCTGCAGGCAACCGTCATCCGAACCAGCATCCGGCAGGGCGAGCATTGGCGGCGCCACCAATTCTCCTGGATCAACGAATGGGAGGAGTGCGCGCGGTGCGATGGCCGCGTGGAGGGCATGGAATTTGTCCTTCCCGACTGGTTCTATCGCGGCGTTATCGATCGCTCGCTCGTTCTCACGATTGACCCGGCCTACTTCAGCCTGACTGGCGGTATCGAGCGTTGGCTCTACCGCGTCGCGCGCAAGCATGCGGGCCGCCAGCCGAGAGGGTGGCTGTTTGAGATCGCACATCTCCACGAGAAATCCGGCAGCCTCGCCAAGCCCGCTGACTTCGCCTTTGACCTCCGCCGTATTGCGGCCCGTCAACCGCTGCCAGGTTACCGCCTGAGTATCGAACGCAGGGAACGCCGCGAACTCCTGCGAATCCTACCCGGCAAGTCATTCACAGCATCTGTGGATGGCGCTGTGAATCATCTCGGGACTTCGGGTGTTCGCACTATCGGGACTTCGGGCGTGCCCGTATCGGGATTTCGGGAGTGCAAACCACAGCTAACGCTTTGGCCGGAAACAACGATCTCTCGCCCTAACTTTGAGTCTAACTTAGAATCTAACTTCTGTAGTGGGGCTGTGCGTCCTGCGGATGTCGGTGCGCGAGGTTTCGCGAACTGGTGCAAGGTTTCGCGAAACGGCTCCAGGATTCGCGAACTGGATTCACGAACCAGGAGCCGGATCATGAGTAGATCCCGCTCTCTGGCGCGGGCCGTGCATCGGTCCCCACAATCGACGGCGGCGCCCACGCTTGGCGCGGCCATGCTTAGACAGCAGCTTCGAGGCAACGTCGAGATTGAGCTGGATGCCGAACGCTACATTGGCCCTCTCGGCAACCGCCTGCCGGTTCTGGCGAAGACGATCGCCAGCGATCCACTGACCCATGGCTTCAGCCTGAGCACTGGTCAGCGCCGGCTTGCGGGTCGGGCGGTCGAGCGCCGCCTCAAGGCCGCCGGCCGCACCGCGATGAAGCCAGCGGTACACACTCTTCGTATCGACGCCGACGAGTGTCGCCACGATTTCAACCGAAGCACCATCCTTGAGCTCAGCCAGCGCTCTGAGCCGCTGGCGCCGATGCTTGTAGCGCTCCCGCATGGATTGTTCGCGCAGATCAGCGGCGATCAGACTGTCGAGCCAGGGCTTCCATGCGCGCCGGCCTTCCGGCGACTTGGCGCCGACCATTGCGAGGATGCTCCGCAGGTGATCCTTCATCGCGTCATCGAAGCCTGTGAAGGGAGTGAGCAAACCTTCGAGGCGTGGCGCGCAAAGCGTCGCAATGGCTCTCGGCAGGCGCACCTCAAGATCGCTCAGCAGCCAGGCAAGGAGCAGCAATCCGCCGTAATTCGTCGTCCACGACACGCCTTCCCACTCGCGCCGTGTCATTCCAAAGTCCCGCCCGATGCTCGCGAACAGGCGATCGCGCCGTCTCGGTACAAGGTAGTCGCGCTGTTTCTTCGTGCGCCTCATCCAGACCATTGCGAGGAGCACGTCGGCGAGCGCCACCGTCGTGGGCCAGTTCAGCGCACCGATGCCGGGGAGGATCGTCGTTCCGTTTCGCTTGCCGGCGACGAGCGTCGCTTGCAGATCGAGGACGGCGGAATGCGCCGGGAGGCTCTCTACATTCGTGAGCGGGGCCGCGCAGCGTCCGCAGTGCAGATCAATCGGCTCCGAACCGTTCAAGCCGCGCAACCGCAGCGCCTTCCCACAGGACTGGCACCTTCCGCTGAGCGCTACTCCGTGACGGGGGCACGCGGCCGTCCAGCCAAGCGTCCAGATCAACGGGATATACGGACGCGGCGCTTGGGCGAGACAGAGCGCGCAGACGTCAATGCGACCGGGCAGGGTCTTGCCAACCTTGCAGACAGTCCAGCGCCTCGCCGCGAACCGATCTGCTTCCTCGTCGTCGGACGTGAGGGCCCAATCGCCCAGCGTCATCTCGACGAGACGCCCCCGATCGAGGCCGGTCCGGCTTTCGATCCGCTTCAACACGAGGGGGGCGGGGCGACGCCACCACTCAGGGTCCTGCCCGATGTCGATGCCGAACGCATCGCGGCAGAGCACGCGCGGCGTCATGCTGAGCACTGTCGAAAGCCCTTCCGCCCAGGAGACCAGCGCCTCGCCCTCGACCGGAACGACATGCCCCGGCAAGCCAATGCGGCCGCCCGACGGGGCCGGCGCCGGCGACACCTCGAACAGATCAGACCGCAACACGACGACGCTCGGAGGGACGGATGAAGCCAGTATCCTCTATCACGCGCGCGGAGATCGCCTCCGCGCCTGTATCCACCGCTCGAACGGCGGCCCGGATGATGATCGCGATCATCTCGCCCAGCACGCCTTCGGATGCGGAGAGGATGCGCGCGGCAAGTGCGGTATCGGCAAGATGCGACGGCTTGCGCAAGGGCAGCACGGCTTCCAGCGTGCTCAGCAGACGGCGGTACTCCTCGTCATCGCTCCATAGCGGCAGCGGGTACGGCTGGAAGCGGTTGACGAGCTGGTCATCGCTCCGGATCGCACGCAGCGCCTCGGCCGTGCCGACGCCAACCAGCGGAATCTGCAACTCGTTACCGAGCCAGCGCAGCAGATTGAGCAGCCGGCGTTGTTGCATGGCCGAGCCCGACAACACGTTGTGCAGTTCGTCGATCACCAGCATCCGCGTTCCCGCCGCGCGCATGACACGGACCGCCGTGTCCTGTTTCGCAGCGATCCGGTCGCGCGGGCTGAACGGCATCCCGAGCGCGTCGAGGATCGCCCCGAAGAACCGGCCTTCGTCCGGCCCGGACGGCATCTGCACCTTCACGACCGGAAGGAGCGCCATACCATCATCATTCCCCTCGGCGGCCGTGCCCGGATGCGCGCGCCGGAACATCTCGACGATCATGGTTTTGCCGTTGTTCGTCGGACCGACCAGCAACAGGTTCGGCATCCGCGTCCGCCTGGGAAAGCTCAGCAGGTCCTCCAGCGCCGCCAGGACGGCTTCCGCCCGTGCGTAGCCGATCCACCGATCTGTGCGGATGCGCCGTATTCGCGACTGTGCATCTTCGTCGGCGAACCGCCGCGTCGACGGGTGCAGATGCAGATGCTCGTCGCTCATTCCCATTCCTCAACCGGAAACATCCGCTCGTGCGGCTGCAGCTCTTGACTGGCCTGCCGGAAGGTATCGGAATCGTCGGGTTCGACCGGCAACAGATCAGAACGCTCCTCGGCGGGCTCGATGCGTCTGCGCCGTTCACGCTGCCGGCGTGCCGTCTTGCTGGCGAGAACGGCGTCGTCGGCAATCACTCGCATCGTTTCGATGGTGCGGAAGATCGCGGTCTCGTCGACCAGCGACCGGCCATCCTCGCGCAGCCGCCTGGTTGCCAGGCGATGCTCCCACAGGCTGATCGGCGGGCGCCGCAGATCGCGGTAGCTCAAGTCATAATAGGAACCGTCCGGGCCGAGCAGATAGATGCGGCTGAGGTCGCGCGGATCATAACGGATGATCATCTGCTCGGGATCCCCGATCCAAGTGCTCAGTACATCTGCCCAATAAGCGATCGAATGCAGCGCCACGCCGTCGCGCCGAACCATGCGGCGCGCAATCGGCAGGAAGTCGATCAGGAAGCGGCGGGGATCGGCTACCGCCGTCGGCTCGCCACGGCCAAGCGTTGCACCGTCGCCGGAAGTGCCGCGCTTCCAGGCGCCCAGTGGCGTCGTGCCGATGCCGCGGTGCAGCTCGCAGTGATAGACGCCCGCAATCGCATGGCCGAGCCAGCGCTCAACTTCGTCGAGCGTCATTGCAGCCGTCTTGTCGGGATTCTGATCACCCTTGGCCTGGACGTTGGAGAAGGTGGTTCCCGGCAGCAGATGCACCTTCCCCATCATGGTGCCGATCAGCCGCTCGATATGCCCCCCATAGTGCGGCGTTCGCACCGGCCGGTAGTCAATGGCGATCCCGTATTGATCGCAGCCGCGCTTGAGCGCCTCGGATCGGAACTCCTTGGCGTTGTCCAAATGCAGCCGTTCGGGAATGCCGCGCACCGGCCAGACTGCATCGATGCCGCGTTCGGCCAACCAGCTCTCCTTGGCGAGAGCCGCGTGGCTGAGGCAGAGCGCGACCGACGTCGCAGACGGCGGCTCCAACGACAGATGGAAGCCGGCGACACAGCGCGTGCAGACATCAATCGCCAGCGTCAGCCACGGGCGCTGAATCGGTCTCCGGGTCACGCTGTCGACCACGATCACATCAACCGGCGTATGATCGATCTGGATCAGCGACAGCGGCCAGTGTGCCTCAAGCGACCCCACTACGGGGAGGTAGCGATCGCGAGCCGCCTTGCGGCCCTGCCGCTTTGCGACGACTTCGCGCGCGGGACGCGTTTGCAGCCGTGCTGTAATTGTTTTGCGGCTCGGTGCGACCAAACCGGCCGCCCTGCAGCGGCGCCGAACCTCATCGACAAGGTGGGCGATCCGCGGCTGCTGACGCGTCAGGTAGACGTTGTCGATTACTTCGTTGATCAGTGTGTCCACCTCCTGATCAAGCATGGATATGCCTCGCGCCGGGCCGCGGCGACGCGGCAGCAGGCTGGTGAGCCGCGCATCGGCGAGGTAACGCCGCAGCAGCGCATAGACATGAGTTGGTCCACAGCCGAGCTCGGCCGCGGCCGCCATCACGTCGGTGCGTTTGCGCGCCGAATTCTCCGCCAGCTGGCGGATGACGGGCAAGTAGCGGCGAGCCTCGTCCCACGCGGCTCCATCGACGATCGATATCTCAAGTGTGCTCATGGCGCGGTCACCCGCGTATCGGTTGTAATCGGCATTGTAAGATCAACGACAAGCCCGCCGCGCGCAATCAACCGCCAGACAACGGCAAGACCCATCTCACGCGAGGCCGGCAGCACATCAACCAACTGGCCGAAACTGGTCGTGTGGGCGCAGGCGTATGCAACTGCTTCTTCGGCAAGCACCACGTCAACTGGCACGCTTCTCAGCGGCAGCAGCCGCTTTGCAGCTTCGAGCCGCGGACCTCGGATGCCGCGCTCGGTAGCGATCCTGAACCGTGCACCGTTGTTGCTCGCCCAATTCCGCGCGGCCGCAAAGGCTGGTCGAAAGCGGCTCCAGCCAGCCCGCAGGTCAGTGCGATATTTGATCTCGACAATATCGGTACGGCCGTCGCTCCAGTCGACGCGGAAGTCTGGCGTGTATCGGCGCTGCCGACCTTCATCGTTGAAGCGGATCGTCACCGGCTGCGCCGTCACAACGGCAGCTGCGTCCGTGAAGCTTGTGAGCGTCACAAAGTCCCGCTCAAGCGCACTCTCATGCTCCGCGATCCCGGTCGCGAGCGACTGGAATCCGGTCACATGCGACCGACGGCTCAGTGGAATGCGCCGCAAATCGCCCTCCATTTGGAAAACGACTCAGTACGCAATCCTCGCACATTTTGGGATCAGTTCACAAACATGGAACCAACTCTATGCACCAAGTCCTTGTTCGGACTCATGTCCGTTCGCCCACCGATTCACGAAACCTCGCGCACCGACAGCGGATAACGCGGGCGCGAGCGTCGAGCCGCCAAAAAAGCATCCAAGAAGACGATCCTTGCCGCTTCTCGACCGCAAGCCGGGAGGCAAGCAATGATTGTCGCGGTGCTCAACCAGAAGGGCGGTGTCGGCAAGACGACGCTTGCCCTGCACCTCGCCGGTGAATGGGCGTTACGCGGAAAGCGCGTAACCCTGATTGACGCAGACCCCCAAGGCTCTGCATTGGATTGGTCGCAGCAGCGGGCGCGGGAGAACGTTGCGCGGCTATTCGGCGTCGTTGGCCTTGCGCGCGACACGCTCCACCGCGAAGCGCCGGAGATCGCACGCGCCGCCGATCATGTCGTCATTGACGGGCCGCCGCGCGTCGCTGGATTGATGCGTTCGGCGCTGCTGGCGGCCGACTTGGTGCTGATCCCCGTGCAGCCGTCGCCGTTCGACGGCTGGGCGTCGGCCGAGATGCTCGATCTGCTGCGCGAGGCCCGCATCTACCGTCCGCAGCTCGCCGCTCGCTTCGTGCTCAACCGTTGCGGTGCGCGCACGATCATCGCGCGCGAGACCGCGGAAACGCTCGCCGACCACGACCCGCCGGTGCTCGCCAGCACCATCGGCCAACGCGTCGTCTTCGCTGACGCTGCGCAGTCGGGTCGGCTCGTCTTCGAGTTCGCCGAGCAGAACGCCGCCGCCCGCGAGATCGCCGCGCTGGCCGCTGAAGTTGCGAGGTTCGCGCCATGAGCGAGCGCCCCACCAAGCGCGGCTTCGCCTCGCGTCCCGGCGATGCCGAGAGCTGGATCAAGGCCAGCGACGCACAGCCGCGCCACATGGATGACACAGCCGCATTCCCCGCGCGTCTGACCATCGACATCACGCCGGCGCTGCGCGGCCGCATCAAGGTCGCTGCGTTCCATCGCGGCGTGACCGTGGCCGACATGCTGCGTGAATTGCTGGCGCGAGAGTTCCCCACTGACACACCGGAGAGCCGTCATGAACGACAATGAGGCCGTGCCGTCGCGTGCCGTGCCGCCCTCGCATCGGCGGAGCGTTGCGCTCACTCATGTCGAATTGACCTGGATCGAGAAGCGGATCGAGCACTGGCTGCGCTTCGGCCGCCGTTCGGAAGAAAAGATCCTCGACCGCCGCCGCAGCGTTTCAAATTTTGCTCCCGGCAGCATCTTCGGCTTTGTCCGCTGGGCCTCGAACGACTACGGCACCGTGGTCTCGCGCATGGACATCGTGCGCGCCGTCGAGGCGGGCCAGCGCTACCAGACGCTGCCATTCGTCCGACCGGGCGGTGAGATCCTGCTGCGGGTCGATAGCTGGCCAAAGGTCGAGCGCGTGTTGCAGGCGATCGACGCCATCGAGGCGCTCGCCATCGATCCGGCCGATGCTGCGCCCGAATACTGGCGGCATCTCCACAACCGGCTCGCCGCCGACCATGTGCCGCGCGCCTACACACGCGAGCAGCACGTCGCCTGGCTCAAGCGCCGGAGCGTCACGCCATGACCCGATTTGGCTACATCATGTTGACCTACGTTGCGGTGCTTGTCGCCGGCGGCTTGGCGTTCGTTCATCCCACGCCGCGGCTGATCTGGAACGCCACCGCGAGCACGCCGACAGGGCTCTACGCGCTGCATCCGGCAGGACGGCTGCATGCCCTCGAACTGGTCCTGGTGCAGCTGCCAGAGCCCGTCGCGAACGTCCTCGCCGATGGAGGCTTTCTTCCCAAGGGCGTGCCGTTGCTGAAGCATGTGATGGCGTTGCCCGGGCAGACCGTGTGCCGGTCCGGCAACACCGTCACCGTCGATACCGTCGATGCCGGCGTCGCCCGCGATCGCGACCATCTCGGTCGTCCGCTGCCACGTTGGAGCGGTTGCTCCACGCTCCAGCCGGGCGAGATCTTCCTCATGAACCCGACCGTCCCGGATAGCCTGGATGGCCGCTACTTCGGCTTACTGCCCGTCACCTCCATCGTAGGGCGTGCGGTCCCGCTTTGGACCGACGAGGCCGCCGACGGTCGCTTCGTCTGGCGCGCCGCAACCCATTAGCCCGCTTCTCAACCCGCCAACCAGGAGATTACCCATGGCGCAAATCGGCCAGTTCACCTGCGATAAGTCCGGCTTCACCGGGCGCTTAGAGACGCTTTTCTTCGAACGGATTCTCACCATCGTCCCGGCCGAATCCTCGGATGCCGAGAACGCGCCGGACTATCGCATCCGCCTCGGCGGTGCCGACGGTCCAGAGATCGGCGCTGGTTGGAAGCGGATGGGCGAGAAGGCCGGCGAGTACGTTTCGCTCATCATCGACGACCCGGCGCTGCCGCGGCCGATCCGCGCCAATCTCTTCCAGTCAGGCGACGACAAATCGGCCTGGACGCTGAACTGGAATCGTCTCCCGCAGCGCGCCGAGCGGGATTGATTGCATGCAGGGTCCCGACACGCGTGCCGCCGACAAGGCGCATCAAAACTCCATCCCTTTGGTCGCGGCAAAGCCGTTTCATCCCTCCGTTCCGCGCAATTGTCGGCCGGCCGCCGCGCACAGTGGTAGCCAGGCCAGCAGTCCGCGCGCACCGTTGGTAAGCGGCACGACGCCTCGGCGTGATGGCAGAGCCACGGCGGGCGTTGCCGTTCTCCTCCTTACCGGCCTGCTGGTGATTGAAGGGCCAATGCCAGCCGTGTCAGCAGAGAACGCGACGACGCGAAGTCAACCGGCGAACGATCGCTATGCCACCCCTGTGGCTGAGGCCGCGCAGCGCTTTGGCATTCCGGCAGCATGGATTCGCGCCGTCATGCGGATCGAGAGCAACGGCTATCGGCGTGCCGTCTCACCCAAAGGTGCGCTCGGCCTGATGCAGCTCATGCCCAAGACCTGGGCGGACATGCGTGCGCGCTACGGTCTCGGACGCGATCCCTTCGGTCCCCGTGACAACATCCTCGCGGGTGCCGCCTTCCTTCGCGAACTGCACGATCGCTACGGCTCGCCGGGCTTTCTCGCGGCCTACAATGCAGGTCCCGGTCGCTACGAAGATTTTCGCGATAGACATCGTCCACTACCCGCAGAGACCGTCGCCTATGTCAGGGCTATCGTCCCTTTTGTCGATGCGGAGAGGGCACCAGGATCTCTTCTCCTCGCGGTCTCTTCTCGCTCATCCTGGACGCGGGCGCCGCTCTTTTTCGGCCGCGTTGACGAGCCGTCGTCTACCGCGCGAGTGACAGTCGATCGACCGGCGCCCGACAGGTCGGCAGCCGTTCCCGTGCACGATCTTTCTGCGATTGCGCCGCAGTCGGAAGGCCTCTTCGTCGCGCTCTCGACCACGGGACGATCGCAATGACTGCACGGCATCAACGCCCAGATCGACACACATCTGCAGGCACTCATGTCGCGGAAATATGGAGATCCATCGCGCGATGGCGGCTTCCCACCGCCATCGACTGCAAATTCGTGCTCACGCGTGTGTTCGCGCATTCCGGCGAAGGCGAGAGAGCAGGCGAGGGAGACGAGCAGGTAACGACCGAACGAGGGCGAGATAAAAGGCCGCAATGTGCGGCTCGGTCGGGCGGTTGTTGTTGCTTTGTTTTTTTGCTGATCCGGCAATGTGTGGCTTCGGCGCGCAATGTGCGCGCCACTATCAACTCATTGCGCGGATTCCGCATTTCGCACACTGCCGGGGCTGGCCATGGCTGAAGACAGCGACTTTCAGCCTCGGCCTGGCCGCATCCGCTCCTCGCGTGCCCAGCGGGCAAAGCCCTTCATCGCCCAGGCGCTTGCGGCTGCTCAGCGCGCCGGCGGCGGCATTTCGCGAGCGGGCCATCTCGCCAGCCATCGTCATTCGCGCTTCGGCCGCGGCCGGGTCGCCAGCGTGCGGGCAAACCGTCTGCTCACCGGCCGCTCGCGGCTGGTGACGATCAAGACACGTGTTGTCCGGCATAATGCGAGATCTGCGCCACTGGCTGCGCATCTAAGCTATCTCCGGCGCGAGGGCGTCACGCGGGACGGGGAGAAGGCCCGGCTGTTCGGCCCGGACACCGAGGATGCCCATCCCAAGGCCTTCGCCGAGCGCTGTCAGGATGACAGGCATCATTTCCGCTTCATCGTCTCGCCCGAAGACGCTTCGGAGATGGTTGACCTCAAGGGCTTCGCCCGCGAGCTGGTCGGCCAGATGGAGGTGGACCTCGGCACCAGACTCGATTGGGTCGCCGTCGATCACTGGAACACCCAGCACCCGCACGTCCATATTATCGTGCGCGGCGTTGCCGAGGACGGCCCGGACCTCGTCATCTCGCGCGACTACATCAAGGAGGGGATGCGCGCCCGCGCCCAGGACCTCGTCACCCAGGAGCTCGGGCTGCGCTCCGATTTTGATATCCGCCGCTCGCTCGAGCGCCAGGTCGAAGCCGAACGCTGGACACAGCTCGACCGCCAGCTTGTTCGGGATGCAGACCGGCATGGTGTCGTCGACCTCGCACCCCATCCGGCCGAGCCGCCCGATCAGTTCCATGCGTTGAAGGTCGGGCGGCTGCGGCGCTTGGAAAGCCTCGGCCTCTCTCACCAACTTGGGCCGGGTCAATGGGTGATGGACGAGAGTGCCGAGACGACGTTGCGCGAGCTCAGCGAACGCGGCGACATCATCAAGCGCATCCACCGCAGCTTGAGCGAACGCGGCATCGAGCGCGGAACGGCGAGCTACGTGCTGGCGGGCGAAAGCCTCGATGTCCCCGTCATCGGACGCCTCGTCGATCGCGGTCTCGACGACGAACTTAAGGGGACCGCCTATGCGGTAGTCGACGGCGTCGACGGTCGCACCCACCACATCAGGCTCCCTGATCTCAACGCCGCCGGCGACAGCGCGCCAGGCTCGATCGTCGAGCTGCGCAAATACGATGACGCGAGAGGGCTGCGCCGGGTAGCGCTCGCTGTCCGCTCCGATCTCACGATCGAGGCCCAGGTGACGGCGAGTGGCGCGACATGGCTCGACCGGCAGGCGGTCGCACGCGATCCGGTGGCGCTTGGCCAGGCCGGCTTCGGCGCCGAGGTTCGCGACGCCATGCAGAGGCGAGCCGAACAGCTCATCGAGCAGGGCCTCGCCGAACGTCAGGCGCGCGGCCTTGTTTTTTCTCACAACCTGATCGGCACGCTGCGCCGCCGGGAGCTGGAGGATCTCGGCAAGCAGCTCGCGGCCGAGACCGGTCAGCCGTTCAACCCGTCGCTTGGCGGCGAATATATCGCCGGCACCTATCGCCAGCGCTTCGCGGTCGCTTCCGGCCGCTTCGCCATGATCGACGATGGTCTCGGCTTCCAGCTCGTGCCCTGGACGCCCTCGCTGGAAAAACAGCTCGGCCGGCATGTCTCCGGCGTCGCCCGTGCGGATGGCGGCATCGATTGGAATTTTGGGCGCAACCGGGGGCTCGGGCTATGAGGGATCCCAATCACCGACGTCAGGAGAGGGCGGCCGCCATGTCCGCGACCAAGATTTTATGGGGGCAGGTAGTCACGGTCTTGGCGATCGTCGTGTTGACGATCTGGGCCGCGACGGAGTGGACAGCCTGGCGGCTGGGTTTTCAGCCGCAACTCGGGCAGCCCTGGTTCGAGCTGCTCCATTTTCCCTTCTATCTCCCACCGGACTTCTTCTGGTGGTGGTACGCTTACGATGCCTATGCGCCCTCAGTCTTCGCCGAGGGCGCCTACATCGCGGCATCCGGCGGCATCGTCGCGGCAGCCGTTGCGATCGGCATGTCGGTCTGGCGCGCCCGCGAGGCAGAAAATGCCGAGACCTATGGCTCCGCGCGATGGGCGGAGGCAAAGGAGATCAAGCAGGCAGGCCTGCTCGGGCCGGACGGGGTGGTGCTCGGCCGGTTCGAGCGCGCTTACCTTCGCCATGATGGGCCGGAACATGTCCTGTGTTTCGCTCCCACGAGATCCGGCAAGGGCGTCGGGCTGGTCATCCCTTCGCTCCTGACCTGGCCGGGCTCGGCGATCGTTCACGACATCAAGGGCGAGAACTGGCAGCTAACCGCTGGCTTCCGCAGCCAGCACGGTCGCGTCCTTCTGTTCGATCCGACCAATGCAAAGTCGTCGGCCTATAACCCATTGCTCGAGGTCCGCCGCGGCGAGTGGGAGGTACGCGACGTCCAGAACATCGCCGACATCCTGGTCGACCCGGAGGGTAGCCTCGAGAAGCGGAACCACTGGGAGAAGACCAGTCACGCGCTCCTGGTCGGCGCCATGCTCCACGTCCTCTACGCGGAGAAAGACAAGACGCTCGCCGGCGTCGCAGCCTTCCTGTCCGATCCCAAGCGGCCGATCGAGTCGACGCTTGCCGCGATGATGCGGACCGCGCATCTCGGCGAGGCCGGTATCCATCCCGTTGTCGCGTCCGCGGCGCGCGAACTGCTGAACAAATCCGGCAACGAACGCTCCGGCGTCTTGAGCACTGCCATGTCGTTCCTGGGCCTCTACCGAGACCCCGTCGTGGCGGAGGTGACACGGCGCTGCGACTGGCGGATCACCGACATCGTTGGCGAAGACCGCCCGACCACGCTCTACCTCGTGGTGCCTCCATCGGACATCAACCGCACCAAGCCGCTGATCCGTCTGATCCTTAATCAGATCGGCCGCCGCTTGACCGAGGATCTGCAGGCGAAGGCCGGCCGGCGCCGCCTTCTCCTGATGCTTGACGAATTCCCGGCGCTCGGCCGGCTCGACTTCTTCGAGTCAGCGTTGGCCTTTATGGCGGGTTACGGTATCAAGAGCTTCCTGATCGCTCAGTCGCTGAACCAGATCGAGAAGGCCTACGGGCCAAACAACTCGATCCTCGACAATTGTCACATCCGGGTCAGTTTCGCGACCAACGATGAGCGAACCGCGAAGCGGGTCAGTGACGCACTTGGTATGGCGACCGAGATGAAGGCGATGAAGAACTATGCCGGCAGCCGGTTGGCACCTTGGCTCGGCCACCTCATGGTGTCACGGTCGGAGACCGCTCGTCCGGACTTCACGGCCTCTGCCACCGCGCCCAACGGCGTTGCGGGCGCCGACCGACGACCCGACGGATGACGAAGACCCCAAGACCACGGACCGGCGGCGGCATCCGGAATTGGATCGCGATACCACGGAAAAGAAGGAACCGCTCGACAACGAGTTCGCGGCCGACCTCGCCGACGAGTTCGATGAAGATGCCCCGCGGATAAGGCGCATGAACGACATGATGCAGGGCGTCGCGCGCCAGGCCTCGCTCGATCCCGGCGACGATCTCGGATTGTGAGGCAGGCATGACCGCGCCGAAGAAAAAGGCCCAGATGTCGGTCTATCTCGATCCAGACGTCATGAAGGCGCTGTCGGCCTATGCCGCCCGGCGCGAGCAATCGCTGTCGCTCATCGCCGAAGCCGCGATTGCGTGCTTTCTGTCGCCGGATGGTGACGAGCGGCGGGAGGCCGCAATTACCAAGCGCCTCGACCAAATCGATCGCCGGGTCGCGCGCCTTGAGCGGGATGTCGGGATTTCGGTCGAGACCATTGCACTCTTCATCCGCTTCTGGCTCACGACGACACCGCCACTCCCCGAACCGGCCGCCAAGGCCGCGCGGGCACAGGCCAGAGCGCGCTATGATAGCTTTGTCGCTGCACTGGGCCGTCGACTCAATCAGGGGCCGAAATTGCGGCAGGAGATCCCGGACGATATTCAGGAGCGCGAGCCGACGTGAGGATAGCCGCTTAATGTGCCGATGATCGCTAGCCGCGTGGACGAAAGTCCCACCGCGGTGGGGGTTCAATGCTGTGCATCGCGAGCAGTTCCTGTGCGAGAACCGACGCTGCATAACTGATCTCCTCAACACACGCGGATGCCTCTGTCTCAACATCGGTCGGCGAGAAGGCAAGGACAGGAACGCCGGAGGCGACCATTGTTCGGGCTCGAACTCGGGTGTGAAGGTCGTCAGGTAGCGTGCGGTTCGGAGCATGGCACTCAACCGCCAGCCAACGAAAGTCACCCTTCATGCAAATCTTCAGCACGAAGGCCGGTGTGAAATCCCGGACCTTCTGTTTTACGCCCCACAACGTGCCCCAATCCGGGCTACCTTGTGCTCCCCAAGCACATTGATAGCCGATTTCGTTGTACCCATCGGATCCTTCCAATGCGAGATATGCAGCAAGCCTTGCAAGGAGAGGATCATCTGCCTGCTCGGTTGCGAGGAAGAGGTCGTCACCGAATCGCTCAAGAAACCGGCGCGCGACCCGAATATTCGCAATGACAGTGTCTGTATCGTCGTGGCCCGCGGCAATTGCCTCCGCAACCGCCTCGATAAACGATCTCTTCGCCCCGATCCGCGACCGCATAGAAGTCAAGCGGCGGGATCGGAATTCCATGCTCCGACCATTGGCGAGCTGTCGCGAGCACGACCTTGCGGAGCAAGCCAGGATGCCAACCGCGAAGCGGATTGGGGTCTGAATGGTTATCGCTCATGTCACTTACGAGGTTCGAGATTCATGACTTAAACTTATACTCCTGAGTCTGGCCGACCCAAATCTCTATCGGGAGCAGTCTGTCGGCACCACCGTCCTCCAGCAATTCAGGGAGAGAATCGACTGCATGCGTGGGCCGTTGAAATCGCCCCTGGCCGACACCGGTACTTAAAAATCGGGTGCCAGAGTTCGATCGGTAGATCTTCTCTACAGCAAGTATTTTTTCGCTGCTCTACGCCGTCTCCCTACCACGGTCGAATACTTGTTGAACTAAGCCGTTTCCTGCTTTTTCTATCCATCCCCGTTGCTGATCGCTTGCCGCGGTTGGCTTTCGGGGGACGATCGTGGCGGGCACTCTACTCCATTCGGAAGCGTTCTCGCGTGGCGCGCGCATGCTGCGCACCGCGCTCGGCCCCGCGATCGCGACCTTCCTCGAAGACCCAGCGATCGTCGAGGTGATGCTCAACCCCGACGGACGGCTCTGGATCGACCGGCTGTCCGGCGGGCTGGAGGATAGCGGCCGGACGATGTCGGCCGCCGACGGCGAGCGGATCGTGCGCCTCGTCGCACACCATGTCGGCGCGGAGGTGCATGCCGAGAGGCCGCGCGTCTCGGCGGAGCTTCCAGAGACGGGGGAGAGGTTCGAGGGGCTTCTGCCGCCCGTCGTTGTGGCGCCGGCCTTTGCGATCCGCAAGCCCGCCGTCGCTGTCTTCACGTTGGACGACTATGCGGCTGCCGGCATCATGACGGCGGGCCAGGCGGGCGTGCTTCGCGAAGCTGTCGCCGCCCGCAAGAACATCCTGGTCGCCGGCGGCACCTCAACGGGCAAGACCACGCTGACCAACGCACTGCTGGCCGAGATCGCTGGCACCACCGATCGCGTGGTCCTGATCGAGGATACCCGTGAGCTGCAATGCCGCGCCCCGAATCTGGTCGCGCTGCGTACCAAGGACGGCGTGGCGTCGCTATCCGATCTGGTTCGCTCCTCCCTGCGCCTGCGCCCCGACCGGATTCCGGTCGGCGAGGTCCGGGGCAGCGAAGCCTTGGAACTCCTCAAAGCCTGGGGCACGGGTCATCCCGGTGGGATTGGAACGATTCACGCCGGTACCGCGCTGGGCGCACTTCGCCGCCTCGAGCAGCTCATCCAGGAAGCCGTTCTCACCGTTCCCAAGGCGCTGATCGCCGAGACCATCGATCTCGTCGCGGTACTGCGCGGCCGCGGCAGCGAACGCCGCCTCTCTGAACTTGCTCTCGTCGCCGGCCTCGATCCCGCCACCGGCGATTACCGCGTCCAGTCCGCCGAGGCGGGCGGCCAATCCTCGTTTGCCAAGGACCCATCATGATCCAGTTCCCTCTCGCGATCCGTCACGTTCGCCGCCGCTTCACCGACTTCGCGGCGATTGCCTTTATCTCCATCGCTCTCGCGCCCGCAGCCTACGCTTCCGGCTCCTCGATGCCGTGGGAGACTCCGCTCAATCAGATCCTGGAGTCGGTGCAAGGTCCGGTCGCGAAGATCATGTCAGTCATCATCATCACCGTGACCGGCCTGACGCTCGCGTTCGGCGATACCTCGGGCGGCTTCCGCCGGCTGATCCAGATCGTCTTCGGCCTGTCGATCGCCTTTGCCGCCTCGAGCTTTTTCCTGACCTTCTTCAGCTTCTCCGGCGGAGCCTTGGTCTGATGGCCGGAATCGTCGATACAGAAGTCCCGGGCTTCTTCGCGTCGGTCCACCGCGCGCTCACCGATCCGATCCTGATGGGCGGTGCGCCCCGCACGGTCGCCATCGCCAATGGCACGCTGGCGGCCGCTATCGCGCTCGGTCTCCACCTCTGGATTCCTGGAGCTCTGATTTGGGCTGTGGGCCACGCTGCGGCAGTCTGGGCGGCCAAGCGCGACCCGCAGTTCGTGGACGTCGTGCGGCGTCACCTCCGCTATCCATCCTATCTCGGCGAGTGATTTCCATGCTGAACCTCGCCGAATACCGCAACCGGCCCCACAGCCTCGCCGACTTCCTGCCTTGGGCCGCGTTGGCCGAGAAGGGCGTCGTCCTCAACAAGGACGGCGCGTTCCAGCGCACGGCGCGCTTCCGCGGCCCAGATCTCGACAGCGCAACGCCTGCCGAGCTCGTCGGCGTGACGGCCCGCCTCAACAACGCGCTCCGCCGTCTCGGTTCAGGCTGGGCGATCTTCGTCGAAGCCCAGCGCATCGCGGCCCAGACCTATCCGCACGATACCTTTCCTGATGCCGCATCAGCACTGGTCGATCTGGAGAGACGGGACGCTTTCGAGGAGGCAGGTGCGCATTTCGAGAGCCGCTATTTCCTGACCTTCGTCTGGCTCCCGCCGGCGGAGGACGCCTCGCGCATCGAGAGCTGGCTCTATGAGGGCCGCGCGCAGAGCGGCGTCGATCCACACGAACTGCTGCGTGGCTTCGTCGATCGGACCAGCCGTGTCCTGCAGCTGGTCGAAGGATTCATGCCGGAGGTGGCATGGCTCGACGATGGCGAGACGCTGACCTACCTGCATTCGACCATCTCGACCCGGCAACAGCGCGTACGCGTTCCCGAGACGCCGATGCATCTCGACGCGCTGCTCGCGGACGAGCCGCTCGCCGGCGGCCTCGAGCCGCGGCTCGGCCGCCATCACCTTCGCACGCTCACCGTGATCGGCTTTCCGACCGCGACCCATCCCGGAATCCTCGACGAGCTGAACCGGCTCGCCTTTCCTTACCGCTGGTCGACGCGCGCGATCCTCCTCGACAAGACCGAGGCGGTGAAGCTGCTGACCAAGATCCGCCGACAGTGGTTCGCCAAGCGAAAGTCGATCGCCGCCATTGTCAAGGAGGTCATGACCAACGAGGCCTCGACACTGGTCGATAGCGATGCGGCCAACAAGGCCACTGACGCCGATCTTGCCTTACAGGAACTGGGCACCGACGACGTCGGCCAGGCCTATATCACCGCGACCGTCACCGTCTGGGACGAGGACGCAGGTATCGCCGCTGAGAAGCTTCGCCTCATCGAGAAGGTGATCCAGGGGCGCGACTTCAACTGCATGCCGGAAGGGGTGAACGCGCTCGAAGCCTGGCTTGGCTCTCTGCCGGGGCACGCCTATGCCAACGTCCGCCAGCCGCCGCTCTCGACATTGAACTTGGCCCACATGATTCCGCTGTCGGCGGTCTGGGCCGGGCCGGACCGCGACGAGCATTTTCGCAGCGCCCCGCTCTTTTTTGGCAAGACCGAGGGCTCGACGCCGTTCCGCTTCTCGCTGCATGTCGGCGACGTCGGCCACACCTTGATCGTCGGTCCGACCGGCGCCGGCAAGTCAGTGCTGCTGGCGCTGATGGCAATTCAGTTCCGGCGCTACCGGAAGAGCCAGATCTTTGCCTTCGATTTCGGCAGTTCGATCCGCACAGCTGCGCTTGCCGTGGGCGGCGACTGGCACGACCTCGGCGGAAGTCTGTCAAACAATGCAGAGGACTCCGTCTCGCTTCAACCGCTTGCACGCATCGGCGATGCGGCGGAGCGCGCTTGGGCGGCTGAATGGGTGACCGCGATCCTTGCCAAGGAAGGCGTCACCATCGATCCGACCGCAAAGGAGCATGTCTGGTCGGCGTTGACCTCGCTGGCGTCCTCGCCGGTGCAGGAACGCACGATCACCGGCCTCACGGTTCTGTTGCAATCGACCGCGCTCAAGCAGGCGCTGCAACCTTATTGTGTCGGCGGCGCCTCCGGCCGTCTGCTCGATGCGGAGGCCGAGCAACTCGGCTTTGCCTCGGTGCAGGCATTCGAGACTGAAGGACTGATTGGCTCTGGTGCTGCGCCCGCCGTCCTCACCTACCTCTTCCATCGCATCGAAGGCCGGCTCGACGGTCGGCCAGCCCTTCTCATCATCGACGAGGGGTGGCTCGTCCTCGACGATCCAGCGTTCGCGCAACAGCTCAGGGAGTGGTTGAAGACGCTACGAAAGAAGAACGCGTCGGTCGTTTTCGCAACCCAATCGCTCTCCGACATCGACGGCAGCAACGTCGCGCCTGCGATCGTCGAGAGCTGCCCGACGCGCATTTTCCTGCCGAACGAACGCGCGATCGAACCGCAGATCACCGCCATCTACCAGCGGTTCGGCTTAAACGATCGCCAAATCGAGATCATCGCGCGAGCGACGCCGAAGCGGGACTATTACTGCCAGTCCCGGCGCGGCAACCGGCTCTTTGAGCTCGGCCTCGGGCCGATCGCGCTCGCTTTCTGCGCCGCGTCCTCCAAGGCCGACCATGCCGCAATCGAACGGCTGCTCGCCGAGCACGGCCGCCACGACTTCACGGCCGCCTGGCTCGCGGATCACGAGCTCCTCTGGGCCGCCGATCTCATCCCCGACCTGACAAACCTGGAGGTGCCATCATGACTGGACTTAAGATGCGGCGCGCAGGCTTGATTGCCGCGACCGCTCTCTCGCTCGCATTGTCGATCTCGCCGCCTTTGATTACGCCGGCTTGCGCGCAGTGGATTGTCTACGACCCCACCAACTTCAGCCAGAACGTGCTGACGGCGGCGCGCGAGCTGCAGCAGATCAACAATCAGATCCAGATGCTGACCAATCAGGCCCAGAGCCTGGTGAACCAGGGCAAGAACCTCGCCAACCTGCCGATGTCGACGCTGACCCAGCTCCAGGCACAGGTCGCTCGGACCCAGTCGCTGCTGAGCCAGGCCCAGAACATCGCCTTCAACGTCGAACGCATCCAGACGGCGTACTCTAGCGTCTACGGCACGGCGGCGGCCACGGGCTCCAATGCGACGATGTTTGCCGCGGCTCAAAGTCGTTGGCAGAACTCGGTCGGCGCCTTCGAGGACTCGCTGAAGGTGCAGGCCGGCGTCGTCGGCAATATCTCGACCAACTCCAGTGCAATGAGCTCGCTGGTCACCGCTAGCCAGTCGGCAAGCGGCGCTCTGCAGGCCGCGCAAGCCGGCAACCAGCTCCTGGCCCTCCACTCCCAGCAGCTATCCGATCTTGTCGCAGTTCTCGCCGCGAAGGGGAGGGCGGACGCGCTCGAGCAGGCGCGCGTGACGGCGGCCGAGTCGCAGGGCCAGCAGCAATACAAGATCTTCTCGACACGCAGCGGCTATCAGCCCGGCAACGTCACCATGTTCAGCGGCAACTGAGGCTTGGGTCATGGAGCGCTCGGATATCCTTCGCGCAGGCGCGATGATCGTCGTGTTTGTGATTTTCCTCGCCGCGCTGCACGTCATCCATCAGCGTCCGGCTGAGCGGCCAGCATCCGACGCCCCCTCTGCCTCCACTCCCGATGACCTCTCGGCCGAGCTGCTGCGCTGCGCTGAGCTTGGACCCCAGGATGCCGAAGATCCGCACTGCCAGGCGGTTTGGAAGGAGAACCGCGCGCGCTTCTTCGGCAGGCCGGCGCGGCCACTTCTGCTGCAGGCCGCGCCGGCCACACCGCCGACGACGAGCGCTCCGCAGGGAGGGAAGCCATGAATAATGTCGGCGTTATCGACACCTTCCTCAATACTTTCACGACGTACATCGATTCAGGTTTCGGCCTGGTCAAAGGCGAGGTCACGTACCTTTCGTCGACGTTGATCGTCATCGACATCACCTTGGCCGGCCTGTTCTGGGCCTGGGGCGCAGACGAAGACATCCTCCAGCGGCTGGTGAAGAAGACGCTCTATATCGGTTTCTTTGCCTTCATCATCACCAACTTCAACAAGCTGTCAGGGATCATTTTCAATAGCTTTGCCGGCCTCGGCCTGAAGGCCGGCGGCTCATCGATCTCGCAGGCGGACTTTTTGCGACCCGGCAAGCTGGCGCAGGTCGGTCTCGATGCCGGGCAGCCGCTGCTCGATGCAGCGAGCCAGATGATGGGCTTCACCAGCTTCTTTGCGAACTTCGTCCAGATTGCCGTGCTGATGGTGTCCTGGCTGTTGGTGCTGATCGCCTTCTTCATTCTGGCGGTGCAGCTGTTCGTCACCCTGCTCGAGTTCAAGTTGACGACGCTCGCCGGTTTCATCCTCATCCCGTTCGCTCTCTTCAACAAAACCGCTTTCCTCGCTGAGAAGGTGCTGGGCAACGTCGTTGCCTCCGGCGTCAAGGTCATGGTGCTCGCCGTTATCGTCGGCATCGGCACCGGGCTCTTCTCCCAGTTCACCACCACCGATGCCGGCGGCCAGCCGACCATCGAGCAAGCGCTCTCTGTTGTGCTGGCAGCGCTCGCCATGCTCGGCCTCGGCATCTTCGGTCCCGGCATCGCGACCGGGCTTGTGTCGGGGGCGCCGCAGCTTGGCGCGGGCGCTGCCGTCGGCACCGGCCTCGCCGTCGCCGGCGCGGCGATGGCGGGCGGCGCTGCGCTTGGGCTCGCCGGAAGGGGAGCGATGGCGGCGACCTCTGGTGCTGCGGCCGCCGCACGTGGTGGTGCGGCGATGGCGGGCGGCATGTCTTCCGCTTACAGCCTCGCCTCAGCCGGGCGGTCCAGTGCTGGCGGCGTTGCGTCCGGTCTCGGCGGCGCGGGCCGCGCGGCGGCCGGCGCCGTCGCCGCTCCCGCTAGACGCGCCGCTGCGCAAGCGGCAGGGGCAATGAGGGAGAGCTTCATCTCTGGCGCCCGGGCCGGAGTCGCCAACACGGGCGGCTCCTCGACGATGGGGACCATTCAGGGCGGTCAGGCCACAAACGATGGAGCCGCATCTCAAGCGGCGGGCGAGGGCGGTCCGCCCGCCTGGGCCAAGCGCGTCAAGCGCAATCAGACGGTCATTCACGGCGCTCAGACAGCCGCGCAAGCCCTAAAATCCGGCGACAGCCATGGCGGCGGTCACTCCGTCGATCTCTCGGGAGGAGAATAACAATGTCGATCTTCCGCCGATCGTCAGTCCGCTACGGCCGCACACCCGAACCCGAAACCCCCTACCAGCGCGCAGCGCAAGTGTGGGACGAACGCATCGGCTCCGCCCGCGTGCAGGCCAAGAACTGGCGGTTGATGGCCTTCGGTTCGCTGATCCTCAGCTGTGGCCTCGCCGGCGGGCTCGTCTGGCAATCCACCCACGGCGCCGTCGTTCCCTGGGTGGTGCAGGTCGACAAGCTCGGCGAGGCGCAAGCCGTGGCGCCCGCCACCGCCGACTTTAGACCAAACGACCCGCAGATTGCCTGGTATCTCGCCCACTTCATCCAGATCGTTCGCTCGCTTCCGGCCGATCCGATCATCGTGCGGCACAACTGGCTGCAGGCTTATGATTTCACGACCACGGCGGGCGCCGCGGCGCTGAACGACTACGCCCGCGCCAATGACCCCTTCGCCAATCTCGGCAAGCAGCAGGTCGCCATCGACGTCTCCAGCGTCATCCGCGCCTCGCCCGACAGCTTCCGCATCGCCTGGGTCGAGCACCGCTATCAAGACGGGGCGCTCGCCGGCACCACACGTTGGACCGCGATCCTCACCATCGCGATTCAGCCGCCCACCGACGCCGATCGGCTGCGCAGGAATCCACTCGGCATCTACGTCAACGCTATCAACTGGTCGAAGGAACTGGGACAATGACCTCGCCGATTTTCTCAAAAGCCGGCGGTCCGGCTTCGCGTTTCCTCATCGATCGCCAAAACCGGAAAGTCGGCGATACGTCCCTCCGTAAACCCGCTTTTGCAGCTTTGCTGATGGTCACCTCGGTGCTTGGCGGCTGCGCACACAATTTCATCCCGCCCGACATCAACTACGATACCGCAGAGCCGGCGACGCTCACCGTCGATCCGCCGCCTCCCATCAAGATCGTTGAATTGCCGAAGCCCTTGCCGTTGCCCGGACAATTGAAATCGCTCGCCTCGGGCAAACGCGTCGCGGAAGCCGCCGATCCGAAGGTCCGCGTCAAGCAGGCTAACGCCGCGGCGCGGGTGCAACCGGTCCGCAACGGCTTCATCAATGCGGTACAGGTTTATCCATTTACGGGCGGAGCCCTGTACCAGGTCTATACGGCTCCCGGCCAGATCACCGATGTCGCCCTGCAGGAAGGCGAGCAACTCGTCGGCTCTGGTCCGGTCGCCGCCGGCGACACCGTGCGCTGGATCATCGGCGATACCGAGAGCGGCGCGGGCGCGACTAGGAAGATCCATATCCTCGTCAAGCCGACGCGGCCGGAACTGGTCACCAATCTCGTGATCAACACCGACCGGCGGACCTATCTCCTCGAGCTGCGCTCGACCGAGAAGACCTACATGGCCTCGGTCTCCTGGCAGTATCCCGAGGACCAACTCATTGCACTTCGGCGGCAGAACGCGGCCGCTGAAACCGCTGCCCCCATTGCGGCCGGCGTCGATCTTGCCTCGATCAACTTCCGCTACGCGATCGAGGGCGATGATCCGGCCTGGCGCCCGCTGCGCGCCTTTGACGACGGGAACAAGGTCTACATCGAGTTTCCCAGCGGCATCGTCCAGGGCGAAATGCCGCCGCTGTTCGTCATCGGCCCGGCCGGCGGTTCTGAACTCGTGAACTATCGCGTCAACCGCAATTACTATATCGTCGACCGTCTGTTCGCTGCCGCCGAATTGCGTCTTGGCGACAAGGACAGCGAGCGGCGCGTGCGCATTGTCCGCACCGATGGAAGGCCGCGCGCATGGCGATAGGGAGCGAAGACGACCGCCAAAGCGATGTCCCGCCCGCTGCGCCGCCGGACCTTCGGCTCCGAGGCGAGCGGCCCCGTGTCACACGGCTCTCGCGTAAGGTCCTGATCGGCCTCGGTGCGGTGTCTGCCCTCGCAGTCGCGGGCGCGCTCGGCTACGCGCTACAGACTGGCAACAAGCAACAGGCCGGCCAGGAGCTGCTCAGCATCCAGAACAGGCCTTCGGCCGATGGCCTCGCCAGGTTGCCAAAAGATTATACCGGTCTGCCGCGCCAGGCGCCGCCGCTCGGGCCACCGCTGCCCGGCGATCTCGGCAAGCCGGTCCTCAACGCCAGAGCTGCGCCGAATACCATGGCAGCGACGTCAGATCCGGAGACGCAGCAGAGATCACAGGAAATCGAGGCGGCGCGGGTTAGCCGCCTGTTTGCCCAAACTGCTGAGCAGCCGCAGGGGGTCGGCCAAGTCATCCCTAATGCCTCCGCTGGCACCACGACGACCCCGGCCGCGACACCGCCCGTCGATGCCGGGTCCGCACAGAACATGCAGGACCGCAAGACGGCCTTCCTCAATGCTTCAACGGATAAGCGCACGGTCAGTTCGGACCGGCTCGAAGCGAAAGTCTCTCCTTATGTCGTCCAGGCCGGCACCGTGATCCCGGCCGCGCTCATCACGGGCATTCGCTCCGATCTGCCCGGCCAAGTCACTGCTCAGATCACGGAGGCGGTCTGGGACAGCCCGTCCGGCAAATATCTTCTGATCCCGCAGGGTGCAAAGCTGATAGGTCAGTACGATAGTTCCGTCGCGTTCGGCCAGAGCCGCATCCTCCTGGTCTGGACTCGCATTATCATGCCAGACGGCAACTCGATCGTGCTGGAGCGCCAGCCCGGCGCAGACACCGGCGGTTATGCCGGCCTCGAGGACGAGGTCGACAATCATTGGGGCATGTTGTTCAAGGCTGCCGTCCTCTCAACAATGCTCAGCGTCGGAGCTGAGGCGGGCACCAGCCAGGACGAGAACAACCTTCTTCAAGCGATCCGTAGCGGCGCCTCCAACAGCATCAGCCAGACCGGTCAGCAGATCGTGCAGCGCCAGCTCAACATCCAGCCGACGCTGACCATCCGGCCGGGTTTCCCGGTGCGGGTCATCGTTACGCGGGATTTGGTGCTGGCGCCCTACTGGAGGGGAGGAACACCATGACGAAGCTCAAGCTTGGGCCGCTTGAAGACGACAAGCCGGTAAAGCTCACGATCGAACTGCCTGCGGCGGTCTTCAGGGATCTCAAAAGCTACGCCGCGATTCTGACGCGTAGCGGGGGCGCGACGACCCCGACCGAGCCTGCCAAATTGATTGCGCCGATGATCGAGCGTTTTATGGCGACCGATCGGGCCTTTGCAAAAGCACGGCGAAATGCTGCTCAGTTCGCACCTGGGGCAGCGGAAAGATCCGGATAGCGTTCACGAAGCAGGTCGAGAAACGGGCGCAGGGATGGATTGTTGTTGGCCTGTCGCCAATAAGCGCGGAAGCTCAGACGCGTCGGCCCCTCGGCATCATGCACCTCGCGGAAGACGACACCTGGATAGGCCACGCCGGTCGCACCTTCCAATGCCAGCAGAACACCCCAGCCCGCGCCGACCAAGGTGAGAAGCCGATCAAGCGCCACATCATGGCGAAGCAGTTGGCAATGATCAGAACATCCCATTTTGCTGATTAGCAGTTTGTGGAATTCCGGTCCGGGGCCGTGCTGAGGCAGCAAAAGCGTTTCGTGCCTCAGTTCGCCCCAATGAACCGCATTGCGTGCTGTCAGCGGATGGTTCTCAGGAAGAGCGACGACGACACGTTCGCTCCAGACCAACAATGATCTATTGCTCCACCTTGGATTGGGCTCGGCCACGAAGGCGACGTCAACGGCGGAATTGACCAAGTCGGAGATCAGATGGTCACTCGATCCATCGACCAGATGCGTATCGACATCGGGATAGCGTTGTCGGTGGTCGAGGAGGGTGGCCCGGAAATTGCCGGCTGAGAGCGAGGCGTGTACGCCGATGGTCAATCGACCACTCTCGCCGCGCGAATGGGTCTTGAGGCGAGCCGCCATGGCTTCGGTATCACCGACAATACGCCGAGCGGCATCGAGGAACTCTTGACCTTCGATCGTCGGTCGCGTGCCGCCGTTCGTGCGCTCGAAGAGCGTACTGCCCAATTCGTATTCGAGGCTTCGCAGACAACGACTAAGTGTTGACTGCTTGACCCTAAGTGTCTCCGCCGCTTGGCGAAGGCTTCGGTGCTGGGACGCGGTGATAGCCCAGCGCAGATCTCGAATTTCCACAGGCACGTTCGAAGCCCTACGGCGAGTTGCGATGATAGGGATGATCTCCCCTTCAGAGGCGTCCGTCGCCTGCGCGTTCGCGGTCAGCGGCTACGATAGCAGCTTCTATCACATAGCTTCGTGGTAGCGCGAATCCCTCGGTAATCGGTACTCTCATCTATGCAAGTTTGGGGTGGTCAATCATACCGTCGGAGATACCGTCGCCTCATTCCAACGCGCTTCAAGTTTCGTGCTTGGAGAGGCTTAAAGCGCAAGGTGCACTCTGCTGTGCCATCAGTCCGGCCGGACCATTTCAAACATTGTTTCTGGTGTCATCTCGAAATAATCGCCGCGGCGCCCGGCACGTGCGATCGGGCGTGCGAGAGCGGTCTCATAGACACCGTCCCTGATGAAGGCCTTGTCGATATGGACGGCCACCACCTCGCCCAGCGTCAACCAGGCATCTGCTCTTTGCTGATTGGCGTTCTTGAGATGGATGATCTCGGTCAACTTGCATTCGAATGAGGCGGGGCTTTTTGCCACGCGTGGAGCATCGATAAGCTTGCTGGGTACCGCTGCAACGCCGGCGATCGCGAATTCGTCGACCTCGCGCGCAACATGGGCCGCGGTCGCGTTCATCTGCCTCGCGAGATCCATGGTGACGAGATTCCAGCAGAACTCCTTTGTCTCCTGAACATTCGCGACGCTATCCTTCCAGTTTGTGGAGGAGAAACCAACGATCAGCGGCTTGTAGCTGAAAGCGTTGAAGAAGCTGTAGGGCGCGAGGTTGATATTTCCCTTGGAATCACGCGAAGAGATCCAGCCAATCGGCCGCGGTGCAACGATCGCGTTGAACGGATCATGCTTGAGCCCATGCCCTTTGGTGGGCTCATAAGAGTGGTAGTCCCTTTCTACTGCACGTGATGCCTTTTGATCCATCGTCTACCTGTCCTGCCAAAATTGATCGTAGCTAGGCTCGCGTCGCTCGTCGAAGGCTCGCAATCCTTCACGCCATTCGGTGGGCGGAACGTCCTCAGGCGAAGACAGCACGCGCGCCCAATCCGTCTCGCCGTGATGGGCAAGGTTATGTTTTGCGGCTGCGATCGCGCCCGGGGGCGCCGACTGCACGATGCTCAGTGCGAGGTCGATGGCACTTGAAAGGACGTCAGCCGTCAGGACTATGCGATTTGCTAGTCCCCATTCGACAGCCTGAGCTGCGCTCAACCGCCGGCGGGTCAATATCAGCTCGGCCGCACGCCTCGTGCCTACGACCCGGTGGAGGCGCGCTAGCGCGGTGTTGGGGATGACGCCGTGTCCCAATTCCGGGAGAGCGAAATAGCTCTCCGCTCCCATCACGACGAGATCGCAGGAGAGTGTCAGCTCAAATCCGCCGCCCAGGGCGCCGCCTTGGACCGCCGCTATGGTGGGCCGCTTCTCCTCAGCCAAGGCGCGAAACAGCAGGGCAGGATCGGTCGGATCGGCAACACCGCTCATCCACCCGGCCTTCAGATCGTCGATGTTGGCACCTGCGCAGAAGACCGGACCATTCGCGGCGATCACGATGGCTCGCGCCTTCTCGGCACGAGACCGCGCGATTAGATCGAGCAGCTGCGCGACAGACGCCCTCGAGAGGGCATTGCGTCGCTGCGCGTCGTTCAAGGTAAGAATGGCGATGTCGCCGTGGCGGCTGTAAAGCACCGGCATGGTCAGGCCCCCGTCGAATTAGAGCAATCGCCGAGCAAGTGCCGCCGGATTTCGTTCGGAACAGCGTATGGCTTTCCCGCCTGGAGCAGCACGCAAGAAGCAACAGCGGAGGCCACGCATGTGCCGTCGCGGAACACGCCTTGCAGGACCTCGAATGAAGCGCGACCGACGCGGGTGACCGCCGAGCCGACAGTCAGCTCCCCAGGATAGAATATCTCGGCATGGAATTCGATGTTCAGGCGTCCGACCACGACGTTCACCCCATTCATCAGGCGACCTATTGCGGGGTCCGCAAACAGATCCATGCGGCCGCCTTCCAGGAAGCTGGCGATCGCAGCATTGTTGACGTGTCGGAATTGATCCGTATCTGCGTTCCGCAGCTTCTCCCGGCTCCAGAACCGGAAGCGCTCCGGCGTCGGCCGTGGCGTTGAAGGGGCGAACGGGGCCGGATCCTTATTCATCCGACGCTCCCTCACTCGCGTGGGCGGGAATGTTCAGTGGCCTCATGCTCGATCCGGTAATAGATCTCCTCCGCCATCGGCTGACGCATTTCCTCGATGATGTGCCCGACAAGCCCGACCGCGCGGGCCGCCACAGCCAGCCCGCGGCACATCTTCCAAGGCAGCCTAAATTCCGAGGCAATCGCTGCCATCGCGCCCGTAACGTTCAGGGGGAGCGGCCGGCCATATTGCTCGCTTGCCTCCGCGCCTATGTTCTCCATCAGCTCGACGTGTCGGCCGGCAAAGCCGGTTTCGCGCGCGACCTTGAACAGTGCCGGCGTGCGCGGATCGATCGGCTTGTGGAAGGGATGGCCGACGCCCGGAATGATCTCTCGCCGGCCCCTGTGGGCGCTGACAATGTCGACCGCCAGCTGCTTCAGATCAACGGACGCCTGCGGATCGGGCAAGGCCTCCTGGAGCATCTTCGCCGCGTTATCCAGCGAGCCGACGAAGACAGAGCCGAGCCCCAGCAGTCCCGCGGCGACCGAAGCCTGCACGGCTTCCGGCGCGCCGCAGTAGGTCATGCGCGTGGCGAGCGACGAGGGCGTAATGCCATGCTCCACCAGGATCACCATCATGGCGTTGAACATGCGCGCTTCGTTCGCGTTTGGAAGACGCGCGAAGATCTCGAGGAACGCCATCTGTCCGAAATCGACGACACCGACGATCTCGGTGCAGAGGTCGAGCCCGTGGACCTTGATTTGCGTCGGGGTCGCCCAGGCGATGTCGGATTTGATCTCGTGCCGTTTCATGTCAACCTCGTCAGGTGATAGGAGCGGGACTGAGGAGTTGGGAAGCGTGCTCTCTCAGGGCTGCCTTGCGGATCTTGGTGCCGTTCGGGCCGTCGATGACCGGGAACGCATCGATCTGAACGATGCGACGCGGCACCTTGTAGTTGGCGATGCCTTCGCGGCAGTAAGCGAGCAGCTCAGTCTCGCCGAGCTGGCGGTCGGCGCGAACAAAGGCCACCGCAACGTCGCCTTCGCCCTCAAGGCGAACGCCCACGACCTGAGCAGCCGAGACGTTTGGATGCCGGCAGAGAAACGTCTCGATCTCGCTGGGATCGACCAGATAGCCACGCAGGCGCAGGCCATCGCCGATGCGCGACAGGAAGACGAAAGTATCCTCCTCCGCATACGCGAAATCGCCGGTTCGGTACCAGCCGTCGGAGGTGAACGACCGCGCGGTTGCAGCCTCGTTGTTCAGATAGCCGGGCATCACATTGTATCCGCGGATCTGCAACTCGCCGGTCGCGCCGGGCTGTACCGGCGTTCCGCTCTCCAGCTCGACGATCCGAAATGCCATCTCGCCGGACAGCAAGCGACCGCCAGGCAATGACCTAGCCTCGATTGGCTCGGAGGGCGAGCGCGCGGCCATTAGAGCAAAGCCTTCGGATGAACCATACACGCTCACCAGGCGCAGGCCCCATCTATCTTCTGCGGTCCTCATCACGCGGTCGGTCAGGCCCGCAAAATCGGCAAAACCGCCGGCGCGCAGCGTCGACAGTTTCGCCGCAGGTACGTTGAAGACGGCATCGAGGAGCCCGTCGGAGCCGAACACATGGGTCGCCTCGTGCCGCTCGATCGCCGATGCGGCTTCGGCGGCCTTGAAGACAGGAAGGAGAACGCAAGCCCCGCCGCCCGCCAGCGTCGCGATAGCCTGGACAAATCCCAGGACGCCATAGAGAGGTAATGCACAGAGCGTCTTGTCGCCGGGATGGATGTCGAACGCAGAAGCGACAATGTGGGCGTGGGTGCGGCAGCTCTGCTGGTCATGAACGGCGAGCTTCGGCGCGCCGGTCGTTCCGGACGTACTGAACGTGCACAGCAGATCCTGCGGTCGGCCAACAGCTTCAACAAGACCATCGGCACCCGCATGGAAACGAGCCGGGTCGGTGACCTCGATGACGTGTGCGAGCGTGGGGACCTCGCCCTGGATGTCGCGCACGATCTGCGCGAAGGCCACATCCAGGAAGTTGGTCGCTGCAACGACGGCTTTCGCGCGGGACAACGCGATGACATGCAGCGCTTCGGCGCGCCGGTATCTCGTGCTGATCGGAACGACGAGAATGCCCTGATGCGCGGCGCCAAACAGGAATTGCAGCCAGGTCGGGCCGTCCGGGAGCCAGAGCGCGATCACGTCGCCGCGCGTCAACCCAAGGCTGCTCAGAAAGGCTGCGGCACGGTTCGACGCCTGGGCCAGATCCCTGCGCGTAGCGACATAATCGCCCAGATAGATCGCCGGTGCTTCGGCGTAGTTATTGAGCAGCCCGAAGAAGGGGCTTGACGCTCCACTCATTGTGATCCCCTGCGTCAGTTAGAAAGAGCCTGGCGAGCGATTTGAATCCGCTGCATCTCGGACGTGCCTTCGCCCAGTCGGAAAGCGCGGGCATCCCGATAGAAGCGCTCAATGGGGAGCTCGCACATGTAGCCCATCCCGCCGAAGATCTGGAGGCAGCGGTCCACGACGCGGCATCCCATCTCGCTCGCGTACAGCTTGGCTCTCGACACCGCGATCCGTGAGGCCGGATCGTTCTGGTCGCACAGTGCGGCGGCACGATAGATCAGCGCTCGTGTCGCTTCGATCTCGACATCGTTGTCCGCGATCATGAACTGAATGGCCTGATGGCCAGCAAGCTGCGAGCCGAAGGCGCGACGTTCCTTCGCGTAATTGACCGACATGTCATGCGCGCGCTGCGCCAGTCCCAATGACCGGCAGGCAGAGAAGATTCTGTCGTGGTTGATTGAGGCCATCATGACGAGGAAGCCGTCGCCGGGCCGGCCGAGAACGTCTTCATCCGGAACGAAGCAGTCTTCGAGCGAGAAGCCATTCAAATGATAGCCGTGCCAGCCCATCTTCTTGTAGCGCGTCATGCCCACGAGGCCCGGATTGCTGCGCTTGACGATGAACGTGGTCAGGCGCCCTTTGAGGGAAGCGGAAGCATCGGTGACGGCCAGCACGATCACGTAGTCGCAGGTCTCGACGTTTGAGATGAACTGCTTCGCCCCTTCGAGACGCCAGCCGCCGTCGACCTTTACCGCCTTGGTCCGGATAGCGCTCAAATCTGAGCCGGCATCCGGTTCGGTGAGAGCGTATGTCATCGTCACGCGGCCGGAAACGAGATCGGGCAGAATGCGGCCGCGCTGCTCCTCGTTCAGATGGATTAGTGAGAGCGGAAGGAAACCGACGACCTCGGACAGCGGAACGGACGTGTGGGTGACCTCTTCCAGAATTCCGACCTGTGCCGAGACCGGAAGGCCGTAACCGCCGAGCTCGGGCGGAAGATTGAACCCGTAGATCCCGAGGTCCGAGGCCTCGCTGCGCAACTTGGCCAAGAGGTCCGGAGACACGTCATCGTCGATCTCGATCTGCTGCTCGAGAGGCTCCAGGCGGTTGCGGACGAATCCCCGCACAGTCTGGCGCAGCATCGTCATCTCATGCGAAGCGAGGTCAATCATGGAAATCTCCGAAAACGATTTCGAAAATAACCTAGACGCCGACGAACTCCTGTGTCAAGTGTTGGCGGCAAGAGGCTTGAATGAAACAGCGGATCAACATCGCAGAGCTCGCCCGGCGTTTGGGACTGGCCGTGTCAACAGTCTCGAAGGCAATCAATGACCGTGGCGATGTGAGCGACGCGACGAAACGGCGTGTGCTGGAAGCGGCGGAAAAGTTTGGCTTTTCGCCGGATCCGGCGGGAAGGCGGCTACGCACGCAAACGTCCGAGACCATCGGGTTCGTCCTGTCGCCTCCACAAACCCATTTCGCTCATCCCTTCTTCCTCGACCTGCTCATGGGGATTGACCAGGGCCTGAGTCAGACCCCGTTTCAGCTCATTATCGTTGCCGGAAGAACGCTGGAGACGGAGCTCGAGAGCTTCCGCCGGCTGGTCGAGCGGCAGCGGGTCGACGCCGTGATGTTCGGTCGCACGCGTCGCGACGATCCCCGGGTCCGCTATCTCCAGGAACGCAACGTGCCGTTTGTGGCGCTGGGCAGAAGCGAGACCGGCAAGCCTTTTCCCTTCGTGGATATCGATCGAACGGTCGCCGGACGCAACGGCACGGCACGTTTTGTAGGGTTCGGGCATCGCCGGATTGGTCTGTTGAGTACGCCGGGATATCTCATGATCAGCCACCTTTTGCAGGAGGGCTATCGCGCAGCCCTGAAGGCGGCAAAGCTGCCGTTCGATGCTGATCTTGTCGTTGAAACTAGCAATGATGAGGAGGGTGGGCTGAATGGTGCCCGGCAGCTCCTAGCAATGAGCAATCCTCCGACGGCGATTATGTGCGGTCACGACCTGATTGCGACGGGCGCCATGCAGGCGATCGCCGAAACGGGCAGACGTCCTGGCGCCGACATTCCGGTCATCGGATGCGACAACCATCCGCTTGGGCCGTATCTGAATCCGCCTCTGACCACGTTTTCTGCGCCGACGTTTGAGGCGGGACGCCGGATGGTCGAACTGCTTCTTGCCCTCATGGACGGCCGTTCGCCCAAGGAGCTGCAGGAGATCTGGTCGCCCGAACTGATCCTCCGCTCGTCCCACGGCGGCCAATTGGTCGCAGCCAACGAAGTCTGAAAGGGGAAATCTCGCGCTTGACAAGCCGGGGCGGCGCGCCCTAGGTTTCGAAATCGTTTTCGTAAACCGGGAGTATGCGATGGGACGCCTTCGGAAGGTCGCAGTTCTTGCATTTTCGTTGCTCGTGGCTTTTGCAGGGCAGGCGTCCGCCCAGGATTTGCGTATTGGAGCGATCTTTCCCCTGAGCGGCGCCAACGCCGATTACGGCGATCTCTATATGGGGGCGACCGAGCTTGCGGTTTCCCACCTCAACGACGCGAAGGTCCTCGGCGGCAAGCTGTCGATCGCCTATGAGGACAGTCAGGCGCTCCCCCAGCAGGGGGTGATCGCGATGAACAAATTGGTGAACGTTGAGAAGGTCGCTTATGTCCTTTCGGCATTCACCGGGGTGTCCAAGGCAATCTCGACGACGGCGGCGCGAAGCCATACGGTTGCCGTCAATGGCGGCGGGGTCGGTCCCGATCTTGCCGAACTCGGCGAGTATTTCTGGAACGTGATCCCGCTCGCCAATTTCGAGGTGCGAGCGATGGCTCCCTATCTCGTTCAGAAGCGGGGCTTGAAGCGGTTTGTCCTCGTTTATGTGGATGATCCGCTCGGTCAATCGATCAAGCGTGAGCTTGAATCTTCGTTGGCTCCACTCGGTGGAGCGCTCGCCGAGGCGCTGTCCGTGCCGTCGAATGCTCAGCAGTTCAGCGGCATCGCGGCGCGGGTGCGCGACGCGAAACCGGATGTCGTCTACATCGCGTCTTTCGGCGCGCAGCAATCGCAGATCGTCAAGCAGTTGCGTGACAATGGAGTTACGCAGCAACTCGCCAGCTACTCGGGCTTCGCGATTCCCGCCATCGCCAGCCTTCCCGAGGCGAAGGGGGCGCTCTTCACGACGCAGAGGATCGACTGGAATTCTGGTGATCCGGTGACCAAGCGGTTCACGCGGGAATACCAGACCAGGACTAACAGGGCGCCAACCGCCTACGCCGCAAACTACTACAATGCCGTGCTCCTGTTCGGGGCCTTGGCGTCAGCCCTGCAGAAGGCCGGCCTACCGGTCACGGGTGAGAACCTGCTGGCGAAACGTCGGGAGATCGGAACATTTGATCTGGTCGGCGGGCGCGTGACCTTCGAGAAGGACGGCACGATCCGATCCGCGATGCAGATCAACGAAGTGGACGGCGAACCGGCTGTCGTTGAGATCGTTGCGACCCCCTAGCTTCTGACGCGCGAGGACCAATGCTGCTTCTCCAGCTTATCATCAACGGAATCCAGGTCGGCGCGCTCTACGGCCTGACTGCAGTCGGCTTCTCGCTCATCTTCGGGGCCACGAAGATATTTCACTTCGCTCACGGCGCGAGCTTCGCGATCAGCGCGTACATATTCTATTATCTATATGCGGTTCTTCTCGTCTGGTGGCCGATCTCGATCCTTGCCTCGTGCTTCGTGGTCGTAGCGTTTGGCGTCGCGCTGGACCGCTACGTGTATGGACCGATTCAGAGTACCGACGGATCGTTCTTTACGATCTTCGTCGGCTCTTTCGGCGTCGCCGTGGTCGTTCAGAACCTGATTGGGACCGTCTTCGGGCGCGGCTTCATTTCGGTGCCCTCGGCACTGAGCAAGAGCGTCGAGCTTGCGCCCGGACTCTACGTGGCTCCTGCGGCGGGGATTGCCGTTGTCACGGCGGTGGCGTGTTTTGTCGGGCTCCAGCTATTTCTCGGCAGGACGAACATCGGGATCGCACTTCGCGCTCTCTCCGAGAGTTCCGCACTCGTGAGGACCTTTGGGTTGAATCCGAAGGCCATATCCACATGTGCATTTGCGCTCGGCTCCTTGCTCGTCGTTCCCGCCGCGGTGCTCACCAGCATGACCTCGGGGCTGAACGCGGCGATCGGCGGCCGCGTCATGCTTATCAGTGTCGCTGCCACCATTGTCGGCGGCGTCGGTAGTCTGCGCGGTGCTGCCTGCGCGGGACTGTTGCTGGGCATTGCAGAGAATCTGGCGTTGTGGAGGTTCGATCCGCAATGGAGCGAGGCGGTTATGTTTCTCATCCTGTTCGCGTTCATTGTGCTGCGGCCATCAGGCTTTTTCGGCCGCGTCGCCACTAGCTGAGGAATCGGTATCGTGATCGCCTATCTCGTAAACCTCGCCACGCTGGTCTGCATCAACGCCATTCTGGCGGTAACCTTGAACTTCATCATGGGATATGCAGGAATTTTCTCGCTCGCCCATGCCGTGTTCTTCGGCGTCGGCGCATATGTCGCGGCATTCATTGCCCTGCAGTGGACGGATTCGCTGCTGCTTCAGTTGCCGGCCGCGATGCTCGTAGCCGGATTGATTTCGGTGGCTCTGGCCTTGCCTGCCTTGAGAGTGCGAGGCGATTACTTCGTGGCGGCCTCGCTCGGTTTTCAGGTCCTGGCCGCAACGGTGTTTTCGGAGTGGAAATCGGTCACGGGCGGCATAGGCGGGCTTGTCGGTATCCCGCCGGCAAGCATAGGCGGACACGCGTTCACCGATCCCGTCGAATTCCTCGCCTTGGCCGGCGTAACGCTGGTCCTAGTGGTCGTTCTCACCGCGACAATCGTTCGCTCCAGTTTTGGTCGTAGCCTGAAAGCCATCAGAGACAGCGAGTCGGCCGCTCTGGCATTCGGGAAAAATGTCGCGCTGATCAAGACGCTCTCAGTGTTCTACTCGACCGCGATTTGTGCCGTCGCCGGCGTCCTCTATGCTGACTACCTCAGCTTCATAAACGTGGAGAGCTTCACGATCGATGCCTCGACGCTTTTCATGGCCATGGTCATCGTTGGCGGCATCGGAACGGTATGGGGGCCGGTTGTAGGGGCGGTTCTTCTAACGTTATTGCCGGCCGCCTTGACCTATCTGCCATTCCTTCCGCGCACCGAAATCGGATCCGTGCAGCAGATGATCTACGGGCTCGCGATGGTCCTGTTGATGATCTTCAAGCCGGACGGCCTGATGGGAATTAAGCGAGGGGAGGCGTGACGTGCTGCAAGCTTTGAAACTGCCGGTCCAGCCCATGACCGAGCCAATGACTCTCCTGGAGATCGCCAATCTTACGAAGAGCTTTGGCGGCGTGAAGGCCGTGGAGGACGTGTCGCTCCACCTGCGCGAGGGGATTATCACCACACTGGTTGGTCCGAACGGAGCGGGGAAGACAACACTTTTCAATCTTATCACGGGCCATCTCCGGCCAACCGGGGGCGACATCCGCTGGCAGGGACAATCGATCGTCGGCACCTCTCCGTGGAAGATAGCACGTCTCGGCGTTGCCCGGACCTTCCAGGATCTGCGTCTCTTCTCCCACATGACGGTCTTCGAGAACGTCCTTACGGTTATGGAGAAGAGCGCTTGGTTTTGGCAGTCCGAGGCGGGAAGCGTCTCGGAGCGACACCGGCGCGTGCACGAGATACTCGATGCCACCAGGCTGCTGCACAAGGCCGATGTGCGCGCGAACGATCTGGCCTACGCAGAGCGCAAGTTTTTGAGCATGGCTCGCATCATGGCCACTAACGCGAAGATGTGGCTTCTCGACGAGCCGGCGTCGGGGCTCGATCCGAGGTCTTACGACCGCTTCGTGGCGCTATTGCGCAGTGAAGTTCGTCGCGGCATCACGATCTGCATCATCGAGCACAACCTCGAGATCGTCGTCAGCATCTCCGACAGGATCAGCTTCCTCGATCAGGGCCGTCTCCTGGCCGACGGCGAGCCCGAGGAGATCCTCGGGAATCCAGAGTTGTCATCCATCTATTTCGGCGAACGCTCATGACCAATGCTCTCATCAGCGTTGACAATCTTCGGGTTGGCTATGGCGGCCGCGTCGTTCTCGACAATGTCAGCCTGGACATCCGCAGGAACGAGGTGCTCTGCCTCGTCGGTCACAACGGTGCCGGCAAGTCGACCCTGTTGAACTCGCTGTTCGGGTTGGTCTCACGCCAGGGCGGCGAGATATCGATCGACGGCCAGCGCCTGAACCATCCGGAACCGAAGAAGATGGCTGCCCTGGGGATCGGCCTTGTGCCCGAAGACCGCGGCATCTTTCCGGGCCTTACGGTCGACGAGATCTTCCGGCTTGCGATGTGGGCGACCGACGTGCCGCAGCGAGAGCAGTCTGAGCGGATCGAGTGGGTGATGTCGATCCTGCCCCGCATCAAGACGTTCTATGACCGCCGCGCGGGCACCCTTTCGGGGGGGCAGCAACAGATGGTCAGCATCGCGCGCGCTTTGCTGAGCCGTCCCCGCTGTCTCCTGATGGACGAGCCGTCGATCGGATTGGCACCGAAGCTGTTCCAGGATCTGCTGCAGCCGATCCGCCAGCTTCAGCAGCAACTCGCACTGTCAATCCTGCTGGTAGAGCAGAACGTGAAGGAAGCGTTCAAGGTATCGGATCGCGTTCTGGTGATGCGATCCGGCGCGATCATCCACGAAACCTCTCCCGACGAATTGGCGGACAACAAAGTCCTCATGCAGTTCTACTGAACTGACGGCCAGACAAGGAAGGCAGCACCATGCAGCAAAGTATCGTATTCGCAAACAGTGACCGACTGCGTCCGCCTGCCGGCCATTATTCGCACACCTGCACCGCCGCGGGCCTCGTGTTCGTGTCCGGACAGCTTCCGGTCGATGTGAACGGCAAGCCCATGAGCGACCAGCCGTTCGAGCGGCAAGCTGAACAGGTGCTCGCCAACGTCAACGCGTGCCTCGAAGCTGCGGGAACCGATCGAAGCCGGCTCCTCCAGGTGCGCGTCTACGTGACCGATATGAACTTTTGGCCGGCGTTCAACCAGATCTATGCCGATTGGATCGGTGAGGTCCGGCCGGCGCGGGTGGTCGCCGGAGTGGCATCCCTTCATTTCGGATTGCTGCTGGAAATCGAAGCCGTCGCGCTTGCCGCCGCCTGATCGCAAACCTTCTGAACGACGTTTGACCGGCGAAAGAATGACATACGCTCTCAAGATCAATGGCACACGGCAGACCGTGGATGTAGACGGCGATACGCCCTTGCTGTGGGTGCTTCGCGACGTCCTCAAGATGACCGGCACGAAGTTCGGGTGCGGGGTAGCGCTGTGCGGCGCGTGCACGGTTCACATCGATGGTGTCGCGACCCGATCCTGCATCACCACCGTCGATAGCGTCGGCGACTCCTCCGTGACAACCATCGAAGCCGTAGGCCGCACCGATCTTGGCCGCAGGGTCCAGGAGGCATGGCTCGACCTCGATGTGGTCCAGTGCGGCTATTGCCAATCGGGGCAGATCATGTCTGCCGCGGCACTGCTGGCGAGCACGCCCCATCCGACCGACGCAGAGATCAATGACGCAATGTCCGGGAATGTCTGCCGATGCGGCACCTACAATCGCATTCGCGATGCCATCAAGCGGGCGGCGGAAGGGAAGCAGCCATGATAGAATTGGATGCCGAGCGACTGCCGCGGCCGGTAGCGAGCTGCTACTCGAAAAAGCTCTCACGCCGGAGCTTGCTCAAGGTCGGAGCGACCGCGGCCGGTGGTCTTGCCCTGGCGGTTGCGCTGCCGTCCTGGTCGAACGCCGCGGTTAAGGAGAATGATCCCGCTCTCAACGCGTTCGTCCGCATCGAGCCGAATGGCCGTGTGCACCTGACGATACCGAGCATCGAGATGGGGCAGGGGATTTATACCGCCATGTCGATGCTTCTGGCCGAGGAGCTCGAGGTCGATCTCGACGCCGTCACGGTCGAACACGCGCCACCGAACGATGCCCTTTACGCCAATCCGATTCCGATCCTGCGCCAGCAGACGACGGGTGCATCGGCGTCGATTCGAGGCTTTTGGCGGCCGCTGCGATTGGCGGGTGCTGCGGCACGCCTGATGCTGGTCGCGGCGGCGGCGAAACAGTGGAACGTGGCCGCGTCGGCTTGCAGCGTGAGGAGCGGGGTCGTCTTGGATCCTTCGGGAACGAAGTCGCTGGCCTACCGGGATCTGCTGCGGTCTGCAGCGTCCCAGAAGGCGCCCGCGCCTGACCAGATCAAGCTCAAGCCGCCGGAACAGTTCAAGCTGATCGGTAAATCGCCCAAGAGGATCGAGGCCGCCGATAAGGTCTCTGGTCGAACTCAATTCGGGATCGACGTCATCCTCCCCGGCATGAAGGTTGCCGCGCTCGCGATTTCGCCCGTCATGGGGGGACGGCCCAAGGACGTGAACAAGGCCGCGGCGCTCGCGACGAAGGGCGTACGCCAGGTCGTCACGATTGACCAGGCGGTGGCCGTCGTTGCCGATCACATGGGCGCTGCGAAGAAAGGCCTGACGGCTGCCACCATCGCATGGGACGACGGTCCCAATGCGTCCGTCGACAGCAAAATGCTTGTCGAGCAGCTCAAACGTGCCTCCGAAGGTCCCGGCGTCGTGGCGCGAAACGAAGGACACTTCGAAGAGGCATTTTCCGGCGCCACGCGGCGCATCGAGGCGACCTACGAGCTGCCGTTCCTGGCACACGCTGCAATGGAGCCCATGAACTGCACCGTGCATGTCCGGAAAAATTCCTGCGAGATCTGGGTCGGAACCCAAATCCCGACTGTCACGCAAGCGGCGGTCGCGGCCCTGCTCGGCATTCCTCAAGACGCCGTGGTCATTCACAACCAGTATATCGGCGGCGGCTTTGGTCGCCGGCTCGAGCCGGATGGAACGCTGCTCGCCGTACAGATCGGCAAGCAGGTTGACGGTCCTGTGAAAGTGATCTGGAGTCGCGAGGAGGATATCCAGCACGACATTTATCGTCCCTACTACTACGATCGGATATCGGCCGGCCTCGATGCCGCAGGACAGCCGGTTGCCTGGGACCATCGGGTGTGTGGCTCCTCGATCATCGCGCGCGCCGTGCCCGCACTTTTCAAGAACGGCCTCGATTTCGATGCGGTCGAGGGCGCTGCCGAGCCGCCCTATGCCTTGTCCAACATTCTAGTCGACTATGTTCGCGCCGAACCGCCCGGCGTCACGACTGGGTTCTGGCGCGGCGTGGGGCCGGCGCATAATGTCTTCGTCGTCGAGAGCTTCATCGATGAACTCGCGGCTGCGGCGGGCAAGGATCCCGTCGAATATCGCAGGAATCTTCTTGGGCACAATCCGCGCGCACTCGCCGTTCTGAATCTCGCGGCAGAGAAGGCCGGTTGGGGCAAGCCGATGCCCGCGGGAAAGGGCCGCGGGGTGGCTGTCCAGTTCGCGTTCGGAAGCTACCTGTCGCTCGTGGCCGAAGTCGCCCTCGACGAGAAGAGCACCGTGAAGGTGGAGCGCGTCGTCTGCGCGGTGGACTGCGGCTTGCCGGTCAATCCGCTCATGATTGACGCGCAGGTGCAGAGCGGAACGATATTCGGCCTGACTGCGGCGCTGCGCGGGGCGATCACGTTCAAGGACGGGCGCGTCGAGCAATCCAACTTCGATACCTATTTGCCGATGCGCATCGAGGAAACCCCACGCATCGAGACTTACATTGTGCCAAGCGCGGCCGAACCTGGCGGCCTCGGTGAGGCGGCGACCGCTATCGTGGCGCCGGCGGTGACGAACGCGATCTTCGCGGCCGCGCGGCGCCGCATCAGACGTTTGCCGATCGAGTCCACATGACAAGAGAGCGACCAGCGCTGAATATCTCTTGCAGCGCTGTGCGCGAGTCACGTGGGGCGGCGCGCGCGCTTTCCCGCTGTGGTGCGTTTCGAGGCCGCCTGGCCCTTACCCGATTTCGCAGGCACGCTGGTCGATACCTTCGCCATGCGATCGCTGCCGGCTGCTTCACCGTCGGCCGGCTCGAGCGTAGTCAGGACGTCGCGCAGGAGATGGGCGAGCGTCTGCTGCTGTTTGCCGTCAAGGCATTCAAGAAGCTGCCGTGCGGCAGCGAAGTGCGGTTGAATCACCTGATCTGCCAGGGTGATCCCATTCGACGTGAGTTCAACCTGAACGGATCGGCGGTCATCCGGGGCGGGGCGCCGGACGATCAGGCCGGCCCGCTCGACGCGATCGAGCCTGTTGGTCATGGCGCCGGACGTCAAAAGGCAGGCCTCGCTGAGTTCAGTCGGCCGCATTCGATACGGCGCACCGGATCGGCGCAGGGAAACGATCACATCGAAAGTCTCCCAATTCAATCCGAGAGGCTGAAGCCACACCTCGAACCGGCGGCGCAGATGCTCGCTGATACGCCAGATCCGGCCGACGGTCTGCAGGTGCGAAACGTCGAGCTCCGGCCACTCCTTCGCCCATTCGCCCGCAAATTTGTCGATTGCATCCCGTTTCACGTCCGGAATTCCTTCTTATAAAGTATCTTGATATAAAGTATCTTCATGTGATACTTCTCGGCCCAACTCATAAAGCAACGAACAGATGAGCTCAACAGGAACGCAGCCCAACACGGAGGAAGCGTGATGCCCACGAGGCGCTCCACCATTCTCGGCCTGCTTGGCATGGCCGCCGCGCACCCGGTATCCCGCGCCTTTGCGCAGAGCGGCGCGGCACCCATCAAGATCCGCGTCGCCTCGGTGATCTCGTCGGCCTGGCTCCCGCTCTGGGTGGCAAAGGACAAGGGCATTTTTCTGGAGAAAGGTCTCGACGTCGATATCATGACGGTCCAGAACCTCTCCACCACGATCGGCGCGCTCGGACGTCAGTTGGACATTTCGGGCGCGACCGCAATCGATATCGTGAAGGCGGCGGCGGGCGGTCTCGACGTCGTAGGCGTGTGCGGCAACACGATCGAGACCGCAGCCAATCGGCAGATGCGCCTCATCGCCGGCAATCAGTCCGGGATCAGTTCGATCGGCCAGCTGAATGGCAAGACGATCGGCACGCCATCGATCAACGGGGTCATCCACATCGCGACCCTGCTTGCGCTTAAGCGCGGCGGGGTGGATCCGAAGAGCGTGCGCTTCATCGAGATGATGTTCCCCAACATGGCGGACCAGCTCCAGGCCCAGCGCGTTGACGCGGTCGAGGCAGTCGAGCCCTTCGTCGCCGCGCTCAATAAGTCGGGCCACGTCGACCTTGGCGATCCGATGCTGCAGGTCGGCGATCCCATTACGTTGACGTGCTGGATGGCGAATGGCACCTGGGCGCGCGCCAATGCCGACGCGATCGCGCGCTGGGTCGCCGCGCTGGAGGAGGCGAGAGCCTATATCGCGGGCTATGAGGTCGAAGCGCGCGAGATTCTCGCCAAGTGGACACGTCTGCCGAATGACGTAATCGAAAGCATCGTGCTGCCGACGTACAGCACATCTTTGACTGCAAAACACATCTCAGCGTGGATCGAGGCGACGCGGGAGACCGGACAGCTTACCGCTCAGCTCAATGCATCCAATCTGGTGCTGAAGTGACGTGGGATCGGCGCTGATCATGACGATCCAGCCCGCTTTTCAGTGCGAGCGCCTCTGCATCGATCTGCCCGGTGCGCCGGGCGTTCGTCGCATCATCGAGGATCTCGATCTCGAAGTCGGAAGAGGCCAGTTCGTCTCGATCCTTGGCGGCTCCGGCACCGGAAAGACGACTTTGCTGCGCGCGCTAGCGGGGCTGACGTCCCACAGCTCTGGGCGTGCAGTCTACGAGGGACGCGAGGTCCGCTCCCCGGTCCCCGGCATGGCCATGGTGTTCCAGGACTACGCGCACGCCCTCTTGATGTGGCGAACGGTGCGGCGAAACGTTGCGCTGGGCGTGGAGGGGCGCCTCCGCAACGGTGAGCTCGATCAGAAGGTTCAGAACGCCATCCGCATGGTCGGGCTTGAGCGATTCAGGGATGAATACCCGTGGCGGCTATCGGGCGGGATGCAGCAGCGGGTTCAGATCGCCCGGGCGCTCGCCATGGAGCCGAGCGCTCTGTTGATGGACGAGCCGTTCGGAGCGCTCGACGCCATGACCAAGGCATCGCTGCAGGACCAGCTTCTGGCCGTGCAGGCCGAAACCGGCGCGACCGTGTTGTTCGTGACTCACGATATCGAGGAGGCGATCTACCTCAGCAATACGATCATCCTGCTGAAAGGCAGCCCGGCCCACATCGCGCGGCGCATCACCGTCGACCTGCCGCGGCCGCGGGACCAGATCGTGACCAAGGAGCTTCCCGAATATCTGCGGCTGCGTCATCAGCTCTTTGAGGCGTTTCGCCATGAGATCCATGCTTAGGCGCGCAGGGGGCGCGCTCAACCTATCCGCGCTCGCGACCGCGCTGGTCCTTCTCGTCGCATGGGAAGTCGGGGTCAGGGCCGCCGCGACCCGGTTCGAGTTCCTGCCGGCGCCGACGGAGATCGGCCAGACCCTCTACGGCGCGATCCGATCTGGCCAGATCATCGGCGATGCCGTGCACACAGTGGCCTGCGCCTTGGCCGGATGGGCCATTGCGAGCATGCTTGGCGCGGCGATCGGTTTCGCGCTCGCGTTTTCGCCGACCGTCCATCGCTTCTTCAACACGTCCCTCGAACTGCTCCGGCCTTTGCCGGCCGTGGCGTTCGTTCCGGTGGCGGTCCTGCTCTTCGGCTTCACCGTCTACACCGAAATCACCGTGATCGTCTTTGCGAGCGTGTGGCCGGTCATCGTCAACACCGTCGCCGGGGCGAGGGCCATCCATCCGCGGCTGCTCGATACGGCCGCGACGCTGCATTTGTCGCGAACGCAGCGGCTCGGCAGGCTCGTCCTTCCCGCGGTTCTGCCGTCCACCATCGTCGGGGCCCGTGTCTCGCTCGGTCTCGCGCTCGTCGTCGCTGTTATCGCGGAAATGGTCGGCAATCCGGCTGGGCTTGGCTGGGGATTGGTGGCGGCGCAGGAAGCGCTTCAGCCGGGTCTCATGTTTGGCTATCTCGTCGCCACGGGTGCGCTCGGCGTTCTCCTCAATGCGTGCCTTCGATTGACCTTCGCGCGGCTGTTTCCCGGAATTCGGGAGATCCAGCAATGATGACCGCGGTGAACGCGCCCGCGCCGGCCGTGGCTGGTGGCAAGGAACGCCCTTGGATATTCCATGCAGCGGATAACGTTTGGTCGGCGCTGCAAGGGTTGCTGCCGCTGATCGCCCTGCTCTTGCTCTGGCAGATGCTCGGCGATTCGCGCTCGCCATACTTTCCACCTCCGTCCACGTGGGCGGCTGCTCTCATCGACCGGACGAACTCGGGCGATCTCATTCCCGCCGTGCTGGTGACGCTTCAGTCGGTTGCCGCCGCTCTCATCCTTGCCACGTCATTGGGCGTCGGCATCGGCGGGCTGATCGGCGCCTCGCCCGCTCTGGCTCGTTGTCTCGGGCCGACGTTGGAATTTCTGCGCACGTTGCCGCCGCCCACCATCGTGCCGGTGGCAGCCTTGATCATCGGTGTCAACGAGACGATGAAGCTGTTCGTGATAGTTTTCGCGGCGCTCTGGCCGGTTCTGCTCAACACCACCTTAGGCGTGCGATCGCTCCATCCGACGCTGCTAGAGGCCGCGCGGTCCTTGCAGCTCGGTGTCGTCGCCCGGATGACCAAGATCTTCCTGCCAGCGCTGCTGCCGTCGATTCTGACAGGCGTGCGCGTCGCCGCTCCCCTGGCGATCATCGTGTCGCTACTGGCCGAAATGCTGACACTGATGCCGGGGCTGGGCGCATTGCTGCTCATGGCCCAACGCAATTTTAACGCGGCCGAGGTGTTCGGCCTGCTGACCGTCGTCGGGTCATTCGGCTTCATCCTCAACGCGGCGCTTGCCGCTTTTGAATCCTGGGCCTTGATGCCTCAGGGCCGGACCTGAAGGGATCCGATCATGTCCATCGATTTCGAACGGAAGGGTGCCGTTGCCCTGGTGACGATCAACCGGCCTGACGCCATGAACGCCCTCGACGTCGAGCACGATCGCGCGCTTGCCGAGGTCTGGAAAGAGTTCGAGGCGGACGCGACGTTGCTGGTCGCTGTTCTGACGGGTGCGGGCGGGCGCGCGTTCTGTTCCGGCGGCGATCTGAAGACTTACATGCCGTGGCGTCGCGATGTTGCCTTGCATGGGACGGACAGCACGATCAGCTTCGGCGGCATGACGCTCGCCGATGAGATCACCAAGCCGGTCATTGCCGCGATCCAGGGCCATTGCCTCGCCGGCGGGCTGGAACTGGCGATGGCGTGCGACCTGCGCGTCTGTACGCCGGACTCGCGGTTCGGACTGGCGGAGGTGCGATGGGGCGTGCTGCCGGGCGGCGGCGGCACGCAGCGGCTTCCGAGGCTCGTTCCGGTGGGGTGCGCTCTGGAGATGATCTTGACAGGAGAAGCGATCGATGCCCAGCGCGCGGAACGGATTGGACTGGTGAACCGCATCGTCGCCGTAGATGCGTTGCTCGATACCGCCTTCGCGATCGCGGAACGCATCGCGGCGAACGGGCCGCTTGCCGTGAAGGCCGCGAAGCGAGCCGTCCAGCATGGATTGGACCACTCGCTGGAGAAGGGACTAGCGCTCGAAGGAGCGCTGCAAAAGGAGCTGCTGCAATCCGACGATGCGGAAGAAGGGCTTCGTGCCTTCGCCGAACGGCGGCGTCCGACTTATGCGACCGGTCCCGCCCCGGCCTTGGCCAAGACCTTGAAAGCCTGATTCCGTCCTTGAGGACGGCGTCATTCGATCAAAGAGCCTGGAAGGTACAGATTCATGCCGACAGAAAATCCTAACAGACCGCGATATTCACCGGCCCGACGTGTCCCGCTTGGGACAAGCGGAGAGCTTTTGTACCTGTCGGGAATCCTCTGCGCCGACGAGGATGCGCGTGACAATATCGAATTGCAGACTCGTCGTATTTTTGAGCGCATCTCTCGCGTGCTGGCCAAGCATGGCGCCTCCCTTTCGGATATCGTGAAGACCACATCATATCTGGTGAATCTAGCCGATTACGACGGCTTCAACCGAGTCCGTGTCGAAACGTTCTTGGACTGCAAGGAGCCGCCGGCCAGCACCGCCGTCGGAGCCGGGTCCCTCCTTGGCTCGGGGACGCGAGTGGAGATCGAGGTCGTAGCGTTTGTACCGTCGCGCTAAGAGCTGCTCGGACTTCGCCAACAAAGATCGTCTCCACCGCGGTCTTCATGTTGTCGTGGACGTCGCGACTACACGTGCCCCTGAACAGGGCGAACGCACGGTCGCGGGAACACCATCTCCCGCGTCTCGCGCGGATCGGCCCTTACAAACAGCATACCGCGGTGGCAGAGCCGGACGTGGGCGCGACCTTCACGATCACTGTGGTCCCACTCAAAGGACTACCTCGTGGCTTCAGTCGAACTGACAGGCTTCGCCGGGGCGCAAAGCTCAGCGCGACATAGGCCGCCGCTGGTGATTGCAGCAGCAATATCGCCGCTGCATTAGCGAGCGAACAACTTCGTGAATTTGCGCGATCAAATTTGAGTCCTTCGAAATCGTTTTCGACATTAGAAGGTCAGTCGAAAATCACAAAGAGTAAGCATGCGCACAGTAGGTGCGGCATCACCACCATGACTGCGAGCACGCACGAGCTCATGAAGGAATACACGATGATGATGAACCGTCGCCGCTTTCTCTACGCTGCTGCCACAGGTGCGGCTATGCTCTCTCGGACGTCGAACCTGCGAGCGGCGGGCTACGACCTGATCATCAGGGGCGGACGGGTCGTCGACCCGTCGCTTGGCATCGACGGGGTCCGCGACGTGGTCGTCGTCGGCGGACGGATCGCGGCTGTCGAGGAGAACGTCAAGGCCGATGCCGCGGAGATCCTCGATGCGCGCGGCAGGCTGGTCGTGCCGGGACTTATTGACGTCCATTGCCATGCCGCCCAGAGCAACGACGCGCCGCAGCTCGTGCTTCTGGACGGCGTCACCAGCTACCTTGACGCTGGCACCTACGGTGCAGACGGCATTGATCAAGCTGCGGCCCGCGTGAAGGCCGGGCCGAACTTTGGCCGCCTGCTTATCAATATCTCGCGTATCGGGGTCGACAACCAGAAGGGCGAACTGCACGATCTGAACCTGGTGGACGTTGACCTGGCGCGCGCCGCCATTGCTCGCAACCGCGATGTCGTCATCGGCATCAAGGCGCGGCTTTCGAACAGATTCACCGGCGCCAATGATCTTGAGGCGCTGCGGCGAGCGCAGGAAGCAGCTCGCCCGTTTGGGCTGCCGGTCATGGTCCACATCGGCCAATCCTACTCGCCACTGCCCGCGATCCTGTCGTTGCTCAAGCGCGGTGACGTGATCACGCATGTCTATGCGCCCGACCCAAATGGCATTTTCGACGACAGCGGGCGCGTTCTTCCTCAAGTGCTCGCCGCGCGTCGTCGCGGTATCCAGTTCGACTTCGGCAATGGCACCCTCGACCACTTCAACTGGGAGATGTTCGAGCGGGGCGTCAAGCAGGGTTTCATCCCGGACACAATCTCGACCGACTGGGACGGACCTAAGACACGCACCACTAACGTTGTCGACTTGCCCAACGTCATGTCGAAATTCCTGATGCTTGGTCTGTCGCTCCGCGACGTGATTGCCCGCGTCACGGTCAACTCCGCGCGTGCCTTCGCTGCGTTCAGCGACCGCGGTACCCTCAACGTAGGTGCGCCGGCCGACGTCACCGTGCTGGATCTGCGAGAGGGAGCGTTCCAGTTTCAGGATGATTATAAGGTCGTACGGACCGGCTCCCAGCGGCTATTCCCGATCGCTGCCGTGGTCGGCGGCAAGAAGACGCCGGAGCGCTCGTGACAAACACTCGGTCCAGGGAATTTTCTTTCAAGTTGGTACTGAGTCATTCCCGGAGCCGTTGCAAGCGAAACCTCCGATGATCGGCTAACTGAGGGCTTCCGCAATTTCCGAACGTTTCGCGCGGCAGTCCAGTTAATGTTCGCCCCGCTACCAAATCGAAGCGGGATCCGGACATCGTGGTGGGGCGCAGGGTATAGGAACGCGGAACGCGTAAGCCCGCGACGCTGGTGCCTGCTACGACGTCAATGCGCAGGGTCATAAGCGCTATGCTCTTGTTGATGGCGATGCCATCAAGGTCATGAGCCGTCGCGCTGAGCGGATGCAAAGACCGAGTCATCCGATGCTGCACGCTGCTGGCGGCTGATGCCGATTGCCCCATGGCAGACGACGGCCGGTATTGTTGACCTATCCCGTGGTCGGAAAGACGATCGAGTAGGCTTGTTGACCGGCATTTGCAGCGCGATAGCCGTGAAGAGGACGATTCAGTGCTCTACCCGCGTTCCTAGAATGGCGAGCCAACTATCTTAGGCAACAGAAGCAAAAGCGCTAGCCGCGCTAATGGCGCAGTCGCGATGAACTACCTCCGGTTGATATAGCTCAGCCGAGCGCAAAAGCGCTGTGCTCCGACAAAATCTCAAAACTGCGATATCGCGCGGTCTGGTCATAGACAGGTGTCAGCACCATCAATTCGTCCGCCGCAGTCTCTGCGAGCACCCTATCGAGCCCGTGAAAGACGGTCTCTCTCGAACCAACGATTGGGAGGGGTAGGAAACGCTCCAGTGATAGCCTCTCTTTCTCGGTCGAAACGGCTTCGAGATTCCGTATCGGACGCTGCAGGGGCAAAGAGTTGCCACGAACGCAGTCGATCAGCGTGAATTGTACCGAGCTGAAGACATAGTGGGCCATATCCTCGGTATCTGCGGCGATGACAAAGACGGAGACCATTGTGTATGGATGATCCAGCGCGTCGGATGGCCGGAAATGCAATCGATAGCTTTCGAGCGCAGACCCCACCGAGCGGGGAGCAAATTGGGTGGCGAACGCAAACGGCAAACCGAGCTGTCCCGCCTCGATCGCCGCGAAAGTGGAGGATCCAAGCAACCAGAGCAGCACTTTCAGGCCGTTCCCGGGCACTGCGCACACGAGCTGTCCTGCCTCCAGCTTCCGAAAGTAGGATTGTAAATCGCGTATGTCGGAGGGATAGCGTTCGCGAGCGTTGGGTGCCAACCGCCATCGCAGCTGATTTTCCCGAATTGGCCCGGCCAGCGCGGCCAAGCCCCAGGTCGATGCGATCAGGATGAAGTGACGCCAACGTGCCAAACTGTTCGGCCACGACCAGCGGTGGGTGGTTCGGCGGTATGACTCCCCCCGCGCCGACCCGTATCGTCTTAGTATTGTTCGCAATATACGAAATGACGACGGGGGTTGCAGAACTAGCGAACATCGATACGCTATGATGCTCCGCCACCCAGAAACCTTTGTAGCCAAGCTTCTCGACATGAGCCGCGAGAACGGTTGCCTGTTGCAAGGCTTCGCGCGGCGTTTCATCCGCTAACACCGGGCAGTATTCGAGAATCGAAACTGGAATTTTAGCTCTCATGTGAGGCTACCATGTGTGATCACTTTTTGGACCAACGCTAGCACCGGAGCAATTCCGAACACCAAGCGATTTCGGCTACGAACATATGACCGCGCCAGGCGGAGCTAATAATTGAAGCGGAATGACGACAAGAGAAAATCCGCTCGCATGGAGGAAACATGCGAGCGGCGCCGGATCGAGAGTTGAGGTAGGAATGCTATTGCCCGAACATCGGATCGACCGGTGGAAAGCCGAGCGCGTTCTTGCCTGCGCTGATGTAGAACCGCTCTTGCGCGAAGGCGTGTTGTCTCGCCGCATGAATATCGCGCAGGCGCCGCTGCAGGGCTGATGCGTTCATGATCGCGTTGGTACCGCCGAGCGTATAGCAGTCGCTGACGATATTTGTGCAAGCCGCATGGATCCAAGCGCTAGCTTGCAAGCCTTCGGCAAAGTCGGCCTCGCCATTTAGCGTGCCTGCAAGAGCGCGGCGCCAATGGTTATCGGCCTGAACCTGCAACAGCGCACGTGTTGCGCGCAACTCTGCACCGAGACGACCGAACTCTTGCTGGAAGACCTGCGAATCCCTGAGATCGGTCGTTGCAAAAGCCTGGCGGCGGCCGCTGCCGGCCATGCCTGCAAGATCGGCCATGGCGCCTGCAGCGATTCCATTGGCCACAGCGCCATGAAGCGAGGCGAGGAAGGGCATGAGAGGGCTCTCGAGCGGTCCAGGTATCAAGGAGCTTCCGTTAAACATGTCGAACATATTCGCCTCCGGAACTTTGACATCTTTCAAAATCACATGATGGCTACCGCTGCCGGTTAGCCCGGAGGCCTGCCAAGTCTCCTCTATACGCCAGCGCTCCGCGGGCAAAGTGACCCATCGGGTGACGGGGCCGCGCTCTGACATGACGGGTTCGCCGTCTTTGTGCACAATGCAATGACCGACAATCCATTGCGCATTTTGGCAGCCGCTGGCGAACGGCCAGCGCCCAGACACCTGGTAGCCACCATCGACCACCTCGGCTCGCCCGACCGGCATGCCGGAGGCGGCCAACTGGTTGGCTCTGCCATCTGCATGGATCCGGTCAAAAGTCACCCGCGGCAGTCTTGTGGTGAATAATTGCGCCCCGATTCCGATCATGGACACCCACCCGACCGAGCTATCGGCAGCCGCCAATGTCTCGATCAACTGCAACACCTCGGGGACGCTCAATTCCAGCCCGCCATGACTTCGCGGCAACAGGGTCCGGAATAAGCCGAGGCGCTGCAGCCGGTCGGTGATATCGGCGGGGACGCGGCGCCCCTTCTCGATCTCTTCGGCGCGAGAGACAAGCTCCGGCACCAGATCGCGAAGGGCGGCATGCAGCCGCATCACCTCGCTTGCGAGAGGCTCTTGTTCGCGGGCCTCGTCGAAAGGTTTGCGTGGCGTATGAACGTTTGCTGCCTTGATACTTGCGTTGATCACGATTGTCTCCGGTCAAAAGTCTGTGATGGCAAGTGCGGTCAAGCACCAGCCGGACTTGTCGAGATCGTCGTTTCCCACGGTGTTGAAAACGAGCGGAGCTAATACAGATGCATGGGTGATTCTTCATCGCAAGCGAAATCGTTTTCGATGATTATCAAATAGCCGCGATGCCAATGGAGGATACGCAATTATCGCTGCCAATGAGAAGACTCCTGATGTGAAAGCTCCCGACGTCCTACTGTTGCGCAAAACTAAAATCGTTTTCGATGTTTCATTCGGTCTGCTCAGAAGAATGCGCGCTTCGCCCTTGCGCTTAGGCATCCCGACAAGAAGGGGCTGTGAAGGTTATCTTCCTCATCGGCGTGGATCCGGGTTGAACTCGTCGTTGATGAAGTTTTGCATTCGAAATCGCCGAGTTCGCTTCGCTGCCGCTTTTCGATCAACTGCGGCACTATGCATCGTTCTTGCTGAGTTCGTGATGATGTCGGAAAAGATCGGGCGGTCTATTTATGTGGCGACTGCTTCAGCGCTGTCTCCTTCATGACCCGAGACCTCGCAACCCGCGCGCATGTCGCAACTGAACTCGAACACGGATTTGCCCTCGTTGGCGGAGGTGAGTTGCAGACTAGATATGAGGCGTGATTCTGCTCGTCATGAGCTTAGCTTCTGATGCAACCCAAGTGGTTCTGTCTTCAGCTCCCCACATCGATTTTGTACCACCCGTGCCGCATAGTGCGATTGCGTAAGTTATTGCTGGTGGCCGCAACACTCCCGCTAATGTGAGCTCACTCTCCCTGAAAATCGGGAAAGCAGATTAGGCGTACCGCCCGCTCAATACGGCTGTAATCAAGTTCCGATTGACTGCTAACGATCGCGGCCTAGTCTCGGATCTAGCTCCTGCCGGCTCACTCATCAGCTCGCCTCATCGGAAATCCTGGATGTTAGACTTCGCTTGTTCGGCGGTAGGAAATGGACGCATCCTTCGCAGCTGGCTTGTCTTTCTGGTGTCCATGGTTTTGCTTCTGGTGCCTGTCGCATCGACCCAGACACGCGCAGAGCGGGGGCAACCGGCAGAACCCGTGCTTGCCATCGGAAGAGGAGCCACCGAAGACCGCTTTACCGCCAACCAACTGTTGAGCAGGCCCGACGCCGTCGTGTTGAGTGTGACCGGCGACGTCTATCACCATGCTGTCGCCTATCGGGCCGTGCCACTCTTGGCGCTCTTAGGCAATAGCGTTGCTCCAAACTTCGACACCGTCGAGGCGGAGGCACGGGACGGCTTCGTCAGCGAGATTCCGTTTGCATTAATTCGTCAAGGCGCTAGTGGTGGGTCGGTCGCCTATATTGCGGTCGAAGATATCGCCCATCCATGGCCACCATTACCGCAGAAGACGCAAACTGCCGGTCCGTTTTACCTGGTCTGGCAGAACCCGGAGAAATCAGCCATTGGAGGCGAGCAATGGCCCTATCAGTTGACGCGCTTGAGCTTTGCTGAAAGCCCAGTTCACCGCTGGGCTCAACTCGCTGTTCCTGCCGATACTGCGGTCGACGCACCAGCACGGCATGGACAAGAAGTATTTATCACGCAGTGCTTGCCTTGCCATCGGTTAAATGGCGGCGGTGCGAGCGATACCGGACCGGATCTTGAACGGCCGATGAATCCAACGCAATATCTTACCGAGGCCGGGCTGCGCGCGATCATCCGAAATCCGCGAGCGGTTCGCGCATGGCCAGCTCAACAGATGGTCGGCTTCAGCAAAGACCAGCTCTCGGACGTTGACCTCGATGCGCTGGTAGCCTATTTGCGCACCATGGCAATAGCATCGGCTGGCTGCTCAAACAATCCGAACGATTTGTCGTGCGGGCGGAAGTGATTGAGGTTTCTCGTGCTAGTGCCGGTAGGACTTGCCACCGGCGCAGGCGAATATCACGCGTAGCCGTCCTTTGGCTGCTCAAAATATAGCGTAGCGCTTCTTCTCCGACCTCATTATTGCGCACTTAGCCCGAGTCAGCGGAGCGATGATCTAATTCAAAAGCCGTGCGGCCAACCTTGTCATTGACGAGTGGTCTACGGACATCGCGGGGCGAAACGGTGCGGCCTGTATACAGCCCACCCGAACACGGTGATCAACGGCGTCGCGCGTGCCCGACAAGACCTCAGACGCACGGGCTCTTTATCGATGATTTCATAAACGCACCCGAACGCCAAAGCCTAATGGTGTTTGCGCCCATTCCACCAAGCGAGATTGGCCTGACCAATGTCGGGGTCGCCGAGACACTGCAGGCAGCGCATGAGAAGTCCGAGCAGCGGACAATTGGAGCCCAATGCGAGAAAATAAGGCGACCTTTTACGGGTTTGCATCTAAATGGGAGACAATGATCAAGGAGTTTTCCTTCGATGCAGGACATCGCGATATTCGTGGCTGTCGCGCAGAACGGCAGCTTCACGCGCGCCGCCTCGCAGCTGGCGACCAGCAAATCAAACGTTGGGAAAGCCGTCCAGCGACTGGAAGCGCGGTTGGGCGCGAAGCTCTTCCAACGCACGACCCGCGCCGTGCGCCTCACCGAGGACGGCCAGATCTACTTCCAGGCCGCGCGCGCCGCAATCGCCGGCCTCGCGGAAGCTGAGACCGTGCTGGCGACTCGTCGGGACGAACCGGTCGGTCGCGTTCGACTTGATATCGCCGCCAGCCTGGGCATGGCGATCATGCCGAGTTTGTCAGAACTACGCGCGCGACATCCCAAGGTCACACTCGAACTATCGTTAACTGACCGTCAGAGCGATCCGGTAAGCGACGGATGGGATATCGTCGTGCGCATCGGAGTTCTGCCCGCGATGGGGGACATGGTCGTTCGAAAGCTCTGCGATGTAAGATACGGGCTCTTTTCTTCGCCCCATTATCTCAAGGAGCGGCCGCCGATCCGCTCGGTCGCCGACCTGCACGAGCAGGACGGCGTCCTCTATCGCACTGATGCAGGCCAACTACGACAGTGGTCGGTCGAGAGCCGCGACCAGATCGTCGAGTTCCTGCCTCGAACGACGGTGGCGGCTCACGACGGCCGAACAATGATCGAAGCGATCCGCGCAGGCCTCGGGATTGGCCAGCTCTTCGACCGGGTTGCAGCTCCGTTCGTTGCTGCTGGTGACTTGGTTCCGGTGCTGCCATCGCTCAAGGCGCCTGGCCTGCCGGTCCACGCTCTCATCCCGGTCGGTCGCCGCATGCCGCTCAAAACGCGCGTCGTGCTCGAACATCTGAGCGCGGTACTGCGGGCGGATTCCTGATGCCCCGATGGGCTCAGAGCGTGATCACGATCTTTCCGACCTGTTGGCCCTTTTCCATGTAGCGATGCGCATCCGCAATCTCGGCGAACGGGAACGTGCGGTCGATGCGCGGCTTCAACTGGCCGCTGTCGAGCTTCTCATAGACGTAGCGCTCGGCGCTCTTGAGCGCTTTGGGATCACCAGTGATCGAGAACATCGTGTAGCCCATCATTTTGAAGGGCTTGCCTTGCGCGCCCTGGCCCCACGCTTCGTAGATCGGAAACGGCGTCGGCTCGGGGGCCAAGTTGCCGTAGATCATGATGAGCCCGTCGCGCGCTGTAGCCTTGGCGAGTTCGAGGATGCCCGAACCAGCGACGGCGTCGAACACGATCTTCGCACCGACGCCCTTCGTGATTTCCAGAATGCGCACGGCGATATCCTTTTCTTCGTCGGTCACGATCACATGGTCGGCGCCGCCGGCAAGGAGTTCGTCTCGCTTATCAGCGCCACGCGTGGTCGCGATCACGATGCCACCCTCGGCCTTAACGATCTGGGTCGCGGCGATGCCGATCGAACTGGTCGCCGCGGTCAAGACGACATAGTCGCCCTTGGCGACGTGCCCATTATGCACGATCGCGCCATAGGTGGTAATGTACTGCATCCAGATGCTGGTGCCTTGCTCGAAGGACAGATGCTCCGGGTAAGCCGCGAGCGCGCCGGCCGGCACGATCGCCACTTCGCCATAGACGCCGTACTGATTGAGCGGGAAGGCCGGCACCGTCGAGCGCACCTTTCCGACGAGGTTCGCATCGACGCCCTGGCCGACCGCCTCGACGATGCCCGACGCCTCGTAGCCGAGCTTCGACGGGAAGTTCGGTTGCAGGAAATACTGGCCCTCGCGGAACATCATCTCGGCACGGTTCAGGCCGATTGCCTTGACGCGAAGGCGCACCTCGCCGGGACCGGGCTCCGGCAGCGGAACCTTGTCGATCCGCAACACGTCCGCGCTGCCCGTTTCATGGAAGCGCACGATTTTCACCAGTTCAGACATTCTCATTCTCCATGCCGGAAGACGGGGCCTTGCTCGCGTGATGAATGGCTTGGGGCCCGTCAGCCTCGGCTCGGGTCGATCAGGAACTTCTCGCCCGTCGCCTTACGTTCGAAAGCGCGCACCATTTCAGGCTGCAGAACTTCTGCAAGGCCGATGGTGCGCGTGTAATGGCTGGCGAAAGTCGTCGTGAGTTCATCCAGCACGCGCTGGCGGAGACGTGCCAGCGTGGCCGCATCGATTTTGCGCAGGTAGTGGAAGACCAACCACGCCGACACGCTCCAGGCATAGCCGAAGGTGGCGCGGTTCAGCATGGTCGGCGCGTTATCGAGACCGCCGTAGACATAGAGCTGCTTGAAGACTGTCGAGCCGTAGCGATCGAAAGCGGGCATTTTCTGGACCGCCGCACGCTCCATCGCCTGCAGGATGTCGCTGCCGAGCGAGCCGCCGCCGATCGCGTCGAACGCGATGGTCGCGTCGGTCTCGGCGATCGCGTCGGTCAGGCGATTGTTAAAATCGTCATCCTTGCTGTTCAGGACGTATGTCGCGCCGATCCCGTGCAGCAAGGCTGCCTGCTGTTCGGAGCGCACGATGTTGACGAGGGGTATGCCGTCGACGACGCAGATGCGCTGCAGGATCTGGCCGAGGTTGGATGCGGCCGGCGTGTGAACGATCGCCTTGTGGCCTTCGCTGCGGGCGGTCTCGACAAAGCCGAGCGCTGTGAGGGGATTGATGAACATCGACGCGCCGTCCGCGGCACTGGCTCCCTCAGGAAGGGGGATGACGTCTTCGGCGCGGATGCGGCGATAGTCGGCGTACATGGCGCCACCGAACATGCCGACACGCTTACCGATGAGCGCGGTCGCGTTCCGACCAGCCGCTACGACCGTGCCCGCGCCTTCGTTGCCAACGGCCAGCGATTGGCCCAATCGCACCTTGACGCCGGCTAGGCGCGCTTCGGGCACCTTGAACGTCAGCTCCGGCTCGGCGGCGCTTCCAGACACGGCGATGTCGGAGACATCCGCAGGGCCGAGCAGAAGACCGATGTCGCTCGGATTGATCGGAGTCGCTTCGACGCGGACGATGATCTCGTCATCCCCCGGATCGTCTCGCTCGATGTTCTGGATCGAGAGGACCAGCTTGCCGCTCCTGCCGATGGTTGACCGTAGTTCGCGCCCAGCCCAGCCCATATTCCACCTCACTTTTCCGATTCCGCGCATATGGTCTTCGCGCTGACCTTCATAAACGGCCGTAAAAGCGACACTCTGTCTCCCGAGCGGCTACAATCGAACTCAATGACCGGAGCAAAGATCGAAAACGATTTCGAAATAGCGATAATAGTTGTATGACGATGGCGGCCCCGTAACGGGAAGCGGATGAAGCAGTGGGCAGCGGTCGAAACGCACGCGTCCGCTGGGGGACGTGCGATCATCGGCTGTGACAACATCGGACTCTCAATCCGCCGCTGACCACCTTTTCCACGCCACATTCGAAGTAGCTGTGCAGGATGATCGAATTGCTCGTCGCCTTGGACGGCCGCTTGCCCGAAGGACTGCAGGAGGTGTGCCCGCCTGAGGTGATCCCGCGCCCTTCCCATGGCGCCTTTGGAAGCGGATCCGGCCGGGCCTAAACAAGGTTCCTTCCTCTTGACATAGCATCTATTGAACCTCACGTACGAAAACGTTTTCGATAACCCGGAAAAGTGAGGGATAAAGACCGTGCGAGATCAGGAAGGCGGATGTTTGTGCGGGGCCGTGCGCTACGTCCTCAAGGGCGAGCCGCGGGGCATCGTGATTTGCCATTGTACGCATTGCCAGAAGCAGAGCGGCAGTGCGTTTTCGGTCAACCTGCTCATGCAGGAAAACGATGTCGAACTGCGCGGCGAGACCGCCTTCTTCGTCGACCATGGCGATAGCGGCTTGCCCTCCTATCGGCATTTCTGCCCGAGATGCGGCTCCCCGATCCTGACCAGAAGCGAAAACATGCCCTCGGTGGCGATCGTGAAGGCCGGATCGCTCGACAGCATGGAAGCGGTCCATCCACAGGTCGAGATCTACACGGATCACGCGGTTGGCTGGTTCACGCCTGTTGAACGGGCGCCGCGCTTCACACGAACCCCACCAAACGCCTAGCCATCCTAAGGAGCAAACCATGACATTCCAGACGATCAATCCAGCGACCGGCGAAGCGGGACCGGAATTTCCATTCCTCACGGACAGCGAAGTTTTCGCCGCGCTTGAGACCGCAGATCGCTGCTTCCATGACGACTGGCGCAAGCGGTCGGTTGCCGCGCGTGCCCGGATCGTCGGTCGCGCGGCCGAAATCCTGCGCGAGAAGCGAGACGAATATCAGGGGTATCTCACCCTCGAAATGGGCAAAGTGACTCGGTTCGGCTATATGGAAGTCGATCTCGCGGCCGACATTCTCGCCTATTACGCCAAGAACGCGGAGCACTTCCTGGCACCTAAGAGGCTGCCCGATGCTCCGGCGCCACTGTCTTCGCCGAGCCGACCGGCGTCATACTCGCGATTGAGCCCTGGAATTTCCCGTATTATCAACTCGCTCGTGTGGCCGGCCCCCAGCTTGTTGCCGGCAATGTTGTGCTGATGAAGCATGCGCCGAACGTTCCACAGTGCGCACTCGCTTTCGCACGGCTGTTCGAGGAGGCCGGCGTTCCCGCAGGAGCCTACACCAATCTCTTCTGCAGCGTGGAGCAAGTCGGTGGCTTGATCGATGACTTCCGCGTTCGTGGCGTAGCGCTGACCGGCAGTGACCGCGCCGGTATTTCGGTCGGCGAGCGAGCCGGCCGCAATCTCAAAAAGGTCATCCTCGAACTGGGCAGCAGCGATCCCGCGCTCATTCTACCAGGCGCCCCGCTCGACTATGCGGCCGAGCAGGTGGTAATGGGCAGGACATTCAATTCCGGCCAGGGCTGCGTCAACATCAAGCGCGTGATCGTGGTCGGTAAGGACCGCGGCGAGCAGATGCTGGTCAACCTTAAGGAGCGGTTCGCAGCGATCAAGGTCGGCGATCCGACCGACGAAGCGACCAACATCGGTCCGGTCGTGAGTGAACGCGCGCTGGAGACGCTGGTGAAGCAGATCGATGCCGCGACGGCGGCTGGCGCGCAGGTCGTCTTCGGCGGTAAGCGTGTCGATCGGCCCGGCTTCTTCCTTGAGCCGACGATTCTCACCAACATCACACCCGACAATCCTTTGTTCAATCAGGAGGCGTTCGGACCGGTGCTCTCCTTTTACATCGTCAACAGCGAGGAAGAAGCGATTAAGCTGGCCAATGCCACGAAGTTCGGGCTTGGCAGCTATGTCTTCGATGCCGACATCAAGCACGCTCAAGAGGTCGCGGCGCAGATCGACACCGGCATGGTGTACATCAATACTTGCTTCATGGATGCGCCGGAAACGCCCTTCGGCGGTGTCAAGAATTCCGGTTTCGGCCGCGAGCTCTCGGAATTGGGCATTGGCGAATTCCTGAACCACAAGCTGATCAAGGTCAGCGAAATCGCTTGAGACCGGTGAATCGGTAAACCAACGTACCCGCCAAGGAGGTCACGCGGCAGCCTTGGCGGACGCGGCTTTCTTCCACCATCCCATTTGGCAATCGCCTCACCATCTCACCATGTCGTGTCCGTAAGGAACGGTCGTCTATGGAATCGTTTCGATAGATAAACTCTCCGTGCGTTCAGCCGAATCGAAGGAGGTTGCCTTGAAAATTGGGTTCGTCGGTCTCGGTCGCATGGGCAGCGCGATGGCGGCCAATCTGGTGAAGGCTGGCCACGACGTTACCATCTGGAGCCGCTCGCTGGACCAATCGTCCCCGCCGGCGGCGTCTCTCGTCCAGGCCGGCGCCCGCGTCGCCGCAACGCCCGCGGAGGCCGCCGGTGGCGAAGTCATCATGTCATCGGTCTCGGACGATCACGCTGTCGAGGCGATTGTCTATGGCGAGGAGGGCATTCTCGATGCTCCCGCACTCCACGTCTCCCTGAGTACGATTAGCATCGACCTCGCCGACCGCCTCGCCCGAGATCAAGGCTCTAGGGGCGGCTATGTCTCGGCATGCGTGTTCGGCCGCCCGGCGGCAGCAGCGGCAGCAAAGCTGTTCGTTGTCGTAGCGGGTGGCTCCAACGAACTCGATCGCTGCGAACCGCTCCTCCAAGCGATCGGACAGCGCGTCTTCCGCGTGGGAGATAGGCCGTCGGCGGCCAATCTGGTGAAGCTCAGCGGCAACTTCATGATCATGTCCGCAATCGAAGCGATGGCCGAAGCCATGACCGTCGCCGAGAAGGGCGGCGTGGAGCGAAAAGCACTGCTCGACGTGCTGACCGGAACGCTGTTCGACGCGTCCGTCTATCACACCTACGGTGAAATCCTCGTCGAAGATCGCTTTAAGCCCGCTGGCTTCACCGCGCCGCTTGGCCTTAAGGAGGACATGAACCTTCTCGACAGCGCTGCGGCCGCCAATAATGTCCCGATGCCGCTGCTCGGTGTCGTGCGCGACCATCTCCGCTCGGCGATCGCTCAGGAAGGCGCGGACATCGACTGGACCAGCGTTGCGCTTGCTGTGCGCCGCGACGCCGGACTTGCCTAAACACCTGCATGATCATGGAGAGTACTATGAGCTTACAGAGTCCGATTCACGACAATCCGAAGACGCTCCTGACTCCGCCGGGCTACAGCCAACTGGTCGAGGTCGGCCCCGGCCGGCTGATCTTCGTCGCCGGTCAGGTTGGCCTGAACGTCAGTGGCGAACTGGTGGGCAACGGCGATTTCAGGCAGCAAACGGAGCAAGCATTCCGCAACCTTATTGCTGCTATCGAGTCACGCGGAGGCACCGTCGGCAGCATCATCAAGTTGTCCATGTTTCTTACCGACATGAAGAACTTGCCCGTGCTCCGCGAAGTCCGCGACGGCTTCATCGCGCCCGGACCTGGCGTTCCCGCCAGCACGACCGTCGAGGTCTCCGCGCTATTCCGACCTGAATTCCTGTTCGAGGCCGAAGCCGTGGCTTGGCTGCCGGCGGTGGAGGGGACCTAGGTCTGCCAACGGCGACGAAAGTGCGAGCGTGGCAAAACGGTCGAAGCGGCGGCTACAAAGGCCACCGCAGCAAAGGGAGGCCAACAGCGGCTCGTCGTGTCGGTGGTTGCGTATGATTCCCTCCCTGGGCACCAAAGCTACGATATTTTGCGATTTTCTACGATATTCGGCGAGGGACGACTAAGTCTCGCGATCGAGAGGAAACTAAGCAAGGGGACTGGCGATATTGAGTGACGCGAACCACCGACGTCCCCGCCTCGAAAAGACCCTTATGACTTGCTGGGCGCGTAGTCAGATATGGTGATGACTGTCATGGGTATGTCCTTGGTTCAAGTTGAGGAGATTCAGGTGTACCGAAAGCGATCGATCCGCTGCACAGGAAGGATTGGGAATCGAGGCGGAATCGTTGGAAATGTCTGTCAGTCAGCTGGGGCAGCGATCGTCAGATGATGGTAATCTGACCTCACGACTCAGGTGCGTCGATCGCCCCAAGATACGAACCATCAGCCAACCAGGGTTACTCCATGTATCGCATTCACGCGCTTACTGCGGCGTTCCCGGAGATGGGTACACCTGTCTACGATCGGCTCAAGGAGGACATAGCCGCGAGCGGTCAGCAGCGCCCGATCGCCCTATATGAAGGAGCCGTGTGGGGATGGCCGCGCCCGCCTTCGAGCACGCGGCGAATTGGGCCTGCAGCCAAAGTTTCGGTTTCTGAAGCCGAAGGACGAGCCGATCCCCTATCTTCTATTGCGGCACGACCGTTATGGCGAGCCGCGCTCGCCGGAGCGGACGGCAGCTTTGGCAATTCTCCAGCGCACCTATGATGAAGACTGGGTCGCCGCGTTCAAGAGACAGCGGTCGGAGTGGCTGCGCGCTGCACGTAACGAATTCCGATCGGTTGCGCCACTGCGAGCTCAACCTTGTGCGGTTTGTCACCAGCACGCCGAGTTCGTGCACGCACACCATTCCATACCTCTCAACGTCCAGTTCGAACTGGGGATCGAGAAGCCGATCCACGAATTCGTCTGGTTGTGCCCAACGCATCATCGACACATGCAGATGATGATCAGCGTCTACATGACCGATACGCGGTCTGGTCACTTTCTCGATGGAATTCCTGATCACGCGCTAGACAATTGGCATGCCGTTGAGCGCATGTTCCAATTGGGCCGTCGATCTTTTTCTCGGCATCGGAGGTATGCATCAGAATGGCCGCGGTTGCGACTATATCTATTACGACTACGGTTGGACTGGATAACAGCGTCGCGATGGGACGACAGGACCGAACCCGGCGGCGTGAATAGAAGAAGGGCGCAGCGGCTCGCTGGTTTCGTCGCCGCTTCAATGCGCCACAGCCTCCGGCACCGGGTTGTCCAGCGAAGTCACAGACACGATCGACTTGAACTCCTCAAGGATCTCCGGGTGGTTCTGGTCGAGATAGCGCTCCACCTTCTTGTTGCCGATCAGCTTGGAGACGTAACCGCAAGCAATCACGAGATGCAGAACATCCTCACCGTATGAGGTTTCCACAGCTTTGAAGTCTTGCTGAAGCACGCTCATCTCGCGCTCCATGCGCGCGATCTGCTCGGGCGTCATCCCGTCAATCCTTTTCACCCGTTCAGGCTTGGCTAAGTCGGCCTGCTTGGTTGCCGCCAGCAGAGCCCGAGCATACCCAATCGTAAAGTTTGAAGCTGACAGCATCAATTCGGCGACCTCGACTTGGCGCATGGAGCCCATCCGACGGAGGGCGTCAAACGTCACAGTGCTGACCATCTTGTCCTTCAGCATCTCGATTACTTCCGGGCTGATCCCATCCAGCATCGCCCGCCGCCGCTTGATGTGACCAATGTTGACATCGAGCGCTTTGGCCAACTTCTCTTCCGACACACCGCGCGCAAGCGCACGTACGATCATGAAATATTCCTGAATCGTCGCGAGGTGATTGATGCGCTTGTTATAGGTGAAGGTTTCGTCATCATGCGCCAAAATGCAGCGAGCGCTCGTCTCGCCACGATCCAGTAGCGCCGCTCGGCGCCAATGGCCGTCCAGCAGCAGATGCTTTCCGTTCTCGTCGGGTTGCCTTGAGACAACCAGGGGCTCGATCAGACCGACTTCAGCAATCGACTGGGCAACCCGCTTGTATCGGACGAGCTTCTTTGTCTCTTCAGAGACCTGCTTGAGTGGCAGAATCGCCTCAAACGGAACAACGACAATGCCCTCCTCAAAGGCAATCTTCACCTCGACATTGTCCATCGCTAGCCTCCGGCGCCATGAAGACGCTCCGCAATAGGTCGCGGCAGCGTATGCAATTCTTCCGTCCGCAACAGTCTCACAAACATCGCCTCGCCCATCAGCATTCGCAGTGCATTGACAACAAACAACAGGCGTCCCTGAGCGAGGCCGGCCTTCTTGACAAGCAGCTTTTGCCGATCTGCCTCTTTGCGGTAAGCCCGCACAAGTGCCCCCGACGTTACGCGCTTGGCCTGATGCCGCGGCCCTTTCGGAGCATTGCTTTTTCCGAGCAAATTGCGCTGTTCGATAATCTTGCGAATCGTCAATACCTGATTGCCGGGGATGGCATTGGCTTCGTAAGCCTCAGCAAGAGCCTTCTGAACGTCGCCCTCTTTTGCTTTCGCAATCTCCATAGCAATAGTATGCGGGATGATTCCCTTGTCCACTGCGGCCAGCAGCCGCTGCTCCCCATTGTCCAACAGAGTACAAATCGCGTAGACGTACTCCGGGGAGAAATCGATCTTGGCCGCGATTTGCGTCGTTGAATAGCCTCGCTTCTTGAGACTCCCGATCTCGGAGACCAGCTCCATCGGCGAATGGTGCCGTCGCGCGAGGTTCTCGACCAGACTCATGACAAAGCAGTCCTCTTCGGAGGCCTCGATAACAATTGCCGGAATGTCTTTCTGTCCAAGTGCGATAAAGGCCTCCAGGCGGCCCTGACCGCAGACGAGATCAAATCCGTGGCCATTGCGGCGACTGACGGTGATAGGCTTCTTGAGACCAAGATGCGCAATGCTCGTCACAAGCTCACCAAATATTCGCTTGTTGCGCGACCGAGGATTGATGACCTTGATGTCGGCAACAGGAACCTTGACGATTTTGGGCGCGATATTTTCAGTCATGCGGCAACCCCTAGCTCGTTACGTGCGCTGAGGCCGAAGAACGTATCGAGATCGTCGAAACGATACGCATCCAGATAGATGCCGTTTTCTTCAGCGAGCCTCAGCCGATCCGTTGACATGTCAATGCTGGGTAGAAGGTAATAATCGAGAATATCCTTGTTCTCTCCATCCATGCGTATGGCGATCGTAATATCGGGTCGCAGACTCGTGTCGAGCCTCAGCTTCCAACGCAGAAACCCGGCCTGCGTGTGCAGGCAGCGCGCGATGACAATCGAAGCCGTGAACTCGCCGTTGATCCTCAGGATGTCCGTCAACTCGTCGAATTCGACTGTACCGCCGCCTTCCCGTATCCCAGCCAGTGTCTTCTCGAGCACTTCAGGAAACATGGTGCGAAGCGCCCGGTTCGTCTCGATATACTGGTAATCGCGCCCGGGATCGTAGCCAACAAGTTGATAGGCCCGAACCAGACTTCCAAACCGCGTTCGATAGACGGAACTCGATGGCATCTCATCGCCTTCGTCGATCACAAGGCCCGAGAGATGTCCTTTCTGCTTCAAAAGGCTCGTCAACCGCTCCAGCATTTCTTCATCGGTCAGCCGCTTGCTTCGCTCGTCGATGATCCGTTTGGCGGCCAGAAAGAAGTCGCTGTCGATCACCGCATCGAACACGTGATCCGCCCGAACCCACATCTCCGGCGGGTTTATGACCCGCTTCTGCTTCAGCTTGAACGAGACCCGATTGTAGATGTTGTTCCCGACGTACTTCTCGTTCGTGAGGATCTGGTGGATCGTCCCTCGAGTCCAGGGGCGACCAAACTCATTTGGGATGCCCTCCACATTGAGCATCGCGGCAATCTCGACTTCTGTTTTGAGCTGCAGAACGAAGCACCGATAGATTCGTTGCACGACACCAACTTCGTGCAGCGGCCCGGGCTTCAGGATGACCCGGTCAGTCTGCAAGCTCTTGTATTCGCCGCGCGAAAGATCGGCCTTGGGAACGCGGTGTTCGTCGATCAGTTGGCGGCGCAACCCGTACCCCGGGGAACCACCTTGCCTGAAGCCGAGCCCAATGAGGCGGCACTGGCCGGCGAAAACCTTGGCCGAGAGCTCCCGGCTATACTCCCCTGCCATCGCCCGCTTCATGCTCTTGATGATGGTGGACGACAGGCTCCCGTCATTTTCAAACTGCTCAACGCAATATCGAACCTGGATGCCTGCCTCCTTGCAGGAATATTCGTAGTATGCGCTTTCGTCGGCGTCCGGAAATCGTCCCCAGCGGCTCACATCGTAGACCAGGATAACGGTGTAGTCCGCGTGACGATTCCGAACATCTTCAAGGAGTTGCTTAAGGGCATCGCGCCCTTCGATACGCAACCCGCTGCGTCCCGCGTCCTCGTAGGTTCGAACAATCGTGAGATTGTGGCGCGCCGCATAGGCCGCGATTGCGTCCTTCTGGTTCTCGGTCGAATATTTCTGATGGTCCGTGGACATGCGCACGTATTGCGCGGCCCGTGCCGGGCCTTTGGTTGGCTCTTCGGCGTTTGCTTGTCTCGCACGTCGCACGGAAGAACTACTCGGTCATTGATCAACCTAAATTCGGGTTGAGCCTCGGGGATAGTCAAGCGTACCCAAGGGAGAGCAGGAATGTCGCCTCCAAAAAAGGACCGAAAGATTCAGGCAATTCCCGTAAACTCTTATCCAATTCAAGTGAACGACATTGGAAGCGCCGCATTTGCGCAGACGATCGCAGAGGCTCTTCATAAGGAATTTGGCGGCACGCACGCCGCCGTTAAGACTGTCGTGGCACTCACGAAAGCCAATGAGCGCGCCGTCAAGAATTGGTTTTCAGCCAAGAATGGCCCAACGGGCCGTCATCTCGTAGATCTCGTTCGAACATCGGATGAGGTTCTTGAGGCCGTCTTGCGAATGTCGGGACGCAGCGATTTGATCGTTGCGAAGAAGCTTGAGGATTCCAAAAAGACTTTGTTGAAGATGCTTAGACTCATCGGCGAGCTTCAAAATTAGTCGCGTTTCAGCGCCAACCCTTAGCAGAGATAGCAGCTTCGACTTATCGAGAACTACCAAACGCTTAGTCGGCTTTTTCCGCGGCTGCGTGCACAATCACGATCGATGTATAGGGCTCATCCCATCGTGCGGTGCTACGACAGATCATCATGCATCTTTGCCGACCGCTCACCTCCAATGCCTTGGACGCCAACTCTTCCGCAATTTCCTTTCTGCGCGCGGCATGCTGCAGCGGATATTCGCTCGGCTAGTGGCCTACGAGTTTGAACAGTTGATCACTACTAGCCGGCTTTGCGCGGCGGTTCCACAACGGCTGATATACTGCTGGATACCGAATCGCTCGATCGGCTGCGCACCTTCAGGTTTTGGCACATGTCCGACTACTGGCATCTGACCCGTAAACATCTCGAAAAATCGGCCGCTCTTTTGGCATCTGGCGACGACGATGATCTCGTCTATGCTTGCCTGGAACTGCGCAAATCGCTCGAGGCATACGCTTACAGCTTACTTCAGAAATATCTTAGCGAAGTACCGCTGCGAGCGGTAGAGACCTGGCAACCCGACAAGGTGCTGAAGGAATTGCTTGCAATCGATCCCAATTCTGAAGCGAGCTACAAGCTTCGCGTGAAACGGAACGCCACCGAAACTGAGGAGGAGGGCGCCTGGAAGGTGCTCGGAGAGGACCGAAGGTTGCCGATCGGCTACTTGCGCAACAGCTACCATGCTCTGGGCAGCTTCCTGCATGTTCCTACAATTCGTCAGTCCACTCGCTCAGCTGATTTCGCGCCTGCGCGCGCAAGAGCTCTCGAAATTCACAATCGAATTTCAGCGATATTGGCTCCCGGCCGGATCATTGGAAATCTTGGAAATTTCTATCATTTCAATTGCTGCGAGTGTGAAACCCCCGTTGCTCGACGTCGAGAGTTCATTCTATCCGGCGGGACCGTGGAGTGTGGCAACTGCGGACAAACCTATGATGTTGAGAGCGAAGAAAGCGGCCAAATTCGTTTCATTCCCCGAAGCTTCTCTTGGGATTGTCCGCGCTGCGGGGCATTTCAGGACATCGTCCAGAGCCGGGCGAAAGAAGGTATCGATGTTACTTGTAAGGCTTGCTCACTGCCAACAACATTGCATTTCGAACAAGTTGGATGCATCCAATATGATGCTACTTTGCTTGACGAATCGGGCGAAGGCGAGCCCAAAACTAGGTAGCTCAAATCAGTACTTAGTGCGGACATACGTTCCGTAAGTGCCATAGCATTGGTAGCCCGCCCGGTTCTTATGCGGTCGTAGCGTACTGTCATGAGTCTTGCGTTCGAACAGCTTACCACACACCGTGCAACGGAAGACATAAGTCGGCCCTGAGCTTGAGGTGCGGCGACGCCGCGAAGTCCGGGTGGTCTGTATCCCCGTCGATCGAGATGTCTGTGGAATGGATTGAAATCCGGTCGGCGTCAGCTCAATCGGATAGCGCGGCGCAAACGTTCGTTGCGTCGGCGTTACGCCGAGAATGCTGTCCATCAGATAGCTGCGCGGTTGACCGTCATCGGCACGAACGGCCATGAGAAGGACGTCGCCAGCCTTAGAACGGCGCAGGGAATAAGCCTCGATCGGACGTGTCGACCGGTTGCCTTTTTGATCACGGTAGTCGATCTCGACCACCAACCGATTTGCACCCGCGAAACGAATGGTCTCGATAAAGGACTGGGCGTGGGAGCCGGCCGGGAAGCTGATAATGCGTTCCTGGATAAGTGGTGCGTTGGCGGCCATGGCCATCGCCGGAAGAACCGGAACCGCGACCTGGTCATGCAGCCACTGAAATATTTCGGGCAAGGCATCCCAGAATGACGTGATGGGAAGCAGCGCCGGAAGCTGATGGTTCAGCATGCCTATCCAGCCAGCTTCAACATCTTGCCGGTGCCCCTCGATGTCGGCAAGCTGCGGCAGTTGGATGCCCTTGAACGTGCATTTCTGGCGCAGCACCTCGACGAACTGCACGCGCTCGGGCCTCGCGTCGGCATTGCGATAAAGATTGACCACGTCATAGAGATCGCGCGGCCGGGTTCGTTCGGCCAGAGCCCTGAATTTTTCGGCGAAGGCTTCCACGTAGTCGTAGGCAAGTACCTCGATGCCCTCGTCAGGTGCATCGGAATACGGGTGAAATATCTCGACGGTCTCGGGGGGCAGGACGACCTGCTCGTCTGCGGTCAGATCGAGCTTGATGCGCGGCAAGGGCCGAGTTGGCGAAACCGGCCCCTTGTAGCTGATCTTGCCCTGGCAGGAGAGATTTCCGCGCGGATTGCGGTAGATATCAAACTCGATCTGATTGGCCGGAATTTCTATGCCGGTCTCTTCATAGACCCAGGTTGCGACCTCGGCGAAAACGCGCTTGAGAAACGCTTCGTCAAGATGGGCTTCGTCGCGAAGCGTGAAATCAAGGTCTTCGGAGAAGCGATAGGTCTCGAAAAAACATTTCTTGAGGCAGGTGCCGCCCTTGAATATCCATTTCTCGGCAAGCTCCTCGTGCGCGTAGATGCCGGCCAGCATCCAGCCCAGGACGTAGTCCTTTTCGATGACGTGCGGTGTGAGCGACGCCTGTGCGGCGAGATCAAGGAGTTCGCGCTTGTCGATCAACGTTTAGGCCTCCGGTGATCCAGGACGAGGGAACAAGCAGCCGCCATCTTGAGATGAGTCGCGTACATTCCAAAGCGGGATCAAGCTTGGCATTGCCGGCCGTGAGCCTTGCATGGCATTGCTCGACGAGCGCCGCCCCCCCATCCTGCCGTTCGGCCAGAAAGCCGAGGCGCTTGAAGACAGCACCATTTCCAAGCCGATCGGCGTACTCGATCAGCTTTGCATCGCCGCGATCGGGCCGCCGGAAATAGGCATTCAAGCAATCCGCAACCTGTTGGATGCCGCCGCCAATGGCTGGGTCATCGAGCATGTCGATAATGGTCCGGTGGACATCGGAGACCAGCACTTTGCTCTGATGGCGCCAGACTGGCTTGGTACCGAAGATTTTCTCGGATTTCAGGTGCTTGAGCGTAAAATCAAAGCCGTGCCGCTGTTGCTGTCTGACGCGGATGGCCTGGCCGGTGATCACGACAATATCCTTGAAAATCTGTTCCGTGAGATCCCAATGCTCGGCGGCCGTGCGGCCGCCGATATAGGCAGGCGAGAACAGCGCCGGCACAAGGACCCACGCATCATCGAGTACACGTTCCGCGCCGAGCGTAACGAGCGAAGCAGGTACATAAGCGCCCCTCCCGACCCGGCTCAGCCAACCTTGCTCCCGCCAGCGCGCAAGTCGCTTGGCTGCTTCTACTCGCGAGGCGCCAAGTACGTCTGCCACATCGGAGACTTGGATAACGTCGCCTGAAGCCGCGAGCACACGCTGGAGCTGCGCGCGACCTGGAGGGAGGGAAGATCTTTTCATACGTCTATTTTCACTGAAAACGCGAATTACAGCACGTATACTATACTCTCAGAGGCCGCAATTCAACATGTCATATGCTGCAATTCTCTAAAACTGCGAATTTTAACGTATGCACTATATTGACCACAGCCTTGATTCAATTAAGCTTTCCGCAATCCATCCATAGCCGCGTCTTCAGGTCCTGGGTGGAATAGCGACTCATGCATGTGGGAGGGCAAGCGCCACAATGTCCGCCGAAATCGCGCGGCATACCAGACAACGAGAATACCCTCCCGAAAATTCGGCGAGCTACGAACGTGCGAAGGCACTCTAGGACCCGATCAGGCTGACCATTTCGCACGGGAGAAATGCTTGCAAACACCCTGTGAGCGGAGGATGAAAGCTAAGCGTTCATATTTACATTTTCGGTCGTCATGGTTGAGTTGAATTATAACATTATCGAGCTTCCTGATTATCCCGCATTGCAGCAATTGGGACGCGCGCTATGGCGTAACGGCTCGGTTCGGGGCGCGTCGATTCTAATCGGCGCGGGGCTCAGCAAGAACGCTGAGCGACCCGGAAACGATACGTTAGAACCTCCCCTCTGGTGGGAGTTGATGGAGGAGATGGTCGAACGGCTCTATCCGCACGACAAGCAGAGGGCACCAAAAGACCCTCTACGCATTGCCCAAGAATTTAGAACTTATTTTGGTCAGGCCGGTCTCGACGACTTTCTGCGCACGCGCTTTCCGGACAAGTCCTGGTCTCCCGGGCCGTTGCACTCAGCTCTATTGGGATTGCCCTGGAGCGACGTACTTACGACCAATTGGGATACGCTGCTCGAACGCACCGAAAACACGGGCGATCATTCGTACGAAGTCGTACGAACGGAAGCCGATCTGACGCATGCCCGATCGCCGCGCATCGTGAAATTGCATGGAACGATCGGTGATCCCGGTCCGCTAATCTTCGCGCAAGAGGATTATCGGATGTATCCTGTGAAGCATGCGGCCTTTGTTAATCTCGCTCGTCAGGTCTTTATCGAGAACGAACTATGCATGGTCGGCTTCTCCGGCGACGATCCTAACTTCCTCCAATGGGCCGGGTGGGTTCGCGATCATCTCGGCGGCAGTGCGCGTCGAATTTATCTCGTCGGCAATCTGCGCTTGGAACGAGCGACGAGGACGTATTTGGAAGCTCATAACATTGCGCCGATTGATTTTGCCCCGCTCGTTGAGAATTTAACGCCGAGCCTTAAACATGCCGCAGCAACCCGGATTTTCATCGATGAACTTCGCAAGGCGAAACCGTCCTCGCGGCATGAATGGAAGCTAACCTCCTACGATCAGTTTCCTCTGCCTAAAGCAGGCATCGACGCGCACCAACGGGTTCACAAAGATAGCGGGTTTGCGGCAGACCTGTTGAAGAAAACGATCCCGCTCTTTAAGGCGGATCGCGAAAATTATCCGGGATGGCTGGTCTGCCCCGCCCGCATTCGGCAATCGATAGCTTACACCGGTGATGCACACTGGTTGGTGCGAAAGTCCGTACTCGATCTGTTGGAACCTAAGTTTCGCGCCGAGGCCTTATTCGAGATTCTATGGCGACGGACCGTTGCGTTTGTTCCCTTGGATATGAAGCTCGCTGATGCACTGACCGAACTTGTCGACAGCGCCCCAGCCGAGATTGACCCCGATCTGCGCTTGGAATTTGCATTGGCGCTTATGCGGGATGCGCGTGTTTCGCATGACGATGATGGCGTGACGCGATGGGCAGCCGTCATCGAAACTGGAGCTGCGCCGGACTCCGCCATTCGTCTTGCAGCTGATTACCAGCGCTGCCTTCACGCCCGGGACAAGATGGATCTGGTGTCGGTTGAGGCGGAGTTGGCTAAGATCAACTCGGAAGAAGCAATATGGAAATTGCGCCGCGCCGCTTTGCATAGCGAGATCGGAGAATATACGAAAGCGACGCGCTTGATCAAAGAGGCTGCTGCCGACCTCGAACAGCGCCATCGTCTCGATCGCAATTCGTTATCAGTCAAATCGCAATTGGCTTGGGCTAGCTGGATCAGCCGGGCGTGCGACATAGGAAACTCCATAGGTCGGGCCGCCCCGCCACCTGCCCGTGACTTCAAAGCATTCGATATCGACCCTCCAGGAGAGATCGAATATATCGAAAACAGTGGCAGCAGGATCGAAAAGGAACGCAACGAGGAAGCGGTAGCCGTCCGCCCCTCGTTCGACGAGGGGCATTATCGGGAGGGCAACAGCATAACTCACCTTGGCTCTGGTGACCCCGGTCTTATCTTGGCTTACGAGTTTGATCAGCTCATCGAAACTGTCGGCATTCCTATCCGTATCAATCATGTCAACGTTTGCGCGGATGCCTCAGTCGCCGCCGCCGAGGTAGCCTATCAGCCGACCGTGGAGTGGTACGTTTGGCTCCTCCGAGCTTTACATTCTCACTCCGACAAACAGTTTGAGCGGCGCTTCGGTCGAGTTGCCATAGCACAAATACCTGCCACCACCGCCTTAGCGCTTATCGCGACAGTCGAAGCTGCCATCACCTTCTGGACTCAGCGATTTACCGACGCGCGTGGCCCCGAACTACGGAGTGATTGGAGCTGTGCTCACGATGCCTTGCGTTTGACGCTGATGGCCCTATCGCGTTTGACGGTCCGAATGAGCCCCGAGCGGGCGGCTCAAACATTGAGCAAAACAATCGAGCTCGGGAAAGATCCCCTTATCAAACACCATTGGTTGATTGAGGCGATCGGGGAACTGGCAAAATATGCGGTAAAAGCCGTCCCGATCGCGCAGCGGGGCTCGCTCGGACTGACGGTCCTTGAATTTCCGCTGCCTTCGGAGAAAGGAGTGAGCGGCCCCCACCCTCGTTGGCCGCAGATTGTCTTCGAGATTTGGAATGTGTCGCCAACACGCAACTCCACCGACACCGGCTGGGACCATCGCGTGAGCCAATTGATGGCTGCTGCGCAAAAGGGCAGCCCTGATAGGCAGCTTGCTATACCGCAACTCGCCTATCTCGCTATCAATGGCGCACTCAAGCCTAATGAGACAGAAGCGCTCGGAAAGGTACTCTGGTCGGACCTTGATGCAGAAGACGGCGGGCTTCCGACAAATACGGGCCTCAACGCTGGCGTTCTTATGCGACTACCAGCGATGGAGGGCATTGATAAGCAGGCGAGGCTGTCAGCGCGGCTGCTGGGCGCAGATTTGCGCGAGGTTATGGGGTTATCGACGCCAACAGGCTCGATAGAAATAAGCCAGAAAAACAACCATCTGGTCTCAATTACTAGCGCGGCGCGGTTCGGACTGATCGTGCCAGCCGACCGAGCGGCGGAGATGTTTGACGAGATCACCGCTTGGGAGCTCCAAGAGAGAAAGGACCGCCAGGACCCTTTCTCCCTCTCATTCACCAAGGGCTTCAACGATTCTATTCGACTCGCTGCTGGCTATGTGCTGGCGGTCGCTGTCGTACCTGCCATGCACACCGACCAACGCACGGTCGAACGGGCACGAGCCCTTATTGCGTTCATTACGCGTGCGCGCTCTTGGAGTAGCATGCAAGCTTTGCCGAGCTTTCTTGCGTCCGCGCCAGAAGTGACAGCAGATATCATTTCGATCGTCCGCGCGGGATTGCTGGGTTCCGATTTCCACCAGGTTGGTAGTGCCGCACATGCCATCGTCGGCTGGGCTCGACTGGTTCGTAGTGGAACGCTCTCGGAGCTACCGCATGCTCTCATCGAGCGTCTCATAACCACAATCGAAATACGTCATACGATGGGCCTTGCAAGTATGATTGAGGCTGCAGTGAAGCTGTTGCAGCTCGATTTCTTTGGAGAAGAGGAGATCAAGCGCCTGGCAGTGGTTGTCTCCGAGATTCGCGGAGTGCGCTACGAGGATATCAAACCAAATACTATGGAAGCTGTCTCCGGATCACTCGTGCGCGCAGAGTGTGTCAAGCTAGCCGTCGCGCTAAAAGGGCATACCGCGGACGATGGCTCGCTCCAGGCGTGGGTAGATGAGGCGAAGAGCGATGCATTGCCTGAAGTCCGTTTTAGCCTGACGGAGCCTCTGCAGGACGATTCGGAAACGGTGTGAGCTTTTGCTGCTCTTGCCGACCGGCGCGCAAGAGTAAGACGATCGTAAGGCGCGAACCGGCGCATAGACGGGGTTTGCACATGGGCATCGCAATATGGACCTTGAGACCTACTCACGATCGAAGTTCACCGACTACGCGGCCCTCGCGGAGATCGTCTCGGTCATTCTAAGAGCAGCGATTTCAGCCTACCCCACATCGCTTCGATTCCAGCAAGTCCAGCATCGGTCGAAAGATCCGGCTTCGCTCAAGCGGAAACTGGAAGACCGAGGCCTCCTCACCACCACGAGTCTCGAAACCGACATTAAGGACTTGGCTGGCTGCCGCCTCATCTTCTACACGAACTCCGATGTATCGCGCTTCCAGCAGAGCAGCATCATTCAGGACAATTTCGACGTCGACTGGGATCGAACGAAGATTCATCATCCGGTTCCGGGACAAACCGAACGCGACAATCTGTTCGTTTCGAACAACTACGTCCTAAAGCTTAAGGCTGTTCGCGCAGCTCTGCCGGAGTATGCGCGTTTTGAGGGGCTCTGGTGCGAGGTTCAGGTGCAAACAACCCTGAATCACGCCTGGTCTGAAATGGCGCACGACATCATTTACAAGAAGCCTGCTCTAGCAGGGTTCGGCGCGAAGCTCTTTGGCGCCATCGATCAACGGCTTCAAAAGATAATGAAGACTCACTTGTTGCCGGCTGGTTACGAATTCCAAATGGTTCTCGACGATTACGACCTCCTTCGGAACGGCAAGGAACTACTTGATCGCGGCGCTCTCAAGGCACTCCCAGAATGCAGCGACAACAACGCTCGATATGATCTGCTGGAACGATTTCGCGATTACGTACTGCCGATCCTTTGCGCTCCATATCTACATGACCATCCGCTTGATCGAGGAATTGAGCCTCGATCTCGACGAGCGGCACCCCGAACATGCCTTCACCGACAGCGAGCGGGCGGTCCTCAATCATGCTGTGAAGCTCATGATTGCGGAGGGACTCGTGGAATTTGAAGATCCCGAGCCGTTGAACACGCAAGGCTGACCCCCGATGTATGCGCGTCCTCTGTCCGAGATTTTGCACCGCGCGCTGACGGAGCCGGGAGTATTCGACGACACCCTCAAGCGGTTCGAGTCATTGCGGGGCTATGGTCTGCTGCCACGCGGACGAGAATCTGCAGGTGTTCGCCTTTCGGACGAACAGATCGCCAGCGCGGTGCTGGGCTTCGTACCAATATTGCCCGGATGGGCTGGGCACGTATCGCTTGTCCTTGGAAGCCTGTGCGCGGTCGGCGGACCGGCCGCCTCGTTCAGAGGCACCGCGACCTTGTTGGACTCCATAGCGTCCGTGATCGCAGAAGATGAGGCGTGCAGGTCGATCCTCAGCTTTTCGTTCTCGATTGCTCGGACCCGGAACGATGATGACTATCATGCGAGAGCGCTCTTCCAAAAGGGTGAGCAGCGAAGGACGGTCTCATACGTCTCCAAGATGGCGACCTCTCTGCTCAGCAAAGGCGCGGAAGCCATCTATGATCACGATCGGATGGATGCTCCGTCCGCTCGGCAACTCGTTCTGGGGCGCGACTTCTTCACCCAACTTCGCCGGGCCGTCTCACTTTCGCGGCAACTCGATCTGCCGCTAAAAGCGGACTGGCGAGAATATCAGACGGAAGAGGAGCGAGACGCCTTCCACAGGAGCCTCGGCGCACGCCGAAATTCGCGTTTTCTGAATCTGGGTGTCGATACGCAGGCGGTTTGGCCGAAGGAGCCGACCCGTGTGAAATTTGCCGGCCGTCATTTCGTACTTTTCCCGAAAACGAAGGAGTTTTCGCATTCGATCAGCATCGACCTAGTCAACGAGCGTATTTCCGCCGAGGACGCCCGAACACTTCTCAATCGTTTCCTGAGCTTGCTAAGTTGGTGCGACGATAGCTACGCGGTGCTGGACGACGGCTGGTCCGGCAATCCGATACCGGTTCCCGTGCAGCGATCTCACGGTGCGTTCTCCACCACGCCACATTGGGTGTTCTCCCGATCCATCCCCGACGATCCGGAATTGCTTCAGCGGCTGGCGTACTACAGAGAGGGACTAAATGCCCGTCAGGCGGGCTTGGTCACCTTCGAGGTGTTGAGCTTCTTCAAGGTTTTCGAAAGACGATCAAGGACAAAGCCAGGAGAGCAGAATGCGACCAAGCTCTGGATCAAGAACGTCTTCGCGGAGGTTTCTGCGTCACTCCGGCCGGAGATACTTTCGCGCTTTGATGCCGACCGCAATGGTAAGGACGTTGAGAAATATGTCTTCGACAATTGCCGGGTGGCGGCGGCACACGCCTCGGAGTCCTTTCCGTCCGATGCCGACGCGTCGCCCGAACTGCGGCGTCTCTATTCGGCCGCCGAGGTAACCTTCGCCCTCGCCCGACACTTCATTCAAACGGAATACAAGTTGTCCAAACTCTCCTACTCGGACGAGCTTGCAGACGATCGCGACGATTCTCTGCCGGAGACGCCGAAAGCAAATATTGGAGATGCTCGCCAAGAATAGCACCGACTCATGATATCGTCTCGGTGGCAGGGGACCACCTCATCGACCGGTTGTGCAGCACATGCCCGATATTCCGACGTTGCCGCTTCCATCCATCCTACCCCATCCTGACGCGATCAGATCATGGAAGCAAACGGCGACTGACTATGAATCCGACTGCTGGGAATTCCAGTACGAAATTCATCGCTACCTGGGGCGGGTCGATGATGAGGCCCTTCGCGCGCGATACGACAATATCGTCCGCAACATGCATGCGATCATCAGCGAGGACAGGAACGTCATTCCAATCCATAGCTTTTTGAGTTCGTGGTACTGGTACCGTAAAGAACATCAAACACGGTATGAGTTTGCGCTTCGCAAGCTGCAGCTCCACCGGCCGCTCCCCCTGATCGCGAAGCGCGACTTGACCGCGGCGCCGGCCCGGCCACGGAGCCCAAACGCCGGGGATGTCTTGTTTCGCTACGGTGAGCGGAAATGGCTACAGGGTCTTATGGATTTCGGGCGCCTGCGCATGAGGTCTGCGGAGCAATATGCCCTGATGGAGAAAGATCCCGCGCGGCACGATGACGAACGCGTCAAGCATTCCTATTCGCCTGGGCAGTACGTAACCCTGACGATGCCCGATGGGCAGGTGGTGCGTCCAGTCAGCGACCTCAAATACAGCACATCGGGGACCGACTATTTCCTTTATTGCGTCGCGATGGATTGGGATCCGTATCTCTTCGATGAGTTCTCCGGTACCGATTGCTGCGTCGTTATCAAAGATCCGGACGAATTCGCCCGCCGCATGGAGCAAGCCGCTGCCAGTCAGCTCCCCGGTTGGTACTTCCATCACTGTCCTATCGACTATTTTGACACGCATGAGCGCCGACCACGTGAGCGCATCGACAACGCCATGTCGAAGGAGTTTCGTTTTGCCTATCAGAGGGAGTACCGGTTTCTCTTTGCGGGCTTTGGCCGGAGCGCGGCAGGACACATCGACCTGGAGCTTGGTCCCTTGCACGACATCGCCGAGCTGCACGACCGGCCAGCCGTTTGAACTCTCCCCTCGAGCAACGACTGATCTTCTGCCGCGTTGGAGGAACGGGTGACGGAGGTCCGGCAAGGAAGCAGTAATATTCGGTAAGATGAAAGTAGTTAGTCTATTGCGATGCCGCTATTTACCCGACGACGCCTCCAATTGATGTTGGATGAGCTATACCCCGTACTGGGTGACGCTAAGGCCCGCGACTTGCTCAATCGTCTCGAAGACAAGCGCGTCGAACAGGCACTGCCCGCAGAAATGGAGTTGGGTCTTCTTTGGGCAATCGGCCAAATTGGAGAACTCGAAATCGAGCCCGAATGGTGGGGAGGTGGCAACCGTCCCGACGCCTACACTGAACAACTCGTGCCCGGAAAACCCTGCGCCATCGAAATTGCCGCGACGAGCGATAACGCCATTTCAGGCGAAGAGGCGATGGACAATGTTGCGATTGCCATCGGTCAGTTTGCGGATCGCTTTTGCAAGGGCATCAGCACATTTCTCTATTATCGGTTCAGAGAGGAACACGGCTACGAAAATGGGCGGTACTTTCGTCGGCGGCTGGCGCCTCTCGATTATGAGCTTTCTGAGAATGCAGCGAAATTGATCGAGGATTGGATCTTAAGCGGCGCCGCCAGTGGTACCAAGCTGCATATTGTCGAACCCGGGCTCGCCGTTGAGATCGAACGCTCTGCGCATAAGCAGATTCGCTATCATAACGTTTGGTCGAGCATGCCTCCGGAAACGCACTCGATAGACGATAACCCTCTCTACAAGCTGCTGAAGCGAAAGGCTGCGCAATTGAAGGGGGGCCATCGCGATACGCTCAGATTTATCTTTCTGACCGACGTTGGCTCCGCGCTATTGAACCGCCTGGGCCGCTTCGGCGAGATCGATCACACCCGTCGACGTGTTTCGGGAAGTGAGATTCTTTCCCAGTTTATGCAGGCGCACAAGGATCGGGTCGACGCGATTGTGGTGTTCGCACCGCAGCGCCCGCAGCAGTCTTGGACACTCAATCGAGAAATAAAGTGGTCTGCAACATTTTTCGGGCGGGCCGGATTCGACAGCCCGCCGGAGGGCCTCGATCGGATCGTTGGAGCACTTCCGCGTCCACGGTTCGAAGGTTATCAGGCACGGTCCCTGTTTCGACAGGGCGCTTTCTCACCAAAACGCAGCGGTTGGTATTTAGGCATGTCGATTGAGGGGACGATGAAGGATTTTGAGGCAAAAGTACCAGCCCGCGCCTTTCTCGATTTCCTGGCGGGCCGCATCTCTGTTGACCAATTTCGCCATTTCATGGGCCAACGAAAGGGCGATCCGAACTTGTTTGAGAACTGGCTGAACCAAGGCTTTACACTGTCTAGGATTGAAATGGCGCCACGCAACGTCGACGAGGATGACGATCATCTTGTCTTGCACTTCAGCGACGACCCCGCGGCGCGCGCGCTGAAACTCAACCCGCCGGTCGTCGATGGCTAGGCCGTGGTGACGATTTAAGGATTTGGGATTCCCCTCGGAGAGCAAATCAGATTCAACGCTGATTTTGGAGATCGGCGATGGACTGCGATGCGCTTCGTGACGACCAGTGGGAACGGATCAAGAGCTTCGTGCCGGGCGGCCGGAAAGGCAAGCGCGGCCCGCGCACGGATAACCGGAAGTTCCTCGACGCGTTGCTGTGGATGGCGCGATCCGGCGGCCGCTGGCGCGATCTACCGGAACGGCTTGGCGACTACCGCTCGGTGAAGCGACGCTATTATCGCTGGATCGAGATGGGCGTGCTGGACGACATGTTGGAAACGCTCGCCCGCGAGGCCGATCTGGAATGGCTGATGATCGACAGCACGATTGTGCGGGCGCATCAGCATGCTGCCGGTGCGCGCAGGGTCAAAGGGGGGCGGATGCCCAAGGCCTGGGCCGCTCTCGCGGGGGCTTGAGCACCAAAATCCACGCCGCCACCGAGGCGCTCGGCCTTCCGATCCGCCTGATCGCTTCGCCCGGACAGCGCAAAGACATCGCCTTTGCCCACGACCTGATTGACGGCATCGAAGCCGAAGCGACAATCGCCGACAAGGGATACGACGCCGACCATCTCGCCAGCAGGATCGTCGATGGCGGTTCCGAAGTCGTCATTCCGCCAAAGCGAAACCGGAAGCATCCGCGGCTCTACGACATCGATCTCTATAAAGAACGAAACCGCATCGAGCGCTTCTTCAACAGACTAAAGCAGTTCAGGCGCGTCGCCACACGATACGCAAGCTGCTTGCCAACTTCATGGGCTTCGTCAAGCTCGCAGCTATCGCTATTTGGATAAGTTAAATTGTCACTACAGCCTAGCCCTTCTTGGATCGCCGGCTTGGTTTTTCCAACCGCCGCGCCTTCGGATCTTCGCTCTCCCGGGACGGCAACGGTGCGCCGTAGGGCAGGCTGAAGCGGAATTCGACCCTGTTGGGGTCGATCGAGCTGATGCCGTGGATGCTGAGCGTCGCCGATTTGTTGGGAAGGTCGCCGCCCGAAAGCTTGTGACCCACGACCACGATGACGACCTGAGACCCGAGCGAAATCGCGTAGCGCCGGCCCTGCATGCCGGCGGGCGCCGCGACGCGTGTGGGATCCTTTGTCGGTCCGTGGAATTTGTTCTCGATCAGGACGGCATCTTCGGCCCACAGATCGAGGTTGCCGCCGCCCACTCTGGAGCCCTCGTCCACCTCTAGTCCTCGAGCGCGCAGACTGTCTCGCAACAATATCTGCAACGCGGCCTCGTCTTCGAGCTCTGTCGTAACGTGGCCGGCGAACCAAACGTCCACGAACGCGTACATCGCCTGCAGGACTTTCGTGAGCTTCGCCTTGTCTTCCGCGGTCAGACCGCCGCGCAGATGCTTGCCGATGCCCGCCGCCAGACTGTATGGGATGTCGGCGTCCTCCTTGATCCAGTCTTCGGGGACCGCGAGGTCTTCCGCCGCGACGGCGAGCAGGCTTTGACGTCGCGTCACGAGGCGCTCGGCGGCGGCCTCGTCGAGAAGGCCGCCCTTGCGCAGCGCCTCGATCCAACCCGGCGGGATCTCAGACGGGGCCTTGATATAGCCGTCGGCGTCGTTGCCCATGATCACCCCGAAGCGCTTTAGGAAGACGATCTTCGAGGCGAGACCGGCGATCTCGACGACGCTGCGCGGACAAAACACGTAGCCGGTGCGCTTCTGCAGTTCGTACGCATCGGACCATTTCTGCGGATTGAACGAGAACTCGGGGATCTTGATGGCGCCGTTAGGGTAGCGCGCCAACGTGCTGATTCGCTGCGTGTTGTTCTTCGGCAGGTCGACGATGATCTGCTCCGGCCCCATGCGTGCGAGTTCGTCGATCACCCAGCGCATCCTGTCGGCTTCGACGTTCTGCCCGAGGATTGTCTTCGCGCATTCCGTGGCGACGTCGAAGATCAGTCGACCGAGATCGTAGCGCTGAGGGAGCGTTTCCAGTTCGCTCTCGATCTTCCGCCAGAGCGTGCGCCTGTTTTGCTCGAGCGTGTCCTTCGAAAGGCCCGGCGTATCCGCGATGAACCTGGCCCTGAAGGCGAATGCGCGGTGGAAGAGACTGCGCTCGAGCACGCCCTTGGCCAACTCGGTCGCCTTTCCAGGGGCGATCGCGAAGCCGCTGTGCGTAATCTCTCCGGCCAATATGCGCAGCATCGTATCGTCGCCGACGCCGAGAAATATCTCCTTCAGGGCGAAGCGTCGCCCGCGGTCGCGTTCGGCGACCAGGAGCAGCCGCTGCGCCATGGCTTCGGCCGACCTGACCTTGTGATGGTGGTACAGACGATCGTACAGGAACGTTCGGCCGATGAGCATCTGCTCGAACGATCCGAAACCCGAAGCGGCGATGCCAAGCTGAAGGAACATCTGATCTTTCGACGCGCTCGCGCGTTCGTGCAGCTCCTTCAGAGACGATCGATCGACGTTGGCCGGCGTGACCCGAAGCACTTCCAGACGCGAGAGAAGACGGTCGGTATCGAATCCGATATCGAGACCCGCGTGATGGGCGTCACGCGGAAGGTAGTCTAGCTTGTCCGCATCGATCTGGCTGCTGATGAGACTCGACAGATACGTGGCTCCCGGCCCTTCGACCGCTCCGATGATCGCCGACACGATGAATTCCTGAAGCTCGTCGCCCGAACGCCCCTTGGACATCATCAGCTTGTCGTGGGCCAACACCCGTGTCATCGCCTCGGAAAGGACGATCATCACCGCGACGACCTCGGATGCGGACGGCGGCGCGTTGAGCGTATAGATTCCCTTCAACGCTTTCTGCAGCTTGCCTATCTCGATCCGCCAGCCCGCCTCGACCGAGTCGCGCCCGAGAAGAGTCGTCATTTCCATCACCGGCTCTATGGCGTGGCTGAACGGACCGTGACCCGTATCGTGCAGAAGAGCGGCGAGACGCAGGGCATAGCGATCGGCTTCTTCGATCGCAGGTAGGGGAGTCGTCGCGTGATCTCGATTCCACCGGTCGATCTGACGCGAGAGCGACTGAACGCACTGCTCGACCGCGCCGACGACTCCGAGGATATGCTCCAGTCGATCGTGACCGGCCCCCGGAAACACAAGTTGCGCTAGACCGAGTTGCCGCACGCCCCGCATGCGCTGGAGCAGCGCCGTGTCGAGCAGCGCCACTTCCCATGGAGCGAGTTCGATCGTGCCCCAGATGGGATCGTTGATTTGTTTAGGTCGGAATTCCCAGTGATTGGCGCCGCTGAGCCGTTCGAGCAGGCTCTTTAGCCAAGCGGCCGCGAGTTCGTCGACCTCGGCCGCGAGCTCTGGCGCCAGTCCCCGAAGTTCGGTTCGGACCTGGCGCTGCATGGGCCCTACCTAGGCGGCGGCCGGCCGATCCGGGTCGATTGCGAACTGAGTCTCGATCTCGGTCGCGGCGTCGACCAGGCGGGAGCCGATGGCTTTGGCTTGAGCCGTGGAGAGGCCGCACGACAGAGCAATCTGGCGCGCCTCGCTTACTCCAAGCGTCACGTCGGTCGACAAATAGGTCGGATTCGGCTCGCTGGTGATTAGCGCTTCCTGGGCGGCAAGCAGGATGTCCGGGAGTTCATAGCACCGGAGGCCTACGGCCGTGTTGCCGAAGCTCAAATTCGAAGAAAGGCCACTCGGGAGATCGTTCAGGCACGCGTTGAGCGCGCGATCCAGGATCCCGTGCGACGTCGGCATCCGCTTACCGTCGGAACCTAATCGCCAAAGCGCTGCAATAAGGGCCGCTAAGTCGAAACGGCTGGCCATGGTATCTTCCCGGTGAACGTCAATACGTTATCGATTCGATACTTAAATGGGGTTAACCCCATTTGTAAATGTGGGCGACCACACTTCTGAGAGCTCTCCATGCGTTTTTTTACGTCTCAAGTGCTTTCGGGCGTGAACATCTCAACAGAAACGCTGCGGCATTGGAAGCGCACGCTTCCGCCAATCCGGGCGAGAGACGGGCGTTCCGAAGGTTATACTTTCCGCGAACTTGCGGCGATGGCGGTCATCGCGCGCGCGGTCCATGACCTTTCGGTCCCGATTTCTCGGTTCACCACCTTCGCCCGTGAGCTCTTCGACGGTATTGATCCGCTCCGGATGACTGACGACTACGTCCTCTGCATTACCCAGACCGAAATGAGGCTGACGAATATCACGGATATGCCCGACAGTACGTCGCTTGCCATGGTCCGTATCGCTCCCGTCATCGCGGAATTGCGCGCAGCGCTCGCCATCGATCCCGGCGAGGGGAACCTCCAACAGCTCGTCCTCCCGCTCGGGCCAAAGATCATTCCGTTCAAACGTTGATGTTCACTATATGTTCCAATACTGCTAAACTGTCAACGAGCCGAATGACGATAAATACTCGTATTGCTATGAGACACGGTGACCAGATCGCGCTTGGCACGCTTTCCTCGTCGGGCTGTGTTCTGCCTGTTAGACAAACAGGGTGAGTATCCTCGGGTTTGGGGCGCGGCGCTGAAATGTCATGAATCACAAGGCCGATGAATTTCCCCAAACGCTGACCTAAGGATTTTAATTTACCTCGAAACACCCGGTCCCCTTGGGAGCGCCACCTATGACTGGCCGGCGAACTCGCTATGCAGCCAGCCTGGGAATTTCCCGCTCTATCAATCGCAAGAATCGGGTGTTGTGAGCCCCCGCAACCACCGATTCTTGCGATATCGGCGCAGGCGACCCGGAAGGGTCGCCTTTCGCGTTTTGGGAACCGTTTCGCAGAGATCGGGTGTTGCGCCTCCCCGCAACCAAATTCGGATTTTGCCGGATCCGACACGAAAATGGCCCGCTTGATGCGGGCCATTTTTGTTTTGGGAGGCGGGTCGCCGGTGCTGTCTCCGAGGGGACCACACGCGGGCCGGCAAAGTGCCAACTCGCGCAGAGCAGGACATCAGGTCGCCGGATGCGGCCTACTTCTCGGAGTGCTCCTGCCGAGCTTCGGCCGAGGCATCCGCCTTCCGCGACTTGGTCGTGTAAGGGCAGACCATGGTGAGGTTGAGCAGCGTCGGCGCCTTGTCTTCACCATTGCCATATTCCCAGACCAGACGAATCTCGTGCTGGTCGGAATTGGCGTCGTCCTTTTGGTGCTGCCGGATGTCGGCCTTCATCGGGATCGGCGGCTCCGAGTTGAAGCACTTGCGGATGGATGCATCCAGCAGCGCGCATTTCGTCGGCGGCACCACGACGCGCTCGTCGTTCGACAGCGGCGTGGTGTTGGGCTGGGCGGTGAGCTGAAGGCGGGCGTGGCCGAGCGCCTTGAACCAGACCTTGCCGCTGCCGTTCGGCCACGTGTCGAGCGGCGAAAGGATCGGCTGATACTGGCCGTATTCCATCGTCTCGATGTCGATCTGCTTGGAGGCCTTGAGCCGGGCCACGCTCTTCTTCATGTTTTCGAGCGGGTAGTAGTTGGCGTTCATCAGGTCTTTGTATTGCTGGTCGTCGTAGATCGAACCCATTGATGGCTCCCCAATTCCTTGACCCGGCTTCTGAGAGCGTATCATTCGAAAAGAAACAAAGTCAACGAAAGCAACCTGAGGGAGTTTCGCCGTGCGTGCCTATTTGTCGGCGGCGCTCGCCAAATTCAGCTTGCCCTTCGTGTCCTCCTTGCGAGGCTCCCAGCGCGTAAACGCAACTGCTGCGCAGGAGAGAAGGCCGAGCGATGCCATCGAAGCGGCCGTAAGCGCGAAGAAGCCCTCGGCAGTTGCCGCCTGCGACATCAGATACGAGCCGCCGAGCACGATGAGGAGAAGCCGGGCAGTCTGTGCCAGCACCGGACCGAGCACGTTGCCCGCGCCCTGCGACGAAAAATACATCGCCGAGGCAAGCCCGATGAAGGCGTAGAACGGGGCGACGGTCCGCAGAAACTGCCGGCTGGCGGCATGCGCTTCAGCATTGTCGGTGAAGAGGCGAACCCACGGGTCGGGGAAGAGAGCGGCCGCGCATGCGAGTCCTCCGATCACAATGAGCGCGACAACGCCGGTCGTCCAGGCGATGCGACGGGCTCGCGCGATGCGTCCCGCACCGATCGCAACACCGATCATGGGTACCGAGCCGATGCCGATCGAGAAAGCAATGGTCGCCAGCACATATTCGAGCCGGGCTCCGATGCCATAAGCCGCGAGGACCGCGGTGCCGAACACGGCCAGCATATGAGTAAAGACAAGGTTGGTCAGCGTATTTTGCAGCGGGGAGAAGCAGGCGACTACGCCGACCTTGAGGATGTCGGCGAACAACGCCCACCGCATGCGAAACCCGCGCAATCGGGGGACGATGCGGCCCCGCCCGGAGAACAGGTACCAGCTCATGATCGCGATATTGATTGAATAGGCGATCAATGACCCCGTCGCGACTCCCGGCATGCCGAATTGCGGCACAGGTCCGAGACCAAGACCCAGCGTTCCGCCCAGGATGATCTGGCAGATCGCTGAATTGACGATCATCATCGACGGCAATTTCATGTTGCCGGTGCCGCGCAGGACGCCGGCCAGAATATTGACCAGCCAGGTGAGCACGGCTCCGCCGAAATACACTTGGCTATAAGCGACCGCCTGCGCCAGTACGTCACCTCGGCCGCCGAGCAGCTCTAGTAGCTGCCGGCCACCGAGCATCATGCCCAGCATGAAGGCGAGGCCGAAGAAGATCGCGATCAGCAGCGCGTGCGTGGCGAGACTTTCGGCGCGGTCGCGGTCGCCGGCGCCGAGCGCGCGGGCAATGGCCGAGGCGACGCCCCCGCCCATGGCCGCGCCGGACATGCTCATGGTCAGCATCACGCAGGGAAACACCAGCGCCATCGCCGCCAGCGCCTCGAGTCCCAGCCTGCCGATGTAGGAGGTTTCTGCAATCGCAACCAAAGTGCCGGCCGAAAACGCGAGCGCATTCGGCCAGGCAAGCGAGAGCAGCGTGCGGAGGATCGGTCCGTCGAGCAACGCATTCGCGGCCGGGCGAGGTGGCGATGACATCGGGCCTTCCTCCGTCGACCCGTCAGGTCCGGATCAGGATTTGGAAGGCCTATGCGGACAGACCATCGTTAGATAGAGCAGCGTCGGCTTGTCCGAGCCCTTCTTGTATTCCCATTCCAGCCGAATCTCGTGCCGGTGGGCGTAGGCATCGCTTGGCGCGTGGGTGATGATGTTGGTCTTCATCGGGATCGGCGGCTCGGAATTGAAGCATTTCCGGACGCAGGCATCGAGCAGATCGCATCGCGTCAGCGGGATGACGCCGGGCTCATCCCTGGACAGCGGAACCGTGTTAGGTTGGGTACTGAGGTCGACGCGAGCCCGGCCCTTTTCCTTGTGCCAGTACTTGGCGCTGCCTTGCGGCCATTTCGACGGCGGGTTCAAGATCAGGTGGTATTGGCCGTATTCCAAAGTCGCTAGATCGATGTCTTCCGAGGCCTTGAGCTTGGCCACGCTCTTCTTCATGTTCGCCAGCGGATAGTAATTGCTGTTCATCAGGTCTTTAAACGGCTTACCGGAATAGACTATCATGCCCATGTATTCTGCCCCTCAATCAGTGCCTGGCTTCCCCGGGAAATATGCAGCTCTGCGAAGCTTGACGGCGAAAACAAGAGCCTGGCGGCTCGTCGTTCGCAGCCACTTTTTCGCGCCGCTCTTGGCAAGCTAACACTTGGAGCTGTGAATCGTCCAGATCAGCAAACGGCTGGGGAGCTCTATGCCCAGGATGAACTGCATCCCCGTTGCTAAGCAGGTTTTCATAAGCGATCTTATCGCCCTCGTTCGCAGTGGCCACCGACCATACCGCTGCAAGGTCTTGAGAGTACGGAATGCTTTGCACGGCGTGTCAGTCGACGATCGACCCAGGCGACAGCCGCTGCCCCAATTGCGGCGCACGCGTGCGCCGCTCCGATCCCGACAGTGAACGACGGTTTGTCACAATCCTTCGGGCCGATGTGATCGATTCCACCGGGCTCGTTGCCGAGCTGGACCCGGAGGAGGCGGTCTCACGCCTGGAGCCGGCGCTGGCGGCGATGAGAGGGGCGGTCAGGCAGTTCGGCGGCATCGTCAGCAAGGAGCTGGGCGATGGGCTTGCGGCGGTGTTCGGCGCTCCCATTGCGGACGACAATCATGCGCCGATGGCCTGTCACGCGGCGATCGAACTCGTGCGGCGAGTCGCAAGCCTGGGTGACCCCGGTCTTCAAGTGCGGGTCGGCCTGCACTCCGGCCATGTCGTTGCCTACATGGTCGCCAGCGAGTTCTCCAAGGTCTACGAGATCGGTGGTGCCGCGCAGCACCTGGCCGCGCGGCTGGAAGCGGCGGCCGAGGCGAACCAGATCTACGCCTCGGAAGCCTGCCAAAAGCTTGCTGAGGGACATGTCCGGTTCGAATCGCTGGGCAGCAAGTCGCTGCGCGGCTTTAGCCAGCCCGTGCCGGTCTATCGGATCGTAGGCGCGAGCGACCTGTCGAGTTGGCGGGTGCGGCGGGCGCGCAGTGTCTCTCGCTTCGTCGATCGCACTGCCGAGCGGGCTCTGCTGGAGCGTACAGCCCGAAACGCCAGGGCAAGCCGGCAGACGGTTCTGCTGCTCGGCGATGCGGGCATCGGCAAGTCGCGACTCGCGCATGAGTTTGCCCAGGAACTGAAGGCCGATGGCTGGCGGTTGATCGACGCCGAGGCCAGCCCGAATCTTCAGAGTGCGCCCTTCAACACACTCAAGCGGATCCTCCTGTCGGCAATGGATGCAGCAGCTAAGGACCCCGGCAGCCCGGGGGATCCTCGGAAGGATCTGTCGGCGATTCAGCAAACCGCGCTCGACGCGGTGCTCGATCTGCCAATATCGAGTCCACACTGGGACGAGCTGGAGCCTCATGCACGGGGACGAGCGATCTCCGATGCGAGCTGTGCGATCATCAAAAGCTTGGCCAGTCGGCAGCAAACGGTGATTCTGCTTGAGGATCTGCATTGGATAGACCGGGCCAGCGATATCGTCGTAGCCGCCATTGCGTCGCTACAGGCGGCCGGTCTGCTTGTGCTGTTCACCTCGCGCCCCAATGGGATGCCGGTCTGGATCGCGCGCTGCCACGCTGAGATCGTCGCGATGCGGCCCCTCGACGACGATTCGGGGCTGGCCATGCTGGCAGACATGCTTGGCTCCTCCGCGACGAACTCCGACCTGAAGAGCCGGATCATATCGCATACCGCAAACGTTCCTCTGTTCATCGAAGAGGTTTGCCGCGGATTGAAGGACAGCGGCACGCTTCGCGGCCAATGGGGCGATCTTGCGCTCGTGCGTCCAATCGACGAACTCGGTATTCCCACCAGTATCCAGGGCGTTATTGCAGCGCGTCTCGATCGGGTGTCGAAGCAAGAACGATCTGTTCTGCAGATAGCCGCTACTTTGGGGCCGAGATCGAACGAAGCGATGCTGGCGAAGATTGCGATCCTGTCTCACGAGGTTCTACAGGGTTGCCTCGCCGCGCTGGATCGCGCCGAGTTGCTCGTCAGGATCGATAGCGAATTGGAGAATTCGCTGGAGTTCCGGCATGAAATGGTCCGGCAGGTCACCTACGACTCGATGGTCGAAAAGGTGCGCGAAGACATTCATGCGCGCGTACTTGCTGTCCTGGAGAGCAGCGAAGGCGGTGCCGACGATCCCGACAAGCTCTGCTATCACGCCATGCGGGCGAAGGATTGGGGCAAGTCGTTCACGTATGGCAGGGCGTCGGCGAGACGATGCCTGGCGCGGTCGGCATTTACCGATGCGGCTGACTATTTCGAGACCGCGATGCGTTCTTTGGATATGACACCGGCGAATCCCTCGAGGGAGACGAATGCCGTGGATATTCGCATCGAGGCGCGTGCGGCGTTCATCGCATCCGGCCAGATTGCCGAATGGCTGAACCTCGGCAAGGAGGCCGAGCGCCGTGCCGATGCGATCAACGACATCGGCCGGAAGGTCGCTGCCATGACGGTCATGGCGGCTGCACAGAACTTCTACGGGACACCGATCGAAGCGGTCACCGTCGGTGAGGAAGTGGTGCGCCTTGCGCAGGAGTGGGGCAATCCGGGTTGGCTCAATGCTGCACAATACGGCCTTGGCCAGGTGTATTTTCTTGCCGGACGCTATCGGGACGCCGATCGGTTTTTCGCACGGACCTGCGCGCAACTGTCGGGGCCGGAAGCCAGTGCTCCTTTCGGCTCCACGCCGAAATACGCGCTGTTGCTATGCCGCATGATGAGCAGCATCACCCACACCGTCATGGGTGAGCTCGACGCCGCCGAGCAGCTCCAGCAACAGGCCGCCGAGATCGCCGAGGAGACCGGCCGTCCCTACGACCGCGTCGCCGCCGCCTATAGCGGCGGCTGGCTGAAGCTTGGGCAGAACGATCCCGCGGCCGCCGCCGCCATCCTCGAAGAGGGGTTCGTGCTCGCGCAGAAGCACGGCATCCGGCTGTTCGTGCCAGTGCTGGCCTGCCACCTCGGCATCGCCTATCTCGAGCAGGGCCTGTTCGACCGGGCGCGCGGCATGCTGACGGAGGCGCGCGAGGAAGCGAAGGCGGTCGGCTACACCTCGGCGGTGCTGCGCAGCTCGATCTACCTGGCGCTCGCCACCCATCGCCTCGGCGATGTCAGGGCCGCGCAGAACATGCTGCGCGAGGCCCGCAACACCGCCCGCCAGCAGGGGTTTTCAGGCCTCGAGGCCGAGGCCCTGTTCGGCGAGGCCGTCGTGACGCCGCCATCGGACGCGGCGAACAAGGCCGCCATCGTCGTCGCCCTGCGCGCCGCCATCGCCATCGCCTCCGAAAGCGGCGCGCTGCCGCTGAAGCAGAAAGCCGAGGCGATGCTGACCGGGATGGTCGCCCGGGACAATCGGCTCAGCTGAGCCTGCTCCCGGTCGGTCTGGCGACAGCGCCGCGCCCCCACGAACCTGCCCGACGCGTCAAATAAATCCCGTAGCTAAAACAAGGGGATCGCTACTGTGCATGGGGTTGTTTTCGCCCTTTTTGGTTGGGGCAGATCGAAGCCGTGCCCGGACACCGGCTCCGAGCCGCGTGGCGGAGGGCCAATCAGGCCAGAAACGCCCGAAACCGCCGCAGCGCGATCACGAAGAAGACGCCGCCGATCACGGCGAGCGCGGCAAGCTGCGGCCACACCGCCTCCAGGCCCGCGCCGCGGAACAGGATCGCCTGCGCCAGCATCACGAAATGCGTGTTGGGCGCCGCCAGCATGATGTCCTGGACGAATTGCGGCATGCTCTCCCGCGGCGTCATGCTGCCCGACAGGGTCTGCAGCGGCAGCAGGATCATGATCAGCAGCAGTCCGAACTGCGGCATCGATCCGGCGACGGTGGCGAGGAAGATGCCCATGCTGGTGGTGGCGAACAGCTGCAGCGCCGCGCCGACCAGAAACAGCGCCAGCGAGCCGTCGATCGTGACCGCCAGCCATCCCTTGACGACGAAGGCGATCGACAGCGCCGAGGCGATCAGCACCACCGCTCCCATCGACCAGACCTTGCTCACCATGATCTCGAGCGGCGTGACCGGCATCACCAGGAGGTGCTCGATCGTGCCGTGCTCGCGCTCGCGGATCAGCGCGGCGCCGGTCAGGATGATCGAGAGCATGGTGATCGAGGTGATGACGTGATCAATGGCGCCGAACCACGACTTCTTCAGCTCGGGGTTGAACCTTGCCCGCAGCGCCAGTTCGATCGGCGCGGCCTGCGCATTGCGCGCACGCGCCAGGAACTCCGCGACCTCCGCGCTGACGATCTGCTCGATATAGCCGCCGCCGTTGAACGCCTGCGAAATGCGCGTCGCATCGATGTTGAGCTGGATCGTGGGCGATTTGCGCGCCAGCAGATCGCGCTGGAAATCCGGCGGGATGTCGAGCGCGAAGGTGTCGATGCCGGCGTCCATCCTGCGGTCCATCTCGTATTGCGAGATCAGGCGCGGCGTCGAGAAATAGGGCGGGGTGAACGCCATCCCGATCCGGGTCGAGACCGGCGAATGGTCTTCGTCGACGATGGCGATCGCGGCGTGATTCAGGGTGTCCGGCAGCGCCTTTGCGCCGGCATAAACCGCCAGCGTGAACGAATAGACGATCAGCACCAGCAGCATGGGGTCGCGCACCAGGCCGCGCAGTTCCTTGATGCCGAGCTGAAACACATTGTCGAAGCGCATGGTCAGCGGGCCTGTTTCTTCAGCAGCATCGTGCCGGCGATCACCAGGACGGGGACCATGATGGCGAGCGCCAGGAGATCGTTGTGGAGGGTGTCGAACCCCAAGGCCTTGGAGAACGTGCCGCGCGAGATCGTGACGAAATAGGTGGTGGGATAGAGCCGCCCGATCAGGGCGCCCAGTCCCTGCAGCGACGAGACCGGATCGATCAGCCCGGAATACTGGATGGCCGGGATCAGCGTGATCAGGACGGTGCCGAACAGGGCCGCGATCTGGCTGTTCATGAAGGCCGAGATCACCATCCCCATGCCGGTCGTGGCCGTGACGTAGAGCAGCGCGGCCAGCGCGTAGGTCGGGAAGCTCCCGGTGAAAGGCACGCGGAAGACGGTGAGCGCAAAGCCGACGAGGAGGAGGAAGTTTCCGAATGCCAGCACGACATAGGGCAGCTGCGTGCCGAGCAGGAATTCCAGCCGCGTCACCGGCGTGACGTAGAAATTGACGATCGATCCGAGCTCCTTCTCGCGCACCACCGCCAGCGCGGCGAGCACCGCCGGAATCATGATCAGCAGCAACGGGATGATGCCCGGTGCCATGGCGACGACGCTGATGACATCAGGATTGTAGCGGTAGCGCACCTGGAGCTGGTAGGTGCCGGCGATCGCCGCATCGCCATAGAGCTCGCGGCCCTTCTGCGCGAGCCAGGTCGCGTGGATCGCCTGGGCGTAGGAGCGCAGCGTCTCGGCCCGCGTCGGATTGGCGCCGTCGACCCAGGCGCCGATCTCGACATGGCGGCCGCGGCTGACGTCGCGGCCGAAGCCCGGCGGCAGCTCGATCGCGAGGCCGATCTCGCCGGCGCGCATGCGGCGGTCGAGATCGGCGTAGTCGGAGATCGGAGATTTCTGGGTGAAGTAGCGCGAGCCCGCGATCTGGAGGCTGTAGTCGCGGCTGATCGTGCTGTCGTCGCGGTCGAGCACCGCGAAGGTCAGATTCTCGACGTCCATGCTGATGCCGTAGCCGAGCACGAACAGCAGCAGCACGCTGCCGAGGATCGCGAGCGTGGCGCGGATCGGATCGCGCCGCAGCTCGAGCGTCTCCCGGCGGGAATAGGCGAGCATGCGCGTCGGATTGAACGCGGCGCTGTGCCGACGGACCGCTGTGGGGCTCGCAGATGCAGGCGGTGACGAGGCGGCCGCCGGCTGGCGGGCCGGCTCCGTCGTGTCCGCGATCGCCTCTTCCAGGCAGGCGATGAAGGCTTGCTCGAGCGTGGCGGTGCCGCGCGCGGCCACGATCGCGGCGGGCGTATCCGACGTCAGCACCTTGCCGGCGTGCATCAGCGAGATCCGATCGCAGCGCTCGGCCTCGTTCATGAAATGGGTGGAGACGAAGATGGTGACGTTGTCCTTGCGGGAGAGCTCGGCGAGGATCTGCCAGAAGCGGTCGCGGGCGACCGGATCCACGCCGGAGGTCGGCTCGTCGAGGATGAGGATGTCGGGCGCATGGATCATGGCAACCGCCAGCGACAGCCGCTGCCGCAGCCCGAGTGGCAGGGCGTCGGGCAGGGCATCGACGACGTCGGCAAGATCGAACCGGGCGATCATCTCGTCGATGCGCGCGGCGATGGTGTCTGCCGGCAGCTCGAACAGGCGCGCATGCAGATCGAGATTCTGCGTGACCGTGAGTTCGGAATAGAGTGAGAAGCCCTGCGACATATAGCCGATGCGCCGCCGCACCGACATGTCGCCGGCATCGATGGTGTTGCCGAACAGCCGCGCGGTGCCTTCGCTCGCGGGCAGGAGGCCGGTGAGCATCTTCATGGTCGTGGTCTTGCCGCAGCCGTTCGAGCCGAGAAAGCCGAAGATTTCGCCCTTCCTGATGCGGAAGCTGACATCGTCGACGGCAACGAAACCATCGAACCGCCGGGTCAGATGCTCGGCTTCGATCGCGATCTCCGCGTGGTCCTCGTCGCGCGGCGGGATGACCACCTTGGTATGGTTGCTGCGCTCGGCCTCGGGCAGAAGACGGATGAAGGCGTCATCCAGCGTATCGGCGCCGGTCTGCCGCTTGAGTTCGGCGGGCGTTCCGGTCGCCAGCACGCGGCCGGCGTTCATCGCGATCAGGAAATCGAACTGCGCAGCCTCCTCCATGTAGGCGGTCGAGACGATCACGCTCATGCCGGGCCGGCTGTCGCGGATCGAGTTGATCAATTCCCAGAACTGGCGGCGCGACAGCGGATCGACGCCGGTGGTCGGCTCGTCCAGGATCAGGAGCTCGGGATCGTGGATCAGCGCGCAGCACAGGCCGACCTTCTGCTTCATGCCGCCGGAGAGCTTTGCCGCCGGCCGGTCGGCAAAGGGCGTCAGGCCGGTGTCGCGCAGCAGGCCCGCGATCCGCCTGTTCCGCTCCGCCTTGTCGTGCCCGAACAGGCGACCGAAGAAGTCGATGTTCTCGAACACCGACAGTGTCGGGTACAGATTCTTGCCGAGGCCCTGCGGCATGTAGGCGATGTCGGGGCACACGTTGCGGCGGTGGCGCGCGCTCGCCATATCGCCGCCGAGCACGTGGATGCGTCCCTCCTGGATCGCGCGCGCGCCCGCGATCAGGGCGAGCAGGCTCGATTTGCCGACTCCGTCGGGGCCGATCATCCCGACCATGCAGCCGGCCGGCAGGTCGAGCGTGATGGACTCGAGCGCCCGGGTCTTGCCGTAGCTCAGGCCCACGCCTTCCAGATGCACCACGCTGCCGACGGCAGCCGGTGTTTCGGCTGCGGCAGTCGTGCTCATCTCGTCAACTTGATCTTGAGGTTGTCGGGCCATTGCGCCGCCGGATCGAGCTGCACATAGGCCATGCCGGGAAGGCCGGTCTTTACGTGCTCGATGTGCTGGCGCAGCAGGTCGGGCGCGATATGCGCCTTGATGCGGAACATCAGCTTTTGGCGCTCCTCCTCGGTCTCGACGGTCTTGGGCGTGAACTGCGCGACGTCGGCGACGAAGGTGGCCTTGGCGGGGATCACATATTGTGGGATGGCGTCAAGCACGAGGCGGACCTCGGCGCCGATCGCGACGCGGCCGGCCGCGGCCGTCGGCAGGAAGAACGTCATGTAGACGTCGCCGAGATCGACCATGTTGAGGACGCGGCCGCCGGCAGCGAGCACTTCGCCGGGCTGCGACACGCGATACTGCACGCGGCCGTCGCGCGGCGCCTTCAGCACGCTGTCGTTGAGGTCGGCATTGATGCTTTCGATCGCGGCCTTTGCCGCGTCGACGGCGGCGCCGGCGTCGATCACCATGGCGCGGGAGGAGCTGATCGCGGCTTCCGATGCCGCGACCTGGGCATGGGACGCGGCCAGCGCCGCTTTCGCCGTGGCGTTGGCGGAGCGGTCGTCGTCCAGGACCTGCTGGGATACCGCACTCGTCTTGATCAATTGTTCGGACCGGTCGAGCTTGCGGCTCGTGGTGTCGAGCTGGGCGATGCGCTGGTCGACCACGGCCTCCGCAGCCCTGCGTTCGGCCTCGCGCTGGTTCACCAGGCTCTTCGCGGTCTCGACATTGATCATTGCGCGCTGGAGCTGCGCTTCGGCCTGGCGGCGCTGGGCCTGCAGCTGCTCGGTATCCATGCGTGCCAGAACCTGGCCCGCGCTGACGAAATCGCCTTCGTTGACCAGGATCTCGCGGATTCGTCCCGGCGTCTTGGTGGCGATGTCGATCTCGACTGCCTCGATGCGGCCATTGCCGCGGGCGAAACCCGGTGGCAGCGCGTCGGCATCACGGTGCTGCCAATAATAATAGCCGCCGCCCGCGAGCAGGACGGCGATCACGGCGACGACGCGACCCGGTGTAAAGTTCATCTGTGCACAACGCCGTGCGGTGGCGCCCAATGTTGAGATACGAACGCCCGGCCGCTGATCGCGCGGCAAGGACGAGCTCAACATTGCAGCTAATTTTGCACCGCAGCTTGATGCAGATCAGACGCGCAGCGCGCGGCGTGCTGCCTCTATTTTGGGCCGCGCGTCGTCATCGCCACGCGTCCGCCCTGATCGGCCGAGCGGACGCGCGAGACTTGGTGGAGGGGGCGCCGTCGGCTCGATCCGGGCCGTCTCACTTCACCAGCGGGCAGCCGCCGTCCTTCAGCGGCCGGAACGCCTGGTCCGCGGGAACTTCGGCGAGCAGCTTGTAGTAATCCCAGGACCCCTTCGATTCCTCGGGCTTCTTCACCTGGAACAGGTACATGCTGTGCACCATGCGGCCGTCCTCGCGCAAGGTGCCGTTGTCGGTGAAGGCGTCGCGCACTGGCAGCTCGCGCATCTTCGCCATCACCGTCTTGGTGTCCCTGGTGCCGGCAGCCTGCACGGCCTTGAGATAATGCAGCGTCGCGCTGTAGGTCGCCGCCTGGTTCATCGTCGGCATGCGCTTGACGCGTTCCAGAAAGCGTTTGCCGAAGGCGCGAGTCCTGTCGTTGAGGTCCCAATAATAGGCCTCGGTGACGATCAGGCCTTGCGCCAGCTTGAGCCCGAGGCTGTGCACGTCGGAGATGAACATCACGATCGCAGCCAGGTTCTGGCCCCCGGCAACGATGCCGAACTCGCCGGCCTGCTTGATCGCGTTGATGGTGTCGCCGCCGCCGTTCGCGAGGCCGATGATCTTGGCCTTGGAAGCCTGGGCCTGAAGCAGGAACGAGGAGAAGTCCGCCGTGTTGAGGGGATGCTTGACGCTGCCCAGCACCTTGCCGCCGGAGGCCTTTACCACGTCACCGGTGTCGCGCTCGACCGAATGGCCGAACACGTAGTCCGCGGTCAGGAAGAACCAGGTGTCGCCGCCGTTCTTGACGATGGCGCTGCCGACGGTGTGCGCGTTGGCATAGGTGTCGTAGGTCCAGTGCGCGGTGTAGGGCGAGCAGGACTTTCCGGTGATGTCGGAGCTCGCCGCATCCGTCACGATCATGATCTTCTCGTACTGCTTCGACAGTTCCATCACCGCGAGCGCGGTCGCCGAAGTCGGCAGATCGATGATCATGTCGACGCCTTCGGTCTCCCACCATTTGCGGGCGATGGTGGAGGCGACGTCGGGTTTGTTGAGCACGTCGGCACTCAGCATCTCGATCGGCTTGCCGAACATCTGCCCGCCGAAGTCCTCGATCGCCATTTTGGTGGCCTCGACATTCCCCATGCCGCCGATGTCTGAATAGACGGACGAGAAGTCGGAGAGCACGCCGATCTTGAGCGGTGCCTGTTGGGCAGAGGTGGGGGCGATCAAGGCAGCCGACAGCAATCCGGCCGCAGACACGAGTGCCGCGATAGGTCTCATTGGATACGTTTCCTCTTATACGGGGCTACTCTGTCCCTTTGTCCGACAAAGCTAGAGCCAGGTTCCGGCAGAGTCAATTTCTTGCACCGGAGGCTTAAATGCGGGAGTTTGACGCATTCTCCGGTCAAGCATAAGGTTTGTCGGACAATCGCCAATGGAGTTTGATTTGCCTGTCGCTCCGCTGTTTCGTCCGATCGATGTCGCGCCCGCCTATCAGAAGGTTGCTGACGCCATCGAGCGCGAGATCGTCAATGGCCGCATCAAGCCGGGCGATCCCATCGGCACCGAGCACGATCTGGTCCGCCAATTCGGCGTCAATCGCTCGACCATTCGCGAGGGCATCCGCGTGCTGGAGGAAGGCGGGCTGATCAGGCGCGATTCCTCGCGCCGCCTGCACGCCTGCCTGCCGCGCTACAGCAAGCTCGCGAGCCGTCTCAGCCGCGCGCTGGTCCTGCACGAGGTCACCTTCCGTGAACTCTACGAGGCCTCGATGACGCTGGAAGTCGCCAGCATAGAGGGCGCGGTGGAACGGGCGACGGAGGAGAACATTGCCGAGCTCGCCGGCAATCTCGCGCGCAGCGAGGCCGTAGTCGGCGACGCCGCGATGCTTGCCGAATGCGATGCCGAATTCCATGTTCTGGTCGCCAAGGCCTCGCAGAACCGGGTGCTCCAGCTCGCGCGGGAGCCGGCAGCGCAGTTGTTCTATCCGACCACTGAGATGATCGTGACAGGTGTCGCCGAAGGCGGCCCGCGTCTCGTCGCGGCGCACCGCCATCTCATCGATGCGATCCGCCGCCGCGACCGCGAAGCCGGCGTGCTGTGGACGCGCCGGCACCTGCAGGACTGGCGGCGCGGCTTCGAGAAAATCGCGTCGCTCGATCGCTCGGTCGAGCACATGTACATGGAGCACGCGCAGGCGGCCCGCCGCAGATAGCGCCCCTGGAATTCGTGCAGCACAACAAACAAAGACATCACACGGAGGAACACATGACCGGCGACACCGCAGCCACCATCTCGAAAGCGCGCGAGCATTCGATCGGCGATCTCTTGCGCCGCTCGGCGGGCCGCGAGCCGAACAAGCTCGCGGTAAGCTGCGGCGGTGTGAGCTGGACCTTTGTCGAAATGGACGCGATCTGCAACCGGCTCGGCCGCGGCCTGCTCGGGCTTGGCGTCAGGAAGGGCGATCGCATCGCGGTGCTGTCGCGCAATTCGCACGCCTTCGCCGCGCTGCGCTTCGCGGCGGCGCGGATCGGCGCCGTGCTGGTGCCGATCAACTTCATGCTCAATCCGGACGAGATCAATTTCATCCTGAAGAGCTCCGGCGCGAAACTGCTCGCGACCGGACCGGACTTCGTCGAGCAGGCACGCGCGGCCAGCGCGAAGGATTGCGCGGTCGAGAAGATGATCTGGCTGCCGGGCGAGGATGCGGCCACGGCGCCTGCGGGGCTCACCACCTTCGACGATCTCCTCGACGCCGACGGCTCGTTCCTGGACGCATCGGTCGACAGCCGCGATCTCGCGCAGATCGTCTACACCAGCGGCACGGAATCCCTGCCCAAGGGCGCGATGCTGACCCACGAGGCCGTGATGTGGCAGTATGTCAGCTGCATCATCGACGGCGGCATGAGCGCGGACGACAAGTTCCTGCACGCGCTGCCGCTCTATCATTGCGCCCAGCTCGATGTCTTCCTGGGGCCGCAGATCTATCTCGGCGCCTCCGGCGTGATTACCGGCAAGCCGACTGCCGACAATATCCTGGCGCTGATCGAGGCACACAAGATCACGTCCTTCTTCGCGCCGCCGACGATCTGGATCGCGATGCTGCGCTCGCCGAACTTTGACAAGACCGATCTGTCGACTCTGCAGAAGGGTTATTACGGCGCCTCGATCATGCCGGTGGAAGTCCTGCTCGAGCTTCAGCGTCGCCTGCCCAACGTCAAGTTCTGGAATTTCTACGGCCAGACCGAGATCGCACCGCTCGCGACCGTGCTGCGGCCGGAGGACCAGCTGCGCAAGGCCGGCTCGGCCGGCAAGCCCGTGCTCAATGTCGAGACGCGCGTGGTCAACACGGCGATGGAGGATGTCAAGGTGGACGAAGTCGGCGAGATCGTGCACCGCTCGCCGCATCTGCTGTCCGGCTACTACAACGATCCCGTCAAGACCGCGGCCGCGTTCTCCGGCGGCTGGTTTCACTCGGGCGATCTCGCCACGGTCGACGACGAGGGCCACATCACCGTAGTCGATCGCGTCAAGGACATGATCAAGACCGGTGGCGAGAACGTCGCGAGCCGCGAGGTCGAGGAGATGGTCTATCGCATCCCCGCCGTCTCCGAGGTCGCCGTGGTCGGCCTGCCCGATCCGCGCTGGATCGAGGCGGTGACCGCAATCGTCGTGGTCAAGAGCGGGGAGACGCTGGACGAGGACGCCGTCATCAAGCACTGCGCCGGCCAGATGGCGCATTTCAAGGTGCCCAAGCGCGTCATCTTCGTCGACAGTCTGCCTAAGAATCCGAGCGGCAAGCTGCTGAAGCGCGAGCTGCGCCAGCGCTTCGTCGGCGGCGAGACGCTCGACAAGGCGATCCAGAAGAATTTCGGGACGTGAGGCCGCGCGCGGCTGCGCGCACGGGCGAAGTTTCGCTAGCCGGGGTCGTCGGCGAGCCTTCGCACGTCGTCCGGCGTCTGTCCGAAACGGCGGCGAAACGCGCGGTGGAAATAGGATACGTCGTGAAATCCCGCCAGATGCGCGATCTCGATGATCTTGCGTGTGCGCATGGCGGGATTTCGCAGCAACCGCTCGGCCCGCAGCAGCCGCTGCTCCAGCACGAAACCGCTATAGGTGATGCCGGCGCGCTCGAACAGCAATTGGATGGTGCGCGGGCTGATCCGGTGCGCGGCGGCAAGATCGGACAGCGACAAGGCGGGGCTGTCCAGCTGCGCCAGGATGTCGGACTTCAGGGCTTCGAGACGCGCCGCGGCAAGGCCGCGCGTCCGCGCCTCCTCGGCGGCATCGCCGCGGGCTCCGATCATCAACACAGAAAGATCGAACAGGTGCTGCGAAACCGCGTCGAGCTCCGAGGCTCCGAGCCCGGCAGCATGCGCATGTGCGAGGTCATAATATCGAAGGAACATCGATGCGATCGGCTTGAGGCCGTCGATCGGTCGTGCAATCAGGTCCTCGGCATTCGGGCAGGCGCGCAGCAGCGCCTTGCGGGGCAACAACGCGGTCTGGAAGTTGCCGTACGCGGTCTGAGTGACGCGGGCTCCCTTGATCGACGGATCTCCGATGGTGAGGTCGCCGGCGGCAACGTTCAGCGCGCGACGTCCCATGGCCCCGCTCAGGGCCGAATTCGGTGACATGACGACGACCAATTCGTCGTTCGTGCCCATGGACACGAAGCTCATCGGCGTGCCGAACGAGGCGGACAGTCTGATGCGCGGAAGGATGGCGGGAGTGATTGTCCGGTGCACAGGGCCGTCTCCGATGGGAACGAAATCGGTTCCCATCACTTGCCGGCAAAACTGCTCGCGCCAGCCCTCATAGGCCGGCCCCGTGGGATCGCCGTTGAATGAGAGCTGAGGCGGGGTCATCGGTCGGCCGTAAACGTTGGTGGGCGATCTGTATCCTGATCGGGTCACCGAGGTGCGGCAACGAGAAAAGCGCTGAATTGCGTGAAAAACCACTCGCAATCGCGCGTTGAACCAGTGACCAGGTGCCGCAGCAAGTCACTCCGCGCCGCTGAAGCTCAATACTCCTTCACCGCCGCCGCGAAGGCCAGCCACAGCGCAATCGACGCGAGCCCAAAGCCGCCGAGCAGCAGGAAAGTCGGCCCGTAGCCGATCCATTGCGCGATCCAGCCGCCAAGTGCGGGACTGAGACTCGCGCCGATGCCCTGCACCGTGATCACGGCGCCCTGGCCGAGATTGATGCGGCCGGTGCCGTTGAGCGAGCGCGCGACCGTGCCCGGGACGGCGACAGTCTGCAGCCCAGTGCCGATGCCGTCGAGCACCTGCATCGGCACGACGCCCCACCATCCCGTGACGAAGAAGGCGAGCACGCCGCGGACGGGTAAGAACATGAAGGATACCAGGATCACCGGCCAGTAGTTGCGCTTGCTCGCGGCCTTCATCGCGATCAGCGATGTCACGATCATCACGCCTTGCGCGATCACTACGGTGGTCGCGACGAAGCTCGGGCCGTTGGCCTGCCCTTCGGCCACCGCGGCTAGTCCGTAGAGCGGAACGATGGCGGCGTTGCCGAGATGGAAGAGCGCGAGGGTGAGAGCCAGCACGAGCAGCGCCCGGTGCTTAAGAAGCATCGTCATCGCATCCGGCGGAGCTTTGGAGTCGTCCTCCTTGCTGCCGCGCGCGGCGCGGTCGTCGATTGCCTTTGCGGGGATCATCAGGACGCAGGCGATGGCGATGGCACCGAACACGGCCGCCAGCGCGAACACGGCGACATAGCCAAACTTGTAGCCGAGATAGCCCGACAATGCGGCGCCGACCATGTTGCCCGCATGGTTGTAGGCCTGGTTGCGGCCATTGAGCGCATTGAAGCCCTTCTGCTTGGCGATGCCGAGCGTGATGCCCGTTACCGCCGGCACGATCGCGGCGCTCGCCAGCGATTGTGCGACCTGCGAGAACGTCACTGCCCAGAAGTTCTGCGAGATCAGGATGATCCCGGACGCGAGAACGACGCAGATGCCGGGAATGACGACCCAAAGCCGCTTGTTGCGGCTGGCATCGATGAAGCCCCCGATCGGCGTGGTGATCAGCATGCCCGCGACGTTGCCGATGGTCATGGCGGTGCCGATCAGCCCGCTGGCCCAGCCGCGTTCCTGAAGGAAGACACCCACGAACGGCCCGATGCCCGACTGCATGTCGGCCATGAAGAAGTTGAGCGCGAACAAAGGCCAGATACGGGGAGAGGTGGGAGACCGCGATGCCATCGATACTCGAACATGCTCTTCGTGTGTCGTGATCCCCTTGGCCAAATCGTTCTGGCGTGGACCTGAACGTAACGGGCGCTCACCGCGTTGGTTCCAGCCACTGTTGCCGGCCATCGATCTTGCCGGGAGCTTGTCCGCAATGTCATCCTGGACCTTCCCACGGAGCCCGAGTCATGCCTCTCTGGACCTGCGAAACCTGCGGTGCTCAATTTCCCTCACGCGGAGCGCCGCCCGACTCCTGCCCGATTTGCGAGGACGAGCGACAGTTCGTGAACTGGAAAGGGCAGACCTTTCTCGCGCGCGAGGAGCTCGCGCGGAGGCATCGACTGGTGGGCCGCGACGATCTTGGCCTCACCGGGATCGGGATGGAGCCGAGCTTTGCCATCGGGCAGCGCGCACTTTTGGTGCCTCAAGACGATGGCTGCGTGATGTGGGATTGCATTCCGCTTGCGACCGACGAGGCCATCCAGCATGTCGCGGCACTCGGCGGGCTGAAGGCCATCGCGATCTCGCATCCGCACTACTACGGCGCGGTCGCCGACTGGAGCGAAACGTTCGGCGGCGTGCCGGTGTACCTGCACGCCGATGACAGCGCCTTCGTCACTCGGCCTCATCCGGCGATCGTGCACTGGACCGGCGAGCGCCATCGCATCACCGATGACGTGCAACTGCTGCGCACCGGCGGCCACTTCGCCGGCGCCACCATGCTGCATTATAGGCGTGGTGCGGACGGCAAGGGCGCGTTGCTCACCGGGGACATCGCGCAGGTGACGATGGACCGCCGCTTCGTCAGCTTCATGTACTCCTATCCGAATTACATGCCGCTGGGCGCCGCCGCGGTGCGGCGGATCGCGGCAGCCGTCGAGCCGCTCGCCTTCGACCGGATCTACGGCGCCTGGTGGGGCCGCAACATCGCCAGCGGCGCCAAGGCGGCATTTGCTGCGTCGGTCGCGCGTTATCTGGCGGCCATCGCCTGAGCTGGTCTGCGAATCGGATTTATCTTGCCGGCATCGAATTACTGTACTAAAAGTACATTATAAGGCCTGCCCAAACGGTTCATCCGCCGGGCCGGCACGATCGATGCATCGCGGAAGCCGTAAGGTCTTGCGGCCTTTCGCGAGCGGGAGCTGGTTGCATGACGGCGCAGCAAGACTACGACATCTTCGAGGCTGGCGACGCCACGCTCCAGTCAGGGGCCGTCTTTCCCTCCCTGAAACTCGCCTACAAGACCTACGGCACGCTGAGCCCGGCCCGGGACAACGTCATCCTCTATCCGACCTCGTTCGGTGCGCAGCACACCGATACGGAATGGCTGATCGGACCCGACGGCGTGCTCGATGCCACGCGTTACTTCGTCATCATCCCGAACCTGTTCGGCAACGGTCTGTCGTCCTCGCCGTCGAATACGCCCGCGCCCTTCCCCGCGGTGACCTATCACGATGCCATCGCGGTCCAGCACCGGCTGCTCACCGAACGCTTCGGCATCTCCAAGCTTGCGCTGGTCTATGGCTGGTCGATGGGCGGTATGCAGGCCTATCACTGGGCGGCGCTGCACCCCGACATGGTCGAGCGTGCGGCGGTCGTCTGCGGCAGCGCCCGCTGCGCGCCCTACAACTACGTCTTTCTGGAAAGTGTGAAGGCCGCGCTCACTGCCGATCCAGCCTTCCGCGACGGCCGTTTCGCCGAAAGACCCGTCGCCGGCTATCGCGCCATGGGGCGCGTCTATGCCGGCTGGGCGATGTCGCACGGCTTCTATCGCGACGAGCTCTGGCGCGAGGCCGGCTTCACATCGCTGGAGGACTATCTCGTCCGTGCCTGGGATGCGACGTTTGCGCGGCGCGATGCTAACGACCTCCTGGCGCAGATCGGGATCTGGCAGAATGGCGACGTCAGCCGCTGCCCGACATTCGCGGGCGATTTCGATCGGGCGCTGGCGGCGATCAAGGCACACATGCTGCTGATGCCGGGCGCGACCGATCGCTATTTCGACGTCCGCGACAACGAGGACGAACTCGGCCGGCTCGTCAGCGCGACATCAGCCGTGCTGCATCCGATCCCATCGCTGCATGGCCATCGCGCCGGCAACCCCGTCAACAATCCGCGCGACCAGGCCTTCATCAAGGCCGAGATCGCCGCGCTTCTCAGCAAATAGGGCAGGCACCCGATCATGAGCGACGCAACCGTTTCAGAGCCCGGTCATCGCCTGAAGCCGCTGACACCGGCCATGCTGCGCGAATTGTCGGTTCGCTCCAACGTCAGGGGTGCGGTGCAGAGCTTTGGCCATTACGGCATGATCCTGCTGGTGGGCGCGTTGATCTGGAAGGTTTCGGCGACGTGGGGCGTGCTCTGGGCGCTGCCGCTGATGGTGGTGCAGGGCTATGTCGTCGCCTTCCTGTTCATGGCGGTGCACGAGACCGCGCACAAGACCGCGTTCAGGAGCCGCAGCCTCAATCTCACGGTGGGTTATCTCTCGGCCTTCATCATCGGACTGCCTTACGAATATTACTGCCTGTTTCACTGGGACCATCACCGCTACACGCAGGATCCAGAAAGGGATCCGGAGCTGATCGTCGGGGTGAAGCCGGCATCCGATACGCAGCTTGCGCTGGCCTATAGCGGCCTGCTCCAGGTCGCCGGCCGGCTGCGGCTGATGCTCGGCCATGCGCTCACCGGCAAGGTCACCGTGCCCTGGATCCCCGAGAACAAGCGCGCCGTCATCGTGAGGGAGGCGCGAATCTACGTGGCTCTCTATGCGCTGCTGCTAGCGCTCTCGCTCTGGTTTTCTTCAACGCTGCTGCTCTGGGTCTGGATCGTGCCGCTGATCATCGGGCAGTTCTTCCTGCGGCCCTACCTCTACGCCGAGCATACCGGCTGTGACCATACCCGCAGCGCCTTCCACAACACCCGCACCACCTACACCGGAGCGGTCGTCAAATGGTTCGCGTGGAACATGCCCTACCATGTCGAGCACCACGCCTATCCCTCGATCCCCTTTCACGCGCTGCCGAAGCTGAACGAGATCGTCGACGGCGAGATCGTGCATCGCGGCCGCGGCTACATCAGAACGACGCGGGAGACCTGGGCCTGGTTTCGCCGGCAGCGGCAGGCCGGCTAGCCAGACGCAAAAGGCCCCGATCGCTTTGCGATCGGGGCTTTGCCGCGAGGGGAGATATCAGTAGATCCCGTAGGCGCAGACGTTCACGACGCGCACGCGCAGGCCATGACGGGTGCGGACGAGGCGCTCCTGGTAGCAGTTGCTGACGCCCGTGTTGAGGTAGATACCGCCAACGCCCCAGCCGGGACCCCAGTGGTGATGACCGTGATGGTGATGGAAGCCGCCCGCCGAGGCCGCGGTGGGCGCGAGGGCGGCAAAACCGAGCGAGCCGGCAGCGATCAGACCGAGAGCAAGCTTACGAAACATCTTCATTCTCCATTTGGCGCAGGGGCCATTGTTGTGTCCCTGCATCTCGGTCGAGATGAGATGCGATCGCGTTCACACGGGATGCGGAGAATCGTGTTTCAGGATTGTTTCGTGGGCTGCGACAAAGTGTGCTGCCGTCAGGCTTTTCGCACCGCGCGATAGCGCACAGCCATCGCCTGCGTCATCTCCGCCATCTTGTCGCGGAGATCGGCAGGCTCCAGCACTTCGGCCTCGGGGCCGAGCCGCAGCAATTCGGCCGCGGCGTGCCACGACGTCTTGCCGACCGGGACTCGCGCAATGCGCCAGCCATCGGCATCTACGGTCTCTTCAAGCTGCGTGCGTGCCCTGACATAGGGCTGGCTCAGCGCGTCGAGCAGTTTGACGCCGAACGGCGACAGCCGCACCATCGCGACATTGGGATGCATCTCGGCTTCCAGGCGCAGCGTCGCGGCCTGCCAATAGGCGCCGAGATCGAAGCCGGCGGGGCTGTCGAAGCGGTCGTCGAGCGCCGTGCAGTCGAGCACGCGCGCGACGCGATAGGTACGCACGCTGCCGTCGACCTGGCCGGCGAGATACCAGCTGCCGCCCTTCAGCACGAGGCCGAGCGGCGCGACGCGGCGTTGCTTCTCCGCGCGCCAGCTCTGGTAGCGGATCCTGATCAGCGTCCCGCGCAGCACGGCGCCGGCGATGGCGCGCAGGTGCTTTGGGTCTTCCGCCTCGCCGAACCAGCCCGGTGCGTCCAGATGAAAACGCTCCTGCATCCGGCCGGCGTCTTCGCGCAGAGTCTCGGGCAGGGCAGCCATCAGCTTGTTCTGCGCGGCGATCATCGCGGCGTCGAGCCCGAGCGCCGCCGCAGGGCCGGGCAATCCCGCCAGGAACAGCGCGCCCGCCTCGCTTTGCGACAGGCCGTTCAGCCGCACGCGATAGCCGTCGAGCAGGCGATAGCCGCCTTCGGCGCCGCGGTCGGCGTAAACGGGAACGCCGGACGCCGCGAGCGCGTCGATGTCGCGATAAATCGTTCGCACCGAGACTTCGCAGGCCTCCGCGAGCGCGGGCGCGGTGACCTGCCCCCTGGCCTGGAGGGTGGTGAGGATCGACAGCATCCGGCTCGCGCGCATGATCCCTTAAACCATACCTGACAGAAGATGTCAGGTATGGTCCGCTACAAGCAGCCCAGCGCCAGCCGGCAAGAGGGAGACTGCCATGACCAATCCGAGCCACATCACGCTGTATTATTCGCCGCAGACGCGCGCCACCGGCACGCGGGTGCTGCTGGAGGAGCTGGGCGCTCCTTACGATCTCCACGTCCTCAACATGAAGGCCGGCGAGCAGCGCAAGCCCGCCTATCTCGCCATCAACCCGCTCGGCAAGGTGCCGGCGATCCGCCATGGCGAGGCGCTGGTGACGGAGCAGGTCGCCATCACCATCTATCTCGCCGACCTGTTTCAGCAGGCCGGCCTCACGCCCGCCCTGAACGATCCGCTGCGCGGCCCCTATCTGCACTGGATCGCATATTACGGGTCATCGTTCGAGCCGGCCCTGATCGACAAGTTCATGCAGCGCGAGCCGGCGCCGATCACGCAATCGCCCTATGCCGATTACGACACCATGCTGGGTGCGCTCGAGGCACAGCTGTCGAAGGGCCCGTATCTGCTCGGCGAGCGCATGACGGCCGCCGACGTGTTGTGGGGCGTCGCGTTCAGCTGGACCATGATGTTCGGCATCGTGCCGAAGAAGGACGTGTTCGTCCGTTATGCCGAACGCATGACGGCGCGGCCGGCGTTCCAGCGTATCACGGCAGCCGACGCCGAGATGGCGGCGCAGCATGTAGCTGCGGCTGGAGGGTAGGCGGCTCGTGCCTCATTCTCCGCTGTCGTCCCGGGCAAGCGTAAGCGCAGACCCGGGACCCATAACCACAGGATTTGGTTTTGCGAAGACTCGTAGTTATCAGCCTCGCGCCGCAACTTCTGCCTGTGGTCATGGGTCCCGGATCGGCGCGCGCTTGTCCGGGACGACAGCGGAGTATGAGGCGCGTCCCGATCCCTCAGAAGTGTGGTGCCCGCTTCTCCGCAAACGCCCTGATGCCTTCCCTGATCTCGTCGCCGCGCATGCTGTCGCGGTGGCGCTGGTCGGCGGCGGCTTCATCGAACTCGCCGCGGGCGAACTCGTTGATGGCGCGCTTCATGCCGCGCATCGCCTGCGGGGCGTTGCCGGCGAGGACGCCAGCGAGCTTGTCGACTTCCTCGTCGAGGCATTCCACCGGCACCATCGCGGTGAGATAGCCGATGCGCAGCATCTCCGGCGCGCCGATCTTCTGTGCGGTCAGGAACAGTTTCTTCGCATTGTCCACGCCGAGACGCGTCACGTAGCGTTTGATGCCGCTCGGGTAATAATGCAGCCCAAGCCGCGCCGCCGGCATGAACATTTCCGCGCTATCGACGCCGATCCGGAAATCGCAGGCGAGCGCGAGGTCGGTCGCGCCGCCATAGACGCCGCCGTTGAGCCGGCAGATGGTCGGTACGCCCAGATCCTCCAGCCGGTTGACGACCACCTCGAACGCCGAGCCCGCGCTCTGCTGCTCGCTCGCGCTGACGGCGCGCTCCGCCACCGAGTTGAGATCGTAGCCCGCGGAGAAGGCACGCCCGGTGCCGGTCAGCACCAGCACGCGAATATCGGGATCGGCCTCGACCCGGTCGAACAGTCTCGTCAGCTCGCCGAGATCCTCCGCCTGGAGCCGGTTGAGATGTTTCGGTCGATTGAGGCGGATGGTGGCGCGTGCGCCGGCGATCTCGATCAGGGGGCCGGTGGCTGCCTCGGCGGTGTCCGACATTCTTGTCTCCATTGTCGGCGCCAAAGTGCCCGCCTCGGCAGAGGCCGTCAACGACGGTGCGGGCTGTTTCATCCAGACGGCTGGCTAACGGATCGGGACGGGAAGTCTCAGTGTCGTGCCCCGGACGCGGCGCAGCACGTCGAGATGCGCCGCAGAGCCGGGACACGTGAGCGGGTTGCCCAACCCGATGGATCAGGCGCTCTGGGCGGTCTTCACCACCACGACATTGCTGTCGTCCGGCTGGGCCGGGCCGGCATCGCGCACCGTCTTGTCGGCTTCGCCGGCATGACGTTTCAGATAGTCGCGGCGCATGCCGATCTCGTCGCGGACGAATTCGTAGCCGAGCTTGAAGGTGTCGAGCCCGTCGGTACTGATCGTGCCGTCTCTGAGGCCGATAACGGCGCCGCGCAAGATGGCCTCCAGCTCGTCCTGGAGACATTCGAGCTGGTCAAGCGAGTGAGCATGCTCGATCCGCTCGCCGATGTCGAGGATGGCGGTGGAGAGCTCGCTGGCCTTCTCCGGCGCGATCCTCGTGATCTTGGCGTAGATCGCCGCGAAGATCGAACCGATGATGCTGAGCGCGGCAACGGCCACATACATCAGGTCGCTGTACTTGTCGATGAACGTCTTGGTGTCGTCGTTGATGTAATCGGCGGCGCCCCGGTGCGCGATCACGAACGCATCCTTCTCGACGGACGCGGGTTCTATCCTGGTGGCGAAGCCGTTGTCGAGGGCGAGCGCGGACTTGTTCTCGTAGATGATACGCGCGAGCTCGCCTGCCGTCGTCGGGGACATTCTCGATTGTGCGACCAGAAGCCATTCGAGCCCGATCGTGTCGAGATCGTCGTCGGGAATTTGCGGCGAAGCCGACAACGTGCCTGCCGTCAGTGTCTCGCCGGAGATGCCCGGGAATTTGCGGGCCAGCATCTTCGCTTCGTCGATCGCGTTCAGCGTGAAGCCGCCGCGTCCGGCGACTTGCTCATAGGATTTGTCCCTGACGGCCCCGGAGGCGTGGACGACGGCGACCACCGCGCCAAAGCCGTTCGGCGGGGAAAACAGCCTGTCGAGCGTTGCGCCCTGCGGCGCCATCTGGACCCTCGCAGCCTCGGGGCCGTCCGGGACCTCGAGGATGCTGCGGACGAAGGCGAGTGAGGCTTCGTTCTCGGCGACGACCGCGACTTTCTTCTTCCTGAGCTCGGAGAGGGACTTGATCTTCTTGTTGCCGGGCCCGAGCAGCAGCACGAGATCACGCTCGAGGATCGCGAGCGTGCGCGCGCGCAGCGGCACCTTGGAGTCGCTGCGTAAGACGGCGAGGTCAGCCTGCTTGCGGTCGAATTGGGCGAGCGCCTTGGCGTTATCCGCGTTGTTGACGATCTCGATCCGGACGCGGGAGCCGTTGTCCTTCACCACAGTGGCGAGCTTGGCCGCGAACAGCGCCTCGTCGCTGTTGGCAGCACCGACGGCGAAGGTCAGCGTCTCCGAATTGTGCAGCAAGGCGCGACCGCCCCAGACGGTGGCGAACGACAACAGCAGGGTCAGCACGACGTACAGGAAAACCTGCTGCTGGTTTGTCTTGATCACCTTGGGGCGCCGGGGCGCCGGTTCGGTCGGCGATGAGGTGGGGCCTTCAGTACTCATGGCAGCACCTGGCCTTAGTCTCGGATGGCGGTCGGCTCGCGGCGGGCGCCCTGCGATTCGTAAATGTCTGAAAAAAGAAAGATATTCTCTGTCGCCGATGATAGCGCGACGGTAACAGAACGCAAATTTCGAGCCGGAGGTAACCGGACGCGACACGTCCGCGGCGATTGGTCATCCTATCACCAGTTAGCCACAGTTGACGATTTTCCGGTTCCCCCGGCTGCATTCCGCCGCTGGAAATGTCATAAATCGCGCGTCCCGGCGATTTGACCGGTCCAAGAAGAAGTTGCGCTGAACGCTCCAATTCTTCTCGTCACCTCAATGAGGGCGTCAGCTTGTCGTTTCCACCCATGTCATCGGCGATTCCGGTTGAAGCGCTCATTGGCTGGATGTTGCTGCTCACCTTCAAGCACATCATCGCCGATTTCGTTCTCCAGACCGCCTGGATGGCGCACGGCAAGGACCAGAAGCATGGCTGGGCCCTGCCGCTTCTGGTGCACTGCCTGATCCACCTTGCCGTTGCGCTGCCGCTGATCCTGATCGTGGCGCCGAGATTCTGGTTCGTGGCGCTGATCGACTTCGCGATCCACATCACGATCGACCGCGCCAAGGGGTTCGTCTCCGCCAATTTCGGCGTCGACCTTGCGCATCCCTGGTTCTGGACCCTGATCGGCGTCGACCAGGCGCTGCACCACCTGACCGGCTTCGGCCTCTCCATCTTCATGGCGGCGAACTGACTGCGGCCCTTCTGCGGCCTCTTGCTGGAAGCAATCGCTTGCATCACGAAAGGTCGTCATGCCCGGGCTTGTCCCGGGCATCAATGTTCTTCGTGCCGCTTGGTTCTCCGTGGATGGCCGGGACAAGCCCGGCCATGACGCCGGGAGAGCATTTGCGCTCCCGCGCCCACCAATTCGCGGCCCACACGCAAGCACCCCGGGCGACTACCGCCGGGTGTGGTTAACCTTTCGTTAGAGAATTGCGCTGCATCTTCCGCACACGAGGGAGAACTGCAATGTTTTCAAGCCGCGACACCTTTGAAAGCGATTTCTGCCCGGTCCGCGACGAGCTCCTTGGCGAAATGTATCGCGCCAGCGAGAGTGGCCTGCCGAGGCTGGTTGAGAGTGTTGCCCCTGACGCGCGCGCCAGGCTGGCGCTGTTCTGCTATCGCCGCAGCCATTTGCACTCGCTGGCGGTCGCGGTCGCGGCAAGCTGCAGCGAGCGCGACCTGGTCGAGAACGGCGGCCGCGTCGGCTCGACGCTCTATGCGCTGTCGCGCGAACGCGCGGTGAAATCCTCACCGGCGCTGTCGGGCGGCCGCAAGCCGATCACGCTGTCGACCAAGCCGCTCTCGGTGCTCGCACCGCTCGATGACGAGCTCGACGACGAGATCAGCGAAGCGGTGCCCGCCTAAGCGGCCTCTATCATCGGCAAGCCGAACTTCCGGCGTGCCATCGCGCATTCGGCGTCGCCCGGCATGCAGGTGCGGCACACCTCCGGCCGCACGTCATAGATGCCGCAGGCCGTCCTCTTTCCGATCTCTCCCTGCAACGCCGCGCAGCGATCACCGTCGCAGCGCATGCCGGACTGGCGCGCATTGACCAGCCCTTCGGGAATCGCGGCGAGTTCCTCGTCGCTCTCGATCGAGAAGCGCGGCCAGTTTTGCGAATAGCTGCAGCAGGCGCCGCAACCCTGGCAACAACTCGACAGGTCGATCTCTTCCATCGTCCTCACGTGTCCTTTGGCGGACCCCAGACCAGGCTCTGCCGCCATCTGGCGCGCAACACGTCGCGCCGCTCCGGATATTTCTCGTCGAGATAGGTCGCCTCGACGACGCGGTCGGTGCGGAAGCTGCGGAAGTCGCTGCGCAACTCGCACCAGGCCGCCAGCAGCCGGACTGCTTCGAGATAGCCGACCGAAATCGGCCAGATCACGCGCTCGCTGGGACGACCTTGCTCGTCGCGATAGCTTAGCATGATCTTCTTGCCTTCGTGGATCTGGGTGCGGGTGCGCGCCATGTCCAGGCGGTCCGGCTCCCTGTTCCAGCTCGGCCGCGCCCGGCTCGCCGGCTCCAGCACGAAGGGCCGCAGGCGCTCAGGCACGGTGTCGGCGATCTTGGCCATCAAGTCTTCGGCCGCGCGCGCCAGCGTGGAGTCGGCGTGGCCCGCGACCCATTGCGCGCCCAGCACCGCCGCCTCGATCTCGTCGGGTGTCAGCATGAGCGGCGGGAGGTCAAAGCCCTTTTCCAGGATGTACCCCATGCCGGCTTCGCCGCGGATCGGCACGCGCTGGCCGATCAGCGTCGCGATGTCGCGATAGATCGTACGCTTCGACGTCTCGAGCTCGGCCGCGATCGCGTCCGCCGTCAGCGGCTTCCGCGTGCGCCTCAGCACCTGGATGATTTGAAACAGCCGGTCGGCGCGTCTCATGACAGGTCTCTTGTCGCTGCTTTTTTCTAAGGGGGTGTTTTCAGAAGGCGGCGCGCGGCTGCTGACAGGATGTTGGCAGCAGGGGAGTTCTATACCGGGACAACACATCGACTGAAGAGGATTTGTCCATGATCATTCCAACCCATTTCGGCCCGGCCGGCCCGCTCTGGCGGAGCCAGCCTTTCCAGGTCCAGCCTTTCCAAGTCAAGGCGTGGCAGGCCTGGGCATTCCGCCGCCTCGTTTCGCTTGATGTCATGCTCGTCGACCTCCGCCTTGCGCTCGCGACCGCCATGACGCGTTCGCTGGTCCATGCCGCGGATGCGCTGGTCCGCCACGTGATGGGCCGCGCCTGGCGAGGGGCGCGCTTCGCAGAAGATATCACGGCTGCTGCCACCATGGTGGCAGCAGCCGGCCGCTAGGTTCCGTCAATTCGTTCGACAGGTTCAGGAGAGCCCGCATGATCACGCTTTACGGCTTTGGCGCCGGCTTCGGCCTGCCGGAAATCAGCCCCTTCGTCACCAAGACGGAAGTGCAGCTCAAGATGGCGGGGCTGCCTTACCGGAAGGAGCGGGCGATGCCGCCCGCATCCCCCAAGGGGCAGCTGCCCTTCATCGACGACGGCGGCGAGGCGGTGGCCGATTCCACCTTCATCCGCGCTCATATCGAGCGCCGCTACGGCTTCGATTTCGATGCCGGGCTCTCGTTGCAGGAACGCGCGCAGGCCTGGGCGTTCGAGCGCATGATCGAGCATCACGTCTACTGGGCGCTGGTCGGCGCACGCTGGGTCGATCCGGTCAATTTCGCCAAGGGGCCTGCGCATTTCTTCGACGGCGCGCCGGAGCACAATCGCGAGAAGCTGCGCGAGGATGCGCAATTCCGCGTCGCCGAGAACTATCTGCTCTCCGGCCTCGGCCGCCATGCGCCGGACGACGACGTCGATCTCGCGGTGCGCTCGCTGTTCGCGCTGTCGGTGCAACTCGGCGACAAGGCGTACCTGATGGGCAGCAAGCCCTGCGGCGTCGATGCCACCGCTTTCGGCATGCTCGCCGGCGTTCTCTCGCCGTTCTTCGAATCGGCTTTGCGCGAGCGCGCCGAGGGATTTCCAAACCTCACCGCCTATGTCGATCGCATGATGGACAATTACTATCCGGAGTTCGCCTGGACCCCGCTGCGGCAGGCGGCGTAGCGTTCGGCTGTTGGCAGCGACGGGCGCTGAACCTTCTACATCGTCATGGCCGGGACAAGCCCGGCCATGTCGAGCTGAGAGTCCGGAACAAAAAACAAAGAGCCGGCCCATCGGGCCGGCTCTCGTCGTCTCAAATCTTTCGCAGCGCCTACTTCACCAGCATGTACTTGCCGTCCTTCACCGTGAGCAGGATGCGCGAGCGCTCGTCGAGGCCGTAGCGGTCCTTTTCGGTGAAGTTGTAGACGCCCTGGCTCGCCGCCAGCTCTTTCTCCGTCAGCAGCGCCTGGCGAATGGCTTCGCGGAATTCCGGCGTGCCGGGTTTTGCGGTTTTCAGCGCCGTCGGGATCACGCGCTTGAGGATTTCGAACGCGTCGTAGGAATGGCCGGCGAACTGGCTGCGGCTGTTCGGACCGTACTTGGCTTCATAGGCCGAGTTCAGCGCGAGGCCCGGCTTCTTGGTCAGCGCGGTGTCCGGCTGGTCCTCGGGGTCCATCACAGGGCCCGAGGCCATCAGCACGCCTTCCGCCGCTTTGCCGGCGATGCGGATGAAGTCCATGCTGGCAGCGCCGTGGGTCTGGTAGATCAGGCCCTTGTAGCCGCGTTCGCGCAGCTCGGTCTGCGGCAGCGCGGCTGCAGTACCGGAAGCGCCGACCAGGATCGCGTCCGGATTGGCGGCGACCAGCTTCAGCACCTGTCCGGTCACCGAGGTGTCGGGACGGGCAAAGCGCTCCTCGTCGACGATGGTCATGCCCATCGGCACGGCCTGGGCCTTGAGGTCGTTGAACCAGAGGTCGCCGTAGGAATCGGAATAGCCGATATAGCCGAGCGTCTTCACGCCCTTGGACTTCATGTGATCGTACAGCACCTTGCCCACGATCGGAATCGGCTGCGGCATCGCGACCGACCACTTCATGCGCTCGGGCGTGATCGGGAACGGCGCGAGGCCGAAATGCGGGATGCCGGCCTCGTTGGCGACGTTGGAGACCGCGATGGTCGGCGGCGTCAGGGCCGAGCCCATGATGATGTCGGCCTTGGATTCGGTCACGAAGCGCCGGGCGTTGGTGGTCGCGGTGGTGGGATCGCCGCCGTCGTCGAGCACGATCACCTTCAACGGCACGCCACCGATCTCCTTCGGCACGAACTCCAGGGCATTGCGCTCGGGAATGCCGAGGGCTGCGCCCGGGCCGGTCGTGGTCGTGGTGATGCCGATGGTGATTTCGCTGGTCTGGGCCAGCGCAGGCAATGCCGGCAGCGCCAGCGCGGCCGCGGTGATGGCGGCGGTCAAATAAAAACGTTTCATCTATTCCTCCCTTGACGTGTTTCTTTGAAAGCAGAAATCGGGGGGTAATTCAGCCCCCTCTTTTGGCGATGCGGCGATTTAGCTCCGGACTCTAGCTCTCCGTGAATTTGGCTACCATTTCCGCCGGAAACGGTGCCGATTTCAGCTTGTCGGGGTTAACGGGGTCGCGGCCGACAAGGACGCGGGTCTCGAACCCCTCGATCGCCAGCGCCTCGCCCTTGTAGACGTTGTGCTTCACCTCGAAGCTCGAGCGCTTGATGCTCTCGATTTTGGTCTCAATCGTGATCCAGTCGCCATAGGTCGAGGGGATGTAGAACTTGGCCCGCGTGTCGACCATGGGAATACCCACCAGGCCATATTTCCGGACCAGGTCCTGCTTGGAGAAGCCGGCGACCTCGAACAGGGTCGAGGTCGAATCGTCGAACATAGCGAAATAGCGCGGGTAATAGACGATGTTGGCGGGGTCGCAGTCGCCCCACTGGATCTGGACCTCGCGCCGGTTCACGAACATGCGTGGCGCCTTACTTCGGCGCCATGCGCAGCGAGCCGTCGAGGCGCACCACTTCGCCGTTCAGGTACGCATTCTCGACCATGTGCAGCGCGAGCGCGGCGAACTCGTCGGCATTGCCGAGCCGGCGCGGGAAGGGGATCGCGGCGGCGAGCGAATCCTGGGCTTCCTGCGGCAGGTTGGCGAGCAGCGGCGTGAGGAACAGGCCGGGCGCGATCGTCAGCACGCGGACGCCGAACTGCGCGAGCTCGCGCGCGATCGGCAGCGTCATGCCGACGATGCCGCCCTTGGATGCCGAATAGGCCGACTGGCCGATCTGGCCGTCATAGGCGGCGACCGAGGCGGTGTTGATGATGACGCCGCGCTCGCCGGTCGCCTGCGGCTCGAGCCTGGACATCTCGGTCGCGGCAAGGCGCAGCATGTTGAAGGTGCCGATCAGGTTGACCTTGATCACCTTGTCGAAATCGGCGAGCGCCATCGGGCCGTCGCGGCCGACCACGCGCTTGGCAACGCCGATGCCGGCGCAATTGACCAGCACGCGGGCCGGGCCGTGGGCCTTCGCCGCTTGCGCGATCGCGGCTTCGGCAGAGGCGGCATCGGAGACGTCGCAGGTCACGGCGACGCCCTTGATCTCGGCGGCGACGGTTTCCGCGAGCTTGGCATTGAGATCGAACACCGCGACCTTGGCGCCCTGCGCCGCCAGTTTTCGCGCGGTGGCAGCGCCAAGCCCCGATGCACCGCCGGTCACGATGGCTGCCTGATCCTTCAACAACATGGCGTTCTCCTTCGATTCTAGTTCAGACGCGATCGTATCCAAGCGCTCGATGCGCTCCCTCGCCCCGCTTGCGGGGAGAGGGTTGGGGTGAGGGGGGCTCTCCGCGGAGACGGCGAGAGTGGGACTCGCGGAGAGTCCCCCTCACCCGAATTTGCGCGTTGCGCAAATTCGACCTCTCCCCGCAAGCGGGGCGAGGTGAAGGAGCAGCCGATCGGTTCATTCCGATTGTCATGTCATCCGACCGATATCACACGGTTCGATGGATTGGCAGCGTAGAGCTCCTCGATCAGCTCTCCGCGATGCTCCAGCACCGCGCGCTGGTTGATCGAGCCCTTGTCGGTGACCTCGCCCTTGTCGATCGACAACGGCGTGTCCATCAGGATCGCGCGCGTGATCCGTGTCGAGGAGCCGGTGGCCTGGCTGAGGAAACGGGTCAGGCGCTCGCGAAACGCCTCGCGTACCAGGCGGTCGCGCGTGGCGACGACGAGATCGTCGGTCGGCAGCGTCGGGTTGATCAGCCGGCAGCCGTCGAGATCGAGCACGACCAGTGCGGAAATCTCGTCGCGGTTGATGCCGGCGATGACGACGTCGCGCACCAGCGGCGCGCAGGCCGCAACGAAGCGCGCCCGCAGCGGGCCGACGCTGACCCAGGTGCCGCTGGCGAGCTTGAAGTCTTCGCCGATGCGCCCGTCGAAGTCGAAGCCGGCGTTGAGATCATCAGGATCGGCCGGCTTGAGTGCATCGCCGAGCTTGTAGAAGCCTTCCTCGTCGAACGATTTCGCCGTGATGTCGGGCTGGCGCCAGTAGCCGGGCATCACGTTCGGCCCCTTGCAGCGGACCTCCAGCTTGCCGTTGTTCGGCACCAGCTTGGCGTCGTTGCCCGAGACCGGCAGGCCGACATGGCCGGAGCGGCTGGTGCGCGGATTGACCGACATGAAGAACGGCGCGGTCTCGGTCGCGCCGAGGCCCGTCAGCATCGGCACGCGGTAACCCTTTTCCTTCACCGCGAGCTCGTCGAGGCTGTCCCAGACGAAGGGCGACAGCGCCGCGCCTGAGAAGAACATCGCGTGCAGTCGGTCGAAGAACTTTGCGCGCAGGCCCTGGTCGTCGCGCAAATACGGCAGCAGCGATTCGTAGCCCTTGGGCACGTTGAAATAGACCGTGGGCGAAATCTCCTGGAGATTGCGCACGGTCTCCTCGATGCCGCCGGGCATCGGCTTGCCGGCGTCCAGATACATCGAGCCGCCATTGTAGAGCGTCAGTCCGATATTGTGGTTGCCGCCGAAGGTGTGGTTCCAGGGCAGCCAGTCGATGATGACCGGCGGCTCGTCCTTGAGGAAGGCGAGCGTCTCGCGCAGCATCACCTGGTTGGCGCAGATCATGCGCTGGGTGTTGATGACGGCCTTGGGGTTGCCGGTCGAGCCCGAGGTCAGCAGGAATTTTGCGATCGTGTCGGGGCCGATCCGGCCGTGGACGTCGTCGAGATCGCCGCGGAGCGGCGTTGCCATGAGGTCGGCGAGCAGGGTGACGTCGCGGCCCGGCACGTGGCCATAGGACGCGGCGATCTCGGTGCCGAGTGAGACATTGGCGGTGAGTGCGTCGGCGAACTTGTCGGCATCCTCGGCGAAGACGAGGCCGGGCGTCAGCAGCTTCATCAGGTAAGACAGCTTGCCGTAATCCTTCGACACCAGCGAATAGGCCGGCGACACCGGACAGAACGGAACGCCCGCATGGAACGCGCCGAAGGCGAGCAGGGCATGGTCGATCGAATTGCCGGAGAGGATGACGACCGGGCGCTCTGCGGACAATCCGCGCGCAATCAGGCTCGAGGCGATGTGCCGGCTCGCGGTGAGCAGCTCGGCATAGGTGATCTTGCGCCAGGAGCGGCCGCCTTCGCGCTCGGCCATGAAGACGCGGTCCGGCGTCGTCGTCGCCCAGTGATGCAGGCGATCGGTGATGCGGACGGGATAGTCGCCGAGCGGCTGCTTCGGCCTGAGGTAGATCGTGCCATCGTCGCGGCGCTCGACGTTGACGGCGGGATCGCCGAACGAGATCGGCCGCAGCGGGAAAGTGCTCGCGCCGCGCTCCGTGCTGGAAGAGGACGGCTGTGCGCTCATGACTTTGCGCTCATGATTTGGGCTTTACCTTCGCGGTCTTGTGTTCGAGGAACTCGCGGATCCGGCGCTTGGCCTCCTTGTCGCTCTGCGCGACGGTGGCCATCAGCGATTCCATCAACAGACCCGTCTGCGGATTGGCCTCCGCGATCATCGGCAGCGCCTGGAGCACGGCGAAATTGGTCAGCGGCGCGTTGGAGGCGATCTTGGTCGCAAGCTCCAGCGCCTTGCCGAGCCCGTTGCCGGCTTCCGTCAGATATTGCGCGAAGCCGTAGGATGCGCCCTCGGTCGCGCTATAGACGCGCCCGGTCAGCATCATGTCCATCATCCGGGCGACGCCAATCAGCCGCGGCAGCCGCACCGAGCCGCCGCCGCCGACGAAGATGCCGCGCTGCCCTTCCGGCAGCGCGAAATAGGTCGAGGGTTCGGCGACGCGGATATGCGCCGCGCAGGCAAGTTCCAGCCCGCCGCCGATCACGGCACCCCGGAGCGCCGCGATCACGGGCACGCGGCTGTACTGGATGCGGTCGAACACCCGGTGCCACATCTGGGAATGGAGCAGGCCGCCGGTCGCATCGTGCTCGGTCAGTTCGGAGAGGTCGAGACCTGAGGAAAAGTGGTCGCCAATGCCGTGGATCACGACCGCGCCGATGTCCTCGGGCAGGGATGCAAAACACTCGCCGATTTCCAGGATGATGCCGTCATTGAGCGCATTGCGCTTGGCCGGCCGGTTCAGACCCACGGTCAGAACCCGGTCCGCCCGCTCGATCCTCAACAGCCCGGAGGTGCCCGCGTTGGCGGTCTCGGCGTTTCCCTGTGTCATTTGCGTCCTTATCAGAATAGTTATGTTGTATAACGAATTCTGGGGGAGTCAAGGTGGACGATATCACCCCCGGGGCAGGGATTGGATTGCCGGGGGCCTGACCCGGCGGTCAGAGGCTTCAGGGAGTATTTGACATGCTGCTGTTGCCAAATCCTCCGTCATTGCGAGCGCAGCGAAGCAATCCAGAATCTTTCCGCGGAGGGACTCTGGATTGCTTCGCTGCGCTCGCAATGACGCGGTGAGAGTCTTCCTCACATCACCTGGTGCACGTCGATCACCACGCGGTCCGCATGGCGCGCGGCCGAGCCGACGAAGATGTGCTCCATCAGCCAGCGATACTTGTCGTGCCCGGTCTCGAACCGCGGCACGGTGCGGAAATAGATCAGCTTGGGATCGACCGGCTCGCCGCGCTTGAGCTTTTGCAGGAGCTCGACCGGGCCGAAGCGCATGCCCTTGTTCTCGACATAGATGACGGCGCCGTCGTCGGTCTCGAAAGCATATTTCGCCTCGAGATCGATCAGCTCGTTGGGGCGGATGGTCTGGAAATCGGCGCCGAACGGCAGCACCTTGCCCGTGATCGCGCCCGTCACCTCGCCACCGATGATCGGAATGATGCGGCGAACGCCGATGCCGGTCTCGCCGGCGGTGACGACCTCGCCGATGCGGGCGGTGATGGTGAAGACGTATTTGGTTTCAAGGGTGGGGGCCATGGATTGCTCCAACTATCTGTCAGAAGGCGCCGATGTCTTCGCCTCTCCCCGCTCGCGGGGAGAGGCCGGAATACGCGCCGAAGGCGCGGATTCCGGGTGAGGGGGCTCTCCGCGAGTCTCACTCTCACCGTTCTCGCGGAGACTCCCCTCACCCCAACCCTCTCCCCGCAAGCGGGGCGAGGGGGCTCACCATCGCCGCTGCCGCTGTCCAGCCTCAATTCGCCATCATCCGCGTCGGCAACCAGGTCGCCAGCAGCGGGAAGGCGATCAGGATCACGAGGCGCACGAGGTCGGTCGCCACGAACGGGATCACGCCCTTGAAGATGGTGGAGAACGACACGTCCTTCACCACGCTTTTTATGACGAAGACGTTCATGCCGACCGGCGGATGGATCAGGCCGAGCTCGACCGTCATCACGATGATGATGCCGAACCAGATCGGGTCGAAGCCGAGATGCATGATCACGGGAAAGATGATCGGCACGGTCAGGATGATCATCGCCATGGCGTCCATCAGGCAGCCGAGCACGAGATACATCACCATGATCAGCGCCAGCACGCCGTAGGGCCCGAGGCCGAGGCCGGTGAGGAATTCCGTGACCTTCTGCGGCGTCTGCGTCACCGTGAGGAAATAGCCGAAGATCAGCGCGCCGATCAGCACGGTGAACACGGCGGCCGCGGTGCGCGTGGCCTGGAGCAGCGAGGCCAGCACCTTCTCGCGGTCGAGGCGGCCGGTCAGCACGCCGATGATGAAGGCGCCGGTGGCGCCGACGCCGCCGGCCTCGGTCGGCGTGAAGCGCGGCAGGAAGGGCAGGCCGTAGAGGCCGCCGATCACGAATATGAACAGCAGCACCGGCGCCCAGATGTCCTTCAATCCGGCGAAGCGTTCGCGCCACGGTGTCACCTTGCCCTTGGGCAGGAAGTCGGGGCGGAAATAGCCGATCAGGAAGATCGTGATCATGTACATGGTCATCGCGAGCAGGCCCGGAATGATGCCGGCGATGAAGAGCTTTCCGATGTCCTGCTCGGTGATGATGCCGTAGACCGCGAGCACGGTGGAGGGCGGCAGCATCGCGCCCAGCGTGCCGCCGGCCGCGATCACGCCGGTGGCGAAGGATTGCGGATAGCCGAACCGGCGCATCTCGGGGTAGGCGACCGCGGAGAAGGTCGCGGCCGTCGCGACCGAGGACCCGCAGATCGCGGCAAAGCCACCGCAGGCGCCGACGGTCGCGATGCCGAGCCCGCCGCGCAAATGGCCGACAAAGCCGTTTGCGGCGCGGAACAGCTCGCGGCTCATGCCGGAATTGCTGACGAAGGAGCCCATCAGCAGGAACATCGGAATGACGCCGAAGGTATAATCGGTGACCGTTCGCATCGAGGTCTGGCCGACCAGCTTCAGCGCCGGCGTCGCGCCGACCAGATAGGAAAAGCCGGAGACGCCGACTAGGCCCATGGCCATGCCGACCGGCACGCGCAGCAGCATCAGGACGAAGAGGGAAACGAAGCCGATAACGGCGACGGCATCGGTGCTCATGATTACTCCGTCGCCTTGATCTTGGGGTCGTGCATCTCTTCGGGATGGAAGATCAGCCGGTAGGTGCGGATCGCGATCAGCAGCACGGCGCAGACGTCGCCGATCCAGGCGACGAGAAAGAAGGGCCATGTCGGCATGTGCAGGTCGAAGGTCTGGACGTTGTCGTTGTAGGTGCCGCGCACCTTGTCGAACAGCGTCCAGGTCTGCACGGTGACGACGAACAGCAGCACCAGCGTCGCGAACACGTCGATCCAGCGCTGATAGCGCGGGCCGACATTGCCCCAGACCAGGTCCACCGTGATGTGAGTGCCGCGATAGGAGGTCGCCGCGATGCCCCAGAAAATGAGGATGCCGAGCAGCATGCGGCCGATGTCGAAACTGTCGGGGATCGAATAGTTCAGCGTGTTGCGCAGCAGCACCGACAGGAAAATGTCGAGCGCGACGATGCCGACGAAGCCGGCCGCGATCCATTCGATCGAGTCGATCACGCGATCCATCCAGGAGCGCTTCATGGGTGTGTCCTGTGTGATGTCATTCTTGTGCTCGACCCGGCTGCAGCCCTTCGCCTCTCCCCGCTTGCGGGGAGAGGCCGACACGCGAAGCGTGGCGGGTGAGGGGGACTCTCCGCGAGTCCCGCTGTCTCCGTCCCCGTGGAGACTCCCCCTCACCCCGACCCTCTCCCCGCAAGCGGGGAGAGGGGGACGAAGCGTCGTGCGCTGCTAACGGTACCTTGCAGGGCAACGGCGGCGAGATGCCCCTCGCCGCCGCGTTTCCTTCGACGAAGGCTACTCCGCCAGCGCGTTGTACTTCTTGAGCGATGCCTTCAGGTCCGCGAGCGCCGCATCGGGATCGGCGCCGGCCTTCTTGGCATTATCGCTCCAGGACTTGACCAGCGGCTCGGCGGCCTTCTTCCAGGCGGCGGTCTGCTCGGTCGTCAGCTTGTAGACCTCGTGACCGGACTCCGCCTTCACCTTGGCGATGCCGGCATCCTCGAACTTGCCCCAGTGCTCGCCGACCGCGCCCGCCATCTCGACCGTGCAATTCTTGTCGATCGCGGCCTTCTGCTTGTCGGACATGGCATTGTACTTGTCCTTGTTGATCACGAACACGAAGGTCGTGGTGTAGAGCGGCGCCTCCATGTCGTATTTGGTCACCTTGTCGATGCCGAACAGCACCAGGGAGCCCCAGGGGAAGGTGACGCCGTCGGCGACGCCGCGCTCGATGATGTCGCGCACTTCGGGTGCGGAGGACTGCACATTGGTGCCGCCGAGCGAAGTGACGAAATTCGCCATGGTGGCGTGCGCGGGGCGGATCTTCAGGCCCTTCACGTCCTCGGGGTTGACGATCTTCTTGGTCTTGGAGTGGAACGAGGAGGGCGAGTGGACGAAGGCGAGACAGTATTTGACGTCCTTCATCTCCTTCTCAGCATATTTGCGATACCAGGCGTCGAGCCCCATCGAGCCGCCCTTGGCGTCCGAGATCAGGAAGGGCAGCTCGCCTGCGCCGATGATCGGGAAGCGGCCGGGCTGATAGCCGGGATTGACATAGGTGACATCGGCGATGCCGTCGCGCGCCATGTCGTAATGGTCGAAGGCCTTGCCGAGCTGCTGGGCCGGAAACACCTTGCCGGTGATGGTCCCGCCCGAATCCTTGTTCACCGCGGCGACCCAGTCTTCCAGCGATTTCTGCAGCGGATGCGAGGCCGGCACCCAGTGCGAGACCTTCAGGTCGATGGCTTTGTCCTGCGCAAACGCAGGCGTCATGCTTGCTGCCAGCAGCAACGCCAGACAGGCTTTCCTCATCACACGTCTCTCCCTGTTGTCGACGGCGGGCTTCGATGGCCCGGTCTCTTTAATTAACATGTTATCTAACTGGCCGGCGCATTCAAGCCGGAACTGACGCGCGCCGTGCAGCGTCATCTACGTCAACCATGTTGCATGGATTTGTCGCTGCCGGGCGACGACCGCTCCCCTTTTGCGTAAACGTTATATGATATAATTATCGTTTGCGAGGCCTTGCCACAAGCAGGCTGCGACGAAAGCCTACAGGATCGGGAGGAGCAATTATTGCGGACAAAGGTCGCAATCATCGGGGCCGGGCCGGCCGGATTGTTGCTAGGGCAACTTCTGCACACCTACGGCATCGACAACGTCATCCTGGAGCGGCAGAGCCCGGATTACGTGCTCGGCCGCATCCGCGCCGGTCTCCTGGAGGAAGGAACCGTCGCGCTGCTCGACCAGGTCGGCGCCGGCGCGCGGGCCCATGCCGAAGGCCTGGTGCACGAAGGCATCGAGCTCGCCTTCTCCGGCCGCCGTCACCGTATCGACATGAAGGGCGCGACCGGCAAGACGGTGATGATCTACGGCCAGACCGAGGTCACGCTCGACCTGATGAATGCGAGGAAGGCCGCCGGTCTCATCTCCGTCTACGAGGCTAGGGATGTGCAGCCGCATGATTTCGACGGCAGTCACCCGCGCGTGACCTATGTGAAAGATGGCGTCAGCCACACCATCGATTGCGATTTCATCGCCGGCTGCGACGGTTTCCACGGCGTCAGCCGCGCCAGCGTCCCGTCTTCGGCGATCGAGGAGTTCGAGCGGATCTATCCGTTCGGCTGGCTCGGCATCTTGTCCGACACACCGCCGGTCAGCCACGAGCTGATCTATTCCAACCACGCCCGCGGCTTTGCGCTGTGCACCATGCGCTCGACCAGGCGCAGCCGATACTATGTGCAATGTTCGCTCGACGATCATGTCGACCAATGGCCGGACGACCGCTTCTGGGATGAATTGAAGCGCCGGCTCGACCAGGAGGCGGCCGACAGCCTCGTCACGGGCCCGTCGATCGAGAAGAGCATCGCGCCGCTGCGCAGCTTCGTCGCCGAGCCGATGCGCTTCGGCCGGATGTTCCTGTGCGGCGACGCCGCCCACATCGTGCCGCCGACCGGCGCCAAGGGATTGAACCTCGCTGCCAGCGACGCGCATTATCTGTCGAGCGCGCTGCGCGAGTTCTACGACGAGAAATCCAGCGCCGGCCTCGATGCTTATTCCACCAAGGCGCTGGCGCGGGTCTGGAAAGCCGTGCGGTTCTCCTGGTGGATGACCTCGATGCTGCACAAATTCCCCGACACCGGCACGATCGGCGCCCGCATCCAGCTCGCCGAGCTCGACTACGTCACGCAGTCGCAGGCCGCGATGACGTCGCTGTCGGAGAACTACGTGGGGCTGCCGTTTTGACCACAGATGTCATGCCCGCGCAGGCGGGCATCCAGTACGCCGCGGCCCCTCGGTTTAGTCAAAACCGCCTCTGGAATACTGGATCACCCGCCTTCGCGGGTGATGACAGTGTCGTTGGGTGCGACGGCGCGTCCGTTTCAAACGCCCGCGCAAATTCCGTTTGAAACTTTGTAATTGATGCAACCGTCATCCACATCGCGTTCAATGCCGGCAATCAGCAACGCGAGACAGCCATGACCTCCATCGACATCCCCGCCGGCTTCGAGCCGCATTTCCGCAAATCCCCGCTCACCGATCCCTGGGAGCCGCTCTATTCGAAGAAGGCCGATAAGAGCGTCACCGTGGGATTGCGGCTGGCGACGCCGCACACCAATGCGCGCGGGCTGATCCATGGCGGCTTGATCGCGGCGCTGGCCGATGCCGCCATGGGCTATAGCTGCGCGCAGGCGACGGCATGGACGACGTCGTTCGTCACCATCTCGCTGTCGGTCGACTATGTCGGCGCCGCCGAGATCGGCCAATGGCTCGCGGTCGAGGGCGAGGCGCTCAAAACCGGCTCCACGATCTGTTTCGCGCAATGCCTGGTCAAGGCCGATGACGTCGTGATCGCGCGGGCCAGCGGGACGTTCCGCGTGGTGCCGAAGAAGGGGTGAGCTCTCTCTCCGTCGTCATGCCCGGGCTTGACCCGGGCATCCACGTCTTTCGCGCTTCATGTGAGGAGGCGCGTGGATGGCCGGGACAAGCCCGGCCATGACGGAAAGCATCACCCGAACCTCCACTCCACCGTCTCCACCACGAGATCGACGAACGCCCGCACCTTGGCCGAGAGCAGGCGCGAGGTCGGATAGACGATGTGGATCGGCAGTGCCGGCTGCTCATATTTCGCCAGCACGGTCTTCAGCCGCCCGCGCTTCAAGCCCTCGGCGGCCTGATAGGCCAGCACCCGTGTCACGCCTCCGCCGGCCTCGGCATATTGCAGCGCCGCGTCGGCGCTGTTGCTGGTGAAGCGTGGGGTCGGGATGACCTCGACGTCGCGGCCGTCGTGCTGGAAGCGCCATTCGGGCCAGGGGCCGAACTGGATGGTCTGGTGCTCGCGAAGCGCCTCCGGTGTCCTCGGCTCGCCATGTCGTTTGAGATAGCCGGGCGCGGCCACCACGATCCGCCGCATCGCGCCGACCTGGCGCGCCACAAGCGAGGAATCGGCGAGATGGCCGATCCGCACGGCCGCATCGACGGCGTCCTCGACGAGATTGACCAGATGATCCGACAGTCTGAGCTCGCAGGCGACTTCGGGATAGCGCTTGAGATAGGCGGTCATGACCGGCCCGACATGGAGCCGGCCGAAGCCGACCGGCGCCGACACCACCAGCCGCCCGCTCGGCCGGTTGCGCTCCTGCCGCGCCGAGCCGTCGGCCTCCTCGACATCGGCGAGGATGCGCCGCGCGCGCTCGAGATAGCGTGCGCCGACGTCGGTCAGCGTCACCTGCCGCGTGGTTCGCTGCAACAGCCGCGCGCCGAGGTGCTCCTCCAGCGCGGCGATCAGCCGGGTCACCGCCGAAGGCGACAGACGCAGCTTGCGCGCCGCCGGCGCGAAGCCGCGCAGATCGGCGACGGTGACGAACACGTGCATGGCTTCGAGCCGGTCCATGGAGATTATTGCATATGCTGCAATGATGAAGTGTCAAGTGGCCAGATTGTTCTGGCGGCTTGCAAGTCTATCTTATGCCTGGGAAGACGCAGGAATGCGCCGGAATTTTTAAGGAGACGTTCCGATGACGACAGCAGCTGATGCCTATGCCAGCGACGTCGCCTTCTCGCCGGCGGTAAAGGCGATCCAGGCGCGCAAGGGCTCGCGCGAGGCCTATGCGCGTAGCGAGCAGCGCGGCTGGCGCACCGAGGTCGACGAGAACCTCGAAGCTTTCCTTGCCGACGCCAACAGCTTCTATTTCGCCACCGCTTCAGCCGACGGCCAGCCCTACATCCAGCACCGCGGCGGACCGAAAGGGTTTCTCAAGGTGCTGGACAAGCAGACGCTGGCGTTCACCGATTATGCCGGCAACCAGCAATTCATCACGCAGGGCAATTTGTCGGAGAACCCCAAGGCTTACATCTTCGTGATGGACTACGCCCATCGCCGCCGCGTGAAGATCTGGGGCGAGGCGCGAGTGGTCGAGGACGACGAAGCGCTGACCGCGTCGCTGATGCCGAAAGGCTACCGCGCGCGGCCCGAGCAGGTGATCCTGTTCAAGATCGCGGCCTGGGACACCAACTGCCCGCAGCACATCCCGCAGAAGTTCGACGCAAGCGATGTCGCCGCGGCGCTGGCGGCGCGGGATGCGAGGATCGCAGAGCTGGAGGCCGAGGTGGCGGCGCTGAAGGAGAAGGTGACGGGAGGTTAGTTGCGGGTATGCGCCGCGCACTCGGTGCACCCTCTCCCCTTGTGGAAGAGGGTGGATTCGATGCGAAGCATCGAAGCCGGGCGAGGGGTTCTATCCTCATGAACGGTCTCACGCGCGGAGGGAACCCCTCATCCGGCGCTTCGCGCCACCTTTTCCCACAAGGGGAGAAGGGAAGCACGCCAGCGTTAAATCACGCTCTCGCCTTCGTGCTGGAAGCCGAGATAGCTGGCCGCCACCCGCTCGTTGGCCGCGATGTCGCTGGCCTTGCCGCTGAGCACGAACTCGCCGAGCTCCATCACATAGGCCTGGTCCGCGATCTTCAGCGCGGCTTGCGCGTTCTGCTCGACAAGCAGCACGGAGACGCCGGCGGCGCGCAGCTCGGTGACGATGCGGAAAATGTCGGCGACGATGATGGGAGCGAGGCCGAGGCTCGGCTCGTCCAGCATCAGGAGCTTTGGCTCGCCCATCAGCGCGCGGCCCATCGCGAGCATCTGCTGCTCGCCGCCGGAGAGCGTGCCGGCAAGCTGCTTGCGCCGCTCTTTCAGCCGCGGGAACAGCGTGTAGACCCGCTCCATCGAGGCTTTCGCCCGGCTCCGCTCGATGCGGAAGGCGCCGAGCTCGAGATTGTCCTCGACATTCATGGTTACGAACAATTCGCGGTGCTCGGGGACGAGGCCGAGGCCCATCGCGACGCGGTCCTCGATGTCGAGCCGGGCGAGATCCTGCCCGGCGAAGGCGACGCGGCCTTTCAGCGGCAGAATGCCCATGATGGCCGAAAGCAGCGTGGTCTTGCCGGCGCCGTTGGCGCCGACGATGGTGACGATCTCGTTGGCCCCGACCTCGAGCGAAACCGAACGCACCGCCTCGACCTTGCCATAGGCGACATGTGCGTCAGTGACGGACAACAGCGCGCTCATGCCGCCACTCCGAGATAGGCCTTGATCACTTCGGGATTGGACTTGATCGTGGCGGGGGTGCCCTCCGCGATCTTGGTGCCGAAATCGAGCACCACGATGCGATCGGCGAGGTTCATGACGAAGCCCATGTCGTGCTCGACCAGGAGCACGCTCATGCCGCCGTCGCGCAGCTCGCGCAGCAGCGTCGCGAGGCGCTGCTTCTCCATGTGGCGCAGGCCCGCGGCCGGCTCGTCGAGCAGCAGCAGCATCGGGTCGACGCAGAGCGCGCGGGCGATCTCGACGATGCGCTGCTGACCGAGCGAAAGGCTGCCTGCGAGCTGGTGCATCTGCTCGGTGAGGCCGACGCGCTCGATCTGGCGGGCGGCCTCGGCGAGCAGCTTGGCCTCATCAGTGCGGTCGAGGCGCAGCATCGAGGAGATCGGTCCGGAATGGCCGCGCAGATGCGCGCCGATCGCGACGTTCTCCAGCACGGTCATGTCGGGGACGAGCTTGACGTGCTGGAAGGTCCTGCTGATGCCGAGCTTGACGATCTCCTGCGGCGGCGCGTTGTCGACCTTCCTGCCGAGCACCGAGATCGAGCCCGAGGTCGCCGACAGCACGCCGGTGATCAGATTGAACGTCGTGCTCTTGCCGGCGCCGTTCGGGCCGATCAGCGCGACGATCTCGCGGGCCTTGACGTCGAAGGAAACGTTGTTGACCGCGACCACGCCGCCGAACTGTTTTCGCGCCTTCTCGACCTGAAGCAGGACGCCGGTCTCGGCGGGGGCGCGGGCGCGATGCTCCAGCTTCAGCGAGGTGTCCGGCTTCCTGCCACTGGTGCGCTCCGGCAGGAACGACATCAGCCAGGGCCAGAGGCCGCCGGGCGCGAGCTGCAGCAGCGCCACCAGCATGATGCCGAACACGATGGTCTCGACCTGGCCGGAGCCCGGCAGGATCAGCGGCAGATAGCTTTGCAGCACCTCTTTCAGCACGACGACGATCGCCGCGCCCAGGACGCCGCCCCAGACATAGCCGGCGCCGCCGACCACGGCGATGAAGAGGTACTCGATGCCCATATGCGCGCCGAACGGCGTCGGGTTCACCGCACGCTGGAGATGCGCGTAGAGCCAGCCCGAAAGGCCGGCGAGCACGGCGGCATGGATGAACACCAGCAGCTTGGCGCGCGGCGTGTGCACGCCGAAGGCTTCCGCCGCGACATGGCCGCGCCTGAGCGCGCGGATGGCGCGGCCGGTGCGGGAGTCCAGGAGGTTCATCGTCAGCAGGGCAGAGAGGATCACGGCGACCCAGATCGCGTAATAGATCGAGCCGGGCGAGAGCATCTTGAACGAGCCGATCGACAGCGGCGGGATCGCCGAGATGCCGTCGTTTCTCCCCAGGAATTCCAGCTTGCTGAACAGATAGAACAGCCCCAGCCCCCAGGCGAGCGTGCCGAGCGGCAGATAGTGGCCCGAGAGGCGGACGGTGATCAGCCCGAGCAGCACCGCGAGCGATCCGCTGACCACGAGCGACAGCGGCAGCGTCAGCCAGGGCGACAGGCCGTAGGCCGTCGACAGCACCGCGGTGGTGTAGGCGCCGAAGCCGACGAAGGCCGCCTGCCCGAACGAGGTCAGGCCGCCGACGCCGGTGAGCAGCACGAGGCCCATCGCGACCAGCGCGGCGAGGCCGATATTGTCGAGCAGCACGATCCAGAACGGCGGCATGCCGGGAACGAACGGGATCGCCGCCATGACAGCTGCAAAGACGATGATGGGAAGCCGGCTCTGCATCTTGGCGTCAGTCCTTCTCTTCCTCGACCGCGGGCGCGGCGAGCGAGCGCAGCAGCAGCACGGGGATCAGCAGCATGAAGACGATGACCTCCTTGTAGTTGGAGGCATAGAAGGACGAGAACGCCTCGACGATGCCGACGACCAGCGCCGCGACGGCGGTGAGGGGATAGCTGACGAGCCCGCCGATGATCGCGGCGACGAAGCCCTTCAGGCCGATCAGGAAGCCGCTGTCATAGTAGAGCGTCGTGATCGGTACGATCAGGATGCCCGACAGCGCGCCGATGACCGACGCCAGCAGGAAGGCGATCTGCCCGGACAGCGTTGTGCGGATGCCGGCAAGCCGCGCCCCCAGCCGGTTCACGGCGGTTGCGCGCAGCGCCTTGCCGTAGAGCGTCAGGCCGAAGAACAGCCAGAGCCCGACGATGAAGGCGATGGTGATGGCGTAGACGGTGATGCTCTGGCCGGTGAAGCGTAGCGCGCCGGCGGTGAAGGCGCCGGACAGCACGGTAGGCCCACGCTGCCCCTCGGCGCCGAAGAACAGCAGGCCCAGCCCCTGCAGCGCGAGGTGGACGCCGACGGACGCGATCAGCAGCACCAGCACCGAGGTGTGCGCCAGCGGCTGGAACGCGATGCGGTAGAGGTAGAGGCCGATCATCGCGACGATCACCAGCGACAGCGCGATGCAGACCGCGACCGGCGGCTTCTGCGCGGCGAAGTACAGCGTCAGCGCCAGCACGATGGCCGGCAGCACGACGTTGGTAATGAGGCTGCGCACGATCAACCGCGCATGCAGCGCCTTGCGCGCCACGAACAGGTCGAAGCCGAAGGCGCCGATGCCGAGCGCAAGCGCGAGCTTTGCCGTGCCCGGCATCTGGCCCGCGGCCAGCGAGGCATAGGTCAGCGCGCCGTAGGTGACGAATTCGCCCTGGGGAATGAGGATGACGCGGGTGACGGCGAACACCAGCACCAGCGCCAGGCCGAGCAGCGCGTAGATCGCGCCATTGGTGATGCCGTCCTGTACCAGGAACAGCATGATGGTGGTATTCAAGACCGGACGCTCCCCCTCAAAATTGAGGACCGGTCTCCGCAATTGCGGTGGATGGTCCCCTCACAGCCATTGAAATACGCTGACGATATTTGATATGGTCCATAACAATTATCAAATATAACATCAAGGGTGGGGAACGACCCGTCCCGAATTTAGCGGGATTACGAGCACGAGGCGATGACCGTTTCCAGAACCGCTGAAAAGTCCTCCGAAAAACCGGCCGACGCGGGCAAGGGCCGCAAGGACGCGGGCGAGGTCCAAACCGAAGCGCTCCAGCTGGGCGAACTGTCCGAACAGCTCGGCTATGTCCTGAAGCGGGCCCAGCTCAAGGTGTTCGAGAACTTTCTGCGCTGCATGGCCTCGCTCCAACTGACGCCGGCGCAGTTCTCGGTCCTGCTCCTGGTCGAGAAGAACCCCGGCCGCAACCAGACCGAGATCGCCTCCACGCTCGGCATCCTCAGGCCGAACTTCGTGGCCATGCTCGACAATCTCGAAAGCCGCGACCTCTGCGCGCGGATCCGCTCCACCAACGACCGCCGCTCGCACATCCTGGTGCTCACCGACAAGGGCAAGGCCGTGCTGGCCCGCGCCAAGAAGCTGGTTGCCACCAAGCACGAGGCCCGGCTGAACGATCTGCTCGGCCAGGCCAACCGCGAAGCCCTGATCGGAATGCTCTCGAAGATCGCCAACGAGTTCTGACTCTTACCCTCCCCTGGAGGGCAGGGCCATCGCATATGAATTTTCGAGAGGCCGTCATGCCCGGGCTTGTCCCGGGCATCCACGTTCTTCGTGCTGCGTAGAAAGACGTGGATGGCCGGGACAAGCCCGGCCATGACGACGTGGAGAGGCTCGGTGCCCATAGCCCACATCTCATACGCGATTCCCCTGCCCCTCCAGGGGAGGGTAAGCGCGCCTCAATCCACCAAAATCACCCTGATATCATTCACGTTCGTCAGCTTCGGGCCGGGTTGCAGCAGATCGCGCGTGGCCTCGAAGAACGTCGTCGCGTCGTTGTTGTCGAGATGGGCCTGCGGCTGCAGCCCTTGCGCCTTCATCTTCGCGAAGGTCGCAGCATCGAACAGCGCGCCCCACGCGCCCGGAGGGTGTAAGCTCCGAGGACATCGAATGGAATGACGCGTTGCATCTAGAAAATGATGCTTGAAACATCATTTTGCGCGTCCTAAGCTTGGTAACTCAATCACTGTACCTGCCACGGACATTCGCCCCGTGATCACCGCCGCGCAGCTTCGAGCCGCCCGTGCCTTACTCAGGATTGACCAGCGCGAACTCGCGCAGCGCTGTTCACTGTCGCTGCCCACCATCCAGCGCATGGAGGCCTCCGAAGGGGTGATCCGGGGCAATGTCGATTCTCTGGTGAAGCTGGTTGACGCACTGTCGGTTGCCGGCATCGAGTTGATCGCCGAGGGGGCGGTGTCGAGCGCCGGGGGCCGCGGGGTGCGGCTGAAGTCTGCACCTCCGAGCGCGGGCGACCGATAGCGATGACAGCCCGCGCACAGATCATGATCGAGGAGCGGCCATGATCGCCGTTGCGCTATGGTCGGTGGCGGCTCTGCTGGCGCTGGCGCCTGCGGGAATCGTGCTGTCGACGCGCCCGCGCGGCTCGATCATCCTCTACGGCGGATGCCTGATCGCCACATCGACGCTATGTGTCACGGCGCTGTCCGGTCTGCTCTTTTTCCCTCATCTGGCGCCGAGTGCGACACTGCCGATCGGCCTGCCCTGGCTCGGTGCCCATTTTCGGCTCGATGCGCTGTCCGCCTTCTTCCTCGTCGTCGTCAACCTCGGCGGCACCGCTGCGAGCCTCTTCGCGCTCGGCTACTTCAGGCACGAGGACTCCCCCGGCCGCGTGCTGCCATTCTATCCCGCCTACCTCGCGGCGATGAACGTCGTCGTGCTGGCAAACGACGCCTTCAGCTTCCTGGTGGCCTGGGAATTCATGTCGCTGACCTCCTGGGCGATGGTGGTGTCGCATCACCGGGAGGCCGAGAATGTCCGCGCTGGCTACATCTATCTCTTGATGGCAAGTTTCGGCACGCTGGCGCTGCTGCTGGCTTTCGGCCTGCTCGCCAGCGGCGCCGGATACGATTTCGATGCGATCCGAGCCTCGCATCCTTCCGCCGCGCTGAGCGGCGTGGTGGTGATCCTCGTGCTGCTGGGCGCCGGCTCCAAGGCTGGCCTGGTGCCGCTGCACGCCTGGCTGCCGCTCGCCCATCCCGCCGCGCCCAGCCACGTCTCCGCCCTCATGAGCGGCGTCATGACCAAGGTCGCCGTCTACGGCTTCGTGCGCATCGTCTTTGATCTCGTGCCAGAACCGGTGTGGTGGTGGAGCATGATGGTGCTGCTGGTCGGCGGTCCGACGGCGACGCTGGGCGTGCTCTATGCGCTGATGCAGCGCGATATCAAGCGCGTGCTCGCCTATTCAACGATTGAGAACATCGGCATCATCTTCACCGGCCTCGGGCTGGCGCTGGCTTTCAAGGCGGAAGGGCTCGACTGGGTGGCGGCGCTCGCCTTCACGGCGGCGATGCTGCACGTCTTCAATCATGCGCTGTTCAAGAGCCTGTTGTTCTTCGGCGCCGGCGCGGTGCTGGGAGCGACCGGCGAGCGCGACATGGAGAAGCTCGGCGGCCTGATCCATCGCATGCCGAAGACGGCGTTCGCGATGCTGGTCGGCTGCGTCGCGATCTCGGCATTGCCGCCGTTCAACGGCTTCGTTTCGGAATGGCTGACCTTCCAGGCGATCCTGCTTTCACCGCAACTGCCCTCCTGGGGCCTCAAGCTGGTCATCCCGGCGGTCGGCGGTTTGCTGGCGCTCGCGGCCGCCTTTGCCGCGGCCTGCTTCGTCAAGCTCTATGGCATCAGCTTCCTCGGCCGGCCGCGCTCGGATGTCGCGGCGTCAGCGCATGAGACTGACCGCTTCTCGCTGACCGCAATGTTCGCGCTTGCCGCCTTCTGCCTCATTGCCGGTATCCTGCCCGGGCTGTTCATCGACGCACTGGCGCCGGTGAGCAAGGATATGGTCGGCAACATCATGCCGCATCAGGTCGGATTGCAGTGGCTCACCATCGTGCCGATCGCGGAAAGCCGCAGCTCCTATAACGGCCTTCTGGTGTTCCTGTTCGCGGCACTCTGCGGCACGACGGCGGCGACAGCCATTCACCGTCTCGCCTCCGACCGCTTACGCCGTGCGCCGGCCTGGGATTGCGGCTATCCCGACGCGGACCCCGCGATCCAGTACTCGGCCTCCAGCTTCTCGCAGCCGATCCGCCGCGTGTTCGGCAGCGTCATCTTTGGCGCACGCGAGATCGGCGAGATGCCGCCGCCGTCCTCGCCGCTTCCTGCGCGGCTCCAGGTCGAACTGCACGATCTGATCTGGGACGGGCTGTACGCGCCGATCGCAAAGGCCATCGGCTTTGCGACCGACCGCATCAATATCCTGCAGTTCTTCAGCATTCGCCGCTACCTGACGCTGGTGTTCGTGGCCCTGGTCGTGCTGCTGCTGGTGGTGGCCCTATGAACGAGCTGCGCGACATCCTCTCCCAGGGCGCGCAGATGTCGCTGGTGCTGGGACTCGCGCCGCTGCTGACGGGTTTCGTGCGGAAGGTGAAGGCTCGGCTGCTACGCCGGCGCGGACCGCCGCTGCTCCAACCTTATCGCGACCTCATTCGCCTGATGCGCAAGGATGTCGTGCTCGCGGACACCGCATCCTGGCTGTTTCGCGTCATTCCGTATCTGATCTTCGCGGGCACCTGGGTCGCCGCGTCGCTGGTGCCGACCTTCGGCAATGGACTGTTGTTCTCCTGGACCGCCGATCTCATCGCCATCACTGCGCTGCTCGGCAGCGCCCGCTTCTTCCAGGCGCTCGCCGGCATGGACGTTGGAACCGCCTTCGGCGGCATCGGCTCCAGCCGTGAGGTGATGATAGCCTCCCTCGCCGAGCCCGCGATGCTGATCACCGCGTTCTCGGTTGCAATGATCGCCGGCTCGACGCAGCTTCCCACGGTGGCCGAGTTCATGGGCTCGGACGCGGTCGGCCTGCGCGTGTCGTTGGGGATGGCGTTCGTGGCGCTGACCATCGTGGCGCTGGCGGAGAATGCCCGTATCCCCGTCGATAACCCCGCCACCCATCTCGAGCTCACCATGGTGCACGAGGCCATGGTGCTGGAATATTCAGGGCGGCATCTCGCGCTGATCGACTTGTCGTCGCAGCTCAAGCTTCTGCTCTATGTCTCGTTGATCGCCTGCGTGTTCCTGCCATGGGGTACGGCGACCGCAGATGCGAGCGTTGCAAGGCTCGCTCTTGGCGCGCTGGTCTATCTCGGCAAGCTGACGGTCCTCGGCTTCCTGCTTGCCGTGTTCGAGACCGCGATCGCCAAGATGCGCGTGTTCCGGATTCCGGAGTTCTTGGGCGCGGCGCTGATGCTGGCATTGCTTGCCACGCTGTTGCGCTTCGTGTCGGGGAGCCTCTGAGATGAGCAGCCTGCAATTCGATATCGCCCATCTGCTCGCCGGCTCCCTCGTGCTGGCGAGCTTCATGATGCTCTACCAGGATCGGCTCTATGCGCTGCTCAACGTCTATGTGCTGCATGCCGGTGTGCTGGCGCTGTCGGTGGGCTGGCAGGCCTATGTGCAGCAAGCGCCGCATCTCTATATCACGGCGCTGATCGCGCTGGTCTTCAAGGCCATCATCATCCCCGTGGCGCTGCACCGGATCATCAAGCGGCTCGGTATCCACCGCGAGATCGAGAACGTGATCGGCATCGGGTTGACCATGATGGCCGGGATAGGCCTCGTCGCGCTGTCGATGGTGGTGATGTTGCGGGTGACGCCGGGCGCCGATGCACTCGCGCGCGAGGACCTCGCCTTCGCGCTGTCGGTGGTGCTGCTCGGGCTCCTGATCATGGTTACGCGACGCAACGCCGTGAGCCAGGTCGTCGGCTTCATGTCGCTGGAGAACGGGCTGGTGCTGGCGGCAACCGGAGCCAAGGGCATGCCGCTGGTGGTGGAGATCAGCGTCGCCTTCTCGGTGCTGATCGCCTTCATCGTGATCGGGATATTCCTGTTCCGTATCCGCGAGCGTTTTGACAGCGTGGACGTGCAGGCGCTCGATCGCTTCCGGGGAGAGCGGCGATGACGATCGATGCGCTCGGTGCGATCCTGCTGATCCCGTCCCTTTCGGCCGCTCTGCTCGCGATCCTGCCTGGCTACATGCTGGCGGCGAAGCTCAACATCGTCGCGGCGCTCGCGACCTTCCTCACTTCGCTGTCCCTGTTCGTGATCGAGCCGACGTCTGGGCAATATCTGCTGCTTGACGACCTCAACAAGGTCTTCATAGTCCTGACGACCTTCATCGGCTTCACGACCTCGGTCTTCAGCGCGAGCTACATCCACCACGAGATCGAGATCGGGCGGTTGACGCCGGCCTTCCTGCGCTTCTATCACGCGATGTACCAGGTGCTGATGTTCGCGATGAACCTCGCGCTCGTCGCCAACAATATCGGCCTGATGTGGGTCGCGGTCGAGGTGGCGACGCTGACGACCGTGCTGATGGTCGGCATCTACCGCACCCATGAGGCGCTCGAAGCCGCATGGAAATACTTCATCCTCGGTAGCGTCGGCATCGCGCTCGCGCTGTTCGGCACGATCCTGGTCTATATGGCGGCGCGCCCTGCGGTGGGCGAGGGGCTGGACGGTATGGTATGGACGGTGCTGGTGAAGCACGCCGCACAGTTCGACCCGGCGTTGCTCAACGTCGCCTTCGTGTTCCTCTTGCTGGGCTACGGCACCAAGGTCGGCCTCGCGCCGCTGCACGCCTGGCTGCCGGATGCGCATGCCGAGGGCCCGACGCCGATTTCGGCGGTGCTGTCCGGTCTGCTGCTCAATGTCGCGCTCTATGCGCTGCTGCGCTTCAAGATGATGCTTGCGATCAACTCCGAGGCGATCGCGCCGGGTCCGCTGATGGTGACCATGGGCCTGATCTCGGTGATCTTCGCCGCGCTGATGCTGTACCGGCGCCGCGACATCAAGCGGATGTTCGCCTATTCCTCGATCGAGCATATGGGCATCATCGTCTTCGCCTTCGGCATGGGCGGCCCGCTCGCCAATTTCGCAGCTCTGTTGCACATGGCCATGCATTCGCTGACCAAGTCGGCAATCTTCTTCGCCGTCGGTCATATCGCACAGGTCAAGGGCACACAGAAGATCGCCGAGATCGGCGGCCTCACGACGACCAGCCCCGTGCTCGGCTGGGGCCTGATGCTCGGCGTCATCGCCATCGTCGGGCTGCCGCCGTTCGGCATCTTCATGAGCGAGTTTCTGGTGGTGAGCTCGACGTTCGCCCGCGCACCCTGGCTGACGGTGATCCTGGTGCTCGGTATCATCATCGCGCTCGGGGGGCTTTTCCTGCGGGTCGGCGTGGTGATGTTCGGCGAGCCCAAGGGCAAGACCGCACCCGCCGAAGCCTCCTACGTGCCGATGTTCACACACCTCGGATTGGTGCTGATGGCCGGCATCTATCTGCCGCCGGTGCTGGTCACCGGCTTCCAGAACGTCGCGAAGCTCCTGGGATAAGCGATGGGCATCCTCGACAGCATCCCCCATGTCAATGCGGTGCCGTCGCACCGGCCCTGGCCGCGCGCGGTCGTGACGGAGGCGGGCTGGCAGGCGGCGATCGATCGGCTGGTCGAGGGGGGCCTCACACTGCTCGGCTTCTGGGGCGAGCCAACCGCGGTGCATATGGCGATGCTCGATGAAGGCTCTGCCGAGATCGCGGTCGTGACCTACGCGTGTACGGGCGGCACATTTCCAAGCATCGCCAACCGACATCCGCCGGCGCTTCGGCTGGAGCGGACCATCCATGATCTGTTCGGGCTTGTTCCGGCCGCTGCGCACGATCTGCGGCCGTGGCTCGATCACGATGCCTGGGGCCAATCCTGTCCGCTCTCCGGCCGCAACGCATCGCGCGACGTGCGGCCATACCGATTCCTGCCGGCCGAGGGCGAGGCGTTGCACCAAGTGGCGGTCGGCCCGGTCCATGCCGGGATCATCGAGCCCGGCCATTTCCGCTTCACCGCCAATGGCGAGCATGTGGTGCGGCTGGAGCAGCGGCTCGGCTACACCCACAAGGGCATCGAGTCGCTGATGCAGGGCGCGAGCCTCGAGGCCGCGGCAAAGCTCGCCAACCGCACCTCCGGCGACAGCGCCGTCGCCTATGCCTTCGCCTTTGCCCGCGCGGCGGAAGCCGCGCTCGACATCGAGGTGCCGCGGCGCGCGACGTACTTGCGGGCGCTGATGGCGGAACTGGAGCGGCTCGCCAATCATTTCGGTGACATCGGGGCGATCTGCAACGATGCGTCGTTCGCGCTGATGCACGCCCAGACCGGCATTTTGCGCGAGCGGACCCTGCGCGCTGCGGATGCTGCGTTCGGCCATCGCCTGATGATGGACGTCGTCTTGCCCGGTGGCTTGGCGCGCGACATCGCGCCGGACGGTATCCCGGCGCTGCGAACGCTGCTTGCTGAAATCAAGAAGGTATTCCCGCGCCTGATCGAGCTTTATGACAACACCGCATCCTTGCAGGACCGCACCGTCACCACGGGCATCGTCAAGGCGGAGTATGCGCGCCAGTTTGGCGCCGGCGGTTATGTCGGCCGCGCCTCTGGCCGCGATTTCGATGCACGACGCACGCTTGCTTACGCGCCCTACGATCAATTGTCGTTCGAGGTGCCGGTGCTGGAAGCCGGCGATGTCAACGCACGGGTCTGGATCCGCATCCGCGAGGTCGAGCAGAGCGTCGAGCTGATTGCGCAGATCCTCGACCTGATGGAGCCGGGCGAGATCAGCAGCGCGCCGCCGGCGGGGCGCGGCGCATGCGAAGGCCTGGCGCTGACGGAAGCCTTCCGCGGCGACGTACTGGTGTGGCTGCGGCTCGACGGCGACTTGCGCGTCGAACGCTGCCACCTGCGCGACGCCTCGTGGTTCCAGTGGCCGCTGCTGGAAACCGCGATCGAGGGCAACATCATTGCCGACTTCCCGCTCTGCAATAAATCGTTCAACTGTTCCTATTCTGGCGTGGACCTCTAAGCCATGCGCAAGACCCTGCTCGAAAGCCTCACCCATGGTTCGCTGACGGAGCCCGCTCCGGCGCCGGACGGTTCGGCGCTGGCCGAGCTTGCAGCGAAGGTCGACCGTGCTGCCCAGGCCCGGCTCGGGCGTTCTCTTGCCATTCGCGAGGTCGATGCCGGGTCCTGCAACGGCTGCGAGCTTGAGATCCATGCGCTGTCCAACGCCTTCTACGACATCGAACGTTTCGGCCTGCGCTTCGTCGCCTCGCCGCGCCATGCCGACGTGCTTCTGGTCACGGGTCCTGTGACGAAGAACATGCGACAGGCGCTGGAGCGGACCTACACCGCGACGCCCGACCCGAAATGGGTCGTCGCGGTCGGCGGCTGCGCGATCGATGGCGGCATTTTCAGAGGCAGCTACGCCTGCGTCGGCGGCGTGTCCGAGATCGTTCCGGTGGATTTGCACATCAAGGGCTGCCCGCCGTCGCCGACGGACTTGTTGAAGGGCCTGCTGGCGCTGCTGGAGCACGTCAGCGGAAAGCGCTAAGCCGCGCTCACACACTCCGTCATTGCCGGCATACTGGAATCCGCGCCCGCGATGGCATCGAACAAAAGCGAGTCCTAATCCACCAGGATCACCCTGATGTCGTTCACGTTCGTCAGCGTCGGCCCCGGCATGAGCAGGTCGCCCGTCGCCTCGAAGAACGAGGTCGCGTCGTTGTTGTCGAGATAGGCCTGCGGCTGCAGTCCCTGCGCCTTCATCCTTGCGAACGTTGCAGCGTCGATCACCGCGCCGGCCGGGTCGGTGGGGTTGCCGGCACCGCCGTCGGCGCCGTCGGTGTCGCCTGCGAGCGCCGAGATGCCGGCGGTGTCCTGCAACAGGCCGGCGAGCGCCAGCGCGTATTCCTGGTTCGGTCCGCCGCGCCCCTGGCCACGCACGGTGACCGTGAGCTCGCCGCCTGAGAGGATGGCGATGCGCTTGCCTTGCGCACGCGCCTCGAGCGCCAGCCTGGCGTGATCGGCGGCGACCTCGCGCGCCTCGCCCTCGAGATCGGCGCCGAGATCGATGGTCTCGTAGCCGGAGGCGCGCGCCAGCTTCACCGCGGCGTCGAGCGACTGCTTGGGCCGCGCGATCAGCTCGAAGGTCGCGCGCCCGAAGGCCGCGTCACCCGGTTTGCAGCTCTCATTGGCGGGATCGTCGAGCGCGCGGCGCACCGCATCGTCGACGTCGAGCTTGTACTTGGCCACGATCGCGCGCGCATCCTCAAGCGTCGTCGGATCCGGCACGGTGGGGCCGGAGGCGATCGCGGAAGGATCGTCATGCGGCACGTCGGAGATCGCGAGCGTGACGATCTCGGCGGCGTTTCTGCCGGCGCGCGCCAGCCGTCCGCCCTTGATCCGCGACAGATGTTTCCTGACGATGTTCATCTCGCCGATCGGCGCGCCCGAGCGCAGCAGCGCCTTGTTGACCGCCTGCTTCTGCGCGAAGCTGATGCCATTCGCCGGCGCGATCCAGTTGGCCGAGCCGCCGCCGGTGAGCAGCACCAGGAGCAGATCGTCAGGCCCGGTTTCGCCCGCGAGCGCGAGCGTGTCGACGGCGCCTTTCAGGCCGGCTTCGTCAGGCACGGGATGGCCGGCCTCGACCACGCGGATGCGGCGGGTCGGCACGCCGTAGCCGTGGCGCGTGGTGGCGATGCCGACCAGCCGCTCCGGCGGCAGCCCGAGCGCGTCGAGATAATGCCGCTCGGCCGCCGCGGCCATCGCGCCTGCGCCCTTGCCCGCGGCAAGGCAGATCACGCGTCCCCTCGGCGCCGGGCGCAGATGCGGCGCCAGGATCGTATTCGGATGGGCGGCGGCAACGGCGGCGTCGTAGAGCGCGCGGAGCAGGGGACGTCGGTCGGTCATGACGATGGCCTTCGGCAGACTGAAGTGGCGGCGATGAGGTCGCCGGTCATCTGCCTACCGCATCGTGCGCCAAAGCGTAAGCGGCCTCTGCCATCATTCGATTGTGCAATCGCGTGATCAAAACCGCCGCGCAAGCAGAAATCCCCTGCGCGACCGGCGCAGGGGATTTCCCGTCGTGCCTTTCAGGCGCCAGCTAGCCGCCGGCTTCCGCATTGATGACGTCGCCGAACAGTTCCCATCGCTCGCCCTTGAAGCGTTGCAGCTGCAGCGAGCTGATCGGGGCGAAATCGGTCGCCGACGTGTTGATCTTGATGCCGGGCAGCAGCGCTTCGGTGCGGAAGTCCTTCAGGCTCGCGGCCTGTTTCATGACGTTCGCGCGCGTGAGGTCGTCGCCGCAGTTCTTCAGCACCTGGACCAGCGTCTGCGCGACGCCGTAGCCGACGATCGTGCCGCCGTCGGTCTTGTCGCCTTCGGGGAAGTACTTCGTCATGAAGTCGAGGAACGCCTTCATGCCCGCGTCATTGGCCCATTGCGCGTCGGTAGTGTCCTTCAGATAGGCCGCCGAAATGATGCCTTGCGCGTTCTCGAAGCCCGCCGGCTTGATCACGCTTCCGACCGAGGCCGAGACGTTGTTGAGGAAGTGGATCGGTTTCCAGCCGATCTCGGCATTCTTCTTGATCGCCTGCGCCGCGAATTTCGGCGTGGTGATGTTGATGAAGACGTCGGCGCCGGTCGCCTTCAGCTTGACGATGTGATTGTCGATGGTCGGCTCCGACGTCTCGTAGCTTTCCTCCAGCACGATCATGCTTGCGGCCTTGGCGCCGAGGCCGTCCTTCAGGCCCTTCAGGTAGTCCTTGCCGTAATCGTCGTTCTGGTAGAGCACGCCGATCTTGGCGTTGGGCAGCTCCTTCAGGATGTATTTGGCGTAGATCTGCGTCTCGCTCTGGTAGTTGGGCTGCCAGCCCATGGTCCAGGGGAAGTTCTGCGGATCGTTCCACTTGGTGGCGCCGGTGGCGACGAACAGCTGCGGCACCTTCTTCGAGTTCATGTATTTCTGGATCGCCGTGTTCGGCGGCGTGCCGAGCGAGTTGAAGACGAGCAGCACCTCGTCGCTCTCGACCAGCTTGCGCGCCTGTTCCACCGTCTTCGGCGGCGAGTACGCGTCGTCGTAGGAGATGAAATTGATCTTGCGGCCGTTGATGCCGCCTTCGTCGTTGATCTTCTTGAAATAGGCGGCTTCGGTGCGCCCGATGATGCCATAGGCGGAGGCTGGTCCGCTGTAGGGCATGATGTTGCCGATCTTGATCTCGGTGTCGGTCGCGCCGGTATCGTATTTCTTCTGGGCCGATGCAGTTGAAGTCGAAGCCGCAATGAGCGCGAGCGCCAATGATGCGGCCGCGAGCTTGCCGGTGACAGCAGGCATTCCAATCTCCCTATCTTTCTTTGTGTGCGCGTCCCTTTTCTTGTCTCGTTTTTTGGCGACGCGACCGCAATTCAATACGATTTGCCCGGAAGCTTCAAGGAAAAGCCCCTGCGGCATGGCCGCAGGGGCTGCGTCTTTAGTCGATTTGGCTACATCTTGAGCAACTGGGTAAGGTTAGCCGCCGACGTCGCCGCTCAAGATCTCGCCAAATCGCTCCCAGTGCTCGCCCTTGAAGCGGATCAATTGCAGCTGCGAGAGCGGCGCGAAATCGGAGGCCGACGTGTTGACCTTGATGCCCGGCAGCAGGCCGGCGGGCTCGAACTCCTTGATGTTGGCGGCCTGCTTCATGATGTTCTCGCGGGTCAGATTGTCACCGCAGGCCTTGAGCACGTGAACGAGACCCTGGGCCACGATGTAGCCGTACATCACCGAGGCGTCGGCGCGGTTCGCTTCCGGATAGTACTTATCCAGGAATTCGTTCCAGCCAATCATCGCCTTGTCGTTCTTCCACTGCGCGTCGGTCGGATCCTTGAAATATTGCGACGAGATGATGTCCTGGGCGTTCTCGAAGCCGGCCGGCTTGATCACGCTGCCGATCGAGGCCGAGACGTTGTTGAGGAAATGCAGCGGCTTCCAGCCGATCTCGGCGTTCTTCTTGATGGCCTGCGCCGCGAATTTCGGCGTGGTGATGTTGAAGAAGATATCCGCGCCCGTCGCCTTCATCTTCACGATGTGGGAATCGATGGTTGGCTCGGAGACTTCGTAGCTGTCCTCAATGGCGATCATCGAGGCGGCCTTGGCGCCGAGCCCGTCCTTGAATCCCTTCAGATAGTCCTTGCCGTAGTCGTCGTTCTGGTAGAGCACGGCGATCTTGGCGTTCGGATGGTTCTTCAGGATGTACTTGGCATAGATGATCGACTCGATCTGGTAGTTGGGCTGCCAGCCCATCGTCCACGGGAAGTTCTGCGGATCGTTCCACTTGGTGGCCCCGGTGGCGACGAAGAGCTGTGGCACCTTCTTCGAGTTCATGTATTTCTGGATCGCCGTGTTGGGCGGCGTGCCGAGCGAGTTGAAGATCAGCAGTACCTCGTCGCTTTCGACGAGCTTGCGCGCCTGTTCCACCGTTTTGGGCGGCGAGTAGGTGTCGTCATAGGTGATGAAATTGATCTTGCGGCCATTGATGCCGCCTTCTGCGTTGATCTTGCGGAAATAGGCCTCCTCGGTCTTGCCGATCACGCCGTAGGCGGAGGCGGGTCCGCTGTAGGGCATGATGTTGCCGATCTTGATTTCGGTGTCGGATGCCCCGGTGTCGTATTTCTTCTGCGCGGATGCTGCCGTGGAAAGAGCGGCAGCCAGCACGAGGGCAGCCGAGAAGGCCCCCAATCGCACATGCATTGCAGGCATCTTGTTCTCCCTGGGAAGGTTTGAATGTGTCGATTGTTCTTATTGGGGGCGATGGTTGCTCCTCGCTCCATCGTACATTCAATACCTATCCACGGCCGTCAGCAAGAAGAACGCCCCCGCATAAGCGTCGCGGGGCGGGCGATTCTCGTCGAAGACGATCCTGAAATATTCCGGCACGTGAGATTTCGTGCCGCCAATCCGCCGCTGGAGTTGCTTTCAGAAGAAGCGGCTATCTTGAATTGAGCCGTCGCGGCGGTCAGTCGCCGACGTGGCTCGAGATGACGTCGCCGAACAGCTCCCATTTCCGGCCCTTGAACCGCATCATCTGGAGCTGTTCGATCGGAGCGAAATCGTCCGGCGCGGTATTGATCTTGATGCCGGGCAAGAGCGTATCGGGTTCGAAGTCCTTCAAGCTGGCGGCCTGCTTCATGACGTTCTCGCGGGTGAGATCGTCGCCGCACATCTGCAGCACCTTCACCATGGTCTGCGCGGCGGCATAGCCGAACACGACGCCGGCATCGAGCTTGTTGGCCTTGGGGTCATACTGGGCGAGGAAGTTGTAGAATTTCTTCATGCCGTCATCGGCATTCCATTGCGGATCGGAGCCGTCCTTGGTGTAGCTCGCCGACAGGATGCCTTGCGAGATCTCGAGCCCGGCCGGTTCGAGCACGCCGCCGACCGAAGCCGAGACGTTCGAGATGATGTGGACCGGATGCCAGTTGATCTCCGCCGCCTTCTTGATGCCCTGCGCCGTGAATTTCGGTGTGGTGATGCTGATGAAGACGTCAGCGCCGGAGGCTTTCAGTTTGACTACGTGCTCGTCGATCGCCGGCTCCGAGGTGCTGTAGGGCTCTTCCAGCACGATCATCGAGGCCTTGGCGCCGAGGCCCTCTTTCAGCCCGTTCAGATAGTCCTTGCCGAAATCGTCGTTCTGATAGAGCACACCGATCTTTCCGTCCGGCTTCTCCTTCATGAGGTATTTGGCGTAGATGCGGGCCTCGCTCGCGTAGTTCGGCTGCCAGCCCATGGTCCAGGGATATTGCCTGGGATCGTTCCATTTCGACGCGCCGCTCGCCACGAACAATTGCGGCACCTTCTTCTCGTTCATGTATTTGCGGATGGCGCTATTGGTGGAGGTGCCGAGCGAGCCGAAAATCAGCAGCACCCCGTCGCTCTCGACCAGCTTGCGCGCCTGCTCGACCGTCTTCGGCGGCGAATAGGCGTCGTCATAGGAGATGAACTTGATCTTGCGGCCATTGATGCCGCCCTCGGCGTTGATCTTGTTGAAGTAGGCTTCCTCGGTCTTGCCGATCGCGGCATAGGCGGAGGCCGGCCCGCTATAGGGCATGATGTTACCGATCTTGATCTCGGTATCGGAAGCGCCGTTGTCGTATTTCTTCTGCGCCAGCACTTCGCTGCTCATTGCAGTGCACAAGGCGAGCGCGACCCAGAGGGACGCAACCTGGAAACGAACGGCGACCATTGTTCTCCTTCCCCCGGGCGGATCGGGCGCATTGAACAAGATTGGGGCCGGCCGTCAACAAAAAGCCCCCGCGGTTGCCCGCGGGGGCAATTTACGTTGGATGATCGCGTCAGCGTGTCACTCGGAGGCGATATCGCCGCTGATGATCTCGCCGAACAGTTCCCACTTCTCGCCCTTGAAGCGCATCATCTGAAGCTGCGCAATCGGGGCGAAGTCGGTGGCGCTGGTGTTGATCTTGACGCCGGGCAGCAGGGTATCCGGCGCGAAGTCCTTCAGGCTCGCGGCCTGCTTCATGAGGTTGGCACGGGTGAGGTCGTCACCGCACATTTCGAGCACCTTGGCCAGGGTCGACGCGGCGCCGTAGCCATAGACCATGCTGGTATCGGACTTGTCGGCACCCGGCATGTACTTGTCGACGAACTCGTTCCACCTCTTCATGCCGGGATCGTTGGCCCATTGCGGGTCGGTGGAGTCCTTGGCGTAGGCTGCCGACAGCACGCCCTGCGCGCTTTCGAATCCGGCCGGCTTCATCACGCTGCCAACCGAGATCGACACGTTGGTGAGGATCTGGAGCGGCTTCCAGTTGAGCTCGGCGGTCTTCTTGATGGTCTGGGCCGCGAACTTCGGCGTGGTGTAGATCAGGAGCACGTCGGGATTGGCCGCCTTGATCTTGACGATGTGACCGTCGATCGACGGCTCGGAGATCTCGTAGCTCTCTTCCATGATGATCATGGACGAGGCCTTCGCGCCGAGACCGTCCTTGGTGCCCTTGAGGTAGTCTTTGCCGAAATCGTCGTTCTGATAGAGGATCGCGATCTTGGCGTCCGGCTTCTCCTTCATCAGCCATTTGGCGTAGATGTGCGCTTCGCTCTGGTAGGAAGGCTGCCAGCCCATGGTCCAGGGGAAGTTCTTCGGATCGTTCCACTTGGTTGCGCCGGTGGCAACGAACAGCTGCGGGATCTTCTTGGCGTTGAGGTATTTCTGGATCGCCGTGTTCGAGGGCGTGCCGAGCGGGTTGAAGACAGCCAGCACCTCGTCGCTCTCAACCAGCTTGCGGACCTGCTCGACGGCCTTCGGCGGCGAATAGCCGTCGTCATAGGTTACGAAGTTGATCTTGCGACCGTTGATGCCGCCCTTGTCGTTGACCATCCTGAAATAGGCCTCTTCGGTCTTGCCGATGATGCCATAGGCCGAGGCCGGACCGCTGTACGGCATGATGTTGCCGATCTTGATCTCGGTATCGGACGCGCCGGTGTCGTATTTCTTTTGGGCGAGTGCAGCGCCGGAGGTGAGGGTGACGGCCGCCGTTGCCGTGATCAGCGCGGCGGCTCGCAGTGTTCTCCCGAAAAGCAATTGGGTCTCCTTGGTTAAACGACAGTCCTTGAGAGTTTTCAGTTCTTCCTGAGCTTGCCGACGAGTTGCTGGCCCAGGACCGCGACCTGCCTCGCGCCATGCGGCACGAGGTAGATGACGAGGAACAACAGCACGCCGAACACCGCGCCGGAGAGACCCTTGGAGATGCTTTCCGCCATGTTCGGCACGAAGATGATGAAGGCGGCACCGACGAACGAGCCGGGCAGCCAGCCGACGCCACCGACCACCATGCCGAGGAACAGCGAGATCGCGAGCGTGATGGTGTAGCTGTCGGGCGCGACGAATTGCACGGCGATGGCGCCGAGCGAGCCGGCGACGCCGGTGATGCCGGCGGACACCCCGAAAGCCAGCGTCTTGTAGAGCGCGACGTTGACACCCATCGAGGAAGCCGCGATCTCGTTGTCGCGGATCGCCATGAATGCGCGGCCCGAGCGGGAGCGCAGCAGGTTCACCGAGAAGATGTAGATCGCGATCGTCACGGCGAGCGTGAAGTAGTACAGCCACATGTCCTGCGACATCGGCAGGCCGAACGGCGCGTCCGGCTTAGTGACGACGAGGCCCTGCACGCCGCCGGTCCAGTGCTCGAGGAAGTTCAGCTTCAACAGTTGCGGCATCGCGGTGGCGAGCGCAAAGGTCGCGAGCGCCAGATAGACGCCGGACAGCCGCAGCGCCGGCTTGCCGAACAGGTAGCCGAAGCCGAAGCAGATCGCCGCGGAAATCGGAATGGTCAGCGCGTAGTTGACGTTGGCGTGCTCCATCAGCACCGCCGAAGTATAGGCGCCGACGGCGTAGAACGCGCTCTGGCCGAGCGAGAACTGGCCGCTTCCGCCGGTCAGGATGTTCAGCGCCAGCACGGCGAGCCCGTAGATCAGGAGCATCGTCATCTGGAAGATGATGAAGTTCTTGACGAACATCGGCACGACCAACAGCGCCGCCAGCACCACCAGCGAGGTGCCGGTGCCCAGCGTCATGGCCCGCTTCGGAACCGCCTCGACCGCCTGGTGGCCTTCGGCGACGACTTCTTCTGCAGCGCTCATGATCAAACTCGCTTGACGATGTGCCGGCCGAACAGGCCAGCGGGTTTGACGACCAGGACGGAGATGATCAGCGCGAGCGCGATCGGGAGCTTCAGTTCGTTGCCGACGCCGGGGATGTAGGTGCCGGCGAGGTTCTCGAAGACGCCGACCAGGAAGCCGCCGACCACGGCGCCGAACGGGCTGCTCAATCCGCCGAGCACCGCCGCGGCGAAGCCGTAGATCAGGACGCCGCCCATCATGTTGGGCTCGAGGAACACGACCGGGGCGATCAGCATGCCGGCGATCGAGCCGATCGCGGTCGCCATGCCCCAGCCGAGCGCGATCATCCAGCTCGTGTTGATGCCGACGAGGCGGGCCGATTCAGGCACCGAGGCGGCCGCGCGCATTGCAAGGCCGATCCGGGTGTATTGGAAGAAGAAGTAGAGGCCGAGCAGGAGCAGCACGGTGACGCCGATCATGCCGGCCTGGTGGGTCGAGATCAGCTGGCTGCCCAGGAACGGCGAGGAGCCGAACGGGGTCGGGTACTGCTTGATGGTGAAGTCCCAGATCAGGCCGGCCGAGGAGTTGATGATCGCAAACAGCGCGATGAAGCCGGCGACGTTGGTCAGAACCGGCGCCTTGGCGAGCGGCTTGAACAGGATGCGCTCGATCGCGATGCCGGCGACGAAGGAGAATGCCAGCGTCATCAGGAAGGCCGCCCAATAGGACAGGCCCCACTGCATCAGCTGCCAGGAGATGAAGGTCGAGAACATCGCCATCTCGCCTTGCGCGAAATTGAGATGGTCGATGGCCTGGTAGATCATGACCACGGCGAGCGCCATGCAGGCGTAGATCGCGCCCGTGGCGATGCCGGCCAGGACCTGGTTGGTGAACAGTTCCATTGTCCCGGCTCCCTCAGTAACCCAGATAGGATTTGCGGATTTCTTCGTTGTTCGCGATGTCCTTGGCTTTGCCCGACATCACGATCCGACCGGTCTCGATCACATAGGCCTGGTCGGCGAGCTCGAGCGCCAGCTGGGCGTTCTGTTCGACCACCAGGATCGACACCTTGTCCTCGCGGTTGATCTTGCCGAGGATGCCGAACAGATCGCGCACCACCAGCGGCGCGAGGCCGAAGGACGGCTCGTCCAGCAGCATCAGCCGGGGCCGCAGCATCAGGGCGCGGGCAACCGCGAGCATCTGCTGCTCGCCGCCGGACAGCGTGCCGGCCACCTGGGTGTGCCGCTGCTTCAGCACCGGGAAGTGGGCGTACATGCGCTCGATGTCGGAGACGATGCCGGCGCTGTCCTTGCGGGTGATGGCGCCGAGCTGGAGGTTCTCCTCGACGGTCATGGTGGTGAAGGTGCCGCGGCCCTGCGGCACGTGGGCGATGCCGAACCGCACGATGCTTTCGGTCGAGCGGTTGTTCAGGGGCTTGCCTTCGAACTCGATCGCTCCGGTCGAGCGCACCATGTTACAGATCGCGCGCAGCGTCGTGGTCTTGCCGGCGCCGTTGGCACCGAGCAGCGTCACCAGCGAACCCTCATTGAGCGAGAAGGACAGGCCATGGAGTGCCTGGACCTGGCCGTAATAGGCGCGCAGGTCCTTGACGTTGAGCAGCGTCGTCATTGGTCCTTGCTCCCGAGATACGCCTTGATGACGTCGGGGTCGGCCTGCACCTGGGCGGGCGTCCCCTCCGCGAGCTTCTTGCCGAAATTCAGCGCGACGACGTGGTCGGCGATCGACATCACGAGGCCCATGTGGTGCTCGACCAGGAGCACGGTCATGTGGCGCTCGTCGCGAATGCGGCGGATGAGAGCTCCGAGCACGTAGACTTCCTCGTGGTTGAGGCCGCCGGCAGGCTCGTCGAGCAGCAGGATCTTCGGATCGGCCGCGAGCGCGCGCGCCAGCTCGACCCGCTTCTGCGTACCGAAGGGCAGGCCGGAGACGATGGTGTGGGCGACGTCCTCGAGGTCGAGATAGGCGAGAATCTCGTGCACCTTCTTGTTGACGCTGGTCTCGCTGCGCCGGACCCAGGCCAATCTCAAGGAATCGCTGATGATGTCGCTAGAGGTCTTCGAATGCGCGCCGACGCGGACATTGTCCATCACCGACAAATTCGGGAATAGCGCCACGTTCTGGAAGGTTCGGCCGATGCCGATCTCGGCGATGCGGTGCGGCGGCCGCGACAGGATGCTGACGCCGTCCAGCAGGATGTCGCCGGACGACGGCTGGTACAGCCGCGAAAGGCAATTGAAGAGCGTGGTCTTGCCGGCGCCGTTGGGGCCGATGAGCCCGAGGATCTGGCCCTTGTGCATGTCGAAGGACACGCCGTTGAGCGCGATGATGCCGCCGAACACGACGCTGACGTCGCGAACCGCGAGCAGGGGCGATGTCCCCCGCGCGAGCTGTGCCTGCGTCATGTCGTCTCGCTCACGTCGTTCAGTGAGCGATGGGGCGATGCGAACCGCTCCCGATGATGACAAAGGCTATCTGAACCCCTCGGCCACACGCGCAACTTTTCCTCCTGATTTCAGCTTTTTGCTGTTGTCTTTTTTTGAATGCGGCATCAGACCCCCGAGCGCCGCTTCGATGTTCCTTACCATCGCCAGCAGACGCGGTCCAATGTCGTTGATCAAACGCTCTTCCGTGAAGCGGAATGCCGGCGCGCCGCAATTGAATGCGTAAGGTCCGGTTCCGTCGTTGAGCTTGAGCGCGACGCCGGCTGCGCCGATGTCGTCGTGCCAGTCGCCGACCGAGATCGCAAAGCCGTATTTCGCGACCGTTTCGCCGGAACGTTCCAATCCTTCGCGCATCTTCGGCCAGCGGCTGCCGTAATGTTCGCGCAGAATGCGCGACACTTCAGCGCGGCTCTCGTCGTCGAGCGCCCAGAAATAGGCGCGGCCCATCGCACTGGTTGCAATCGGCACGCGCGAGCCGACGTCAAGTTGAACGCCGACCGTCTCGCTGCCGCGGCTCTGCCCGAAATAGATCATGCTGTGACGGTCGCGGCCGCCGACGGCGACGGCGCCCCCGGTCGCGCGCATCACTTCCTCGCGGAACGGCTCCGACAGATGCCGAACGCCCAGATTGGCCAACGCCGCGTAACCGAGCGACATCGCGGCGGGTGCGAGCTGGTACTTCTCGAAGCGGGGAACCGGCGTCAGATAGCCGAGCTTGGTCAACGTGTAGGTCAGCCGCGACACGGTCGGTTTGGGCAGATTGGTGCGCGCCGCAATCTCCTGATTGCCGAGCAGGCCGTCATTGGGTTGGAACGCGCGCAATACATCCAGTCCGCGGGAAAGCGCGACGACGAAATTCCGATCGGTCGCAGTCTTCTTTCCTGTACGCTTCATCCCTGATCTGCTTCTTGCGCGGAGTCGTTGACAACGTCCGTGCTTCAAAATAACCCTGCCGTCAAGATGCGGAATTAAATTCCGCACCGCGAAATCGAACAAAAGCAAATCCCCACCAAGGAGGGACACCGTGAGCGAAGTGGTCAAGCTTGAGCGTCATGATGAGGTCGGCATCGTCACGGTCAACAGCCCGCCGGTCAATGCGCTGAGTGCCGCGGTCCGCGGCGGCATTCTGGAATGCATCAAGGCCGCCATCGCCGATCCCGCCATCAAGGGCATCGTGCTGACCTGCGCCGGCCGCACCTTCATTGCGGGCGCCGACATCACCGAATTCGGCAAGCCGCCGAAGCCGCCGGCCCTCAACGACGTGCTGTCCGAGATCGAGAATTCGCCGAAGCCGGTCGTCGCCGCGATCCACGGCACCGCGCTCGGCGGCGGCCTCGAGGTCGCGCTCGCCTGCCATTTCCGCGTTGCGGTCAAAGAGGCCAAGCTCGGCCTGCCCGAGGTCAAGCTCGGTCTGTTGCCGGGCGCCGGCGGCACCCAGCGCCTGCCCCGCGCGGTCGGGCCTGAGCTCGCGGTCAAGATGATCGTCGGCGGTGATCCGATCGGTGCGGCGGAAGCCCTGAAGAACGGCCTGATCGAGGAGATCGTCGAAGGTCCGGCCTCGGGCGGCGAAGCCTTCGTGCGCAAGCTGCTGGCGGAGAAACGCCCGCTGCGCCGCCTGCGCGATGACGATTCCAAGATCGCGGCCGCCAAGGCCGACCGCTCGATCTTCACCAATGCCGTCGCCGCCATGACCAAGAAGTCACGCGGCCTGGAGGCGCCATTCGCGGCGGCCGATGCCGTTGGCTACGCCATCGACCTTCCGTTCGACGAAGGGTTGAAGAAGGAGCGCGAGGGCTTCCTGAAGCTCGTCGCCAGCGACCAGTCCAAGGCGCAGCGCTATGCGTTCTTCGCCGAGCGCGAAGCCGCCAAGATCGCGGGTGTCCCCGAAGGCACCAAGTCGCGCCCTGTGAACCGTGTCGCCATTCTCGGCGCCGGCACCATGGGCGGCGGCATCGCGATGTCGTTCGCCAATGCCGGCATTCCCGTCACCCTGATCGAGACCGCCGAGGAGCAGCTCAAGCGCGGCATGGGCGTCATGCAGAAGAACTGGGAAGCGACCGCTGCGCGCGGCGGCATCCCGGCGGATGCGCCCGCCAAGCGCATGGCGCTGATCGACGGCAAGGTCGGCATCGAGAATGTCGGCGACGCCGACCTCGTCATCGAGGCCGTGTTCGAGACCATGGCGGTGAAGAAGGAAGTATTCGGCAAGCTCGACCAGTACGCCAAGCCGGGCGCGGTGCTCGCCTCCAACACCTCGTACCTGAACATCGACGAAATCGCGAAGTCGACCAAGCGTCCGCAGGACGTGCTCGGCATGCACTTCTTCTCGCCGGCCAACGTCATGAAGCTGTGCGAGATCGTGCGTGCCGACAAGACCGCGCCGGACGCGCTCGTGACGGCCGTCACGATCGCGCGAAAAATCGCAAAAGTGCCGGCCGTGGTCGGCGTCTGCGACGGCTTCGTCGGCAACCGCATGCTGGCCCAGCGCGGCAAGCAGTCCGAGAAGCTGCTGTTCGAGGGTGCCCTGCCGCAGCAGGTCGATGCCGTCGTCACCAAGTTCGGCATGCCGATGGGCCCGTTCGCGATGGGCGATCTCGCCGGCCTCGACATCGGCTGGCGCTCGCGCAAGGACCGCGGCATCAAGTCGGAGATCGCGGACGCGCTGTGCGAGGCCGGCCGCTTCGGTCAGAAGACCGGCAAGGGCTACTACAAGTATGAAGCCGGCAGCCGCGCCCCGCTGCCCGACCCTGATGTCGAGAAGCTGATCGACGAGACGCTTGCCCGCCTCGGCCGCAAGAAGCGCGTCGTCAGCGACGAGGAGATCCTCGAGCGCATGATGTATCCCATGATCAACGAGGGCGCGAAGATCCTGGAAGAGGGCATCGCCGCGCGCCCGTCCGACATCGACGTGGTCTGGCTCTACGGCTATGGCTGGCCGATCTACCGCGGCGGTCCGATGTTCTGGGCCGACAGCGTCGGCCTCAAGCACATCGCCGACCGCCTCGCCTTCTACGCCAAGGAGACCAACGATCCGAGCCTCGAGCCCGCCCCGCTGCTGAAGAAGCTCGCCGCCGAAGGCAAGACGTTCGCGTCGCTGGCCGCGGCGTCGAAAGCGGCGTGATCGAATTGGCAGTGGCGGCGATTTCGTCCTCCGAGGCACACTCTCTCCGTTCCCTCCCCCCTTGTGGGGGAAGGTCAGGGAGGGGGGTGGCTCCGGGCGAGGTTCGAGTTTGTGGCTACCCCTCTCCCCAACCCTCCCCCACAAGGGGGGAGGGAGCCCATCCGCCGGTGCCTGCCTTACGTGCAAAGTAACGAGCTTCCATGACCCATCCCGGCGAACAGTTTTATCCCGAGGGCGTGCGTTGGGACGATCCGATCGTCCAGGGCACATTGCCCGACCTGCTGGCGAAAGCCGCCGCCGAGTACGGCCCGCGCACCGCGTTGGAATTCCGCGACCGTCCGATCACCTACACCGAGCTCGCGGCTCAGGCCGAGCGCGCGGCGGCGGCGTTCCTGCGCGCCGACTGCGGCAGGAACTCTTCCGTCGCGCTGTTCCTCGGCAACACGCCGGACCATCCCGTCAATTTCTTCGGCGCGCTGAAGGCGGGCGCCCGCGTTGCGCACCTCTCGCCGCTCGACGGCGAGATCGCGCTGACCCACAAGGTCTCCGATTCCGGCTCGCGCCTGCTCGTCACGTCGAACCTCCAGGCCTTGCTGCCGACCGCGCTGAAATTCCTGGAGAAGGGGCTGATCGACCGCCTGGTCGTCTGCGAGGACGATCATTGGGGCAAGATCGGCACGCCGCAGGCGGCAATTCCCGACGATCCCCGCATCGTGACCTTCAAGACCTTCGTCGAGGGCGCGATCGCGCCGGCGCAATGGCCGACGGTGACCGCCGACGACGTCGCGCTGCTGCAATATACCGGCGGCACCACCGGCCTGCCCAAGGGCGCCATGCTGACCCACGGCAATCTCACCGCGGCGGTGTCGATCTACGACGTCTGGGGCAAGCCGACGCGTGCCACGCGCGGCGAGACGATCGAGCGCGTGATCTGCGTGCTGCCGCTGTTCCACATCTACGCGCTCACCGTCGTGCTGCTGTCCTCGCTCAGCCGCGGCAATCTGATCTCGCTGCACCAGCGCTTCGACGTCGAAGCTGTCATGCGCGACATCGAGGTCAAGCGCGCGACCTACTTTCCGGGCGTGCCGACGATGTGGATCGCGATCGCCGCGCTCCCAGACCTCGACAAGCGCGACTTCTCCTCGCTCGCCACCATCGGCTCCGGCGGCGCGCCGCTGCCGGTGGAGATCGCGAATTTCTTCGAGCGCAAGGTCGGCAAGAAGCTGCGCAGCGGCTGGGGGATGACCGAGACCTGCTCGCCCGGCACCGGCCATCCGCCCGACGGTCCCGAGAAACCGGGCTCGGTCGGCCTGATGCTGCCCGGCATCGAGCTCGACGTCGTTGCGCTGGACGATCCCCGGCGCGTGCTGCCGCCGGGCGAAGTCGGCGAGATCCGCATCAAGGGTCCGAACGTCACCAAGGGTTACTGGAACAGGCCGGAAGGCTCCACGGATGCCTTCGTCGACGGCCGTTTCCTCACCGGCGACATCGGCTATGTCGACACCGACGGCTATTTCTTCCTGGTCGACCGCAAGAAGGACATGATCATCTCCGGCGGCTTCAACGTCTATCCGCAGATGATCGAGCAGGCGATCTACACCATATCAGGCGTGCACGAAGTGATCGTGCTCGGCATCCCCGACCAGTACCGCGGCGAGGCCGCAAAGGCCTTCATCAAGCTGAAGCCCGGCGCAAAGCCGTTCTCGGTCGACGAGCTGCGCGCGCAGCTCAACGGCAAGCTCGGCAAGCACGAACTGCCGGCCGCGGTCGAATTCGTCGACGACCTGCCGCGCACGCCGGTCGGAAAATTGTCGCGCCACGAATTGCGCCAGCAGCAGAAACCGTCACAATCCACCCAAACCGCATCAGGAGTCCGTTCTTGACCGACGCCGTCATCGTTTCCACCGCCCGCACCCCGATCGGCAAGGCCTATCGCGGCGCGCTCAACGCCACCGAGGGCGCAACGCTGCTCGGCCATGCCATCGGCGAGGCTGTCGCGCGCGCAAAAGTCGATCCGAAGGAGATCGAGGACGTCGTGATGGGCGCCGCCCTCCAGCAGGGCGCGACCGGCGGCAACATCGCGCGCAAGGCGCTGCTGCGCGCCGGCCTTCCCGTCACCGTCGCCGGCACCACGATCGACCGGCAGTGCGCCTCGGGCCTGCAGGCGATCGCGCTGGCCGCGCGATCGGTGCTCTTCGACGGCGTCGAGATCGCGGTTGGCGGCGGCGGCGAGTCGATCAGCCTCGTGCAGAACGACAAGATGAACGGCTTCCACGCCCAGGACCCCGCGCTGCTCAAGATCAAGGGCGAGGTCTACATGCCCATGATCGACACCGCGGAAGTCGTCGCCAAGCGCTACGGCATCTCGCGCGAACGCCAGGACGAATATTCGCTGGAGAGCCAGCGCCGCACCGCAGCCGCGCAGCAGGGCGGCAGGTTCAAGGACGAGATCGCCCCGATCACGACGCAGATGGCGGTCACCGACAAGGCGACCGGCACCGTCTCGATGAAGGAGATCACGCTGTCGCAGGACGAAGGTCCGCGCCCCGAGACCACCATCGAAGGCCTCGCCGGCCTCAAGCCCGTGCGCGGCGACGGCTTCAGCATCACAGCCGGCAACGCCAGCCAGCTCTCCGACGGCGCCAGCGCCTGCGTGATCATGAGCGACAAGGAAGCCGCCAGGCGCGGCCTCAAGCCGCTCGGCATCTTCCGCGGCTTCGTCTCCGCCGGCTGCGAGCCGGACGAGATGGGCATCGGCCCGGTCTTCGCGGTGCCGCGCCTCCTCAAGCGCCACGGCCTCAGCGTCGACGACATCGGCCTCTGGGAGCTCAACGAAGCCTTCGCCGTGCAGGTGCTGTATTGCCGCGACAAGCTCGGCATCGACCCCGAGAAGATCAACGTCGACGGCGGCGCGATCGCGGTCGGCCATCCCTACGGCATGTCGGGCGCGCGCCTCACCGGCCACGCCCTGATCGAGGGCCGCCGCCGCAAGGCCAAATACGCGGTCGTCACCATGTGCGTCGGCGGCGGCATGGGCGCGGCGGGATTGTTCGAGGTGCTGCAGTAGGAGTTTCTGTCATTCCGGGGCGCCGCGAAGCGGCGAGCCCGGAATCCATAACCACCAGTCGGGGATATGGATTTCGGGCCTGCGCCTTGCGGCGCATCCCGGAATGACGGCGGAACTGGTCAAGAATAAATCGCTCACAGGAGGATCCGATGGATCTCGCATTCACTAGGGAAGAGCAGGCGTTTCGCGAGGAAGTGCGGTCGTTCTTCCGCGACAACGTGCCGCCGGATACGCGGCGCAAGATGGTCGAAGGCCGCCACCTCTCGAAGGACGAGATGGTGAATTGGTGGCGCATCCTCAACAAGAAGGGCTGGGGCGTCAGCCACTGGCCGAAGGAATATGGCGGCACGGGATGGACCGCCGTGCAGCACTACATCTTCAACGAGGAGCTTCAGGCTCACCCGGCGCCGCAGCCGCTCGCCTTCGGCGTCAGCATGGTCGGTCCGGTCATCTACACCTTCGGCAACGAGGAGCAGAAGAAGAAGTACCTGCCGCGCATCGCCAATGTCGACGATTGGTGGTGCCAGGGCTTCTCCGAGCCCGGCTCCGGCTCCGACCTCGCCTCGCTCAAGACCAAGGCCGAGCGCCGCGGCGACAAGTGGATCATCAACGGCCAGAAGACCTGGACCACGCTCGCCCAGCACGCCGACATGATCTTCTGCCTCTGCCGCACCGACAACAACGCCAAGAAGCAGATGGGCATCTCCTTCATCGTGTTCTCGATGAAGTCGAAGGGCGTCACCGTGCGCCCGATCCAGACCATCGACGGCGGCCACGAGGTCAACGAAGTGTTCTTCGACGACGTCGAAGTTCCGATCGAGAACCTGATCGGCGAGGAGAACAAGGGCTGGGATTACGCGAAATTCCTGCTCGGCAACGAGCGCACCGGCATCGCCCGCGTCGGCGTCTCCAAGGAGCGCATCCGCCGCATCAAGGATCTGGCGTCCAAGGTCGAATCCGGCGGCAAGCCGATCATCCAGGACGCGGCGTTCCGCGAGAAGCTCACCGCTTGCGAGATCGAGCTGAAAGCGCTCGAGCTCACGCAGCTCCGCGTCGTCGCCGACGAAGGCAAGCACGGCAAGGGCAAGCCCAACCCGGCGTCCTCGGTGCTGAAGATCAAGGGCTCCGAGATCCAGCAGACCACCACCGAGCTGCTCATGGAAGTGATCGGCCCGTTCGCCGCGCCCTACGACGAGCACGGCGACGACGGCTCGAACGAAGCCATGGACTGGACCGCCCAGATCGCGCCGAGCTACTTCAACAACCGCAAGGTCTCGATCTACGGCGGCTCCAACGAGATCCAGCGCAACATCATCGCCAAGGCGGTGCTGGGGCTCTAGGCGTCATTCCGGGGCGCGACGTAGTCGCGAGCCCGGAATCCATAACCACGATCGGGAGTATGGATCCCGGGCTCGCGCTGCGCGCGCCCCGGGATGACGAAGCCAGATAATTTCGGGTACGAGGAACGAATAAAATGGATTTTGATCTGTCCGAGGAGCAGCGGCTTCTCAAGGAAAGCATCGACGGCCTGCTGACCGATTCCTACGATTTCGAGCAGCGCAAGAAGTACATGAAGGAGAAGGGCGGCTGGAGCAAAGCGGTCTGGCTCAAGCTCGCCGAGCAGGGCCTGCTCGGCCTGCCCTTCGCGGAGGCCGATGGCGGCTTCGGCGGCGGCGGCGTCGAGACCATGATCGTGATGGAAGCGCTCGGCAAGGCGCTGGTGCTCGAGCCCTATCTCGCAACGGTCGTGATCGGCGGCGGCTTCCTGCGCCATGCCGGCACTGATGCGCAGAAGGCCGCGCACGTGCCTGCCATCATCGACGGCAGCAAGACGCTCGCCTTCGCCCAGCTCGAGAAGAACTCGCGCTACGATCTGTTCGACGTCTCGACCACCGCGAAGAAGAAGGGCGACGCCTACGTGATCGACGGCGAGAAGTTCGTCGTGCTCAACGGCGAGAGCGCCGACACGTTGATCGTCACCGCACGCACCAGGGGCGGTCGCCGTGACAAGACCGGCATCGGCGTGTTCCTGGTTCCAGCGAATGCCAAGGGCGTCGCCAGGAAGGGCTATCCGACCCAGGACGGCCTGCACGCCGCCGACGTCACCTTCACCGCTGTCGAGGTCGGTGCCGATGCCGTGCTCGGCAACCCCGAGGATTCGCTCGCGCTGATCGAGCGCGTGGTGGACGAAGCCCGCGTCGCGCTCTGCGCCGAGGCGGTCGGCCTGATGGACGAATCGCTCAAGACCACGGTCGAGTACATCAAGACGCGAAAACAGTTCGGCGTCGCCATCGGCTCGTTCCAGTCGCTGCAGCACCGCGCCTCCGACATGTTCGTCGCGGCCGAGCAGGCGCGCTCGATGTCGATGTTCGCGACCATGGCCGGTGATTTCGAGGACGCCAAGGAGCGCACGAATGCGATCGCCGCGGCCAAGGTGCAGATCGGCAAGTCGCTGAAATTCGTCGGCCAGCAGTCGATCCAGCTCCACGGCGGCATCGGCATGACCATGGAGGCGAAGATCGGCCACTACTTCAAGCGCCTCACCATGATCGAGAACACGTTCGGCGACACCGACTACCACCAGCGCCGCGTCGCCGATGCGGGCGGGTTGATCTGACGCTTGCCGTCATTGCGAGCGAAGCGAAGCAATCCAGGGTCTTTCCGCTGGGACATCTCTGGATTGCTTCGTCGCTTCGCTCCTCGCAATGACGGAGGTTGTTGAAGCAACGAGGCACCAAAAATGAAAAACACCCCGTTCGATCTCACCGGCAAGGTCGCCGTGGTCACCGGCTCCAGCCGCGGCATCGGCCGCTCCTCCGCCGAACTGCTGGCGAAACTCGGCGCCAGGGTCGTGGTCTCCTCGCGCAAGGCGGACGCCTGCAAGGAAGTCGCCGACGGCATCAATGCGGCCGGCGGCGAGGCCACCGTCATCCCCTGCAACATCGCGCGGAAGGCCGAGGTCGAGGCACTGATCGCGGGTGCGACGAAGCACTACGGCAAGATCGACATCCTCGTCTGCAACGCCGCGGTCAATCCCTACTACGGCCCGCTGCTCGACATCACCGATGAAGCCTTCGACAAGATCATGGGCTCCAACGTCAAGAGCAACATCTGGCTCTCCGCGCTCGCGATTCCGCAGATGGCGGAGCGCGGCAACGGCTCCGTGATCATCATCTCCTCGATCGGCGGCCTGCGCGGCTCCACCGTGATCGGCGCCTACGGCATCTCCAAGGCCGCCGATTTCGCGCTGTGCCGCTCACTCGCCGGCGAGTGGGGCCCGAAGGGTGTCCGCGTCAACTGCATCGCCCCCGGCCTCGTCAAGACCGACTTCGCCCGCGCGCTATGGGAAGACGAAGCCAACCTCAAGCGCCGCACCGCCACCACGCCGCTGCGCCGCATCGGCGAACCCGACGAAATCGCCGGCGCGGTCGCCTACCTCGCCTCCGACGCATCGAGCTTCATGACCGGCCAGACCATCGTCATCGACGGCGGCGTCACGACGGCGGCGGTGTAGCCGGTTGACTCCCTCGCCCCGCTCTTGCGGGGAGAGGGTTGGGGTGAGGGGCTTCTCTCCACGCGTGATATCGTCGAGGTACCTGTACCCCCTCACCCGGAATCCGCGCTTTGCGCGAATTCCGACCTCTCCCCGCAAGCGGGGCGAGGTGAACAAGACGGCGCCGCTGGTATTGACCTTCCCGCCCTAATCCGCTCCCTTTGGCATCACAAAACGATCCCCTACCAGGGAAACGCCGAGGTAAGCCGCCATGTCTTTCGTCCTCGCCATCGACCAGGGCACCACCTCATCGCGCGCCATCGTGTTTCGCGGCGATATATCCATCGCCGCCAAAGCGCAAGCCGAGTTTCCGCAGCACTTTCCGGCCTCGGGCTGGGTCGAGCACGAGCCCGAGGACATCTGGACCTCGACCGTGATGGTCTGCCGCGAGGCGATCGAGCACGCCGGCATCAGCGCCAAGGACATCGCCGCGATCGGCATCACCAACCAGCGCGAGACCACCGTGGTGTGGGACCGCGCCACCGGCCAGGCCGTGCACCGCGCCATCGTCTGGCAGGACCGCCGCACCGCCGACATCTGCGCCAAACTGAAAGCCGACGGCCGCGAGCCCGTGATCTCTGAGAAGACCGGCCTGATCATCGATCCCTATTTCTCCGGAACGAAAGTCGCCTGGATCCTCGACCACGTCCCGGGCGCCCGCGCCCGCGCCGCGCGCGGCGAATTGATGTTCGGCACCGTCGATTGCTATCTGCTCTGGCGGCTCACCGGCGGCAAGGTGCACGCCACCGACGCCACCAACGCCTCGCGTACGCTGCTGTTCAACATCCACACGGGACAGTGGGACGACGAGCTGCTGGAGATCATCGGCGTGCCGCGCTCGATGCTGCCCGAGGTGAAGGATTCCTCCGCCCGCTTCGGCGAGAGCACGCCGGACCTGTTCGGCGGCGCCATCGCCATCTCCGGTATCGCCGGCGACCAGCAGGCCGCGACCATCGGCCAGGCCTGCTTCCGCCCGGGCATGATGAAGTCCACCTACGGCACCGGCTGCTTTGCCTTGCTCAACACCGGCACCACGCCGGTCGTCTCCAAGAACAAGCTGCTCACCACCATCGCCTATCAGCTCGACGGCAAACGCACCTATGCGCTGGAAGGTTCGATCTTCGTCGCAGGCTCGGCCGTGCAATGGCTGCGCGACGGCCTAGGGATCATCAAGCACGCCGCCGAGACCGGACCTCTCGCCGACCAGTCCGACTCCATGCAGAGCGTCTATCTCGTCCCCGCCTTCGTCGGCATGGGCGCGCCCTACTGGAATCCGCGCGTGCGCGGCGCGCTGTTCGGCCTCACCCGCAACACCGGCCCGGCCGAGCTCGCCCACGCCGCGCTGGAAAGCGTCTGCTACCAGACCTTCGACCTCTGGGCCGCGATGCGCGCGGACTGGCCGAGCTCGGAAACCGCCAGCGTCGTGCTCCGCGTCGACGGCGGCATGACCGCCTCCGACTGGACCATGCAGCGCCTCGCCGATCTGCTCGACGCACCGGTCGACCGCCCCGTGATCCAGGAGACCACGGCGCTGGGCGCCGCCTACTTCGCCGGACTCAATGCGGGCGTCTATCCCGAGCCGACCAAATTCGCCGACAATTGGCGCCTCGAACACCGCTTCAAGCCGAACATGAGCCAGGCCACGCGCGAGCGGAAGCTCGCGGGGTGGGCAAGGGCGGTGAAGGGCGTGCTGGCGAGCGACGAGGGGGAGGGGTAGGCACAGCCTCGCAGCTCGATGCCGCGAGGCGCGCTCACTGCCTCCACGTCGTCATTGCGAGGAGCTCTTGCGACGAAGCAATCCAGACTGCCTCTGCGGAAAGATTCTGGATTGCTTCGCTGCGCTCGCAATGACGGAGTGCGGTGCTGCTGTCTTTCCTCAAAACGACGCCACACGCTAGCTGTTCCCAAGTGAAGCAACAACCATGATCCTCCCCGACGGCTATTCCGACGTCCCGGCCGGCAAGATCGCCGCCGTCGTCACCCATCTGGAGATGACCGCGCCGCCGACACGCCGCGCCGATCCGCCAGGCGCCTGGACCCTGCGCAAGGTCGATGCCCCCGAGCTCGATTGGTACCGCGATCTCTTCCGCCGCGTCGGCGAGGACTGGCTGTGGTTCTCGCGCGCCCGCATGAGCGATGCAGAGCTCGCCGCAATCATCCACGCGCCGGGAATCGAGATCTATGCCTTGGTCGCCGACGGCCGCGACGAAGGCCTGCTCGAGCTGGATTTCCGCGAGCCCGGCCAATGCGAGCTGGTCTATTTCGGCGTCACCGCGCCCTTGATCGGCACCGGCGCCGCCCGCTTCCTGATGAACCGCGCGCTGGAGCGCGCCTGGTCACGCGATGTCCGCCGCGTCTGGGTCCACACCTGCACCTTCGATCATCCCTCCGCCGTCGCCTTCTACCAGCGTTCCGGCTTCCGCGCGTTCCGCCGCCAGATCGAGATCGCCGACGACCCGCGCCTGGATGGCACCGCGCCGCGCGATGCAGCGCCGCATGTGACGATCATCGAGTAAGTGCACGGCTGCGTCCCCAACGTCATTGCGAGGAGCACTTGCGACGAAGCAATCCAGCAGGCTGTAGCTCGGATGAGAGCAGCGATATCCCGGGGGAAGCGCTGACGAGAGCCCCGGCCGGTTGTCCATTTGATCCCGCTTTGTTGCGTCATGCGCAATGCTCTTGTTCCGAGATAGTTGTTGCGGCACCTTCGCATTGACGATGAACTGATCGGCCATGCCGTGTTCAAAAACTGACAAGAGCGAGAACCATGTTCCTGATCGGCCAATATGATTCCCCCTTCGTCCGCCGCGTCGCGATTGCGCTCCGGCTCTACGGGCTCGCCTTCGAGCACAAGCCGTGGTCGACCTTCGGCGATGCCGACAAGATCGCGCCGTACAATCCGCTGCGCCGCGTGCCGACCCTGGTGCTGGACGACGGCGAGGCGCTGATCGAGAGCACGATCATCCTCGACTATCTCGACGAGCTGGTCGGCGAGGGGAAGGCGATGCTGCCGCGCGGCGGTGCCGAGCGGCGCAGGCATTTACGCATCTGCGCGCTCGCCTCCGGCCTCGGCGACAAGGCGGTGAGCCTGCTCTACGAGCGCGTGCTGCGGAAGGAGCAGCTTGCGCTCTGGGTCGAGCGCTGCCAGGCGCAGATCGGCGATGTCCTGAAGGTGCTCGAGGCCGAGCGCGCCAAGGTGACGACGCCGTACTGGCTGGGCGACCGCATCGGCCATGCCGACGTCGCGGTCGCCTGCGTCGTCCGCTTCACCCGCGAGGCACATCCGCAGCTGTTCGACGCCTCGCGCTATCCCGCGCTGGCGGCACATGCCGAGCGCTGCGAGGCCTTGGCCCCGTTCAAGGAGATCGTGCAGCCGCTGGCGCCGCCGAAGGGGTGAGGCGCTCTCGTGTCCCGGCCGCAGAGCCGGGACCCAGGCGGCACGGATTGCTGGGAGACGTGGGCCCCGGCTCTGCAGCGCATCACTTCGTGCTGCGCAGCGTCCGGGGCACGAGACCGAGAGCAAGGTGAGGGCGGCACCTATCCGCCAGGGGCCACAGCACCCGATGATGCCATGATACCCCTGTTTTGCCCGACGTCGCAACGCGCTTTTCGGCAAGACCGAAATCACCCAGCCTTTTCAACCCCATCGCTACTGTGCATGGGGTTGTTTTCGCAGTTTTTGTTTTGCAGGCGCGCCTAGCCCGCGCCCGCGCGCTTCTTCTGCCAGACGAGGTGCACCGCGCAGGTGCAGCCCGGCGGATGCGAGGCGAGGTCTTTCGGCATCTCGTCGTTCGCCGGCTTTGCCGCGAAGGACTTGTCCTGCTGCGACGGGATGTAGTTCAGCACTGGCGCGAGCCAGCGTTCGGTCTCCGCCACCGTCATGCCCTTGCGCGCGGCGTAGTCCTCGACCTGGTCGCGCTCGATCTTGCCGACGCCGAAATAGTAGCTCTCGGGGTTTGCGAAATAGAGCCCTGAGACCGAAGAGCCCGGCCACATCGCAAAGCTCTCGGTCAGCTTCACGCCGGCCGTCGCCTCGGCATCGAGCAATTCGAACAGCGTCGCCTTCTCGGTGTGATCGGGCTGGGCGGGATAGCCCGGCGCGGGACGAATCCCAGAGTACTTCTCCAGGATCAGCTCCTCGCTGGTGAGCGCCTCGTCTGGTGCATAGGCCCAGAACTCGCGGCGCACCCGGGTATGCATGCGTTCGGCGAAGGCTTCGGCGAGGCGGTCGGCCAGCGCCTTGCACAGGATCGAGGAGTAGTCGTCGTTGGCGCTTCTGAAGCGGTCGGCGACCGCGTCTTCGCCGATGCCGGCGGTGACGACGAAGCCGCCGATGTAGTCGGGTACGCCGGCGGGCGCGATGAAGTCGGCGAGCGCCGCGTTGAAGCGGCCCTCGCGCTTCTCGAGCTGCTGGCGCAGCGTGTGCAGCGTCGCGATTGGCCTGGTCCGGCTCTCGTCGGAATAGAGCACGATGTCGTCGCCTAGCGCATTCGCCGGCCAGAATCCGATCGTCGCACGGGCCCGGAACCATTTCTCCTTCACGATGGTGTCGAGCATCTTGCGCGCGTCGTCATAGAGCGATCGCGCGACCTCGCCGACCTTGGCATCGTCGAGGATGGCGGGGAAGCGTCCGGCGAGCTCCCAGGTCTGGAAGAACGGCGTCCAGTCGATGTAGGGCACGAGCTCGGCGAGGTCGTAGTCGTCGAAGCTGCGAATGCCGAGGAAGGTCGGCTTCACCGGCTTGCTCTTGGCAAAGTCGACCGGCACGCGGTTGGCACGGGCGTCAGTCAGCTTCAGGCGCTTCTTGTCCGCCTGTGCCCGCAGATGCGCTTCCGAGATCCTGGCGTATTCGGCCCGCACCTCGGCGGCGTAGGCCTCGCGCTTCTCCGGCGAGAGCAGCGAGGACGCGACGCCGACCGCGCGGCTGGCGTCGTTGACGTGCACGACGGGACCGGCGCGATAGCTCGGGTCGATCTTGACGGCCGTATGCACGCGGCTGGTCGTGGCGCCGCCGATCAGCAGCGGCAGCTTCAGGCCTTCCCGCTGCAATTCGCCGGCGAAGAACGCCATCTCGTCGAGCGAGGGCGTGATCAGGCCCGACAACCCGACGATGTCGGCCTTCTCCGCCTTCACGGTCTCGACGATCTTGGCCGCAGGCACCATCACGCCGAGATCGATGACCTCGAAATTGTTGCACTGGAGCACGATGCCGACGATGTTCTTGCCGATGTCGTGGACGTCGCCCTTGACGGTTGCGAGCACGATCTTGCCGGCGGATGAGGAGCCCTCCGTGCCGATGCCGTTGGCGAGGTTGCGTGCCTTCTCTTCCTCCATGAAGGGCATGAGATAGGCAACCGCCTGCTTCATCACGCGCGCGGACTTCACCACCTGCGGCAGGAACATCTTGCCGTCGCCGAAGAGGTCGCCGACCACGTTCATGCCGGCCATCAGCGGCCCCTCGATCACGTCGAGCGGGCGCGACGATGTCTTGCGGGCTTCTTCCGTGTCCTGCTCGATGAACTCCGTGATGCCGTGCACCAGCGAATGCGACAGCCGCTTCTCTACCGGCCATTCGCGCCAGGCGAGATCGGCTTCCCTGCTTTCCGTCTTCTTGCCGCGGAATTTCTCCGCCAGGGCCAAGAGGCGCTCGGCCGCGCCGGGATCGCGGTTGAGGACGACGTCCTCGCAGGTCTGGCGCAGCTCCGGATCGATGTCGTCGTAGACGATCATCTGTCCGGCATTGACGATGCCCATGTCCATGCCGGCCTTGATGGCGTGATACAGGAACACCGAGTGCATGGCCTCGCGCACCGGCTCGTTGCCGCGGAACGAGAACGAGAGATTCGAGACGCCGCCCGAGATATGTGCGCCGGGCAGGTTCTGCCGGATCCAGCGCGTCGCCTCGATGAAGTCGACGCCGTAATTGTTGTGCTCCTCGATGCCGGTCGCGATCGCGAAAATGTTGGGATCGAAGATGATGTCTTCCGGCGGGAAGCCGACCCGGTTCACCAGGATGTCGTAGGCGCGCTTGCAGATCTCGGTCTTGCGCGCGAACGTGTCGGCCTGGCCGGCCTCGTCGAACGCCATCACCACCACGGCCGCGCCGTGGCGGCGCGCGATCTGCGCCTCGTGAATGAATTTCTCCTCGCCCTCCTTCATCGAGATCGAGTTGACGACCGGCTTGCCCTGCACGCATTTCAGGCCGGCCTCGATCACCGAGAATTTCGAGGAATCGACCATGACGGGGACACGGGCGATGTCGGGCTCGGCGGCGACGAGATTGAGGAAGGTCACCATCGCGGCTTCGGAGTCGAGCAGGCCCTCGTCCATGTTGACGTCGATGATCTGAGCCCCGTTCTCGACCTGGTCGCGCGCGACCTGCAGCGCGGCGGTGTAGTCGCCGGCGGTGATCAGCTTGCGGAAGCGGGCCGATCCCGTGACGTTGGTGCGCTCGCCGACATTCACGAACGGGATTGCGTCGGTCAGCATGAACGGCTCGAGGCCGGAGAGCCGGAGGCGAGGTTCGATCTCCGGCACGATGCGCGGCTTGTGAGGGGCGACGCTGGCTGCGATCGCCGCGATATGGTCCGGCGTGGTGCCGCAGCAGCCGCCGACGATGTTGACGAGGCCGTCGCGGGCGAACTCGCCGATCAGGCGCGCCATGTATTCCGGCGTCTCGTCATATTGGCCGAACTCGTTGGGCAGGCCGGCATTGGGATAGGCGCAGACGAGCGTATCGGCGACGCGGCCGATATCGGCAATATGCGCGCGCAGGTCCTCGGCGCCGAGCGCGCAGTTGAAGCCGATGGTGATGGGTTTTGCGTGCCGCACCGAATTCCAGAACGCTTCCGGCATCTGGCCCGAGAGCAGGCGGCCGGACTTATCCGTGATGGTGCCCGACACCATCACGGGCACGTCGATGCCGAGTGCTTCGGTGATCTCGGCGATCGCATAGAGCGCCGCCTTGGCGTTGAGGGTGTCGAAGATGGTCTCGACCAGCAGCAGATCGACGCCGCCGTCGATCAGCCCGCGGATCTGTTCGCCGTACGACTTGCGCAGATCGTCGAAGGTGACCGCGCGGTAGCCGGGATTGGAAACGTCGGGCGAGATCGAGGCGGTGCGGTTGGTGGGACCGATGGCACCGGCGACGAAGCGCGGCTTGCCGTCTTCCGCCTCCACGCGCCGTGCGGCATTGCCGGCGAGACGGGCGCCTTCGCGCGCCATCTCGTGGACAATGTCGGTGAGGTCGTAATCGGCCTGCGCGATCGAGGTCGTGGAGAAGGTGTTGGTCGCGACGATGTCGGCGCCGGCGCGCAAATAGGCGGCGTGGATGTCCTCGATCGCCTGCGGCTGGGTCAGGATCAAGAGGTCGTTGTTGCCGCGCAGGTCGCGATGAAAGCTCCTGAAGCGCTCGCCGCGGAAGGCGGCTTCGTCGAGCTGGAGGTTCTGGATCATCGTGCCCATGGCGCCGTCGAGCACGAGAATGCGCTCGCGTGCGGCGTTGAGGAGGGCGGTTCGCTTGGGCGAAGTGGGTACGGTCATTTTCTCTTACGCAGCCTTCTGCACGCTCTTGGCGCGAATGCCGAGCAAATGGCTGATCGCGAATACGAGATCGGCGCGGTTCATGGTGTAGAAGTGGAACGTGTCGACGCCGTGCTTGGCGAGCTTCTGCACCTGGCCGGCCGCGACGGTCGCGGCCACCAGCTTGCGTGTCTCGGCATCGTCATCGAGGCCGTCGAATTTCGCGGCGAACCAGTCCGGCACCGTGGTGCCGGCACGGGTCACGAAATTGCGCGCCTGCTTGAAATTGTGCATCGGCATGATGCCCGGCACGATCGGGATGTCGATGCCGCGGGCGCGGACGCGGTCGCGATAGCGGAAGTAGAGGTCGTTATCGAAAAACACCTGGGTGATCGCGCGCGTCGCCCCGGCATCGACCTTGGCCTTGAGCGTGTCGATGTCGGCGTCGAAATCGCGCGCCTCGGGGTGCTTCTCGGGATAGGCCGACACGCTCACTTCGATGTCGCCGTGCCGCTTCTTGATTCCCGCGACGAGGTCGGCCGAGCTCTGATAACCCTCGGGATGGCTTGAATAGGGCGTGCCGATGCCGCCGACGGGATCGCCGCGCAAGGCCACGATATGGCGGACGCCGACTTCGTGATAGCGGTCGACGATCTCGTCGATCTCGCCGCGCGAGGCGCCGACGCAGGTCAGATGCGCGGCGGGCAGCAGCGCGGTCTCCTTCAGGATTCGCGCGATGGTCGAATGGGTGCGCTCGCGGGTCGAACCGCCGGCGCCATAGGTCACCGAGACGAATTTCGGCTCGAGCGGGGCGAGCCGCTTGATGGTGTCCCAGAGATTGCGCTCCATCTCCTCGGTCTTGGGCGGAAAGAACTCGAACGAGATCGCAGGCCGCTTCAGGTGCCCGTCGGCGGTCGCAGGGGTCGTCACGTCAGTCATGGCACCGCTCGCTCCAATTTCCGCCGGCCGCGGGGTCTAGCTTGGGAGGGCCAAAGATAAGGCAAAGGCAGTTTGGCCGACAGCCCATCGATGATGGGAAATGGCCCACCAATGCCCGAATACTCTGAAATTTTATGCTCAATGGCCTTTGTCGTGGGAAGGCGGGTCAATTGCTATAACATATTGTATTATAGTAGATTTATTTGATTCAGGTGCTTTTCAAAATGTCAATGCGGCTGGTGGGCATGATGAGGTTGTTGTGTTGCGAAGGTAATTTGTCCCAACCGGGAATCGTCCGCGACCCGCCCCTCCGTACCCTCTGACCTGCGCAGCCTGCCATTGCCGCCGCACGGTCCTTCGTTAGGTTAATGCGCCATGATCCCGCTCTCAGTCCTCGACCTCTCTGTCGTTACGACAGGCACCAAGCCCGCCGCGGCGCTGCGCAACAGCATCGATCTGGCGCGCCATGTCGACGGGCTCGGCTATCTCCGCTACTGGCTCGCCGAGCATCACAACCTCGCTTCCGTCGCGAGTCCCGCGCCCGACGTCATGATCGGGCAGATCGCAGCGGTGACGAAGCACATCCGCGTCGGGTCCGGCGGCGTGATGCTGCCCAACCACGCGCCGCTGGTGGTGGCCGAGCGCTTCAAGATGCTGGAGGCGCTGTTTCCCGGCCGGATCGATCTCGGCCTCGGTCGCGCGCCGGGCACCGATGGTGCGACGGCCTACGCGCTGCGCAGCCGGCTCGATCGGCGCGAGGGCGACGATTTCCTGGAGCGCCTGCACGAGCTGATTCTGTGGGAGACCCGCGAATTTCCTGCGGGACACCCCTACAACAACGTGGTCGCGATGCCCGACGACACCAGGTTGCCGCCGATCTGGCTGCTCGGCTCCGGCGATTATTCCTCGGAACTGGCCGCGCAAGTCGGCATGGGCTTCGCCTTCGCCCACCATTTCGCCACCCACGACGCGATCGATGCGATGGTCCATTACCGCAATCGTTTTCAGCCCTCGGCCTGGCGTGCGAGTCCGCATGCCATTCTCGCGGTTGCCGTCATTGCGGCTGATACCGACGAGGAGGCGGAGAGGCTCGCCTCGTCCTTCGACCTCAACCGGCTGCGCCGTGATCGCGGTCAATATCTGCCGTTGCCGAGCGTCGAGGAGGCGATCGCCTATCCATATACGGACGCCGAGCGCACCTCGATCCTGCGCAACCGCTCGCGCCTATTCGTCGGCGGTCCCGCGACGGTGCAGAAGAAGCTTCAGCCGCTGATCTACGCCAGCAAGCCGGACGAGCTGATGGTGATCACCGCCGTGTACGACCACGAGGCGCGCAAGAAATCGTATTCGCTGCTGGCGGAGGCGTTCGGACTGGTGAAGCAGGCGGAATAGTTACCGTCATTCCGGGGCGATGCATCGCATCGAACCCGGAATCTCGAGGTTCCGGGTTCGCGCTACGCGCGCCCCGGAACGACGCTATCAGTCCTGCGTCTCGCTGAACGTCGCGCGGAACGGGTGTCCCGGATACACGCCGACGATGCGGAATTCGCGCGAGAAGAATTTCAGCTCCTCGATCGCGAAGGCGAGGCCCTTGTCATCGGGGTGGCCGTCGACGTCGGCATAAAACTGGGTGGCGAAGAAGTTGCCGTCGACCATGTAGCTCTCGAGCTTGGTCATGTTGACGCCGTTGGTCGCAAAGCCGCCGAGCGCCTTGTAGAGCGCGGCCGGCAAATTGCGCACCCGGAACACAAAAGTGGTGACCAGCGGGCCCGCGCCTTGGGGCGCCCATTTCGGCTCGCGTGCCAGCACCACGAAGCGCGTGGTGTTGTGGGCCTCGTCCTCGATGTCCTCGGCGAGAATGTCGAGGCCGTAGATCTTTGCGGCGAGACGCGAGGCGATCGCGGCCACGGTCTTGTCCTTGCGCTCGGAGATGTCGCGGGCGCTGCCGGCGGTGTCGGCGTGCACGATCGGCTTGATGCCCAGCTTGCGGATAATGCGCCGGCACTGGCCGAGCGCATGGACATGGCTCTCGACGCTCTTGATGTCTTCGAGCCTGGTCCCCTTCACCGCCATCAGCTGGTGCCGGACCGGCAAGAACCATTCGCCGATGATGAAGAGGCCCGACGCCGGCAGCAAATGATGGATGTCGGCGACGCGGCCGGCGACCGAGTTCTCGATCGGGATCATGCCGAGCTCGGCTTCGCCCGACGAGATCGCCGACAGCGCATCCTCGAAGGTGGCGCAGGGCATCGGTTCCGCCTCGGGATAGGCCTCGACGATGGCGATGTGGGAATTTGCGCCGGGTTCGCCCTGGAATGCGATCTTCATCTTGCTCATGATCGGCCTTGTAACAGCGGCTCAGGATTTGGAAAGGATGCTGCGCGCAGTTTCGAGGTCCGCCGGCGTATCGACCCCGCGGGGCACGGTATCGACGATGGTGAAATCGATGCGCATTCCGGCCTCAAGCGCCCGGAGCTGCTCGAGCTTCTCCTGCAATTCCAGCGGAGACGGCGGAAGCGAGACGTAGCGCTCCAGCGCGGCGCGGCGAAAGGCATAGAGGCCGATATGGTGGTAACGTGGTCCGTCGCCGGTCGGGGCGGTCGCGCGGGTGAAATAAAGTGCACGCATCCGCCTGCCGCCAACCGAGGTTCCGATCGCCTTCACCACGCTTGGGGCAAGATCCTCTTCCTCGGTGTGGATCTGCGAGGCGAGCGTCGCAATGTCCACGGCCGGGTCTTGCAGCGGCGGCAGCACCTCGCGGATGTTGTCGATCGTAATGGTCGGAAAATCCCCCTGGACATTGACCACGATCTCGGCCTTGCCGTCTGGATCGAGCTTCTGCATGGCTTCGTGGATGCGGTCCGAGCCGGAAGGGTGGTCGGAGCGGGTCATCACCGCCTCGCCGCCATGGGCAGTCACCACGGAGGCGATCTCATCGGTGTCGGTGGCCACCGCGACCCGGCCGATTGCAGCGGCTTCGGCCCGGCGCAGCACATGCACGATCATCGGCAATCCCGCGATATCGGCGAGCGGCTTGCCCGGCAGGCGAGTGGCGGCCATGCGGGCCGGGATCAGCACCAGGATGCGAGGATCGATCATTGGGTTCAAAGGTCTGGGGTCAAGAGCCTGGAAACGGGGCGTTTTCCGCGCCGGGAAATGGAGTGGGGACGGGCTGAAAGCCGGCTCGCTTATACGGGTTGCCAGACCCCGGGCAAACCGATATCTCAATGGCAAAACTCGGGGAAACAATAAGGAATGTTTTGATTCTCCCGAGGCTCGTCCTGGCGGCCGCTTCGGCCGCTGTTTCCTTCTTGCGGTGGGGCCTGGCCGGAAATGGACTCTTTCGAACTCAACAAGATTCTCGGTGCCGTGCTCGGCACCTGCCTCTTTCTGCTGGTGACGAGCTTCACCGCGAGTGCGCTGTTCTCCCCCAAGATGCCGGAAAAGCCGGGCTTCGAAATTGCGGTGAAGGAAGATGCCGGCCATGGCAAGGAAGGCGCCGCTGCGGCCGCACCGTCCGAGCCGATCGAGAAGCTGCTCCAGACTGCCTCCGTCGAGAAGGGCGCGGCGGCCGCCAAGAAGTGCGGCGCCTGCCATACGTTCGAGAAGGGCGGCCCGAATCGGGTCGGTCCAAACCTCTATGGCGTCGTCGGTGAGCCAAAGGGCCAGGGCCGTGGTGGCTTCAACTTCTCGGCCGCCATGAAGGCCAAGGGTGGCGACTGGACGTTCGACGATCTCAACAAATTCATCGCCAATCCAAAGGGCTTCATTCCCGGCACCGCGATGGGCTTCGCCGGCATCCAGAAGGATTCCGAGCGCGCCGACGTCATTGCCTATCTGAACTCGCTGTCGGAACATCCGCAGCCGCTGCCGACGGCCTCCAAATAAGGTCGCCGGAACGCATCTTGGAATGAGCGGCCAGGCTGAAATGCCTGGCCGTTTGCTTATCCAGGCCTCGCGGCCAGTTTATCGGGGCGTTTGGCCGCATCCGATCGGCCGCCCGGCCTCCAAGATGAGGAAAAAGCAACACATATTCGGTCGAAACCTCGTCTATATTAGGAACTTAAAGGAGTAGCCTCCTTCAAGACAGGGATGTTGATTTGGCCATCACCCGACGCGATCTTCTGCTCACCGGCACTGCGGCCGCAGCGCTTCCCGTCCTCGGTTCCGTGGCGGGCGTTCCCGTCGTCGGCGCGGCCGAGGCGCAGTCTTCCAATGAGTTGCCTTGGCGCCACGCGCTGTCCCTGTTCGGAAAGATCAAGTACCCCGCCGATTTCAAGCGCTTCGACTATGTCAATCCGGACGCGCCCAAGGGCGGCATCGCGCGCCAGATCGCGGTCGGCACCTTCGACAATTTCAACATCGTCGTGTCGGGTGTGAAGGGGCAGGTCGCCGGTGCGGTCGCCTTCATCTACGAATCCCTCACCACGCCCTCGCTTGACGAGGTCTCGACCGAATACGGCGCGCTGGCGGAAGCGGTCAGCCACCCGGACGATTTCTCCTTCGTCACCTACCGCTTGCGGCCGCAGGCGAAATGGCATGACGGCAAGTCCGTCACGCCGGAGGACGTGATCTTCTCGCTCGATTCCTTCAAGAAGCACCATCCGATGTATTCGGCGTACTACAGCCATGTGGTGAAGGCCGAGAAGGTCGGCGAGCGCGAGGTGAAGTTCGTATTCGACGCGCCGGGCAATCGCGAATTGCCGCAAATCGTGGGACAGCTTACGGTCTTGCCGAAGCATTGGTGGGAGGGGACGGACGCGCAGGGCCGCAGGCGCGATGTCTCCGCCACCACGCTCGAAGTGCCGCTCGGTTCGGGCCCCTACAAGGTCAAGGAGTTCGTCGCAGGACGGTCGATCGCGCTGGAGCGCGTCAAGGATTATTGGGGCCGCGACCTCCCCGCCAATGTTGGCCGCAACAATTTCGACGAGCTACGCTACGAATATTTCCGAGACGCCACGGTCGCGATCGAGGCCTTCAAGGCCGATCAGGTCGATTGGCGCACCGAGAACAGCGCCAAGAGCTGGGCGACGGCCTACGACTTTCCCGCCGTGAGCGAAAAGCGCGTGATCCTGGAGGAATTCGTCAATCGCAGCTCGGGCGTGATGCAGGCCTTCGTGCCGAACCTGCGACGCGCCAAATTCAGCGACCCCCGCGTGCGTCGTGCGCTCAACTTCGCCTTCGACTTCGAGGAGATGAACAAGCAGATCTTCTTTGGTCAGTACAAGCGTATCAGCAGCTATTTCGACGGTATCGAGGAGCTCATGGCGACCGGCTTGCCGCAGGGCAAGGAGCTCGAGATCCTCGAGACCGTCCGTGCCCAGGTCCCGCCCGAGGTCTTCACGACGCCCTACAGCAATCCGGTTGGCGGCAGCCCGGAGGCCGTCCGGGAGAATCTTCGCGAGGCGCTGCGTCTGTTCAAGGAGGCTGGTTATGAGGTGCGCGACCGCAAGCTGATCGACGTCAAGACCGGCACCCAGTTTTCGCTGGAGTTGTTGAACCAGGATCCGAGCTTCGAGCGGATCACGCTGTTCTACAAGCCGTCGCTGGAGCGGCTCGGCATTGCCGTCAGCGTGCGGACGGTCGATCCGACCCAATACGAGAACAGGACCCGCGAGTGGGATTTCGACGTCGTCACCAATTCATGGGGCGAGTCGCAGTCGCCGGGCAATGAGCAGCGCGAGTTCTGGTCGTCCAAGACGGCCGACATTGCCGGGTCGCGCAACATCGGCGGCATCAAGAATCCGGCGATCGACAAGCTGATCGAACGGGTCATCTACGCCACCGATCGCGACGACCTGGTGGCTGCAACAAAGGCGCTGGACCGGGTGCTGCTGTGGAATCACTATGTCGTGCCGCAGTGGACCTACAACAAGGTGCGCACCGCGCGCTGGGACCGCTTCGGCCGGCCGGCGGAATTGCCCAGATATGGTCAGTCCGGTTTCCCGTTTATCTGGTGGTACGACGCAGACAAGGCGGCGCGGATCGCAAAGAAGTCGTGAAGGACATTCCCCGCATGACGCAGATGTCACGCCGCCATGTGCTGGCCTTGGGTGTTGGCGGCGCCCTCGGGGCGTCCATCGGTGCGCCGTTGCGCAGTGCGTGTGCCTCGGAAGCCGGGACCGACGCGCACGGCATCTCTGCGTTCGGCGATCTCAAATATCCCGCCGATTTCCACCATTTCGACTACGTCAATCCGTCTGCGCCGAAGGGCGGCACGTTCTCGCTGATCCCATCGACGAGGTCGTATAACCAGTCCTACCAGACCTTCAACTCGCTCAACGCCTACATCCTCAAGGGCGATGGCGCGCAAGGCATGGACATGACGTTTTCGCCGCTGATGGTGCGCGGCAGCGACGAGCCGGACGCGATGTACGGACTTGCCGCAAAATCCGTGCAGATATCGCCGGACAGGCTGGTCTATCGCTTCACGATGCGGCCGGAGGCGAAATTCCACGACGGCACCAAGCTCACCGCCCACGACGCGGCGTTCTCGCTGACGACGTTGAAGGCCAAGGGCCATCCGCTGATCATCGTGCAGATGCGTGACTTTGTGAACGCGGAAGCCATCGACGACGCGACGCTCGTCGTCACCTTCGCGAAGGGACGCGCCCGCGACGTGCCGCTCTATGTCGCCGGACTGCCGATCTTCTCGAAGGCCTATTATGCGTCCCGGCCGTTCGATGAATCGACGCTGGATATTCCGCTCGGCTCCGGTCCGTACAGGGTCGGCAGGTTCGAGGTCAATCGCTACATCGAATTCGAGCGGGTCAAGGATTGGTGGGCCGCCGATCTGCCGGTTTGCCGCGGCAGCTACAATTTCGATGTCGTGCGCTACGAGTTCTATCGCGACCGTGACGTCGCCTTCGAAGGTTTCACCGGCAAGAGCTATCTCTATCGCGAGGAGTTCACCTCGCGCATCTGGGCGACGCGCTATGACTTTCCGGCGGTGAAGGATGGCCGCGTCAAGATGGAGGTCGTGCCCGATGACACGCCCTCCGGAGCGCAAGGCTGGTTCATCAACACGCGACGCGAGAAATTTAGGGATCCTCGCGTGCGCGAGGCCTTGATCAACGCTTTCGATTTCGAATGGACCAACAAGACCATCATGTACGGCGCCTATGCCCGTACGGTGTCGCCATTCCAGAACTCGGACCTCATGGCAGGCAATGCGCCGCCTTCGCCGGAAGAGCTGAAATTGCTGGAGCCGTTTCGTGGCCAGGTTCCGGACGACGTTTTCACCGTACCGTTCACGCCTCCGGTCACGGACGGCTCCGGGCAGGACCGCAGCCTCTTGCGCAAGGCGCAGCAACTGCTGAACGAGGCCGGTGTGCCCATCAAGGACGGCAAGCGGATGCTGCCGAATGGCGAGGTGTTCAAGATCGAGTTCCTGTTGGATGAGCCTTCCTTCCAGCCGCATCATGCGCCCTACGTCAAGAATCTCGCGACGCTCGGTATCGAAGCGAACGTGCGCCTCGTCGATGCGGTGCAATACAGGGCGCGGCAGGATGACTTCGATTTCGACATGACGATCCAGCGCTTCAGCATGTCGGCGACGCCGGGCGACGCCATGCGCTCGTTCTTCTCCTCTCAGGTCGCGAATACCAAGGGCTCGTACAATCTCGCGGGCATCGCCAGCCCGGCCATCGACGCCATGATCGAAAAGATCATGTCGGCTGACACCCGCGAAGAGCTGACCGTCGCCTGCCGCGCTTTCGATCGGCTATTCCGCGCCGGCCGCTATTGGGTGCCGCAATGGTACAACAAGACGCACCGGCTGGCCTATTGGGACCAGTTCGGCCATCCGCAGAAGCTGCCGCGCTATGCCAACGGCGTCGGCGCGCCGGACATCTGGTGGCATGAACCCGCCAAGGCGGCCAAGCTCGAGCAGGCAAAATAGCCATGAGCGCCTATATCGCCCGCCGCCTCCTCCTGATGATCCCGACGCTACTCGGGATTCTCTTCGTGTCCTTCATCGTTGTGCAGTTCGCGCCCGGCGGCCCGGTCGAGCGCGTCATCGCCCAACTCTCGGGCGCCGACACCGGCGGTACCTCGCGCATCTCTGGCGGCAGCGATTTTGCGCAGCGCGCGCCTGGGCAGGTCGGTGCCGGGGGCGACGCCATCAACTCGAAATATCGCGGTGCGCAGGGGCTCGATCCTGATTTCATCAAGAAGCTGGAGGTGCAGTTCGGCTTCGACAAGCCGGCACCGGAACGCTTCGCGCTGATGGTTTGGAATTTCGCCCGTTTCGATTTCGGCAAGAGTTACTTTCGCGATGTCAGCGTGATCCAGCTCATCAAGGAGAAGCTGCCGGTGTCGATCTCGCTCGGGATCTGGCTGACGCTGATCACCTATCTGATCTCGATCCCGCTCGGCATCCGCAAGGCGATGAACGACGGTACGCGCCTCGACACCTGGACGTCGACGGTGCTCGTGCTCGGCTATGCCATTCCCGGATTCCTCTTCGCCATTCTTCTGATCATCCTGTTCGCCGGCGGCTCCTTCTTCAACTGGTTTCCGCTGCGCGGGCTGACCTCGGACGGGTGGTCGGAGTTTCCCTGGTACTGGAAGATCATCGACTATTTCTGGCATCTGACGCTGCCGCTGATCGCCATGGGCCTCGGCGCGTTCACCACCATGACGTTCCTGACCAAGAACTCGTTCCTGGACGAGATCCGCAAGCAATATGTCATGACCGCGCGCGCCAAGGGCTGCAGCGAGAACCGGGTGCTGTACGGCCATGTCTTCCGCAATGCGATGTTGATCGTGATCGCCGGCTTCCCCGGGACTTTCATCCACGCCTTCTTTTCAGGCTCGCTTCTGATCGAGACCATCTTCTCGCTGGACGGGCTGGGGCTGCTCAGCTTCGAGAGCGTGCTCAACCGCGACTATCCCGTCGTGTTCGGCACGCTCTACATCTTTTCGCTGGTCGGTCTCGTGATCAACCTGATCTCCGACCTGACCTATATGTGGATCGACCCCCGGATCGATTTCGAGGCGCGGGAGGTCTGATGACGCTGGCCGCCCCAACGACGCCGATCGAAACCACGGCGAAATCGCCGCTCGGCGATTCGGTGCCGATCACGCGCAAGCCGTTCGCGCCTTCGCCGCTCAACAGGCGACGATGGCAGAACTTCAAGGCCAACCGGCGTGGCTACTGGTCGTTCTGGATCTTCATCAGCCTGTTCGTGATCTCGTTGTTCGCCGAGCTGATCGCCAATGATCGGCCCTTCCTGATCAAGTTCGACGGCCGGCTCTACTGGCCGGCTTTCGTCACCTATTCGGAGACGACCTTCGGCGGCGATTTCGAGACGGCGGCCGACTATCGCGACCCGTACTTGCAGAAGCTGATCAAGGACAAGGGCGGCAGCATCGTCTGGCCTCTGATCCGCTATTCCTACGATACTCACAATCTCGACTTGCCGACGCCGGCGCCGTCGCCGCCGACCTGGATGTTGACGGAGAAGCAGTGTCAGCCGGTGGTGGAGAAGAAGGGGCTGAAGAGCTGCCGCGACCTCGAATATAACTGGCTCGGCACCGACGATCAGGGCCGCGACGTGGTCGCGCGATTGATCTACGGCTTCCGTATCTCGGTGCTGTTCGGACTTTGTCTCACGATCGTCTCGTCCGTCATCGGCATCGCGGCGGGGGCGGTGCAGGGCTATTTCGGCGGTCGGGTCGACCTGATCTTCCAGCGCTTCATCGAGATCTGGACGGCGATTCCTTCGCTCTACCTTCTCTTGATCCTGTCCTCGGTCCTCGTGCCCGGCTTCTTCGTGCTGCTCGGCATCCTCCTGCTGTTCTCCTGGGTCTCGCTGGTCGGTCTCGTGCGGGCCGAGTTTCTGCGCGGGCGCAACTTCGAATACATCCAGGCGGCGCGGGCGCTCGGCGTCTCCAACCCGGTCATCATGTTCCGCCACCTGCTGCCGAACGCGATGGTCGCGACCATGACGTTCCTTCCCTTCATCGTGTCCAGCTCGGTGATGACGCTGACGGCGCTCGATTTCCTGGGCTTCGGCCTGCCGCCGGGATCGCCTTCGCTCGGCGAATTGCTGTCGCAGGCCAAGTCCAATGTGCAGGCACCCTGGCTCGGCTTTTCCGGCTTCTTCTCGGTTGCGATCATGCTGTCGCTGTTGATCTTCATCGGCGAGGCCGTGCGCGACGCCTTCGATCCGCGCAAGACGTTCAGGTAAGGCGATGGACGCAATCAACCAGCCCCTGCTCAGCGTGCGCGACCTTTCGGTGGCCTTCCACCAGGGCGGCGCCACCACGCTCGCGGTCGACAAGGTCTCGTTCCAGATCAAGCGCGGCGAATGCGTGGCGCTGGTCGGCGAATCCGGCTCCGGCAAGTCGGTCAGCGCGCTCTCGATCCTGAAGCTGTTGCCCTATCCGAACGCGTCGCACCCCTCGGGCAGCATCCGCTTCAAGGGGCAGGAACTGATCGACCGGTCCGAGCAGAAGATGCGCGAGATCCGCGGCAGCGACATCTCCATCATCTTCCAGGAGCCGATGACCTCGCTCAATCCGCTGCACACGATCGAGGCGCAGATCGGCGAGATCATCCAGCTGCACAATCCGACCAGCAATGCGCAGGCGCGCAGGCGGACGCTGGAACTGCTGACGCAGGTCGGCATTCCCGAGCCCGAGACGCGGCTGAAGAGCTATCCGCACCAGCTTTCCGGCGGCCAGCGCCAGCGCGTGATGATTGCGATGGCGCTCGCCAACGAGCCGGACCTCCTGATCGCGGACGAGCCGACGACGGCGCTCGACGTCACCGTGCAGGCGCAGATCCTGGCGCTGCTCGCCGAGATCCGTTCGCGGCTCGGCATGAGCCTGCTGTTCATTACCCACGATCTCGGCATCGTCCGCCGCATCGCCGACACCGTCTGCGTCATGAAGGGGGGCGTGGTCGTCGAGCAGGGACCGGTCGAGCAGGTCTTCAAGTCCCCGAAACATCCCTATACGCGCGACCTGCTCGCGGCGGAGCCGAAGCCCGATCCGGCGCCGCCGCAGCCGGATGCGCCCGTCGTGATGTCGGCCAATGATCTCAAAGTCTGGTTTCCGATCAAGCGCGGCTTGATGCGCAAGACGGTCGGCCATATCAAAGCGGTCGATGGCGTCAGCGTCGCCGTGCGCAAGGGCGAGACACTCGGGGTCGTCGGCGAATCGGGCTCGGGCAAGACCACGCTGGGTCTCGCATTGCTGCGGCTGATCTCCTCAAACGGGCGCATCGTGTTCCTGGGCAAGGATATCCAGGGCCTGCGCTTCAAGGAGATGCGGCCGTTCCGGCGCGACATGCAGATCGTGTTCCAGGATCCGTTCGGCTCGCTCAGCCCGCGCATGTCGGTGGCCGACATCATCGCCGAAGGTCTTTCCGTGCATCAGCCGAAGCTGTCGCGCGAGGAGCGCGAGGCGCGCGTCGTCAAGGCGCTGGAGGATGTCGGGCTCAATCCGGAGACGCGTTTCCGCTATCCGCATGAATTCTCCGGCGGCCAGCGCCAGCGCATCAGCATCGCGCGCGCGGTGGTGCTGGAGCCGGATTTCGTCGTGCTGGACGAGCCGACCAGCGCGCTCGATATGCTGTTCCAGGCGCAGATGGTCGATCTCTTGCGCGAGCTCCAGCGCAAGCGCGATCTCACCTACATGTTCATCTCGCACGATCTGCGCGTCGTCGCCTCGCTCGCCAGCCATCTCATCGTGATGCGCGGCGGCAAGGTGGTCGAGGAAGGTCAGGCCGCCGAGCTGTTCAAGAATCCGAAGACGGATTACACGCGCGCGCTGTTCGCGGCCGCGTTCCGGCTGGAGACGGCTGGGAATGGCTCGGTCGCGACGTAGCTTTTTGAGGCGCCGCCCGAGCGTCGCCTCAAGTCCTGCCGCGGATGCACGTCCGCAATTTGCGCCACTACCTGCAGAGATGACGGCGACGGTCTCGACCGATGTAGGTGCCCGTTGCCGGATCGTAGGATCGGTAGCGCTCCGCGCAAGAACGTGAGGCGACGCCGTCAATGCGAGCCAGGGCGTTGTCCACCCTCCGCGAAGGAGCCGCGCCATCCGGCAACTCGAGGCCTATCCGACCTGCCGGCGTCAGTGTGCCATTCAGGTTGCGGTTGGGGTACTCGGCCTCGTACGTATCCGGATGGCTGCTCGCAAAGCCAGACTGCGCGTAGGCGGTGCTTAAGGTCAGGCTCGACAGCAAGGTCGCGGCAGCGAGAATCTTAAGTCCAGTCATAGTCGATCTCCATCACCAGCCGGCGCGTCGTGCAGCCGGCGCGGTGAGATGTGGATCGACATGGTGCGGTCAACAAGCTCGTTGTGCGCCATACTTGCAGTCCGGCCCAATGCTGTCGTTCAAACACAGAAAGCGTCGTGTGTTTGTGGAACGAGAGGCAGTGGTCGAGGGAGGCCCGCTAAAGCGCGATGCGATTAGGATGAATCGTCATCGCGCTTTAGGCTGTTGTTTAAGCATGATCTTTTGGGAAAACCGCTGCGCACTTTTCCGGATCATGCTTTAGAGTCGCTTGATCGCGGTGACCTCGCTGCCGGCCTGCCTGATCCGCGCAATCGCGGGCTCGATCGGCTCGACCACGGTCGCCATGTGATATGCATTGGCGTGAACCATGGTGCTGGTATCCCGGACGATGGCGACATGGCCCTTCCAGAAGATCAGATCACCGCGCAGCAAGCTGCCTCGCTCGTGAGGCTCCAGCGCACGGCCGAGTCCGGCTAGTTGCATATCGCTATCGCGCGGGCAGCCGATGCCTGCGGCGGTCAGCGAGATCTGCACGAGGCCCGAGCAGTCGATGCCGAGGCTGCTCTTGCCACCCCACAGGTAGGGCGTGCCGACGAAGCGCTCGGCTACCGACACGAAATCTGCCTCGCGATGATCGAGAGGGACGAGATGCGTCCCCGGCAGAAATCTCCCGTCGCGCGTCACGGCGAAAGAGCCGTCCTCGCGCGCCACGGCAATCTTCGATCCCATCACGAGCGTGTCGGCCGGCGGCAGCTTGATCGAGGGACCGGGGAACGCGAGCGTTCGCAGCGCGCCCACCTTGTGCATCGGCGCGGCCGTCGGCTTCAGGAGCGCCGCGTCGGGAAGCCAACCGACATAGCCGTCGCCATCGAGCTGGCCCCAGGCCCAGCCCTCGCCATTGCGGTCGTAGACCGTGACGCGCTCGCCGCGTAGCGCCTCCGTCATCAGCATGGCATTCGACGACGGCTGCTCGCGCATCGGCGCGATCGCCTGGACCACCTCGAATTCTTCGCCGGTGACGAAGCGCTCCGCCTCGACCTTGCCTTCGAGATATTTCGCGGCGATATCCCCCCGCGCCGGCGTCAGCCGTGGATCATGTTTGGGATCATGCATAGCGCTCGCTCAGCAATGTGTAGAGGGCGCGAGCGGCCTGGCACTCGCCGCCCTCGGGCCGCGCCGGCTTCGCCGATGGCGTCCAACCATAGATGTCGACATGCAGCCAGCTCGCGGCGTGCTCGACGAAGCGTTGCAGGAACAGCGCGCAGGTGATCGAGCCGGCGAAGCCGCCGGACGGCGCATTGGTGATGGTGGCCGTCTTGGAATCCAGCCAGGCGTCGTAAGGCGGCCACAGCGGCATGCGCCACAACGGATCGTTCTCCTTCGCCGCGCAGCGCGCGACGTCGGCGGCCAGCGCCTCATCATTGGTGTAGAAGGGCGGCAAATCCGGCCCCAGCGCGACGCGGGCCGCGCCCGTCAGCGTGCCCAGATCGATCAGCAGCTCGGGCTTCTCCTCGTCTGCCAGCGCCAGCGCGTCGGCGAGGACGAGCCGGCCTTCCGCGTCGGTATTGCCGATCTCGACTGTGATGCCCTTGCGCGAGGTGAAGATGTCGAGGGGGCGGAAGGCATTGCCGGCGACCGCGTTCTCCACGGCCGGGATCAGCACGCGCAGCCGCACCTTCAGCTTCGCGTCCATCACCATGCGCGCGAGCGCCAGCACGTTGGCGGCGCCGCCCATGTCCTTCTTCATGATCAGCATGCCGCTCGACGGCTTCAGGTCGAGTCCGCCGGTGTCGAAACACACACCCTTGCCGACCAGCGTCACCTTGGGATGATCAGGATCGCCCCAGCCGATGTCGATTAGCCGCGGCGCACGACTGGAGGCCATGCCGACGGCGTGGATCAGCGGGAAATTCGTCTTCAGATCGTCGCCGATGGTGCAGGCGAAGCTCGCGCCGAACTCGGTTGCGAGCGCCTGCGCGGCTGCGGCGAGTTCCGCCGGGCCCATGTCGTTGGACGGCGTGTTGATGAGGTCGCGCGCCAGCATTGCGGCATCGGCGATCCGCTCGATCTCGGCTGCGTCGACACCGTCAGGCGGCACCAGCCGGACCTCCGGGCGATCGGCCTTGCGGTAGCGGGCGAAGCGGTAGCACCCCAGTGCGAAGGCGAGCGCCGCCAGCCGCAGATCGTGCGGTGCGTTGGCAAAGCGATAGGTTCCCGGCGGCAACAGGCCGGGCAGGGCCCCGGGTCGGAACAGGTCCCGCGATCTTGCACCCTCATCCTCGAGGCCGAACAGCACCTGAGCAATCGTCCCGTCCGGCGCGGGAAGTGCCAGATAGCCACCCGGCTTTGCGGCAAAGGCGCTCGCGGCGGCGAACTGGCGCTGCGCCGGGGGCAGCGTCTCGGCAATCTGATCCCAGCTCGACTTGGTGACGAAAGTGATCGGGATGGCGGTGGGCGACGTCTCGAAGACAGAGGGCATTGGCGGGTCCGGATCGTCAGATCAAGCGGGGTCATGCGAACTGACGAGACTTCGCAGAGTTTCGGCGCCGCTGCAATCGGCATTGCCGTCACCGTTCAGCGAACTGCTGCGCGCAGCAAGGCCATGCTAGGTTCGGGGTGCGGCCGCCAGATGTGGAGATCGGAGGCGATCGACCAGGAAGCGCCGGGAGGAAATGCGATGGAATTTGTGTGGAGCGTGGTCACATTCGTCGGCCAGGCCGTCGAGGCGATTTTTGGCTATATCGAACATCACCATTGGATCTTCGCATTCCTTGCCGGCGGCTACGTCTTCTATCTCCACGACCGCTCCGTCCACGCGCGGTTCGATGCGCTCGACAAGCGCATCGACGAAATCCGCAGGCGGCTCGCCATCGAATATTGACCGGGTGAGAGGACGCCGTCCTCGGGCGGATCCCGTATCTCGCGCCGAGAGCTACGGTTGGAAAGGGGACGGCCTCACGCCTTTGCGAGCGTTGCGGCCCGTGATGCCGCCGCGAGAGGCCAGAGGGCGTCGTTAACCGGCCGTTAGGGTTAACATTCTATTGCTGGCGCGTTCGGCTCGATCAAGCGGTTCCAGAATCAAGGCCTCATGCGTCAACGGATCAGTCCTGCCCGGCTTCTTGCCTCGACGTCGCTGATCGCAGCGGTGGCCATGGGCCTCGGCGGTTGCACGGCCATGTCGAAACTCTCCGACGTGACGGGCTCGGTCGGCCCTCGGGCGGAGTCGGCTCCCGCCGACCGCGCGTCCACCGATCCGGCGCGGGCCGTCGACACCTATGGCCAGCGCTACCGCGCCAATCCCAGGGATGCCGACGCCGCACTCGCCTACGGACAGGCCTTGCGCGCCAACGGCCAGCGCGCCCAGGCCGCCGCCGTGCTCGAGCAGGCGACCATCGCCAATCCCGGCAACAAGGCGCTGCTCGCCCAGTACGGCCGCGCACTCGCCGACAACGGCAATTTTCAGCAGGCTTACGACGTCCTCTCGAAGGCGCACTCGCCCGACAATCCGGACTGGCGCCTGCTTTCGGTGCAGGGCACGGCGCTGGACCAGATGGGCCGTCATGAGGAGGCGCGATCCTACTACGCGAGCGCGCTCAAGATCGCACCGGGTGATCCCGGCGTGCTCTCCAATCTCGGCCTGTCCTACATGTTGTCGCGAGAGCTGCCGAAAGCCGAAGAGGCGCTGCGGCAGGCCTACGCCTCGCCGCGTGCGAGCGCGCGGGTGCGGCAGAACCTCGCTTTGGTCGTTGGTCTCCAGGGTCGCTTCGCGGAAGCGGAGACCATCGTGAAAGCGGACCTGCCGCCGGACCAGGCCGCCGCCAATGTCGCCTATCTCAAGGACATGCTCAGCCGCAACGACGCCCCGCACGGTGCACCGAAGCGGACGCCGGTTGCTTCGCTCAGCCAGCCCGACTGATCAGATCTGATCGCCCGATCTCAGCCTGAGCGACGAGCCGCGCGGTCCGCTCTCGCTCAGTGCAACTCGGTGACCTTGATGGCGGTCGGCCCGAGAATGACCACGAACAGCACCGGCAGGAAGAACAGGATCATCGGCACCGTCAGCTTCGGTGGCAGGGCGGCGGCCTTCTTCTCGGCCTCGCTCATGCGCATGTCGCGGTTCTCCTGCGCCATGACGCGCAGGGAGTGGCCGAGCGGGGTGCCGTAGCGCTCCGCCTGCTGAAGCGCGAGACACACCGACTTGACGCCCTCGAGCCCGGTGCGCCGTGCGAGGTTCTCGTAGGCGACCTTGCGATCCTGCAGATAGGACAGTTCGGCCGTGGTCAGGGTGAACTCCTCCGAGAGCGCGATCGACTGGCCCACGATTTCGGTCGCGACCTTCCGGAACGCCATCTCGACCGACATGCCGGATTCGATGCAGATCAGGAGCAGGTCGAGCGCGTCGGGAAATGCACGCTTGATCGAGAGCTGGCGCTTGGCGATCGCATTCCTGAGGAACAGCATCGGCGCCTGAAGGCCGAGATAGGCAGCGCCGATGCAGATGCCGATCTTGACCGGCAGCGCCTGTTCCATGCGCGCGATCACGAAGACGTAGAGGGCCGAGCCGATGAAGAGCACGATCGGGGCGACCATGCGGGCAAACAGGAAGGTGATGTAGGGCGCCTGGCCGCGGTAACCTGCCATGATGAGCTTGTCCCGCGCAGCTTCCTGCGCGAGCCATTTGGTCAGGTTGAAGTCCTCGACCACCTTGGAGACGAGCTGCTTGGGGGTCTGGCGCAGCGAGACTTTTTCGCTCTTGTGAAGACGCTCACGCTCGCGCTGCCGGATGCGCTCACGCTCGCTCGCCACCGCCTTCATGCGCTTGGAGAGGCCCTCGCCGGCGAACAACGGCATCACCAGCGTATACACGGTTGCGCTGGCGGCGACGGCCGCGAGCAGCATGGTCATGAAACGGACGTCGTGCAGTTTCGAGACGAGGAATTCGACCATACGGCACCGTCAGAAATCGAAGTTGATCATCTTCTTCATCACCATGATGCCGATCGACATCCAGACGACGCAGCCGACCAGCATCAGCTGGCCGGTAGGATGAGTCCAAAGCACGGAGATGTATTGCGGCGTCGTGAGATAGACGAGGAACATCACGATCGGCGGCAGCGAGCCGATGATGCCGGCCGAGGCCTTGGCTTCCATCGACATCGCCTGGATCTTCTCCCGCATCTTCTTGCGGTCGCGCAGCACCTTGGAGAGGTTGCCGAGCGCTTCGGAGAGGTTGCCGCCCGACTTCTGTTGGATCGACACCACGATGCCGAAGAAATTGGCCTCCGGCAGCGGCATGCGCTCGTAGAGCCGCGCGCAGGCCTCGCCGAGCGGCATGCCGATGGCCTGCGTCTCGATGATAGCCAGGAATTCGCTGCGCAGCGGCTCGGGAGAATCGGCGGCGACGACCTTGATCGATTCGAACAGCGGCAGGCCCGCCTTGATGCCGCGAACGATCACGTCGACCGCGTCGGGCAGCGCAGCCAGGAACTTGGCCTCGCGACGCTTCTTCAGGAAGCTGAGCGCCCAGCGCGGCAGGCCGAAGCCGCCGGCGAAGGCGAGCCCGGTGGCGCCGATCATGCCGCCGCCGCCGATCAGCGCGACTGCGAAGAACAAGCCCGCCACGACGGCGGACGCGATCCAGAATTTCTGCGGCGTCCAGTCAAGCCCCGCCTGCGACAGGCGGACGCTGAGCGGAGCACTCTTCTCCTGGGCGCGCCGCGCCTCGAGGTCCTTGAGCGTGGTCTCGACCTGCTCGCGGCGCGAGCGCTGGGTCTTCTCGGTCTGGCGGGCCGTCGGCGCCTCGGCGCGCGCGACCGATGCGCGGCGGCTTTCCGCCTTTCGCTCCCCGGACAGCAACGGATAGAGGAAGACCCAGGCGATGCCACCGACGGCTGCGGTGGCGAGGAAGGCGAGGGCGAGGACCTGCATGTTCATGGCGGTGCTGACCTGCTCACGTCTTCGGAGCGACTTCCGCTGCGTCGAGCGCAGCGGCAAGGCGCTTCTCCTCGCCGTAATAGCGGGCGCGTTCCCAGAACTTCGGACGGCCGATGCCGGTCGAGCGGTGCCGGCCGATGATCTTGCCGTTGGCGTCCTCTCCGACCATGTCGTAGAGGAAGATGTCCTGGGTGATGATGGTGTCACCTTCCATGCCCATCACCTCGGTGATGTGGGTGATGCGGCGTGAACCGTCGCGCAGGCGCGCGGCCTGGATGATGACGTCGATCGAGGCGCAGATCATCTCGCGGATGGTTCGCGAGGGCAGCGAGAAGCCGCCCATCGTGATCATGGATTCGCAGCGCGACAGCGCTTCGCGCGGGTTGTTGGCGTGCAGCGTGCCCATCGAGCCGTCATGGCCGGTGTTCATGGCCTGGAGCAGGTCGAACGCCTCGGGTCCGCGGACTTCGCCGACGATGATGCGTTCGGGCCGCATGCGCAGGCAGTTGCGCACCAGTTCGCGCATGGTGACCTGGCCCTCGCCCTCGATGTTGGGCGGACGGGTCTCCAGCCGCACCACGTGGGGCTGCTGTAGCTGGAGCTCGGCGGCGTCCTCGCAGGTGATGACGCGCTCGTCGTGCTCGATGTAGTTGGTCAGACAGTTGAGCAGCGTCGTCTTGCCCGAGCCTGTACCGCCGGAGATCAGCACGTTGCAGCGGACGCGACCGATGATCTGGAGGATCTCGGCGCCCTCCGGCGAGATGGCGCCGAACTTGACGAGCTGATCCAGCGTCAGCTTGTCCTTCTTGAACTTGCGGATGGTGAGCGTCGGGCCGTCGATCGACAGCGGCGGCACGATGGCGTTGACGCGAGAACCGTCGGCGAGGCGCGCGTCGCAGATCGGCGAGGATTCGTCGACGCGCCGGCCGACCTGGCTGACGATGCGCTGGCAGATATTGAGAAGCTGTTGGTTGTCGCGAAAGCGGATGCCGGTGCGCTGGATCTTGCCGCCGACCTCGATGTAGACGGTATTGGCACCATTGACCATGATGTCGGCGATGTCGTCACGCGACAACAGCGGTTCGAGCGGACCGTAGCCGAGGACGTCGTTGCAGATGTCGTCGAGCAGCTCTTCCTGCTCGGCGATCGACATCACGATGTTCTTGATCGCGATGATCTCGTTGACGATGTCGCGGATTTCCTCGCGCGCGGACTCCGAATCGAGCTTGGCGAGCTGGGCGAGGTCGATCGCCTCGATCAGTGCGCCGAAGATGGTCGCCTTGACCTCGTAGTAATTGTCCGAACGCCGGCTCTCCATGGCCGGAGGCGGCGCGACCTTGGCAGGGGCAAGCGGCGGCGAGGCGACGGCCGGCGGAGTTGGGGCGCGCGACATCGTCGGCGCCGGAGCCGGGGCAGGCTCGTGCGACACGGCGCCGGGCTTAGGCGCCCGAAAGTCGGTGTCTGTTCCGCTACGCTTACCGAACACTTAACAGCTCCATGCGGCGCTTATCTTCCCCGCAACTTCTCAATCAGAGGTGAAAGCAGGGACGACTTTTGTTTCTTGGTCTCGCTGCGGCCGGTCAGGCGTTGGGCGATCTGCAGGAACATCTCGATCGACTTGTGGTTGGCGGAGATCTCCGCGATCATCTGGCCGTTGTTGGCTGCCGAGCCGAAGATCTGCGGCTCGAACGGGATCGAGACGACCGGCTGGCTCTCGATCGCCTTGGCGAACTCCGTGGCGGCGATTTCGGGCCGTTTCGGTACGCCGACCTGGTTGAGGCAGTAGAGCGGCGGCCGGTCGTTGGGGCGTGCGGCCTTCAACAGATCGAACAGGTTCTTGGTATTACGCAGGTTGGCGAGGTCAGGCGCGGCCACGATCAGGATGTCGTCCGCTCCGATCAAGGCGCGCTTGGTCCAGCCCGCCCATTGATGCGGAACGTCGAGCACGATGCAGGGCATGGTGGAGCGCAGCGTGTCGAACACGGCGTCGAAAGCGTCGGTGCCGAAATCATAGACCCGGTCGAGCGTCGCAGGCGCCGCCAGCAGGCTGAGATGGTCGGTGCATTTCGACAGCAGTCGGTCGATGAAGGCAGTGTCGACGCGGTCGGGCGAGAACACGGCGTCGGCAATGCCCTGCGGCGGATCCTGGTTGTAGTCGAGCCCGGCGGTGCCGAAGGCGAGGTCGAGATCGGCGACGACGGCGTCCATCGCGAGGTCACGCGCGATCGCCCAGGCGACATTGTGGGAGATGGTGGAAGCCCCGACGCCACCCTTGGCGCCGACCACGGCGATGATGCGGCCGACCGCCTTGGCTTCCGGCGCCGAGAACAGGTTGCAGATCGAGCGTACGACGTCGATCGCGCCGACCGGCGCGAGCACGTAGTCGCTGACGCCGCGGCGAACCAGCTCGCGATAGAGCGTGACGTCGTTGATGCGGCCGATCACGACCACGCGGGTGCCGGCGTCGCAGACGGTGGCGAGCTGGTCGAGCCCGCTCAACAGATCGCTGCGGCCGTCGCTCTCGAGCACGATCACGTTCGGCGTGGGAGCCGAGCGATAGGCTTCGATCGCGGCCGCCATGCCGCCCATCTGGATCTTCAGGTGGGCCTTGCCGAGACGGCGATCCTCGCCGGCCGCCTGTACCGCGGCGGCAGTCTCAACGGTTTCGCAGAAGGCCTGGACCGAGACGCGCGGCGCAGGCGCAATATGCTCCTCCATCGGCGGAGGAGCGGCTTGCTGCTGCTCTTCTTGTGTCTGGCGCGCGTAGCTGATCATCTGCCGGTTTCGCTGAGTTTGGCCTTGTCGGCCTCGGGATAGGTCGTCGCCGTCGAGAGCCCTTTGCGATATTTCTCGAGACCGGTGATGCGCCGTGGCGTGTATGACGGAGTTTCGGGCCGCGGCTGCTCCAGATCCGATGGATTGTCGACCATGGCCGCGAGGTTGCGCTGATAGGCGCAACCATAATTGTAGTAGTCCTTGTTCTCGAACCAGCGCTTGTTCTTCATCGAGGGGCCGATGTCCTCAGGCCACAGGCCGCAGGGACCGGCGATCGCGGCGATCCTGGAATAGGTGAGCCGGATCGGCGGCAGGAAGCGCTTGTCCTCCGGCCGGTAGGGGTGAACGCTGACGCCGCGCGGCGGAATGCCAGCCGCCGCCAGCATCGCCTGGATCTCTCGCATCGTATCCGCGATCGGACGAGCGTTGGGCGTCTGGGACGGTACGTCGATGCGAATGGCGCCGGTGCCTTCGTGCAACCATGCCGATGCGACCCCCATCACGTCGGCGCGCTGGGCGGCGGTCAGTCCGCCGCGGGCATGGCCGACGAAGACGACGATCGAGCGATTTTGCTCCTCGATTGCGATCGGATGGCGCTGCTTGTAATCGTCGGGAATGGAGGCCGTGGCGACCTCGTCGTGCTGGCAGCCGCCGAGCGCGAGCGCCATGCCGACGAGCGCGCCACCGAGGCGGATGGCGCGTCTGCGAAGCTGGGGTGGTCTCGTGATCATCGTGAAGTCCCCGTTCCGCCTCAGTCGGTGATGAAGCCGTAGGTGCCGCGGTAGCTCTTGCCCGGCTCGGCCCGTCCGGGCACGCCGTAGAGCCGGTTGATATTGCCGATCAGCTGGGCCTGCGGATCCGCAGGCGGAGCGAAGCCGTCATCCGGCCGCGACAGGTCCTTCGGCGCCACCGCGCGAACGACATAGGGCGTCACGATCACGACCAGTTCGGTCGTGTTGTTGACGAAGTCGCGGCTGCGGAACAGCGTTCCCAGGATCGGGAGTTGCATCAGTCCCGGCAATCCGCTGATCGCCTGCTTGGTCTGCTGCTGGATCAGGCCGGCCATCGCCATCGCGCCGCCGGACGGAATTTCCAGCGAGGTCTCCGCGCGGCGGGTCCTGATCGAGGGCACCGTCAGCGAGTTCACCGTGGTCGATGTCACCGCCTGCGACAGCGTGATCGAATTCTCGTTCGACAGCTCCGAGACTTCCGTCATCACCCGCAGGCTGATTTTTCCTTCACTCAGCACCACGGGCGTGAAGTTCAGCGAGATGCCGAACTTCTTGAAGTTGATCTGCGTTGTACAGACGTGAGTGACGGGATCGCATGCATAGCCTGACGGCACCGGGAATTCACCGCCGGCGACGAACGTCGCCGATTCACCGGAGATTGCGGTCAGGTTCGGTTCGGCCAGCGTGCGGATCACGCCAGCGGTTTCCATCGCACGCAGGGTGGCCTGCACGGATGGCGTCGCGCCGAACTTCGTGGTCAGGTTGTTGCCGTCCACGAGGTTCTTGCCGAGAGCCGTGAACGGATTGGAGTTGGAGAAGCTCACCACCGACGTGCCGTAGTTGAGGTTGGCGGTCAGGTCGATGCCGAGCTGCTTGATGATGCTGCGCTGGACCTCGGCCACCGTCACCTTGAGCATGATCTGGTCGCGGCCGCGCACCACGATCGAGTTCACCACCTTGTCGGCGCCGCCGGCCAGGCGCGCGGCGAGCTCGTTGGCCTGCTGAGCTTCCATCGGGTTGGCAGCCGTTCCGGTCAGGACGATGCCGTCGCCGAGGCCATCGATCTGGATGTCTGAATTGGGCAGCATCTGCTTCAGCGCGGCCCGCACGCCGTTGAGATCACGCTTCACCGCGATGTCATAGGCCGCTATCTGCTGACCGGCCGAATCGAAGAACACGATGTTGGTCTGGCCCACCGCGGCGCCGATGATATAGGCGCGCTGCGCCGAGCGAACCACCGCATTGGCGATCTTGGGATCGGCGACCAGCACGTCCTTGATGTCGCGCGGCAGGTCGATCACGATGGACTTGCCGATGCCGAGCGAGAGGAAGCGCGCGTTGATCTGGCCGTCCGCCGCGGCCGGCGCCACGGGGCGGTAGTCGGCAGCGATCACCGGGTTGAACGCCAGCGCGAAGGCTGCCGAAAACGACAGGGCGCGGACCAGTGAGGTTCGTATCGTGGCCGAATCCGCCCTGCATTTCATATCGACTGTCTTCATCGTACCTTAGCCGTCTGACTTGGAATGCCGTAGCGAATGATCGAAACGCCGTCTCGCTTCTGCGCGGAGTCGTCGAGCGTGATTTCGCTCAGCTTGACGTCGGCGATACTGCGCAGCGCCAGCGACAGCGTGCCGCTCTGCCGCGCCGCGGAGAGTGTTGCGGTCTGCGCTGGATTGAGCTCGAGGGTGACGGTCTTGCCGATCACCGCGTTCTGGCCGTCCTTCTCCTTGGGCGCCTGGTCGATGGCCAGGACGCGGATATTCGCCAGGATGATCTCGGACGTGACGAGGTCGGGGGCGCCGCTGCTCTCGTCCGGGTTCTTCAACCGGCGCGTGAGAAGCACGTCGACGCGATCGTTGGGCAGGATGAAGCCGCCCGCGCCGGTCTCCGGCGAGATCTCGGTCGAGATCGCCCGCATGCCGGTGGGCAGGATCGCCGCCATGAAGCCGGAGCCTTCGGCATTGACCAGCTTCTGGTCGCGGATCGGCTCACCCTGAATGAAGGGCGCGCGCGCGATCGAGCCGGCCACCTGGGTCGCGCCGTCGGGACGCTCGTTGCGTCGGATGAAGGTGGCGCTAGCGGTCGCGGTCGGCCAGGTCTGCCATTGCACGTCTTCCGGCTTCACGGTCTGGCCGAGGCCGATGTCGTTCTTGGCGACGAGGACGTCGACGGTCGGCAGTTGCGCGACCGGAAGCGGAGGCGGCGCAGAATTGTCGGTGCCGCTCGCCAGGTACGCGGCGACGCCGCCGGCGCAGATGGCGACCGTCAGGACGACAATGCGTGCCCTATTCATACGCTTCACTTTCCAACAATACGCCGCGACGCTGCCGCCGCCGTGATCGGCAGTTGACCAGCTATTCGTCAAAGCATGGTTAATGAGGCGTATCTAAATCGCCTTAACGCCGGGTTACCCAGTGCGTTCAGCGCAGTGCGAGGTGAGTGAGGTCGATCGCCTTCACCCATTCGGTCTCCGGGTAGACCATCAACGCGCTCAAGGCGAGCGCGATGCCGTAGGGAATGCCGCTCTCCTTGGCGTGCAGCCGTGCGAGCCAGGCCTGACCCGCCAGCCCGTAGGGCAGCGGCCATTGCCGGAACTGGAGCAGGAGCAGCGTCAGCGCGCCGCCGAACAGGGAGGCGTAGAGCAGGAAGTTCATCAGCTGCGCGAAGCCGAACCAGAGCGCGACGGAAGCCGCGACCTTGGCGTCGCCGCCGCCCACCCAGCCCATCGCGAAGCAGGTGAAGGCCACGACTAGGACGAGCGCTCCGGCGCCGACATGACTCATGATTTCGTAAGGTGCCATGCCACCAGCAAGGGCGAGCACGAAGAAGCCTGCGACAAGCGCCAGCGACACGCGGTTCGAGATCGTCATCGTGAAGAGATCGCTCGCGGCAGCGAATGCCATCAGGGCCGGGAAGAGCAGAAGGCGCGCAAGGTCGAGGATCATGGGCTGCGTCTTGAGGCCTGGGTTGGCCGCGGGAGCTGGCGTCGCCGGATGCTAGCGCGTAGTGCTAAACAAACCGACAACGGCGACAGGGGCGTGCGGCCAAGGCCGCCGAATGCGTTTTCACCAGAAGCTGGCAATGCGTGCGGCGAGCGCGACCGTCGCAAGCAGCAGCGCAAGGCAGATCCAATAGGCCGGCGAGCCGGCTTGAGCCGCCCCCACCTCTTTCGCCGCGACCGCGGCATCGGTTCTGAACTTATACAACGCCACTGGAACTTGCCGTCTTCAGAAAAGCAAAGGCCCCGGAGGCCCGGGGCGTTTGTCGTCGGTCGTCGGTTGCCTACTTCAGCGACGTGCTGATCGAGGTGAACTTGCCGTTCAGCGCGGTGCCGAGATTGTTGACGACGGTGATGATGGCCAGCGCGATGCCGGCGGCGATCAGACCGTATTCGATGGCGGTGGCGCCGGATTCATCCTTCGCGAAACGCGCGATCAAGTTCTTCATGAACAAACTCCGTCTGGGTGAAATCGCCTCTTTCGGCGCTGTCTGCGGCGAAGACCATGAGAGCCGAGCTCTTTCGGTAAAGTTAAATCGATCGCATAAACCAAGGTCCGGCGCGAAGCTTTCGCGCAGAGTGAATTTCGCCTTAAGACGGCAGCCGCGATGCATTCCGGTTCCCGGTGCATCGGCAGCGCGGTGCCTGCTTCACGCTCCCTTAAATTTCGCGGAGTACGCCTAGGCAGGACTGGAATTCGCAAGAGAGGCGACGATGTCGAGCCTGCCCATGCAAGTCGCCCTGATGCTCGGCGAGACCATCGTCAAGGTGATCCCCGTCACCTTCGTACTCGCGGCCGTCTTCACCGTGCTGGAGCATTTCTGGGCCTGCAATCCCGGCGCGCCGTGGTGGCGCAAGCGGGAGATCATCACCGACATCTGCTACTGGTTCTTCGTCCCGGTGTTCGCCCGCACCATGCGGATCGGGCTTCTGATCGTCGGCGCCAGCGTCGTCTTCAACATCCACGACGCCGACGAGCTCATTGCTTTCTACGACAATGGCCATGGTCCGCTGTCGCAGCTGCCGCTGTGGGTCCAGGCCCTGCTGTTCCTGGTGCTGTCCGATTTCATGCTGTACTGGCTGCACCGGCTTTTCCACGACGGCGGCTTCTGGAAGTACCACGCCGTCCATCATTCGTCGGAGGAGATCGGCTGGATCTCCGCGGCCCGCTTCCATCCCGTCAATCTCTTGCTCGGGACGATCAGCGTCGACGTCGTGCTGCTGATGGCCGGTATCTCCCCCAACGTCATGATCTGGGTCGGCCCGTTCACCACCTTCCATTCGGCCTTCGTGCACGCCAACCTGAACTGGACCTTCGGACCGTTCAAATACGTGCTGGCGACGCCGGTATTCCACCGTTGGCACCACACCTCGCTCGAAGAGGGCGGCGACACCAATTTCGCGGGGACGTTTCCGATCTGGGACGTGCTGTTCGGCACCTTCCGCATGCCGGAGGGGAAGCTGCCTCAGGACTACGGCAAGGACGAAGCGACCATGCCGAAGGAGATCTGGGGCCAACTCTCCTATCCGTTCAAACAATAGCCGGCGAGTTTGCGGAACGTTCATGAATTAAAGGCAGGTTGGCCGGGTCGGGCGCCGGCTCCGCTGTTGTCTGGTCGCTTCTGCCGGTTTGTGACGTCCCGGGGGTAAGAGTATGCGTAAGGAATTGCTGCGCCGTCATGCGCGGGTGTGTCTTCTGGTTGCCGCTGCGGTTCTGGCATGGCCGGCCCTCGGCCTTGCCGAGTCCACCGCCGACACGATCGCCGTCAATGTCGATCAGGCCAAGCTGGTACGGCTGCCCGGCAAGGTGGCAACCATCGTGGTCGGCAATCCCCTGATCGCCGACGTCACGCTCCAGCCGGGCGGCATGATCGTCGTGACCGGAAAAGGCTATGGTGCCACCAACTTCATCGCGCTCGACCGGGGCGGCGAGATCCTGGTCGACCGCCAGATCCAGGTTGAAGGTCCGAGCGACCGGCTCGTCACCGTCTATCGTGGGATCGAGCGCGAGTCCTACAGCTGCGTACCGCTTTGCCAGCGTCGCGTGACGCTCGGCGACAGCGACGCCTACTTCAACAACACGATGAGCCAGGCTGGTTCGCTGAGCAGCAGTGCCAGCGGCAGCACCAAACCCAACTAAGGCGCGATGCGATCAGGATGAATGGTCGGCGCGCTCTAGGTTATTGTTCGAGCATGTTCTTCTCGGGAAAGCGCTGCACACTTTTCCGGATCATGTCGTAGAATAAAAAAGGCCGTGCGCGACGCACGGCCTTCTTGTTTCCTCGGTCGGGCCAAGAGCCCGGTGGGCTCAGCCCGCGGCGCGGAGGTTGTCCGCCGCCGACTTGCCAGAGCGGCGGTCGGCCACGATCTCGTAGGAGATCTTCTGGCCTTCGCGCAGCGAGCCGAGACCGGCGCGCTCCACGGCGCTGATGTGAACGAACACATCCTGGCCGCCGTCGTCGGGCTGGATGAATCCGAAGCCCTTGGTCGCGTTAAACCACTTCACGGTTCCCATGCTCATGGGTAGTTCCTTCTCAGATACACAATGTCGGAGCCCGCTCGCGCGGGCAGGTTTAGATCGAATTTCTGGAAGGGTCGTCAGGGTGTCTGAACCGGCTGTACCGGTGGATGCCAATGTCGTCCGGCCGAAAATCGATTAATTCATTTTATCAGAAACAGGGATTCGAGACAATCGCGACGCGCACGATTTTTTGATCCGCCGTGCTGCCAACGGCGGATCAAGATCCAAGTCGGGGTTTTATCTCGCGCGTGCGCGCCCTAGCCGATCAGCGGCGGCGGAACTGGCCGCCGCGCTGGCCGGGACGGGGCGGTCCGCCCGCCGTGCTGGGACGTTCGTCCTTGTGGCGGAAAATGAGCCGGCCCTTCTCCAGGTCGTACGGCGACATCTCCACCGTCACTCGGTCGCCCGCGAGCGTCTTGATGCGGTTCTTCTTCATCTTGCCGGCGGTATAGGCAACGATCTCGTGTCCGGCGTCGAGTTGCACGCGGTAACGGGCGTCGGGGAGGATTTCGGTGACCAGTCCTTCGAACTGGATCAGCTCTTCCTTAGCCATGAATTTCTCCAGGTCGTGGACGGCTAGTGCGAATAGGGTTTGCGGTTCGGTTGGCTGTTTGGCCGACTCTCGCGGCGCAAAAAGGCAACGCCTTGTATCCCATCAGGCGTCCCGGCGCTATGCGCGGAACGTTGTTCCGGACGGTCGACAGGCGATGAATGCATCTTACCACCGGAGCGGCGGCGCCGAGACCCCTTCGAAGCATTCGGGCCATTGCCGGGTCGTCCGTCAGCATGCCTCGCCTCGGCGTGCCGTCCTTCACCGTGCCTTCCGTCACTTTGCTTGCCGGCACCATGGTGACGCCCGTCGGCATGTCTTTCGTCAGCACGCCGCCCGTCACCGTGCCGCGTCCCTTGCGGGCGTTGGCCTGGGCGGCCACCCGGCCGGCCCTGCCGTTGCTGCGACGGGGCGGGGCCGGCATCGCGGCGCCCGGCGTCGGTGCGGTGGTCCTCGCGCGGCAGCGCGACGCGGATTAGCCGTTCGATGTCGCGGAGATAGCTGAGCTCCTCGCCCCCTGCGACCAGCGAGATCGCGGTGCCGTCGGCGCCGGCGCGCGCGGTGCGGCCGATGCGGTGGACGTAGGTCTCGGGGACGTTGGGCAGGTCGAAATTGATCACGTGGGTGATGCCGTCGACGTCGATGCCGCGGGCGGCGATGTCGGTCGCCACCAGGGTGCGGATCTCGCCGGAGCGGAACTGGGCGAGCGTCCGCTCGCGATGGTTCTGGGACTTGTTCCCGTGGATGGCGCTGGCGGCAATGCCGGCCTTTTCAAGGGTCTTCACGACCTTGTCGGCGCCGTGCTTGGTGCGGGTGAACACCAGTGCGCGGTTGATCGGCTCGTCCTTCAGGAGCTTGGTCAGGAAGGCGGGCTTGGAAGAGAAGTCGACCTGGATGATGCGCTGGTTGATCCGCTCGGCGGTCGAGGAGACCGGGGTCACCGCGACGCGGGCCGGATCGCGCAGCATGGCGTCGGCGAGCTCGGCGATGTCCTTGGGCATGGTGGCCGAGAAGAACAGCGTCTGCCGCTTGATCGGCAGCTTGGCGACGATTTTGCGGATGTCGTTGATGAACCCCATGTCGAGCATGCGGTCCGCTTCGTCGAGCACGAGGAACTCGACGCTTCCAAGCTTCAGCCCGTTGCTCTGCACGAGGTCGAGCAGGCGGCCTGGAGTGGCAACCAGAACGTCGACGCCCTGCATCAGGGCGCGGACCTGACGGCCCATCGGCACGCCGCCGATGGCGAGGGTCGACGCCAGCCGCAGGTGACGGCCATAGGCGTTGAAGCTGTCCAGGATCTGGCCGGACAGCTCGCGGGTCGGAGAGAGCACGAGGACGCGGCAGGTCTTGGGCTGCGGCTTGATGCGGTTCTCGAGCAACCGGTGGAGGATCGGAAGCGCGAAGGACGCGGTCTTGCCGGTTCCGGTCTGGGCGATACCGACGACGTCGCGGCCGGTCAGCGCCAGCGGGATGGTCTGGGCCTGGATCGGGGTGGGGGTGACGTAATTCTCTTCACGAAGAGCGCGCGCGATGGGTTCGGCGAGGCCGAAATCCTGAAACGAAGTCAAAAGAGGGGTTCTTTCCATGTCAAAAGCGAGCGCCCGGCGCATTCGGCGCGGCGCGCGCAAAAAGGTGTCGAGAAGACACCTGCGTGTTTGGGGTGTCGGATGGGCTTGGGAGATGTGGGGCAAGCCAGACGCCCGTATGGGCTTAAGAACACGCGGCTCGCTATGACCTCTTGATTCGCAAGAGGTCTCGGGTGGTCATATGGAACATTGAAGGGGCGCTTTCAAGGCAGGCGCGCCTGAAATAGCGATTGCGGTGCAAAAATAGTGATGCCGGAAATTTAGCCAGAACTGGCGATTTGCCCATAAAATAAACTGCATGCCGCTTTCGCACACATTTCGGACGCCTAGAATTTAGTCAGTCTGACTATGGCCAAACTTCGATTTCGGCCGATTCTATAAGCGACATCAAAGCGTTGATGGGTGCTCAGCCCATGGCATGGTTCTTGCGATTCCGTTAATCGCAGGCGGCCGTGGGGCCGTTTCGCAGCATTTTCACGTCTGCGTCAGGGAGATGAGACACTCATGTTTAGCAAATCCACTCACGATATAGCGGCTTCATTTAGCCGCCGTGGCGTGCTCGCCGCGACCGCCGGACTGGTGCTTGGTCTGGCTTCATTGACTGGCGCGAAGGCCGCGGACGACACCATCAAGGTCGGCGTGCTCCACTCCCTGTCCGGCACCATGGCGATCAGCGAAACCACGCTGAAGGATACCATCCTCTTCCTGATCGATGAGCAGAACAAGAAGGGCGGCGTGCTCGGCAAGAAGCTGGAAGCCGTCGTCGTCGACCCCGCTTCGAACTGGCCGCTGTTCGCCGAAAAGGCGCGCGAGCTGATCACCAAGGACAAGGTCTCGGTCGTGTTCGGCTGCTGGACCTCGGTGTCACGCAAGTCGGTGCTGCCGGTCTTCAAGGAGCTGAACAACATCCTGTTCTACCCCGTGCAGTACGAGGGTGAGGAGAGCGAGCGCAACGTGTTCTACACGGGTGCGGCACCGAACCAGCAGGCGATCCCGGCCGTCGACTATCTGATGAAGGAAGAGAAGGTGAAGCGCTGGGTGCTCGCGGGCACCGACTACGTTTATCCGCGCACGACCAACAAGATCCTGGAAGCCTATCTGAAGTCGAAGGGTGTCGCCCAGGAAGACATCATGATCAACTACACGCCGTTCGGTCACTCCGACTGGCAGACGATCGTGGCCGACATCAAAAAGTTCGGCTCGGCCGGCAAGAAGACCGCGGTGGTCTCGACCATCAATGGTGACGCCAACGTTCCCTTCTACAAGGAGCTCGGCAACCAGGGCATCAAGGCAAAGGACATCCCGGTCGTCGCGTTCTCCGTGGGTGAGGAAGAGCTCGCCGGCATCGACACCAAACCGCTGGTCGGTCATCTCGCTGCCTGGAACTACTTCGAGTCGATCAAGACCAAGGACGGGTCGAACGAGAAGTTCATCAAGGACTGGCAGGCCTACACCAAGAACCCCAAGCGCGTGACCAACGACCCGATGGAAGCGCACGTGATCGGCTTCAACATGTGGGTAAAGGCGGTCGAGAAGGTGAAGTCGACCGATCCGGACAAGGTGATCGACGCGCTTCCCGGCATCGAGGCGCCGAACCTGACCGGCGGCGTGTCGAAGATGCTGCCGAACCACCACATCACTAAGCCGGTGTTCATCGGCGAGATCAAGGCGAACGGCCAGTTCGACGTGGTCTGGAAGACGCCGGGCCTCGTCGCGGGCGATGCCTGGTCGAAGGAGCTGGAAGGCTCCAAGGACCTGATCGGCGACTGGGTCGGCAAGAAGTGCGGCAACTTCAACACCAAGACCAACAAGTGTCTCGGTTCGGGCTCCTGATCCGGATCTGACGTCCATTGCAAGATCGGAGAGGGCGGCGATCCCGCCGCCTTCTCCATTCATTTCTGCCGGGGTCATTCACAGTGCCAGCCCATTTGTCCGCCCGTCTCTGTTCGCTTGCACTCTCGTTGTTTCTGATCGCGTTCGCGTTGCCGGCCTTCGCCGGGCCGTTCGAGGATGCGGTCGCCAAATTCGCCAATGATGATTTTTCCGACACGGAGGAGGCGATCGGCGTGGTCGCGGGCAGCGGCAACCCGTTGGCTTTCCCCATCATCAGCGCGCTCCAGGACGGCCGTCTCATGGCCGATCCAGACAGCAAGAAGGTTTACGTCACCGGCGCCGACGGCAAGTCGATCGACGCCGCGACGGGCGCGGCCGTCGCCAGCGTTCCCGACAGTGCGAGCGCGGTCCGCCTCAACAACCGCCTGCGCCGCAGCGTCGATGCCGCGCTCGGCGGCCTGACGCTTCAGTCGCCGGACGTCGGAACGCGGCTGCAGGCCGCGCAGTCCGTCTTCAAGTCGCATGAGGAGACCGCGCTCGAGGCGGTCGATGCGGCGCTTGCCAAGGAAACCAGCAGATCCGTCAAGACCGCGCTCGGCGAGGCCCGCGCCGCGATCCTGCTGTTCAAGTCCGACGCCACCGAGGTCGAGAAGCTCGAGGCCGTCGCCACCCTCAAGGCGCGCGGCGACCAGGACGCGCTGGCGCTGCTGACCGGCATGGGCGACCAGCCGGCGTCTGTAACCAAGGCCGCCGCGAGCGCGATCGGCTCGATCCAGAGCTCGCTGGCGGTCTGGTCCATGGTGCAGAACGCCTGGTACGGCCTCTCGCTCGGCTCGGTGCTGCTGCTCGCGGCGATCGGACTCGCCATCACTTTCGGCGTGATGGGCGTCATCAACATGGCGCATGGCGAGATGGTGATGATCGGGGCCTACACCACCTTCGTGGTGCAGGAGGTGATCCGCACTCGCTATCCCGGCCTGTTCGACTATTCGCTGCTGATCGCCGTGCCGCTCGCCTTCCTCGTCGCCGGCGCCATCGGCGTCTTGATCGAGCGCAGCATCATCCGCTTCCTCTATGGCCGGCCGCTGGAGACGCTGCTGGCAACCTGGGGCCTGTCGCTCGTGCTGCAGCAGGCGGTGCGAACCATGTTCGGTCCGACCAACCGCGAGGTCGGCAACCCCTCCTGGATGAGCGGCGCGTTCGAGCTCGGCCAGATCACCATCACCTATAACCGGCTCTGGATCCTCGTCTTCACGCTCGCCGTGTTCATGATCCTGCTCGCGATGCTGCGCTACACGGCGCTCGGCCTCGAGATGCGCGCGGTGACGCAGAACCGCCGCATGGCGGCCTCGATGGGCATTGCCACCTCGCGCGTCGATGCGCTGACCTTCGGCCTCGGCTCGGGCATCGCCGGCATCGCCGGCGTGGCGCTGTCGCAGATCGACAATGTCAGCCCCAATCTTGGCCAGAGCTACATCATCGACAGCTTCATGGTCGTGGTGTTCGGTGGCGTCGGCAATCTCTGGGGCACGCTGGTCGGCGCCTTCACGCTCGGCATCGCCAACAAGTTCCTGGAGCCGGTCGCCGGCGCCGTGCTCGGCAAGATCGCGATCCTGGTCCTCATCATCCTGTTCATTCAAAAGCGGCCGCGCGGCCTGTTCGCGCTCAAGGGCCGCGCGGTGGAAGCATGACCCCTCACATGCTGACGCGATCGCTGGACCGCAGCGCGACGATCTTCCTCGCCGTCGTCGCGGCCTGCGGCATCCTCATCCCGCTCTCCAACCTGCTGCTGCCCGCGGGCTCGTTCCTGCAAGTGCCGACCTATCTCGTCGCGCTCTGGGGCAAATATGTCTGCTACGCCATCCTGGCGCTCTCGATCGACCTGATCTGGGGCTATTGCGGCATCCTCTCGCTCGGGCACGGCGCCTTCTTCGCGCTCGGCGGCTACGCCATGGGCATGTACCTGATGCGGCAGATCGGCACCCGCGGCGTTTACGGCAATCCGGTCCTGCCCGATTTCATGGTGTTCCTGAACTGGGAGAAGCTGCCGTGGTACTGGTACGGCTTCGACATGTTCTGGTTCGCCGCGCTGATGGTGCTGGTCGTGCCCGGCCTGCTCGCCTTCTGCTTCGGCTGGCTCGCGTTCCGCTCCCGCGTCACCGGCGTGTACCTGTCGATCATCACGCAGGCGATGACCTATGCGCTGCTGCTTGCCTTCTTCCGCAACGACTTCGGCTTCGGCGGCAATAACGGCCTCACCGATTTCAAGGACATTCTGGGCTTCAACGTGCAGGCGGAGGGCACCCGTGCCGCGCTGTTCGCGCTGAGCTGCCTGGCGCTGATCGTAGGTTTCTTGATCTGCCGCGCCATCGTCTCGTCCAAGCTCGGCAAGGTGCTGATCGCGGTGCGCGACGCGGAATCGCGGACGCGCTTCCTGGGCTACCGTGTCGAATCCTACAAGCTGTTCGTGTTCACGGTCTCGGCCTGCATGGCCGGCGTCGCCGGCGCGCTCTACGTGCCGCAGGTCGGCATCATCAATCCGAGCGAGTTCGCGCCGGGCAACTCGATCGAGGCGGTGATCTGGGTCGCGGTCGGCGGCCGCGGCACGCTGGTCGGCGCCGCGCTGGGTGCTGTCGTCGTCAATTACGCAAAAACGTTCTTCACCTCCGGCATGCTCGCGCCGTACTGGCTGTTCATGCTGGGCGCGCTGTTCATCCTGGTGACGCTGCTGCTGCCGAAGGGCATCGTCGGCACCTTCAACGCCTGGTGGGACTCGTCGAAGGAAAAACGCACCGCCGCGGCCTCCGTGAGCGCGGCGGCCGAGGACGGCGTCACCGAACCCAAGATGGCGGAGTAGCGCGATGAACGTCATGGATACCCGCGCGACTTCCGCGATGCTCTATCTGGACGGGGTGCACGTCTCGTTCGACGGCTTCCACGCCATCAACAATCTGTCGCTGACGCTCGAGCCCGGCGAGATGCGCGCCATCATCGGCCCGAACGGCGCCGGCAAGACCACAATGATGGACATCATCACCGGCAAGACTAAGCCCGACGAGGGCACCGTGCTGTTCGACGGCGTCACCGACCTGACGCGGCTCGACGAGACCCGCATCGCCGAACTCGGTATCGGCCGGAAATTCCAGAAGCCGACCGTGTTCGAGAGTCAGACCGTGCAGGACAACCTGCTGCTCGCGCTCAATGTCGATCACAGCGTCAAGGCCACGCTGTTCTGGCGCGGCAGCAGGGCGGAAGCCGAGCGCATCGACAGGGTGCTGGAGACGATCCGTCTCACCGAGGCCCGCAACCGGCTCGCCGGCAGCCTCAGCCATGGCCAGAAGCAGTGGCTGGAGATCGGCATGCTACTGGCGCAGGATCCCAAGCTGCTCCTCGTCGACGAGCCTGTCGCCGGCATGACCGACGTCGAGACGCATCTCACCGCCGAGTTGCTGAAGGAGATCAACAAGACTCACACGGTCATGGTGGTCGAGCACGACATGACCTTCGTGCGCGAGCTCGGGGTCAAGGTCACGTGCCTGCACGAAGGCACCGTGCTCGCGGAAGGAACCATCGACCAGGTCTCGTCCAACGAGCGGGTCATCGAAGTCTATCTGGGACGCTGAGCATGCTTGAGGTCAAGGACATCAACCTGTTCTACGGCGCGGCGCAGGCACTGCGCGGCGTCTCGATCTCGGCCGAGCCGGGCAAGGTGACTTGCGTGCTCGGGCGCAACGGCGTCGGCAAGACGTCCCTCTTGCGCGCCATGGTCGGGCAGTATCCGATCTCCTCGGGTGCGATCGTGTTCGATGGCAGCGACATCACCGGCCTGAAGCCCTATGAGCGTGCGCGCAAGGGCATCGGTTTCGTGCCGCAGGGCCGCGAGATCTTTCCGCTGCTGACGGTCGAGGAAAACCTCAAGACCGGCTTCGGGCCGCTCAAGCGCGAGGACAGGCATATTCCGGACGACGTCTTCTCGCTGTTTCCGGTGCTGCAATCCATGCTCGGCCGGCGCGGCGGCGACCTCTCCGGCGGCCAGCAGCAGCAGCTCGCCATCGGCCGCGCCCTGGTGATGCGGCCGAAGCTGCTCCTGCTGGACGAGCCGACCGAGGGCATCCAGCCCTCGATCATCAAGGACATCGGCCGCGCCATCTCCTACCTGCGCAACCTCGGCAACATCGCCATCGTGCTGGTCGAACAATATCTCGACTTTGCCTGCGAACTCGGCGACAGTTTCGCGGTGATGGATCGCGGCGCGGTGAAGTTCACCTGTGATCGCGCCAACCTGGACCCCGGCGAGATCAGCCGCCAGATGGCGCTGTAGGCCAGGGGCCAGTAAGCCAAGTAATCCTGCCGCGGCCGGCTGGGGAGACGGATGCGCAGCGACGCTTTAGCGACAAATTCGGTGTTCGAGGCCAACCGCGCCCGTGGCGCTGTCAGGTTCGACGTGCACGCGCGTGACGGCGTGACGCGGCGCGGGGCCTTGCATGAATCCGGTTCGCTCCGCGTGCGCTTTCCCTCGCCCGAAGACGAGGGCCTCTCCGGCGTGTTCGTCAATACCGCCGGCGGCGTTGCTGGCGGTGATCGCTTCGACATCGAGATATCGGCGGCGGATAGCTCGCGGCTGACACTGACGACGGCGGCGGCTGAAAAGGTCTATCGCGCGCCGGGCTCGGCGGCGCAGCTCAACATCGCCCTGAAGGCCGGCGCGGGTGCGCGTCTTGCCTGGCTGCCTCAGGAGACGATCCTGTTCGATCGCGCCCGGGTTCAGCGCCGCTTCGACATCGCGCTCGACGAGAGCGCCTCGCTCCTGCTTTGCGAGATCGTCGTGTTCGGCCGCGCCGCCATGGGCGAGCGGATGGAGCAGGGCGAATTCGTCGACCGCTGGCGGATGCGCCGCGGCGGCAGGCTGGTCCTTGCTGAGACGGTCAGGCTCGGCGGCGATATCGGCGCAAAGCTCGCGCGATCAGCAGTTGCCAAGGGCGGCGCGGCGATCGGCACGGCCCTGATCGTGCCCGGCGATGAGGCGCTGGTCGAGCGCATCCGCGAGGCATCGGAGTCGTTCTCCGGCGAGGTCGGGATATCCGCCTGGAATGGCTTTGCAATGGCGCGGTTCTGTGCCCAAGATGCGGCGCGTTTGCGCGCCGACATGATGGCCGTGCTGGCGCGCACCGGCGTCGCCCTGCCGCGGCTCTGGCTGAATTGAGTGGTTGAATTGACGTGTTGAACGGAAGAGATGTCGCATGAATCTGTCTCCCCGCGAAAAGGACAAGCTTCTGATCTCGATGGCGGCGATCGTGGCGCGCCGCAGGCTGGACCGCGGCGTCAAGCTCAACCATCCCGAGGCGATCGCGATCATCTCCGATTTCATCCTCGAAGGCGCGCGCGACGGTCGTACCGTTGCCGAGCTGATGCAATCCGGCGCGCAGGTCCTGACCCGCGACCAGGTGATGCCGGGGATTCCCGAGATGATCCACGACATCCAGGTCGAGGCGACATTCCCTGACGGAACGAAGCTCGTCACCGTGCACGAGCCGATCCGTTGAAGCGCGAAACTGTATCAACATCGTCATGCCCGGGCTTGTCCCGGGCATCCACGACCATCAACCAAGCGGCCCCACGTGGATGGCCGGGACAAGCCCGGCCATGACGCAGCGGAGCAAGACGAGGTAGCACATGATCCCCGGCGAACTCTTCATCCAGGACGGCGAAATCGAGCTGAATGCCGGGCGCAAGACCGTGACGCTGACGGTTGCCAACACCGGCGACCGCCCGATCCAGGTCGGCTCGCACTACCATTTCTTCGAGACCAACCCCGCGCTGAAATTCGACCGCAAGAAGGCCCGCGGCATGCGCCTCGACATTGCCGCCGGCACCGCCGTCCGCTTCGAGCCCGGCCAGACCCGCGACGTCCAGCTCGTCGCCATGGCGGGAAAGAAGACGATCTACGGTTTCCGCGGCGAGGTCATGGGGAAGCTGTGACATCCGGAGGAACGAGCGCGGCGCGGCACGGTTGAGGCGAGTGCAGTGATCGACAGTGAGGTGAGCACGCCGGTCAGGCTCCCTCCCCCCTTGCGGGGGAGGGTTGGGGAGAGGGGTATGCCACACGACGAGGTCCCTCAGTTCCAAAGAATCCGCGCCAAACGACTGAGGCGCGAGATGACTCGCGCGGAGGCGTTGCTGTGGCGCCACCTGAAGGCGGATCGACTCGCGGGCTTGGCCTTTCGTCGCCAGACTCCCATGGGCAATTACATCGCCGATTTCGTCGCGCATTCCTGCAAGCTCATCGTTGAGCTCGACGGTGAAAGCCACGACTTCGGAGAACGTATCCAGCATGACGAACGGCGCGACCAATGGTTCGCATCCCGCGGCTATCGGGTCCTTCGCTTCACCAATGACGACGTGATGAAGCACCTAGAGGGCGTTGTTCTTTCCATCTTCGAAGCAGCGGAGCAAGCGGCACCCCTCTCCCTAACCCTCCCCCGCAAGGGGGGAGGGAACCTGTCCAGCGATGCGTCCCTGACTGACGACAGGAGTGGCGCATCTCCCGGAGTCGAGGAGGCCTGAAGCATGCTGTCCGCCATCCGCCTCGTCTCGGAAGCTGCCGAGCTCGCCGCGCGCCGCCACAACGGCATGGCGCGCAAGGGGCGCGGCAATGAGCCGTATATCAATCATCTCGCCGAGGTCGCGAACCTGCTTGCGACCGCGACTGACGGTGCCGATGCCGAACTGGTCGCGGCCGGCTGGCTGCACGACACGATCGAGGACACCGACACCACACGCGACGAGCTCGCGCGGAGATTTTCCGAACGTGTCGCCTCGCTCGTTGTCGAATGCACCGATGACATGAGCTTGCCGAAGGCCGAGCGGCGGCGGCTTCAGGTGCTGGACGCGCCGAAGAAATCCGCCGGGGCCAAGCTGATCAAGATCGCCGATAAAATCAGCAATACGGGCGCGCGCATTCAAACCGATCCGAGTGACGAGGAGCGCGAGGATCTCGCCGACTATATCGCGTGGGCCACGCAGGTCGTTGCGGGCTGCCGCGGCGGAAATGCGTGGCTGGACGAGAAGTTCGATGATGCCGTGAAAGCAGCGAGGGCGCTGTTGTGATCCACCAGATATTCAAACGCAAACGGGGCTTGTGATGTCCGTCAAAATGAAGCGTTCCGTCTATGCCGACATATTCGGCCCGACCACCGGCGACAGGGTGCGGCTGGCCGATACCGACCTCATCATCGAGGTCGAGAAGGATTTCACCACCTACGGCGAGGAGGTGAAGTTCGGCGGCGGCAAGGTCATCCGCGACGGCATGGGGCAGTCGCAAGTCACCAACAGGCAGGGTGCGGCCGACACGGTCATCACCAATGCGCTGATCGTCGATCACTGGGGCATCGTCAAGGCCGACGTCGCGATCAAGGAGGGCATGATCGCAGGCATCGGCAAGGCCGGTAATCCCGACATCCAGCCGGGCGTTACCATCATCATCGGCCCCGGGACCGATGTGATCGCGGGCGAAGGCAAGATTCTCACCGCCGGCGGCTTCGACAGCCACATCCATTTCATCTGTCCGCAGCAGATCGAGCACGCGCTGATGAGTGGCGTCACCTCGATGCTCGGCGGCGGCACCGGCCCGTCGCACGGTACCTTCGCCACCACCTGCACGCCGGGGCCGTGGCACATGGGGCGGATGATCCAGTCGTTCGACGCCTTCCCAGTCAATCTCGGCATCTCAGGCAAGGGCAACGCGTCGCGTCCCGCCGCGCTGGTCGAGATGATCAAGGCCGGCGCCTGTGCGCTGAAGCTGCACGAGGACTGGGGCACCACGCCGGCGGCGATCGACAATTGCCTGTCGGTTGCCGACGATCACGACATCCAGGTCATGATCCACACCGACACGCTGAACGAATCCGGCTTCGTCGAGGACACGGTCAAGGCCTTCAAGGGCCGCACCATTCATGCCTTCCACACCGAAGGCGCCGGCGGCGGTCACGCCCCTGACATCATCAAGATCGCCGGCCTGAAAAACGTGCTGCCGTCCTCGACCAACCCGACGCGGCCCTTCACCCGCAACACCATCGACGAGCATCTGGACATGCTGATGGTGTGCCACCACCTCGATCCCTCGATCGCGGAAGATCTGGCGTTCGCCGAAAGCCGCATCCGCAAGGAGACGATTGCGGCCGAAGACATCCTGCACGACCTCGGCGCGCTCTCGATGATGTCCTCGGACTCGCAGGCCATGGGCCGCCTCGGCGAGGTCATCATCCGCACCTGGCAGACAGCCGACAAGATGAAGAAGCAGCGCGGCTCGCTGCCGCAGGACAAGGGCAAGGACAACGACAATTTCCGCGTCAAGCGCTACATCGCCAAGTACACGATCAATCCCGCGATCGCGCACGGCGTGTCGAAGTTGATCGGCTCGGTCGAGAAGGGCAAGCTCGCCGATCTCGTGCTGTGGTCGCCGGCGTTCTTCGGCGTCAAGCCGGATTGCATCGTCAAGGGAGGCACGATCGTCGCCGCGCCCATGGGCGATCCCAACGCCTCGATCCCGACGCCGCAGCCGGTGCACTACCAGCCGATGTTCGGCGCCTTCGGCAAGGCGCGCACCGCGTCGTCCGTGGTATTCACCTCGAAGGCGGCGGTCACCGGCGGCCTCGCGCGAAAGCTCGGCATCGAGAAGAAGCTCTATGCGGTCCAGAATACCCGCGGCAAGATCTCGAAGAAGAGCATGATCCACAACGACGCCACGCCCAATATCGAGGTCGATCCGGAGACCTATGAAGTGCGCGCCGACGGCGAGTTGCTCACTTGTGCCCCTGCCGAGCTGTTGCCGATGGCGCAGCGATATTTCATGTACTGAAATAGCGCGCTTGCATGCCGCTGGAGCATGTTCGGGTGGTTTTTCGGTTTTGCGTTCGATCCCGCCTGGTCTAATGTCCCGCCCGGTATCCAACTTCGAGAAGAAAAGCCGGGAGGATTTCTCGTGATTTACGTCGTTGCCACCTTGACCATCAAGCCCGAAACGCGCGCCGAATTCATTGCAGCCGCCACCGCCTGCATCAAGGAGACCCGGAAGGAGCCCGGCAATATCGCCTATGATCTGCACGAGAGTGTCACCGATCCCAGCAAAATGGTGTTCGTCGAGCAGTGGGAGAATGCCGAGGCGCTGGTGCCGCATCGGGGCATGGAGCACATGAAGACGTTCGGCCGCGTCGCGGTGAAGTGCTTCACGGCGCCGCCGAAGATCGAAGTGATCACGCCCGAGAAGGTCGAAACGCGGTAGCGGGGTAAACGGATGATCCGGGCGACGCAGGTCAGGGGACAGCACCGCTTCACGGAAGCGCCAGTCGATACGGTCGTGCTCGATTTCGACGATCGGCACCGCCGCCGCATGGCGATGACCGGCACGCGGGGGCTCGAATTCCTGCTCGACCTGGAGCATGCGGTCGCTTTGCGCGGCGGCGACGCGCTGGTGCTGGAGGACGGCCGGCTGATCGAAGTCGTCGCGGCGCCCGAGCCGCTGCTGGAGATCCGCGGCCGCGATCCGCACCACCTCATCCGGGTCGGCTGGCATCTCGGCAATCGCCATCTGCCGACGCAGATCATGGCCAAGGCCCTGCGCATCCGCCGCGACCACGTCATCGAGGCCATGGTGAAGGGCCTCGGCGCGCGCGTGATCGAGATCGAGGCGCCGTTCGATCCCGAAGGCGGGGCCTATGCCGATGCCGGCCACGCGCATGGGCACGATGACCATGCGCATCACGACCACGGCCATCATCACCACGATCACGGTCACCACGATCATGATCATGCCGCGCATGATCATGCCGCGCATGATCATGGCCACGGTCACCACCATCACCACGATGAGCACTGCGACCACCCCGACCATCACCACGGCCACAAGCATGCTCATGACCACAAATGAGCCGGTCGGCGCCCGCGCCCTTGCCGAAGGCGAGGCGGCGGCGCTGTACCGGCTGATGACCTGGCTGTCGCCGGCGTTCCCGGTCGGCGGATTCTCTTATTCCAGCGGCCTCGAATGGGCCGTCGAGGCGGGCGACATCACCGACGCCGCCTCGCTCGCGGATTGGCTCGATGCGATGCTCGCCGAGGGCTCCGGCTTCTGTGACGCGACGTTTCTGGTCCATGCCTATCGCGCCGCGGAAGCGGGCGAGACCACCGCTTTGAACGAGATCGCCGAGCTCGCCGCCGCCTTCGTGCCGTCGCGCGAACGGCAGCTGGAGACGGCCTCGCAGGGCCGCGCCTTCATCGACATCGCCCGCGCCGCGTGGAATGCCGACGGACTGGATGCCGTGATTGCGGCATGCAGCACGCCACCGGTCTATCCGGTCGCCGTCGGTGTCGTCGCAGCTCAGCACGCCGTGCCGCTGGCGCCGACGTTGCACGCCTTTCTGCATGCGCTGGTCTCGAACTGGATCTCGGCGGCCAGCCGGCTCATTCCGCTCGGTCAGAGCGATAGCCAGCGCGTGCTGGCAAGGCTGGAAGCCGCAGTCGCTGCGACCGCCAATCGTGCGCTCAACGCGGCATTGGACGATCTCGGCAGCGCGACGTTCCGGGCCGATCTCGCCAGCCTGCGGCACGAGGCGCAATACACGCGGCTGTTTCGCTCGTGACCGGCGCGGCTTCAACCAATCGAGAGAGAGCGGATCACATGTCGAAATCTCACGGCCCCTTGCGCGTCGGTGTCGGCGGCCCGGTCGGGTCTGGCAAGACGGCGCTGATGGACCTGCTCTGCAAGACCATGCGCGAGCGCTATGACATTGCGGCGATTACCAACGACATCTACACCAAATGGGATGCAGAGTTCCTCGTGCGTTCGGGGTCGCTGACGCCGGATCGCATCGCCGGCGTCGAGACCGGCGGTTGCCCGCACACCGCGATCCGCGAGGACGCCTCGATGAATCTCGCCGCGGTCGCGGACATGCGCGCCAAGTTTCCCGGACTTGATCTCGTGCTGATCGAGTCCGGCGGTGACAATCTCGCTGCTACTTTTTCACCGGAGCTGGCCGACCTCACGATTTACGTCATCGACGTCGCCGCCGGCGACAAGATCCCGTCCAAGGGCGGCCCCGGCATCACCCGGTCGGACCTCCTGGTCATCAACAAGATCGACCTCGCGCCCCATGTGGGCGCCTCCCTGGAGAAGATGGAGACGGACGCCAAGCGCATGCGCGGCGAGCGTCCTTTCGTCATGACCAACCTGAAGAAAAGCGAGGGGCTCGACCGAATCGTCGGCTTCATCGAAGCCAAAGGCGGCCTGAAACGGCCGGGCTGACCGGACGCGACCACTTGGCGCAGGCATTTCCTCGCCGTTAACATTTGGGCGGCGCCGTAACCGCGGAACAAATTTCGGACACGGCGATTAACTACCTCCGGCGCCCGGGGCGAATTCATCCCGGCCAGTCCATCGGCCGGGCGGATTAAGCTTTTCAGGCGACCCAAGTTGCGTACTGATGCCTCCTCCTCCATTATCTCCGCCACTGGGGTCTACCCTGTTTCGGCAGATGGCCGTTCGAGCGGCGTTCATATGCTCCGTGTTTATTGCCGACCTCCTGCTTTCGCCTGAGTAATCGCGTGGTCAGGCTCGGTTTCATCATCGGCTTCATCGCTCTGCTCGGGGCTTTGCTCTCCGGGCTTGCAGCCTATCGCGTCCATGACCAGGAACTGGCGCTGGATCGGATTGCGCTCGCGCGCGCGATCGACGTTCATGCGAGCCTGGTTCAGGACCGCCTCACCGAGCGGGAGCTGCTCGCGCGTGTCGCCTCAGGCCTGTTCCGCACGCCATCCGTGGTCAAACCGAACATGCTGGAGCCGCTGCGCTCGGCGATCTACGCCTTCAAGACCGATTTCGTGGTGGCCGGCTGGATCGCCCGGCTGAAGCCGAACGAGCTCGCGGCGGCGCAGGCCGCCATCGCCGGCGCAGGCTTCCCGAATCCGCAGATTCGGTCCTATGACGACAAGCCGATCAATCCGGCCGAGATCACGCAGCCGATCGACGTGCTGATGGACCTCGAGCCACGCAGCAACGAGACCAAGACGCTGCCCGGCCGCAGCTACGATCAGGATCCGGTTCGCAGTGCCATGCTGACGCGTGCGCGCGCCGAGAAGAGGTCGGTTGCCTCGGACCCGGTGCCGTTGATCAGCGGGAACGGCGCGATCGGCATCATCGTGGCCGCGCCCGTCATTCCCGAGGGAGCAACGGAGCCTGCCGGCTTCGTCACATTCTCCTACGAGCTCGCCACGCTGATGCTCACCAACGATGACATGTCGTTGTTCGCGGTCGCGCTTAAGGATCCGCGCAAGGAAGGCGGCGAGCTGATCGCCAACGATCAGGGCGTGGTCTCGACGCGCAGGGTTGCAGCGGACGGGCCGGCGCCGTCGGCGACGCGCACCGTGAGCTTCGGTGGGCGTGACTGGCAACTCAGCTATTACGCGAAAACCAACTCGGCGCGTCGTGCCGAGCAGACCGCCATCATCGTCGCGGCGATCGGCTTTGCGATCACGGCAATGGTGTGCGGCCTGTTCGGCTATGTCGCCTACAACAATCTGCGACTCAGCCGGGAGATACAGGTCAGGATCGGGTTCGAGCGCCGGCTGACCGCGGTCATCGACGAGCTCAACCACCGCGTCAAGAACATCCTGGCGGTGATCCAGTCGATCGTGACGCGCACCTTGCGCCACGGCTCGGACATCGACATCGCGCGCGAGCTGCTGATCGGGCGCATCCACGCCATGTCCAACGTGGTCTCGCTGCTCAGCGAGAGCCAGTGGCAGGGCGTCAAGCTGAAGGGCCTGTTCGAGGCGCGCGCCATCCCGCATGCGGACCGCATCGCCGTCACCGGTCCTGATATCGCGGTCAGCGCACGCGCGGCGCAGAGCCTGTCGCTGCTGTTCTTCGAGCTCGCCTCGCATTCCGACGAGGGCCTGTCGCTGGTTGGAAAGCATCCGCACATCACCGCCAACTGGACGGTGACGGGAGAGGACGGCAACGAGGTCTTCCATTTCCGCTGGGAGGAGTTCAACACCAGCGAGGCGACGCGTCGGCCGGATTCCGATTTCGGCCTGATCCTGCTCGACCGCGTCGCGCCCGAGGCGCTAGGGGGCACCGCCAAGCGCTTCTTCACCGACGTCTCCTACGTCTATGAATTGACCGCCCCGATGGAGACGGTGGTCGACATGACCGAGCGCGACCGCACGGACAAGCTCTCGGCGCCGGTCAGGCCTGTGCGCAGCTAACCCTTCGGCCGCAACACGAGATCGACGAGGCTGCGTGCGTAAGCCGGAGTGACCGGCGTGATGCCGAAGACGTAGCGATAGAACAGGCTGCCATAGATCGCATCGTAGAGATCCTCGGGAAGCCCCTCGGCTAGAATGCTGCCATCCTGCTGGCCCGCGGCGATCATCTCGACGAGCGCGTCGCGGCGGAATTGCAGGTAGCGCGCGTAGAACAGCTCCGCCGAGCCGGTCTTCGAGATGCATTCGGAGATAACGGCGAGCTGGACCTTGCCGAACTCGCCCTGGAGCGCTTCGGCATAGGCCGCGGCATGGCGGCGCGCGCGCGCCGCGGGGCTGCCGGAACTCGCCGGCGGCAGCGGCAGCATCTGCGCGGCGTGGTGGAGAAAGGCGTCGATCAAGAGCGCCTCGCGGGATGGCCACCATTTGTAGATCGTCATCTTGGAGACGCTGGAATGGCGCGCGACCGCGTCGATGGTGGTGGTGGCAAGGCCGGTGGAGGCCATCAGCGCATAGGCGCTCTCGAGAATGGCGTTGCTGGTCTCGATTGACCTCGGCCGGCCGCGCCGGGGCGCGCTGTCAGCCTCGTCACTCCCGCCTTTCGCCCCCGCCACGCCCGGTCTCCTCACACAGACTCCCGGCATAGCGCAGCCATGGCCTTCGGCCTAGCAGAATCGCACGATTTTGCGACTAGGCCTGCTGCCTCAGGGCGGCAGGCATGTCCTGCCGCTTCGACCAGGCGACGTAGTAGGCGACGGCGGTCATCGCGGCGAAGCCGACGAGGCTCACCACGATCTGCATCGCCACCAGATTGGGGCCGGTGATCAAGATGAGATGGCCGGCAAAGGACAGGAACACGCCGACGCAGAACACGGCGAGCCATTCCTCGCCGCATCGTATGACCGCCTGAAGCGGCTTCAATCGCAGGCCGGGGTGATCGGCTGGAACCAGATGGGTCGCAAGCAAGGCGAGCGCGAGGAAGTGAATCACGCGATAAGGCGCAAGATTCTCCTTGTCGGTCGGCGCGATGCTATCGAGGAGCAGGCCGGGCAGATAGGCGGACAGTTCCGGCGAATGGCGCAACAGGGTGACCGCCATCGCGAAAACGAGATAGCTCCCCGCGAGTAGCCGCAGCCAGGGAAGGTCGCGCAGCGCCCGTCCCGGTGCGCCGGTGACGGCGAACCAGCCGCCCAGCACCATCAGCATCTGCCAGCAGAGCGGATTGAAGGTCCACTCCTGGTCTGGAGAGACCCGAAAATTCCACTCGAACCAGCGTGCGGCAAGATACAGCGCGACCGATGCCGCAAGCGTCACGTTCGGCCGTCGCAACAGACCCCACAGCGCGAACGGAAAGAAGGCCATCAGAGGAATCATCAGCTGCAGAAGGTCAAGGTTCAGCGGCTCCTCCTGGAGCACGAGGCCGCCAATCAGGATCCGCAGCGGGTGCTCGAGAATCCCCGAGATGTTGTATTCGTGGATGATCTCCGGCGCCATCGATTGCGAGGCCACATAGGCGATGGCGTCGATATAGATCACGAACAGCACGACATAGGCGGCGTAGAGCCGCCAGACGCGGCGAAAGATTCGCGTCGCCGCGACCAAGTAGCCACGCTCCAGCGCCATCCTGCCGTGGATGATGGCGACGCCATAGCCCACCACGAACACGAACAAATCCGCCGCGCCGCTGAAGCCGAAATTGCGCAGCGTCAGCAGATTGACGACATTGTTCGGAACGTGGTCGACGAAGACCGACCAGTTGGCGATGCCGAGCGTCAAATACAGCCTGGCGTCGTGATGGAACGCGGCGAGGTTCGCCTTGACGGACGTTTTCATTGAGTAAAATAGCTTTTGGAATCAGGATGATGCTTTTACCGGCAACCTCCTGCCTATCCGAGTAGCGTTTGCGTGAGTGGGACCGATATGCACCGGCTGGTGCAAAATTGCGCGGCGCGGCTTCTATCGAATGCCGATAGATGCGATCGCAGGACTTACGACGAAATTTTCTGACCGGCTCCGACTGCTACTCGGCAGGTTCAGCCGACACCTCGTCGGGCACACCGGCGCGGCTTGCCAGGATGCCGAGGGCGACGCCGCCGATCGCCAGGATCGGCAACAGCCGCTTCATGCCGATGGCGCGAACGATCTGGAGTCCGGTGGCGAGGAGCATCGGATCCGCAAGCATGCTCTGCGCGGCCGACTTCGCGGCGCGCTCGGCCGCGATCCGGGCACGCTTCTGCACCTCGCGCTTGTAACCCCAGTAGGAGCCTGCTGCCGCCAGGGTCAGCAGGAAGAAGATGCCGGCGCCGGCCAGGCAGGCCTGCACCGGGCCATATGCCTCCAGGACCGAGATGAAGACGGCGGCACATAGGAAGCCTGTCGTCACCAACAGCGCAAAGGCCGCGCCTGCGGCAAGGGAGGTCAGCCGAATTGTCGTGCCGGTGGATGCACTGATCCCGTCGATGATGCGCTGAAACATGGCCTTGCTCCTCAAATCCCCCCACAAGCCGAAACGTCACAAGCCAACATCGGCGGCGCGGCAGCGCCGCCGTCTCAGCATCCGTTCCGCAATCTTACCGGCGCCAGGCGACGCCGATCAGGAAGCCGATGCCGAGCGCCAGTCCGACGGTCGCGAGCGGTCGCTGCGTGATCGCCTCTTCCAGCGTCTCCTCGATCGAGCCGTAGGCGTCTTGCGCAGCTTCCATCATCGCGCTGCCGCGCTCGGACATGTCGTCCATCGCGGAATCCACGTTTTCGCGCGCCTGGCGATAGCCGCGGCGAGCCTGCTTGCCGGTGGAGTTGGCGAAAGTATTGAGCGCGTCGGTGATCTGGTCGGTGAGGGCGGCGATATCGCTTTTCACGGCTGCTACATCCTTCTCGAGGCGTTCTCGGGTGGCTTTGTCGGTCCAGTCTTTCATCCCGGCTTCGGCATTGGGCGTGGACATCGGGAGCTCCAAACTGTTGACGGCTGAGATAGCCGGAGAACGTTTCGTCGTCGGGGAAGTTCCGTCAGGGAAACCAGTCAGGCCTGCGGCAGATGCGGCGCGTCCGTCGGCAGCAGATGCTCCTTGAGGATCAGGGCCATGATCAGAAGCGGCGATGACAGGAACGCGCCCATGGGACCCCACATCCAGGTCCAGAAGGCCAGCGCAAGCAGGACCGCAAGTGCATTCAGCGCCAGTCGCCGGCCGATTATGGTCGGCGTGATGAAGTGCCCCTCCAGGAAGGTGAGCCCGCCGAAGGCGAGCGCGGCCATGAGGCCGCCGCCGATGGTGGGAAAGGCGACCAGCCCTACCACGACCAGCACCACGAACATTGCGACCGGCCCGATGATCGGGATGAAATTGAGCGTTGCCGCCAGCGCGCCGAGCCCGGCCGGATTGGGCATGCCGGTGAGCGCGCAGATAAGGCCGGTGCCGATGCCGACGCCCACATTGATCAGGGTGACGGTCAGGAGGTAGTTGCCGAGATGAACCTCGATCTCGTTGAGAATGCGAAGGGTGCGCAGGCGGGCGTCGCGATCGCTGAATGTCATGATCATGGCTCGCCGCAGGTCGCGCCAGCTCGCGATGAACAGAATGAGGGTGACGAAGAACAGCAGGAATTCGGTAAAAGTCGGCGAGAGGAATTCCAGCGTGGGTTGCACCCACTCGACCTTGGGCATCTCAATGCTGGGGAAGCCCTCCGAGCCGCCGATCATGCCCTGCAGCTCTCGCCACAGCGCCAGCGGCCGGTTGAATACGTGCAGCTTGTCCTTCAATTGAGCGCCGAGCTCCGGCAGGCGCGTGCTCCACTCCATCACGGGTGAAGCGATCAGGGCGACGACAAAGGCGACCACTGTCGTCCCCGCGATCACGATCAGGACAGCACCGAGCCCCCGCGGCACCTTGTACCGCTCCAGGAAGTTCGCCGCCGGCGACAGCATGGTGCCGGTGACGAAGGCCATCACCACGGGCAGGAAGAATGCCCTTCCGACATAGAGAACGGTGACGACCGCAATCAGCAGCAGGCCCGCGAGCGCGAAAGCGACGAACTCGGTGCGGCGGATCACCGGCGGCAGCTCGCCACGGCTCTCGGGGAGCGGTTCGCCTTCGCTGTTTCCGGACATCAGGCGTTCGCTGGGAAGGACGCGCACGACATATCTCCCGCATGGAAGGCTAGCGATCCGCGCGCCCATTCCATAACGTTGCGGAGGAAGCGAGAGTTCCATCGCAGCTTCGTGAAGATGTGCTCGCTTGACTGTGACCAAGCTGCCGCAGCCTGGGATGGAACTCGAATCGGCACCGCTGCGTTGCTTGGACTAGCTGCGTCACCCTGATGCAGACATCCAACGGGGCAGCACATGACCAAGTTTTCTGTAGTTCGCCGCAGCTCCGCGCCGCGCGCTGTCGCCGCGCTCGCGCTCGCTACTGCCTTTCTCGCGGTAACCTGTGGTGGCGCGAGCGCGCAAACCTTCGGCTATGCTCCGATGCAGCCGCAGGCCTATCCGCCGGACCAGGATTATTCCCAGGGTTACTCTCAAGGCGACCTCAACGAGGCGCCGCAGGCCGCCGACGAGGACGCCCGGTTGCCCGACCGCCTGCGCAAGCAGATCGTCAGCTTCGACAGGGGCGAGCCGGCCGGTACCATCGTCATCGACACCAACAACACCTATCTCTACTACGTGCTCGGGAATGGCCGCGCGATCCGCTACGGCGTCGGCGTCGGCCGCGAGGGCTTTACCTGGTCGGGCGTGCAGAGCGTGAGCCGCAAGGCGGAATGGCCGGACTGGCATCCGCCGACCGCGATGATCGCGCGCCAGCCCTATCTGCCGCGCTTCGTCGCCGGCGGCCCCGGCAATCCGCTCGGCGCGCGTGCGATGTATCTCGGCTCCAGCGAATACCGCATCCACGGCACCAACGATCCCTCCACCATCGGCAAGTTCGTCTCGTCCGGCTGCATCCGCATGACCAACGAGGACGTCATCGACCTGTTCAACCGGGTCAATGTCGGTGCCAAGGTCGTGGTGCTGCCGAAGAACGCGCCGTTGATGGCCAAAGGCGCAGATCCCGCGCGAAAGCGCCCGGCCGTGAGCACGCTGCCCACCGGCCGCCAGGCGCTGAACATCACGACGTCGGCCGTGAACTGAGAGTGAGTGAGGTCGTATGAGCAGGCGCCTGGTTGGCAAATTGGCTGGCGGTACGGCGATGTTGATCGCTGTCTCCGCCGGTCTGGTGTCGGCACCGTCGGCGCATGCGGAGGATTTTTTCTCGGCATTGTTCGGCGGCTTCCGGATGCGGCCGCCGCCGGAGATCCGGATGCCGTTTCCGAACGACGACGCGCCGCGCTACGACGCGCCGCGGCGGTCGTCCTATGGCGCCGGCACCGCCTATTGTGTGCGCGGCTGCGACGGCCGCTACTTCCCGGCGCAAGGCACCGATGCCGCGAGCAAGGCGCAGTCCTGCAAGAGCTTCTGCCCGGCCTCGGAAACTTCGCTGGTCTACGGCAGCAATATCGACGACGCCACGACGGAGAACGGGAAGTCCTATTCCGACCTGCCGAACGCGTTCCGCTATCGTAACGAGATCGTCGCGGGGTGCACCTGCAACGGCAAGGACCCGGCTGGGCTCGCCCAAGTCAAGGTCGAGGATGATCCCACCCTGCGCAAGGGCGACATCGTCGCCGGCGCCAACGGCCTCGTGGTCGCCAGCCGCAACGCCAACGACCGCCGCGGCGTCGCGATGAATTTTTCGCCGCTGCCGGACTCGGTGCGCGCCAAATTCCGCCAGGTCCCCGTGGTGGCGAAGGAGTAAGGTTGCCGCAACGAAGCAGGCTGTCGCCCCATCGGCAGTGGTCTCCGGACAAGCTCGCCGCGAGCGCATGCGGGTCCGCATCTGCAAGAACGAAATCGTGGGTGACTCGGCCGATCGTTGGGATTTCGCGAAAGGATTCAGCGGGTTGCAGAAGTGGAACCGACCAGAGTGCAGCGCGTTAAGAACAGTGGCACAATTTGCCTGAAGGGGGTCCTGCAATGCTGGTTGGCGTACTCGTTACCTTTCTCGTCGTCATTCTCGTGCTCTATCTCATCAACATGCTGCCGTTGGACGGCCGGGCCAAGCAGATCGCGCGCGTGGTTGTCATCATCATCGGCATCGTGTCGTTGCTGAAGTATCTGGCGGTATTCTAGCGAAGGTATCGTAGCCCGGATGAGCGAAGCGATATCCGGGACCTTTGTTGCGTCCTCCCGGATATCTATACCTCAAAAACAAAAGCCCCGGCGTAAGCCGGGGCTTCGTTTGTGCTGCTTTAGTGCAGCCCCTTGAGCCAGTCGTCGACGTCCTGACGAACCTGATCCTTGGCCTTGCCGTAGCGCTCCTGGAGCCGGCCCTCGAGCTGCTCGCGCCGACCCTCGATCAATTGGAGATCGTCGTCGGTGAGCTTGGCCCATTTCTCCTTGGCCGAGCCCTTGAATTGCTTCCAGTTTCCTTCGATCCGATTCCAGTCCATGACCGTCTCCCGTTGGTTGATGGCCGGACAACGCGGTCCACGGTGCAGCCGTTCCGCGGCCCGCCGCGGCGTTTCGCCCACAAAAAAGCCCCGGCGTGGGCCGGGGCTTTTGAAGTTCTCTATCGGCACTCAGCCCGTCGCCTTGGCCTCGCGGCGGCGGGCGGTGAGGATGTATTCGGTGTAGCCGTTCGGCTGCTCGCGCCCCTTGAAGATGAGGTCGCAGGCCGCCTTGAAGGCGACGCCGTCGAAGGCGGGCGCCATCGGCTTGTAGACGGGATCGCCCGCGTTCTGCTTGTCGACGACGACGGCCATGCGCTTCAGCGATTCCATCACCTGCGCCTCGGTGATGACGCCCTGATGCAGCCAGTTGGCGAGATGCTGGCTGGAGATGCGCAAGGTGGCGCGGTCCTCCATCAGGCCGACATCGTGGATGTCGGGCACCTTGGAGCAGCCGACGCCCTGGTCGATCCAGCGCACGACATAGCCGAGGATGCCTTGGCAGTTGTTGTCGATCTCCTGCTTGACGTCATCCGGCGCCCAGTTCGACTTCGACACCGGAATGGTGAGGATGTCGGACAGTTTTGCGCGCGGTCCGCCCTTGGCGAGCTCCTGCTGGCGCGCGATCACGTTGACCTGGTGGTAGTGCAGCGCGTGCAGCGTAGCCGCCGTCGGCGATGGCACCCAGGCGGTGGTGGCGCCGGCCTGTGGATGGCCGAGCTTCTGCGCCAGCATGTCCGCCATCTTGTCGGGCGCGGCCCACATGCCCTTGCCGATCTGGGCGTGGCCGGGCAGACCATCGATCAGGCCCATGTCGACGTTCCAGTCCTCATAGGCCTTGATCCAGGCCTGTGCCTTCATCTCGTTCTTGCGGATCATCGGGCCCGCTTCCATCGAGGTGTGGATCTCGTCGCCGGTGCGGTCGAGGAAGCCGGTGTTGATGAACATGATGCGCTTGGAGGCGCGCTGGATGCAGGCCTTGAGGTTGACGGTGGTGCGACGCTCCTCGTCCATGATGCCGACCTTGAGCGTGTTCTCAGGCAGGCCCAGCATCTTCTCGACGCGGTCGAAGATCTCGCAGGTCAGCGACACCTCGTCGGGGCCGTGCATCTTCGGCTTGACGATATAGGCAGAGCCGGTGCGGCTGTTCTTGACCTTGGAATTGCCCTTGAGGTCGTGAATGGCGAGCAGGCCGGAGACGGCGGCATCGAGCAGGCCCTCGGGGACCTCCTCGCCCTTCTCGTCCAGCACCGCGTCGGTGAACATGTGGTGACCGCAATTGCGCATCAGGAGCAGGCTGCGGCCGTGCAGCCTCACCTCGCCCTTGCCGTCCGGCGTCTTGTAGTTGCGGTCGGCGTTGAGCGAGCGCGTCAGCGTCTTGCCACCCTTCTCGAAATCGGCCGAGAGCGTGCCGTTCATCAGGCCGAGCGTGTTGCGATAGACCAGCACCTTGTCCTCGGCGTCGACCGCCGCGACCGAGTCTTCCATGTCGAGGATGGTCGAGACCGCAGCCTCCATGATCATGTCGGCGACACCGGCCGGATCGTCCTTGCCGATCGCGCTGCTGCGGTCGATCTTCACCTCGACATGCAGGCCATTGTTGACGAGCAGCACTGCGCTCGGCGCCGCCGCATCGCCCTGGAAACCCGCGAACTGTGCCGCGTTCTTCAGCGCGGTGGCATTACCGCTCTTCAGCTTCACCGCCAGCTGGCCCGCGACGACGCTGTAGGCGGTGACGTCGGTGTGGCTGCCGGTCGCGAGCGGCACGGCGGCGTCGAGGAACGCCTTGGCCTTGGCGATCACCTTGTCGCCGCGCGCCTTGTTGTAGCCCTTGCCGCTCTCGGACGGGTCATGCGGGATCGCATCGGTGCCGTAAAAGGCATCATAGAGCGAGCCCCAGCGCGCATTCGCCGCGTTCAGCGCGTAGCGCGCATTGGTGAGCGGCACCACGAGCTGCGGGCCGCAGATCTTGCCGATCTCCTCGTCGACATTGGCGGTCTCGACCTTCTGCGTCGCCGGCTCCGGGACGAGATAGCCGATCTCCTTCAGGAAGGCGGTGTAGGCATCGAGGTCGAACGCCTTGCCCTTGTTGGCGCGGTGCCAGTCGTCGATCTTGGCCTGCAGATTGTCGCGGAATGCGAGCAGCTCGCGGTTCTTCGGTCCCAGCTCCTTGATGATGCCGGCAAGCCCGGCCCAGAACGCATCCGGCGCGATCCCCGTTTTCGGGGCGGCTTCCTTGGCGATGAAGTCAAACAGGACGGGAGCGATCTTCAATCCGTGGGCGTCGACGCGTTTCATGATGGGCTTTCTTGTTGGAAATGGCTGTTTTTGGCTGCTTTTGACCCGACAGCAGCAAAATGCGCCCACGCGGGGCGGCTTTCGGAGACCTATTAGCCCCAAAATCAGGGCGGTGAGAAGACCCCCGGGGGCTTGTCAAAATGTCAAGAAGAGAGAGGAAAGGCCCCACCACCGGTGTCATTCCCCGCGAAAGCGGGGAATCCAGTACGCCGCGGCTTCTCTGTATCCCAACGCTGTCTCTGGAATACTGGGTCGCCCGGCCAAGCCGGGCGACGACGGCGGGGACCAGGGCAGCCTCAAATATTCGCAGCGAGGTCGACGACCTCGTCGAACAGTACGCCGGTGGTCTTCAGCATTTGCTCGATCTCGTCGGCCGCCTCCGCGACCGTCCGCGTCGAGGTATCGATCACGAGCTCCGCCCTCTCAGGCTTCTCGTAGTCGTTGCCGATGCCGGTGAACGAGGCCAGCGCGCCGGCGCGAGCCTTCTTGTAGTGGCCCTTGGGATCGCGCTCCTCGCAGATCTCGGCCGGCGTCGCGACATGGATCTCGCGGAACGCGGTGTCGGCGATGCGGCGCGCGGCGGCGCGGTCCTCGCGCGCGGGCGAGACCGCCGCGACGATCGCGATATGGCCGTTGCGGGCCAGATGCGTCGCGACCTCGGCGAGGCGGCGGATGTTCTCGCTGCGATCGGGAGCGGAGAAGCCGAGATCGCTGTTGAGCCCGGCGCGCAGCGTGTCGCCATCGAGCAGCACCGGCGAGCCGCCATTGGTGAACAGCCGCCGCTCCAGCGCCCGCGCCAGCGTCGACTTGCCGGAGGCGGGCAGGCCGGTGAGCCAGACCACGGCACCGTTGTGGCGGTAGCGTGCCGAGCGCTCGTCGCTGCGCAGCGCCGATTCCACTGGCACGATGTCGACGGGGACGGCACGCTGACCGGCATCGACCGACAGCACCAGGCCGCCGCCGGCGATGCGCCCCGCGACCTCGATCACGAGGCGGCCGGTGCGCGGATTTTCGGTGTAGGGATCGGTCGCGATCGGATTGGACAGGGAGATGTCGATCTCGCCGACATGGTTGCGGGCAATCGCCTTGTTCTCGGTGCTCGAGAGCTCGCCGGGATCGACCGCCTTCTCGATGGCGACGACGGTGGCGCGGCTCTCCTTCGGACCGCTGCGCACCAGGATCTGGTCACCCTTCGCAAGCGGCTTGTCGTGCAGCCAGAAGATGCGTGCGCGCAGCCGCCGCGTCTCGCGCGGGGCGCTGCCCGCATGCGCGATGATGTCGCCGCGCTCGATGAACAATTCGCGGTCGAGCGTGATGCCGACCGAGCGGCCCGCGCCCTGCCGTCCCGCCACCGGCGTCACCGGCCAGCTCTCGACCGTCTTGATCTTCGCGATCTTGCCCGCAGGCATGATCACGATCTCGTCGCCGGCAATCAGGCTGCCGGATTCGATGCGGCCGGCGACGATGCGGCGGTCGTCGAACTTGTAGATCGCCTGCACCGGCAGCCGCAGCGCCAGCGTTTCCAGCGGCCGCGCCGGCTCGAGCCTATCGAGCGCCTCGACCACGGTCGGTCCCTTGTACCAGCCGATCCGGCCGGTGCGCTCCGCGACGCCGTCGCCGTCGCGCGCCGAGATCGGGATCACGGCCGTCGGCTTCACGCCGAGGCCATTGAGATGCGCGGAAATCTCGTCGCTGATGTTCTTGAAGCGCGCGGCGGAGAAATCGACACGGTCCATCTTGTTGACGACGACAGCGACCTGCTTCACGCCGAGCAGGTGCAGGAGATAGCCGTGCCGCCGCGTCTGGTCGCGCACGCCTTCGAGCGCGTCGATGATCAGCACCGCGCCGTCGGCCTGCGAGGCGCCGGTGATCATGTTGCGCAGGAATTCGGCGTGACCGGGCGCGTCGATCAGCACGATGTCGCGCGAATTGGTGCGGAAGCGGATCTGCGTGGTGTCGATGGTGATGCCCTGGTCGCGCTCGGTCTGCAGCGCGTCGAGCAGGAACGACCATTCGAACGGCATGCCGCGCCGTGCGCTGACGGCCTTCAGCATGTCGAGCTTGCCCTCGGGCAGGCTGCCGGTCTCGTGCAGGAGGCGGCCGACCAGCGTCGACTTGCCGTGGTCGACATGGCCGACGATGACGATGCGCACCTGGGGACGCGTGGTGCCGTTCGGCGTGGCGGACGAAGCTGACGTGACAATCATGTTCATGGCCGCGTCCTTGATCAGAGATAGCCGGCGACGCGAAGGCGCTCGAAGGCGTCCTCGGTCTCGTGGTCGAGCGCGCGTCCGGCGCGCTCCGGCACCTTGGTCTGTTCGAGCTCGACCAGGATCTCGTCGATGCTCGACGCTGTCGAGGCGACGGGGTTGGTGATGTCCTGGTCACCCAGCGAGCGATAGCGCTTGCCGTCCTTGGCGAGATACAGCGGGATGATCGGAATGTTTTCGCGCTTGGTGTAGGCCCAGATGTCGGCCTCGGTCCAATGCAGGATCGGATGGATGCGCAAATGCGCGCCTTGCGGCGGCGAGGCGTTGAAATGATCCCAGAACTCCGGCGGCTGGTCGCGCACGTCCCAATTGCCCTCCAAGCCGCGCGGGGAGAACACGCGCTCCTTGGCGCGCGTTGCTTCCTCGTCGCGGCGGATGCCGGCGATCAGGCCGTCGAAGCCGTATTTGGCCAGCGCCATCTTGAGGCCCTCGGTCTTGCGCGCGGCGGAACGGGCGGCCGGCGGCAGCGTTGGGTCGACGGCATCGATCGGCGGGCAGGGCTCGACGCGCAGATCGAGATCCCATTCCTTGCCGTAATGATCGCGGAAGCGATACATCTCCGGAAACTTCTTGCCGGTATCGACGTGAAGGGCGGGAAACGGCATCTTGCCGAAGAAGGCTTTCCGCGCCAGCCAGATCATGACGTTGGAGTCCTTGCCGAGCGACCACAACAGGGCGATCTTCTTCAGCCGGGCAAAGGCCTCACGGAAGATGTAGATGCTCTGCGCTTCGAGCTGGTCGAGATGGTCCATGCTCGGGGCAAGCTCGGCAGAAAATTCTTGCGCGCGCACGCGCTCAGCTAGCGCCGGATTGCTCAGCCGATCAGCAGCGGAATCGTCCTTGAGAAGATGCATCTCTGCCACTTTGCGTTTGGAGGCGAAAATTCTATAGTTGCATGGCGGAAGAGAAGAAAAAATTTTCTCTTTTCGCGCTCGAAACGAGACATATATAGAAAATAATTCCAGTCAACCCCGTTTGTGGGGAAGCGAGTAGCGCATGCGGTTCTTGCCGGTGTTTCTCGATCTTAAGGCCGGCCCGGTGGTCCTCATCGGCGCGGGTGAGCTGTTGCGCGCCAAGCTGCGCGTGCTCGCCGCCGCCGGCGCGCGCATGCGCGTGCATGCGATCGACGGCAATCATGACCTCGGCCTCAGCTCCGGGGACGCGGCGCGCGTCGAAATCGCGAGCGGCGATCCGCTCACGGCCGATCTCTCAGGTGTCATCGCAATTGTCTGCGCGGGTGCCGGCAACATCGGCGTTGCGATGTCCGCTCGGGCGAAGGCGCTCGGCCTGCCCGTCAACGTCATGGACGATCTCGAGCACTCCAGCTTCATCTTCCCGGCGATCGTCGATCGCGGCGATGTCGTGGTCGCGGTCGGCACCGGCGGCACCTCGCCGGTGGTGGCGCGGCGCGTGCGCGAGAAGATCGAGGCGCTGCTACCGGCGCGCATCGGCGAGCTCGCCGAGTTCATCGGCACCTTCCGCAAGTCGATCAACGAGCGCATCGCCGAGTTTCCGCTGCGCCGTCGTTTCTGGGAGCGCGTCATCGACGGTCCGATCGGCGCAGCCGTGCTCGCCGGCCGCAAGGGCGAAGCGGATGCATCGCTCAAGGCTATCTCCGACCCGTCCGCATTCGCGCGCGTCGACAAGCCGGAAGGCTCGGTCGCGCTGGTCGGCGCCGGCCCCGGCGATCCTGACCTTCTCACCATCAAGGCGTTGCGTGCCTTGCAGGATGCGGACATCGTCTTCCATGACGAGCTGGTCTCGCCCGAGATTCTCGACCGCATCCGCCGCGACACCACGCGCGTTGCGGTCGGCCGCCGCGTCGGCAAGCCCGGCATCGGCCAGGACGCCATCAACAAGCGCATGATCGAAGCCGCGCAAGCCGGCCAACGTGTGGTGCGGCTGAAGGGCGGCGATCCCTTCGTGTTCGGCCGCGGTGGTGAAGAGGTCGAAGCGCTGCGCGCCGCCGGCGTCGCCTATTCGATCATTCCCGGCATCACCGCAGGGCTCGGCGGCGCTGCCGATTTCGAGGTGCCGCTTACCTACCGCCATGAGGCGACTCGCATCACCTTCCTGACCGCGCACAAGGCGCGCGATGCCGAGAACGTGGATTGGTCGACGCTGACCGACACCAGGATGACCGTCGTGGTCTACATGGGCATGACGGCGGCGCCGGCCGTGCGCGCCGGCCTGTTCGCGGCCGGCCGCTCGCCGGAAACGCCGGTCGGCGTGTTCGCCCGTGTCACGCGGCCCGATGCGCAGGGCGCGATCGGCACGCTGCGCGACCTGCCGGAATTGGCGCGGCGGATCCAAGGTGGTCCCGCCATCCTCATCATCGGCGACGTGGTCCGGCATGCCGGCTCGCTTCGCCGCCACACACCCAAACAAATCATCTCTGACCTATTGGATGCAGCCGAATGACCTCCCCGCTCGAACAGAAGAAGATCAAGATCGCCGGCCCCTCGGTCGTGACCGCCAACCGCACCTGGGACGGCATCGTGGTCTACCGCACCGCTGCCAAGGGCTGGTCCGCGGAACTCTCGGAAGCCGCGATCGTACGCAACTCCGACGAGGCCAGGGCGTTGCTTGCGGAGTCCATCGCCGATGATGTCGGTGCGATCGGCCCCTATATCGCGCCGGTGCAGATCGGCGAGGACGGCAAGATCCTGCCCGGCAATCTGCGCGAACAGATCCGCCGTACCGGCGTCACCATCGGACAGCCGGCCCAGGTTTAAGGCACGCACTTATGTATGCTTACGACGAAATCGACCGCACGCTCGTCAACGAGCGCGTCTCGGAGTTCCGCGACCAGGTGAAGCGGCGCCTCTCCGGCGAGCTCACCGAGGACGAATTCAAGATCCTGCGGCTTCAGAACGGCGTCTATCTGCAACTGCACGCCTACATGTTCCGCGTCGCGATCCCCTACGGCACGCTGGCGACCAACCAGCTGCGGGCGCTCGCCCATGTCGCGCGCAAATACGATCGCGGCTACGGCCATTTCACCACGCGGCAGAACATCCAGTTCAACTGGATCAAGCTCGCCGAGCTGCCGGACGCGCTCGAAGATCTTGCCAAGGTCGGCATCCACGCGATGCAGACCTCCGGCAACAACATGCGCAACGTCACCTCGGACCAGTGGGCCGGCGTCGCGCCCGGCGAGATCGAGGATCCCCGCATCTGGTCGGAGCTGATCCGCCAACACACCACGTTGCATCCCGAATTCTCGTTCCTGCCGCGCAAGTTCAAGATCGCGATCACCGCGTCGGACCATGACCGCGCCGCGATCAGGATCCACGATATCGGCCTGCGGCTGATCAAGAACGAGAAGGGCGAGACCGGCTTCGAGGTTCTCGTCGGTGGCGGTCTCGGCCGCACGCCGTTCATCGCCAAGACCATCAAGCACTTCGTGCACGGCCGCGACATCCTCAGCTACATCGAGGCTATCTTACGCGTCTACAACCAGTATGGCCGCCGCGACAACATCTACAAGGCGCGGATCAAGATTCTGGTGCACGAGCTCGGCATCGAGAAGTTCTCCCGCGAGGTCGAGGACGAGTGGCAGCACATCCGCAACTCCTCGCTTCAGATCGACGACGAGGTGATCGAGGACATCCGCTCGCGCTTCACCTATCCGGCCTACGAGAAGCTGCCGCACATGCCCGACGAGCTGCGCCAGGCCGCGGCCGATCCGGATTTCGAGGCGTGGCGCAAGAACTCGGTGGCTCCGCACAAGGTGCAGGGCTATTCCATCGTCACGATCTCGCTGAAGCCGACCGGCGGGCCTCCGGGCGATGCCACGGCCGAGCAGATGGACGCGCTGGCTGATCTCGCCGACAAATATTCCTTCGGCGAGATCCGCGTCGGCCACGAGCAGAACCTGGCGCTGCCGCACGTCGCCAAGCGCGACCTGCCGGCGCTGTGGAAGGCGCTCGACAAGCTCGGGCTGGCGACGCCCAACGTCAACCTGATCACCGACATCATCGCCTGCCCGGGGCTCGATTATTGCTCGCTGGCGAATGCGCGCTCGATCCCGATCGCGCAGGAGCTGACGCGGCGCTTCGCCAATCACGAACTCGCCAATCTGATCGGCCGGCTCCACATCAACATATCAGGCTGCATCAATGCCTGCGGCCATCACCACGTCGGCCATATCGGCATTCTCGGCGTCGAGAAGAACGGCGAGGAAGTCTACCAGATCACCATCGGCGGCCGCGCCGACGAGAACGCGGCGCTCGGGACCCTGATCGGACCGGGCGTCAAGTTCGACGAGGTCGCCGATGTCGTCGAGGACATCGTGGAAGCCTATCTGGCGCTGCGTGAGCGGCCCGAGGAGCTGTTCATGGACACGGTCAAGCGCCTCGGCGTCGAACCCTTCAAGGAGCGCGTCTATGCCACTCGTTAACGGCGGAAAGATCGTCGATGACGGCTTCGTCAAGCTCGCCGTCGATACGCCGCTGCCCGAGCGCGGCGACATTCTTGTGCCGGCCGAGCGTTTCCTCGGCGAGGCCGAGGGCTTGCTCCAGCGCGCCGGCAAGGTCGGCGTGATCTGGCCGAACAATCGCGACATCGCCGAACTCGTGCCGTATCTCGGCAGGATCGCGGCCGTCGCGCTGGTGTTCCCGACCTTCCGCGACGGGCGTGCCTACAGTCAGGCACGGCTGCTGCGCGAACGCTACGATTATCGCGGCGAATTGCGCGCCACCGGCCAGGTGCTGCGCGACCAGTTCGTGTTCATGCTGCGCGCCGGCTTCGACGCCTTCGAGGTCAAGAAGCAGGCGGACGCGGAAGCCTTCATGCAGACGGCCAGGCGCTATTCGGTATTCTACCAGCCGACCGGCGATGGCCGCATCACGGCGCTGCACCGGCGCATGCAGCTGCGTCATTCCGAAGGTGTCGGCACGTGACCGCGATCGCGCCTCAGGTTCCGACGGTCTCTGCGTTGCCCTCGGCGGAAGAGCTCGATCGCGCTTTGCGCGATGCCTCGCCCGCGGAGATCGTCGCTGCGGCGCTGAAGACGGTCGGGCGCGACAAGCTCGCGCTGGTATCGTCCTTCGGTACGGAATCGGCGACGCTGCTGAAGGTCATGGCGGACGTTGATCCCGCGATTCCGGTGATCTTTCTCGACACCGGCTGGTTGTTCGAGGAGACGCTGGCCTATCGCGACACGCTGATCGCGAAGCTGGGCCTGAAGGACGTCCGGTCGATCAAGCCGGCCGACGAGACGCTGTCGCGCGAAGATCCCGACCGCGACCTCTGGTTCTCCGATCCCGACGCCTGCTGCCGCATTCGAAAAGTCGAGCCGCTGGCGCGGGCGCTGAAGCCGTTCTCGGCCTGGCTCAACGGCCGCAAGCGCTTCCAGGGCAGTGCGCGCGCCGACATTCCCGTCGTCGAGGATGACGGCGCGCGGCTGAAGTTCAATCCCTTCGCCAACGTCTCGCGCGAGGAGATCGAGGCGATCTTCACTCGTGCCAAATTGCCGCGGCACCCTCTGGTTGCGTCAGGATTTCTGTCGGTTGGCTGTATGCCTTGCACCAGCAGAACGGGCGAGGGCGAGGATTCCCGCGCCGGCCGATGGCGGGGCCGCGCCAAAACAGAATGCGGCATTCACACGATGAAGGTTTCGTAGCACGGTTGCGCCGCCACGCTGCGAACAAGAAAATCCGGTTCCGTTGACTTGAGTGCGTTTCGCCCCGAGTTATGCCTGCCGTCGATGACGCCGATGTCGTCGAGGTGAATGGAGATGGACATGATGCGCCGTATCGTTCCGCTCGCTGCAGGACTCCTCTGGGCAAGCTCGGCTCTCGCTGCTGACATCAGTTTGCTGAACGTGTCGTACGATCCGACGCGTGAGCTCTATGGCGAGTTCAACAAGGCGTTCGCGCATGCCTATCAGAAGGAGACCGGCAAGAGCATCGAGATCAAGCAGTCGCATGGCGGTAGCGGCTCGCAGGCGCGCGCGGTGATCGACGGACTGCAGGCCGACGTGGTGACGCTCGCGCTCGCCTATGACATCGATGCCATCGCTGCCAAGGGCCTGGTGGCGGCGGATTGGCAAAAGCGGCTGCCGCAGAATTCATCCCCCTATACCTCGACGATCGTATTCCTGGTGCGCAAGGGCAATCCCAAGGGCATCAGGGACTGGGACGACCTGGTCAAGCCCGGGGTTGCCATCATCACCCCGAACCCGAAGACGTCAGGCGGGGCGCGCTGGAATTATCTGGCCGCCTGGGGATTTGCGCAGAAGAAGTTCGGCTCGGCCGACAAGGCCAAGGACTTCATCGGCAAGCTCTATCAGCAGGTCCCGGTGCTGGATACCGGCGCGCGCGGCGCCACCGTGACCTTCGTCGAGCGCGGTGTCGGCGACGTGCTGCTCGCCTGGGAGAACGAGGCGTTCCTTGCGTTGAAGGAGTTCGGCACGAACAGGTTCGAGATCGTGGCGCCGCCGCAATCGATCCTTGCCGAGCCGCCGGTCGCGATCATCGACAAGGTTGCCGACAAAAAGGGCACCCGCAATGCGGCCGATGCCTACCTTCAATACTGGTACACCAAGGAGGGGCAGGAGATCGCCGCGCGCAACTTCTACCGTCCGCGCGATGCCGAAATCGCCAAGAAGTATGAAAATGCCTTCGCCAAGGTCGAGCTGTTCACGATCGACGACGTTTTCGGCGGCTGGACCAAGGCACAGAGGGAACATTTTGCCGACGGCGGCGTCTTTGATCAGATCTACAAGAACTGATCAGGCGCTGTCTTAGGAGGCTTTTGCAGGGGGCCTGGTGAGCGCAGTTGCAGCACAACGCCGGACATTGCCGGGCTTCGGTCTCACCATGGGACTGACGCTGACCTGGCTGTCCGTGATCATCCTGATTCCGCTCGCCGGCCTGTTCCTGAAATCGCTCGAGCTCAGCCCCGAGCAGTTCTGGAACATCCTTTCGAGCCGCCGCACTCTGAACGCGCTTCGCGTCTCGTTCGGCCTCGCCTTTGCGGCGGCCTGCGTCAATCTCGTCATGGGCAGCGTCATCGTCTGGGCGCTGGTGCGCTACCGTTTCCCGGGCCGGCGACTGTTCGACGCCATCGTGGACGTGCCCTTCGCGCTGCCGACCGCGGTGGCCGGCGTGGCGCTGACCGCGCTGTTCGCCGAGAAGGGCTGGCTGGGCGCGCCGCTTGCCGCGCTCGGCATCAAGGTCGCGTTCACGCCGGTCGGCATCTTCGTCGCCATGATCTTCATCGGTATTCCCTTCGTGGTTCGCACGGTGCAGCCGGTGCTCCAGGATCTCGACCCCGAGATCGAGGAAGCCGCGGGCAGCCTTGGCGCCAGCCGCTGGCAGACCATCTTCCGCGTGATCCTGCCGTCGCTCGCACCGGCGCTGCTTACCGGCCTCGCGCTCGCCTTCGCCCGGGCCGTCGGCGAATACGGCTCGGTGATCTTCATCGCCGGCAATCTGCCCAACGTCTCCGAAATAGCGCCGCTCTTGATCGTGATACGCCTGTCCGAATTCCGTTACGCCGATGCGACCGCGATCGCGGTGGTCATGCTCGTCGTCTCCTTCGTCATCATCTTTGCCGTCAACCGGCTCCAGCGCTGGGCGCAGAGCCGGATTCCGGCGCGCTGAGGGCGGATCATGACGATGCAGATCGCAGATTCCATACCGCTCTCGGCCTCCGACGCGAAGGCGCGTGCGCAGGCGGCGGCAGCGCAGGACAATTTGCGTACCGAACCGCGCGCCGTGCGCATCACCATCATCGCGCTCGCGATGATCTTTCTCACCATCTTCGTCGTGCTCCCGCTCGTCGTCGTCTTTGCGCAGGCGTTCTCGAGGGGCGTCGTCGCCTATCTCGCCGCGCTCGCGGAGCCGGAGGCGCTGGCTGCAATCAGGCTGACGTTGCTGGTCGCAGCGATCTCAGTAGGCCTCAATCTGTTGTTCGGCCTCGTCGCCGCCTGGGCCATCGCCAAGTTCGATTTTCCGGGCAAGACGTTCCTGATCACGCTGATCGACCTGCCGTTCTCGGTCAGTCCGGTGATCTCGGGTCTCGTCTTCGTGCTGCTGTTCGGCGCACAGGGCTATTTCGGCAGCTGGCTGCGCGACCACGACATCCAGATCCTGTTCGCGGTGCCCGGCATTGCGCTCGCCACCACCTTCGTCACCTTTCCCTTCGTGGCCCGTGCGCTGATCCCGCTGATGCAGGAGCAGGGCACGCAGGAGGAGGAGGCCGCGATCTCGCTGGGCGCCTCGGGCCTCCAGACCTTCTTCCGCGTCACGCTGCCCAACATCAAATGGGGGGTGCTCTACGGCGTCCTGCTCTGCAACGCCCGCGCCATGGGCGAGTTCGGCGCGGTCTCGGTCGTCTCCGGCCACATTCGCGGCGAGACCAACACCATGCCGCTCCTTGTCGAGATTCTCTACAACGAGTACCAGTTCGTCGCCGCCTTCGCGATCGCCTCGCTGCTGGCGATGCTGGCGCTGATCACGCTGATCGTGAAGACCGTTCTCGAACGCCATCTGGACGAAGGACAAGAGCCAAGTGACCATTGAAGTCAGAAATCTCGTCAAGTCGTTCGGCAGCTTCAAAGCCCTCGACGGCGTCGATCTCAAGGTCGACAGCGGCGAGTTGGTGGCGCTGCTCGGTCCGTCCGGCTCGGGCAAGACCACGCTGCTGCGGATCGTCGCCGGGCTCGACTGGCCTGATTCCGGCGAGGTCTTCATCAATGGCGAGGACGCACTGGCGCAAGGCGCGCGAGAGCGTCACGTCGGCTTCGTGTTCCAGCACTATGCGCTGTTCCGCCACATGACGGTGTTCGAGAACGTCGCCTTCGGCCTGCGCGTGCAGCCGCGCACGGTCCGCAAGGACGAGGCGGCGATCCGCGCCCGGGTCAAGGAACTGCTCGATCTTGTACAGCTTGACTGGCTCGCCGATCGCTACCCGAGCCAGCTTTCCGGCGGCCAGCGCCAGCGCATCGCGCTCGCCCGCGCGCTGGCGATCGAGCCGCGCATCCTGCTGCTCGACGAGCCGTTCGGCGCGCTCGATGCGAAGGTGAGGAAAGAGCTGCGCAAATGGCTGCGCTCGCTGCATCATGAAATCCACGTCACCTCGATCTTCGTCACCCATGACCAGGAGGAGGCGCTGGAAGTCGCCAACCGCGTCGTGGTGATGGACAAGGGCAGGATCGAGCAGATCGGCTCGCCCGATGACGTCTATGCAAGTCCCGCGACCGCCTTCGTCCACGGTTTCATCGGTGAATCGATCGAACTGCCGGTTGAAGTCGAAGGTGGTGCTGTCACGCTCGGCGGCCGGCCGCTTCGGCTCACAGCGGACGGGCTTGCGCCTGGCGCGTCAAAACTGTTCGTGCGGCGACATGACATGCTGGTCGGCCCGCCCGGCAGCGGCGCCTTCGAGGGCGCGGTCCGGCATGTCCGCAATTTCGGCCCCGTACAGCGCGCCGAGGTCGCGCTCTCGGGCGGCCAGACCATCGAGATCGACGCCCCTCGCGACAAGGAACTTCGCGCCGGCGACACCATCGGATTGGAGCCCCGCCGCTACCGGATATTTGCGGGCTAGCACAGTCATTCCGGGGCGATGCAGAGCATCGAACCCGGAATCCCGAGATTGAGGCGCGAGATTCTCAGGTGCGCGATTGCGCACCATAGTTCGCGCTGACGCGCGCCCCCGGAATGACGGCTCAGATTTTCCTCAAAATTCACCTTTCAGCCACGGTTGATATGCAACAACGGACCCTCATTTGGGGGCCTCGATTCATGCGCGCTGCGGCCGCAATTCTCATCATTTTGCTGCTCGCCGGCTGTGCCGGCAACGAAGCACCGGTCCAGCAGCCATCCATGTACACCGACATGGCGGTTCCGGGCTCCAAGCTCGATGCGCAGGCGGCTGCGGTGATGATCTCGCAATACCGCCAGAACAACGGGCTGGGCACCGTTGTGATCGATTCCGACCTGATGCGGCTCGCCGAGTCCCAGTCGGGCGCGATGGCGGCGGCCAACAAGATGGACCACGACGTCCGCGCGCCGCTCGCCAAGCGCCTCGCCGCCGGCGGTTATCCCGCGACCGTGGCGGTCGAGAACATCTCGGCCGGCTATCATACGCTGGCGGAAGCGTTTTCTGGCTGGCGCGACTCGCCGCCTCACCGCGCCAACATGCTCAAGGGCGGTGTCACAAAATTAGGCATCGCGGCGAGCTATGCTCCCGGCACCAAGTACAAGGTGTTCTGGACCATGATCCTGGCCTCGACGGACCCGAGATAAGCCAGACTTGATCTCGGGGCGCATTGACGCCGCGGCGGAGTGTCGCCACGGTGGCCAGCCTTTTGCTATTGTTCCCGAATGACAGATCATAGTCCGGACATCGCAACGATCCCGACGAATGCGCAACGCGTCCTGGTTCTCCAGGGCGGCGGCGCGCTCGGCTCCTATCAGGCCGGGGCCTATCAGGCGCTGTGCGGCTACGGCTTCGAGCCGGAATGGGTGGCCGGCATCTCCATCGGCGCGGTCAACGCTGCCATCATCGCCGGCAACGAGGGCCAGATGCGCGTCAAGCGGCTCAAGGAATTCTGGGAGATGGTCTCGGCGCCGGTCCCGTGGAAGCCGATCGGCAAGAGCGACCACAGCCGCGAGCTGTTCAATTCGACCAGCGCTGCGCTGATTGCGACCTTCGGCGTGCCCGGCTTCTTCACACCGCGCATTCCGCCGGCGCCGCTCTGGCCGCCAGGGCACCCCGAAGCGGAAAGCTATTACGACACATCGCCGCTGAAGAAGACGCTGGAGCGTCTCGTCGATTTCGACCGCATCAACGATCTGAAGACGCGGCTGTCGGTCGGCGCAGTCGGCGTCACCTCGGGCAACTTCAAATACTTCGACAATTACGAGTTCAAGAAGCTCGGCAAGACCATCGGCCCCGAGCACATCATGGCCTCCGGCGCGCTGCCGCCCGGCTTTCCCTCCGTGATGATCGACGGCGAACATTACTGGGACGGCGGCATCGCTTCCAACACCCCGCTCGACTACGTGCTCGATGCCGAGGTCGAACGCGACATGCTGATCTTCCAGGTCGATCTGTTCTCCGCGCGCGGGGACCTGCCGAACTCGCTGCTGGAAGCGGCCGAGCGCGAGAAGGACATCCGCTATTCCAGCCGCACGCGGATGAACACCGACAAGAACAAGCAGCTGCACAACGCGCGACGCGCCGTGCGTGACCTGATCAGCAAATTGCCGGACTATCTCAAGAACGATCCTTCCGTCGAATTCCTGGCGAAAGTGTCGCGCGAAAGCACCGTCACGGTGGTGCATCTGATCTATCGCAGCAAGAACTACGAATCCTCGTCCAAGGACTACGACTTCTCTCATGTCGCCATGGTCGAGCATTGGGAGGCCGGCGTGCGCGACGTGCATCTGTCGATGCGCCACAGGGACTGGCTCGAGCGGCCCCAGTCCAGCGAGACTATGGTGACCTACGATCTCACGGGGGACGTCACCGCGCCCTCGGCAAAAAGGAGCGAATAGAATGGGTAGTCTGTCAGGCAAGAACGCCGTCGTGACCGGATCGACCAGTGGCATCGGGCTCGCTTACGCACGCGCCTTTGCCGGCGCCGGCGCCAATGTCGTCATCAACGGCTTCGGCTCGGCCGAGGACATCGAGAAGGAACGCGCCAAGATCGAGTCCGACTTCAAGGTCAAGGCGATCTACTCGCCCGCCGACATGACCAAGCCCGCCGAGATCGCCGGCATGATCGCGCTCGGCGAGAAGACGTTCGGCTCGGTCGACATCCTCGTCAACAACGCCGGCATCCAGTTCGTGTCGCCGATCGAGGAGTTTCCGCCGGAGAAGTGGGACCAGATCATCGCGATCAACCTCTCCTCGGCCTTCCATGCCATCCGTGCCGCCGTCCCCGGCATGAAGAAGAAGGGCTGGGGCCGCATCATCAACACGGCGTCGGCGCATTCGCTGGTGGCCTCGCCCTTCAAGTCGGCCTACGTCTCGGCCAAGCACGGCATCGCCGGTCTCACCAAGACCGTGGCGTTGGAGGTTGCGACCCACAAGATCACATGCAACTGCATCAGCCCCGGCTACGTCTGGACGCCGCTGGTCGAGAAGCAGATCCCCGACACGATGAAGGCGCGCAACCTGACGCGCGAGCAGGTCATCAACGACGTGCTGCTCGACGCGCAGCCGACCAAGGAGTTCGTCACTTCCGAGCAGGTCGCCGCGCTCGCCCTGTTCCTGTGCAGCGACGACGCCGCGCAGATCACCGGCACCAACCTGTCGATCGACGGCGGCTGGACCGCGGAGTAAGAACGCGATGTCGTAGGCTGGGCAAAGGCGCGTCAGCGCCGTGCCCACCATTCTTCCGCGATTGAGAGAAGTGGTGGGCACGCTTGCGCTTTGCCCACCCTACGAGAGTGAGAGCGAGGCGGCAGTTGCCGCTCAATGGCTCCAGGCCAGCGCCGTCACGAATGCCGAGGACAGGTTCAGCTCGGCAAAGATGATCTTGCCGGCGACCACGAACAGCACGCAGGCAAGCGTCAGCCGCAGCACCGTCTCGGGCACGCGCGTCGCGCTGTAGCTGCCGACGATGATGCCGGGCAGAGAGCCCAGCAGCAGCACGCCCATCAGGGCCCAGTCGACGTCACCGAGCGCCCAATGTCCGATACCGGCGACGAGTGTCAGCGGCACCGCATGGGCGATGTCGGAGCCGACGATGGTCGCCATCGGCAGGCGCGGATAGAGCAGCAGCAGCACGGTCACGCCAACCGCGCCGGCGCCGACCGAGGAGATCGAGACCAGCACGCCCAGCACGACGCCGGTGATCACGGTCGCAATCAAAGTGGTGCGCGCGTCGACCTGCTCGAGGCGCTTTCGATAGCGGTCCATGATCGACTTGCGAAAGATCAACGAGGTCGCGGTCAGCAGCAGCGCAAAGCACAGCACCAGATTGACCAGGCTGCGCTCGGCATCGCTCTTGAGGTCGAGCTTCCACAGCACCAGCAGCGTCACCGCGCTCGCAGGAATGCTGCCGCAGGCGAGCCGCAGCACTGCCGGCCAGTGCACGCTGCGCGACCAGCCATGCACCACGCTGCCGCCGGTCTTGGTGGCAGCGGCATAGAGCAGGTCGGTGCCGACCGCGGTGGAGGGGTGGACGCCGAACAACAGGATCAGCAGCGGCGTCATCAACGAGCCGCCGCCGACGCCGGTCATGCCGACAAGCAGGCCGACGGCGAATCCGGAGGCGACGTAAAGTGGATCAAGCATCTCAGGGAATGTTAGGTTGATCTCATCGGTTGGGCAATATGACGTAGAATAAACTTTCCCCAAGGCGCAACTGCTTGGATGGAATAAGAAAAATTGTGCCGCTGGCCGGGACTGGGCAGACATTTTGCTTCGTCCCAGGGCTCGTCACGCAATAGGCGTTCCTCAACGGCGGCGCAGGCCGCGGCGGCCTATTTGCCGAACGCCAGCACATGCAGGCCGAGCCGCTGCCGCACGATCCAGAACAACAGCACCGTTTCGAAGCTGAGCGAGATCGAGGTCGCGGCCGCGGCGCCGTGGCCGCCATAGTGCGGCACCAGCGCAATGCAGAGCACGAGGTTCATCGCGAAGGCCAGGGCATAGGCCAGCGCGCAGATCTTCTGCTGCCCGAGCATGTTGAGCAGCCGCTCCACCGGGCCGATCGCGGAGCGCACCACGAGCCCGATCGCGGCGACGAACATGATGTCGTAGCCGACCACGAATTGCGGCCCGAACAGCCGCAGCAGCGGCTTGCCGAGCGCCAGCAGCACGATGGTCGCACCCAGCGACGGCCAGAACGTCCAGTTGATGGCATGCGCCACATAGGCCGAGAGGCGCGCCTTGTCGCCGAGCGCATTGTATTCCGCAAAGCGATGCGCCGTCGTGGCCGACATCGCGTAGTGGATGAAGGAGACCAGCGCCAGCGTCTTCACCACGGCGAAATAGACCCCGACCTCGTCCGAGGGGCGGAATTGCTGCAGCACCAGCACGTCGGTGTAGGAGAGGAGCAGGTAGAAGCTCTCGACCAGCAGGATCGGTAGTGAGATGGCGAGCCAGCCCTTGACGTCGTAGGCCTTCGGCCCCGGCTCGATGTGGTCGGCGAGCTTGCGGTTCAGCACCAACATCTGCCCGGTCATCGCGATCCACACCGCACCTGCGCTCGCGACCATCGCGGCGACCGCGCCGAGATGATAGCCGAGCAGGAAGGCCGCGGCCGTGAGGCCGATGATCAGCGCCTGGCGGATGATGAATTGCGGCATCAGGCCGAGCGGCATCCAGTCATGCGAGCGCGCGATGCCGTCCTGGGTATTGGCGACGACGAAAGCAGGGAGGGTCATGCAGCCGATATAGAGCGGCAGTTCCTCGGCCGGATCGATCCACGGCGACAGCAGCTTGACGATGCCGGCTAGGGCGAGCGAGACCAGCGTCGACACGGCAAAGGTCAGCCAGCGGCTGCCGGAGAGAAAGCCGCGCAGCAGCGCCTGCTCGCCGCTGGCGCGGTACTCCGGAATGATCTTCTGCGCGGAGGCGGAGATGCCGAAATCCATCATGCTGCCGAGCAGCAGCACCCAGGTCCAGACATAGACATAGACGCCGTAGTCGGACGTGCCCATCCAGCGCGCAAGCAGAACCTGCGAGACATAGGCGAGCCCCGCGCTGATCACACGGATGACGAAGATGGTGCCGGCGAGCCGCCGCGTCAGCGACGCCTCGGTCGATCCGCCCGTCAGCTTGGCCCGCAGCCGCGCGATCAGCCCGGCCGGTCCGGTCGTTCCGGGTTGTGCATCCATCACGGCCACGTCGAACAGTCCCCAGGCGTCCCGCATACAGCGGCATGCCAGGGGACTAGCAACCATTCGTTAAGATTCGGTTGGGTGGGGTTCCCATACTCAGTGTCGTCCCGGACAAGCGAAGCGCGGATCCGGGACCCATAACCCCAAGGAGAAGTTGCGGCGCAAGCTGGTCACTCCGAGTCTTCGCCAAACCACACCCTGTGGCTATGGATCCCGGATCGGCGCGCGTGTCCGGGACGACAGCTGAGCGTGGGCGAGAGCAGTACAATTCAGTCGCGCTGACGGTCCGGACGGCGGCCGGAACGACAGCTCCGCCTCACTCCAAATTCGTATTGAACTCGTACGCCTTGTCAGGCCCGACCAGCGTGAACTTCAGCGCCGCACCATCCGGCTTGGCGCCCGGCGGCAGTCCGTCGAGCTCGAAAGAAAACCGCGTCACCCCAGGCGGGCTGTGCGGCACTGGTGCGGGAATCGGCAGCGCCCAATCGGGCGTCGGCCCTTCCACGAACAGATTGACGTTGCGGCCGTCCGGCGTCACCACGTCGACCACCACGTTCTTGGGCCCGTCACGCTTGACGTCGCGGATGGTGAGCGGATTGGGGTCGCCGATATTGGCGGGCTTGGGCACGGTGTCGAGCGCGGCACGCAAGTTCGCATCCTCGGTCGAGGCGACGCTGTTGAAGCCGAGCTCGGCGCTGGCCTCGACCGGAATGCAGAGCTTCTCGCACACCGCGTAATTGATCTCGGCGCGCAAGGTCACGGGCTTGTCGGCCGCCTTGGCGACGATGCGCAAGGGCAGCACGATCTGGTTGTGGTAGCCGATCGAATGGCCGCCCGCGCCGTCGTCGAATTTCAGCGGCGCCGGCCACATGATCGTCACCGCCTCGACATTCTCGGACTTCGAGAAGTCGAACCGCGGTGGAACGCCGGAATCGCCGGGGGTGCGCCAGTAGGTCTTCCAGCCGGGCTGGAGCTGGAACGCGATACCGCCTAGCAAGACCGCGCCGCTGCGCGATCCCGCCACCAGCCGCACCGCGGAATGTCCGTCGCGCTGCCACGGCGAAGCGTCATCGGCACGTGCTACGATGGCCAACGACGACGCAAGCAGGGTTGTCGCGACGCCAATCGCCGCACGCAGGGGAACTCTTGTGAGCATGGCACGTCTTTACAGGGTCGGCCCAGGGCAAACCATTGAATTGCTTGTGATGGATGCACTTGAACCGGGTCACCGCAAGGCTTGATTTGACAGCGGACCGGCCCGACATCAGGATAGGAATTGAAACCGGAGTGCTTCACCGATGGCTCCCACAGGCAAGAGGACGGGCGAAAGCACCCGCAGCTCGGGCCCCGCACTGCCCAATTCGGCCGGTTATCTCGACGGCCGGCTCCTGATTGCGATGCCCGTGATGGGCGATTCCCGGTTCGAGCGGTCGGTGATCTACCTCTGCGCCCATTCGGCCGAGGGAGCGATGGGCATCATCGTGAACCACCCCGCCGGCAGCATCGACTTCCCCGAGCTGCTGCAGCAGCTCGGCATCATCAGGAAAGGCGAGCACATCAAGCTGCCGGAGAATGCCGAAAGCATGAAGGTGCTGCGGGGCGGACCGGTCGACACCGGCCGCGGCTTCGTGCTGCATTCCAGCGACTTCTACATCGAGAATGCGACGCTGCGGATCGATGATGGCGTCTGCCTCACCGCGACCGTCGATATCCTGCGCGCGATCGCCAACGGCTCCGGCCCCAAGCATGCCATCCTCGCGCTCGGCTATGCCGGCTGGGCGCCGGGACAGCTCGAGACGGAGATTCAGAGCAACGGCTGGCTGCATTGCGATGCGGATGCGGATCTGATCTTCGGCGACGACGTCGACGACAAGTACAACCGCGCATTGCAGAAGATCGGCATCGATCCCGGCATGCTCTCGAACGAGGCAGGGCACGCGTAGCTGGTGTAGTCCCTACTGCGACATGCTCGGCTGTCCTGCATCATCATCCTCCGGTGTCGTCCCGGACAAGCGCGCCCCAAGCGCGCGCAGATCCGGGACCCATACCCCAGGGAGGAGTGTGGCGCGAGCTCTCAACCACTAGTCTTCGCCAAACCACTCCCTGTGGTTATGGATCCCGGATCTGCGCTCCGCTCTCGACAACGCTACGCGTTGCCAAGAGCTGCGCTTGTCCGGGACGACAGCGGTGAACGCCTACTCCGCCGCCTGCTGCTGCACCGTCGGCTCGGTCCCCGCCACCGTGGCCCTGCGCATGTCGCGGGGCTGCGACTGGTCGTAGCGGCGGACGCGGTGCATGGTCTGGCGGTTGTCCCACATCACGAGGTCATGCAGCTTCCATTTGTGGACATAGACGAATTCCGGCTGCGTCGCATGCTCGTTCAGGTCGCGCAGCAGCAGCCGGCCCTCCGGCACGCTCATGCCGACGACCTTGCCGGCATGCGATGAGAGATACAGCGACTTGCGGCGATGGACGGGATGGGTCCGCACCAGCCGTTGCAGCACCGGCTTGAACATCTCCTTCTCCTCGTCGGTGTACTCGGTGAAGCCGAGCGATCCCCGCGAATACATCAGCGAGTGCTCGCAGACGAGGTCCTCGATCTCCGCCTTGGTCTCGTCGTCGAGTGCGTCATAGGCCGCGCGCATGTCGGCGAATTCGGTGTTGCCGCCCTTCGGGTTCACGACGCGCGCCGACAAAAGCGAGAATTTTGCCGGGATGGGACGGAACGAGCTGTCGGAGTGCCAGAGGCAGTTGCCGAGATTGAACAGATGCGCGCGGCTGTCCTTCGCCAGCGGCTTGCCGTCCTTGCCGAGATTGGAGACGTCGTTCAGGCCGGATTGCAGCCGGTAGTCCTTCTCCTTGGTCACGGTGCCGCCCCGCGCATCCTCGCGCTGGCCGAAATTCAGCGCGAAAGCCATCTGCTGCTCGTCAGTGATGTCCTGGTCGTGGAAAACCAGGACCGCATATTTGTCCATGGCCGCCTCGACCTGGCGCGCTTCATCCGGTGTGAGAGGCTTTCGCAAGTCGAGGCCGGAAACCTCGCCGACAAAATGCTTCTGAAGCTGCCGGATGGCGATCGTCATGACGTTCTCTCCCGCGGGTCGCGAGCGGTTGTTCCCGCTCTGTTGACGAAAAAGCTACTCCCGCGTCAGTCGTTGTCAACGCTTCGAGCGCATGGCTCTCACGCGTTGCGGGCCATCAGCCCGCCATCGACCGGGATCACCGCGCCGGTGAGGAACGATGCCGCCGGCAGGCACAGGCTCAGCGTCATATGCGCGACCTCTTCAGGATCGCCGTAGCGGCCGAGTGCGGTTCGGCGCTTGGCGTAGATGGTCTTGTGCTCCTCGGAGATGCGGTCGGTGATGGCGGTGCGGATCGGCCCGGGGCAGATGCAGTTGACGGTGATGCCCTCGCGGCCGAGCTCCACCGCCAGCGAGCGGGTGAGGCTGGCAACGCCACCCTTGGCTGCCGAATACGGGCTGTGCAATGCGGTGGCCCCGAGCGCTTCGGTCGAGGCGATGTTGACGATGCGCGGGCTCTTCGACTTGCGCAAGTGCGGCAGCGCAGCGCGGATGATGCGCGGATGCGCCGTCAGCATCACGGCGATGCCCCGGGCCCAGGCGTCCTCATAGGCCTCGTCGTCGATCGCAACACGCACGGAGATGCCGGCATTGTTGACGACGATGTCGATTGCCCCGAAATGCGCGGCGACATCGCCGACCACGCGCTTGATCTCGCCGCCGTCGGCGACATCGAGCTTCCACGCCCTTGCTGAACCGCCGCTCGCCGCAATCTCCCTGGCGACACCATGCGCGCCCTGCTCGTCGAAATCCGTGACGGCCACGTTCGCCCCGTCGGTGGCGAACACGCGCGCCGTCGCGCGTCCCATGCCGCTGGCCGCGCCGGTGACGAGAACCGTGAGGCCCTTGACGGACCGGCTGAGCTCCCTGGAGTCGGACATGCTGTTTCCTCGCGCCGTGCTTGTTCTTGTTGTGATTGACAAGGCTGGCATCGATCCGCAGACAGGTCAAACAAGCAAGACAAAGGGGAGGCCGCGATGGCGAACGAACTCGATTTCTCGGGCAAGCAGGTGCTGGTGGTCGGCGGTTCCAGCGGCATCGGCAACGGCATCGCGCAGGCTTTTCGCGCGAGAGGCGCACATGTCGCGGTTTGCGGCACGCGTGCTCGGCCTGGGGAATATTCCATCGAGGAAGGCTCCGATCTCACGGGGCTCGCTTATGCCCAGCTCGACGTCGGCAATGCCGGAGCGATCGAGGCGTTCAAGCCGTCCTTCGACAGGCTCGACGTGCTCGTGCTCGCGCAGGGCGCGGTGCTCTATCGCCGCGGCGAGTTCGAGATGGCCGGCTTTCGCAAGGTGGTCGAGGTCAACCTGATGAGCCTGATGGCCTGCGCGACGCGCTTCCATTCCATGTTGCGGGATTCCAGGGGCTCGCTGATCATCGTGTCCTCGACCGCGGCCTATCATTCCACCATGGGCAATCCCGCCTACAATGCGTCGAAGACCGGCGCGGTCGGATTGACGCGGACGCTGGGCGAAGCCTGGGCCGAGGACGGCATCCGCGTCAACGGCATCGCGCCGGGGCTCGTCGACACCAAGATGACGAAGGTGACGACCGACAATCCGAAGCGGCTCGAAGGCGCGCTCGCGCGCATCCCGCTGCGGCGATTGGGCACGCCGGCCGACATGGCCGGCGCGGCGCTGTTCCTGGCCTCGCCGCTGTCGTCCTACATCATCGGCCAGACGCTGGTCGTCGATGGCGGTCTCATTCTCTGATCCCGTGGAACTGCACTGCTCTTGATCGGTTACTTGGGTTGACCCCTGAGGAGGAGCAACATGGATACGGATCGGATTGTCGGATCGGCCAAGGAATATGCCGGACGCGCGGAAGGCGCGATCGGAGACATCGCAGGCGATGCGAAGACGCAGGCGTCGGGCAAGGCGCGGGAAGCTGCAGGCACGGTGCAGAATCTCTACGGCCAGGCCAAGGATGCGGTGCGCGATGCCACGGACACCGCTGCGGGCTATGCCAAGGACGCCTACGAGAACAGCGGCGAGACCTTCCGCGACGGCTCGAAGGCGATCGCGCAGAAGGTGCAGGACAACCCGCTCGGCGCGCTGCTGGTCGCCGGCGGCATCGGCTTCGCGCTCGCGCTCCTGATGTCGCGACCCGCGCGCCGCCCGCCGCCGCGTTGGCGCTACTAGAGCCGAGCCAATACCACCTCGTTCCGGGGCTCGCGCTGCGTGCGCCCCGGAATGACATCTCAATCAGCACAAGGCAGATTACCGGAACATCTCCGCCGAGCGCCCGACATTGGCAGGCGGGCGCGGAATCCCTGGATTGGAATTCGGATTGCGCGGCCCTGGAGCCGGCGTCCATTGGCGCGGCTGCGGAGAGCCGAAGCCGAAGCCGAAGAAATCCCGGCCAGCCGGCGTCGCCTGTGCCGGCTGCTGCGGCGGGACCTGCGGCTTCTTCGGCGCGAGCTTCGGCGGCGCGATCACCGCGGCCGCTCCTGGCGCCGCCTGAGCCGTGCCGCCCTCGGGCGTCGTTGTGGCCATCGGCGTATCGCCCTTGGCCTGCTCACGGCCGACTTCCCGGCGCGGCCAGGCATAATCGTCGGCGCGGCCGGCCGGTGCCGCGAGCGGCTCACCCTTCACCATGGTCTTGGCTGCGAGCGCATCGACGGCGGCGGGACGCGTGCCCGGCCCGCCCAGCAATTGATCGGTCGAAATCGAGGCTGCAACCAGCGGCACAATCGGCCCCGCCAGCGGCCGCGGCGCGGGCTTGCCCGGCTCGGCGCTGGTATCGGGGGTGGCAGGCTCGCTCGGCAGCGCGATCGGGCCGGAGCGTGCCGCGAGCAGGCGCGTGATCTCGCGCTCGACATAATGCGCGAGCTTGCGCGCGCCGGCCTTGGTGAAATAGACGCCGTCGGAGCTGCGGAGCTGACGGATCTGGCCTTCGAAGTCCGGGCCCTTCTGGAGGAAGCGGCCGGCCTCGTCGACGAAGCCGTCCCACACGTCGACATAAGTGATGCCGGCCTTGGCCGCGCCCTCGCGGTACAGCGAATCCAGGAACAGCGTGTCCGCGGTGCCCTTCGTTCCGCGAATAGCGGGCAGGCCGACCCAGAGCACCGGCACGCCCTTGGCCTTGAGGATGTTGGCGAGCTCCTCGATCTTCTTGCCGTAGAGCTCGACCCAGCGGTCGTCGCGGAATTCGTAGAGGCCGTTCGGGTTGCGCGCGGTCTTCTCCGGCGCCGCCGCGGGCGTATCGGCATTGTCGGCATCGTCCTGCGGCAGATCGGCATCGGCAGGCTTGTCGTCCGGCTTGGCGGCGGCGGCAGTGTCGCCGGGCTTGGCCTCGCCCGGCTTTGCTGGCGGCTTGGCGCGCGCCCCTTTGTCGTTCTTCTTGTCCTTGTCTTTCTCCGTGGCCGCCTTGTCGGCGACGGGCTCGCGGATCGCGGAGCGGTCGTTGAGGCCGAGCATGACGACGATCACGTCGGGCTTCTCGGTCTCGAGAATGCCCCTGGCCGCCGCCGCCCAGTCCGCGGGCTCACCCCTCGGCTGATACTTGATGAGGCCCGACGTGGTCTTGTGCTTGCGGATCACGCCCATGTCGGGCTGCTCGCTGTAGGCGTCTTCCAGGCCGTAGGCGAGCCAGTCGGCCATGGCATCGCCGATCACCAGCACGTTCTTCTCAGGGATGGTGTCGCGTTTCGCCGGCGCCGGCGCGCGCGAAAAATCTTGACGCGGCGCCTGCTGCTGCGGCGGCGGGTACGGTGCGAAGAAGTCGCCGCCGAACCATCCGCCGCCTCCTCCGCCGCCGCGCGGTGGCGGGGCCGCGCGCTGCGGCGGGCCGCCGAAACCGGGGAAGTTGAAGAACTGCGCCGAGGCAGGTCCTGCGACCGAGACCAGGATCGCAAGCGCCGTCCCCAGCGCGATCAACGGGCCGGTCTCGGTCAGCACCTTGAACAGGGACTTCTTCGACATGCGATCTCGGGCGCGCGCGAGGGGATTGGAGGCAGCTCAATATAATAACGGAATCAGGCCGCAAACGGGCAGATTCTCTTTGCAGATTCCTCTCCATAGGCCGGGGAACGGCGGCCGGCGTCAAGGCTGCCTGTCGAAATCCCGCCTCAGGGTTACTTTTAGCGCGATTTTACCGCCCGCGCAGCCGGTCCAGCACGTCCGATGAGGCAAATCCGTCGGCGGGGACCCCGATCGAGGCCTGGAAGTGGCGCAGGGCTTCCCGTGTCTGGCCGCCGAACTGGCCGTCCGGGGTGCCCTTGTAGAAGCCGCGCTGGGCCAGCAGCTGCTGCAGTTCCAGCCGCTCGGTGCGCGCCAGCTCCCGCTCCTGGCGCGGCCAGGGCTGCACGAAGGGCTGCCCCCCGCGCAGGCGATCGGCGAAATGGCCGATTGCCAGTGCATAGGCCTCGGCCGGGTTGTACTTCATGATGACGCGGTAGTTCTGCAGCATCAGGAAGCCCGGTCCCTGCGCGCCGGCCGGTGCCAGCAGATAGGCTTTCTCCGCCGGGTGCGGGAAAGGCTGCCCCGTCGCCCGCTTCAGCCCAAGCTTCTCCCATTGCGCGATCGTCATCGCCTTGGCGCGGTCGGCCAGCATGTAGTTGAAGCCTTGCGGCACCGCGACCTCGTAGCCCCAGGTCTGGCCGGACTGCCAGCCGTCCTTCTTCAGGTTGTTGGCGGTCGAGGCGATCAGGTCGGTGGGATTGTCGACGACGTCGCGCCTGCCGTCGCCGTCGCCATCGACCGCGAAGCGCTTGAAGGCGGTCGGCATGAACTGGGTCGGGCCGAAGGCGCCGGCCCAGGAGCCGCGCAGCTGCTCAGGCCTGAGATCGCCGCGGTTGAGGATCTCCAGCGCGGAGAGGAACTCGTCCTTGAAATAGGCCTGGCGGCGGCCGATGCAGGCGAGAGTCGCGGTCGATTGCAGCACGCTGCGGTCGCCCATCTGCGTCGAGTAATTGGACTCGATGCCCCAGATCGAGGCGATGATGTAGCGGTCGACGCCGGTGGCTCTTTCGGTGGCGTCGAACTGCGCCTTGTACTTGGCGAGAATTTCGCGGCCCTTGGCGAGGCGGTTGTCGTTCACCAGGATGTCGAGATAGTCCCAGATCGACTTGGTGAACTCCGGCTGCGAGTCCATGAGGTCCATGATGCGCAGGTCGGGGCCAAGGCCTGCGGTGAAGCGCTGAAAATTCTCCTGCGTGATGCCGCGCCGTGCGGCATCGGGCCACATCGCGGCGACGCAATTGCTGAAATTGCCGGCGGCTTCGCGGATCGCGGCGGCCGTCATCAACGGATGGCCCGAGGCGCCGTCCTCGCCGCTCCAGGGTTGAGCGCCGCCGGGGCCGGGCGGCGCTTGCGAAGGTGCCGGACTGGCGCCCGAGAAGATCCCGCCGAACAGATTGGACAGGCCGTTCTGCGCCTGGGCGTGTGCGCAGGCCGGCAGCAGCGAAGCGGCAGCAACCATCGCTGCGCCGGTCAGAAATCCCGCCCGTTTTACCAGCCCTGCCATCGTTTGCATCATGTCCCACCCGTCGGCCTGAAAAATTCCGCCACAGGAGGCCCGGTTAGCGTTGCCAATAGCTTAACAAAGGTGAAATTTTGGTGACGGCGTTTTTCTTAACTCTGACCGGGCGAGGCCCCACATCCGCCTTTGTTGGCGGCTGCAAACAGGCTAGCAAGAAGCCATTGCTCCCGTCACATGTGCCCCCAGGTATTCGATCAATCACATGAGAATTCGCAAAGCTGTATTCCCCGTCGCCGGCCTCGGCACCCGCGTCCTGCCCGCCACCAAGGCGATGCCGAAGGAAATGCTGACCATCGTCGACAAGCCGCTGATCCAGTACGTCTATGACGAGGCGAAGGAAGCCGGCATCGAGCATTTCATCTTCGTCACCGGCCGCAACAAAAGTGTCATCGAGGATCATTTCGACCGCATGTTCGAGCTCGACACGACGCTGGCCGCGCGCGGCAAGAAGGCCGAGCAGGACATCCTGGCGCAGAACCAGCCGGAAGCCGGCGCCGTCAGCTTCACACGGCAGCAGGCGCCGCTCGGCCTCGGCCACGCCGTCTGGTGCGCGCGCGACATCGTCGGCAACGAGCCGTTTGCCGTGGTGCTGCCCGACGAGCTCGTGCTCAACACGCCCGGCTGCCTGAAGCAGATGATCGAGATGGCATCCTCACTTGGCGAGCAATCCAATCTGATTGCGGTCGAGGCGGTCCCCGATCACCTGACCCACCAATACGGCATCTGCGGCGTCGGCAAGCGCAACGGCAAGATGTTCGAGGTCGACGGCATGGTCGAGAAGCCGGCCAAGGGCACGGCGCCCTCCAATCTCTCGATCACCGGCCGCTACATCCTCCAGCCGGAGATATTCAAGATCCTGGAAACGCAGGAGCGCGGCGCCGGCGGCGAGATCCAGCTCACCGACGCCATGATCGGGCTCGCCAAGTCGCAGAAGTTCTACGGCGTCGAGTTCGAGGGCGAGCGCCATGATTGCGGCTCCAAGCCCGGTTTCCTGCGCGCCAATATCGCCTACGGCATGAAGCGCCCGGAACTGCGCGACGGGCTGATCGCCGAGATGAAGAAGTATCTGGGGCAGGAGTAGCTACAAACTCCGCTGTCGTCCCTGCCTAGTGCGCAATTGCGCACGGGGCGCAGGGACCCATACCGCGGAGTCTATCGGGTGTGTTCGGTAGGAGTACCGAACGACAAGTCTTCGCCAAACCGCTCCCTGTGGTTATGGGTCCCCGCGTTTCGCGGGGACGACACCTGTGGTGTGGCGCGCGTCGCCGTAATGGCGATGACCAAGCCTCACGCCACCCGCGACAGCTTCGGAATGCTGGCGACCACCGACTGGTTGCGCCCACCGGCCTTCGCGGCATAGAGCGCCTTGTCGGCGGCAGCGACCAGGACCGGCCAGTCCATGCCGGCCGCGGGCACGAGGCTGGCGATGCCGCAGGAGACCGTCGAGGCCGTTTGATCGTCGGACCAGCCCTGCACCTTGAGGCGGATCTTCTCGGCGACCTTGAAGGCGTCGTCGGCCGAGGTGTTCGGCAGCAATACGGCGAATTCCTCGCCGCCATAGCGCGCGGCGCAGTCGCCGGCGCGGCTCACGGAATCCGAAATGCAGATGGCGATGCCGACCAGCACCTGGTCGCCGGCCTGATGGCCAAACGTGTCGTTGTAGGCCTTGAAATGATCGGCATCGATCATCAGGAGCGCGATCGGAGCCTTCTGGCGCATGGCGCGCCGCCATTCGACGTCGATGACGGAATCGAACTTGCGGCGGTTCCTCAGCCCCGTGAGCGCATCCGTCGTCGCCATCTCCTCGAGCTTGCGTTCGGCCTCGGCGCGCCGCCCGATCTCGCGCGCGAGCACGAGCGTCGATCCCAGCACGAACAGCGCGAGTGCCAGCACCACGGCGCCGATGCGGAACGCCTCCCTCTGCCAGAGTGCGAACACTGCGGCCAGGGGCTTGCCCGCCACCACGAACAGCGGTCCGCTGTCGCCGCTGCGGACATAGAGCCGCGGCGTCGGATCGACCGGGCCCTGTCCGGAATAGGAGGCACCGGCCGGGAGATTGTCGGCCTTCCAGCTCCGGCGGTCGTTCAGGTTCGTGCCGATGATGTCGAGATCGAACGGCCGCCGCATGATGATGGTGCGGTCGCGCCTGAGCACGGTGATGGTGTCTTCAGGGTCCAGGTTCAGCCGCTCGAACAATTCGTGGAAATAGCTGAAGCGGATCGAGCCGGCGACGACGCCGAGGAAGCCGCCGTCGGTATCGCTGATGCGGCGGCTCAGCACGATGGAATAGGCGCCGCGGAACAGCATCGGGCGGCTGATGAAGAGCCCGGCTCCGGGATTGTCGCGGTGGACCGTGAAATAGTCCTCCTGGCTCCGGTTCTCGACGAGGGGATCGAGCGTGGAAGCGTCGATGATCAGCCGGCCCTCGGCATCGAACACCTGGATGGCGCCGAAATGCCGGGCCGTCGTCGCGTGGTCGAACAGGATCAGGTGGCGGATCGTCTTGGAGACCGTCGCGAGTTCGGGCAGCAGCATGTTGCCGGCGACCGCCTTCAGCGACAGGTCGTAGATCTCGATGTTGCGGCCGATGTCGGACTCGATGGAGGTTGCGAGGTTCTCCAGCGTCTGGCGGGCGAGCGCCTCCTCGCCGCGGCGCATGTCCAGCATGACGTTGACGCAGACGGCCGAGAAGCCGATCACCGTCACCACGGACGAGATGATCAGCAGCTTCGCCGAAATCCGCCATGGCCGCCGGGCCGTGATTTCGCGCCATCCAAAGGGCATCGGTCGCTCCCGATACTAGTGGATGCGCCCGAAAGCTTGCGTAGTGTTTAAGGCAGGACGGCGCTACCGCAATGAGTTAAGAATCGGTTTATGGATCGAACGGTTTTAGGCAGATCGGACGGGACTTCGGACGAGAGGACGCTTGTGAACGACTACGACGCGTTGCGCGACTATCTGATGCGGCAGAAGCAGGAGGAGTTCGTGCTGAGCTTCGAGCAGATCGAGGAGATCATCGGCGCCGCGCTGCCGCGCGCGGCCCATCGTGCCTCCTGGTGGGACAGCCTGCGCAGCCCCGACATCCAGATGCCGCAACGCGAAGCCTGCCTCGCCGCGGGGTTCGTAGCGACACGGATGCCTGATGGTGCGAGCGTGCGGTTCAGGAAGCAGAAGGGTGAGCGACGGCGCTGATGTCGATGAGGCGCGCTCTTCCCCTCTCCCCTTGTGGGCCTTGTGGGAGAGGGTGGCTCACCGCGAAGCGGCGAGACGGGTGAGGGGTTCTCTCCGCGCGCCAGTCTCTCGCATCTGAACCTGCGGAACGAACCCCTCATCCGGCGCCATAGCCGAAGCTCGCTTCGGCGTTCCTAAGAACGGCGGCCACAGGCCGCCTATGCCACCTTCTCCCACAAGGGGAGAAGGGAAGAAGAGAGCCTAGCTCGCCGCTTCCAGCCGCACTTCCGTCAAGAGGCGCATCGCCGCGTCCGCATCCATCGGCTCGCCGAAGGCGAAGCCTTGCGCGTATTCACAGCCCATCTGGTAGAGCTCGACCGCATCGGAATCGGTCTCGGCGCCCTCCGCCACCACGTCCATGCCGAGGTCGTGCGCGAGCGCGATGATCGACTTCAGGATCACCGGGCGCGTGCCGCGGCTGGTGGTGCGCACGAAGGACTGGTCGATCTTGATGGTGTCGAACGGGAAACGCTGGAGATAGGCCAGCGAAGAATGGCCGGTGCCGAAATCGTCGAGCGACAGCCCGGTGCCGAGCTCGCGGATCCGCGTCAGCATCTGCGCCGCGTGCTCCGGATTCTCCATCACCAGCGATTCCGTCAGCTCCAGCTTGAGCGTGCCGCGCGCCACCGAGGAGCGCGACAGCACGGTGCGGATGTCGTGGATCAGGTCGTGGCGCAGCAACTGCCGTGAGGAGACGTTGACGGAGGCGAAGATCGGCTCGCGCGAGCGCATCGCGCGTTGCCACACCGAGAGCTGCTTGGCGGTCTGGTCGAGCACGAACATGCCGAGGTCGACGATCAGCCCGGTCTCTTCGGCGATGGTGATGAATTCCGACGGCGCCATGCGCCCGAGCTTCGGATGGTCCCAGCGTGCCAGGGCCTCGAATCCGGCGATCGAACGATCCTCCAGCCGCACGATCGGCTGATAAAGGATGGTGATCTCCTGCCGCTCGATGGCGCGGCGCAATTCGCTCTCCAGCGTCAGCCGGTCCGTCTTCCGCGCACGCATGGCGGGCTTGTAGACGTCGATGCGGTCGCCGCCGATGCGCTTGGAGTGGTACATCGCCAGCTCGGCGTCCTTGATGATCTCGTCCGTGAGCTGCGTCTGAGGATCGGACAAGGCGAGGCCGATCGATGCCGTCAGGAAGATCTCGCGGTCGTTGAAGGCGATCGGCGCGCGGATGGTCTTGCGGATGGTCTCGGCGAAGGCGGTGATGCGTGCCGGGTCCTGCTCGGACAGCAGGATCAGGCCGAACTGGTCGCCGGCCAGCCGCGCCAGCGTGTCCTGCGGCTTCAGGATGCGGGTGAGGCGGCGGGCCAGCGTCAGCAGGATGGAATCGCCGACCGCGATGCCGACGGAATCGTTGACCTGCTTGAAGCGGTCGAGATCGATCACCATCAGCGTCGGTCGCAGCGTCGGCATGGTCTTGGCGAAGTTGGCGACAGCGCCCAGCCGGTCCATGAACAGCTTGCGGTTGGGCAGGCCGGTGAGGTTGTCGTGCACGGAATCGTGCAGCAGGCGTTCCTCGGCGTTGCGGAGCTCGGTGACGTCGGTGAGCGTGCCGACGACGCGCGAGACCTCGCCGTCGGAGCCGACCACCGGGCGGGCCTTCAGCGCGAACCACATGAAATGGCCGTCCGGCGTGCGCAGGCGGAAGTCCTGCACCAGCCGGCCGCGGCGCTGGTCGAGCACGCTGTCGAGCGCGGCGCGGAAACGGTCCTGGTCGAGCGGATGCAGCACCTCTAGCCAGGACGCCGCGGGGCCTTCCAGCGTGCCGCGCTTGAGTCCGAGCAGGGCTTCGGTCTCGGGGCTGGTGAACACCTTGTCGGCGGACACGTCCCAATCCCAAATCAGATCGCCGGAGCCGGCGAGCGCCAGCGCCCGCCGCTCGATGTCGGAGACGATGCCGGTGGTGGCTCCGCCGCCGGCGAAGGCGTGCTGCATCACCGTGAATCCGATCAGCATCACGATCAGCACGAGGCCGCCGAGCAGGGCCGGGCCGACGATGTCGTTGGTGACGGAACCCGCGACGGTCATGCCGGCCGCGACCACCCAGACCACCAGCAGGAACCAGGTCGGGATCAACAGCACCGCGCGGTCGAAGCCGTGGGTGGAGAGATAGACGATCAGCGCAAAGCCGGCGAAGGCGATCAGCACCAGCGAGATGCGTGCGATGCCGGAAGCCACGGCCGGATCGAACAGCGCCAGCGCCACCAGCGAGCCGAGGAAGGCGAGCCAGCCGATCGTGATGTGGGAATAGCGCACGTGCCAGCGGCTGAGATTGAGGTACGCGAACAGGAATACCAGCAGCGTTGCCGCGAGGATGGCCTCGCCCGCCGCGCGCCAGATGCGCTCGGCGTTGTTCGACATGTCGAGCACCTTGCCCCAGAAGCCGAAATCGACGCCGATATAGACCAGCACCGCCCAGGCCAGCGCCGCGGCGGCCGGGAACATGATGCTGCCCTTGACGACGAACAGGATGGTCAGCACCAGCGCGAGCAGGCCGGAAATGCCGATCACGATGCCCTGGTAGAGCGTGAAGGAATTGACCTTGTCCTTGTAGGATTCCGGTTCCCACAGATAGAGCTGCGGCAGCTTGTCGGTGCGCAGCTCCGCAACGAAGGTGACGACCGCGCCGGGGTCGAGCGTGATGCGGAACACGTCGGCGGTGGCGCTTTCCTGGCGTTCCGGGCGGTCGCCGATCGAGGGCGTGATGGTCGCGATGCGCGACAGGCCGAGGTCGGGCCACAGCAGCCCCGAGGAGACGATGCGATAATGCGGGGCGACGATCAGGCGGTCGAGCTGGTCGTCGGTGTTGTTGGCGAGCGCGAACACCACCCAGTTCTGCCCGCCTTCGCGGGCGCGCACCTCGATGCGGCGGACGATGCCGTCAGTGCCGGGCGCGGTGGAGACCTGGATGCGATCGGCATCGCTGCGCTGATGCTCGAGCACGCCGGTGAGGTCGATCGCGGGCGCGTCGCTGCGGACGCTGACGGCGTCCAGCGCGCGCGCGGGATACGCGGCGACAAGAATCATGAGGCCCAGCGCGATGGGCGCGAGGCACCTGATCAGACGCAAGGTCAGTTCTCCGCGTTCGACGCAAACTCTGAGTGCAAGGCGAATCTAGAAGGCGATTCAAACCGGACCGAAGTGGTTCGGCGCGTCGCGATAGATGCCACGAAAGCGAGGAAAATCAAAGGGTTTCCAGCCTGACCTGTGGGCCGGCGGCCTAGGCCTCCAACACAATTTTGCCAATATGTGCGCTGGTTTCCATGCGCCGGTGGGCATCCGCCGCCTTTTCCAGCGGGAAAGCGCTGTCCATGACCGGCTTGATGCGGGCTTCGCGCAAAAGCGGCATCGCTTTCGCCTCGATCGCGGCCACCATCGCCGCCTTGTCCGCATTAGTACGGGGGCGCAGCGTCGAGCCGGTATGGGTCAGGCGCTTGACCATCACCTTGGCGATGTTGACGCTGACCTTGGGGCCGTTGAGGGTGGCGATCTGGACGATGCGGCCGTCGACCGCCGCGGCATCATAGTTGCGATCGACATAGTCGCCGGCAACCATGTCCAGGATCAGGTTGACGCCAAGGTTGTTGGTCTCGGCCTTGACCACGGCGACGAAGTCTTCGGTCTTGTAGTTGATGGCGCGGTCGGCGCCCAGCTTGAGGCAGGCATCGATCTTGTCCTGCGATCCCACGGTGACGAACACTTTTGCGCCGAATGCCTTCGCAAGCTGGATCGCCATGGTGCCGATGCCCGAAGACCCGCCATGGATCAGCAGCGTCTCGCCGGCCTTGAGGCCGCCGCGCTCGAACACGTTGTGCCAGACCGTCATCAGGGTTTCCGGCAGCGCGCCGGCTTCCTTGATCGACAAGGCCGGCGGCACGCTCATCGCCTGGGCATCCTGGGCGATGCAGTACTGCGCATAGCCGCCGCCGGCGACCAGCGACATCACCTTGTCGCCGACCTTGTGCCGCCTGGCATTGCTGCCGACCGCCACCACCTCGCCCGCGATCTCGAGGCCCGGCAGGTCGCTGGCGCCGGGCGGCGGTGGATAGGCGCCGGAGCGCTGCGCGACGTCGGGCCGGTTCACGCCCGCGGCTTCGACCTTGACCAGGATCTCGTCCGGGCCGGGCTGCGGCAGCGCGCGCTGTTCCGGCACCAGCACCTCCGGTCCGCCGGGCTTGGAGATGGCGATCACGGTCATTTGCGCGGGCAGCTTGTCCATGATGTGTCCTTGAGCAAAGGTGCGGGATGAAGCGAGGCCCTTGCTTAGCCAGCGCCATCCAAGCTGGCAACCGTCTCAGCCATGGTCCAGCGCGAACGCAGGAGGAACGAGGATGCCGATCGAAGACGACGACCGCCCGCGCAGGAAGATCGCGCACGAAATCGGCCAGGATCTTTCACTGTTGTCGGTCGAGGAGCTGACCGAGCGCGTCGCGCTGCTCAAGACCGAGATCGCAAGACTAGAGGAAGCCGCCACCAGGAAGCGCGCCTCGCGCGATGCGGCGGATCACTTTTTCAAGAAGTAGCGGTCGCCACACAACGACTGTCGTCCCGGACAAGCGCGCCCCAAGCGCGCGCCGATCCGGGACCCATAGTCCCAGGACGAGGTCGTTGCGCGAGGCCGGCAACTCCGAGTCCCCGTCACCATATCCGCCGGTGGCTATGGATCCCGGATCTGCGCTCCGCTTGTCCGGGATGACGGCGGAGTGTGTCGCTGAGTTGGGTGACCGCCAACTCTTGTTCCGCCCACTCGGCCGCTGGCCGACATGGCTAACGAACTCTCAAAAAATTAGCTCGTTTACGGTCGATTAAGCTTTCGGGTTTATGACTGGAACTGTCCTCGTTTGGACACCGAGTGGCTCCTGTCCACTCTGTTTGACGCCTCCCTGTTATCAACTTTCAAAGCCGCCGGTCTCCGGCGGCTCTTTTTTTGCGCAAAGCGCAGCGGATGCAGTTTCGCGTCGAGAAGACGTGTCGAAACAGGAATATCCCCTCAGTTGCACTCGCGAGGAATGACCCGCGGAAACCATATCCGCGCTTGTCACTGGACTCCGCGCTCCGCCCGCGCAATGATTTGTTCATCATAAGCCGGCGCCAAGCCGGACAGTCAGACAGTTGCGTAAGGGGCGTTAACCATGGAACGTTTGCAGGCCGAAGGCGCTCTCGTTCAGCTCAGCGAGCGGTTCACCAATTCTGCGGCGTTCGGCGTTCTGTTCCGTGAAGGCATGGACCTCGTCGAAGAGACCGCCGCCTATCTCGACGGCGCCGGCCGCGTCGAGGCCAAGGCGCTCGATCGCGCCGTCAGCCTCACCTATGCGACCGAGAGCATGCGCCTCACGACACGCCTGATGCAGCTTGCCTCCTGGCTGCTGCTGCATCGCGCGGTGAAGGAGGGCGAGATGACGCTGAGCCAGGCCAACCGCGAGAAGACCAAGGTGAAGCTCACCGCGGCCGATCCCGGTCCCGCCGACACCGTCGAGAAGCTGCCCGCGCAGCTCCAGGACCTGATACATCGCTCGATGAGCCTGCAGACCCGCGTGCGCCGCCTCGACAGCACGATCCACACCCCGCCGGCCGAGCACGTGGCGATCGGCAACCCGCTGGTGCCGCACCTCAACGCGCTGAAGGCGGCGTTCGAACGGTAATATTGTCAACAATCTCGGTCGTCATTCCGGGACACGCCACTTGGCGCGGGCCCGGAATCCATACTCCCGATCGTGGTTATGGATTCCGGGCTCGCCCTTCGGGCGCCCCGGAATGACGGCAAACAAAAACGCCCCCGGTCTGCCGGGGGCGTTTTTCGTCTCCAGCCTTGCGGCCGGCTCAATCCTTTTTGAGAAAGCCCGAAAACTTCTTCTGGAAGCGCGAAACGCGGCCGCCGCGGTCCATGATCTGCGTGGAGCCGCCGGTCCAGGCCGGGTGCGACTTCGGGTCGATGTCGAGGTTCAGCGTGTCGCCTTCCTTGCCCCAGGTCGAGCGGGTCAGGTACTCGGTTCCGTCGGTCATGACGACCTTAATCGTATGATAATCCGGATGAATTTCGGCTTTCATGGCAATTCCTCGGCGCTCCGGCGCCTTCTTGGGTGGCTAGCGAATGACGGATTTGGGCGGCTCTATACCGCACGAAACCTCGCAAAACAAGCCATGTCGGGCCGTCGAACCGGGTTTGCCCCTAAGGGACTTCCCGGATTTGCCACTACCCCTACACCGGCCTATTGGGAGCAAACCAATGCAATAGGTCGGATATCATGAGCGCAGTGGAACGGCTTGATGACCAGCATGTCAATCGGCCCGCAATGAATGCCGCGGACATCCCGTCGATCGAGGCCGAGCTGATCGAAGAGCCCGCCAAGGGGCGCGCCAAGCTGCGGCCGCTGCTTGCGCTCGCGCCTTATGTGAGCCGCTATCGCGGCCGGGCGGCGCTGGCCTTCGTCGCGCTCACGGTCGCCGCGCTGACGACGCTGCTGGTGCCGATCGCGGTGCGAAGGATGATCGATTTCGGCCTGACGCCTGAGGGCATCGAGCTGATCAACAGCTACTTCTCGGTGATGCTCGCGGTGGTGGGCGTGCTCGCGCTCGCGAGCGCGGCGCGCTACTATCTCGTGATGACGATCGGCGAACGCATCGTCGCCGACCTCAGGCGCGACGTCTTCGCCCATCTGCTCTCGCTCTCCCCCGCCTTCTTCGATTCCGCCCGCAGCGGCGAATTGATCTCGCGGCTCACCGCCGACACGACCCAGCTCAAATCGGCCGTCGGCGCCTCGGTCTCGATCGCGTTGCGCAACCTGATGATGTTCCTGGGCGCCGCGGCGATGATGGTGATCACGAGCCCGAAGCTGTCCGGCTTCGTGCTGCTGGCCATTCCCTTGATCGTGCTGCCGCTGGTGGCCTTCGGGCGCTGGGTGCGGCGCCTGTCGCGCAATGCACAGGACACGCTCGCCGAAGCCTCGGCCTATGCCGGCGAGCTGGTCGGCGCGATCCGCACCGTCCAGGCCTATACCAGCGAGCAGTTTGCCGAGAAGCGTTTCGGCGGCGAGGTCGAACAGGCCTATGAAGCCGCGCGAACCTCGACCCAGGCCCGCTCCGTGCTCACGGCCATCATCATCTTCATCGTGTTCGCAAGCGTGGTCGCCATCCTCTGGATCGGCTCGCACGACGTGCTCTCCGGCGCGATTACGCCGGGCCGGCTCGGCCAGTTCGTGCTCTATGCCGTGTTCGCCGCGGCGGGCCTCGGCCAGCTCAGCGAGGTCTGGGGCGAGGTCTCGGCCGCCTCCGGCGCGGCCGAGCGCCTGTTCGAGATCCTGCACGTGAAGCCCGAGATCACAGCGCCCGCGGCGCCGCTTGCGCTGCCGGTGCCCGCGCGCGGCGAGGTCGGTTTCGATCAGGTCAGCTTCGCCTATCCGGCGCGGTCCGACGTCAAGGTGCTCGACGCCGTGTCGTTCACCGTGCGCCCCGGCGAGAAGGTCGCGATCGTCGGTCCCTCCGGCGCCGGCAAGAGCACGATCTTTCATCTTCTGCTGCGCTTCTACGATCCGCGCAGCGGGACGATCTCGCTCGACGGCGTGCCGGTCAGATCCGCCGACCCGCGCGATTTCCGCGCCCGCATCGCGCTGGTGCCGCAGGACTCGGTGGTGTTCGCCGCGACCGCCCGCGAGAACATCCGCTTCGGCCGGCCCGATGCGAGCGATGCCGAGGTCGAGCGTGCCGCCGAGCTCGCGCACGCCGCCGAGTTCATCCGCCGCCTGCCCGAAGGTTTCGAGACGGCGCTCGGCGAGCGCGGCGTGACGCTGTCCGGCGGCCAGCGCCAGCGAATTGCGATCGCGCGCGCCATCCTGCGCGATGCGCCGCTGCTGCTGCTGGACGAGGCCACGTCCGCGCTCGACGCCGAAAGCGAGACGCTGGTGCAGACCGCGCTGGAAGAGCTGATGCGCCACCGCACCACGCTCGTCATCGCGCATCGCCTCGCCACCGTGCTCTCCTGCGACCGCATCCTGGTGATGGACCAGGGCCGGATCGTCGAGCAGGGCACGCATGCCGAGCTCGTGGCGGCGAACGGACTCTATGCGAGGCTGGCGCGGCTGCAGTTCGAGGGGGCGTGAGAGGGGCAACGCTGGAGAGAACGCCTACGCCTTCCACACCATCTTCAGCACCGGCCGGCCCGAGGTCGGGTTCACGTCGTCGCCGGCATGGGCAAAGCCGTTGCGCTCGTAGAAGCGGATGGCGCGGGCATTGTCCTTGTTGACGAGCAGCGTGATTCCTCCCGGCGAGAGACGCTTGGCCTCGTCCACCAGCAGCCGCGCTGCATCCGAGCCCCAATGCTCCGGATCGACCACGAGCTGGTCGAGATAGCCTTCGCCATCGATCGTGACGAAACCGGTCAGCGCACCATCCTGCTCCGCCACCGCGATCGAGGCCTTCGGCACCAGGTCCTTGCGCCAGCGCTCGCGCCACCATTCCAGCCGTGCCGCGAAGTCGATCTGCGGATAGGCCTGCTGCCAGGTGCGATGCCAGAGCTCGATCGCCGCGGCTTCGTCCTCGGGTCGGTAAGGGCGGAGGTGAAGCGCAGAGATCATTGTTGGGCTCCGTCATTCCGGGGCGCCCAGAGGGCGAACCCGGAATCTCGAGATTCCGGGTTCGATGCTTCGCATCGCCCCGGAACGACTGCCACAAGCGACTCCACTACCGCTCCGTCAGCTTCAGCTCGATGCGGCGGTTGCGCTTGTAGGCCTCCTCGGTGTTCCCTGGATCGAGCGGCTGGAATTCGCCGAAGCCGGCCGCGACGAGACGCTGGGCGGGCACGCCGAGCGAGATGAGATATTGCACCACCGAGATCGAGCGCGCCGCGGACAGGTCCCAGTTCGACTTGAAGTTCGGGCCGTTGACCGGACGCACATCGGTATGGCCGTCGACGCGCAGCACCCAGGGGATCTCGCTCGGGATCTTCTTGTCGAGCTCGATCAGCGCAGTCGCCAGCGTGTCGAGCTCGGCGCGCCCCTCGGGCAGCAGCGTCGCTTGGCCGGTATCGAAGAACACTTCGGACTGGAACACGAAGCGGTCGCCGACGATGCGGATGTCGGGGCGGTTGCCGAGGATGGCGCGCAGGCGGCCGAAGAATTCGGAGCGGTAGCGCGACAATTCCTGCACGCGCTGCGCCAGGGCAACGTTCAGGCGAGAGCCCAGATCGGCAATTCGATTTTGCGATTCCTTGTCGCGCTTCTCGCTGGCATCCAGCGCCTCTTCCAGCGCCGCCAATTGCCGCCTGAGCGCGCTGATCTGCTGGTTCAACACCTCGATCTGCGCCAAGGCCCGCGCCGAGACCGCCTTCTCCGAGTCCAGCGCCTTGCCGAGTTCGGCGGTCTTGCCTTGCGCGTCGTTGCCGGCGGCGGCAAGGCCGTCATAGAGACCCTTGATGCGGTCGCGCTCGGACTCGGCCGAGGCGAGGCCCGCCCTCAATTGCGAGACCTGGTCGTCGAGGCTGAGCTTGCCGAGCTTTTCCAGCGACAGGAGCTCGTTGAGCTGGGCGATCTTGGCGTTGAGCTGTTCCAGCGCCTTGTCCTTGCCGGTGACCTCCTGCGACAGGAAGAACTGTACGACCAGAAACACCGACAGCAGGAACACGATCGACAGCACCAGCGTCGACAGCGCGTCGACGAAGCCGGGCCAGTAGTTGAAAGCGCCTTCGCTGCGGCGGCCGCGCGCTAGAGCCATTTACGTCTCTCCGTTTCTCTCGTGTCCCGGACGCGGTGCAGCGCCTTGGCGATGCGCCGCTGAGCCGGGACCCAGCGTTAGGTAGAAGATTCTGGGCCCCGGCTCAGCGATGCATCACCATAGCGTGTCGAAGACGCGCGTGGACGCGCTTCTGGTGCTGCATTGCGTCCGGGGCACGAAACCTCCGTCCTCGCCTCAGCTCTTCTCCGGCTGACGCGCGATGCGCTCCAGCAGGCGCCGGATCTCGCGGTTCTGCTCGCCCTGGCCGTCGGCCCATTCGCGGATCATCTGCTGCTCGGTGCGCATGTGCGAGACCAGCGCCTGGATCGCCTCGGCAAGGCTCGCCATCGCCGCCGTTGTGCCGCGGCTGGCGCTGCCTTCCTCGAACACGGAGCGCAGCCGTTCGACCGCGGCCTGGAGCTCGCCGCTGGCGACGCCGCCGCCTGCCGCAACCGGCGGCGCTTCGCCGTTGCCATATTCGCGCACGGTGGTGGCGAGCCAGTCTTCGAGGTCGGTGTAGAAGCGGTTCTGCGCCTGGCTCGATTGCAGGTCGAGGAAGCCGAGGATCAGGGAGCCGGCGAGGCCGAACAGCGAGCTGGAGAACGAGATCCCCATGCCGCCGAGCGGGGCGGCGAGGCCCTCCTTGAGCGTGTCGAACAGCGAGCCGGCGTCGCCGCCGACCTTGAGCCCGTCGATCACCTTGCCGACCGAGCCGACCGTCTCGATCAAGCCCCAGAAGGTGCCGAGCAGGCCGAGGAAGACAAGGAGGCCGGTCATATAGCGCGAGATGTCGCGGGCCTCGTCGAGGCGCGTCGCGATGGAATCGAGCAGATGCCGCATCGTGGTCTGGGTGATGGTCATCCGCCCGGAGCGCTCGCCGCCGAGGATCGCCGCCATCGGCGCCAGCAGCTTCGGGTGCCGGGCCGGTGCCAGGCCGGGGTCGGCGATACGGAAATTGTTGACCCAGGAGACTTCGGGATAGAGCCGGATGACCTGGCGGAAGGCCAGCACGATGCCGATGAACAGCACCGCCCCGATCAGGGCATTGAGCCCGGGATTGGCGAAGAAAGCTTGGATGATCTGCTTGTAGAGCACCACGCCAACCAGCGTGCACAGCACCAGGAAGACCAGCATCCGCACCAGGAAGACGCTGGGCGAGGACAGTTTCGTGTACTCGATATCCAAGGTGGAGCGGGAAGTCCCAGACGGCATGGTCGGTATCATCCGTTACGTAAGCTTGCTTGCGGTGCGCACTATGGCACAGCGCCCGCCCAAAAAAAGCGCCGGATGCGCCAATTTCGGGGACAGCCTGGGGAACCGGGGCCGGAAGCGGCGCTTTGATGAGCAGGTATCTGCAGAAGCTCACCATTCGGGAGGTGCATGAGCGTCGTTTCCGCGATCATCGGGAGTGCCGAACACGTGCCGCTGCCGGACGTGGTCATCCGTGCTGCGATCCAGCGCTTGTGCTCCCGCACGGCGAGCCGCCTGTCCGCGCTGGGCGCCGCCGATGACGCCGCCTTCGCAGGGCGGATGATGCTGCGGCCGATTGCCGAGGGTGCGGGGACCCGGCACGACGAGGCGCCTGCTTCCTTCTTCGCCGAGATGCTCGGCCCCAACCGCAAATTCTCCTCCTGCTTCTACAAGACCGACGCGAGCACCTTGCGGGAGGCGGAGGAGGAGGCGCTGCGCCAGACCGTCGAGCATGCCGGTCTTGCCGACGGCCAGGCCATCCTCGAGCTCGGTTGCGGCTGGGGCTCGCTGTCGCTGTGGATGGCGCGGCAGTTTCCTCATGCAAAGGTGACGGTGGTGTCGGGCTCGCAGGCGCAGTGCGCCCATGTCGAGGAGGAGGCGCGGCTCCGCGGACTCCTGAACCTGCGCGCGGTCACCGCGGACATGAACGTGTTCGCGCCCGAAGGCCAGTTCGACCGCATCGTCTCGATTGAGATGTTCGGGCAGATGACGAACTGGCGCAAGCTGATGACACGCGTGCGGTCATGGCTGGCGTCGGAGGGGCGGCTCTTTATGCAGGTCGCCACCCATCGCTCGGGCTCGCAGCTGTTCGACCGGCTCGATCGCAACGACTGGATCGCGCAGCATGTCTTTACGAGCGGGCTGATGCCGAGTCATCATCTCGTCAGGCAATTCGACGATATCCTTGCGATCGAGAAGGAATGGTGCTGGAGCGGTACGCATTACCAGCGCACCGCCAACGACTGGCTCGCCAATTTCGATGCGCATCGCGGCCCCATCGAGACGTCCTTGCGCAGGGTCTACGGCGAGGAGACTGCTCGTTGCATGCGTCGCTGGCGCTGGTTCCTCCTCGCAACATCCGGCCTGTTCGGCTACGCCGGTGGAACCGAATGGGGAATCAGCCATTATCGGCTGAAAGCCGCGGAGTGATTGCGGTGTTCGGTCGCAGCACGCGGCGGTGGAACTGGACTCACAATCCGGTGATTCGGAAAAAGGCTTCTGAAGTCAACGAGTTAGGTCGTGTGACAATGAGCCGCCTGCAACACGCGTTGCGTCGCAGCAAGTCCACTCTATTTTGACGGCATCGGCCGCGCGAACGGAGTCCAGGATGGGCCCATTGCGCGTGATCAGTATCAACAACATCGGGGCACTACACTTCATGTCAGGACTTCGTGCGCGATCGGCATGCGTTGCATTGATGCTCGCGGCCCTTGCGCCGCTTCTTGGTGCTTGCGACGAATCCAGCTCCGCCGTATCCGCCGCCCAGCCGGTTGCGCCTGACGTGAGCGTCGTCGTCGTCAAGCCGCAGCCGCGCGCCGTGGTGCGCGAACTGCCGGGCCGCATCGCGCCGACGCGCGTCTCCGATGTGCGGCCGCGCGTGTCCGGTATCGTGGTCCAGCGTCTGTTCCGCCAGGGCAGCGAGGTGAAGGCGGGCGATCCGCTCTACCGTATCGATCCGCGTCCCTTTGAGGTCGAGGTGTTGGCCAACGAGGCCGCGCTCGCCAAGGCCGAAGCGGCATTGATGCAGGCCAAACAGCAGGCGCATCGTATCGCCGCCCTCACCAAGGATCGCGCTGCCCCGGAAGCCGAGAACGAGAAGGCGATCGCGGCCGAACGTCAGGCCCATGCCGAGGTCGAGGGCCGCAAGGCCGAGCTCGCCCGGGCAAAACTCAATCTCGACTATGCCACCGTGCGCGCGCCGATCGACGGCGTGGTCGGTGCGGCGCTGGTCAGCGAGGGCGCGCTCGCCGTGCAGAACGAGACCAATCTCGCCACGATCCAGCAGCTCGATCCGATCTATGCCGACTTCACCCAGTCGGTGAATGAACTCAACCAGCTCCGCCGTGCCTTCGAGACCGGCGACCTCGAGCGCATCGCCGCCGATGCCGCCAAGGTGCGCCTGGTGCTCGACGACAACACCATCTATTCGCTCGATGGCAAGCTGCTGTTCTCCGACGCCAAGGTCGACGCCCACACCGGGCAGGTGACGTTGCGCGGCGAGTTCCCCAATCCCAGGCGCGAACTGCTGCCGGGCATGTATGTCCGGGTCCGCATCGACCAGGGTCTCGATTCCGACGCGATCGCGGTGCCGCAGCAGGCGGTCCAGCGCAATGGCGGCGGCGGCAGCGAGGTGTTCGTCGTCAAGGACGACAACCACATCGTGGTCCAGCCGGTGCGCACGGGATCGGTGCAGGAAGGACTCTGGTTCGTCACCGAAGGCCTGAAGGCCGGTGACAAGGTCGTGGTCGAAGGTTTCCAGAAATTCGCGGCCGGCGACAAGGTCAAGCCGCAATCCTGGTCGGAGGCGGAAGCGACCGCGGACAACCGGCACGCCCAGCAGCTCACGCGGTAACGCGCTATGCCGAGCTTCTTCATCGACAGGCCGATCTTCGCCTGGGTGGTCGCGCTGTTCATCTGCTTGATCGGCGCGATCGCGGTGCCGCTGCTGCCGATCGCGCAATATCCGATCATCGCGCCGCCCTCGATCTCGATCTCGACCAGTTATCCCGGTGCGTCGCCCGAAAACCTCTACAACAGCGTCACGCGGCTGATCGAGGAGGAGCTCAACGGCGCCTCCGGCATTCTCAATTTCGAATCGACCAGCGACTCGCTCGGCCAGGTCGAGATCATCGCCAATTTCCAGCCCGGCACCGATACCAACGACGCCTCGGTGGAAGTCCAGAACCGCATCAAGCGCGTCGAGGCGCGCCTGCCGCGCGCGGTGATGCAGCAGGGCATCCTGATCGAGGAAGCCTCCAGCGCGGTGCTTCAGATCATCACGCTGAGCTCGACCGACGGCAGCCTGGATGAGGTCGGCCTCGGCGACTTCATGATCCGCAACGTGCTGGGTGAGATCCGCCGCATTCCCGGCGTCGGTCGCGCCACGCTGTACTCGACCGAGCGCAGCTTGCGCGTCTGGGTCGATCCGGCCAAGCTCGTCGGCTATGGGCTGACCGCCGATGACGTCAACAAGGCCATCGCCGCGCAGAACGCGCAGGTGGCCTCCGGCAGCATCGGTGCCGAACCTTCGACGTCCAGCCAGCGCACCTCGACGCTGGTGCTGGTCAAGGGGCAACTCTCCTCGCCGGACGAATTCGGCGCCATCATCCTGCGCGCCAATGCCGACGGCTCGACCGTGCGCCTGCGCGATGTCGCGCGCGTCGAGGTCGGCGGGCTCAGCTACCAGTTCAACACGCGCCTCAACGGCAAGCCGACCGCGGGTCTGTCGGTGCTGATGTCGCCGACCGGCAATGCGCTGGCGACCGCGAGCGCGGTCGAAGCGAAGATGAAGGAGCTGTCGCGCTTCTTCCCGGCCAACATCACCTACGAGATCCCCTACAACATCACGCCTGTGGTCGAGGCCTCGATCAAGAAGGTGCTGACGACGCTGGTCGAAGCCGTGGTGCTGGTGTTCGTGGTGATGTTCCTGTTCCTCCAGAACATCCGCTACACCATCATTCCGACCATCGTGGTGCCGGTGGCGCTGTTGGGCGCCTGTTCCACGCTGCTGCTCGCCGGCTACTCCATCAACATGCTCTCGATGTTCGGCATGGTGCTTGCGGTCGGCATCCTCGTCGACGACGCCATCGTCGTGGTCGAGAACGTCGAACGCATCATGGCCGAGGAAGGCCTGCCGCCGAAGGAAGCCACGCGCAAGGCGATGTCGCAGATCACCGGCGCCATCATCGGCATCACCCTGGTGCTGATGGCGGTGTTCGTGCCGATGGCGTTCTTCCCGGGCTCGGTCGGCATCATCTACCGCCAGTTCTCCGTCACCATGGTCGCCGCGATCGGCTTCTCCGCCTTCCTCGCGCTGTCGCTGACGCCGGCGCTGTGTGCGACCCTGCTCAAGCCAATCGCCAAGGGGCACGGTCATTCCAGCAATTTCGTGTTCGGCTGGTTCAATCACATGCTGGAGGCCGCGCGGTTTCGCTACGCAGGTACGGTCGGCTTCTCGCTGAAGCGCACCGGGCGCCTGATGCTGGTCTATGCCGCGCTGCTGGTCGGCCTGTCCTGGGCCTTCGTCAGCCTGCCCGGCGGCTTCCTGCCCGTCGACGACCAGGGCTTCGTCACCACCGACGTGCAGACGCCGTCGGATTCGTCCTACGCCCGCACCGAGGCCGTGATCGAGAAGGTCGAAAAATATCTTGCCGCTCGGCCGGGCGTCAAAGATGTCACCTTCCTCACGGGCTTCAGCTTCTCCGGCCAGGGCATGAACACCGCGCAGGCCTTCATCACGCTGAAGGACTGGTCGGAGCGCGGACCCAAGGATTCCGCCGCGGCGATCGTCAACGACATCAACCGCGACCTCTCATCGATCCGCGACGCCAAGATCTCGGCGCTGCAGCCGCCGCCGATCGACAATCTCGGCAACTCCTCCGGATTCTCGTTCCGCCTCCAGGACCGCGGCCAGAAGGGCTATTCGGCCTTGATGCGCGCTGCCGACCAGCTGATCGCGGCGGCCAATGCGAGCCCGGTGCTTCAGAAGGTCTATATCGAAGGCCTGCCCGAGGCTGGCGTTGTCAATCTCATGATCGACCGCGAGAAGGCCGGCGCCTTCGGCGTCACCTTCGAGGACATCAACAACACGATCTCGACCAATCTCGGCTCGAACTACATCAACGACTTCCCGAACCGCGGCCGCATGCAGCGTGTCGTCGTGCAGGCCGACGCGCGCGACCGCATGCGGACCGAGGACATCCTCAACTACAACGTCAAGAACAGCCGCGGCCAGCTGGTGCCGTTCTCGTCCTTTGCCACGGTGGAATGGGCCCGCGGTCCGACGCAGATCGCCGGCTTCAACTATTATCCGGCGGTGCGCATCTCCGGCGAAGCAAGGCCCGGCTTCACCTCGGGCGATGCGATCGCCGAGATGGAGCAGCTTGCCGACAGACTGCCGCGCGGCTTCGGCTATGAATGGACCGGACAATCGCTCCAGGAAAAGCTCTCGGGCTCGCAGGCGCCGTTCCTGCTGGCGCTCTCGGTATTCGTGGTGTTCCTGTGCCTCGCCGCGCTGTACGAGAGCTGGACCATTCCGCTCGCGGTGCTGCTGACCGTGCCGCTCGGCATCGTCGGCGCCGTCGCCGCCGCCATGCTGCGCGGCCTGCCCAACGACGTCTACTTCACCGTCGGCCTGATCACCATCATCGGCCTCGCCGCGAAGGACGCGATCCTGATCATCGAGTTCGCGAAGGATCTGCGCAAGGAAGGCAAGCCGCTGGTGGAAGCCACCATCGAGGCCTGCCGCCTGCGCTTCCGCCCGATCCTGATGACCGGCCTCGCCTTCATCTGCGGCGTGCTGCCGATGGCGATCGCGCATGGTGCCGGCGGCGCCAGCCAGCAGGCGCTGGGTAGCATCGTGATGGGCGGCATGATCGCGGTGGTGATCCTGGCGCTCCTGATGGTGCCGGTGTTCTTCGTCTCGGTGCAGCGCGTGCTGGGCGGGGATCGGGAGCCGGCGGCGGCGAAGGACGGCAAGGCGTATGGGCCGCCGGCTCGGGCGCACACCGGCCACTGAGGCTTCTCTTCGTCATTCCGGGGCGTGCGAAGCACGAGCCCGGAATCCATCGTGCCGCAATCGCAGTCGATCCATGGATTTCGGGCTCGCGCCGGAGGCGCGTCCCGGAATGACGAGCGGAGCTTGCCTTCTCGGGTCCGTCGATCCAGACTACATCTCTGGATTGAAGGAACGTGCATTCGCCTTGCAGCGCGAATGCATGCCTCCCCATTGAGAGCACCTGATGCGTCTGACCGATATTGCGATTTCGAACTATCGCTCGATCCGGCGGCTCTCCCTACCAATCCACCCCCTGTCCGTCTTCGTGGGTGAGAATGGTGTCGGCAAATCCAATCTCTACAAGTCCTTGTCGCTGTTGCGCGACGCAGCGGCAGGTCGAATCACGCGCACGATCGCCGAAGAAGGCGGATTGAATTCGGTCTGCTGGTCAGGCATCCGCAAACGGGGCGAGGATGGACGACTGCGATTATCGGCCAGATTCGATCGCCTGAAATACTCTATTGAGATCGGATTTCCGAGCCCGGTTGCGGCAGCGTTTGGCGGCGAGCCGATGATCAAGGAAGAGAGTATCGAGGCGACGCAGGGCAAACGAACGGTTCTGCTGATGGAGCGGAAGAATTCGCACGTCAGCGTCCGCAGCGACAGCGGCGCATGGAGCAGCCACAAGGATGCTGTGCTGCCGTCCGAGCCGGCGCTTGCGGGCTTCTTCAACGGCAAGGAATGTCCTGAAATCGATTTGATCAGAAGCGCAATGCTGGGCTGGCGCTTCTATCACGACTTTCGCACCGATCCTGCGTCACCGATACGAAAGCCGTGCCTGGCGATCACCACGCCCTCGCTCGGTGCCGATGGAAGCGACTTGGCCGCGGCCCTGGCGACACTCTATACCATCAGGGAAGACGCAACGGACTTGCAGGACGCGATCCAGGATGCCTTCCCGGGCGCTGAGCTCCGCGCGTGGGAAAGAAACGGCTCGTGTGAATTCGACCTGCAACTCGAGGATATGCCACGTCCGTTTGGGGCGCATGAACTGTCCGACGGCACGCTGAAATACATTTGCCTGCTCGCCGTGTTCATGGGCTATCGGCTGCCGCCGTTCATCGCGCTGAACGAACCAGAGACCAGCCTGCATCCGTCCCTGCTGGCGCCGTTGGCCCGGCTGATCGTCAAGGCATCGGCCCGCGCCGACATCTGGATCGTCACCCACTCGGAGCAGTTGATGGAGGCCTTGCGAAACGAGAGCTCGGTCCCGCTTCGCCGGGTGATCAAGTCAAACGGCGCTACCATGATCGAGGGCCTGACCCTCGGCGGGGAATATCGGGACGAGGAAGCCGACGATGACGGCGCTTAGTTGTTGCAGATCGAGCCGCCGCGCTGCCGACCCAACGGGCTTCGGAAGGAGCAAGTGATCCATGAGGAGCGTGGCTGCCATCGCGATCGCTTACCTACTTACCGGCGCGGTCTACGTTTTGCTTGATTCCCGAAAGCCGATCGATAGGCAACCCAGCTATATCAAGTGGGGCGGCATAGGGGTCACACTGTTTATTATGCTCTACTGGCTTCCCGGAACGCTGTCTTCGGCCTGCCGGGGCGGCGTCTTGAGTGACCTAGCCGTTCCATGGATAATCTTTGCTGCCCTCACCGTCGCTGGGCTTTACGTCTCGAGCATATAGCGCGCCCCAGGCGGAGCATCCAGTATGCCACGGCCGTTCCGCATCCAACTGCCCTCTCTGAATATTGGATCATCCGCCTTCGCGGATGATGACAGCGTGGGGCGTGGTTCTCGCCCTACGCCGGCTTCCGCAAAATCTTCACCAATTCCCCGTGCACGAACTCATTCCCGCACACCACATGCCCGGTGACCAGCGCATCGCCCGGGGTGTCGATGTCGCTCACCGTGCCGCCGGCTTCCTTCACCATGATCTGCCCGGCGGCGATGTCCCAGGATTGCAGATTGCGCTCCCAATAGCCGTCGAGGCGGCCGGCGGCGACGAAGGCGAGGTCGAGCGAGGCGGCGCCGAAGCGGCGCAGGCCCGCGACGCGATTCTGGATCGCGGTCATCTCGCGGCGGAATTCCTCGTGGTCGCCGCGGCCGATATGGGGCAGGCCGCAGGCCACCACGCATTCGCTGAGCTGGCGGCGGCCGGCCACGCGCAAGCGCTGGTCGTTGAGGAAGGCGCCCTTGCCGCGCTCGGCGATGTAGAGCTCGTCATTGGCGGGGTTGTAGATCACGCCGGCGATGATCGTGCCTTCACGCGCGAGGCCGATCGAGATCGCGAATTGCGGAATGCCGTGCAGGAAATTGGTGGTGCCGTCGAGCGGATCGACGATCCAGGTATGGCTCTTGTCGGTGCCTTCGCGGGTGCCGCCCTCTTCGCCGATGAAGCCGTAGCCGGGCCTTGCCTTGGCGAGGTCCTGATAGAGGATCTCCTCGGCGCGCTTGTCGGCGAGCGAGACGAAATTCGCCGGCCCCTTCAGCGAGACCTGGAGATGCTCGATCTCGCCGAGATCGCGCTTGAGGCTGCGGCCGGCGCGGCGCGCGGCCTTGACCATGACGTTGATAGTGGCGGAATACAGCATGAGCTCTGGACTTGATCGGGGGCGGGGGATCAGGGGCAGGGACGGGACGTCGCGCCTGTTTGAGGGATTGGGTGCCCTGCGAGGGCGCTTGCGTCAAGTCATTGCGTCAAGTCATTTGGTCCCGAGCCATTTCTTGGCGGCGGCCTCAGCCTTGGCCCGCTCGTCGGCCGGCAGATCGTATAATTGCTTGTCGAGATCAGGGTCGCCCTTGCCGGCCGTTTTGGCCACCAGGTGCCATTTGAAGCCCTCGACCTTGTCCATGGCTGTGCCCACGCCGTTGATCAGCACCCATGCCAGCCGGTTCTGCGCGATCGCGCTGCCCTGGCGGGACGCCTTGCGGAGCAGGGCTACGGCCGCCGGCTGGTTCTTTGGTGTGCCGGTGCCGTTGAACATCGCGATCGCATATTCGACCTCGGCATCGACATTGTCGGCGAGCGAGGCGGCCTGGAGCAGCCGCACCGCGCGTTCCGGGTCCTTCGGCACACCGGTGCCTTCCTTGTAGAAGGTCGCGAGCGCATATTGCGCCTCGGGCAGGCCTGCATCGGCGGCCTGGCGCAGCAGCTCCGCCGAGCGCTTGACGTCCTGCGGCAGGGTCTGGCCGTCCAGATAGAGCAAGGCGAGGTTATAGGCAGCCTTGGGCTCGCCGAGCTTGGCGGCAGAGGCCATCAGCTTGACCGCCTCGCCCTTGTCGACCGGGCCGCCGCGGCCCGACATGCGCAGCATGGCGAGCGCGAACATCGCCTCGCGATCGCCGGAATCGGCGGCGCGCTTGTACCATTCGGCCGCCTTGGCGTAGTCGCGCCGGATGCCCATGGCGTTGGAATAGAGCTCGCCGAGCATGGTCATCGCCTTGGGATCGCCGGCTTGTGCACGGGCGGTGGCGAGCTCGAACGCCGTCTTGTACTGGCCGCGCTGGTAGGCGCCGTAGACAAGATCGACGTTGGGATCGTCGGTCGGCGGTGCGGGGATCACGGTCGCGGCCGGCTTGGGCGAGGGGGACGGCTTGGGCGAGGCCGAAGGTTTCGGCGCGGGAGCGGCCTCCTTCTTCTTGGTGATCGTGTGCGGCCTGGGCTTCTTTTTTTCGGCGGGAGCGTTCGGCGTTGCGGCCGGCGGCGTGATCTGGAGCTGCGCGGCCGCGGGCGCCGTGAGCAGCAGCGCGGCCAGCATGGTGATGTGCGGAAGCTTCATGTCGGGCGCTGGCCGTGCTCCTGACCCGCGGGCTCCTGGCTCGCAGGATCTTGGCCGGCAAGTGCCGTCGCATGGGCCTTCCTGATCGCAGCGTCGGCCTCGACCAGCGCCGCCTTGGGCCCGCGCGGATCGGCCCAGATGAAGTCGCCGACCAGCACGAAATCGGCGCCGCTGGCGGCGAAATCGTGGGCCTCTTCCAGTGACGTGGCAAAGCCGACGCAGGGCGGCTCGAACAGCTCGGCCCACCAGTCCAGCCGTTCGGCGATGGCCTGGGATGACGGGCGCTGGCCTTTCTCGTCGGGCTCGCCGAACAGCACATAGTCGGCGCCCATCTCGCCCGCGCTCATGGAATCGTGGCGCGTGGCGAGGCCGCCGACGCCGGCGATGCGATCGGGCTTGAGCGAGGGCGCCGCCTCTTCCAGCGCGGCAAGGCCGGTGAGGTGCGCGCCGTCGGCGCCGCCGCGCGCGACGATGTCAGGATGGCCGTCGACGAGGAGGGCTGCGCCTGCCTTCTGCACCGGCGGTGCCAACGCCTTGATGCGCGAGATCATGGTGCGCTGGTCGGTCTCCTTCAGCCGCAGCAGCACGGCCGCGACATCGGCCGAAGCGAGCAGGCCCGGCAAATCGGCGACGAGCCGCGCAGGGTCATCGACAATAGGCGTCGCGAGGTAGAGACGCGGCGCCGGGCGCGGCGGAGGCGGTTTGTTCGACAAGATCTAGGCTGCCTTCTGTTCCAGGCTGCTTTGCCATTCGCCCTTGGAGGCAAGGCCGTTCATCCGCGCGCGATGGCTGAAGGCGCGCTGTCCGGCCGCGACGTTCTCAGGCCTCCCGGACCAGGCCTTCTGCGGCGCGGCCTGGAGCGCGCGGCCGTAGGAGAAGGTCAGGCCCCAGGGCAGCGGGCCGAGCTTGTGCATGGCATTGAGATGCGCGGTCGCCTCCTCGTCGGACTGGCCGCCGGAGAGGAAAGCGATGCCGGGCACCGCTGCGGGCACGCAGGCCTTGAGCAGCCGGATCGTCTTCTCCGCGACCTCCTCGACGGAGGCCTGCTTCGGACACTTCTTGCCTGAGATTGCCATGTTCGGCTTCAGCACCATGCCTTCGAGCGCAACGCGCTGCACGCGCAATTCCTGGAAGGTCTTGTTGAGCACGCGGCTCGTCACCTCATAGCAGCGGTCGATGTCGTGGTCGCCGTCCATCAGCACTTCCGGCTCGACGATCGGCACGATCTGCGCGGCCTGGCACAGCGCGGCGTAGCGCGCCAGCGTGTGGGCGTTGACGCTGATCGCGGTCATCGAGGGAATGCCGCTGCCGATGTCGATCACCGCACGCCATTTGGCGAAACGCGCGCCGCGCTCGTAATATTTCTTCAGCCGCTCGGCGAGCCTGTCGAGCCCGACGGTCACCAGCTCGCCCGGGCACATCGGCAGGGCCTGCGTGCCCTCGTCGACCTTGATCCCAGGGATGGCGCCGCTCTGCTCGATCAGCCTGACCAGCGGCGTGCCGTCCTTGGCATCCTGCCAGATCGTCTCGTCATAGAGGATCACACCGGAGATGTACTGGCTCATGGCGTCCTTGGCGCGAAACAGCATCTCGCGATAGTCGCGGCGGTTCTGTTCCGTCGATTCCACGCCGATGGCGTCGAAGCGCTTCTTGATGGTGCCGGAGGATTCGTCGGCGGCAAGGATGCCCTTGCCTGATACGACCATGGCGGTGGCGATCCTGTTGAGCTCAGTCAGATTCATCGAGAGGTCCTCCCAAATCGATTCTGCCCTTGCCCGCAAAAATAGACCGTTCTCGGGCAATTGCCGAGTTAACGTTCGTCGCAGGGTAAAAGGGGAGGGAGATCGTGCGACAAGAGAGCCCGTCATTCCGGGATGCGCCGGAAGGCGCAGGCCCGGAATCCATAACCCCAGGCTGTGGTTATGGATTCCGGGCTCGCCGCTTTGCGGCGCCCCGGAATGACGGAGAGAGTGTGCGGGCCCTCGCGACTTTCGCGATCGCTTACGCCACCTTGGGGTCGAGCTCGCCCTTGGCGTAGCGCTTGGCCATCTCGGCGGTGGTCAGCACCCTCTTGATCTTGGAGGCCTGGCCGGCGGTATTGAACTCCTGGAGCCGCTGCTTGCACAGCTTGGTCATCGCTTCCATCGCCGGCTTCAAATATTTGCGCGGATCGAACTCTTCCGGATTGTCCTTGAGAACCTTGCGGATCTGGCCGGTCATCGCCATGCGGTTGTCGGTGTCGATGTTGATCTTGCGCACGCCGTTCTTGATGCCGCGCTGGATCTCGGCGACAGGCACGCCCCAGGTCGGCTTCATCTTGCCGCCATAGGCGTTGATGATGTCCTGGAGGTCCTGCGGCACCGACGAGGAGCCGTGCATGACGAGATGGGTGTTCGGCAGCTTGCGGTGGATCTCCTCGATCACGTTCATGGCGAGGATGTCGCCGTCGGGCTTGCGGGTAAATTTGTAAGCGCCGTGAGAAGTCCCCATCGCGATCGCGAGCGCGTCGACCTTGGTCTCCTGCACGAACTTCACGGCCTCGTCCGGATTGGTCAGGAGCTGGTCGTGGCTGAGCTTGCCCTCGGCGCCGTGGCCGTCTTCCTTGTCGCCCATGCCGGTTTCGAGCGAGCCGAGCACGCCGAGCTCGCCTTCCACCGAGATGCCGCCGAGATGGGCCATGTCGGTCACGGTCTTGGTGACGCCGACATTGTAGCCCCAGTCGCCGGGGGTCTTGCCGTCGGCCTTGAGCGAGCCGTCCATCATGACCGAGGTGAAGCCGGCCTGGATCGCGGTCATGCAGGTCGCCGGCTCGTTGCCGTGGTCGAGATGCACGCAGACCGGAATGTGCGGATAGATCTCGGTCACCGCGTCCATCATGTGCTTGAGCATGACGTCGTTGGCGTAGGAACGCGCGCCGCGCGAGGCCTGGATGATCACGGGCGCGTCGACCTGGTTGGCGGCGTCCATAATGGCCAGCGCCTGCTCCATGTTGTTGATGTTGAAGGCCGGTACGCCGTAATCGTTCTCCGCCGCGTGGTCGAGCAGTTGACGTAACGTGATCCGAGCCATCTGTCTTTTCTCCCGTTGGGGCCTGCAAGGCTGACTTGAAAGGCCGCTTGCTTACTTGATGCGCAGAACTTCGACGCCGGGCAGCGGCTTGCCTTCCATCCATTCGAGGAACGCGCCACCGGCGGTCGAGACATAGGTGAAGTCACCGGCCACATGGGCCTGGTTTAGTGCAGCGACAGTGTCGCCGCCGCCCGCGATCGAGACCAGCTTCTTCGCCTTGGTGCGCTCGGCGGCGTGCTTGGCGGCCGCGACCGTGCCGCGGTCGAACGGCTGCATCTCGAAGGCGCCCAGCGGTCCGTTCCAGACCAGGGTTGCCGCATCGTCGATCGCCGCGTGGACGCGGGCGACCGATTGCGGGCCGACATCGAGAATCATGCCGTCGGCCGGGATCGCATCGAGCCCATAGGCATGCGACGGCGCGTTGGCCGCGAAATGATAGGCGACGGTCGCATCCACGGGGAGGATGATGGCGCAGTTGGCCGCGTCCGCCTTCTCCATGATGCGCAACGCGGTCGGGGCGAGATCCTTCTCGGCCAGCGACTTGCCGATCGCGACGCCCTGGGCGTGCAGGAAGGTGTTAGCCATGCCGCCGCCGATCACGAGCGCGTCGACCTTGGTCACGAGATTTTCCAGGAGGTCGATCTTGGTCGAGACCTTGGCGCCGCCGATGATGGCGATCACCGGCTTGGTCGGGGACCCCAGCGCCTTCTCCAGCGCATCGAGCTCGGCCTGCATGGTGCGGCCGGCATAGGCCGGCAGCTTGTGGCCGAGGCCTTCGGTCGAGGCATGGGCGCGGTGCGCAGCCGAGAACGCGTCATTGACCCAGATGTCGCCGAGCTTGGCGAGCTCCGCGACGAAGGCGGGATCGTTCTTTTCCTCTTCCTTGTGGAAGCGGGTGTTTTCGAGACAGAGGATGTCGCCGTCCTCTAGGCCGGCCACGGCCTTTGCCGCGGGCTCGCCGATGCAATCATCGGCAAAGCCGACGGGCTTCTTCACGACCTTCGACAGCGCTTCCGCGACGGGCTTGAGCGAGTCCTTGGCATCGCGCCCCTTCGGCCGGCCGAAATGCGCGAGCAGGATGACCTTGCCGCCCTTGTCGGCGAGCTCGGTGATGGTCGGCGCCACGCGCTCGAGCCGCGTCGAGTCGGTGACGCGCCCATTCTCCATGGGCACGTTGAGGTCGACGCGCAGCAGCACGCGCTTGCCCTTCACGTCGACGTCGTCGAGGGTGCGGAATTTGTTGGTCATCGGACGCTCTCTCTTGTCCCGGGCGCTGCGCAGCGCGGAGCGGTGCGCTGCAGAACCGGGACCCACGTGACAGCGAGTCCCGCGGTTGAATGGGTCCCGGCTCTGCGGAGCAGCGCAAGCGCGCTGCACCGCGTCCGGGACACGAGACCCTGCTCAGATCACCTTCGCCATCGCGACGGCGGTGTCCGCCATGCGGTTCGAGAAGCCCCACTCGTTGTCGTACCAGGACATCACGCGCACCAGCGTGCCGTTCTGCACCTTGGTCTGGTCCTCGTGGAAGGTCGAGGAGTGCGGATCGTGGTTGAAGTCGATCGAGACGTTCGGCGCGCTGGTGTAGCCGAGGATGCCCTTGAGCTGCTGCTCGCTGGCGCGCTTCATCGCCGCGTTGATCTCCTTGGCGTCGGTGGCGCGCTTGGCGACGATCTTGAGGTCGACCACCGAGACGTTCGGGGTCGGCACGCGGATCGCGACGCCGTCGAGCTTGCCCTTCAGCTCGGGCAGCACGAGGCCGATCGCCTTCGCAGCACCGGTCGAGGTCGGGATCATCGACATCGCAGCGGCGCGGCCGCGGTAGAGATCCTTGTGCAGCGTGTCCAGCGTCGGCTGGTCGCCGGTATAGGCGTGGATCGTGGTCATGAAGCCGGTCTCGATCCCGACGAGATCGTTCAGCACCTTGGCGACGGGCGCGAGGCAGTTCGTCGTGCAGGAGCCGTTGGAGACGACCAGATGATCCTTGGTCAGGGTGTCGTGGTTGACGCCGTAGACGATGGTGGCATCGGCGCCGTCGGCCGGCGCGGACACCAGCACGCGCTTGGCGCCGGCGGTCAGATGCGCGGAGGCCTTGTCCTTCGAGGTGAAGATGCCGGTGCATTCCAGCGCGATGTCGACGCCGAGGTCCTTCCAGGGCAGCTTCGCGGGATCGCGCTCGGCGGTCACCTTGATCTTGCCGCCGCCGAGGTTGATCGAGTCGCCGTCGACGGTGACGGTGCCGGGGAAGCGGCCATGGACGCTGTCGAAACGGAGCAGATGGGCGTTGGTCTCGACCGGGCCGAGATCGTTGATGCCCACGACCTCGATGTCCTTGCGGCCTGACTCCGCGATAGCCCGCAGGACGTTGCGGCCGATGCGGCCAAAACCGTTGATTCCGACGCGGACTGCCATGTTTCGTCTCCTTCAATGACCGTTGTCATCCCGCACAACGCGCTTTCGTGCGCCTGCGAGGGTTTTTTAGGGGCGGGCGCCCGGTTCGGCCGGGCGGTGCTTGATCATATGGAAGACTAGGTAGTCCTTTTTTGGGGCAAGCTCAACTCTCAGGAAATGCGCTTCAGCACAGCGTTAACCGCGGCCTCGGCGGTAATCCCGAAATGCTTGTAAAGCTCCTTGGCGGGACCGCTTTCGCCGAAGGAATGCATGCCGATGAATTCGCCGTCCTGGCCGATCACGGCGTCCCAGCCCCAGCGCACGGCGGCCTCGATCGCGATCTTGACCGGCGCGTTGCCGATGATTGCGGCACGCTTGGCCTCTGGTTGCGCTAACAGCAGCTCGAGCGAGGGAACGGAGACAACGCGTGACGCGACGCCGCGTTCCGCGAGCTGCTTCTGGGCCGCGACCGCGATCTCGACCTCGGAGCCGGAGGCGAACAGCGTCGCCTTGGCTTCGCCCTGGGCCGCGACCAGCTCATAGGCGCCGGCTGCGCAGGGATTGTCATTCGGTGCGGTGGTCCGCAGCTGCGGCAGGTTCTGCCGCGTCAGCGCCAGCACGGTGGGTCCGTCGACGCGGTTAAGCGCGAGCTCCCAGCATTCTGCGACCTCGATGGAATCGCACGGGCGGAACACGCGCATGTTCGGAATGGCGCGAAGCGCGGCGAGATGCTCGACCGGCTGATGCGTCGGCCCGTCCTCGCCGAGGCCGATGGAATCGTGCGTCATCACATAGACGACGCCGGTGCCCATCAGCGCGGCGAGGCGCATCGCGGGACGTGCGTAATCGGTGAACACCAGGAAGGTCGCGCCGTTCGGCGCGAAGCCGCCGTGCAGGAAGATGCCGTTCATCGCGGCGCACATGCCGTGCTCACGGATGCCGTAATGGATGAAGCGGCCCTTCGGCGTCTTGGCCGAGAACGCGGTCGCCGACTTGGCCTTGTTGTTGTTGGAGCCGGTGAGATCGGCGGAGCCGGCGAGGAATTCCATCGGCATCGCGGCAGCGATCACCTCGATCGCAGCCTCCGACGATTTGCGCGTCGCCGCCGTCAGCGGCTTCTCCAGCAGCTCCTTCTTGTGCGCCTTCAGCGCCTTGGCCAGCGAGGCCGGACGCTCATGACGCAGGCGCCGCTCGAACTCGGCGCGCTTGCGGCTGCCGAGCTCACTGATCCGTGCTTCCCATTCCTGACGTGCGGCTGCGCCACGGCTGCCGGCCGCGCGCCACGCCTTCAGCACGTCGTCGGGCACCGAGAACGGCTCGAGCGCGATGCCGAGATTTTCCTTGGCGGCCTTGAGCTCGTCGGCCCCTAGCGCCTCGCCATGAACCTTCGAGGTGCCTTGCTTGTGCGGCGCGCCGAAGCCGATGGTGGTGCGGCAGGCGATCAGCGTCGGCTTGTTCGATTTTTGCGCGCGGGTGATGGCGGCGGCAATGGCGGCCTGATCCTGGCCGTCGATCTTCTCGGCGGCCCAGCCCGCCGACTTGAAGCGCTTCACCTGGTCGACGGAATCGGAGATCGAGGTCGGGCCGTCGATCGAGATGCCGTTGTCGTCGTAGAGCACGATCAGCTTGTTGAGCTTCCAGTGCCCGGCCATCGCGATTGCTTCCTGCGACACGCCTTCCATCAGGTCGCCGTCGGAGGCGAGCACATAGGTGTGGTGGTCGACGATCTTCTTGCCGAATTCGGCCGCCAGCATCTTCTCGGCGAGCGCCATGCCGACCGCGGTCGAGATGCCCTGGCCGAGCGGCCCGGTGGTGGTCTCGATGCCCCTGGTGCGGAAATTCTCGGGATGCCCGGGGGTGAGCGAGTCGACCTGGCGGAACTGCTTGATCTGGTCCAGCGTCATCTCGGTATTGCCGGTCAAATACAGCAGCGAATAGAGCAGCATCGAGCCGTGGCCGGCGGAGAGCACGAAGCGGTCGCGGTCCGGCCAGGCCGGCGCCGCGGCGTCGAATTTCAGGAACTGCGTGAACAGCACCGTGGCGATGTCGGCGGCACCCATCGGCAGGCCGGGATGGCCCGATTTCGCCTTCTCGACAGCGTCCATCGATAGGCCGCGGATCGCGTTGGCCATACGGGTGTGATCGACCTGCGTCATGTCTGAAATCCGTCTGAAATGAGGCGCTTGGCGATGTATGCCCGCGCGGGAAGAAGCCTGGCGGCCACTGAAGGTTGGCGCTGGGATAGCACCTCGGTTCCGGGAGTCCAAGGCGGTCAAACGCCGGTTTGGCCGTAAAAGTTGCCGGTCGAGATCAGTTTTCCGCCGGGATCGTGCAGGAAGGAATCGATCGATCGCAACCGCGTCCCGATTGATCGGTGCATAGTTTTGCGGCGGCGTTGCGCTGGGCTAGCTTGCCACGTAAATTTCTGCTTCTAACCGCTTGCCGAACCGAGTCTTTTGCCGGACGGCAAGCTCCAGGGAAAGGCCACTGGGCAAAGGCCGCCAGGTTCCGCCGCTGACTGCATGAACGATCGCGTGTCCAATAGCTCCGCCATGACGGAATCATCCGCCGTCGAGATCGAGATTGCGACCCGCAGGCTCACGGCGGCGCTCGACGCACTCGAAAGCGCGGTCGAGCGGCGACGCGATGCCGATCGCGACGAGAACGAGCTCGCGGCGCGGATCCAGGCGCTCGGCGCGGATCGCTCGCGACTTGCCGACGAGCTCGACGGCGCGCTGGTGAAGGCGCGCAAGCTCGAGCGCACCAATCGCGAGATTTCCGACCGGCTGGATTCCGCAATCGTCACGATACGCTCGGTGCTCGATACCGGAGAGGACGGATGAGCCACATCAACGTCACCATCAACGGCCGGCAATACCGCATGGCCTGCGAGGAGGGCCAGGAGGTGCGGCTGCTCAAGCTCGCCGAGAGCCTGGAGACACGCATCCAGTCGCTGCGCGGAAAATTCGGCGAGATCGGCGATGCGCGCCTCACCGTGATGGCGGCGCTGACCGTGTGCGACGAGTTGATCGACGCCGGCAACCGCATCCGCACCATGGAGCAGGAGCTGGTCGAGCTCCGGGACTTCCGCAACGCCGCCGTCGAGCGCGCCCGGATGACGCAGACTGCGGTGGTGAACGCGCTCAACGCCGCAGCCGAACGCATCGAGAAGTCGACCCAGGTGCTGAACCGCACCGTCGGTGGCGGCATCGCGATCGGGTAGGGACCGCAGAAGAGGTTGCCTATTGTTGTAGTCGGTTTGGCCGCGGGCGACGCGCCTCTCCCGCTTGCGGGAGAGGTCGGCGCGTCCGGGCGATGCGCAGCATCGTCCCGCGCGCCGGGTGAGGGTTCTCTCCTCTAGGGGATTGTCCCGTCGCGGAGACACCCCAACCCTCCCCCGCAAGCGGGGGAGGGAGCACACTTCCGCCGTGGCTCGGCCGAAGCTCGCTTTTTACCGCACTGGCACTTCCTCACTATCGTTGTTACATTGCCCAAGCGAGGCTGCGACGTGCGTCAGGAGCCATATATCCCCGGGGCCTTATCGATCCTTTAGGGAACTGTCCCTGGCCGGGCCCGTGGGCCCGGACATATGGTGCCCACCTACTTTCGTAGGGAACTCCGGGATCGAGTGCTTCAACGGCGTTCGCGGCTTCGTACTTTTGTTTGCTTGGTTTGTGCTTGTTGAAACGACTGCCGCCAATTCAACAGGTGTCATTCCCCGCGAAAGCGGGGAATCCAGTACGCCGCGGCCCTTGTGTGAATCACCACCGCCTCTGGAATACTGGATCACCCGCGTTCGCGGGTGATGACGTGGGGACCGAAGCACATGCCCAACACCAAAGCCGAGCTCCGTGCCAAGGCCCTCGCCAGGCGCGACGCGCTGAGCGAGAAGAAACGCATCGCTGCGGCCGCAAAGCTCGCCAAGCGCGGGTTGCCGTTCGAGCTGCTGCCCGGCAGCATCGTCTCCGGCTATTCGCCGATCCGCAACGAGATCGATCCGATGCCGTTGATGCGGAAGCTCGCCGAGCAGGGCGCGAAGCTGGCGCTGCCTTGCGTCACCGCGCGCGGCCAGTCGCTGATCTTCCGCATCTTCCATCCGAACGACCGCCTGATGCTCGGCCCGCTCGGCATTCCCGAGCCGTCGCCGGCAGCAAGCGAAGTGATCCCCGACATCATGCTGACACCGCTTGCGGCCTTCGACCGTCTCGGCCATCGCATCGGCTATGGCGCCGGCCATTACGATTTCACCTTCGCGCATTTGCGCAAGACCAAGCAAATCATCGGCATCGGGCTTGCCTTTGCGGTGCAGGAGATCGAGGCGGTTCCGGCACTATCCCACGACGTCGCGCTGGATTATGTGCTAACGGAATCGGACGTGTTCGATTTCCGGAGTTCTGAAGTTGCGCATTCTCTTCGTGGGTGATGTCGTCGGCCGTAGCGGGCGCGAGGCCATCGCCGAATATCTGCCCGGCATGGTCAAGGACTGGTCGCTCGATTTCGTCGTCGTCAACGGCGAGAATTCCGCCGGCGGCTTCGGCATCACGGAAGCGATCTACCAGGAGTTTCTCGAGGCCGGCGCCGACGCGGTGACGCTCGGCAATCATTCCTGGGACCAGCGCGAGGCCCTCGTCTTCATCGAGCGCGCCGACCGCCTGGTGCGCCCCGCCAACTATCCGCGCGGCACGCCCGGCCGCGGCGCCGCCCTGGTCGAGACCAAGAACGGCCGGCATGCCCTCGTCGTCAACGCTCTGGGCCGCGTCTTCATGACCCCGTTCGACGATCCCTTCGCGGCGCTGGAGCGCGAGCTCGGGGCCTGCCCGCTCGGCGTTGCCGCGGACGCCATTGTCGTCGATTTTCATTGCGAGGCGAGCAGCGAGAAGCAGGGCATCGGCTTCTTCTGCGACGGCCGCGCCAGCCTCGTCGTCGGCACCCACACCCATGTGCCGACCGCCGACCACCAGATCCTGTCAGGCGGCACCGCCTACATGACCGACGCCGGCATGACCGGCGACTACGATTCCATCATCGGCATGCAGAAGGAAGAACCGCTGCGCCGGTTCACCACGGGGATTCCGTCGGGCCGCTTCGAGCCGGCAGCCGGTGCGGCAACGCTCAGCGCCGTCGCCGTGGAGACGGATGACGCGACGGGGCTCGCGCTGAAGATTGCACCGGTGCGCGTGGGCGGCCGGCTGGAGCCGGCGACGCCAAGATTCTGGCTGAGCTGAAGAACCACGCTCCACGCCAGGTGTCGTCCCCGCGAAGGCGGGGACCCATAACCCCAGGGAGAAGTTGTTGCGCGAAGCTGGTAACTGCGAGTCTTCGCCGAACCACATCCTGTGGTTATGGGTCCCGGATCTGCGCTCCGCTTCGCTACGCTTGTCCGGGACGACAACGGAGATTGACGCGCGATCACGCATCAATCTCGCCATACGCTACTCTGCCGTCTGCTGACGCAGCTCCGCCACATCCTTCGCCGTCAGCTTCGAGCCCTTCGCGCCGAACCGCGCCGTGACATAGTTCGCCACCGCCGCGATCTCGTCGTCGGTATAGGCATGGCCGAACGCCGGCATCGACAACGCACCGTCGGGCGTATGCCGCTTGGTGCCCGAGAGCACGATCTGCGCGACGTTGGTGGCGGCGGGGTCGTTGACAGCCCAGGTGCCGGTCAGTGTCGCCATCGGCGAGACCGGGCTCTCGCCGCTCCAGCCGTGGCAGCTGGCGCAGGCGCTCGCGAACACCTGCTTGCCGCGGGCGTTCGCCGTGACGCCGTCGCGGTGCGAGGCGGGGGCGACGGGCGCCGTGGTGGCGGGCAGGTCGGGCGAGCGCTGCGGCGGCACGCTGCGCAGGTAAGCAACGATGCTGCTGATGTCTTCGGGGACGAGCCTGCTCAAGCTGTGGTCGACCGCCTCACCCATCGGGCCCGAGGCCGAGCCATGACCCGGCGCATGGCCGAGCGACAGATACGAGATCAGATCCTGGTCGCTCCAGTTGCCGAGACCTGTCGCCTTGTCGGAGGAGATGTGAAGGCGCGCCAGCCCGCCGTGATGGCGCCGGCGAACTTCCTGCGGTTGTCCAGCGCGAAGCCGAGATTGCGCGGCGTGTGGCACTCGCCGCAATGCGCCAGCGCCTCGGCGAGATACGCGCCTCTGTTCCACTCAGGGCTCTTCGAGGTGTCGGGCGCAAAGCGCGTGTCCGGATTGAACACGGCCGACCAGAACATCATCGCCCAGCGCTGGTTGAACGGGAACGACAGCGTGTTGTCGGGCGCCTTGGCGCGCACCGCCGGCAGGCTGAACAGATAGGCCTTCACCGCCAGCACGTCCTCGTCGGTCATGAAGGTGTAGGACGTGTAGGGCATCGCCGGATAGAGCCGCGCGCCGTCACGGCGCTTGCCGTGCTGGACCGCGTTCAGGAAATCCTGGTCGCTGTAATTGCCGATGCCGGTGTCCTTGTCCGGCGTGATGTTGGTGGAATAAAGCGTGCCGAACGGCAGCTTGAAAGCGAGCCCGCCGGAGTACTCCTTCTCGCCCGGCTTGGTGTGGCAGACCATGCAGTCGGCGGCCTTGGTGAGATATTCGCCGCGCTCGACGATGCCGGCTTTCTCCAGCTTCGCCGGCACGCCGGTCGGCTTGCCCGCGCGGTAGTCCGCCAGCGGCACTTTCGTGCCGCCGGCGAAGTCGAGCGGGCCGGGCCCACGGATGATGAAGACGCCGACCGCTGCCGCGACGATGGCAATCGCGACGACGCTTGTGAGGATACGCATCTTGCCGCTCATGCCTTCTTCCCCGCAGCCAGCAGTTTCCGGTCGATCGGCAGGCGCCGCAGCGCCACGCCGGTCGCGGCGTAAATCGCATTGCGCAGCGCCGGCGGTCCGGCATTGACGCCGGCTTCGCCGATGCCGCCGGGCGCTTCGCCGCTCTTGACGACGATGACCTCGATCTTCGGCGTCTCGTTGATGCGCATCATGCGGTAGTCGTGGAAGTTCGACTGCTGCACGCGGCCCTTGTCGATGGTGATCTCGCCATAGAGCGCCGCGGTCAGGCCGAAGATCAGCCCGCCCTCGATCTGCGCCTTCACGGTGTCGGGGTTGACGGCGATGCCGGTGTCGACCACCGAGGTGATGCGGCGGAGCGTGATCTCGCCGATGTCGTCGATCTCCGCCTCCACCACCGTCGCGATGAAGCTTGCGAATGACGGCTGCACGCAGACGCCGCGGCCGACGCGCGGCGGCAGGGGTTGCCCCCAGCCGGATTTCTCCGCGACCTGGTCGAGCACCGCCAGCATCCGCGGATTCTTCGTCAGCATGGACTTTCGGAACGCGATCGGGTCCTTGCCCGCCTTGCGCGCGAGCTCGTCCATCGCGCATTCGACCGCGAACACGTTGTTATTCGGGCCGACGCCGCGCCAGAAACCCGTCGGCACCGACAGCGGCTCGGCGCGGACATATTCGACATGGAAGTTGGCGAAGTCGTAGGGAGCATCCACCGCGGCGTCGATCGCGTCGATGTCGATGCCCTTCTGGAACGCCGGCGGCAGCCAGCGCGCCAGCACGGCGGAGCCGGCGACCTTGTACTTCCAGCCCGCGACCTTGCCGTCGACCAGCGACGCCGTGATCTCGTCGCGATAGACCGGGCGGTAGACGTCGTGCTGGATGTCCTCCTCGCGGGTCCACACCACCTTCACGGGATAGTCGACCTGCTTGGCGATCTTCACCGCCGCGACCACCATGTCGGGCTCGAGCTTGCGGCCGAAGCCGCCGCCGAGCAGGTGATTGTTGACGATCACCTTGTCGATCGGCAGGCCCGCGGCCTTCGCCGCCTCCGACTGCACGCGCGTCATGATCTGCGTGCCGGTCCAGATCTCGCAGGAGTCGGGCTTCACATGCACCGTGGCGTTGATCGGCTCCATCGAGGCGTGCGCCAGGAATGGCAGCTCGTAGACCGCCTCGAACTTGTCGCCGCCGGCGAGCGCCTTGGCGATGTCGCCGTCGGATTTGGCGACTGCGCCGTCCTTCCGGCTGGCCTTGCGCAGGTCGTCCCAGACGTCCTTGGTGGTGATCTCGGCGTTCGGCCCTTCGTCCCACTCGATCTCGAGCGCTTCGAGCCCCTTCTTGGCCGCCCACATGTGATCGCCGATCACGGCGACCATGTCCTCGAGCACGACAACCTTGCGCACGCCGGGAAGCTTCACCGCGGCGCGGTCGTCGACCTTGCCGACCTTGCCGCCGAACACCGGGCAGGCGGCGACGGTCGCGAACTTCATGCCGGGCAGGATGGCGTCGATGCCGTAGATGGCCTTGCCGTTGACCTTGTCCGGCGTGTCGAGCCGCTTCAAGGGCTGGCCGATGAGGACGAAGTCCCTGGGGTCCTTCAGCGCAGCGTCCTTCGGCGGCGTCTGAGCTTGGGCTGCGAGCGCCAGCGTGCCGTACGCGAGCCTGCGGCCGCTCGCTGCATGCGCGACCTCGCCCTTGGCGGCCGTGCAGCTTGCCGGATCGACGCCCCATTCTGCGGCCGCCGCCTGCACCAGCATCGCGCGCGCGGTGGCGCCGGCCTTGCGCAGCGGCAGCCACCAGGCGCGGATCGAGTTGGAATTGCCGGTGACTTGCAGGCCGAAGGTCGGATTGCCGTAGAGCTTGTCGTCAGGCGGGGCGTGCTGGACCTCGACCTTGCTCCAGTCGGCATCTAGCTCCTCGGCGAGCACCGCGGAGATCGAGGTATAGGTGCCTTGGCCCATCTCGACCTGCGGCATGATCAGCACGGTATGGCCGGTCTCGTCGATGCGGATGAAGGCATTGGGCGCGAACTTGCCGTCGGTCGTGTCGCGCGGCTGCACCGGCTCGTTCACGGCGGCGCGCAGCGGCAGATGGAAGGCGAGCAGGAAGCCGGCGGCGAGACCGCCGGTCAGAGCTGCGCGGCGGGAGATGCTGTGATGTGCGTTCATGGCGAACCTCAGGACTGACGGCCGTTGGCGGCCTGCTTGATGGCCTCGCGGATGCGCACATAGGTGCCGCAGCGGCAGATGTTGCCGGCCATGGCGGCGTCGATGTCGGAATCGTCGGGGTTCGGCGTTGCCGCCAGCAGCGCTGCGGCGGACATGATCTGGCCGGACTGGCAGTAGCCGCACTGGATCACTTCGGCCTCCAACCAGGCCTTCTGCACCTTCGCGCCCGCAGGCGTGCTGCCGACGGCTTCGATCGTGGTGACGGCGCGGTTCTCGACCGCGCTCACCGGCAGCACGCAGGAGCGGACCGCCTTGCCGTCGACATGCACCGTGCAGGCGCCGCACTGCGCGATGCCGCAGCCGAACTTGGTGCCGGTCATTCCGAGGATGTCGCGCAGCACCCACAGCAGCGGCATGTCAGGTGGCGCGTCGAAGGATTTCGTTTCGCCATTGATGGTGAGAACAGTTGCCATATGCATTCCTTTGCTCGGCGATCGCTTGCGGCGATCAATTCGACGAATTTTGCGCGACGATAATCATACCGATGCGAAACGATGAAGCGTCGAAATTTCCGGCAATGCATATTTGCGCGAACGAGGCGTGAGGCCATGACATTCACGAATTTGTGCGGCGATCGCTGCAAAGGTTTTGGGCCAATTGATATGATAATCGTCATGTTTTGACCCTTTTCGTCGCGTGCGATGTCGACCGCCGCAGATGATCGTGCGAACGCGCAAAATCATGCAAAGACGAAACTCGTGCGATTGGGAAAAACGGCGACGGCCGCGAGCACGACCGGCATTGTTGTGCCCTCTCCCCTTGTGGGAGAGGGCGGCGACGTCAGTGGATGCGAACGCGTTGGGGTGAGGGGTCTCTATCCGCGTATGACCCTCGTCACTATCGAGCAGTTCTACCCGCGGAGACAGACCCCTCATCCGGCGCTTCGCGCCACCTTCTCCCACAAGGGGAGAAGGGAAGGGGAGGATTTCGGAATAGTCGCATTCTACCCCTGTTTTGCCCGACGAGTCAAAGCGCGTCAGGGCCTGCCGGCGCAAGCCATTGATTTCGCACACCCCGGCTACTGTGCATGGGGTTGTTTTTCAGGTTTTTGATTCAAGGGCCGCAGGAGCGCCCGTCAGCCCTGACGAAAGCCCATCCGGAAGGCGCCCCAATGCCTGCCGCGGATCATGATCGGCGAGGACAGGTCCTTCATCAGCACGAACTGCCCGCCGCCCATGTCGCGGCGGTAGGTCTGCAGCAGGAACGGCTTCGTGTTGGCTGCGACCTTCTTCACCGTGCGGTCGGTGAACAGGCGGCGGTTGCGGCAATTGGCGTTGTTCCAGACCGGGTCCTTGCCTTGCGGCAGCCGGTAGTTCGGATTGTGGGTCGGCAGATAGCCGCCCCTCGCCCAGGCGACGCAGAACACGATGCGGGGATCGGATTTCTGGATCGGATCCTGGATCGCGGGCAGCACGCGATCGGTGAACGCGACGTAGTCGGTGAGGTATTGTCTTGGATCGGTGCCTGATATCTCGCGGTAGTTCTCGTCCATCAGCTGGTCGAGCGTGATCTCGCCGCGGTCGATCGCAGCTTCGAACTCCGCCGAAATCCGCTTCGCGGTGTCGACGACGACGCGGATCAGCGGCGCGTCCGACGTCTCCACGCCGCTGTCGGCGATCAGCGCGATCAGGCCTTCGGAGGCGTCGAGCAGCTTCGCCACCCGCTCGTCGGCGTTCTTGAGGTCGCGCGAGGACAGGTCGACGCCCTTGGCGAGCTCGTTGAGCTCGCTGATGACGATGTCGCAATGCCCGAGGTTGGAGGTCGCCGCGCGCGTGACGCTGCCGATCTCCGCCTCCACGGAGGCGAAGCCCTGCTGCACCCGTGAGATGATGCCGGAGATCGCTTGCGCGCCTTCGCCGGCGGTCTTGGCGCGCTGCGAAGCGTCGCTGCTCTCGCCGATCAGGCCTTCGATCTGGCCGTCGAGATCACGCACGGTGTCGGAGATCTCATGCGTGGCCTGGCGGGTGGCTTCCGCGAGGTTCTTGACCTCGCTCGCGACCACCGCGAAGCCGCGGCCGGCATTGCCGGCGCGCGCCGCCTCGATGGTGGCGTTGAGGGCGAGCAGATTGGTCTGCTTCGCGATCGCCTCGATCGAGCCGGAGACCTTCGCCACCTGCGCCAGCGCCGAGCCGACGGCGGACAGGCGCGCCTCGATCCGCTCCACGGCCGCGACGAGTTCGGAGATATGGCTGACCGCGGTGTCGACGGCGCTGCGCGATTGCGCGATCTCGCCGACTGCCGCGGACGTCGTCGTTTGCACGGCCTGCGATGCGTTGGCGATGTCGTGGTTGGCCGACACCATCGTCTCGGCCGTCTCCTGCAGGTGGTGGAACCGTTCCGACTGGTTCGCGACGCGGTTTGCGACCTCCTGGACGTTGCCGGCGATGTCGGCGAGTTCCACGCCAAGGCCGCCGATGCGGTCGGCGAGCTGATCGATCAGCCGCTCGGCGAGCGTCCGGTTCGATCCGGTGTCCAATACTGCAAGCTGTGCCTGGGACATGTACGGGCTCTCTCGAGTCAGGGCCGTTGATCGGCTCTCGGCGGCACTCCCATTCCAGTTTCGGCTTAGAGGATGATTCGCGGCCGGTGTCTTGCCCAAGAGTGCACTCGGGAGAGCACTACAGCTTGTAGGCCGTGCGGAAGCCGCCCCAGTGACGGCCCTGCACGCGGATCGGGACGTCGATCTCGCGCATCATCACCGTGTTGCCGTTGCCCATGTCGCGCGCATAGCTCTGGACCAGGTACGAGCGCAGGTTGCGCGCAGCGGCGAGCCCCGCCGGATCGTTGAACATCCGCCGGTTGCGGCTGTTGGCCGTGTTCCAGGCGACGTCGCCCGGTCGCTGCGGATGCGAATAGATCTCGTTGTGCACGGGCAGGAAGCCGTTGCGGTCGACCATGGCGCAGAACGCCATCCGCGGCTCCCTCGCCAGAAAAGCTTCCTGGAACGGCGGCAGGGCCCGGTCGGCCCAGTCCAGATATCTCGTGCGGAATTGCTGCGGATTGGTGCCCGCAATTTCCACATAGTCCGTGTCGAACAGGTCCTCCAGCTTAACCTCGCCGCGCGCAACCGCCTGCTCGAATATCTTCGTCAGCGCATTGCCCGCCTCCATGGCACGGGTGACCAGCTCCGTGTTCTCCTCATGGATCGACCAGAGCTTGTCCTCGACCTTCTCGCCGAGCGCGGCGCCGGCACCAACGAATTGCGCGCGGGCGCCGGCCTTGGACTGCTCGACGACGCGCAGGCGGCAGGCGCCGATGTCTTCGAGTGTGCCTTCGATCAGCGCTTGCGGTGCGAGCCTGCCTGCATCCGCGCCGCCGATCAGAACGCCGTCCATCGCGATTTCATAGACCGGCATCACCCCGCGCGTGGTCTCGAATCTGAGATGGCAGGGCAGCCGCTCGGTCTTGCGGCGGTCGTCGTGCTCGCTCTGGCCGAGCAGCACGGCGCAGCGCGATTTCAGCTTTTGAGCAAAAGTGGTGACGGCCTTGCCGGCACTGGCGACGCTCTCGCCATGGGTCTCGGCCGCCTTGGTCGCGGCATCGATCTCGGCCGCGCTCTCGCCGACCGAGATGATGAACTCCGACGCGCTGGCGGCATTTCCGGAAACTTCGCTGGTCGTGGCGTTCTGCTCGGCGACCGCGCCGTTGACGGTGTCGAACACCGGGCGGATCGCCTCGATCGCCTGCGAAATGCGGTGCACGGCATCGGCAGAGCCGGCGGCGTCGCGCTGGAGCGCGTCGATCTTCCTTGTGATCTCTTCCGTCGCTCCTTGCGTCTGCACCGCGAGCGCCTTGACCTCGGTCGCGACGACCGCAAAGCCTCTGCCCGCATCACCGGCGCGTGCGGCCTCGATGGTGGAGTTGAGCGCGAGCAGCGTCGTCTGCCGCGCGATCTGTGCGATCAGATTGACGACGTTGCCGATGGCGGCGGAGGATTCGCGCAGGCGCTCGACATTGGCGCGGGCTTCCTGCGCCGCGGCGCTGGCCTCGTCGGCGAGCTTGCCCGCATTCCGGACCTGCGCGCCGATTCCTTGCGCGGACTGGGTGAACTTGTCGGCGGCATGGGCGAAGGTGGAGGCGGTCGACTGCGCCGCGTTGGTCCGACCGGTCAGGGCGTCGGTGCGGTCGCGAATGGCGGCAAGCGTCGCGGCGGTCGCCTCGGCGCCTCCGGCCACCGAATTGGCGGCGCGTTCGAGCTGGCGGATCATGGCGCCGAGCTCGAGTTCCAGCAGTTCCAGGATTTCCCGGGCCGAATCACTGTCGGCGGCCGGGGCGCGCGCGGAATCGGCCGCCGGCTGCGGAGCCTCCAGGGCTGTCGCAGGCGCAGCCGGGTCCGGCAGACGCTTCCGAAATAATCCGAACGCCATCGGGCCTCTCTTGTCGGAGAACGGTCGGGCGCTATTTTCGCAGCCCGGAATGAAATCAGGGTTAACGGTGCCTGACCTCTAGGCACGGGCGAGTACGGTGTTACCTTAAAGTCGTAGAGCCTCTTTCATTTCGGTGGGTTGGCGGCCTATAAGGCCGCGCTTCCCACGCTCACCTTGGCGCACGATTCCTTAACGAGACCACGCATGGCCGGACATTCCCAATTCAAGAACATCATGCACCGCAAGGGGCGGCAGGATGCCCAGAAGTCGAAACTGTTCGGCAAGCTGGCGCGGGAAATCACCGTCGCGGCCAAGCTCGGCACGCCCGACCCCGCCATGAACCCACGCCTGCGTGCCGCCGTGATCGCCGCGCGCCAGGAGAACATGCCGAAGGACAACATCGAGCGCGCCATCAAGAAGGCGCTCGGCAGCGACGGCGAGAACTATGACGAAATCCGCTACGAGGGCTACGGCCCCGGCGGCGTCGCCGTCATCGTCGAGGCGCTGACCGACAACCGCAACCGGGCCGCCTCCGACATCCGCTCCTTCTTCACCAAGTCCGGCGGCAATCTCGGCGAAACCGGCTCAGTCTCGTTCATGTTCGACCGCACCGGCATCATCGAATACGACCGCAGCGTCGCCTCCGACGATGCGGTGCTGGACGCCGCGATCGAAGCCGGCGCCGACGACGTGGTCTCGGGCGAGAACGGCCACGAGATCTACGCCTCGACCGAAGGCTATCGCGACGTCGCCAAGGCGCTGGAAGCCAAGTTCGGCGAGCCGCGCAAGGCTGCGCTGATCTGGAAGCCGCAGAACACGGTCGCGGTCGACGACGAGACCGGCGAGAAGCTGCTCAAGCTGATGGACCTGCTCAACGAGCATGACGACGTGCAGCAGGTCTACGCCAATTTCGAGATATCGGACGCGCTGATGGCGAAGATGGGCGGCTAGGCTCGCTTGTCCCGGACGCGCTGCAGCGTGAAACGCTGCTGCGCAGAGCCGGGACCCATCGTTCTCTGGGCATCGCTGGCAAAATGGGCCCCGGTTCAGCGCCGCACCACTTTGCGTTGCGTCGCGTCCGGGGCACGAGACCGCCTTTCCCCTGTTACTTCCGTTCTGTTTCTGTTTCCCCCGCGGCGGCCAGCCGCTATCACTGGCCCATGACTGCGCTCCCGATTCGTGGCCCCGTCCGCATCATCGGCATCGACCCCGGCCTGCGCCGCACCGGCTGGGGCGTCATCGAGGCTGAGGGCAATCGCCTGATCTACATCGCCTGCGGCTCGGTGGAACCGCCGGATGATCTGCCCTTGTCGGGCCGGCTGCTCGCGATCCACGAAGGGCTTGCTTCCGTTCTCTCTAGCCACCAGCCGATGGAAGCGGCGGTCGAACAGACCTTCGTCAACAAGGACGGCGTTGCCACGCTGAAACTCGGCCAGGCCCGCGGCGTCGCCATGCTGGCGCCCGCAATGTTCGGCATCTCTGTCGCCGAATACGCGCCGAACCAGGTCAAGAAGACGGTGGTCGGTGCCGGCCACGCCGACAAGCAACAGATCGCGATGATGCTGAAGATCCTGCTGCCGAAAGCGGAGCCCCCGTCCGCGGACGCCGCCGACGCGCTCGCCATAGCCATCACCCACGCCCATCATCGCCAGAGCACCGCGCTGCGGCTGAAGGTGGTGGGGATATGATGCGCGTCGCGAGGCACAGATGAGCGGCATCGGCGGTGCGCTCCCTCCCCCCTTGTGGGGGAGGGCCGGGGAGAGGGGTAGCCGCAGCGGTGGTGCCGCGGTCGTTGGTGGGCGGCGCACGCGGTGCTCGCGCCTTCGAGAGAATCCCCGTGTGGCACCCCCCTCCCTGACCCTCCCCCACAAGGGGGGAGGGAACGGCGAGTCGTTGCCGTGCGTCCTTCAAGCGATGGGTGCGCAGCCATGATCGGCAAGCTCAAGGGCCTGATCGATTCCTACGGCGAGGATTTCGTCATCCTCGACGTCGGCGGGGTCGGCTACCAGGTGCATTGCTCCTCGCGCACCTTGCAGCATCTGCCTTCGCCGGGTGAAGCCGCGGTGCTATCGATCGAGACCTATGTTCGCGAGGACCAGATCAAGCTGTTCGGCTTCCGCACCGACCAGGAGCGCGAATGGTTTCGCCTGCTCCAGACCGTGCAGGGCGTCGGCGCCAAGGTGGCGCTCGCCGTGCTCGGCACGCTCTCGACCGCCGACCTCGCCAATGCGATTGCGCTGCGCGACAAGGCCGCGGTGGCACGCACGCCCGGCGTTGGCCCCAAGGTCGCCGAGCGCATCGTCACCGAGTTGAAGGACAAGGCGCCGGCGTTCGCCAATGTCGATCCGGCCGTGGTGCATCTTGCCGGCGCCGTCGACGACCAGCGCGCGCCGCGGCCCGTGGCGGATGCGATCTCCGCGCTGGTCAATCTCGGCTACGGCCAGCCGCAGGCGGCCGCTGCGATTGCCTCGGCCTCGCGCAGCGCCGGTGAGGGCGCCGAGACGGCGCAGCTCATCCGTCTCGGCCTGAAGGAGCTCGCGAAGTGAATTCCGATCACGGCCTCGATCGCGCGGAGGGTCCAAAGCTCCCGAACATACAGCGTGCGATATATTTCTTTGGTGTCGTGTTCGCGGGGACAGTGCTAATCGGCATTCTTGCCACGGCTGCATTCTCGGCGTCGGGGTGTCTGCTGACCCGCGTCATCCGTTGTTTTTCGATCTCGCGCGATGCGCCGTATGTTGCGCTCATTGGTTTCAAAATGTGGTCTTTGCCGGGCCTGATCGCCGGTGTTCTTGTCGCTGCGATCATACTATTTCGCGGCCACGTAACATGGTGGAACGTCTTGCTGATCGCTCCGGCCTCGTACCTCGTTCTCGCTTTGGTGTTTATCGGACAGATCGATCAATACATATGGTCTGAACTCCTGCTACAAAGCGCTGTCTTGTTTGTTCTTGTGCAGCTGTCCCTTTTCGTGGGCAGAATGGCCCACAGAGCCCGAGCATGACTACTCCTCCGCGCATGGTCTCGCCCGAGCGCCGCAGCGACGATGTCGGCGATACCGCGCTGCGCCCGCAATCGCTGTCGGACTTCGTCGGCCAGCAGCAGGCGCGCAAGAATCTGTCGATCTTCATCGAGGCGGCGCGCAAGCGTGGCGAGGCGCTGGATCACGTGCTGTTCGTCGGCCCACCCGGCCTCGGCAAGACCACGCTGGCGCAGATCGTGGCCAAGGAGCTCGGCGTCGGCTTTCGCGCCACCTCGGGGCCGGTCATCGCCAAGGCCGGCGATCTCGCCGCCCTCCTCACCAATCTCGAAGAGCGCGACGTACTCTTCATCGACGAGATCCATCGCCTCAGTCCGGCGGTGGAAGAGGTGCTCTATCCCGCGATGGAGGATTTTCAGCTCGACCTCATCATCGGCGAAGGCCCGGCGGCGCGCTCGGTGAAGATCGAGCTGTCGAAATTCACCCTGGTCGGCGCCACCACGCGGGCGGGCCTGCTCACCAATCCCCTGCGCGATCGCTTCGGCATTCCGGTCCGGCTCAATTTCTACACGATCGAGGAATTGGAGAGCATCGTCAGCCGTGGCGCGCGCGTACTTAATGTCGGCATGAGCGCTGATGGCGCCAACGAGATCGCGCGCCGCGCCCGCGGCACGCCCCGCATCGCCGGCCGGCTACTGCGGCGCGTCCGCGATTTCGCCTCGGCGGCGGATGCCGCCACGATCGACCGCAAGATCGCCGACCACGCGTTGAGCGCGCTCGAGGTCGACGCCGCCGGTCTCGACGCGATGGACCGCCGCTATCTCTCGACCATCGCGCTCAACTATGGTGGCGGCCCGGTCGGTGTCGAGACGATGGCTGCGGCCTTGTCGGAGCCGCGCGATGCCATCGAGGACATCATCGAGCCTTATCTGATCCAGTGCGGCTATCTGCAGCGCACGCCGCGCGGCCGCCTGCTCACCTCGCACGCCTTCCGCCATCTCGGCATCGCCGAGCCCTCGCGCGATGCCGCGGCGCAGTTCGGCCTGTTCGGCACGGATGACAACGACGAGTGATCTGCTGAACCGCGCCGTTCCGGCTTTGATGAATTTCCGTTAACCTCGTGCAGACGATCTGCACGAACGCACCCCAATTCCGCTCCAATCGGATATCATCAAGACGCCGCATCATCATCGGGCTTCCATGATCACGCGCCGTCATCTCATCCGTTCCATCGGTGGTCTGTCCGCCCTCGGCGTCTCGACGGCCGCCTATGGCGTCGGCGTCGAGCCGATGCTGCGGCTCCGCGTCACCCCCTATCATCCGATGCCACAGCAGTGGCCGGCGGATCTTCCGCTCAAGATCGCCGTCATCGCCGATCTCCATGCCTGCGATCCCTGGATGCCGCTTGACCGGGTCGCGGCCATCGTCGACCGCACCAACGCGCTGAAGGCCGACCTCATCGTGCTGCTCGGCGACTATGTCGCCGGCCTGCATCAGGTCACGCGCATCATTCCGTGCAGCGAATGGGCACGCGTGCTGGCCGGCCTCAAGGCGCCGCTTGGCGTCCACGCCGTCATGGGCAACCACGACTATTGGGATGACAGGCTCGTGCAGCGAGCCGGGCAGGGAGTGACCGTCGCGCACCGCGCGCTGGAAGCGGCCGGCATCCCCGTCTACGAGAACGACGTCGTGCGCCTCACCAAGGACGGCCGCCCGTTCTGGCTCGCCGGCCTCGGCGATCAACTCGCGTTCCTGCCGGCGCGCCGGTTTCGCGGCATGGCGCGGTTCGGCGCCGACGATCTCAGCGCGACGCTCGCCAAGGTCACGGACGATGCGCCCGTCATTCTGCTCGCGCATGAGCCCAACATCGCGCCGCGCGTGCCGTCGCGTGTCGCGCTGCAACTGTCCGGCCACACCCATGGCGGCCAGGTCCGTCTGCTCGGCTGGTCCCCCGCGGTGCCGCCGCAGGACGGCGTCCGCCTCGCCTATGGTCATGTCAGGCTGAAATGCGACGTCATCATCTCCGGTGGCCTCGGTTGCAGCATCATGCCGCTCCGCGTCGGGGTGCCGCCAGAGATCGTCGAGGTGAGGCTGGGGCAGACCGCGCCGGTTGTGTCGTAACGCGCTTGCGCGGACCGCGGTTTTTGCGCAAAACGGGCCGGCAGCGACAAGCGAAGAGGCTCACGACGTGACTGCCCATCTGGACGGCGAGATCCGCGACGGCCGCCACCACATGCAGGTCCGCGTCTATTACGAGGACACGGACTTCCCGGACTGGACGTTGTCGTGATAGGCAGTGCTGATCGTTCGTGATTTCTCACCATCTTCTGAGAAGAGTTTCATGCTGAAAAGGGCAGCGGCGTTCAGATACGGTGTATATTCGTAGGGCATCCGCTTGCGCACGGGATGCACTATAATGCAGTCGACCAAGTTACGGAAAGCGATGCGAGTTTCAATCGCCTTCGGATTTATCTTGAGCCCGGTGACCAGTCTCTTAGCTTCCGAACGGTATCGGTCACCGAACTTCGGGTGGTCGAACGGGATCACGTTTTCGACGCCATTGCCGAGCAAGCGCAAGCGTTCCTCGACAGTTTCCCGTTCCACGTCGCATTCATCTAACCGCTTGATCAACTCATCCGGCTTGCGACGGCTGTTTGCGATCGCATATGACAAGCGTTCGATCTCGGCATTCAGCACACGGCGCCGACGCTCCAGGTTAGAGCATTCGCTGTCCTTTCGCTGATCCTTCTTTCGCTCCTCCTTCCAGGCACGCATCGCCTCTTCAATGGCTTTCGGTGAAAGCAATCTTACTTCCATTTTTTCGGCAACATCCTTCAGTAGAACGTCCATATCAAAGCTGCGGGTATGCTCGCAGGTGCCTCGCTGATGCGCGTTGGCGCATGCGGCACGCGGCCCTCCATTCCGGGAGGATTGAGCGATTCGCATACGGCCGTTGCAGACACCGCACCGAAGGACTCCCGCAAGCGGGTGCTCGTTGTTGCGCGGGACCACAGGTCGGCGCCGCGGCTTGCCGGACGGCCCGAACATATGGATAGCGCGTTCATTGCGAACCTTCTGCGCGCTATCCCAGAGCGCTTGCGGAATAATCCGCAGCTCGGCGTTTTTTACGATGATGTGGCGTTCTTCGGGATTGCGGCGCTTCTGCTTCTTCTGCGTTTCCGGATTGAGAATTGTTGAGCGAACATTCCAATGTATCTCGCCGATATACAGCTCATTGCCGATAATGCCGCGACCATGGCGACCGCCAGTGATGCACTGATGATTCCAGGTGGTGCGACCAGCCTTGTTCTTGTGACGGGTAGCCCCAGGCGAGGCTACGCCTTCGCGGGTAAGATCGGCGGCGATATCTCGCGTTGAACGGCCTGCCGTATACTCGATGAAGATACGGCGCACGATCTTTGCTTCGCTCTCATCGATCATCCGCTCGCCAGGCACGCCCGGCCTTGGCCGATAACCATAGGCGTACGAGCCAGGAATTCTTCCATTGTTGACGGCGTTATCATGCCCACGCCGAACCTTGTCAGCAAGCTGCGGCTTGTAGATCGTATTGTAGAGACTTGCGATGCTGATGTCAGTTGCGGTGGCATAAACGCCTTTCTGATCCATCAGCTCAACGCGGTTGAACTCAAACACCTGCTTGAGACGCTGGATGGTGGCGGGATCGCGCGACAGGCGGTCGAAATGCTCGACGATGATCACGTCAAAGTCTTGCTTCCGCACACCATTGAGCAATCGCTGATAGCCATCGCGGGTATCCTCCGTAAGACCAGACTTTGCAGCGTCGACAAATTCACCGACGACATCTAGGTCATTGCGTGCGGCGACCTTCCGGCAGAGTAATAGCTGACCGTCAATCGAGGTCACTTTTTGCATGTCGCTCGAATAGCGGGCGTATATCACGGCCCTCTTGTTTGGTGACGCTATCGCCATCCCGTTCCCCTATCCGCTGCTCCAAACCGCCTTTTTCATCCCGCGCAAGCTGCCGTCCGATGGCACGCGCCAGCTCAAGCCAAAGTTCCTCATTATCGGGATTGTCCCAACTTTGAGGGTGGGAAGGATCAAGCGGTCGGATGATCGCCTTTTGACCCCGAGGCAATCGCATTCGGGTACGCATCACAGCAAAGCCTTCAGAAGCTAGCGTAAATTTCGGTCTTGCGCTACGGACAGGTCGCAGGGATCGCGTGTGCGGCGTTCGCATCCTCCAGTCGAAGACCCGATCGAAGCTCCTCTGTGATTTTAAGTGGCTCGCCAGATCTAGATCGCCCTTCAGCGGCAGCTTCACTCGGCAAGCGCCGTGACCCGACAAGAATCACCACAAAGCTACAAATCACTTTTGCTTTTGAACCGCTCATGAAAGTCTCGATCTGCGATGGCGAGTCCGTTCATGTTGACTGCTGCGATAGTGAATGAAAATGAGATTTTTCAAATGTCAGGCGCCAGCGTGTTGCTGCGAAGATGATCGTGGGCGGGCGAGGATTTGCTAAACAAAGGAGGGTAGATTCGGCGGGGGGCATCGCCGGCTCGGGGCCAGCAACAGCTTGGGGTATCGAAATGAACACGTTCCGGCTCCCGGCTTAAATCATTGGGGATACTCAATGTCGAGGAACTCAAGAAAAGCTCAACGTCGGACGGAAATGTCCGGGCCGGTTAAGATCTGCACCAAGCCTGCGCGGCCTAGCACTCCCGGCGCTCTGATCCGCGATTGAATCGGCAGCCGGGAGCATTGGGGCTGGAGAGCGATCCGTGTCATCTTAGGGCGAAAGTTACAATTGTGTGACGTCGAGTTGCGGTAGTTATACGGAATCCATTTTCGGAACGGGGTGTTCTACTGTGAGAACACCGGAGAGATTTGAGCACCAATTTTTAGTTAGTCCGGGATGGCCGCAGTGGGGCTGGACCGCGCTGCGGCTCTTCCGTGGGAAAACAGCCTCGATCGGTCACGACTTGCCCGTGATTTCCCGCGCTGCCAAACTAGGTTCGAATTCGGTTAGCGCTCAATCAGCCATTCGACAACCTGATCATAGGCGGATGGAGCCAGCGAATTTCCTGCGCTTTTCGCGGAATTCGACCACGTTCCCTACGCTTTTGCGGGTTGTTTCTGGTGCGAAACTGGTGGCCTGTTGAAGTCAGCGTCCACGCGATTCGCAATGTGCTATCGGCAGCGAGCCGAGACGTTCATGAAAAAGCAAGCTGACCTGCCCCTAAGAATTTCCTCCAGAAGGATTTAGAGTCTGCCCTGACGAAGGACGGACAGATGAAGCGGAAGCGTTTTACGGAAGAGCAGATCATCGCGGTGCTGAAGGAGCACGAGGCCGGAGCCAAAACGGCCGATCTGGCCCGCAAGCACGGGATCTCCGAGGCGACGTTCTACAATTGGAAGGCCAAGTTTGGCGGCATGGATGTCTCCGAGGCCAGGCGGCTCAAGGCGCTCGAGGACGAGAATGCGAAGCTGAAGAAGCTCCTGGCCGAGCAGATGCTCGATGCGGCGG
>NZ_JACEGD010000011.1 GCF_016031635.1 Bradyrhizobium diversitatis
AAGCCAGCCGTGCGCATCCAGGCCGATCTCGCGCGTCTTGCGGCCTACGGCATCGCCATGGAAGATCTGCGTACTGCGATCGCCAATGCCAATGTCTCGGGGCCGAAAGGCTCGCTCGACGGCGCGCAGCAATCCTACATCATCGCAGCCAACGACCAGATCGCCGCCGCCGACGCCTACAGGCCGGTCATCATCGCCTATCGCAACGGCTCGCCCGTCACCATCGGCGACGTCGCCCAGATCGTCGACGGCCTCGAGAACGACCGCACCGGCGGCTGGTACCAGGGCACGCCGGCCGTCATCATCGACATCCAGCGCCAGCCCGGCGCCAACGTCATCGACGTCGTCAGCCAGATCCGCGCGGAAATCCCGAAAGTGCAGCGCGCGATCCCGGCCGGCGTCAACCTCACCATCGTCTCCGACCGCACCGTCACCATCCGCGCCTCGGTGCGCGACGTGCAGTTTACGTTGATCCTTGCCGTCGTGCTGGTGACGCTGGTGGTGTTGCTGTTCCTGCGCTCGCTGCGCGCCACGCTGATTGCCGGCGTCGCGCTGCCGCTGTCGCTGATCACGAGCTTCGGCATCATGTATTTTGCCGGCTTCAGCCTCGACAATCTCTCGCTGATGGCGCTCACGATCGGCACCGGCTTCGTCGTCGACGACGCCATCGTCATGATCGAGAACATCGTCCGCCACATGGAGAACGGTGACAGCGCAATGGAGGCTTCGCTGAAGGGCGCCAGCGAGATCGGCTTCACCGTGATCTCGCTGACGGTGTCGCTGATCGCGGTCTTCATTCCGCTGCTGTTCATGTCGGGTCTCGTCGGGCGCATGTTCCGGGAATTCGCGCTGACCTTGACGATCGCGGTCGTGACGTCGGCTGTGGTCTCGCTGACGCTGACGCCGATGATGTGCTCGCGCCTGCTCAAGCACGCCCATGAGGAGCTGGCGGTGCCAGGCTTGGCCGCGATCAGCCGCTTCATCGATCGCACGGTCGATGGCTATCACAGATCGCTTTTGTGGGTCCTGGAACGCCAGCGGGCCACGCTGGTCGTAACCTTCGCCACGCTGATTGCGACCCTCGTGCTCTATGTCGTCGCGCCCAAGGGGTTCCTCCCGCTGCAGGACACCGCCTCGATCACGGCGGTGACGGAGGCCGGGCCCGACGTGTCGTTTGCGGAGATGAAGAGACGGCAGGCCGAGGCGGCCGACGCCATCAGGGCCGACCCCGACGTGGTCGGCGTGGTCTCGGTGATCGGCGCGGGCTCGGTCAACCCGACCACCAATGTCGGCCGGCTCGTCATGAGCCTGAAGCCGCGCGGCGAGCGGCGTGACGACATCACGGGCGTCGTGGCCCGGCTGAAGGAGCGGGTATCAGGCATCCCCGGCATGACCATCTATTTCCAGCCGGTGCAGGACGTGCAGATCTCGACCCAGTCGAGCCGCTCGCAATACCAGTACACACTGACCGGCACCGATGCGACGCTGGTCTCGGAATGGGCGCGCAAGCTGGTTGCGGAGATGCGGCGCGATCCGTTGTTCCGGGACGTCTCCTCCGAGGCGCAGGAAGGCGGCCTGCGGGCCCAGCTCGATGTCGATCGCACGCGGGCCGGCCAGCTCGGCGTCAGCCTTCAGGCCATCACCGACACGCTCAACGACGCCTTCGCCCAGCGACAGATCTCGACCATTTACGGGCAGGCCAACCAGTACCGCGTGGTGCTGGAGGCGCTGCCGATGTACCAGCGTGATCCCTCGATCCTGTCAAAGCTCTATCTGCCCGGCGCCGCCAGCACCACCGTCGGCGCGCCCAACGCGCAGGTGCCGCTGTCGGCCGTGGCGACGCTGAAGCGGACAACGGCGCCGCTCGCGATCTCGCACCAGGCGCAGTTCCCGTCCGTGTCGCTCAGCTTCAACCTCGCGCCGGGCGCGGCGCTCGGCGATGCCGTCGAGGCGGTGAAGACGATCGAGACCCGTATCGGCATGCCCAACAGCATCGTCGGCGTCTATGCCGGCGATGCCGCCGAATTCGCCAAGGCGCTCGCCGGACAGCCCTGGCTGCTGCTTGCTGCCGTGATCACCATCTACATCGTGCTGGGCGTGCTCTATGAGAGCTACATCCATCCGATCACGATCCTCTCGACGCTGCCCTCGGCCGGCGTCGGTGCGATCCTGGCGCTGATGCTGTGCGGTCAGGATCTCTCGGTGATCGGCCTGATCGGCATCATCCTCCTGATGGGCATCGTCAAGAAGAACGCGATCATGATGATCGACTTCGCGCTGGAGGCCGAGCGCCGGCAGGGCATGTCGCCGAACGAGGCGATCGTGCAGGCGTGTCTCTTGCGCTTTCGTCCCATCATGATGACGACGCTGGCGGCGCTGTTCGGCGCGCTGCCGCTCGCGATCGAGAGCGGCACCGGCGCCGAGCTGCGCTTCCCGCTCGGCGTCTCCATCATCGGCGGCCTGCTGCTGAGCCAGCTCCTGACGCTCTACACCACCCCCGTGATCTATCTCGCGCTCGACCGCATCAACCGCCGCCTCGAGCAGGCGCTGCCGCCCGCCGAATCCGGCGGACCGCCGGTCGCCGGCGCGACCGAGGGGATGCAGTGATGGCGTCGATCTCGGAGCCCTTCATCCGCCGGCCGGTCGCGACCACGCTGCTGTCGATCGGGTTGTTCCTGCTGGGTGTCGTCGCCTACCATTTCCTGCCCGTCGCCTCGGTCCCGAACGTCGATTTTCCTGCCATTTTCGTCTCGGCCAGCCGGCCCGGCGCCGATCCGTCCGTGATGGCGGCCACGGTGGCATCGCCACTGGAGCGGCGGCTGGGCGAGATCGCCGGTATCAACCAGATCACCTCGACTTCGACCCTCGGCACGACCAGCATCCAGCTCCAGTTCGACATCGGCCGCAACATCGACAAGGCCGCACGCGACGTGCAGGCGGCGATCAATGCCGCGATGGTCGACCTGCCGAGCGACCTGCCGACGCTGCCGCGCTTCCGCAAGGCGAACACGGCCGGCGCGCCGGTTTTCGTGCTGGCGCTGACCTCGAAGACGCTGTCGGCAAGCGCGATCTACGACGTCGCCGACACCGTGCTGGCGCAGCGCATCTCGCAGGTGCCGGGCGTCGGTGACGTCACCGTGTCCGGTGCCGACCAGCCGGCCGTGCGGGTGCAGCTCAACCCCGTGGCGCTGTCGAACGCCGGTATCGCCACCGACGACGTCCGGACCGCGATCATCAACGCCAACCCGCTTGGACCGGTCGGCATTTTCGAAGGCGAGCGTCAGAGCGAGACGCTGGCGCTCAATCGGCAGATGCGCACCGCGAAAGAGTTCCGCGACATCATCATCAAGAGCTCGAACGGCAATTTCGTGCGGCTCTCGGACGTCGCCGACATCGAGGATTCCGTCCGCAACGCCCGCTCGATCGCCTGGTTCAACAAGCAGCCGGCGGTGCTGATCCAGATCACCAAGCAGGGCGATGCCAACGTCATCGACACCGTCGACAGGGTGAAGGCGCTGATCCCGGCGCTGAAGCAGTGGATACCGGCCGGCGTCGAGGTCTCCACTTTGGTCGACCGCACCGGCACGATCCGCGCCAGCGTGCTGGACATGCAGTGGACCCTGCTGGCGACCGCGTTCCTGGTGATGGCCGTGGTGTTCGTGTTCCTGCGACGGCTGACCCCGACGATCGCGGCCGGCATCTCGGTGCCGCTGGCGCTGGCCGGCACCTGCGCCGGCATGTGGGTCGCGGGCTTCTCGATCGACAATCTGTCGCTGATGGCGCTGGCGATTTCCGTCGGCTTCGTGGTCGACGACGCCATCGTCATGATCGAGAACATGTACCGCAACCTCGAGCATGGCATGCGGCCGTTCCGGGCGGCGCAGGAGGGCGCGAAGCAGATCGGCTTCACGGTGGTCTCGATCAGCCTGTCGCTGATCGCGGCATTCACGCCGCTGATCTTCATGGACGGCATCGTCGGCCGGCTGTTGCGCGAGTTCTCGCTGACGCTGACCTTCGCCATCCTGGTCTCGACGCTGGTGTCGCTCACGGTCACGCCGATGATCTGCGCCCATTACATCCGGCAGACCACGTCCGGCACCGCGACCCTGTTCGACCGCGTCGTCGAAGGCTCGCTGTCGCGCCTCGTCGCCTTCTACGCCCGCACCTTGCGCACCGTGCTGGAATTTCCGCTGCTGACGCTGCTGGTGTTCTTCGCCACCATCGCGCTCACGGTGACACTCTACATCAAGGTCCCCAAGGGTTACTTCCCGACGGACGATTCCGGTTTCATCATTGGCGCGACGCGCGCCTCGGCCGACATCTCGTTCCAGTCGATGCTCGGCCTGCAGCAGCGGCTGGCCGACATCGTGATGCAGGATCCGGCCGTAGCCGGCATCGGCTCGTCCGTCGGCGCCGGAGGCGGACCGGGGGGAGCGACCTCGAACCGCGGCATCATGTACATCAGCCTGAAGCCGCCTGAGGAGCGCGACCACGTCTCGACGCAGGTCGTGATCGACCGCCTCAGGCGCGCGTTATACCCCGTGCCCGGCATCCGGCTTTTCATGTTCGCCGCCCAGGACGTCCGTGCCGGCGGGCGACAGAGCGATTCCGATTACCAGTACACGCTGACCAGCACCGATCTCGGCCTGCTGCAGAAATGGGCGCCGATCGTGGCCAAGCGCATGGAGAGCGTGGAGGGCATCACCGACATCTCCAGCGATCGCGACCCCGGCGGGCTTCAGCTCACGCTTTCCATCGACCGCCAGAAAGCCTCGGCGCTCGGCGTCAGGGTTCAGGACATCGACAACGCGCTCAACAATGCGTTCGCGCAACGGCAGATCTCGATCATCTATACCCAGCGCAACCAGTACATGATCGTGCTGGAGATCGACCCGAAATTCCAGGTCGATCCCTCCAACCTCGACCGCATCTATGTCGCCGGCTCGGGCGACGCCCAGGTGCCGCTCTCGGCCGTGGTGCATGCGACGCGCGGGCTCGCCGCGCTGGCGGTCTATCACTCGCAGTCGTTCCCTTCGACCACGGTATCGTTCAACCTGCTGCCGGACGTGCCGCTGCAGACCGCGACGCAGAACATCCAGCGCGCGGTCGAGGAATTGCACATGCCAGAGGGCATTCGCGGCAGCTTCGACGGCAATGCCGGAGACTTCGCCAGGACCAGCGGCCGTCAGCCGCTCCTGATCCTCGGCGCGCTGGTCGCGATGTATATCGTGCTGGGGGTGCTCTACGAGAGCCTTGCCCATCCGCTCACGATCATCTCGACACTGCCCTCGGCCGGGCTCGGCGCACTGCTCGCCCTGCAGATCACCAACACGCCGCTGACGGTGATCGCCTTCGTCGGCATCATCCTGCTCATCGGCATCGTCAAGAAGAACGGCATCATGATGGTCGACTTCGCGCTCGACGCCGAACGCCGGCGCGGCCTGTCCTCGGCAGAAGCGATCTTCGAGGCCTGCCAGGCGCGCTTCCGTCCGATCCTGATGACGACCATGGCGGCGCTGTTCGCCGGCATTCCGCTCGTAGTGGCGACCGGTCCCGGCACGGAGCTGCGCCGCCCGCTCGGCATCACCATCATCGGCGGCCTGTTCGTCTCGCAGATCCTGACGCTCTACACCACGCCCGTGATCTATCTTCTGATCGACCGCCTGCGGCGCCGTTCCGAGCCGCGTCCGCTGGCTGTACCGGCGGAATAGGTTGTTGAAGCGCCGCGCGAAGCGTATAGCGCGCCCATGTCGAACCCAGCAGATACGGCCGTTGCCGATCCCATTCCCGAATGCCCGCACTGCCAGAAGCCGATGCCGCTGTGCATCTGCGACAGCGTCACGCCGATCGAAAACCGGCTGTCGCTCCTGATCCTCCAGCATCCGCAGGAGCAGGACAGGGCGCTCGGCACCGCGCGGTTGCTGGCGAAGCATTTCGCCGATGCCACGGTGCGGGTCGGCCTGTCCTGGCCGAGCCTGTCCAAGGCGCTTGGACGGCCGGTCGAGAATGCCTCGCACTGGGCCGTGCTCTACCTCGGCTCGGCGCGCGCGGCCGATCTCGAGGCCGAAGGTGAGATTGTCGCGCTCAACCGCAAGGGCGAGGTCGCGGAGAACCAGCGCGCGATCCTCGGCAAGCTCGAAGGCGTGGTGCTGCTCGACGGCACCTGGAGCCAAGCCAAGGCGCTATGGTGGCGCAATCCGTGGATGCTCAAGTGCCAGCGCGTGATCCTCAATCCGGCGCACCCCTCGCGTTACGGACGTCTGCGTCGCGAGCCGCGCAGCGACGGGCTCTCGACCATCGAGGCCGCGGCGACGATCCTCGCCGGGCTCGAGCGGCGCCCTGACATCGCCGACACGCTGCATGCGAGTTTTGAGCGGTTGTTGACCCGATACCGCGAGGTGCAGGCGGAGATGCCGGAATTGGCGCCCAAACCTGCCCCGAAGGGCCACCGGCGCGACTTCCGGCGTCGCAAACGCGCCTGACTTCGATCCACATCGGGAGAGCGCCGTCGTTCCCACAGTCGGACGAAGGCGGTTGCCTAAATGCTTCATCCCCTATATTGGTCCGCCCTTACGGGGCCACGTGGCGGAGTGGTTACGCAACGGTCTGCAAAACCGTGTACACCAGTTCAATTCTGGTCGTGGCCTCCATCGCAACCTTCTGATTTCCCAACGCAAACTGTCATCACCGCGAGTTCCGCCAAACGCGCGGATGAGGCTTGCCGCGCCTTGGCCACCGGGTTTGCCCGGGGCTGCGATTCAGGCCCTGTGGCATAGACTTCGCATCTGCGAAGAGACGCATCCAAAACCCTGGAGCTCGAGAGCACGTGGGCGAAATCGTCCGTTTTGTTCCAAAATCCGAGCTGGAGCGGGCCCGCCTCATTGCCGAGGCGCGCGCGATCTATGACAGCATCTTTCCGCCGGCTGCACCCGACCGGGCGCCGCAGGATGGCGAGGAACGCGTCAAGAGTTGATCGTGGTCGCGCCCGGCCCGAGAGCTCGATAATGCCAAAGCGCCCGCGAGGGGGCCGCATCCGGTCAGGCAAAAGCGCCCTCAGCAGGCCGCATACCAGCCGTCGGGAAAGGGCAGGAGGGGCCAAGCGCCCTCGTTGTCATTGGCGGCCTTGGGAGTCGTCCTGGACGTCGCGTCGAAACTCCACGAGCGGGGCACGAATTCCTCCTCCGGCGCGGGAGCCAGATCTTCAAGGACCATGACGTCCCGGACGGCATCCAGCAGCAAGTTGAATTCGGCTTCGCTCATCACACCCTCCGGAACGCGGATGAGGCAATGTCGCAAAGCCGGCTTGTCTTCGGATTGACCCGATCGCTCGCATTTTAACGATCCGGCGATCGGGACCCGATTGGTTAGCGGTTCCTGAAAAAGTCCCGCGCGATTCCTACGTGCCGCCACGGCATCGTTGGTGTGAAAGAGATCACATTCCCACTGGCTTATTTCTCCTGGCTCTTCGCACCAAAGTCGGCCGGGCGGGCAGGGCAGGACAGAGCAGCGACGGGCCTGCACCCCTGACGTTTACCGCCTCTGCGCCGGCGAGATCCCCAACGTCCCGCCATCACGGCCTGCTTGCAGCGCAACCGGTCCAGCCCCAGCGAGGCCTGTCGCGCGGTGTTCGACCAGACTGGCGGCTGAGTTGTGCGGCCTGTGGGCTTGTGCGCAGCAAGTACCTCGCACGGGCTCACGAATCCGGCATAGTGAGCCTGTGGATATGCTGCGGACAGGCTGTGGAGGGCCGGTGGATTTGCTGCGGATGCCGACCGTAGATGCCTCTGTCCGGGGCCGCATCTTCATCGGCAAATGTCACATCTCTGTCAAATTACCTCACCAAATGATTCTCTGACCGGACAGTTCGCTGCGTCAGCCGGGATCATTTGGTTCTCCCGAATTCGAAAATCCCGCCCCCGCACCGTTTCGCGGCCTGCGAACAGTTTTTGTGCAGCCGTTTGCCCAAACGCCGGGCGCACTCGATCCAATTTTTTGTACGTCCGCGGACAAGCTTTTCGCGGCGCACTCCCGCACCCTTCCGCCCCGATCACTGGACCATGGCAGGCGCCATGACATTTCGGAGGAATTGGCGAGATGGAGAAATCGGTTGGGCCCCAGGCGCGGCGGGGATTGGCGCGCGCATCATTGCCACGGCGCAAGCTCATGCTCGGCGCCGCCATTGCTTTCGGCCTCGTCGTCGCCGCGCCGCTGAGCGCGCAGGCCGCAGCGCCCGCCGCCTGCGCCGCGCTTCAGGAAAAGTATCCGGACTGGAAGGGCAAGACGCTCGTCAACGCCATCAACCCGCACACGCCGGGCTATGAGACGATCGATCCCAAGGATCCCAGCAAGTATATCGGCTTCGACATCGATCTCGGCGAAGCCATCGGCGAATGTCTCGGCTTCAAGCTGACCTACAAGGCGGTGACGTTCGCGGCGCTCCTGACCACGCTCGCCGCGGGACAGGCCGACATCGTGATCTCCGACATCTACGCCACCAAGGAGCGCGCCAAGGCCGCCGACTTCATCACCTACTCGAAGGTGTTCGACGGCGTGCTGGTCGCCAAAGGCAATCCGAAAGGCATCAACGGCATCAACATGTCGCTGTGCGGCGCCGCTGCTGCCGAAAACACCGGCTATGTCGAGGTGCCCCTGATCCAGGCGTTGATCCCGGAGTGCAAGAAAGCCGGCAAGCCCGAACCGACCATCCAGCTCTATGACAACAACGCCAACTGCATTCAGGCGATCCTTGCCGGCCGCGCCGACACCTACATCAACGACGTCAACACCGTCGACAGCGCCGTAAAAGCCTATCCGGACAAGCTGGAGAAGGCGATCGCGGTGACGATCCCGTATTCCGTCGGCATCGCCGTGCCCAAGAACAAGCCGAAATTCCGCGACGCCGTGCTCGCCGCGCTGATCGAGGTGCAGAAGGCCGGCACGCACATGGAGCTTCTGAAGAAGCATGGGCTCGATGTGAACAACTTCATGGAGCCGGAAATTCTCACGGCCGACTGATGTCGCTGTTCCTCCACTACCTGAGCATGCCGTATCTGCTCGCGGGCATCGAGCTCACCCTCGAGGTGACTGCCCTCGGGCTCGGCGGCGGATTGATCCTGGGATTGATCCTCGCCGGCATGCAGCTCTCCCGCTTCTGGCCCCTGGCGGCGATCGCCAGGGCCTATACCGTGATCTTCCGCGGCACGCCGCTGATCCTTCAGATGGTGTTCGCCTACGACGCGCTGCCGCATATCGGCATCAAGCTGCCGGCGGTGCTGGCCGCCGGCCTCGCGCTCGCCTGCAACGAGGCGCCGTTCATCGCGGAGATGCTGCGCGCCGGCGTGCTCGGTGTCGACCGCGGGCAGCTGACGGCGGGGCAGGCCCTCGGCATGACGCCGTCAGTGCTGATGCGCAGGATCATCGCGCCGCAGGCCATCCGCACCATGATCCCGGCCTTCGGCAACGAGGCGGTGAGTGCGCTGAAGAATTCCTCGCTCGCCTCCGTCGTCGCGGTGCAGGAGCTGACGTTGCGCTCGACGCAGCTGGCGTCCTCGACCTTCGACTTCTTCTCGATCTTTTTTGCCTCGGGTCTGCTCTATCTCGTTCTGACCACGGCCATCAGCGTCATCCAGCTCTTCGTCGAATGGTGGCTCGATCTCGACCGCACCACGCGCCGCGAGCGCAAGCTCGCCGATTATCTGCCCTGGCGCCGCGTCGATCTGGTCTCCAAGGTCGAACTCGCCGATGCGACCGTCGCCGATCCGGAGCCCGCGACAGCAGAGCTCGCGGCCACCCCGCCGCTGGCCCTGACGCGCGAGGAGCGCGCCCGCCGCGCCGCGACGATCGCGCGCAACAATATCGCGGTCGAAGTGAAGGACCTCACCAAGAGCTACGGCCCGCAGAAGGTGCTCGGCGGTCTCGACCTCACGGTGCGCGTCGGCGAAGTGGTCGCGCTGCTCGGCCCCAGCGGCTCCGGCAAGAGCACACTGCTTCGCTGCATCAACCACCTCGAGAACTGGGACGCCGGCACCGTGCGCGTCGGCGGCCGGCGCCTCGGCTTCAGCGAGAATGGCAAGCCGCTGTCGCCGCGGTCGATCGCCAATGAGCGCGCCAGCGTCGGCGTCGGCATGGTGTTCCAGCAGTTCAATCTGTTCGCGCATCTGTCGGCGAAGGAGAACATCGCCGGTCCCCTGCGCTGGGTTCACGGCATGACGCGCATCGACGCCGACCGCCGCGCGGCCGAGCTGCTCGACCGCGTCGGGCTCTCGCATCGCGCCCACGCGCTGCCGCGGCATCTGTCCGGCGGCCAGCAGCAGCGCGTCGCCATCGCCCGCGCGCTGGCGCCGAACCCGAGCGTGCTGCTGCTGGACGAGCCGACCTCGGCGCTCGATCCGGAGCTGGTCAACGAGGTGCTGGAGGTGATCCGCCGCCTCGCCATCGACGACGGCCTCACCATGATCATCTCGACGCACCAGATCCGTTTCGCCGACGAGGTCGCCGACCGTGTCGCCTTCCTGAGCGGCGGCGCGATCATCGAGGAGGGGCCGGCGCACGAGGTGCTCTCCAATCCCCGCAATCCGCTGACGGCGCGATTCCTCAGCGTCATGGAAGCCGACAAGACTCCGGAGGCGGTGCGATGAGCGGCGCATCCGCAAGGTTCAAGACTCCCGAAGAGGCCACCTCATGAAGCATGTCACGCTGCCGGTTTCGCCGAAAACCGTCCACTGGGGCTATTTCTCCAAGACAGTCGCGCCGGCCCTGACGCTGCGCTCAGGTGATCGCGCCACCATCGAGACACTGACCCATCATGCCAATGACGATTACGAGCGCATGATCCAGGGCGATCCCGGCGCCGAGAGCGTGTTCCAGTGGACGCGCGAGCACAAGGCTGTCGCGCGCCGCGGCTCCGGCCCGACGGAGGGCCCGTTCATTCGCGGCGCGGGCGAGGGGATCGGCGTGCATTTGCTCACCGGACCGGTCGCAATCGAAGGCGCCGAGCCCGGCGACATTCTGGAAGTGCGCATCCTCGACGTCCGACCACGGCCGAGCTGCAGCGCCTGCCATGCCGGCCGCTGCTTCGGCTCCAACGTAGCAGCCAATTGGGGCTTTCACTATCACGACCTGATCGAGGAGCCGAAGCCGCGCGAGGTCGTCACCATCTTCGAGCTGGACACCTCCGGTGAGCCCTACGCGAAGGCGGTCTACAACTATGTCTGGACGCCACAGACCGACCCTGACGGCATCGTGCATCCGACCATCGACTATCCCGGCGTGCGCGTCGATCACGCCACCATCAGGAAGCGCGAGAACATCCTCTCCAGCGTGAAGGTGCCGGCGCGACTGCATTTCGGCACGATGGGCCTCGCGCCGTCGGAGGCCGATTTCGTCAGCTCGATCCCGCCGAGCTACACCGGCGGTAACATCGACGACTGGCGCATCGGAAAAGGCGCGCGGATGTTCTATCCGGTTGCCGTCCCCGGCGCCTATTTCTCGGTCGGCGATCCCCACGCCGCGCAGGGCGATAGCGAGCTCGGCGGCACCGCGATCGAGACCTCGCTGACCGGCGACTTCGAGTTCATCCTGCACAAGAAGGCCGACCTTGCCGGCACCAGCCTCGAAGGCCTCGACCACCCGATGCTGGAGACCGACCACGCCTGGTCGTTCTACGGTTTCACCTATCCGAACTACCTCGCCACGCTCGGCGCCGATGCACAAACCGAGATTGCCAATCACTCCAGTCTCGACCGTGCGATGCGCGATGCGTTCAGAAAGCTCCGCCGCTTCCTGATGACCGTGCATCGCCTCAGCGAGGACGAGGCGATCTCGCTGATGTCGGTCGGGGCCGATTTCGGCGTCACCCAGGTCGTCGACGCCAATTGGGGGGTCCACGGCACGATCCGCAAGAACATCTTCCGGTGCGACTGAATTTCTCCCCTTCGTCATTCCGGGGCGACGCAACGCGTCGAACCCGGAATCCATCGTACCACCGTCTTCTGCGCGCAATGGATTCCGGGTTCGCGCTTGCGCGCGCCCCGGAATGACGAAGGGGGATCGCCATACTCCAACACCTTGAAGAACGGTCCAATTCCCGGATGAACACTTGACCAACGAACCTCGTCTTCGGCCCATTGCGGCGACGGACGATCGCGTGCGTCTGGCACGGAGGTTGCTTCGATCGACTGCAATCTGGGTCGATCCGATGAGCTTCCGCCCGTTCACGAGCGAGTCCTACGCGCAAGACGACCGCCCGGAAGCCTGGCGGGACGTGCTGGCTGCGGTCGGCCTGCAGCCGGCGGGTGGCCATAGCGTATTGGACGGACACGCGACCGCATCGCACCGGCACGCCGCCGGTGTCGCGCTGACGCGCATGGCTGCGGGTGCGCAGAGCGTCGTTCCGCTCTCACGAGCAAGCGACGACCTTCCCATCGCGCTGATGCCGGTCGAGGACGGCATGGTGCTGAAGAGCGCCGGCAGTCATCGTATCGTTCCGGTCGGTCATCTCGTGCTGCTGCCGCGCAGCGGCGATTGGAGCATCGTGTTCCAGCGCGACATGCGCGCCATCGTGCTGTCGGTGACGTCGGAGGCGCTGCATGGCCGCCTTTCGGGCAAGCCGCGGCTCGGCGGGCCGCGCGTCGTTCCGCCCAGCGGCTTTGCCGACGTCTTCTCCCGTCTGCTCGATGCCACTGCACGGACGCTCGACACCCTGAGCGATCCGGAATGGAATTCGGTCGCGCAATCCTTCGTCGATCTGCTGCTGACGCTGGTGCATCAGCTGGCGTCCTCGGCCTCCGATGCTGGATCGAGCGCGACGCAGGCCGCGCTGCTGCACCGGATCTGCCAGACCATCGAGCGTCGCCTCGACGATCCCGATCTGGTGCCGGCGCGCGTCGCGCAGGCCGAGGGAATTTCCGAACGCTACCTGCAAAAGCTGTTCGAGACAGTCGGCGACAATTTCACCCACTACGTTCGCGAGCGCCGCCTCCAGCGCGCCTGGGCCGACCTATCCAACCCAGCCGAGGCGCATCGCTCGATCTCGGAGATCGCCTACGCCTACGGTTTTGGCGACTCCGCGCATTTCAGCCGCGCCTTCCGGCATCGCTTCGGCCTGCCGCCGCGCGAGTTTCGCCAGCAGGAGGCGGAGCGCGCGACGGCACAGCACGGCGTCGCCGGCCAGCGCGGCTGGCCGCAGGAGGCACTGGCGCAGCTTCGCGTCCATCAAAGCGTGGAGACGCGCAGCAGCGTCGCCTGCGCGGGCGCCGAGGCGCGCACGACTGCCGAACGCCGTCATCACCATCTGCCGGTCGAGGCCAGCCGCGTCCATTGGGGTTATTTCAGCCGCTCGCTGCCGCCGCAGATCGAGATCGCCTCGGGCGACACCATCACCATCGAGACGCTGACGCAGCACGCCTCCGACGATCCCGAGTTGATGATATCAGGCGATGCCGCCGCCGAAAGCGTGTTCGGCTGGACGCGGGACAGGAAGAACGTCGACCGCCGCGGCGCAGGGCCCATGGATGCCAGCGTGTTCGGCCGCGGTGCCGGCGAGGGCTTTGGCGTGCACATCTGCACCGGACCCGTCGCTGTGAAGGACGCCCAGCCAGGTGACGTGCTGGAGGTGCGCATCCTCGACATCGTGCCACGGACGAGCCGCAATCCGAACCATGCGGGCCGCGTGTTCGGCTCCTCGGTCGCGGCGTGGTGGGGCTATCACTACAACGAGTTTCTCGGCGGTCCGAAGCCGCGCGAAGCGGTTACCATCTACGAGATCTTCGACGACGCCGAGGTGCCGCACGCCCGTGCGCTCTATTCCTACCGCTGGGAGCCGCAGACCGATCCGTTTGGTGTCGTGCACACCACCTACGATTACCCCGGCGTTCCCGTCGCACCCGCCACGAACAAGCGCCGCCATGGCGTACTCGACGGCATCAAGATCCCCCTGCGTCCGCATTTCGGCGTGATCGCTGTGGCGCCGCGCGAGGTCGATTTCGTCGATTCCGTGCCGCCATCCTATTTCGGCGGCAATCTCGACAATTGGCGGCTGGGGAAGGGAGCAGCCGTGTATCTTCCGGTCTCCGTTCCCGGTGCGCTGCTGTCGGTCGGCGATCCCCATGCCGCGCAGGGCGACGGCGAGCTCAGCGGCACCGCAATCGAGTGCTCGATGACCGGTACCTTCGAGGTGATCCTGCACAAGAAGGCCGATCTCGCCGGCCAGCCCTTCGCCGATCTCTCTTACCCCCTGATCGAGACCGAGACCGATTGGGTGCTGACAGGCTTCAGCCACCCGAACTATCTCGCGGAGTTCGGCGCCCAAGGGCAGAGCGAAGTCTACGCCAAGTCCTCGCTCGACCTCGCCATGAAGGACGCGTTCCGCAAGATGCGGCGCTTCCTGATGAACGTCAAAGGCCTCAGCGAGGACGAGGCGATCGCGCTGATGTCGGCCGCCGTCGATTTCGGCGTGACGCAGGTGGTCGACGGCAATTGGGGCGTGCACGCCATCCTCAGCAAGCGCCTGTTTCAGGACGCATCTTAACAAGGACACCCAAGTGAAATTCCACATGATCAGCGGCGGACCGAAGCCGGTCGCGCCTTTCAGCCATGCGGTCGAGACCGATGGCTTCGTCTTCGTCACGGGCCAGATGCCGGACACGCCGCAGGCGCCGGGCGTGCTGCCCGAGGGCATCGTCGCGCAGACCCGCGCCGTGATGGAGAACCTGAAAGTGGTGCTCGCCGGCCTCGATCTCGGCCTCGAGCACGTCGTGATGACGCGCGTGTATCTGACCCGCTTCAAGGAGGACTATGCCGCAATGAACGAGACCTACCGCACGTTCTTCGCACCGGATCGCCTGCCGGCCCGCACCTGTGTCGGCGTCACCGGGCTTGCCTACGATGCGCTGATCGAAATCGATCTGGTATGCCGGCGGCCGTGATCAAGATGCAGCAGAGCTCGGGCGAGACGTTGCGAGCGTAGCGCAAGCATCCAGAACCCATCCTCGAAAGTCCCCGAAGGGAGGCCGTTCCAGACCTTCCTCAAGGCGCGTTGCGGATGATGACGAATTCGTCCTTTGCAAGCGCAAGCGGCTTTGTTATACGCAGCCGCGCGCGAACGAACGGTTCGCCTTTTCCTCGGTAGCTCAGCGGTAGAGCATCCGACTGTTAATCGGATGGTCGCTGGTTCGAATCCAGCCCGGGGAGCCAACAAATCCGCACTAAGCAATTGATTTTGCTGCGGTTTCAGAAACCGAAAAAATCGCTTCCCCGCTTTCTCTCCCCGCTTTTGGCGAGCCTAAAAACCAAAACCCGCGCCGGTTAAGACGCGGGCTCGGGCCGCCCTCCGGAGAATCAGGCCTTGGCGACGATCTCCGGTTCCATCTCATCATCGTTGATGCCGAGATCGAGCACTAGCAGGTGATCCTTTGGACAGTGATGCTTGTCCAAGATGGCCGAAACGTAGGCGCTGACCTGCTTCTGATCGTGGTCTTGTCGGCAGGCCCAAGCATACCACGGGCTGGCGTTCCTGTTGGCGGCTGGGTCGTCGCACGATTGGCCAAAAAATCTCTTCCCGTTGAAGGAACGCGCTGAAGGTCTCACCCCGGCCTCCCGCAGCCCGTGGAAATACGTGCGCGGGCAGAAGGGTGTGGAGATGTCGATACCCGCGCTGGCGTTAAAATTTAGATCAGACATTTATATTCTTTCCTGCCTCGTCCGGTGCATTTGACCGGCCCCGAATTTGTGTTACACCGAAATTCATGGCGAAGTCAATAACGGTAACACCGAAAAAGAAGCGAGGGCGCCCCGCAACAGGGCGCGATCCACATGTTACAGCGAGGCTGCCGCAGGGCCTGATAGACGCGATCGAGGCGTGGGCGCTCAAGAATGAATTGTCCCGCTCTGAATCGATTCGCAGGCTGGTGGAGCTGGGGTTGAAAGCTAAAATCAAAGGCTTGTGAATGCAGCTTCGATATCTCTACCCCTGGCCCAACGGTGGCTCTCCCACCTATTTTCTTCAAGACAACTACGTCTACCCGATGGGAGTCGGCGGAACGCCCAGCTTCTACGTGGATGGCGAAACGGTTTACTCAATGAACGGCTCGCCTACATTCTTTATCTCGAATGGGCACCTTTATCGATACGGCGGCTCATCCAGCCCCGAATTCTATTTCGCCTAGCGTGCGCGCTAATTAAACCCCGCCAGCGCCTTTTCCCACTCTGGATCATCATACAGCGACGTCACCGCAGCACTGCCACCAGCGCTCGCTCTGTTCGTCGCCATGGCCGCAGCGACGGCGCCGTCTATGCTCAGCCATTTCTTCTGCTTGCTGAACCGCACAATGTGCCCGGCCGCGTTCGTCTCGGCTTCAACGTTGGCAAAGCAGAATCGCAGTACCGGGTGGCCGCCGTGCTTGAACTTTCGGCCGATGATGGCGCGCTGCAATTCGGCAATCGCTGGCATCATGCTCAACGAGCCCTGACGGTGCTCAATCGCCGGCAAGCCATCCTCTAGGAGATTGTTGAGCAGGTTGCGCGCCATTGCGGGGTCGCAGGCGATCTCCTGCACTGAATAGGTCTGGCAAAGCTCGCGGATGCGTTCCTCAACGCGCCGGAAATCAATCACGTTACCTGACGTCGCTTCGATCAGTCCGCGCTTGGCCCAATCGAGGTACGGCGCCCCTGTAGCCTCTTGCCGCTGGCGCAAGTTGTCGGCCGGGCAGAAGAAGAAAGGCACGACGGTATAGTCATCGCCATCACGGAAGCATGCGACCACGACGCTGAGGTCGATGGACGAACTAAGGTCGACGCCAAGCCAGCAAGGCTCGCCGGCCAACGCAGCAAGATCGATCGCGCCTGCACCTTCGTCATAGGTCAGCATATCGACGAAGGGCGACGTGCTGCTGTCCTCCCAGATGTTGAGCTTGTATCGCTTCAGGCTGCTGCGCTCGGTCGGATTGTCCTTGGCGCGCGTTACGTGGCGCCTGAAGCCCTGCAGGGACGGATAGCCGTGCGCGCTGCCTGGATTGACGCGGCGCCAGACTTGCTCGGAGGTGTAGTCGCAATCCGGTTCGGCCTCGAACAAGACGGGGAGGGTAGTGGGGTCGACGATCTCGCCGCGAGCAATCTTGCGTGCTCGGTCTATGATCTCATGGCCGATATTGTCCGTGCCGCGCCCCGCTGTGGTCGTTACGACGAGCAAGCTGTTATCGATCTTATCGAGACCGTTGGTCAAAACCGTCCAGAGATCTTTGCCGCGCCAAATATGGGTCTCGTCTGCGAGCACGAAGGCGGGCGTGCGACCCTCGGAGGAGGGCGCGTCGGCCGAAATGATCTCAAGCTCGACACTGTCCTTCGGATAGGAGATTTTCTTCGCGCTGTTGAAGGCGTCGTAAACCTTCGTGGCCTTCACCAGCCGCTTGTCGGCCTGGACGATGCCACGCGCCTCTTTGAAGGCGATGCCGGCTTGTTTTCTGTCGCTGGCCGAGAAGATGGTCTCGCTGCCGGGCATTCGCTCAGGGCCAATGGTGTGCAGCAACGCGAGCGCGGCACCGAGGCTGGTCTTTCGATTGCCTCTAGGCAGGAGCATTACCACGGTGTTGACGATGCGTCGGCCGTCCTCATGGCGAGGACCATAGACGCGCCGGACAACCCGCTCTTGCCAGGCATCCAACTGGAACGCCTTACCCGGCAACGTGCTCTTGGGATGCTTCAGAAGGCGCAGGAACGTTACGGCGCGCTCGCCATAGCCGAACGGGTCAGGAATCTCGCTGCCGTCATAGATCCACGCCGGAAATGTGCTCGCCGAAATATGCATCAGCTCACAAACTCCGACCGGACCTCGCCCGCCTGACAGCATCAACCACCCTGCCGGGTAGTTCCGCGTTCTGCTGAGCCATAGCCGCCTTGATGAGCGCCACCGTCTTCTCGCTAGCGTCGCCCTGAATAACGACCGAGCCGCTGTGAACTGTGACACCGCCGCCACCACCACCATTCCTGAGAATGTCATTCGGGATGACCTGCGAGCCGCGCGGGATGTTCAACAGCTCTGGGCCACGTTCGCCTACGATGGACAGCCCGCCTGGCGCGAAGTCTGTGCCCTTTGCGAACTTCGGGAAAAGCTGCGAGCCGACCTGGATGGTGTCGACGGCACCCCCACCGCCACCCCCGAACAAGCTGCCAAGACTAAACCCCCCACCACCCGAGCCTCCAAACGCCGACGCCCACAATTGGTCTGCCGCCATCGAGGCGAGTTTGTCGGAGATCTTGCTTAGTGCGTTCAGCCCGGCGGACTGCAGTGCATCCATCGCCGATGCCCCGTTCCGGATCTCCTGGGTAAAGTCGCTGAAGACCCCACGCGTGATGTCCTGGCCAATCTGTCCGATCTGCTGCATGGATTGAACCATGCGCAGCGCGGCGGCTTCGCTGAGATCGTAAGAAAGATGAAGGCGCAGTCGCTCAATCACTTCGTATTCCCAGGCGTGCGCGCCAACCGGCCCATCTCCGATATGACGTTCGGCAAGGTCATAACCGCCCACGGCGGTGGCGACGCGACCACGCACGGTTTCCGCAGCACATTTAAGGACTGGGCCACTGAGGAGACCGAGCACGAGAACTACGTCTCCGAGGCCGCACTGGGTCATGCTGCCGGTGATGCCGTTGAGCGGGCCTATCGCCGAGGCGACGCCCTGAAGAAGCGCCGGGCGCTGATGGATGACTGGGCGCGATATCTGGCCGGCGATTCACCCGCAAAAGCTGCCGCTTAATCGTGTCGATGACTACTGCAACACAAAACCCGCACGATAGAAAAAAATAAAGGTGCGGTGTTCGCGTTGCAGTTTGCAACAGTGTCGTACATATTGGTGACGCCTACGCGGCTTCAGCCGCAAGCGTGATTGGCCCTTCTGCCGAGCGCTATCGGTTCTCTCGATGGCCCTGACGGGGATCACCTCCCCCAGGCTGCCCATCCGACCAGACCTCAATCAAAATGCACAACACGAATCCGCTTGCTGGCGAGCCATCGCTAGTCAGTATCAAACACGCCTGCGAACTCACTTCGCTGTCGCGTACGATGATCAACCGCTACCGAGCGGAAGGCCGCTTCCCTGCTGCCGTTCCGCTCGGGGATAAAAGAATCGCTTTCGTTAAATCGGAAGTTTCGGAATGGATAGCTGAGCGCATTGCTGCGCGCGGCGTGAACGACAATGTCAAAGTGGAGGCCGCATAACCATGACCGGCGATATAACTGGACGTGACCACTACATCCTCACGGAAGCCCTCGCTACCGCCATAGTTACTCTCTCGCAGATGAAGCACCCGCCCGAGAGCAACATCGCGAACATGAAGGAGATTCTCGCCGAGTGGTATCCGGACGGCGGCTTCGCACCTTCGATCGCAATCGCCGAGAGGCGGTTCGAGATGCTGTCGAATGGTGGGGAGGCCGCGTGATGGATGGCCTGATATATGGCGATTCTCGCATTCGCCGCCGGCTCAAATCGGCTGGCCTCCGGCTCAAGAGAAAGGGCGATGGATACATGGTTCTCGATGACCGCAACATCGTCTTCCTCGGATGCCATCGGCGGTGGCATGGACGTGGACGAAGCCTTCGCACTCGTGAAGGAGCATGTCACGGGCAAACCTCTTGCGGCCAACGCCCTCATTGCCAGTGAAGTGATCTCCGCGCTCTTCGTCGGCGTGGCGGAGGCTGCCTGATGGCGGGCCCCTCGCTAATCATTCCGGTCGGCGCGGATATTCGTCAATTTCAAAAGTCGATGAATGAGACTACCAGCCTCGCTACCAAGGCGACACTGGCGATCACAAAGCAAACGATTCAAATGTCCGCCGGCTTCCTGGCATCGCAGGGCGCAGCAGGAGCGGCGGCGCTGGCCTTCGGTCGGCTGCTGGGCGCGGCGGCCCCTGTGTTGCTGGCGATCACGGCTGTCCGTGATGCCTTCAAATTGATGGGCTACGCCACCGAGCTTGCGAAGGAAAAAATTGCGGAGTTCAACCAGGTAACGGCCGACGCGACCGCGACCGGCTTCAGCACTGAGTTCTTCCAGCGCATCACGAAGTCGGGCGGTGAGGCGCGGGACAGGGTCAACGACCTGACCGAGGCCCTGAAGCGATTTAACGACCAGTCGACGGACAAGCTTGGCGGCAGCGCTTTGCAAAAGCGGCTCGACGAACTGCAGAAGGTAGGCAACTTCCCAGGCACGGCTATCGGCGGCAATGATGCTGAGGGCAAGCTCCGAAGCGTGGTGGCTTTGATAGACGATGCTCTGCAAAAAGGACAACGCCTCGCCGCTCTCGACCTGGCTGAAACGGCTTTCGGCCCGAAGGTTGCGGCGGCCCTGCGTGCCAATAGCGGCTACCTGGCAGACATGCTCCAGCGCGCCGACGCGGTCAACAAGACGCAGCTGATTTCCGACGAAGACCTGGGCCGCGCCCAGGATCTGCAACGCCGCATGGACGCCGCCCAGAAGATCCTCGCCGATAAATGGAAGCCCGTTCAGGACGACATTGCCAAGCTGGGAATGAATTATCATGAGTCCTGGGTGGCCATCACCGAGGATTTGGCATCGGCGGTCGGATACGCGACGCAGCTATACAGCGCCCTCGGAAAGGTGCCAGATTGGTTTGCAAACCGGATCGGTGGCGCATCTGTCTGGAAGTCTATCACCGAGGCGACGACGACTCCTGAGAGCCGCAAGGCGTCTGAGGATTACTACGGCATCACAAAAGACCCTCGCGATGTTCAGATGGCCCCCGCTACTGACAAGCTCGGCGCGGCCCTCAAAAACTACGCCGCCGTAACCGCAGCAATGCGACAAGCACAGGATGTTGCGACCGCAGTTCGCGGGGATACGTCCAAGGATACCGCCAAGAAAACTGAAGAGCAGGCCGACGCGTATGATCGGGCCAGCGAAGCAATCGAGAAGCACATCGCTCGCCTGGGCGCAGATGCGAACGCACAGGGGCTCGGTGCTGCCGCCCAAGCTCAGATGCGCGCTGAGGCACAACTGACGACCGCGGCGATGCAGGCTTACGGCAAGGTCACGCCACAGGTAGCTGCCGAAATCTCCGACTTCGCCAAGCGCACGGGCGAGGCGGCTGCAGCGCTGGAGAAGGCCAAGGTCGCGGCTTCGATTGAGTTTGGCGCTAAGACCGCCTTCCTCACCGCGGACGATCTCAGCATCGCCCGCCAGCTTGCTGGCATATACGGCAACGACGTAACGGCGGCTCTCGGCAGCAACCGCGCGCTCGCAGAGCGGGACACGAAGCTCTCTGCGCTCCTTGGTACGCGCCTCGGGGATAGTCCATGTTGCGGCATCCAGGTCAAACTCAGCCCACACGGCTAGGCGGGTCTCAGCGCTTCGCGTGGTGGTCAGGACAAGGAACTCCAGCGCTCGCGCCGTTATCGTGTCGGTGCTGCGGAGTCGCTTCATGAAGGCCGGCGCATCCTTGTAGGGGAGGGCCTCATGGTGGCCGCGCGTCGACTCGTCCGGCTTGTGAAGGACGTGCTCCAGATTGCCCTTCCACGCGGCCGGATTCTCGCCGCTGCGCAACCCCTCTACCTTGGCTGCGTCCAAGACGCGCTCAATGCGCCACCGGAGTTTTTCCGCCGTCTCCTGTTTCGTGCCCCAGAGCGGGCGCACAGCCGCCAGCACGTCATGGATGTCGATGTCCGCAAGCGCCTTGTCGCGCATCGCCTTGACGTGGTTGGTCAGCGTGTTCCGCCAGCCGGCCTCGGTCTTGGCGCCCCGCCACCGCCCGGCCTGCACGGCGGCGTCTATGTAGGCGTCGGCATACTGGCCGAACGTCATCACACCGGCCGCCACTTTGGCCGCCTCGATCGCCTCAACGGCCCGGTGGGCGATTGGATCAATGCCGCGCCGGAGCAGGGCGCGGGCTGCTTCGGCCCTCTGGCGCGCCTCTCCGAGCCCCACAGTGTGCAACGGCCCGATACCCATTTCCCGGCGCTTGCCGCCGAAGCGGTAGTCTAAGATCCAGTATCGGCCGTTGCCATTGGTGACCAGCCATAGGCCACCGCCATCGCGCAGTTTCGCGGCCTTGTTGGCAGCGATAGCCTTCACCGTGAGCGCATTTAAAGTGTGGCTCCCCATTTCGACCCCGCTGGCTTCCCCGCTTTTTCCCCGCTATTGGGGTGTGCGCTAGCAGTAACCGCTATGGGCGACATGGGCAAGGCGCTTAGTATATGTCTGCGAAATAACGGCTTTTCCGCTTGTCCATGCTGCACACATTGCCACCATGGACTTGAACGAATATCCAGCCCGGGGAGCCAAATTTTGCCGACAATTCAGTGATTTACACCCGCATCCTAATGCGGGCGATCTTCTTAGCCTGATTTTGGAGTACGGCCTCCGTAATCCAGCGTGGAATCACGCTTGAACAGATGTGTGCGCGGGCGCGGTGGCGCCATGCGGACGGCGCCAAATCGACTCAATTCAAATCGAGCATTGACCCGCCGGACATTTACGGAGCTTATTCCATGTCAGACATTCAGGCCGACCGTTCTCTCATGGCCCCCTCGATTCTGCCGGCCGACGTTCCCGAACTCAGCGACGACGAATGCATCGCCCGTCTGGCGCGCGCGGTCGAGACGCCGGATTCGGCACGGCTGGACGAGGTCGCCGCTCTGATCGGCCGCCTCGCGGTGGCGATCGAGTAGGACTGGTCGATCCTCCGATTGGGCAGTTGCGGAAGCCTTGGTCTCCCGGGGCCAACGGCCATGTTGCGTTTTGACCGAGCATGCTCCAAAGATGCCGCGAATTTCTTCCGCGGCATCGTCCGCATTGCAGGGTCCGCAAATGTCCGGTTTCTCGACCGCGCGCCAGAAAATGGTCGATGGCCAGGTGCGCACCAGTGACGTCACCGATCGTCGTGTTCTCGATGCCATGCTCACGGTTCCGCGCGAGGCCTTCGTGCCTGCCGCCCGGCAGGCGCTGGCCTATCTCGATCTCGACCTCGACGTGAGCGAAGGCGGCGCCAAGCGGTTCCTGATCAAGCCGGCGCTCACCGGCAAGCTGCTTCAGGCCGCCGAAATCGGCGAGGGCGACAGCGTGCTGGTCGTCGGCTGCGCCACGGGCTACCTCGCGGCGCTGACCGCCAAGCTTGCGCGGCAGGTCGCCGCGACCGAGTGCGATTCGGCCTTGGCCGCGAAAGCCAAGGATGCCTTCACCGCCCTGGGGCTTGCCAATGCCACCTGCCGGGCGGCGGCGTGCCCCGAAGGGGAACCCTCTGCCGCTCCCTATGACGTCATCGTCCTCAACGGAGCGGCCGAGGTGATGCCGGAAGCCCTGCTCGGGCAGCTGAAGGAGGGGGGGCGTCTGGTGGGGGTGTCGGCCGAATCCAGGCCGCCGCGGGCCATGATCGTGACCCGTACCCACGGTGAATTCGGCCATCGGGCCCTGTTCGATGCTGCAGCCCCGGTCCTTCCCGGGCTGGAACGGGCCGCCGCCTTCGTGTTCTGAGGGGCCAAAGCCCGCCAAAATCCCGTTCCGAATCAGAAGTGTGGCAGGGATGCTGCACGTGAAGAGTTTCCGCTGAGAACCACCCTCGGGTAGTTCCGTCGCGCTTGCCCCCGTCCTATGTTGCAGCGGGGCGATGACTCCTCGTAGACGGTAAACCCAGCTCGTGGGCACGGGGTGGGCGTTAGATGAACGGAATTTAAGGGATGCATGGGGTGAAGCTCTTCACCGGAGCTGCGGTTTCGGTCCTGCTGCTGGCGCTTGCCGGGCCGACGCCTGCCTTGGCGGAGACGATGGAAGGCGCGCTCGTGCGTGCCTATCAGGACAATCCGCAGCTCAACGCGCAGCGCGCCCAGGTGCGTGTGACCGACGAAAACGTGCCTCAGGCACTGTCCGGGTATCGCCCGAGAGTTTCGCTGACTGCGAGCGCCGGCTATCAATATCAGGACATATTGAGCGCGCCGGGCACTGGACCGATCAACGGGACGACCGTCCCCCGCAGCGCCGCCGTTACCATTCAGCAGTCTCTGTACAACGGCAACCAAACCGCCAACCGGGTTCGGGGCGCAGAGCATCAGGTCTCCGGCGCGCGCGAGGGGCTGCGCAATCTCGAGCAAAGTGTTCTGTTCTTGGCGGCGCAGACGTACATGGACTATCTGCGCGATTCGGCGACGGTCGAGGTCAACAAGAGCAACGTCCGGGTCCTCGAGCAGACGTTGAAGCAGACCCGCGACCGCTTCAACGTCGGCGAAGTCACTCGCACCGACGTGGCGCAATCGGAAGCGCAGTTGGCTGCAGGACGAACGTTGGAGCAGCAGTCCGAGGCCACGCTGACGGCGACGCGCGCGACCTATCGCCGTGTGATCGGCAACGACCCTGTCAACCTTGCGCCCGGCTCGCCGGTGGATCGTTTGCTGCCGCCGTCGCTGGCAAAAGCGGTCGAGCTTGCGCTTATTGAGAACCCGACAGTCACAGCAGCGATGTTCGGCATCGATGTCGCTTATATGAGCGTGAAGATCAATGAAGGCGCGCTGCTGCCGACGGTCACATTGCAAGCGACCGCCCAGCAGGCAAACGAACAGACTTTGATTCAAAACAGGGCGTTCAGCGCCTCTGCTGTCGCGCAAGCTTCGTGGCAGCTCTATGCGGGCGGCTCCGAATATTCCCTGATCCGGCAGTCCAAGGAGACGCTGGCCCAGCAGCGTCTTACGCTTGATCAGACTCGTGACCAGGCTCGCGCTGACACCGCATCTGCCTGGGGCCTGCTCCAGGCATCCAAAGCGCAGGTGACGTCCGCACAAGCCCAGGTGACGGCATCCGAGATCGCGCTGAACGGTGTGCGCGAGGAGGCAAAGGCCGGGCAGCGCACCACGCTCGACGTTCTCAATGCGCAGCAGGCGCTGGTCAACGCCCGCATCAATCTCGTGAACGCGCAGCATGATCGCGTTGTGAATTCCTACAGGGTCCTCAGTACCATTGGCCGCCTGTCGCCGCAGGTGCTTGGTCTGCGGACCACAACCTACGACCCCAGCGTTCACTATCATCAGGTACGCGACAGCTGGGCCGGCGTGCGTACGCCCGACGGGCGCTGATCCTCCTAAGGCGCGATGCGATCAGGATGAATCGCCATCGCGCTTTAGGTTTTGTTCAAGCACGATCTTTTCGGAATATCTCTCCGGATCATGCCTTGGTGATTCGGGCGACCTCGCCGACAGCCGAGGTCGACCGGTGCTTTGCTTGCAATCGTCAAAATCCCTGACATAGCCTTGCCAGAATGATGCGGGTCGATTCGGCCCCGCGTTGATGTCGTGTGCGTAATGCTTGAGTGCCGGCGCGGGGGCGCACCGCTGCACGTTGAGCCGTGATCTGGGGACAAGTCGGGCTGCCGCGACGAAAATGAGGGGCCTCCCGTCCGGAACCGGCCAATCCTGTCGTGCTTGGTGGTAAAACGACGCATGCGAGGGCGTTGATGATGTGGAGTCGGAGATGACGCAGCCTGCAAAGGTCACAGAACCCTCGATGGAGGAGATTCTGGCCTCGATCCGGCGCATCATTGCCGACGATGAGGCAAAGCCCCCGCCGGCTGAGGCCGCCAAGCCCGAGAAGGCCGCAGCGCCCGCGACGCCGCCGAAGCCGCAGGCAATGAACGATATTCCGCCATCCAAGGTCGCGCCCGCAAAACCTGCGGCCGAGAAGCCGGCGCCGCCAGTTGCGAAGCCGGCTCCGCCGCCGTCACCCGCGCCAGTGGCGGACGCCACCAACAACCAGGACGATATCGACGCGCTGCTGGCAGGGCTCGACGCGGCCACACCTGCGCCCGAGGTCCGCGCTCCCGAGCCGGAGCCAGAACCAGAACCAGAACCCGACGTGCTCGAATTGACGGACGAGATGGCGGTGGATCCGACACCGCCTCCGCCGCCGCCCAGCTTCCGCAAGGTCGAGCCGCGCGACGATCTCGAATTCGCCGAATCGCCCCCGCCACGGCCTACACCGCCGCCGTCCTACGCGCCGGTGGACTTTGACGCCCCGCCGCTGCCGCCGCAGCAGCCGATCCTCGCGCAATCGACGGTCTCCGCGGTCGAATCCGCCTTCAACTCCCTGGCCCACACGGTGCTCAGCAGCAATGCACGGACGCTGGAGGACCTGGTTAAGGAGATGCTGCGGCCGATGCTGAAGTCCTGGCTCGACGACAACCTGCCGGGCCTCGTTGAACGCATCGTGAAGGCCGAAATCGAGCGGGTCTCGCGCGGCGGCCGCTGAGAAGGGCCATACGGCCCCGATATAGCCCCGCTCGTACGCCATATTGGGCTCGTCGACCGGGCCGGAAAACCCGTGCGCTGACGTTTTCGTTGACTTGGCCCACTCGCGCGGCTTTCTAGCTGCCCCATGATCGAGAAAAATTACCAGCCCGCCGATATCGAAGCCCGCATGTCCGTCGTGTGGGAAGATGGCCTTGCCTTCAAGGCCGGTCGCCCCGACCGGCGTGATGCCGTGCCCTTCACCATCGTGATCCCGCCGCCGAACGTGACGGGTTCGCTGCACATGGGCCACGCCCTCAACAATACGCTGCAGGACATCCTGTGCCGGTTCGAGCGCATGCGCGGCCGCGACGTGCTGTGGCAGCCCGGTACCGACCATGCCGGTATCGCCACCCAGATGGTGGTCGAGCGGCAGCTGATGGAGCGTCAGCAGCCCGGCCGCCGCGAGATGGGCCGCGCGAAGTTCCTCGAGCGGGTCTGGCAATGGAAGGCCGAGAGCGGCGACACCATCATCAACCAGCTCAAGCGGCTCGGCGCGTCCTGCGACTGGTCGCGCGAGCGCTTCACCATGGACGAGGGCCTGTCGAAAGCCGTCGTCAAGGTGTTCGTCGAGCTGCACCGCGAGGGGCTGATCTACAAGGACAAGCGGCTAGTGAACTGGGACACCAAGCTCTTGACCGCGATCTCCGATCTCGAGGTGCAGCAGGTCGAAGTCAAGGGCCACCTCTGGTACCTGCGCTATCCGATCGAGGGCAAGAATTTCAACCCCGAAGATCCCTCGAGCTTCATCGTCGTCGCGACCACGCGTCCCGAGACCATGCTCGGCGATACCGGCGTTGCCGTGCATCCCGAGGATGAGCGCTATCAGAAGCTGATCGGCAAAAACGTCATCCTGCCGCTGGTCGGCCGCAAGATTGCGATCGTTGCCGACGAGTACTCCGATCCGGACAAGGGCTCGGGCGCGGTGAAGGTGACGCCGGCGCACGACTTCAACGATTTCGAAGTCGGCAATCGCCACGGCTTGCGCCGGATCAGCGTGCTCGACAGGGAAGGTTGCCTCGATCTCCTCGACAACGAGGATTATCTGCGCGACCTGCCTGAAGGCGCCGCGCAGTTCGCCGAGGAGTTCCACAAGGTCGACCGCTTCGCTGCGCGCAAGCGCATCGTCGAGCGGCTGGAATCGTTCGGCTTCGTCGAGCGGATCGAGCCGCACACTCACATGGTGCCGCATGGTGACCGCTCGAACAGCGTGATCGAGCCGTATCTGACCGACCAATGGTATGTCGACGCCAAGACGCTGGCGAGACCTGCGATCGCCGCGGTTCGTTCGGGCGAAACGACGTTCGTGCCGAAGAACTGGGAAAAGACCTATTTCGACTGGATGGAGAACATCCAGCCCTGGTGCATCTCGCGCCAGCTCTGGTGGGGCCACCAGATTCCGGCCTGGTACGGACCTGACGGCAAGGTGTTCGTGGCCGAGACCGAGGAGGAGGCTGTCAGTCACGCGCTCGGCTATTACGTCGAGCAGGAAGTCATCACGGTCGAGCAGGGGCGCGAGATGGCGCTCGACCGCAACAAGCGCGAAGGCTTCATCACCCGCGACGAGGATGTGCTCGACACCTGGTTCTCGTCGGCGCTGTGGCCGTTCTCGACGCTCGGCTGGCCGGACGATACGCCCGAGGTGCAGCGCTATTACCCGACCAACGCGCTTGTGACGGGCTTCGACATCATCTTCTTCTGGGTCGCCCGCATGATGATGATGGGCCTGCACTTCATGAAGGAAGTGCCGTTCTCGACCATCTACATCCACGCCCTCGTCCGAGACGAGAAGGGCGCCAAGATGTCGAAGTCGAAGGGCAACGTCATCGATCCCCTGAACCTGATCGACGAATACGGCGCCGACGCGCTGCGTTTCACGCTGGCGGCGATGGCGGCGCAGGGGCGCGACATCAAGCTCGCCACCAGCCGCGTCGAGGGCTATCGCAATTTCGCGACGAAGCTCTGGAACGCCTGTCGCTTCGCCGAGATGAACCACTGCGCTGTTCCCGAAGGCTTCGAGCCGGCGAACGCGAAGGAGACGCTGAACCGCTGGATCGCGCATGAGACCGCGCACACCACGCGCGAGGTGACCGAGGCGATCGAAGCCTATCGCTTCAACGATGCCGCGGGCAGCATCTATCGCTTCGTCTGGAACGTCTATTGCGACTGGTATGTCGAGCTTGCAAAGCCCGTGCTGCTCGGTCCGGACAGTCCCGCCAAGGACGAGACCCGCGCCATGGTCGCCTGGGCGCGCGATGAGATCCTGAAGCTGCTGCACCCCTTCATGCCCTTCATCACCGAGGAGCTGTGGGAGGTGACGGCCAATCGCGAGGGCCTGCTGGCATTGGCGCCGTGGCCGCTGAAGCAGGTCGAACCGACGCCGGAGCAACTCGCGATGCTCGCGGCGACGACGGGTCCGACCGATGCACTCGTTTCGCCGGCCTGGGTGCTGCCGATCTTCGATCATGCCGACTTCACCGATCCCGCGGCCGAGGCCGAGATTGGTTGGGTGATCGACCTCGTGACGCAGATCCGCTCGGTGCGCGCCGAGATGAACATCCCGCCGGCGACGCTGACGGCGTTGGTGCTCGCCGGCGCCTCGGCCAAGACCAGGGAGCGCGCGCCGCGCTGGACCGACGTCATCAAGCGCATGGCCCGGCTGTCGGACATTTCCTTTGCAGAACGTGCGCCTGACGGCGCGGTTCAGCTCCTGGTGCGCGGTGAGGTGGCTGCGCTGCCGCTGAAGGGCGTGATCGACGTTGCTGCCGAGCGTACGCGGCTCGACAAGGAGATCGGCAAGGCCGACGCCGACATCAAGCGCGCCGAATCCAAGCTGGCGAACGAGAAGTTCGTCGCCAACGCGGCGGAGGAGGTCGTCGAGGAGGAGCGCGAAAAGCGCGAGGCCGCGCTGGCGCGCAAGGCCAAGCTGCTCGAGGCGCTGGAGCGGCTGAAGCAGGCGTCTTGATCTCGCTGTCATTCCGGGGCGATGCGTAGCATCGAACTCTGGTGCGCAATTGCGCACCTGAGAAATCTCGAGGTTCCGGGTTCGCGTCTTCGACGCGCCCCGGAATGACGACTACTTCGGAAACGGCTTGCTCAAGAACTTCGAGCCTTTGAGGCCATAGCGCCATGGCAGCTCGACCGCCTTGGTGATGCCGATGCGGATGCCGGTTGCGACCTCGACCTCCTCGGTTCGCGCATGCAGCGCGATTGGCGGACGGTCCAGCGGCAGGGCGTTGTGCGCGATGGTGATGCCGAGCGCCTCGGTCAGCTTGCCCGGGCCCGAGCACAGCGCATGCGCATCCTGGAGATGCCGGCGCCGGCGCATCGCAGCCAGGCCGTGCGTCGGCTCCAGCGCGCGGATCAGCACGGCGCTGGCCGAGCCTTCCTCCTCGCAGACGAAGTTCACGCACCAGTGGATGCCGTAGGAGCGATAGACATAGGCAAAGCCGGGCGGGCCAAACATGACCTTGTTCCGCGGCGTCGGTCCGCGATAGGAGTGTGCGGCTGGGTCGGTATGATGATAGGCCTCGACTTCGACGATGATCCCGCCGACACCGTTGACCAGCATGGTCGCGCCGATCAGGTCGGGTGCGACCTCATGCACGCTGCGGCCGAAAAAGGTCCGCTTCAGCTGCTTGCCGAGCCGCGGTGTGGATGCCTTCGAGATTGGAGCCATTCGAGGTGAGAATCGCCCGAGAACAGAGCAGGATATTGCCCATATCTGCCATGTTCCCTGAAGCGGCGCGAGCCGGGTTGCGGCAGGCAGCCAGACCGATTAGGTAGGACCTGAACAGACCGGACACCCCATGGTCGTTATTGTCGATACCATCTCGAACCCGCTGCGCCCGCGCCACCCCGAAAAGGTGAACCGGCCTGATTCCGCTTCGCCGCCCAAGCCGGACTGGATCCGCGTGCGCGCGCCGAATACCCGCGGCTATGCAGACACCCGCAACATCGTGCGGGCGAACGGCCTGCACACGGTATGCGAGGAGGCGGGCTGCCCGAACATCGGCGAGTGCTGGGACAAGAAGCACGCGACCTTCATGATCATGGGTGACACCTGCACCCGCGCCTGTGCCTTCTGCAACGTCAAGACCGGCCTGCCCAATGCGCTGGATGCGGCCGAGCCGCAGAACGTCGCCGAGGCGGTCGCCAAGCTCGGCCTCGCTCATGTCGTCATCACCTCCGTCGACCGCGACGACCTCGCCGACGGCGGCGCCGAGCACTTCGCTCAGACCATCCGCGCGATCCGGGCCGCGTGCCCCTCGACCACGATCGAGATCCTTACGCCGGACTTCCTGCGCAAGGAGGGGGCACTCGAAATCGTCGTTGCCGCGAAGCCCGACGTGTTCAACCACAATCTCGAGACCGTGCCGTCGCGCTATCTCACAGTACGGCCCGGCGCGCGCTACTTCCACTCGATCCGGCTGTTGCAGCGGGTCAAGGAACTCGATCCCACCATCTTCACCAAGTCCGGGATCATGGTCGGTCTCGGCGAGGAGCGCCACGAGGTGCAGCAGGTGATGGACGATCTGCGTTCGGCCGAGGTCGACTTCCTGACCATCGGCCAGTACCTCCAGCCGACCCGCAAGCACCATGCCGTGATGCGGTACGTGCCGCCGGACGAGTTTTCGTCTTACGAGAAGATCGCCTACACCAAGGGCTTCCTGATGGTGTCGGCGAGCCCGCTGACCCGCTCGTCGCATCATGCCGGCGAGGACTTTGCGAGACTGAAGGCCGCGCGGGCAGCTAACGCCCACTGAACCGATATGCCCCGTTTTTCCAGCAAGCGCCGTGTCAATCACAGCGCATCCGAGATGTTCGATCTGGTCGCCGACGTCGAGCGTTATCCGGAATTCGTGCCGCTGTGCAGCGCCCTGAAGGTTCGTCAGCGCATGGCAAAGCCCGACGGCACCGAGGTGCTGGTTGCCGACATGACGGTATCGTTCAAGCTGGTCAAGGAATCCTTCACTAGCCGGGTGACGCTCGACCGCGCCAATCTGAAGATCCTGGTCGAGTATCTGCAGGGTCCTTTCAGCAACCTCGAAAACCGCTGGACGTTCGAGCCCAAGGGCCAAGAGGGGGGTGAGGGCGTCTGCGACGTCGGATTCTTTCTCGCCTACGAGTTCAGGAGCCGCATGCTGGCGATGCTGATGGGCTCGATGTTCGACGCCGCCTTCGCGCGCTTCTCGACCGCGTTTGAAAAGCGTGCGGACGCGATCTACGGCCGGCCGAAGCTGGCGTCGACGTAGGTTGGTAGCGCTCGTGTCCCGACGCGCTGCAATGCCGAGCATTGCTGCGCAGTGCGGGGACGCAGGTCTTGCAAGCAAAGCATGGGTTCCGGCTTCCGCAGCGCACCGCTAAAAGAGCACTGCGCCGCGTCCGGGGGCACGGGCGTCCCCCTCAATCCACCGCCTTCACGACGTCAGGCGGCATTGCTGCCTGCGTCCACCCGCGTGTCGTGACAATCGCGATACGCCCCTCTGACCGGGATGAGGTGACGGACGGGTACGCCAAATCCGAACTTCGGTAAAGCGGAATATTTTCGCCGGCGCGGATTGACCTGCCGGCTGGGTGTCTTGCCCGACAGGCAGCACAAGGGTTGGTAGGGATGGGCTGTCACGCGCAAGCCTGTGGCGCACGATCGAGCAGTCAGACTTCGTGCGGGCCGTGCGGTCCGGGCCAAAACGTAGAGCAGCGGCGGCCCACCCTTTTGCCCGCGAGGCGGTACACCTGTAAGGGGTGTATTTACTAAGGAATTCAACTAGAATATGAGTCGGGCGCGGGGCTTGCGGAGCTGGACGGGACAGATGGCGCGCTGGAAGCAATCGTGGAGCGAGGAAGACCTCAACCGACTCAGGGAGCTTGCAGGCACCAAGCCAATTACGACCATCGCGAGGGAGCTCGGACGGACCACGGGGACGGTGCTTGCGAAGGCGATCGAGCAAAAGCTCCCCGTCATGTGTCGTGTCGAGCGAGCGGCGCAATAACGGGATTCGCGATGAACCTGGAATTCCGGCCGGTCAGTACCCGGGTTTCACGTCGCTCCCACCCATGAGATGCCGCGTCGGGCGCTTGACGATTGGCTAGCCCCGAAGGGGATCATTTTCCACGACAGCGAGTTTTAACCGATTGCCTTGGTTGGAGCCGCCATGACCGTCAATTTCGACACGGTGAAAGCCTCGCTCGTTCTCTATGGGCTGAACGCGATCTACGCGATCCTGCTGCTCGCCATCGGCTGGTACCTGTCCAGCGCGATGCAGCGTTTCGTCACGCGCGTCCTGAGCGTCACGCATCGCGTCGATCCGCTGGTGACGTTGTTCGTGGGCAGCCTCGCGCGCTATGGCGTGCTCGCGGTGGTCGGCATCGCCGTGCTGCAGCTCTTCGGCATCCAGACCGCGAGCCTCGTCGCCGTGCTGGGCGCCACATCTCTCGCCATTGGTCTGGCGTTGCAGGGTACGCTCTCCAATCTCGCTGCCGGCGTGATGCTGCTGTTGTTCCGGCCCTTTCGCATCGGCGACGACGTCGAGGTCGCCGGCAAGGCGGGGAAGGTGAGGTCGCTGTCTCTGTTCATGACCGAACTCGTCGCGGCCGACAACACGCAGATCCTGCTGCCGAACGGACAGGTGTGGGGTGCAGCGATCGTCAACCACAGCGCCTATCCCGGCACCGGCGAGGTCAAGGTGGCGTTTCCGGTTCCGGCCGGCGCCGCTTCGGCGCTGGCCGATCGGATCCTGACGGAGTTGCGCAATGACTCCCGCATGGACGATCAGGCTGCACCTGCCGTCAACATCTCCAGAGTGGTCGATGTCGCCAATCCGGCGTCGCCGATCGTGGAGTTGACGGTCAGCGCGAAGGCGAAGCCATCACAGGTGGACGCGGTCAGGCAGTGCGTGCTGGATCACGCCAGCGCGCTGCTCGCGGCATAGGCGTTTCGGCGGCGCAGATCTTTCAGCCTCGCGGCGAACGCGGCGGCCTGCGCTTCACCGCATGCCGGCGCGGCGAGCGGGTCACGCGCGGGCGCAGGCGGCTGGCGGCGGTGCGCTGCGGCTTGGCCGCGACTTGCGGGCCGCGGGCGAGCTCCATCAGCATCCGCAGCGCCTCGACCACCGAGCGGGCGCGCACGGCGCTGCGGCCGATCGCGCCAAAACGGTGCTCGCGATGGATGATGCGGCCGTCGCGCGCGGCGGCCGCGAAGTGCACGAGACCGACCGGCTTGCCGGGCGTGGCGCCGCCAGGGCCGGCGATGCCGGTGATGGCGACGGCGAGATCGACATCGGCACGCTCCAGCGCGCCGATTGCCATCGCAGTCGCGGTCTCCTTGCTGACGGCGCCGAAATTCGTCAGCGTGCTCGCTTCGACCCCCAACATCGCGCGCTTGGCGTCATTGGAATAGGTGACGAAGCCGCGGTCGATCACGTCGGAGGAACCGGGGATGTCAGTCAGCGCGCCGGCGACGAGGCCGCCGGTGCAGGATTCCGCAGTCGCGATCGTCAGCTTGCGCATCCGGCACAGATCGAGCAGCGAGCGGGAGAGGGCGCGTGCGTCGCTGCCGCCCATGGCTTACGCGCTCCATGTCTTTTCGTTGAACGGCAGGCGGATGGTGGCGCTCGCGGTGGCCGCGATGCCCTCCTCACGGCCGGTGAAGCCAAGGCGTTCGCTGGTCGTTGCCTTCACCGCGACGCGGGAGATATCGACGCCGGAGATCTCGGCGATGCGCGCGCGCATGGTGTCGCGCAAGGGACCGATCTTCGGCCGCTCGCAGATCAGCGTCACCTCGAGATTGGCGACGCGGCCGCCGCGCTGGGCGACGCGCTCGATGGCGTATTTCAGGAACTGGTCGGAGGAGGCGCCCTTCCATTTCGCATCGCTCGGCGGGAAGTGCGAGCCGATGTCGCCGTCGGCCAATGCCCCGAGGATGGCATCCACTAGGGCATGCAGGCCGACATCGCCGTCGGAATGGGCCAGGAACCCCTTGGTGTGCGGCACGCGCACGCCGCAGATCATGACATGGTCGCCTTCACCGAAAGCGTGCACGTCGTAGCCGGTGCCGGTCCTGATGTCGCCGAGCAGGGCAGCTAGGCGCGCTTCCTCGCGCACGAAATCCTCGGGAGTGGTGAGCTTCATATTGGCAACATCGCCCTCAAAGGTTGCGACCGTCAATCCCGCCCATTCGGCAATCGCGGCATCGTCGGTGAAATCAGAGCGCCCGTCCTTCGCCGCGCGACGATGCGCCTCGAGGATGACGTCGAAACGAAAGGATTGCGGCGTCTGCGCGATTCTGAGGCGCGCCCGGTCCGGCGTGTCCTCGACATTGCCGCCCTCGCCGGTGAGCTTGATGGTATCGGTGACGGGCACGACCGGGATCGCAGCGCCGGCGCGGCCCGCCGCTTCGATCGCGCGCGAGATCACGCCTGCCGAGACGAAGGGGCGGGCGGCATCGTGGATCAGCACGATGTCCGGCTTGTGCTTCGCCAGCGCTTCGAGGCCGGCGAGCACTGAGGCCTGACGGGTGGCGCCGCCATTGGTCGGCGGCTCGTGCCTCAGCCCTGTGACCGCTGCGGTGAACATAGCGCTGTCGTCGGGGTTCACCACCGGCTGCACCGCAGATACCTCCGGGTGGCGGCTGAACGCCTCCATGGCGCGGTAGATCACCGGCACACCGCCAATCTCGCGATATTGCTTAGGCCCGCCGGCGCCCGCACGCAGTCCACGCCCGGCTGCGACGAGAACGACTGCGGTGCGCTGTGATTTCGCCATAGGACTCAATTACTCAGTTGCTCATCAAGGAGTCGGGGAGGGGATTGCCGGCATGCCTCTAGCACGGCAGGCCCGCAAAAAAAGGGGGTTTCCCCGGATTGTGGGAAACAGCATTTTGCTGCACTGCACTTGAAAGATCTGCAGAACTGTCTAAACTGTAGGCATGACGCTTGACTGCACAAGAATTGTGCGCAAGATAGATCATGGCAGGCGCGATGAAGCCCTGCACAGTCAACGAGACCCCTGTGACCGGCTCGGCAGTATCCGGCTCTAAGCCGTTGAAAATAGGCGATATTGATATCGCCACCCCGGTCTTCCTGGCACCGATGTCGGGTGTGACTGACTCGCCCGTCCGCCGGCTGGCCGCCGAGCTTGGGGCGGGTCTCGTGGTGTCCGAAATGACCGCGAGCGATGAGCTCGCCAATGGCCACCGGATGTCCCGGTTGCGCTGCGAAGCCACCGGCATCGGCCCGCATGTAGTCCAGCTCGCCGGCTGCGAGACGCACTGGATGGCCGAAGGCGCCCGGATCGCCGAAGCCGAAGGCGCCGATATCATCGACATCAACATGGGCTGTCCGGCCCGCCACGTCACCGGCGGCCAGTCCGGTTCAGCCTTGATGCGCGACCTTGACCATGCCGTCAGCCTGATCGATGCGACGATCGCTGCGGTGAAGGTGCCGGTGACGCTGAAGATGCGGCTCGGCTGGGACGACCAGACGCGCAACGCGCCGGAGCTGGCGCGGCGCGCGGAAGCAGCAGGCGTCGAGCTCGTCACCGTCCATGGCCGCACCCGCTGCCAGTTCTACAAGGGCGATGCCGACTGGGATGCGATCCGCGCCGTACGCGAGGCCATCTCGATCCCGCTCGTCGTCAATGGCGACATTACGTCTTACGAGAAGGCGCTCGCAGCATTGGAGGCCTCAGGCGCCGACGCCGTGATGATCGGCCGTGGTGCTCAGGGCCAGCCCTGGCTGCCCGGTCAGATCGGCCGCCGCCTGCAGGGCGGGGCCGAGGAGGCGACGCCTTCGCTCGAAACGCAGCTGCATTATGTCCGCACGCTCTATGATGGCGTCTGCGCGCTCTATGGCCTGCGCATCGGACTGAGGCATGCCCGCAAGCATCTGAGCTGGGCACTCGACGTCGCGGCGCAGGTGAGCCGTGCGCCGGCGGAGAAGCTGAAATCCTGGCGCCAGAAGATCCTGGTCTCTGAGGATCCGCGTCTCGTTCACAAGTCACTGCAAGATGCCTTCGACGACTTCGCATGGAGCGCTGCTGCATGAGCTCAGCCGCTGAACATCGTCGGCCCCTTCAGTCCGACAGCGACGCGATCCTGGACGCCTTGCCCAATCCCGTGCTCATGATCGGGCCGGACGGCAAGATCGTCGCCGCCAATATCGCGACCGAAGCCTTCTTCGAGATCTCGACGCAGTTCCTGAAGCGGCAGTCGCTGAAGGAGCTGGTGCCGTTCGGCAGCCCGTTGCTGGCGCTGATCGACCAGGTGCGCTCGTCGAATTCGCCGGTCAACGAATACAAGGTCGATCTCGGCACGCCGCGCATGGGCGGCGACCGCCAGGTCGATCTGCACGTGGCTCCTCTCACGGAGCGGCCCGGCCACATCGTGGTGATGCTCCAGGAGCGCAGCATTGCCGACAAGATGGACCGCCAGCTCACCCATCGCAGCGCCGCGCGTTCGGTGATCGCGCTCGCCGCGATGCTGGCGCACGAGATCAAGAATCCGCTGTCCGGCATCCGCGGCGCGGCGCAGCTTCTGGAGCAGCAGGCCTCGTCCGAGGACCGCATGCTGACGCGGCTGATCTGCGACGAGGCCGACCGCATCGTGACGCTGGTCGACCGCATGGAGGTGTTCGGCGACGAGCGCCCCGTGGTGCGCGGCCCCGTCAACATCCATTCGGTGCTCGACCATGTGAAGCGGCTGGCGCAGTCGGGCTTTGCCCGCAACATCCGCTTCGTCGAGGACTACGATCCCTCGCTGCCGCCGGTGCTGGCGAACCAGGATCAGCTGATTCAGGTGTTCCTCAACCTCGTGAAGAACGCCGCCGAAGCCCTGATCGACGTGCCGGACGCCGAGATCCAGCTCACCACCGCGTTCCGCCCCGGCGTGCGCCTGTCAGTTCCCGGTCAAAAATCCAGGGTATCCCTGCCGCTGGAATTCTGCGTGAAGGACAACGGACCAGGCGTGCCGGACGATCTTCTGCCCAATCTGTTCGATCCCTTCGTGACCACCAAGCAGACCGGCTCGGGTCTCGGCCTGGCGCTGGTCGCCAAGATCGTCGGCGATCACGGGGGCATCATCGAATGCGAATCTCAGCCGCGCAAGACCACCTTCCGCGTGCTGATGCCGATGTATTCCACATCGGTGAAACATGCCGATCAAAGCAGTCGCGCCGACTCTGCCGGTAAGTCGTCGCCTGCGTCACAGGGGGCAAAATGAGGATCAACGATGCCCGCAGGTAGCATTCTCGTAGCCGATGACGATACCGCCATCCGCACCGTACTCAATCAGGCTCTGTCCCGCGCCGGTTACGAGGTGCGGCTGACCGGCAATGCCGCAACGCTGTGGCGCTGGGTCAGCCAGGGCGAGGGCGACCTCGTCATCACCGACGTGGTGATGCCGGACGAAAACGCCTTCGACCTGTTGCCGCGGATCAAGAAGATGCGGCCGAATCTGCCCGTCATCGTCATGAGCGCGCAGAACACGTTCATGACGGCGATCCGCGCTTCCGAGCGCGGGGCCTACGAATATCTGCCCAAGCCCTTCGACCTCAAGGAGCTGATCGCCATCGTCGGTCGCGCGCTCGCCGAGCCGAAGGAGCGGACGTCGACGCCGGACGAAGATGCCGAGATGGAGGCGATCCCGCTGGTCGGCCGCTCGCCGGCGATGCAGGAAATCTACCGCGTGCTGGCGCGCCTGATGCAGACCGACCTCACCGTGATGATCACGGGCGAGTCCGGCACCGGCAAGGAACTGGTGGCGCGGGCGCTGCACGATTACGGCAAGCGCCGCAACGGCCCGTTCGTCGCGGTCAATATGGCGGCGATTCCGCGCGATCTCATCGAGTCCGAATTGTTCGGGCACGAGCGCGGGGCCTTCACCGGCGCGAACACCCGCGCCTCCGGCCGGTTCGAGCAGGCCGAGGGCGGCACGCTGTTCCTGGATGAGATCGGCGACATGCCGATGGAGGCGCAGACCCGCCTGCTGCGCGTGTTGCAGCAGGGCGAATACACGACGGTCGGCGGCCGCACGCCCATCAAGACGGACGTGCGCATCGTCGCGGCCTCCAACAAGGATCTGCGTGTCCTGATCCAGCAGGGCCTGTTTCGCGAAGACCTGTTCTTCCGCCTCAACGTCGTACCGTTGCGGCTGCCGCCCTTGCGCGAGCGCATCGAGGATCTGCCGGATCTCGTGCGGCACTTCTTCACGCTGGCCGAGAAGGATGGCCTGCCGCCGAAGAAGCTCGACACGCTGGCGCTGGAGCGGCTGAAGCAGCACCGCTGGCCCGGCAACGTGCGCGAGCTGGAAAATCTCGCCCGGCGCCTTGCCGCGCTCTATCCGCAGGACGTGATCACGGCCTCCGTCATCGACGGCGAGCTTGCGCCGCCCTCGGTCAGTCCGGGCGCCGCGGTCCAGCAGGGTGTCGACAATCTCGGCGGCGCGGTTGAGGCGTATCTGTCCTCGCACTTCCAGGGCTTCCCGAACGGCGTGCCGCCGCCCGGCCTCTATCACCGCATCCTCAAGGAGATCGAGGTGCCGCTGCTCACGGCCGCGCTGGCCGCCACCCGCGGCAACCAGATCCGTGCCGCCGACCTGCTCGGCCTCAACCGCAACACGCTGCGGAAGAAAATCCGGGATCTCGACATCCAGGTCTATCGGAGCGGGGGCTAGTCCCTCGAAGCGGACGGTAGCTCAGCTCCCCCTACCATGGTGGAGCTGAGCCTGTCCGAATCGCGCTGGCCGTGGTGGCTGACGCGGTGAGCAGAAGTCCCGACGGGACTGTAATGTTCCGCCCGCACATTCAAATTGATCATTCCAGCCGCAACGCGGCCATCTATCTGACCAGTCCGCCGGGTGCTGGCACCACGCTCGCGAGATTCAGGAGCGGCTGCTGAAGACCGAGGCCGTTGACCAAGAGGTCGGCGGCCACGATCAGCAGCAGAACGGCCGAAACCATCGTCGCGAGAAAGATCCTATCCATGCGGATCAAGCCGGGATGGTGGGAATCCGTTCCGCCCAAACGGCATGTGCCTGTGGATTGCGCGGGTCCGCCATGGCGGACGCGCCGCGGAATTGTCGCAATTCGGCAACAATGTGGTACGAATACATCAGTATCCGCGCGTCCGCGGACCCGTTTTCAGCACCGCCATTGCCGGAATGACCAGCGCAGATACCTCGGCCGCACACTTTGACACGGCCCCAGCGGAAGAGCCCCGGCGTTGGTCGGTGCGACGCTGGCTGGCACCCTTTGCCGTGGCGCTGGCGCTGCTGTCGGCCCTCCTGACCTTCCTGGTCCTGACGGGTCTGAGCACGATCGAGCCGACGCCCGGGGTGGTCCGCACATTCTATCTGATCAATGCCGCCACGATCCTGCTGCTGGTCGGGATCATCATCCGGGAACTCTGGCAGCTGATCCTGGCGCGGCGGCGGGGCAGGGCGGCGGCGCGTCTTCACGTCCAGATCGTCAGCCTGTTCTCGATCGTGGCGGTGCTGCCGGCGGTGCTGGTCTCCGTCGTTGCCAACGTCACCATCGAGCGCGGCCTCGACCGGTTGTTCTCCGGCCCGACCAAGGAGGTGATCCAGAACTCACTGACGATCGCGCGGGCCTATATGCAGGACCACGCGCAGCTGATCCGCGGCGACATTCTCGGCATGGCCAACGATATCGCGCACGCAAGGCCGCTCTACGACCAGGATCGCCGCTCGTTCCGGGAGATGCTGACGGCGAGCGCCGCCTCGCGCAATTTGCCGGGCGCGATGATCATCGACAAGAACACCAATATCCTGGAATCCGCCGACACCGGCATGCGGCTGGCTTATTCGCCGCCCGCGCCGGACTTCCTCAGCAATGTCAACGAGAACGAACCCGAGATCGCGGTCCTGCCGGACGCGAGCTTTGTCGCCGCGGTGATCCGCCTGCGCGCCTTCAACGACACCTTCCTCTATGTCGCCCGTCCGCTCGATCCGAACGTCGTCAATCAGCTCAAGCAGACCGAAGTCAGCGTCGCCGAATACGCCCAGATCGAGTCACGCCGCCTCGGCATCCAGGTCGCCTTCGCGCTGATGTTCGCGGTGATCGCGCTCACCATCCTGATGGCCTCGGTGCTGATCGGCCTCAACTTCGCCAACTCGCTGGTCTCGCCGATCCGGCGGCTGATGAACGCGGCCCATACGGTTTCGACCGGCGACCTCCATGTGAAGGTGCCGGTGCATCAGTCGGAAGGCGATCTCGCCCAGCTGGGCGAGACTTTCAACAAGATGACGCAGGAATTGCGCAGCCAGCGCGACGAACTGGTCAATGCCAGCGACCTCATCGACAGCCGCCGCCGTTTCATCGAGGCCGTGCTGTCCTCGGCGAGCGCCGGCATCATCGGCGTCGATACTTCCGGCAGCGTCGGCATCCTCAACCGTTCGGCCGAGAAGCTGATCGGGCACTCCGAAGCGGAGACGCTGGGCCATCCGCTCTCGGACGTGCTGCCCGAGCTCGACGAGATGATGAAGACGGCGCGGGAAGGGACCCAGCGCCTGGTGCAGGGGCAGATCACCATCACCCGCGACGGTGCCGAGCGCAATCTGTCGGTCCGCGTCAGCGCCGAGAAGAACCAGCCGCACGACAGCTACATCATCACGCTCGACGACATCACCGAGCTGGTCTCGGCCCAGCGCACCTCGGCCTGGGGCGACGTGGCGCGCCGCATCGCTCACGAGATCAAGAACCCGCTGACGCCGATCCAGCTCTCCGCCGAGCGCATCCGCCGCAAGTTCGGCAAGTCCATCACCGAGGTCAAGGACAAGCAGATCTTCGACCAGTGCACCGACACCATCGTGCGCCAGGTCGACGACATCAGGCGCATGGTCGACGAGTTCTCGCGTTTTGCGCGGATGCCCAAACCAGTGATGGAAGGCGAGGACGTCGCCGACACCGTGCGTCAGGCGGTGTTCCTGATGAAGGTCGCCCATCCCGAAATCGATATCGAGGCCGAGTTCAAGGACGATCCGCTCCGCGCCCAGTTCGACCGGCGGCTGATCTCCCAGGCGGTGACCAACATCGTCAAGAACGCCACCGAGGCAATCGAGCAGGTCCCCCCCGAGGAGCTCGGCAAAGGCCGAATCGACGTCGTGGTGTCGCGCGAGGGCGACGACGTGCTGATCGACGTCATCGACAACGGTATCGGCCTGCCCAAGGTCGCGCGCTCGCGCTTGCTCGAGCCGTACGTCACCACGCGTGCCAAGGGCACGGGCCTGGGGCTGGCCATCGTCGGCCGCGTGCTGGAAGACCATGGCGGGCGGATCGAGCTGAAGGACGCCTCCGACTTCCGCGAAGGCCAGCGCGGCGCCTGGATGCGGATGCGCTTTGCGATCTCGGGGCAACCCGCGAAATCCGGGGGCGTCGAGCCAGCGCCCAGCGAAGCAACCAAGCCGGAAAACAAGGCAGCGGTCACGGAATCCGTGAACAAATCCAGCAGCGAGCTGGAAACAAAAGAGCCGCCTGCCGGAACCAAAGAGCCGGCTGAAAAGACCAATGAATCAACGAAAATCGAAGCCTCAACGGGCAGCTGACAACACAGGCGCGATCCATGGCAAGTGAAATTCTGATTGTCGATGATGAGGCCGATATTCGGGATCTCGTTGCGGGCATTCTCGAAGACGAGGGGTTCGTGACCCGGACCGCACGCGACAGCGATACGGCGCTCGCCGAGATTGCCAATCGGCGGCCGCATCTGGTGTTTCTCGACATCTGGCTGCAAGGCTCCAAGCTCGACGGCTTGCAGCTGCTGGAGCAGGTCAAGAAGGATAATGCCGATCTGCCGGTCGTGATGATCTCCGGCCACGGCAACATCGAGACCGCGGTCGCCGCGATCAAGCGCGGCGCCTACGATTTCATCGAGAAGCCGTTCAAGGCTGACCGGCTGATCCTGGTCGCGACCCGAGCGCTGGAGAACTCGCGACTCAAGCGCGAGGTCAAGGAGCTGAAGCAGCTCGCGCCGAGCGCGAGCCAGCTCGTCGGCCGCTCGCCCAGCATGAACCAGCTGCGCCAGACCATCGAGCGCGCGGCGAAGGCCAACAGCCGCATCCTGATCGTCGGCCCAGCCGGCGCCGGTAAGGAATTGACCGCTCGCACGCTGCATACGGCCTCGGGCCGTGCCGACGGCCCCTTCGTGGTGATCAACGCGGCGGCGATCACGCCCGAGCGCATGGAGCACGAGCTGTTCGGCATCGAGCAGTCCAATGGCGAGCAGCCGCGCAAGCCTGGTGCGCTCGAGGAAGCCCATGGCGGCACGCTGTTCATCGACGAAATCGCCGACATGCCGCGCGAGACCCAGAACAAGATCCTGCGCGTGCTGGTGGAGCAGTCGTTCCAGCGCGTCGGCGGTACCGCCAGGGTGCAGGTCGACGTGCGCATCATCTCCTCGACCGCGCGCAACCTGGAGGAGGAGATCGCGGCCGGCCGTTTCCGCGAGGACCTCTATCACCGGCTCTCGGTGGTGCCGATCCGCGTGCCCGCGCTGTCGGAGCGGCGCGAGGACATTCCGGAATTGATCGACTATTTCATGGAGCAGATTTCCGCCGGCAGCGGCCTTCCCAAGCGCCAGATCGGGCAGGACGCGATGGCGGTGCTGCAATCCCATGTTTGGCCCGGCAATGTGCGTCAGCTCCGCAACAACGTCGAGAGGGTGATGATTCTCGCGGCAGGCGGGCCGGAGGTCATCATCACGGCCGACATGTTGCCGCAGGACGTCGGCTCGATGGTGCCGGCGATGCCGACCAGCAACAATGGCGAGCACATCATGGGCTTGCCGCTGCGTGAGGCGCGCGAAGTGTTCGAGCGCGACTATTTAATTGCGCAGATAAGCCGTTTTTCAGGAAATATTTCTCGTACGGCCGAGTTCGTTGGCATGGAACGTTCGGCGTTGCACCGCAAATTGAAAGCGCTCGGCGTCGGCTAATGCGTTTTCGAGCGGGGTGGAGACCGGTTCGCGTCAAGAAGACGCGTCAAAACAATAGGCCAGCGCGCGACCTTGCGGCCAGGCGTCAGGAATAAGCGAGGAAGATCATCGATTTCCGTAGTTTTCCGGGACAATAGGGCGTGGCCTGCCGCGTGAAGCGGCTTGCCTAATATCCCGACCTGTCCTCTAATCGAACCGCTGTTCCTTCCGAGGGGGATCTCATGAGGGACAGCAACCGGGAGAGGCCCCGAACGTCACAAGAGGGCCGCAACCGGCGCAATAAAAAGAAACTCAAAGCGAGAAAAAAACAATGGCGGCAGACCGCGCACAAAACCTACAGGACACATTCCTTAATCACGTTCGCAAAACCAAGACGCCACTGACGATCTTTCTGGTCAACGGAGTGAAGCTCCAGGGCATCGTGACCTGGTTCGACAATTTCTGTTTGCTGCTGCGGCGCGACGGTCACTCGCAGCTGGTCTACAAGCATGCGATCTCGACCATCATGCCGGGCGCACCCATCCAGTTGTTCGAAGGCGGCGAGGATCAGCCGACTTGAGAGTGATCTGATTGGAACCCCGGAATTTCGACGGGGATGCCGACCGTCCGCGGTCGGCAGGGGCCAATACGGGGCGGGTGCTGGTCATCGGCCCCTATTTGCGGGTGCGTGCAGGGAATGCTGACGCGCAATCGGAAGGCCATGTCCTGCGCAACACCGAGGCCCGGCTCGACGAGGCCGCGGGCCTCGCGCGCGCGATCGATCTCGTCATTGCCGATGCCATCATCGCTCCGGTCAGCCAGATTCGGCCCGCGACCTATATCGGCAAGGGCAAGGTCGAAGAGATCGCAGGGCTGATCAAGAGTCTGGAGGTCGAGCTCGTGGTGATGGATTGCGCGCTGGCGCCGATCCAGCAGCGCAATCTCGAGAAGGAATGGCAGGCCAAGGTGCTCGACCGCACCGGACTCATTCTGGAGATCTTCGGCCGCCGCGCCAAGACCAGGGAGGGCTCGCTCCAGGTCGAGCTTGCGCATCTCAACTACCAGCGCTCGCGCCTGGTGCGCTCATGGACCCATCTCGAACGCCAGCGCGGCGGTTTCGGCTTCATGGGCGGTCCTGGCGAGACGCAGATCGAGGCGGATCGCCGCCTGATTCAGGAGCGCATCTCCAAGCTCGAGAGCGAGCTGAAAAAGGTACAGGCGACGCGGCGCTTGCATCGCGCCGGCCGCCAGCGCGTACCGTATCGCGTCGTCGCGCTGGTTGGCTACACCAATGCCGGCAAATCGACGCTGTTCAACCGCCTGACCCGCGCCGACGTGCAGGCGGCCGACATGCTGTTTGCGACGCTCGACCCCACCTTGCGCGCACTCACTTTGCCGCATGGCGGCAAGGCGATGCTGTCGGACACCGTCGGCTTCATCTCAAATCTGCCGACCCAGCTCGTCGCCGCCTTCCGTGCCACGCTGGAGGAGGTGCTGGAGGCCGACGTCATCCTGCATGTCCGCGACATCTCGCATGAAGACGCCGAGGCGCAGCAGAGCGACGTCGATGCCGTTCTGCGTCAGCTCGGCATCAACCCCGATGATTCCGGCCGCATTATCGAAGTCTGGAACAAGATCGATCGGTACGATGCCGAGCAACGCGAAGAGCTGCTCAACATCGCCGCGCGCAGGCCGGACGATCATCCGGCGATGCTGGTCTCCGCTGTGTCAGGCGAGGGCATCGATGCACTGCTCGCCGCGATCGAGGAACGCCTCGCCGCCAAACGCACCACGCTCGATCTCTCCGTCGACGCCTCGGACGGTGCCGGCATCAGCTGGCTGCATCGTAACGCCGAGGTCCTGTCGAAGGAGCTGCACGACGGCCGCTTCGACATGACCGTGCGGGTGGACGAGACCAAGCGGGATATCGTGGTGAACAGGTTCGACGCCGTGCCGCATCACGCGACGTAGGTCCCGCCTCGTGAGTTGCACCAATTGCGTCCTCAACAGCGATGTCGTCCCGGACAAGCGTAAGCGCAGATCCGGGACCCATAGCCACAGGACGCCGTTTGGCGGAAGGCTCGTGGTTATCAGATTGCCGCTACAACCGCTCCCTGGGGTTATGGGTCCCGGATCTGCGCGCGCTTGAGGCGCGCTTGTCCGGGACGACAGTGAAGTTAGTTAGCCGCGAGCTTGATTCCGCTTCTCTGGTGCTGTCTCCTCACCCTTCGCCGCATTCCACAGCGCGTCCATCTCCGCCAGAAACGCCTGCTCAAGGGTCCGACCCTGCGCCTCCAGCGTCCGCTCGATATAGGCGAAGCGCCGCTCGAATTTCGCATTGGTCACGCGGAGCGCGGCCTCGGGATCGGCATCGACATGGCGGGCGAGATTGACGAGGGCGAACATCAGGTCGCCGGTTTCCTCCGCCAGCTCCTGCTTGTCGTTGCGGTCGAGCGCGGCCTCGATCTCGTCGGCTTCCTCGCGGATCTTTTGCAAGACCGCGCGCGGGTCGTTCCAGTCGAAGCCGACGGTGGAGGCCTTGCGCTGCAGCTCCATGGCCCGGGTGAGCGCGGGTTGGCCGGCCTTGACGCCTGACAGCAGCGATTTATGTGCCGGCGCGTCCTGCGGCGGCCGGCGCGCGGCGCGCTCGGCCTTCTCCTCGGCCTTGATGCGATCCCAGACCTCCTTGACATGGGAGGAGGCGAGATTGCCGTCCTTGTCGGCGAAGACATGGGGATGGCGGCGGATCATCTTGCGGGTGATGGCTTCGACGACGTCACCAAAATCGAACGCGTTCTGCTCGGAAGCCATCTGGGCGTGGTACACGACCTGGAGCAGGAGGTCGCCGAGCTCCTCTCTGAGATCGTCGAGATCGCCGCGGGCGATGGCGTCGACCACCTCATAGGCTTCCTCGATCGTGTAGGGCGCGATCGTCACAAAATCCTGCTCGAGGTCCCAGGGGCAGCCGGTGACCGGCGTGCGCAGCGCCGCCATGATCTCGATCAGACGGGAAATGTCGCGGGAAGGGGTCATTGCGGGGCAGTCTCCTGGGTCCAGAGCCTTATGCCAAAGGCGGGCCGCCGATCCCAGTGCAAGCAGGCGGAACAGGCCGATTTCCACCGATTGGCGGGCACCTCACGCAATGCTAAAGCGCGGGCATGAGTGACGCATTTTCATCCGAGACCGCACTGGTGCTGTTCTCCGGCGGCCAGGATTCCACCACCTGCCTGGCCTGGGCGCTCAGCCGCTTTGCGCGCGTGGAGACACTGGGGTTCGATTACGGCCAGCGCCATGCCATCGAGCTCGCCTGCCGCGACCGCCTGTTCGAGGGTATTAAGGCGCTGCGGGCGGAATGGGCCGCAAAGCTCGGCGAGAGCCATACGCTGTCGATCCCGACGCTGGCGGCCGTGTCCGAGACCGCGCTGACACGCGACGTCGCGATCGCGATGGGGGCCGACGGCCTGCCCAATACGTTCGTGCCCGGCCGTAACCTCGTCTTCCTGACCTTCGCCGCGGCGCTGGCCTATCGACGCGGGATCAGCCACATCGTCGGGGGCATGTGCGAGACCGACTATTCCGGCTATCCCGATTGCCGCGACGAGACCATCCGCGCCATGCAGGCCGCGCTCTCACTCGGCATGGCCAGGAAGTTCGAGCTGCATACGCCCTTGATGTGGATCGACAAGGCCGCGACCTGGAAGCTCGCGCACGATCTCGGCGGCGAGGGGCTGGTCGACCTCATCCGCGAGCAGTCGCACACGTGCTATCTCGGCGAACGCGGCGCGCAGCACGATTGGGGCTACGGCTGCGGCGAGTGCCCCGCCTGCAGTTTGCGCGCGAAGGGGTGGCGGCAGTTCGTGGCGGGGAAGTAGCTCCGCCGCACGGCTCTCGTGCCCCGGACGCAGCGCAGCGCTTCTTCAGCGGTGCGCTGCAGAGCCGAGGCCCATGTTTCCGCACCGCCTCGTGTCGATCTGGATCCCGGCTCGGCGCTGCAACGTTTGCATGTTGCACCTTGTCCGGGACACGAGAGTGAGCTGCGAGGCCTCACCTTGCTTCTTGGCAATGACGGGTGTGGCCGAGCTAGCCAAAATCCTCCGGCCTGAGCTCGATTGGCTTGCCGTGCGGTGTGCGATCGGCGGCGTGGTCCCAGGCGTCGCGGTAGCGGTGCAGCGTTTCCGCGGAGACGACGCCCTTGCGCGCGACGAGGCCTTCCAGCGTCGCCAGCCAGTGCAGATAGTAAGTCTCGCCCGTATCAGGATCGCCCGCCGCTTGCGCGCGCTTGATCTCGTCGGCGAGTGCGGCGGCCCATTCGGGCCAGGTGAACACGCCGCGCTCGTGCAAGGTCAGCGCCATGGCAAAGGCATGCGCCTCCCAAGGGGCGCGGAAGACAGGGCCGTCGTCATCGCGGGGAATGCTCGGTATGGCCGCCGTCGCGGCCGCAGCAAGCGTCGTGCTCATCACGCCGGGTCCAGATAGGGCTCGAATGCGTCGATCGAAACCTTTGTGGTCGGGTCAGCGTCAGGGCCCCAGAGTTCGCGGCCCTCGAAGACCACGGTGTAGAGCCATTGCGGATTCTCGCCGCGCTCCATCGCCGCCGTGTCCGGAAACACGTGACAGCCATGGTTCAGCTCGACCACGCCGACATGGCCGCGCACGTAGCGCGGCAGCCGCGTGTGCGTCGCCGGATGAATATTCTTCGCCCTCACGCGGTCGCCGATGTTGAATTTCGCCGGCGCCGGGGCAGGGCGGTCGAACTTGCCGCGCACCATGATGCGTTCGACGTTCGCGAGATCGAACTTGCCGTGCTTGAGTGCCCTTGCGGGCTGCATCGCATGGCCGGCGGCGACTTCCTCCCTGGTGAGGTAGCCCTTCTCGATCAGCATCTCCTCGAGACCGAGGAACCATTTCTTGTAGTAGGAGCTCGCGAGATAGACGTCCGGCGGCAGCGTCTCGCGGTAGAAGCGCGAGGTGTCGATGTTGAAGGCGCCGGCAGCGCCCATCGCGCGCACCATGGCAAGCACACGCGCTTCCCAATCCGCGTGAAACATCGGCTCGTTGGGCTCGGGCTCGACCTTGCCGAACCCGTCCATGCCGCCCATGTCGTGCACGCCGTTCATGACGGGGCTCCAGGCTTCCGCGGAAAGCCGGTGCCGATCATGGAGTCGCGGGTGACGAGTTCGGCGAGCTGCTCCTCGCTCCAGCCCTCCGTGCCTGCAGGGCGCATCGGCAGCACGAGGAAGCGCGTCTCGGCGGTCGAATCCCACACCCGGATCTCCATGTCCTTGGGCAGGGTGACATCGAAATCGGCGAGCACGCCGCGCGGATCCTTCACGGCGCGGGAGCGGTAGGGCGCGGCCTTGTACCAGACCGGCGGCAGTCCCAGCATTTCCCAGGGGTAGCAGGAGCACAGCGTGCACACGACCATGTTGTGCCGCTCAGGCGTATTCTCGACCACGACGAGATGGTCGCCGACGCGGCTCACATAGCCGAGCGTGCCGATCGCCTTGCTGCCGTCCTCAAGCAGCGCCGTCTTGAACGCCGGATCGGTCCAGGCCTTGGCGACGACGCGCGCGCCATTATGAGGGCCGATCCTGGTCTCATAGGCCTGGATGATGGCATCGAGCGCGGCCGGCTCGACATAGCCTTTTTCGGTCAGGATCGTCTCGAGCGCGCGCACGCGCAGCTCGGTCTCCGACAGCTCGGAATGATCGTGGTGATGGTCGTGATCGTGGCTCATGGCGGCAAAGATATGCGCAATGGCCCAGGCCTGTCGAGTGTTCCTTGCATCGTGATCGGGTCCCATATTCGTGACGACAATTGTGCGCTAACATCGTTGAAAGCAGCGTGGAGATGATGGTGACGGACTACGTGAAGATCGAGAAGGGCCTTGGGCCCGAGGGCCGGATTGCGGTGGTCCGTTTCGACCGCAGCGACGGCATCAACGCACTCTCGCCGGAGGCATTGCGGCAGCTGACTGCGGCGGCGCGCAGTTTCGAGGATGACGCCGCGACGTCGGTCGTCGTGTTGACCGGCAGCTCGGGCGCGTTCAGCGCCGGCTTCGACCTCAAGGATGCGGAGGGACGTTCGCGCAAGGAGATGGATCTCGGCACGCTGCGGCGGCATCTCAAGCTCGGGCCGCGCCTGACGCACGCCTGGCAGGAGATGGAGCAAATCACGATCGGGGCGATCGAGGGCTTTTGCGTCGGCGGCGGGGTGGCCCTCGCCGTCGCGCTCGACTTTCGCATCATGGGCCGCAACGCGCATTTGCGCGTGCCCGAGATCGGGCTCGGCATGAACATGAGCTGGCAGAGCATCCCGCGCATGCTGCATCTGATCGGGCCGGCCCGCACCAAGCAGGCGGTCATATTGGCCGACCAGCGCATCAGCGCGGACGAGGCCTATGAATGGGGCCTGGTGGAACAGGTGACCGACCCCGGCCATGCCTTCGATGCGGCCATGGAGCTTGCCCGCAAGGTCGCCGCGCAGCCGCCGCTCTCGGTCGCTATGACCAAGCTGACCGTCAACCGGCTCGCGCACGCGCTTGACGATCTCGCCAGCCACATGGATGTCGATCAGTTCGCGCTCGCCAGCCTGAGCGAGGATCACAAGGAGGGCGTCGAAGCATTCCTGGCCCGCCGAAAGCCACGCTTCAGGGGCCTGTAGATCGGGCGCGACGGGCCGATGATCCCGTCCGAAGATGAATTTTCTTCGCACGTGACGGATTGGGAAAACTTCGTCCAACTCCTCGCAAATATCTGACATTGCAACGAAGACTGGAAACGGCGATGGTGCGTGCTGCGGTGCAGCGCGCTTCAGCCGGCCGGCATCGCAATTCCATCCCCGTCGCTCCCTGCGACCTGATTCCCGTACGTCCATGAGCGGCGCGGGCAAGCGAACTATTGTGCATGAAGGCCGTCTCCATGAACGCCTACCAATCGCTCGCAATCGGACAGCCGATCGAAAGGCTTGAAGCGATTCCTCCTGCCGTGGACGCGATGGTCCGTTTCGAGGGCATCTCAAAAACCTATCCGGCCTATCGCGGCAAGCCCGGTGTCAACGCGCTGCAGAATATCGACTTTGCGATTCCGCGCGGTTCCATTACCGGCGTGATCGGCCGCTCCGGCGCGGGCAAGTCCAGCCTGGTTCGGCTGATCAACGGCCTGGAGAAGCCGTCCACGGGCCGCGTGATCGTCGACGGCAGTGACATCTCGGCGCTGACCGGCCGCGCGCTGCGGTTGGCCCAGCGGTCGATCGGCATGATCTTCCAGCACTTCAACCTGCTGTCGTCGCGCACCGCGGCCGACAACATCGCGCTGCCGCTCGAGATCGCCGGCTGGGCCAAGGCCGACATCAAGGCCCGCGTGACGGAGCTGCTCGCGCTCGTCGGCATCGCCGACAAGCACGACCGCTATCCGTCGGAACTCTCCGGCGGACAGAAGCAGCGGGTCGGCATTGCCCGCGCGCTGGCGACGCGGCCGAGCGTGCTTTTGTCGGACGAGGCGACCTCGGCGCTCGATCCCCAGACCACGCGCGCGATCCTCGATCTGCTCGCGAACATCAACCGCGAGCTTGGCGTGACCATCGTGCTGATCACCCACGAAATGTCCGTGGTGCGCCAACTCGCCAAGGAGGTCGTCGTGCTCGACGCCGGACACGTCGTCGAGAGCGGCCATGTCGCCGACATCTTCACCCATCCCAAGCATCCCATCACACAGTCCTTCCTGGCCGAGGTGATCGGCGACAGCCTGCCAGTGTCGCTGGCGAGCCGGATCGTGCCGGGGCCATCGGCCGGCGGCCACGCCGTGATCCGCATCGAGGTGCGTGGGGCAGGGGCCGGCGACACGCTGGTGGCGCGGCTCGCGCGCGAACTCGGCCGCGACGTGTCGCTGCTGTCGGCGCGCATCGACGAGATCGGCGGCCAGCATGTCGGCTCGCTCGTTCTCGGCATTCCTCTCGGTGTTTCCGGTGGCGCGGACGCGGTGACGCGGACGCTGGCCTTTCTGTCTCGACATCAATTCCCGGCGGAGCATCTCGGCTATGTCGCCTGAACTCATCAACCTGATCATCCAGGCGACCTTCGAGAGCCTGTACATGGTCGGCATCGCCGCGATGCTCGGCACCGCCTTCGGTCTGCCGCTCGGCGTCTTCCTCGCGACCAGCCGCAAAGGCGAGTTGTTCGCGGCACCCATCGTCAATCGCGTGCTCGGCATCGTCGTCAACGCGACGCGTTCCACGCCGTTCATCATTCTCGTCGTCGCCATCATCCCGTTCACACGCCTCATTGCCGGCACCTCGATCGGATCGAGCGCCGCGATCGTGCCGCTGACGATTGCATCAACGCCGTTCATCGCGCGCCTGGTCGAAGCCGCGATCCGCGAGGTCGACGGCGGCCTGATCGAGACTGCGTCCTCGTTCGGAGCCTCGCCGCTCCAGATCGTGTTCAAGGTGCTGATCCCCGAGGCGCTGCCCGGCCTGTTGCTGGCGCTGACGCTCGCCGTGGTCAGCCTGCTCGGCTATTCCGCGATGGTGGGCGCGGTCGGCGGCGGAGGGCTTGGCGATCTCGGCATCCGCTACGGCTACCAGCGCTTCATGCCGGAGATGATGCTGGCCGTCGTCGTCGTGCTGATCGCACTGGTCCAGCTCGTCCAGAGCGCCGGCGACTATCTGGCGCGCCGGGTCAATCGCCGGCTGCGGCATCGCTGAACCGGATCACGCGGCACGCCTCGCGCGCCGCAGCGTCTCCGAGGGCAGCTCGGCGAAGTGGCGCTTGTAGTCGAGCGAGAACTGGCTGAAGTGCCAGAAGCCGTGCTGCACGGCGACGTCGTAGATGGATGTCCCAGCGCCGCCGGCGCGTTTCAGATCGCGCCGTACGCGGTTCAGCCGCATCGCGCGCCAATAGTGCATCGGGCTCGTGCCCAAAACCGCCTGGAAGCAATAGCCGAGCTTGCGCGGACTGGCGCCGACCGCCTTGCAGACCTCCAGCAGCGACAGCGAATGGTTGCCGTTGCCGTGCATCAGCTCACGCGCGCGATCGACAGTACGCTTGCGTGCGTTTGCGCTGCGGCCGGGATCGGTGGGGCGTGCGGTCGGTAGCATGTCCATGATCTCGACGAGGAGGGCGTCTTCGAGCGCCTGCCGGACGGCCGGATCTTCAAACCGTTCGGGCGCGGTCGCGATGGCCTCGTGAATGGCCTCAAGATGGGCTCGCAATCGTGCGACCGGCGCCCGCGCCACCTCGATCACGCCGGCGCTGATCTGGTCGTAACGCAGCCGCCAGCGGCCGAGCGCGGCGCAGTGCTCGTCAACATCCGTACTGCTCGCCTCAAGCAGGCCGGCAGCCGAGTCCTGAATCGGAGGAATTACGCTCAAGGCCATGATAATGCGTCGAAATTTGCAAGCCAAAATCAGCAATAAACGTGCCAAGACTGACACACCGGACGGCCGCGTCCAGCAAAATATTGCCGGATATCGATAACGCTCGACAGCGCCGCAGTGCAGATTTTCCTTCCAGCCGTTCCGACATCGCAGTCGGGATGGCCTTGCGGAGGATCGAGATGCGACCGACCGACGTCATGCGCGGCAGCCCACCCGCGCCCGAGGCCCAGGTGACGCGTGCCAATTGGCGCAGCTATCCCGCAATACGCTGGGGCTTTACCCACACCCGGGAAGTGCTGCCGACCGCAGAAGTCCGCCGCTCGACGCATCCGACGCGGATGCAAACGGCACCGCGCGAATTGTCAAAGCTCGGCTTCAAAGCGCCGGACGGCCAGCCGACGACGATCGAGGCCACACTGCGTGAGACATTTGGCGATGCACTGCTGGTCATGCATCGGGGCACGCTGATCCATGAATGGTATGGCGACGGCATGAGCGCGACAACGCCGCATCTGATCTGCTCGATCAGCAAGTCGATTGCCGGCATGCTCGGCGGCGTGCTGGTCGCGCGCGGGCTGCTCGATCCGGAGGCGAGGGTGGTGCGTTACGTGCCGGAGTTGGAGAATTCCGTCTACGGCAGCTGCACGGTCCGCAACGTGCTCGACATGGCCGTCGCCATCAAGTTCGATGAAGATTACGAGGACCCTGCCGGCGACGTCGCGCGCTACCGCTTCTCCTCGGGCTGGGATGTCCCACCCCCAGGTGTCGAGCCGAGTCATCAGCGCGCCTATCTCGCCACGCTGCGCGGCACCGGCAAGCCGCACGGCAAGGTGTTCCACTATGTCTCAACCAACACCGAGGTTCTCGGCTGGGTGTATGAGCGCGCCTGTGGCATGCCTTACCCTCGCATCCTCTCCGAATATCTCTGGCAGCCGATGGGCGCGGAGGAGGACGGCTCCCTGACGCTCGACAGCCACGGCATGGGCCGCATCGCCGGCGGCCTGTCCGTCACTGCCCGCGATCTCATCCGCTTCGGCGAGATGATCCGCTGCCGCGGCGTGGTCGAGGGACGGCAGGTGGTGCCGGGCTGGTGGATCGACGACATCCACGAGAACGGCGATCCCAAGGCCTGGGCCGACGGCGACCTCGCCGATATCTTCCCGGGCGCGCGCTACCGCAGCAAATGGTACACGATCGATCCTTCGCGGTACGATCTCGCCGCGATCGGCATCCACGGCCAGTGGCTCTACATCGACGCGGCTTCCGACACCGTCATCGTCAAGCTCGCGACGCAGCCGAAGGCGATGGACGTTCCGCTTGACCATCGCTGGCTCGCCGCCTTCCGCGCCATCACCGCACATCTCGCCCCGCACTGACTTCCGGACATCATCATGCTCGATCCCGCCCAGGCACGATCGCCCGCCCATGCCGCCACGGCGCATCCACTCGATCCTCTGACGACCGAGGAGATCACGGCGGCCTGCACGCTGGTGCGTGCGGCCGCAAGCTCGCCGGAGCACTGCCGCTTCCCGACGGTACGGCTGGAAGAGCCGACCAAGCAGGAGCTGGCCGCGGGCGGAGCAGGGCGCCGCGCCTTCGTGCTGACACTTGACATCGCCACCGGCGAAGCCATCGAGCATATCGTCGATCTTGGCCGCGGCGAGATCGTCGATCGGAAGCTCCTCCCCAACCGCGACATGCCCTATGGGCAGCCACCGGTGATGCTGGAAGAGTTCTTCAAATGCGAGGCCGTGGTGAAGGCCGACCCCGGCTGGCGTGCGGCGATGCAGCGGCGCGGGCTCAGCGATAAGGACATCGAGCTCGTTCAGGTCGACCCGTTCTCTTCGGGCTTCTTCGACAAGGAGTTCGAGCGCGGTGCACGCATCGTACGCGCCGTCAGCTATTTCCGCGAGCATCTCCAGGACAACGGCTATGCCCATCCGATCGAGGGCGTGGTCGCTGTCGTTGACCTCATCGGCGGCAAGGTCATCGACCTCACGGATGAAGATCCGATCGTGCCGATACCGCGCAAGAAGCGGAACTACGGCGCGCACGAGGTCGCAGAACCGCGCACGGACATCAAGCCCCTGCACATCGAGCAGCCCCAGGGCCCGAGCTTTCGCGTCGACGGCTGGAAGGTTGATTGGCAAAAATGGAGCTTTCGCGTCGGCTTCACGCCACGCGAGGGCCTCGTGCTGCATCAGCTCGCCTACCAGGACGGCGCGCGAAAACGGTCGCTGATCCACCGCGCCAGCGTCACTGAGATGGTAGTGCCTTATGCCGACCCGACCGCGAACCATTTCTGGAAGTCGGCGTTCGATGCCGGCGAATATGGCCTCGGCATGCTCGCGAACGCACTCGAACTTGGTTGCGACTGCCTCGGCAACATCCACTATTTCGACGTGCCGGCGGCCGACAACAAGGGCGAGCCCTTCGTCATGCAGAACGCCATCTGCATGCATGAAGAAGATTATGGAATCGCCTGGAAACACTACGAATTTCGCAACGGTCTGTTCGAGGTCCGCCGGTCCCGGCGGCTCGTGATCTCGTTCTTCGCGACCGTCGGCAACTACGACTACGGCTTCTACTGGTACCTCTACCAGGACGGCACGATCCAGTTGGAGACCAAGCTCACCGGCATCATCCAGACCGCGGCGGTGCCGCCTGGCGAGACTTACAAATGGGGCGGCATGGTCGATGACCAGCTGGGTGGACCGACGCATCAGCACTTCTTCAATGTGCGCCTGCATATGGATCTCGACGGCGGCGGCAATACCGTCACAGAGCACGACTTCGTGCCGCGGCCCTGGGGCCATGACAATCCGCACGGCAACGTGTTCGACACCACCACGCGCGTCCTGTCGCGTGAGCGTGACGCAGCGGCGATCGCCAACGGCGAGACCGGCCGCTTCTGGAAGATCAGCAATCCGAACGAGACCAACTCGGTCGGCAATGCTCCCGCCTACAAGCTCGTGGTCAATCCGAGCCCGCTGATGCTGGCGCAAGAGGGCAGCTATGTGCGCAGCCGCGGGGGCTTCGCGACAAAGCATGTCTGGGTGACGGCATTCGACGCGAGCGAAAAATATGCCAGCGGCGACTATCCCAATGTCCACGCCGGCGGCGACGGCCTGCCGCGCTATATCGCGCAGAACCGCAACATCGAGAATAGCGACATCGTGGTCTGGCACTCCTTCGGCCACACCCATGTCTGCAAACCCGAGGACTTTCCGATCATGCCGGTCGAATATGCCGGCTTCCTGCTGAAGCCGGTTGGCTTCTTCGCCGCCAATGCCGCCGGAGACATTCCGCCCGACCGCAACAGCCGCAGCGTACTGTCCGGCACCGGGAAGGATGCCGGCAGCTCGTGCTGCCAAGAGAAATAGTCGTCCGGTCAGAACGGATAATGCCGTGGCCCGGTCTGCACGGTGATCCAGCGCAGCTCGGTGAATTCGTCGATCGCCGCCTTGCCACCAAAGCGCCCGTAGCCCGATGCCTTGGTGCCGCCGAACGGCATCTGCGGTTCGTCGTGCACGGTCGGAGCATTGACGTGGCAGATGCCGGCCTCGATCCGCTTGGCAACAGCGAGGGCGCGCGCAATGTCGCGACCGAACACCGCGGACGAGAGGCCATATTCCGTGTCGTTGGCGACCCGCACGGCCTCGTCGATCCCGCTGACGCGGACGACGGTCACGACCGGACCAAAGCTCTCCTCGCCGTAGATGCGCATCGCCGGCGTGACGTGATCGACGATGGTGGCCGGCATGATGGTGCCGCTCCCGTGTCCGCCCGCCGCGAGCACCGCTCCCTTGGAGACGGCATCGTCGATCAGGCCCCTGACGCGATCGCAAGCAGCAGCACTGACGAGCGAGCCGAGCACGACATTTGCCTTGCTTGGATCGCCGAAAGGAAGCCCCTTTGCCTTGGCGGCGAATTTGGCGATGAAGGCGTCGGCGACCTTGTCGTCGACGACGATCCGCTCCGTGGACATGCAGATCTGACCCTGGTTCATGAAGGCGCCGAAGGCAGCCGCGTTCACGGCTGCATCCAAATCGGCGTCGTCGAGGATGACGAGCGGGGCCTTGCCGCCGAGCTCCAGCAGCGCGCGCTTCAGATGTCTGGCGCAAGCCAGCGCAATGAGGCGGCCGACCCGGGTCGAGCCGGTGAAGTTGACGCGGCGGATGGCAGGGTGAGCGATCAGTGCCTCGACGACGGCCTGCGCGTCCTCGGGCGCGTTGGTCACGACATTGACGACGCCGTCACCGAGACCAGCCTCGGAGAGGCAGCTTCCGATCAGGCGGTGCACGCCGGGGCTCATCTCGGAGGCCTTCAGCACCACGGTGTTCCCGCAGGCGAGCGGCATGGCGACTGAGCGTACGCCGAGGATGACCGGCGCGTTCCAGGGCGCAATGCCGAGCACCACACCGACCGGCTGGCGAAACGCCATGGCGAGATTGTCGGGCTTGTCGGTCGGAATGACCTCGCCGGAAATCTGCGTCGTCATTGCCGCGGCTTCGCGGAGCATGCCCTCTGCAAGATGCACGTTGAAGCCGGCCCAGGCCGCGGTGGCACCGGTCTCGGCCACCATCAGCGCGGTGAACTCCGCTGCCCGGCGCGCGAGGATGTCGGCGGCAGCGCTGAGCCGCTTGCGGCGCTCGGAGGGACCGAGCTGCGACCAAGCCGGAAAAGCCGCGGCCGCCGCGTCGGCAGCGCGCATCGCATCGTCGATCGAGGCCGCCGCCACGATGGATGCGATCTCGCCGGAAATCGGGTTGTGACGCTGGAAGGTGCGCTGATTGCTGGCCGACTGGTCCTTGCCGCCGATGAGAAGGTCGATTGCGTTCATGGAACTCTCCATGGGTTTCCGGGTGATATGGGTTGCTAGGTGACTATCTTGATGCAGCGCGCGCCTTGCCCAGATAGGCGCGCTGAATCTCGGGATCGTTCTTCATCGCGCTGGCCGGTCCGCTGCCGGCGTTGCGGCCGGACTCGATCAGGTAGACCCGATCGGCGAGATCGAGGCTTGCCCGGGCATTCTGCTCAACCAGCAGCACGCCGACGCCACCGGCGCGTATCTGCGTCAGCGCGCGAAAGACCTCGCGGCTGAGCAGGGGAGACAGCCCGAGCGAAGGCTCGTCGAGCAGAAGGAGACGCGGGTTCGACATCAAGGCGCGGCCGATCGCGACCATCTGCTGCTCGCCGCCGCTCATGGTGCGGACGGCCTGGGGCAGGCGCTCGGCCAAGCGCGGGAACAATTCCAGGGTTTTCGCGAGCCGGTCCGCTTCGCCCGCGCGCGCGCGGGCCGGATAGGCGCCAAGCTGCAAGTTCTCGGCAACGGTCAGGTCACCAAACACGCCGCGTCCCTCCGGCACCAGGGCGATGCCGCGCTCCACAATGAGATGAGCCGGCAACTCGCCGATGTTTTCCCCCTCGAACCGGATGGTCGCCCCGAGGGCGGGCTTGATCAGACCGGCGATGCTCTTGAGCAAGGTCGACTTGCCGGCACCATTGGCACCGAGGATCGCGACGATCTCGCCCTGGGCGATGCCGAGCGTGACATCGGCCAGCGCCTGATGCTTGCCGTAGAAATGGGAGAGGGCGGCGACTTCAAGCATCGTCGTCTCCGAGATAGGCCGCGACGACCTTCGGATCGGCCAGCACCTCGTCCGGCGCGCCGCGCGCGATCACGCGGCCGGCGTTCATGACGATGCAATGGCCGCAGAGCGCGCGGATCGCATCCATGACATGCTCGACCATGATGATGGTCAGGCCGCGCTCGCGCAGTTTCGCGATCAGGGCGATGCCCGTTTCGAGCTCGCTCGGATTGAGGCCCGCCAGCCATTCGTCGAGCAGCACGAGGCGAGGCCGAAGCGCCAGCGCACGGGCAAGCTCCAGCCGCTTCTGGTCGATATAGGTCAATTCGCGCGCGAGCGTTTCATGCATGGTGCCGAGCCCGACCAGGTCGAGCAGCTCGCGTCCCGTCGTGTCGGAACCGTCCGACGTGGAGAACAGCCGCGCTGCCGCTACGTTCTCGGCGACGGTCAGGTCCGGCATCACACGCACCAGCTGGAACGTGCGCGCGAGGCCCAGGCGCGCAATCTGGTATGCCCGCAAACCGGTGAGGACGGTGCCACTGAACCGGATCGTGCCCGATGAGGGCTTCAAGGCGCCGGACAGCGTATTCAGCAGCGTCGTCTTGCCCGAGCCGTTCGGGCCGATGATGCCGATGATCTCGCCGGCTGCGACCGTGAAGCTGACGCCATCGACCGCGCGCAATCCGCTGAATGACTTGCTGACGCCTTCGACTGCGAGAAGCGGTGCCTTGTTCATCGTGCGCGCGAACGCTGCGGCGGGAGAACCCACCGGAATCCGCCAGCGCCCGGTCCTGAACAAGCCGATCACGCCATTCGGCAGCGCCAAGACGATGAGCACGAAGATGACGCCGAGCACGATGCTGAAATGGTTGGGCAGGGTCGCGGTCAGCACCTCGAACAGCAAGACCAGCGGAACGACGCCCAGCACAGGCCCGAACAGCGAGCCTGCGCCGCCCAGCAACGCCATGATCACGACCTGGAACGAGATCGTCGGATTGAAGGCGATCGCGGGATCGATATACGTCCAGCGCGGCGCCATCACCGCGCCGGTCATCGCCATGAATGTCGCGCTCAGAACGAAGACGCCGAGCTTGACCCGCGTGGCGTCGATGCCGGAATGGCTGGCCGCGGTTTCATCGGCGCCGATGGCGCGTAGCGCCAGCCCGTAGCGCGACCGCCCGAGCAGCCAGCCCACGAGAAAGACGAGCGCGGTCAGGCCAAGGAGCTGCCAGTACAGGATGTCCTATGTCACCGCGCTGAACAGGTAGCGGCCGACCGACTTGTGGATGTTGACCTCGTACCAGATCACAAGTTGCCGGATGAGCTCGGCGAGGCCGAACGAGAAGATCACGAAATAGATGCCGGACAGGCGGAGGGTGGAAAGCCCGGTGATGGCGGCGGTCAGCGCGCCGAGGCCGGCGGCGGCCAGCACCACGACGGGCCAGGGCATCGTCTCCCCAAGGGCGGCGGCCGTGTAGGCGCCGAGGCCGAAGAAGGCGACCGTCGCAAGCGAGACGTAGCGGGTGGGGCCTGAGAACATCGCCCAGGCGGTCGCCAGGATCGTGAAATAGAGAACACTGATGCCGAGCGCGAGATAATAGCCGTCGGCATAGAGCGGATAGGCGGCGATGGCCGCGGCCGCGACGAGGCCGGCGCACCACAGCGACGTCCGGACCAGCCCCGTCACGACGCTGCTCTCCCGAACAGGCCGGTCGGCTTGATCAGCAGCACGCCGAGAAACAACGCATAGGTCGCAGCCAGCGTCAGGCCCGGATCGACCAGCCGGGCCACGGCGGTCTCGACCACGCCGAGCAGCAACCCCGCGACCAGCGCGCCCATGACGTTGCCGACGCCGCCCATGATGACGACGACCAGCGCCTTCATGGTGAAGACCACGCCCATGGCCGCATTGAAGGTGAGAAACATGCTGACGAGCACGCCACCGACGGCGACAAGGCCGCCGCCGAAGGCGAACGCAAGCCCCGACAAGGCCGCCACGTCGATCCCGACGAGGCGCGCCGCATTGGCGTCCACCGCGATGGCGCGGACCGCTGTGCCGATCCGCGTGCGGGTCAGGGCAAGATACACGGCGCCACCGACCATGGTTGCGAACAGCAGCGCGACCAGGCGGTTAACCGCAAGGGTCGATCCCATGATCGTCAGCGGAATGGAGAGATAGCTATAGCTGTAGTACTGGCCGCCGAAGGCGACCAGCATGGCGCCCTGGATCACGAACAACACGCCGAAAGTGACGAGGATGCTGTCGATCTCCTGCGCGCCCCGGTCCTTGCCCCGCTGCATCAGCCGTTCCAGCAGGAAGCGATAGAGCAGCCAGTTCAGCACCATCGCGACCGGCACGGCCAGCAGCAGCGCCGCGAGCGGACTGAGACCCAGGCCTGTGTACAGCGAAAGTGCGCCAAAGGCGGCCGCGACCAGCGACTCGCCGTAGGACAGATTCATGATCCGCGCCACGCCGTATTGGAGCGTCAGCCCCAGCGCGATCAGCGCATACATGCCACCGAGTACCAGACCCGGCAGGACGATGTCGACAAGCAGCATGAGACGGCGTCCCCTCGGATCGAACGGCCGGCAGGCCTCGTGAAGCAAGGCCTGCCTGCCGGACTCACTGCCATTGCGCCTTGGGTACGACCGGCGTGCGTGCGCCCGGGAGCGAGGTTGGGGCGAGGCCGTAGAACTCGCCGTTTTGCCATTGGCCGACGCTCCACACCTCCTGGAGCAGCCCGTCCTTCAGCTTGACCTTGCCGATGATGGTGTCGAACGTGCCCCCGCGGATTTCCGCCGCGACCGCGGCGCGATCGAGCTTGCCGACCTTCTCGATGGCCTGCTGCAGCACCTGCAGGCTCGCATAGGTGATCGAACTCGCCCAGCGATCGGGCTCCTTGCCGGTCGCGGCCTTGTGGCGCGCGAGATAGTCCTTGAGCTGCGGCGAGTCCGCGTTCCAGCCGCCAATCCCCATCACGCCGTCGCTGTTGGCGGCGAACTTGCCCTTGTAGAGCGGAAAGGCAGTACCGACGCCTACGTAGAAGATCTTCGGGTTGAACTTCAGCAGCTGGGCCTGTTCGGTCAGCGCAATCGTGTCAGGCGGATAGCTGAAGGCGATGAAGGCATCGGGCTTGGCGGCGATCGCATCGTTGAGCAAGGGCTGAAGGTCCTGCGACCCCATTGGATAGGTCTTGTCGTAGGCCAGGGTGAAGCCCGCCTTCTTGAAAGCCTCGCGGGCGGCCGTGGAGAGCTCGATGCCGAACTGGTCGGCGACGCTCACCATCGCGATGGTGCCGCCGATCTTGCTCTCGCGCTTGAGCCTGCCAAGCAGCTCGGCGAGCGCATCGGAGATCTGCGCCGAGGTGCCGAGCCAGAACGTCGCGTTCGACCAGCGCTTGGCCAGCTCCGGGGCCTTGTCGGTCACGGAGGTGACCGCGAGGTGCGGATAGCCGAGGCGGTTCAACGTCGGCCCCACGGCGAGATTGAGGCCAGTGCCCCAGGGCGGAAGAATGAAATCGACCTTGTCCTGGTTGGCGAGGCGCTCGATCGCCTTGACCGCTTCTTCCGAACTGCTGCGATCGTCGTACTCAACGACCTCGATCGGCAGCTTCTTGTCGCCGAGCTTGATGCCGCCCGCGCCGTTCACGTCCTTCACCCACAGCTCGTAGTTCGGCAGGGTGGTGATGCCGGCGCCGCCGGCATAGGGCCCGGTTTTGGAGATCGCATAGCCGATCCGGATCTTCTCCTGCGCATCGGCTGCGGACGTAAAGGTCCCCAGCGCCGTGGCGAAAGCCATCAGGCCAGTGACGCGCAGCAACGTTCGACGGTTCGCCGAAAACATGTCGATCCTCCCTCGTGTTCACTCAAGCGATTGTTCGCAACAATGAAAGTGGTCGCTTCCTCATCGTCCTGATTTCTTCGGCGCCGCTTGGAAGCCGGCCGCGATCGGGACTTGACCTAGCAAGCACTGTCGGTTTTGTTCGCACAATGGACAAATCCGGGGAAAGACTGGACGTTTCCGGTCGCATCGGTCAGGTGCGTCGAGCGGTCGCGGGCGTCCATCCGGTCGCAATCGCCGCACCGGCGGTATCGGCACCGGTCGGCGCCGCGTTGATCGGATCGCACTATGTTGCGAGACGCTGGATGCTTGGGTCTAAGGCGGCGCGGCCGTTCATCCATTTGCTTTGCCTTCATCGCGGCTCCGCTGCCGAGATCCGCCAGGCCGGTCAGGTGATCGCATTGACCGGGCCCGCTCTGATCTGGTTGCCGGCGGGCTCGGCCGAGTATTTGGAGATATCCGCCGGGGCGACTGCCGAGCTCTTGCAATTGCGCTCCGGCGTATGGCACCGCTTCCTGCCGCCATCGGCGGAGCCGGCCTATCTGGCCCTCGAAAGCGCCGCGGGCATCATGACATTGCCGGTCGAGCCCGAACTCGTGACGACGATGTCGCGTTCGATCGGAGCCATCGCAACCGAGATCGCATTGCCGACGCGCAGCGGTGCAGGGTCGATCATGTCGGCCGAGCTCACGCTGTGCGTGTTGCGCTTCTGGCGTCTCTTCGCCGGCAACAACGATCAGGATGACCAGGGCAGCAATGCGGACGTCTTGAGCCGCTTCCGCCGACTGCTCGAGGAGCGATATCACCAGCATCTGCGCGTCAGCGACTACGCCAATCTGCTCGGCATAACGGCGGACCGCCTGCACTCGCTGTGCAGTCGCGAACTCCAGCGATCGCCAAGCGAGTTGATCCAGCAGCGTGTCGTCAAGGAAGCCGCGGCGCGGCTGGAGGCCGGCACGGCCGCCGTCAAGCAGGTCGCGTTCGCGCTCGGCTTCAAGGACACTGCCTATTTCAGCCGCTTCTTCCGCAAGCACACCGGCGAGGCGCCCGGCATGTGGCGGCGACGCGTTGCTGCACGCGTGAGGGCGGGGCGATCAAGGCCAACGCTGAATTTCGCCGATTGGCCATGAGCCGCGATCGGTCGGCAGGAATTTGATCCCGATAGCACCGCTGACAGACACAGCACGCGTCGCCACAGAAACACTCCGAAATCAATCAGGTCAGATCGGGACGAAGGTTGCCCAGGGAAGGCAGGCAACGTCAGCCTGCCGATGAGCGCATTGGTCGCGCATGCTGCGCACACGTCTGGAGAAATTCTAACGTTGTTCCTATCGCACTCCCAAACCGCCTGAGTTAGGGCGGGGCATCAAGAACAAAACCGGCGAAGCCGGCAGTGCGTGGGACTTTACGAGACGTGACAGACTTCCAGTTTCCTTTGCGTTCCGACACGCGTCGTCAACTGATTCAGGTACTTTTCTTCGGTGCGGTCAGCACACTTGCTCTCACCGTGCCGTTCGGTTCCGCGCGAGCGCAGGCGCAGATTCCCGCTGTTACCGTGGAAGCGCCGGCAGAGCGCGCCCGTTCGGCGGCAATTGCTTCGCCGCGAAGGGCGGCGGCAACTCGCACCGGACGCGCCAGTCGTCGCGCTCCGGCGCAGCAGGCCACCCCGACTCAGTCGGCATCATCGAACGGCGCCACGGGCGAACGCGCCAATGGACCGGTGCGTGGTTTCGTCGCGACAAGGAGCGGCACCGCCACCAAGACCGATACGCCCTTGATCGAGACGCCACAGTCGGTGTCCGTCATCACGACCGATCAGATCAGGAACCAGGGCGCGGTCTCGATCGGCGAGGCCCTGCGCTACACCGCCGGCGTCAGCGGTGACGTCAATGGCGGCTCGGACACCCGCTTCGGCGGACTCCAGATCCGCGGCTTCGACATGACCATGCCGGGCCTCTACGTCGACGGCTTGCGGATTCCGTCCAGCAACTACGTGCATTTCAACGGCCTCGATCCCTATGGCGCCGAGCGCATCGAGGTGCTCAAGGGCCCGTCCTCCGCCATGTACGGCGGCAGCGGCACTGGCGGCATCCTTAACTACGTGACCAAGCTGCCGACCGCGCAGCAGTTCGGCGAGGTTTCGATCTCTGGCGGCAGCTTCAACCGCTATCAGGGCCAGTTCGACATGGGCGGCCCCGCCAACAAGGAGGGCACGGTGCTGTGGCGTCTCACCGGCGTGGTTCGCGACGGCGAGACCCAGGTCGACTTCAGCAAGGACAATCGCGTCTTCATCGCGCCCGCCGTCACCTTCAAGCCGAACGAGGACACCACCATCACCTTGCTCGCCAACTATCAGCGCGATCGAGCAGGGTGGGGTCTCCAGTTCCTGCCGGCCTCGGGTACGGTGTGGCCGAACAACGGCCGCACCATTCCGGTCTCGTTCTTCGCGGGCGTGCCGAGCTTCGACGCATTCAACACCGAGATCGCGACCGTCGGCTACCAGTTGGCGCACAACTTCACCGACAACATCACGTTCCGCCAGAACCTGCGCTACGCCTATCAGCACAACGAGGAGAAGGTGTTTTACGGCGGCGGCTATACCGACGAAGCCGCAGGGCAGCTCGCGCGCTATGGCAGCTACAGCAACTCCTACATCAACTCCTTTGCGGTGGACAATCAGCTCCAGGGCAAGTTCAACACCGGCATTTTCAGCCACACCACGCTGGTCGGCGTCGACTACCGCAACACGTCCTTCCGCGACACCGCTTATGGCGTGACGACCTCGTCTCCGACGATCAATGTTTTCAACCCGGTGTATAGCTACGACTATGCTGTGGACGGCGTGCCGAGCGACAAGACTGGCGTCAAGCAGTCGCAGGTCGGCCTCTATGCGCAGGATCAGATCAAGCTTGGCCGGCTCTCGTTCCAGCTCGGCGGCCGTCAGGATTTCGTGACGACGCAGGTCGATAGCGGCATCGCCAACACGACGGTCGCGAAGGACGCTTCGGCCTTCACCGGGCGAGCAGCCGTCATGTACAATTTCGACAATGGCATCGCGCCCTATTTCAGCTACTCGGAATCGTTCCTGCCGCTGCTCGCGACCGGCTTTGGCGGACAGATGCTCAATCCCGAGACCGGCGTCCAGTACGAGGTCGGCGTCAAGTACCAGCCGATCGGCTGGAACGCGCTGTTTACCTTCGCCGCCTTCGACCTGACGCGCGACAACCTCGCGGTGTATGTGCCTGCAGCCACCTTTTACGAACAAATCGGGCAGGTGAAATCGCGCGGCATTGAGCTCGAAGGCACGATGTCGCTCGCCGACGGCTGGAACCTGCGCGCCGCCTATGCCTATGTCGATGCCATGGTCACGCAGGATCCGGTGAATGTCGGCAAGGCGCCGGTCACGGTGCCGCTCAACCGCGCTTCGTTGTGGAGCGACTATACGCTGCAGAACGGGCCGCTCGCGGGCTTGCAGTTCGGCGGCGGAATCCGCTATGTCGGCGCGACCTGGGGCGATGAGGCCAACACCTTCAAGGTGGGTGCCTCGACCGTGCTGGACGCGCTGCTGGCCTACACCCATGACAATTGGCGGCTGTCGCTGAACGTGACCAACGTTGCCGACACGCGCTACGTCGCTGCGTGCTACAGCCTGGCGGGATGCTTCTATGCCGAGGGGCGCAAGGCGATCGGCAAGCTGACCTATCGCTGGTGAATTCGAACGGAAGACGGTCTGGCACCGGGGGCCGGACCGCTGGATGAGAGTGGAAGACGATGAGAGCGATATTCGGCAGGCTGCATCGCTGGGCGGGATTGCTCACGGCCGGATTCCTGTTCTTCTCCGGCATCACCGGCGCGATCATCTCCTGGGATCACGAGATCGACGACGTCCTGAACAGCCATCTGTTCGACGTCTCGACGAAGGGCCCGGCCATTCCCTCGATCGAGCTCGCCAAGATGATCGAGCAGCGCGATCCCCGTGCGCGCGTCGTCTACCTCTTCATGACGCCGGAAGAGGGCCACTCGCTGTGGTTCTTCGTCATGCCGCGGATCGATCCCGCGACCGGCAAGCGTTACCCGCTCGACTATAATCAGGTCTTCCTCGATCCCAACACCGGTGCCGAGCTTGGCCGGCGCTACTGGGGCGCAGTCTGGCCCGTGACGCGGGAGAACTTCGTCTCGTTCCTCTACAAGCTGCACTACACGATGCACATCCCGGAATTCTGGGGCAGCGACCGCTGGGGCATGCGCGTGCTCGGCATCATCGCCATCATCTGGACCATCGATTGCTTCGTCGGCTTCTATCTGACGCTGCCCTCGCGGCGGCGTGCCAAGGCGGCGCGGGCGCCTGAAGTCAAGCGCCAGCTCGAGCGCGGCTTCTGGGCGCGCTGGGCGCCGGCCTGGACCATCAAGACGTCGGGCAGCGCCTACCGGATCAATTTCGACATCCACCGCGCCTTCAGCCTGTGGACCTGGGGCGTGCTGTTCATCATCGCCTTCACGGCGTTCTCGCTGAACCTCTATTTCGAGGTGTTCTCGCCGCTGATGAAGATGGTGTCGAACTATACGCCGACGCCCTATGAGCAGCGGCCCTATCGTGATCTCGACGATCCCATCGAGCCCAAGGTGACGTTCGCCGACATCGCCGCGCGCGCGGCGGCCGACGGCAAGGCGCGCGGGTGGACGATCCCGGTCGGCTCGATCAATTACGGCCCGGCCCATGGCGTCTATGCCGCCGCCTTCTTCCACCCCGGCGACGACCACGGCGCAGGCGGCGTCGGCCCGGCACAGCTCTATTACGACAGCGAGGACGGCCGCCCAATCGGCGAGCGACTGCCCTGGGTCGGCACCGCCGCCGACATCTTCGTGCAGGCGCAATTCCCGCTGCATTCGGGCCGCATCGTCGGGCTGTTCGGCCGCATCCTGATCTCGATCATGGGCCTCGTGGTGGCGGCACTGTCGGTCACCGGCGTCGTGATCTGGTGGCGCAAGCGCCGCGCCCGCGTCCGCGTGCGTGAGACCGCTGCGATACGCCTGAACCGGCAGCAACTGACACCGGCAGAGTAGGGCTCCCGCACGCCGCCGACGGATGAAGCTTCCCGCACGGGCTCGGCTTCGCCTCCGAGGGCGACAAGATGCAGGCCGTGGTGACCACGACCGGGCTGCTCAAGCACTGGCTGCACGAGCACCGCGAGGACGGCATGCCGCAGGAGAGAGATGCCGCGTTCAAGTCGGACCGCTTCTATCATTACGCCATCCAGGACGCGGCCTTCGCCAAATATGCCGAGCTGCCGGTCACCAAGCCCGCATCCGCCAGCACCGCGGTCGCCGTGCTGGGCGTGCGCGGCAATGGCGGCCTCAAGGGACCACCGCATGAAATCGATGTCGTCGCCATCAAGGACGACAAGGTCTTCTTCATCGCCACATCGGACGCCGTGAAGACGGCTGAAATCCCGGCCTGCGAGAAGCTCTGGAAGCAGATGATGGCCAAGAAGACCCCGCAGGACGCCATGGCCCGTGAAGACCAGGCGATGGACGCCTCTACCGAGTGCTTTGCCAAGGAAGCGCCAAGCCAGAGCTGGTTCGCAGCCGCCGTCAAGAAGGCGCAGAGCCAGCTGGATCTGCTGCCGCTGCGCTAGGCGCCGCAGCTCGAGCGTCTGGCGTACCCTCCGCCCGGACCTTCACGGGCAGGGCGGCCAGCTCAGCCACTGTGGGTGGGCCGGCGGTGCTTTCGCCAGTGCAGCGAACCGCATCAAGGGGAAAAACATCAGGTTTTTGAATTTGTTAGGCCGACGCGGCCGCACCGATCTCCATGTTCGGAGGATGCGATCCGCGGGTTCCACTTGTGCTGGCCGAGGGTAGGCGAGATACTATGGCTGCGTATGATGGCTTGCGGTATCTGGTCTGGCACCAGCTGGAGACCGTGCTTGCTGTTCGGCAACGAGTTGGCTGCGATCGACGATGAATACGCAGACGCGCGACCGAAAAGGCGAACGTCATCGATTGACGGTGCTTTTCTCTGACTTGGTGGGATCCACCGCGCTGGGCAGAGACATCGAATCCGAGCACCTTTCCGAACTCCTGAGCCAACTGCGGCAAATCTGGCATCGGGCGGTGGCGAAGCACGGCGGTCGCATCATCAGAACGCAGGGAGACGGTGCCCTCGCTGTGTTCGGCTACCCCCTGTCAGGCGAAGATGACGGTCGTCGTGCTGCGGAGGCGGCACTCGATATTCACCAGTGGGTCGGGCAGTTGCGCCACGATGGCGTGTCCCCGGCTCTCATGCCGCTTCAAATGCATTCCGGTATCCACGCCGGCACCTTGCTCCTGACCGAGGGAGATATCGAGTCCGGCCGGTACGACCTGATCGGCGATGTCGTGAACACTGCGGCGCATCTGTCGCGCTACGCTGCGCCGGGGCAGATCCTTGCAAGCCTCGATGCCCTCGGTCCGCTTGCAAATTTCTTCGAGCTCGGCGACCGCCTTCAGACATCGGGTGCAGCGGCCGGAATGCCGCAGGCGCGCGTGGTGCTGAGACGAAGTACGGCGACCCGCCGATTCGAGGCGACTTCTCGTCGCGGCCTGACGCCCTTTATTGGTCGCAACGAGGTCTTCAACTTTCTGACCGATTTTCTCAACCAGGCACATCCGACCAGGCAACGCTGCGTGGTCGTCGTCGGCAGCCCCGGGCTTGGGAAGACGCGCCTCCTGGAAGAAGTGTTGCGACATTGTGGTGCCGAACCCTTCAAGCTGCTGAGGGGCAACTGCGAAAGCTATGCCGGTGCCGAAGTCCTGCAACCGTTCCTGCAAATGCTGCGCGCCCACCTGGGGATCCGACCGGATGCATCTGTCGTCGAGGCCAACGAGATTGCCCGCGCCGGCCTGCAGCCATGGGCCTCCCAGCTCGGCCCGCGTGCTGAATCGATCCTTGCACTGGCGTCGACCGGCGCCGATGCGCGCGGCGGCCGGATGACCGTCGATGGCGTGGTCGGTGACCTGCTCGGATTCTTTACCGTCTTGTCGGCACAGGGTCCATTGGTGCTGGTGATCGACGATTGGCAATGGTCCGATGACGCGAGCCGACAGTTGCTGGAGGCACTGTTGCAATTGCCCAATGGACCGCGCGTCATCCTCGCCAGCCGGCCACGCGACGACGAGACCGAGTGGATTGCCAACGCGCCGTCCCTGCAGCTGCAGCCGTTCCAGGGCCCGGAAACCGACCTTGCTGTGCGACGCTGGGTGCCCCAGGCAGATCCCTTCCTGGTGGCCCGTGTTCACAGCTATGCCGGCGGGGTGCCGTTGTTCATCGAGGAGCTGTGCCACTCGATCGCGGCCAACGATCCTCTTTCGTTCGAAATGCGCAGCAAGCAGGGATGGATCGCAACGCTGGTCGCCTCGCGACTGGCGCGCCTGCCGCCGGATGAGGTGAACGTCGTGCGCGCCGCGGCAGTCATTGGCAACACGGTGCCGCACGGGTTGCTGGTGTCGGCCTGCGGCAGCGAACCAGACCCGGCAATAGTGCGGGCGCTGGCCGACGCCGACTTTCTCTACGCTGATCCAGCGGGCGGCGTCCTACGCTTCAAACATGGCATCACGCGGGACGCCGTTTACGACACGATCGGTCTGCACGAGCGTCAGGCATTGCACAGACGCATCGAGGCCGCGTTGCTGGCACGATCCGAGCAGGCTGATCGCGAAGACACGCTGGAAGCCCTGGCCTACCACTCGCGCGGCGCGGGTCATTGGGAGAGCGCGGCCCATTATGCCGAGCGCGCCGGTGACAAGGCCATGGCAGCATTCGCGCTGGACCGTGCACGTGCCCAATATCAGCTTGCCATGGAGGCGCTGGATCGCGTGCCGCACCGCGCGCGCGAGCAGTCCCTGCGTTGGTGCTTGCTGGCCAATAAATTAGGTTTGGTGAGCGTATTCGACCCGCTATCGTTGGCCGACGACACCACCGTGTTCGAGCGGGCGGTCGCGATTGCGTCCTCGCTCGGCGACCTCAGTGCAATGGCCAGTGCGTATGAATGGCTCGGCTACATGTGCTACGCATTCGGGCGCTTTCGCGAGGCCGTGACACACACAAGGAAAGCACTGGAATTGGCACGCAAGCTCGGTGAGCACCGCCCGATCGCTCAGATCGAAGCTTCGCTGGGCCAGATACTCGCCGCAAGCTGCCAGTACGACGAAGCCATCACCTTGATCGACGCCGCCAACTCGACCAAGCAGCAACGCAGCCGCCGGCACGGCGCCCTCGCCATCGGCACCGCCTACGCGTTGTCGTGCAAAGGCAGTGTGCTCGCCGATCGCGGAGATTTCGACGGCGCTCACGAGTGCTTCAGAGAAGCGATGGCCCTGGTCGAAGGCTCGACCCACCCGGTCGTCGGTTCGGTGCGCAATTGGATTTCGGTCGTGCTCGTCTGGCAAGGTCGCTGGCAGGAGGCGGAGCGGCTCGCCGTCGAGGGAGCCCGCGTTGCCGAGAATATGCGCAGCCTGCTGCTGCTGGCGGATTGCCGCGCCGCGTCTGGATTTGCCCGCTGGTCGGCGACCGGCGATGCCGAAGGTTTGCAGCAATTGCGGAACGCCGTGCAATGGATGGAAAGGCGAAACTTCCACTTCTACACGTCGGTTCAATATAGCTGGCTGGTCGAGGCGGCAGCAGCCGAAGGCGATGTCGATACGGCACGGCGGTATGCCGTCCATGTCCTGCGCCGCGCGCGCGAAGGCGAGCGGCTGGGCGAGGCGGCGGCATGCCGTGCGCTCGCGAAACTCGCGGCCCTGCGCCAGGATTTCAGGCTAAGCCAACGCTGGTTGCAGCGGGCCGAAGCGTCCGCAGGCTGGCGGGCCTCGCTACGCGATGCGGCCCTGAATCTGGCAGCACGCGGTGAGCTTCTCGCGCAGCAGGGGCAGGGCGAGGCGGCCCGCCAGACCGCACTGGAAGCCGCCGAGAAACTGCAGGCGCTCGGCATGCGCTGGCATGCGGAGCGGGCGATCCGGCTTGTCACCGGCACGCCCGTCATCTGCGCCAACGATGAGCTCGGCCTGCTCGGTGGCGGTCAGCACTATGCGATCTAGCCAAAGCGCGACGACTGCGCGCAAAGGCGTCCCGCGTCCGGGGGGCGTCTCGAAAGATGCCGCAAGCGAGCTGCTCGCCTCGCTCCTCGTCACATGCGATAGCCCTGCTCTAGGGTGAGGGCGGCGGCGCGGGAACCCTGCCGTCCATCGTCAAGCTCAGTGGAATGGGGCCGGTGCGCAAGGGCAGCGGCGTCTCCACCAGTGCGCTGAAGAAACCCAGCATCACGGCAAGTGCCGGGTCTGCTCCGGGACACGAATGCGTGGGATGGCCCGTGATCCTGCGGTTGCCGCCGAAGGCATAATAGATGTCCTGACGCCCTTCGACGAGATTCTGCTGGGTGGCGGAGACTGCGCCGGCGACGATGACATCTCCCGGTCTGATCTCGACATTTCCGATGGTGTGCGAAACGATGGCTGTCCGCCAGATCAGTTCGGGCACCGCGCGCAGTTGCATGGCCGGGATGAAGTCGTCTCTCAGCCGGTTGAGGGCATCGGTGTAGTCCTTTGCCACGGTGCCGGCATAGCGGGCACGCAACGCCCACAGGGTTCCTTCACGCAGCCATTCGTTCAATATCCTGCGCAGGTTTCCGTCGACGGTCGGAATGAAACCCATCATGGCGCCGGCGATTGTGCGCGCCACGAACGGGATGTCGTCCTTGCCCCGCGGAGAGTTGAAAACAGCATTCGTGACGGGTCCGTTTGTCGGCCCGAACCGCTCGAGGAACCCGACCATGGCGCGGCGTGCAGCGTCGCCATGTGCCGCGCCGACCGCCTCCACTTCCTTGTTCGGATGAGGCTGGAAGATGTAGCGCGAAGGGGAGAGGAAATGACCGGGGTAACCGGGCGGCTCGCCTGGCTTCCAATCCCAGCGATAGCCGGCGCGGCGGAAATAGCCGCCGTCTTCGCTCAACCCGAACCACCTTTCGCAGAAGGCTGCGAGCAGCGGATCCACCAATTCGTGCACGTCGACAGTCAGTTCCCAGCTCGCTTCGCCGTCGGCGGCGGCATAACCAATCGTCTCCTTGACCATGAAGCCCAGCACCTTCTGTGTGACCGCGCGCGCCAGCTCGAACGAGGCGAATTGGTCGAGGGCCATGATCGCAGCGTTGCACGCCGCGGATTCCTGCTCGTAGGCCTGATCTGCCTGTCCGGCGTCGCGGCCGAGATAGAGGATGCCGAATGACCGCTGCATGCGGGGAAGATAGCCGGTGATGGTCAGCTTGGTGTCGGAATCGGTGAAGACCTGCTGGACGAGGTCGCGGTCGGCCACCAGGACCCCGAAGGGCGTGCGGAGCACGCCGCCGTGGCGCTCGCGGATTGCACCCCAGATCGACGCGTTGACGAAATGCGAGGCTGAATCCGGATCTTCGAGCGCCGTCTTCCACGCGGCCATCGCCGCGGCTTCGCCCTGCCGGCTTTCGATCAGGCGCAGACGCGCGATCTCTCGTTCACCGTCATCCACGCTCCACGTCACCGCCGGTTTGCACCCCTGGCTCGCCGCCCATTGTTGCAGATCGGCAAGCGCCTTCTTCGATGGCGCAAAGAAATAGGCTCCCCATTCCAGACGTACGAACGGACAGGGCTGGTCGTGGAGCCGGTCCGAGCCGTCCAGCGCGACACGAACGGTCTGGCCGCCATGCTCGAAACGAAAATGCCGAAGCCGGCCGGGTTCGGCGAGGCCGAGGAACGGATCGCTTTCCTGGGAGGAGGATCCCGAACTGTTGCCGCCGGCGAGCCAGCTTTGCACCACCTCGAACTGCTCGCCGAGGCTGGCATTGTAGGCCATGAAAATCAGGCCGCGCTCCGGTTGCGGGACCGATTTGGCGGCTTGCGGGTCGTCACGGTTGACGGGCGGACCGTAGGACATGCCGCGCCTGACGATCCGGGGGGGCCGGGCGCCGGCATCCGCCTTGGTGATCGGGATGCGCGGATTGGCGCGCCGTATGTGCGCGTGAAACGGGCACAGTTGGGCCTGCGCATCGGCGTCGTAGTTGAAATCGTTGCAGCCCCTGTCGGGAGGCGGAGTAGGGGTCAGAGGTTGGCCGGCCTTCGGATGTCCGGTCGGCCAGCGTCCCATCATCTTGGCCATCAGCATCTCGCGCGTCAGGGCGGGTGCGTCCGGGCCGGCCGCCTCGGTCGCCTGTCGCGTGGCGCGGGACAGGACGTCCTCGAGCTGCTCGACATCCTGTCGCAGCTTGCGCAGCGCCATGAAACTGCCGTCGCGGAGCATCGCGTGAGCACGATTGGTCGCATCGCCGAGCGGCGCCGTCTCGTCGGCGAGGTTCGGGTAGCCGCACAGAATCTCGCCGAGATGCACCCGATTGGAATAGCTCTTGCCGGCCTGGCTCTCGTACAGCACCGGATTCGAACTGCCGTCGGCGAATCCGAAATGGTCCTTCATGTTCTCGGAGGACCCATCGCTTTGCCGCTGCATCCACTGAATCGAAAGCGGCCTGACGCCAGGATCCACCTCGACCAGGCGGCTCATTTCGGCCATCAACGGTTTTCTCGCATCCGCCGTCGTCTGCGGGTCCTTGGACAGCAGGCGAAGCTGAAGGACGGCATGGACGGAGCTCATGCTGATGCGCGGCGAAGGATCATCTTCGCGCAGGTCCGGTGCGCCGATGCCGAGCGCCCAGTTGCTTGCCGGAAGGCGCCAGCGCTGGGGATGATTCCAGCGCACGTCGCCGAGCAGGCCGGCGCGTCTTTCCATGCCCTGCAAGAATTCTTCCGGCAGTGTGCGCACCTCTGCGTCGGACAGTCCGGCGTGACGCAGCCCCTCGATCGTGAATGCGATGTTGGTAACGATCTGCCCCGGGGTCAGAGCGTCGGTTTCGGACGTCACATGTAGGACGTTGAGAAAAGTCGCCAGCGCGGCCGGACTGGCGAACTGCAAGAGCAGCAGGCAGCCGTGATCCGACGCGGGGTAGGCGGTCAGAATCCCGCCTTGCACGTTGCCGAGATCCCGCAACGGCAGTTCAGCCGGCAGGGCGAGCGGCAGGTTGCGCCGTACCGGCGCCACGTCGGGCGGGGTCATCAACCAGAGCAGGGCCTCTTCATAGCGACGGCGGGCCCGTTTGACGCCTTCGGCGTAAATGGGGTCGTTGATCATGGTGACGAATTCCGGCAGCAGCTCGTGGGCGGCCCGATGCAGAACCACCCCGTCATGCGTCCCCGGCGGATAGAAGTCGGCCAGATGGTAGAGCGCCGCCAGCGCGCGTATGCCGTGGCGAAACGGAGGCCGGCCGGCAGCTTCGATGGTGAGCGGTTGACTGAAGCCGGCGTTGGTGGGATCGACGCCGATCTTGCCGTCGACCTTGAATATCGATCGTCGCGCAATATCCTCCGGCGACGGAATTCTGATCTGCGTGACGATCCGATCGGCGCCTGGGCCCGAGGCTCGCCGATAGACGCGCTCCTCCATCCGCAGGAAGCGCGTGTCATCCACGGTCAGGTCAGGGGTGGAATAGAGGAAATAGGCTTCGGTCTGCCTGCTCTTGAGCCAGATGCCCCAGTTTTCGTAAGTGTTCTCGTGACCCAGCTTGTAGCCCTCGGTATTGCAGAAGATGAGGTCGAGCAGACGGGCGGCCTTCTGCCAGATGACGCGGACATAGGCTTCCCAGGAGCCGTCGAACGTCGCGGTCAGCAGCACATAGTCCACGGCGTTCTCGGCATCGTCCTCGGGTTGGAGTACGGCGATGCCCACGGAGTGAATGCGTCCGACGCGGTCCACGGAGTCCGACAACACACGGGCGAGTTCGTATTCATACGCGCTGGCGCGTCCGCCATTCAGCGCCCGCAACACGTATTTGACGCGAGTCTTGTACGTGGTCGCATCCAGCGACGGCACGAACCCTTTCTTGATTGGAGCAAGGACCCTGAAATCGGACGTGCCGGCCATGCTGCCGGTCTTGATGGTCAAATCCCGGCGCATTGTCTCTGCCTCCCTCGTGCGAGCGGCGTTGCGCCCGCGAAAATGCAGCTACTACAATTTTGCTTCCGCAAACATGTAATCTGGCTCACAAGATTTCCGATGCGCTGATTGATTTTGATGCAGGCCTCTCGGCCGCATTGTCATCGTCGCGGCAGCAGTTCGAACCACAGAGCTTCCCAACTCTGCGGCTCCGGCGCCCTTGTTTCTATGAACTGGCCCACAATTCCGAACTTTCTTCTCGATCGCAGATCGAAAAGGCGCCGAAACAAACCAGCGCCGCCGCACCTCGGCTTTGAACTTCCCCGACCGCTCGCATCACTACTAGTCATAGCCGTGGTGGGAACCGAGGCTCCCTCCAGTGCTCGGCTTTGCGCAGGACACGCCAGCAACGGGAGAAATGGCCATGGGACGCGCACCGCAGCCACTGCCGCAATACACGCCGCCGGGTCCGGTGGAACAGATGCCGAATATGGCGACGCAACCGCGGTGCTCGCCACTTGCCAAGGTTCACAGCGCCGCCGTCTTTCGCTACGTGGCCAATGAAGTCGCAACGTCCCGCACCGAGGTCGGCCATCTCGGTGTGGACGTCAGTCTGGTCCCGCCGGCCGGCATTTGCCAATATCTCATCATCTGGGATTTCGGCGTCGACTGGCGGCATCTCAAGAACATTGCCAAGCGCGATCCGCTGTTGGCAGCGCAGCTCATCCGATTCGAGACCGACAAGTCGCTGCAGTTTCAGATCGTCGGATACAGCGACAGCGCCGGCGGCGAACGGAACAACATCTTCCTGCGCACGGGCCGCGCCAGGAACGTCTTTCGCCTGTTCGGCCCAAGCGCCCGCTCGCGCGTCTTCTCCGTCAAGCCCGCTTCACACTACGAGTATCTGAAGGACAACACGACCGTGATGAACAGGGCCGCCAATCGCGCCGTGGTCGTCGAAATCTTCGTCGGCGGCGGGACGATCTAGCCACTTCCCACAGGACGGAGGCTCTCATTTCCGGGCGCGAATTTGGCGTTGTCGGACCGGACGAGGACAGGAGAACTAGCCATGGCCGCCTTTCAAGAGGTCTTCCGCCGCTCCGGCATCGACGAGCACCGCAGCCCGCCGGGCATGGTGGTGCCGTTCGGGGGCTCCAACATCGTGGCGCTGATCGACCCCGGAAGAAAGCTCAAAGTCGATCCCAACCCCCATGCCCTCGGGATCAAGGAGATCGATGGCGCCGATATCCGTAGGCGCCTAGTGCAAGCCAGAGACACCTTCTCCGAACCCGATATCGATCCGCAGCTCAGGGCGGCGTCGCTTCCTGCCACCTTCAACAGCGATGCACGGTTCTTCGAAATCAATGGCCGGATCAAGCCGATTGGCTTTCCCGGCCTGGAGGTGGTGGCTCGGTCGGCTGGCCGGAAGATCGAAGCCAGGCTCCATGTGGCCGTGCTGCCAGAGATCAAGATTAAGGTGGCGTTCCGCAACGTCATGGTTCCGGGGACCGGCGGCGCTCCGGCGTTTCACGCCAAGAAGCCCTGCAACGAGCAAGATGAATTGGCGACGATGAACAGTATATGGAGGCCGCAGGCCAACATCCGTTTCGAGCGGGTGCCAAGCGACTGGCTGGTCATCGACGACTCGCAGGCTGGCGTCAAGCAGGAGCTCGCCAATGCCACTGGCATGAAGGATGCGAGCCTGGCGGCCCTTCCCGATGCAATCGAGGTCGAAAAACTGAAGAGCTTCTTCGTCAAATACAAGGTTAAGGGCGCCCATCTCACCATTTTCTGCGTCGATAAGCTTTGGTCCAATGGCTCGTCTCTCAATGGATCGTTCGCTCGATCGTTAGACCTTGCCTTCATCAGCTCACAACGCGGGCCTAACACGTCTGCCCATGAAGCCGGGCATTTTCTCGGCTACTACTCGAAGAGCGCGACCAAACCTTGGGACAGCCAGGGCCACACGCTGGAGACCGATCCGAAAACCGGAAACGAAAACAGGGCGGAAGACATCAAGATGCTGATGCGCGGGGGAGGCGCCGGGTGGAAAATTCCGTTCAATCTCGTCAAGGAATTCCGCGACTTTCCCGGTTAACACTCGGAAGATCGCATGGAAGCTGCAGGGTCCTCTCGCGATTGCAGGCGATACCGAACGGCTTCGCTGCGACATCGCAATGAACCAACGCTGCGTACGCTCATTCCGGTCAAAACCACGGAGTGTCCTATGGCTTCGCCTTCACCTACCACGAAGGCGTCGATGGCACCTTCACGTATCTGACGGGATATCTGAGGGCGACGATGAACCGCCAAAACGTCCAGAGCGACCCATTAATTGATAGGCGGATCTTTCGATCCGAGTTCTACCCGTTTCGCAGTCGGTCTCTCCGTTGGGAGATAAGCAACATGGCATCACCCGGGAAAATCCAGGAGTACGGATCGCAGGCATCGGATACGATTGCGGCGAAGTTATTCAACTTTGACGTCGGCAAGTTCGCCATAAAGCCGGAACATTCCAATTGGCTGAATAACGTCGTCGCTCCGAAATTAAGGGACGGAGGAAGCCTTACGATCATTGGACTTGCAAGTCGTACCGGTAGCGACGATTTCAACATGCTATTGTCGCATAATAGGCTGCGGGCCGTAGTTGATTTGCTTCGCAAGCAAGTGCCCAACAATTTCAAAGTCGCGTTCGAGGTGGCGAAAGGGGAACGCGCGGCCATGTATGCAGGTGAAATGGATGGTGTGGAAAACGAGACCTGGCGTGGTGTCATCATCTCAGTTTGGAATAAACCAAACCCACCGCCGCCACCGCCGCCACCACCGCCGCCTCAAACGAGACCTCAATACTATCCGGCTGAACGCAAATTCTTCAAGCGTTGGCTCGGCTTCGGCGTTAAGTCTGGCGGGCAGTTGTTAATCGGCGGCGTCGAGAGCACGACCGCGTACGTCGTGAACTTGGGAGATTTGGAGACCTTTGATCTCCAGATTGTTAGCAGTCGGTGGGGACTGGGTCTTGGAGGCAGCGGAGGGGCCGTTGCTGTCATCGGCTTTGGGTTCAGGGTTCCATATGAGTTGGACCATGAATCCTTGAATGACTGGGGCGTCAATGTCGCATTTACCGAAAAGCTGATCTCGAAATCGGCACTACAATCCATCCATCACAGCAAGTACTTCATCGATGGCTTGAAAAACGGTAAGTACGTGGCGCCCACGCTAAATGCGCGAAACGCCTTTACGGCTGTTGGAATACTTCAGAACGTGAGAAATGCACTTCACACGCTGTACGGAGGACTTGAGGCAGCCAAGGGCTCGGGCGTCATTGTGCTCGACTTGCCGCTTTTGGGTGTTGGACTTGAATTGTCCGCTTTCGTGACGCGAGGAAAGATGTACGTCTCGAATCCTTCCCATTGGACAGGACCGGATTGAAGGCTCGGGCAGCATGCGATGCCGTTTGATGCCGCAGTTTGGTCAGAGGCGGGAAAGGTGCGGTAGAATGGGAAGTCGTCGCGATCGCTGCCGTGCCCTTTGAACCTCATTAGCCCCGATGAGACCCATCGGAAAGCGCGGAGATCATCGGACGGAGCGGATCATGGTGATCAACCTGAAACCCATCAACGTGATCGGTTTCTCCATCGCGGAATCCGTCGGCCTGAAGGGTTCGAGCCAGCCCGACGATATCTTCGTGATCAAGACGCTGTTGAACGGCATCGCGCCCCAGGACGGCGGGGCCGATGGAACGCTCGATATCAACGATCTGACCAACACGCCGGAAGCCATGGAGCCGGTGATCGACGCGATACTCGTGTTTCAGAATGCCCACACTGGCCTGCTGCACGACGGTCGCGTCGACCCTGAAAAGAATACGATCAAGCGCATGCGTCTGATGTTCAACCGTCGCAAGGGCGGCGGGCTCGACGTGAACCTGACGATTACGCCGGACGGTCCGATATTCGGACCATGTGATGCGCGCGGCTTCAGTGCCGCAAGGCTCAGGCTGGTCGGCGACGAATGGTCGGCATTCGACGGCCTTGCGCCGGTTCGCCAGATGGTTCCGATCGGCAAGACGCGGAAGCTGAAGTTGAAAGGGACAAATGGCGCCGCGGTGGGATTTGCCCTCGAGAGTCCTAAGGTGGAAATCCTCGAACGAACGAGCGACACCGTCACGGTAATCGGACGTTTGGAGGGTGATGCCGACTTGAGCGTCATCGTCGAAGGCCAGAGGGGTCCGATCCCGGTTCGCCTTCAGGTGCGCAAGGCGTCTTCGATTCCGATCGACGTGGTTCATCTCGGTCGGGCGACACTCGCCAACGGCCTCATGATCGCTACACAGCGCGCCGTTACCAGCGTCGTCAGTCGGATCTACGACAATCAGGCAAACCTGACGTTCACATCTGGCACAAGCCGAATCGTCGATGCAGTGACCACCGAAGGCCGGGCAGTGCCGATCGATCCGAACAAGAAGCTCAGCATCCGCTCCGGCTTCGGCCCACTGACCACGGCACAGGAGTTCCGATTTGACGATCTGAAGTCGCTCGTCACTAATCGTGCGGCGATCACCATGTTCATTTCAACACAAATCATCGATGACGAAGACTCGAACGTTGCCGGGCGCGGCGATCCCGGCAATCGGATGCTATGGTTCAATCCCGCTACACCGGGAAGCGTGAACACCAATATTGTGCCCGCGCATGAGATCGGGCATGCGCTAGGTCTGGGCCACATCACGACAAAGAACAACACGGGCTTCCTGATGAACCCGACCGTACAGTTGAACAATATAATCATCCCATGCGAGACACTGGTCCAGCTCCCGTCGTGACGACACACGCCTGCCTTTGATGCAGCAATAGTACAGGCGGTCAGATCACGCTCAACTGCGCGAATGGAGGCGATGTGGCACATTGCCAGACAAGGCAGCCAAATACGGGCGGCGTTCGGTAAGCACGCACAAATGACACGGGCAAAATGCCAAACTCGGAAGGTCAGGCGCGTATCTCGACGTCCGCCGCGGTGGTCTGGCGCCGTCGTTTCGAGTTGGATCGCTATCGCATCACGCGACCAACAAGCCCAGCTTGCCAACCATCGCAAGCGAGCGTTCGACGCTTTCTCGGGTCGACAGCAACAGCGGCTCGGCGGGGTTTCCGTCCTTGTCCTTTTGTTCGATCCGGATGGTCGACCCGAATGCTTCGGTCATCTCGGCCGTGATCTCGTCGATGGTACGAACGCCATCGAGCAGTTGCAGGAAATGCCGCGTCCGGTCGTCCTCCAACTGTACAGTTTGGTGGAGCAGGTTGGTGACCAGCGGACCTGTCTGCGACTGCTTGCGGGCCAGCAAGCTCGCCTGCGGGTGGTCGCTAACTTCCTTCAAGAGGAAGGGCGGCGAGACCAGGAAGGAGACCTCGCCGCTGCAGGCCAGGATGTACATCGCATCCGTCAGTGCCCGTTCGTCATCATCGGCTCGACGGCCGTCCAGCAGCGCGCGCGCACCATCCAGCAGTTCACTGAATGACAGCGCCCGCGGCCAGGCCCGGCCGAGGCACAAATGCGCGGCCTTCAGAATCGGGCTGGTCACCGTAATCCTGCTGCCGTCGTGGTTCTCGAACTCCATCGGGGAATCGTCGGTCAGGCAGGCCTCGGGATCGAGCGGGCTGGTCGTGCTCAGGAGGTGATATCGCCTGACGAAATCCACATCGATCTGCCGGTTGAGGGAAACGTCGTCGTGACAGAACAAGGTACGACGGAAGCCGTTGCCGTCGACAAAGTCCTGATACTGGTCGCGCGCCATGAACTCGCTCTCCGGGAAGCGCTGCAGCGTGGCGCGGACCTCCTCGGAATGGCCGGCGAGATAGTGGCGCGCGAAATGGGAATCGCCGAGATACTGCAGGCCATGGCGGGCGGCCTCCTCGGCGACCTCGTGCAGCAGGAAGGCGGTTGCCTCGTCGTCGAGGTCGTCGTGAAACAACAATTCGTCCGGAGCCTTGAGGACACGATTGTACTGGTCCCGCATGATCGCGCCGTGCACCGTGTCGGCCTTGGAGCCCTCGCTCAGGAACTTCAGGATCGCGCGGGCCTGTCCGACCTTCTCCTTCATGCCGGTGAGGCGGCGCGTGTGATACCGCATCATGTCGCGGACCATGTCGCGAAGATGCGAGAATGGGTGCGCATTGTAGCTGACATAGCAGACCCCGCGCGGCGCCAGATTCTGCTTGAAGATCGCCATCATCTTCGCGCGCACGTGGGGCGGCACCCAGGAGTAAACGCCGTGCGCGATGATGTAGTCGAACTTCCCGAAGCTTGTGTCGACATTCATGATGTCGCAGTGCAGAAGCTTGATGTTGCTCAGACCCAAGGTCGCGATATTCTGCTGGCCGCGCTCGATCGTCACGCCACTCAGGTCGACGCCGATGAATTCGGAGTCCGGATATTGAAAGGCCATCGGCAACAGGTTGCCACCAACGCCGCAGCCGAGCTCCAGCACCCGACAATGCTCGACCGGAGCAGGCTGCATGCCATAAACGGTGGCGATCGTTGCGAGATGATTGGGGTGGGTGAGCCCGTAGACGTGGCCGGGGTAGTAGACCTCGTCATACGGCGTGGGGCCGGTAACGGGATGGCGATGCTCCGACTGAATGTTCATCGCGCTCAGCTCCACGAATATGCGAATTTGTCGTCCGCGATCGAGACGCGTGTCTGCTTGATCTCTTCCTTGGCAAGCGATTTGCTGAGGAATTCGCGCGACAGCTCCGGCAGCAGGGTATTGGTGATGATGTTGTCGATCATGCGTCCGCCGGAATCCGGATCGTTGCAGCGTGACACGATGTGCTCCACGACTGCATCGTCATAGCTGAAGGCCGCGTTGTGATTGTCGCGCAGTCGCCGTCCGATACGGTCGAGCTGCAGCCGGGCGATGCCGGCGAGCATCTCGTCCGAGAGCGGGAAGTAGGGGATCGAGACGATGCGCCCGAGCAGTGCGGCTGGAAATACCTTGAGCAATTCCGGCCTCAGCATCCTGGCGAGCTCTTCCGGCTCATTGCGATACTTCGGATCGCGCGAAAGCCCCATGATCAGATCGGTGCCGACGTTGGTGGTCAGGATGATCAAGGTGTTCTTGAAGTCGATCCGTCGCCCGTTGCCGTCCTCCATGACTCCCTTATCGAACACCTGGAAGAATATCTCGTGGACGTCGGGATGGGCCTTCTCCACTTCGTCGAGCAGGATGACACTGTAGGGCTTGCGCCGGACGGCCTCCGTGAGGCGCCCGCCTTCGCCATACCCGACATAGCCGGGAGGCGCTCCCTTGAGGGTCGAGACGGTATGCGCCTCCTGGAACTCCGACATGTTGATCGTAATCATGTTCTGCTCGCCGCCGTAGAGGGTTTCGGCGAGCGCCAGGGCGGTTTCGGTTTTACCAACACCGGACGGTCCGGCCAGCATGAACACGCCGATCGGCTTCGACGGGTTGTCCAGCTTGGCACGGCTGGTCTCAACTCGCTTGGCGATCATCGTCAAGCCGTGGGACTGGCCGACGACGCGGCGGTTGAGGATCTCCGGCAGCTTCAGCACGGTTTCGATCTCGTCCCGCATCATCCGGCCGACCGGGATGCCGGTCCAGTCGGACACCACGGACGCCACCGACTGCTGGTCCACATGGGCGTAGACCATCCGCTTTTCCGGATTGATGCCCTCCAGCGTCTCGAACTTGCCGCGCAGCTCCGCGCGCTTGGCGGCCGGATCCTGATTTTCCTTGGGTTCGGACAGGATGTCACGAATGCTGCGGATGTCCTTGACTAGCTCCTGCTCCTTGGCCCAGTCGGCCTCGAGAGTCGTCAACTTGTCCTTCAGTGTTGCGATATCGCTGTCGATCGCGGCAACACGCTCGTTGTCCTCGATGCCCAGGTCGCTGTCGCTGACCAGCGCCGATTTCTCAGCTTCGCGAGCGGTAATCGCGACGCGCGCATCCTCGATCAAGGCCGGCGTCGCGCTCTGGCTGATCGCCACGCGGGCCGAAGCGGTGTCGAGCAGGCTGACGGCCTTGTCCGGCAGCTGTCTAGAGGGAATGTAGCGGTGCGAGAGGTTGACGGCTGCAACGATTGCAGCATCGGAGATGCGAACACCGTGGTGCTTTTCCATCGGGCCGAGAAGGCCCCGCAGCATCACGCAGCAGGTCTCGACGTCAGGCTCGTCGATCTGGATCGGCTGGAAGCGCCGCGTGAGCGCGGGATCCTTCTCGATGTACTGGCGATACTCAGCCCAGGTGGTGGCGGCGATCGTGCGTAGCGTGCCGCGGGCGAGGGGAGGCTTCAGGAGGTTGGCCGCATCACCGGTGCCGGCTGCGCCGCCGGCGCCGATCAGTGTGTGGGCTTCATCGATAAACAGGATGATGGGGGTCGGTGAACTCTGCACCTCATCGATCACCGAGCGCAGCCGCTGCTCGAATTCGCCCTTCATCGAGGCGCCGGCCTGCATCAGGCCGATGTCGAGCGCGCAGAGCCTGACATCGCGTAGCGGTGGCGGCACGTCGCCGGCGGCAATTCGCTGGGCGAATCCCTCGACCACGGCCGTCTTGCCGACGCCGGCCTCTCCCGTGAGGATCGGATTGTTCTGCCGCCGCCGCATCAGAACGTCGATCAGCTGGCGGATCTCTTCGTCCCGACCCAGGATCGGGTCCATCTCGCCCGACTTGGCCTTGGCTGTGAGATCCTGCGAGAACCGGTCGAGCGGCGTCGTCCCCTTGGGGCTCGCCTGATCCGCGCCCTCCGTACCGGCGCCGACCAGCCCCGAGCCGTCCATCGGACGCATGGACTCCTCGTCGGAGCCGGCCCAGACGGCGCGGCGCTCCGCGGCCAATGCGTCGACGTTCACCTTTGCAAATTCCTGGGAGAGGTTGTTCAGCGTGCGACGGATGTCGTTCGACTTGAGCCCGGCCACCAGCAGATGGCCGGTGCGGATCTGGGTTTCGCCGAAGAAGAGCGTGGCGTAGTGCCAGCCGCGATCGAGAAGATCGATGACCGGATTGGCGACGCCCGGCATATCGGTTTCGTTCTTGCGGAAGCCGTTGATGACGCCAGCAAGGTCCGACAGCAACCGTGACCGATCGAGCTTGTAATGGTCGACCGAGAGGCTGAGGTCGGTGCGATCCTGCTGCAGGATATGAAAGAGCCAATGCGCAAGCTCGACGTTGCGGTTGCCGGCGCTCTTGGCGTGGCGGAGAGCCTGTATGAAGGCATCATAGCCAGCCCGGTTCAATTTGCCGGTTACCGCTTCAAGGCTGATGTCGGTCACGGCGGCCCCTCCTGCTCAATTGCTCCGCGGATGCCTCGCACCTGGCGGAATTGCCTCGAATCCCATGATGTTAGGACGACAGGGGCGGCCGATAGGTTCAAATCGCCGCGGCATCCGCTGCGCTGCTCCGACGGGCTCTCAAGCGCTCGCCAAGCTGAAAGCGGGCATCGCGGCGATATTCTTCCGTGGACGTCCAGTTCGGCGAGACCCAGGTGGTCCATCCAAGTCGTCCGCTCTGGCCGAGTCTGACCGGGGCGACCTCTCCCGCTGGAATGGCGAGTTCAACCTCCCACTCCAGTTCGTCGCCGATATAAAGGAAGACGGCGTCCGCCAGCGGCTCCGACAAGTTGCGGCTTTCGGTCGGCAGAAACTGCTCGTATTGAGCAAAATTCTTGACGAAGACCCGAACCCTGATCTTGTCCTCGACGCTGAACACCCGTGAGCCGAGAAGAGCGTCTCGACCGAGGCTGGCATGGGCCTGCCCGATCCGGCTGCAGTGACTTGGGTCGAACGCGAGCCAGGTCCCGACAAACTCGTCGATCTCGACTTTGACATCGAACAGCCCCTGCAGGAACCGCGTCAGCCGTGACGCGCACTTCGCCCTTGGGGCGATAAGCCCGGCGAAGCTGAGCTTCGCCATGTCCGGTACGGTGTCCCGATTGGCGAAGACGTCGGAGCCGAGGCCCGCAAAGGAGCCGACATAGGCGATGAAGCGATCCTCTGCCGGCCGATCGTGCTGCGCGATCGGCCGCGCATCGGCCCAGGCGCGAAAGAACAGCTGCAGGAAGCGCCCGTTGAGCAGATCGAGAAATCGCGGGAAAGCGTCATCCCGCATCAGCCACCAGCTGAGACTTTCATCGGTGGTGGCAAGCGGCAGCGCGCCCTGCGGCCCGAGCAGACCCAGAAACTTGACGAGTATCCTGAGCCGGCCGTCCTGGTCGTCGACCGCTGCAAGATTGGAGGCGGGGAACTCCAGATATGGGACTTGACCGAGGTCGACATACTCGTCGCGGCGCGCGGCGCTGTCGCCGATCCGAGGTCGATCCCGGTTGGCTCGCTCCAGCTGGCGCAGCGTATTGAAGAAATCGAACCGCCAGGGTTCGGACTTCATCTGGTCGATCAGCGTCACAACGGTCTCCGCGTGCCCATGCGCGGTTGCCACCGCATGATCTCGCCGCGCTCCGGCGTTGAGATGACTGTCTGGGTAAACGTATTGAAGCCCGAATAGTCGGAGAAGAAACGCTCCAGAACGGCTCCGAGCAAGAACACGCCGCTCCCCTCGAAAGCCTTCTCGTCGAGTACGACGCTGATCTCCAGCCCGCGCGCTGCGCCGCTACCCGTGCGCTCTCGCACCCGCCGCACCACCGGCCGGCTTTCGATCGAGCGCACGCCGCGGATCTTGCGTTCCGTGGCGTCGTCGTACTGGTCGGCGAACAAAGACAGCATTTCGCGCAGCGCGCCGGCGTTCTTGCCGCCACCACGCTCGACAAGACCAAGGTAGTTCAGGCTCAGCATGTTGATCAGCCGCCAACTGACAACTCCGCTATTGGCGACCTCACTGCGGCTGCGCAACTGAGCCACCACCGGCTCCCGTGGACGTGTGGGACCGGCGACGCACACCAGATCGAGGGACGTATCATCCAGCAGGCGGAAGTCGGCGCCGCCGTGGCCAACCGGCAGGTGCTCCGTGAGATGCCGATTGGAGCACAGTGCCCGGACGCTGAGTTCGGCAACGGGGTTTTCTCCGCTCAGCTCACCGGGCTCGAGCAGTGACAGGAACATGTCGGTCCCGGTGTAGTCGGACGAAGAGCCATACGTCTTCTCCTCCATTGTGCGGCGTCGAGGCAGGCGGCGGACGGTGAAATAGAGACCCTCGACCGATCCGCTGGTCGTGTCGACGGCAGCCGAATACAGCGGGCGCACCAGACGCTTGTCCTTCTCCGCCGGAAGGTGCGCGTAGACTTCGATCACCTGGTGCGGTTCGTATTCGAGATAGCGGCTACGATCGGGCACCACGTGGTATTCGTGGGTATTCGATTTGACGGGGATGCGATCGCTCGTCTTCTCGAACAGATTGATCGCCGGCGCAGTATAGAGCTTGAAGGCGTCGGGACGCACCGCGGCGGCAAGCCGCGAATTGTGTTCATCGAAAGCGAAGACGATGTCGATCGACTTGCTGCGCAGGCGCGGCATCACGCTGCGAAGTCCGGTCAGGTTGACCCCAAGGAACTTGCGTGGAAATGCGAAATATTCCCGCAGCAGCTCCGAGCCTCGGAAGATCCGATTATCGTTGGGAAACAGCGACTCGTTCTCATCGAAGCCGATCTGTTGAACGCAGTCGAGCGGCGCACGCGTCACCACGGGATCGCCGAAGTCGTCGAGATGGCGGAAGTAGACACCTCTGCAATTCGCGATCAGTTGCTCGTAAAGCGCGATCGAATCTGACTCCGCGCCGGAGAGGTAGATCGGGAGCTCGCCCACGCGGCAGCCTGCAAACCAGGTTTCCGGTTTGGTCCGGGCCTCGGTGTCGGGCGGTTCCTCATCGAGCCGGGCCGCGGTACGGTGGGTCAACGACAGTCTCAGTCCCGCTATGACATCGCCGCCGACCGGTATCCCGAGTGCCTGCAGGGCGCCGGCTGTCGAAAAGTATTCGGCGCCGCTGATGTCGAACGGCCAGAGCACGATGTCGCGGCAAAGTCGAAATCGGCAGGCGAGGCTTCGCTCTCTCTCGCGGTACGTGGCGTCGAAATACGCGCCGCGCGCGATCTTCTTGCCGTCGCGCAGCGCCGGATCGGCATAGGGTGGCCGCGCCGCGACCAGCATGGCCGACGGAGTCGGGGCAAGATAGTTCGGAACCAGCTGTTCGAGCAGGTTTGCGGTGAATTCCGGAAATTCGTGCTTGAGCTTCAGCTGGACGCGGGCGGCGAGAAACGCGGCGCCCTCCAACAGGCCGGTGATCATCGGATCCGAGCGATCCCGGATCAGGCCGCCGAGGCGTTCCGCGATTCCGGGGAATTCTTCGGCGAAGTCTCCCGCCTGCTCGTACAGCAGTGACAGTTCACGATTGTAGAAGTCCAGGAATTCGCGGTTCATGCTAAAGTCGGTTGATCTGAATATCGCCGCTGTCGAGCTCGACGTCGGCGACGAATTCCACGGGAACGTTGAGCGGTTCGGCTTTCATGTCAGCGTGAACGATGAATCGCAGCTTGAGCTGCTCAGGGCCGACCGAGCCGTCGCGGCGGACGCGGATTGTCTTGCGATCGAGCCTCGGCTCAAAAGTCGTCAGGGTCTCGCGCAGCGCGCTGCTGAGTTCATCGTCCGTGACCTCGTCGATCGAACGATGGGCAATATCGGGAAAGCCGTAGTTCAGGATCGACATTCGCACGCAATCCCGGCCGGTCATGTCCAGTGTCGATTCCAGAGCGATCGTATTCAGGAGCGTTTCGAGGTCATGGGAGACCTCGCGCCGCAGCAATGTTTCCGAGATCGGATGGCGTCCCGTGCTGCGCCGGCCTGCGATGATCCGTTCACCTGACTGGTCGCGCAGATTGAGCTCTTTGCGCGCATCACGTGCCTCGTGAGCCGCGCGAAAGGCCAGCATGAGCGGTGGAGAAAGCCGATCCTTTTTTGGCGTAAGCGTCATTCCGGTCCCCATGTCGGCCGGCGCATATGCAGCTTCGGGGGCGGCAATTGGCGTCCGGCGTGACCTGCCGTGATCAAGCATCCAGCCCGAAAACCGGGATAGCCCGAAAGGTGCGGGCGGGATCGCGTCGCATGGCACCGGTTTCCGCTATCGGTAAACCGGCGCCAGACGAGGATCCGTAGATCAAGCCCATTCCTTGTTGGCAGGAACGTCCCAGCCGAAGGTCGGCGACGCCCCGGCGGCGCCCTTCTCCGTCTGGGTCTTGTAAGTCATCTTGACCTTCGCAAAGTTCAGACTCACGTTCTCGGTGAGACGATCTTCGCCGTGCGACCCGCCGGTCGACACGCTGGTGACCAGAACCTGCTTCATCTCGATCTTGAGATATTCCAGCGGGTTCTCGCCGGCCTTGCGAACGGTGAGGATCGCGGTATCAATGTGCTTGCCGTTCGCGCAGACCTTGAACAGTTCCGGCGTGGCCTTGTCGACGAAGTGCGTGAAGTGGAGATCCTGGACGCTGACCTTGCCGGCGCCGCCGCCGGATCCGCTGTGGAATGTACCGGTCTGGCTTTCGCCGAAAGACCAGCTCAAGATATCGATTTCGTCAGGATGTTTGTCGTCCTTCGATTCGCCCTTGATCGGATCGAGTTTCAAGAAAATATCGACAGCCATAGCATAATCCTCTCAAAAATCTTGATATTGACGGTCGCGATGACGTGACGTCAGGAGCTCGGGCCCGGCAGGCGCGAGACAAGGCTGAGGCCGACGTCCATCGCTTCAAGTTGAAAGTGGGGACGGAGAAAGAAGCGTGCGTTGTAGTATCCCGGGTTCTCCTCGTTTGCTATGACCTCAACCTTCGCAGCGGCCAGCGGCTTGCGCGCTTTCTGAGCTTCTGACGACAGGGCCGGATTGGCATCAACGTATTCGTTGATCCAGGTCTGCAGCCAAACCGTCAGCTCATCCTTCTCCTTCATGGATCCGATCTTGTCGCGAACCATGCACTTCAGATAGTGCGCAAAGCGAGACACTGCGAACATGTAGGGCAGACGTGACGATAGGTTGTCGGACGCGGTTGCATCCACGCCTTTCTCGCCGAAATACTTCTTCGGCTTGTAGAGCGACTGCGCACCGATGAAGGCCGCCTTGTCGGTGTTCTTGCGATGGATCAGCGGGATGAGGCCCGCCTTTGCAAGTTCGTGCTCGCGACGATCGCTAATGGCGATCTCGGTCGGGCATTTCAGGTCGACGCCGCCGTCGTCGGTCGGGAACGTGTGCGTCGGCAGGTTGATGACCTCACCGCCGGACTGCACACCGCGGATGCGCGTACACCAGCCGAACTCCTTGAAGGCGCGGTTGATATTGACTGCCATCGCGTAGGCGGCGTTGATCCAGCCGTATTTGTCGCCGGTATGCCCGTCGGTTTCTTCCTCGAAGGCGAACTCCTCCACAGGCTCGGACTTGGCGCCGTAGGGGAGGCGACCCAGTACCCGCGGCATGCAGAGACCGAGATAGCGTGAGTCATCCTGGTCGCGCAGACCCTTCCAAGCCGCATATTCCGGCGTGTCGAACACCTTGCCGATGTCGCGCGGATTGGACAGTTCGGTCCACGAATCCATTCCCATCAGCGTGGGCTCGGCCCCGGCGAAGAAGGGGGCGTGTGCCGCGCCGGCAATCTTGCTGAGATCGCGCATCAACTGCACGTCGGTGGGCAGATGGCTGAAGTAATAGTCTCCGATCAGGCAGCCGAACGGCTCGCCACCCAGCTGGCCGAATTCGTACTCGTAGACCTGCTTGAACAGCGGGCTCTGATCCCAGCGGGCGTCCGGGTAAAGCCGGAGGTTGCGATAGAGCTCGCTCTTGGAGACGTTCATCACGCGAATTTTGAGATTGGCGTCCGTCTCGGAATTGAAGACAAGGTAATGCAGACCGCGCCAGGCGCTTTCGATCGCCTGGAACTCCGGCGCGTGGAGGATCTCATTCATCTGCGCGGTGAGCTTCTGGTCGATCCGCGCGATCATCTCCTCGATGGTGTCGAGGACGTCGGATTTGATGACGCTGGTGTCCTTCAACGCTTCCTGGACGAGCGTTGATACCGCGTTCTCGACTTCGGTCGCCGCGCGTTCGGTGCGAGGCTTGAAGCTTTGCTTCAGCAGGGTCGCGAACTCGTCAGCCTCGACGGTCCCGAGCTGAGTAACGGTTGCTTTCTGACCAGCTTCTTTTGCCATGGTCCCCAGTCCTTCCCTTATTTCTCAACGTCGGGTTCGGTCGGCTGGCTGGCTGCGCGCTCCTGCAGCGCGGCCATCAGCTGCGGATCGCTGAGAAGCTTCTTCAACTGATCCTCGGCGGCCACCTTGCCGTCCATGTAGCGCAGCAGGTTGGCGAGCTGTTCGCGGGCCTCCAGCAGCTTGGCCGTGGCTGGAACTTGCCGGGCGACCGCCACCGGCGAGAAGTCGGCCATCTTGTTGAAGCGCAGGGCGACGGAAATCTTCTCGTCGGGCGCATCGCCCAGACGATTGGCCACGCGTGTCGTCACGCCGGGCTGAATTGCCGCCATGCGGTTGTCGAAATTGTCCATGTCGAACTCGAGGAATTTGCGCTCCTCGACCTTGGACTTCTCGACGCCGGCGTTGTTGCCGGAAAGATCGGAGAGGACGCCCATGACAAACGGCAGCTCGATCAGCCGCTCGGCGTCGTAGGGGTCTTCGTAGGTGATGTGCACGCGCGGTGCGCGGTTTCGCCGGATGAATTTTTGACCGCTGTCCGTAGCCATGGCTGCCCTCTCTACAAAATCGCTTTGGAAACCGACTTGCGCGACGCAGGCTGATAAGGCGGCTCAACTCGCAGTCGACAAGCTTCCTTATGTCCTGTTAGTGCCGTCGAGCGAAAAGCGGGTTCAATGCGATTTGTCGATTGTCTTGAGCGTCCCCTCGGGCAGGACGTCGTTCAAGAGGCTGAGGAAGTCTCGCTGCGCGAGATCGCGCGCGCGATCGACCAAAAAAGGGATCGGGCTGGACGGCTCTGCGGCTCGGAAAAATGCCGCCACCTTCGCCAGCAGGCCCAGAGCTTGAGTTCTGTTTTCTACACAAAAAACAACATCTTGAGATGCGTTCTCGACCGTGGATGAGGGTGTTATGGCGAGCTCCGCCATCCGTTCGATCGGCAGGTCGAAAACCTTGTCGCGTCCGATGTTGATCGCGGCGCTCTCCACGTGGGCGGGCACCAGCATCCGCATCACCTCGATGAATGACTTGCCGACCATTTCCTGCGCCTGGCGCACCAGCAACAGCGCCGGGTTGGACGGTTCCATTCGGGAAAAATAGTCCGCCACGGCCGCAAGCGCTGCGGTGGCCTGTGCTGACGAAGCCAGCGCGCCGGTCGTTTCCAGTGGCGCTTGCGCGTCAACCGGTGCCGCATCGTCCGGTAGCGCGGCCACTGCGGCCGGATCACGCTCCGTGACAAGACCCGCAAGCCACGCGGCCATACCGTTTGCGACTCCGGAGACTCGATCGAGGCTGATGGGTTGACCAGTGTTCAACTTTTCGTGCCAGATCGCCTTGATGCCCGAAATTTCAGCCGCGACCGCCGAGCACCGGGCACTCACGGCCTTGAGGGTGTCGAGATCGGTATCGCCGATGATGCGCTCGATGGTCGCTAGATCGGGGCCGCCCGCGTCGGCATCGCCGGACGCAATTTCGCCTTTGGCGACCTGATAGGCCCGGTAATTGAGGCTGCCATGCCTGCGGTTCTCGATCAGCGGAAGGAATTGGAGAGGGTTGATCACGGTTGGAAACACATCGATCGCTTCGATCGTGACGGCCCGAAGCGCATAGTCGTCGTCTTGGGCCCTCGGATGCACCGCTTCCCACTGATCCCTCAGCAGCGTGGTGGTCGCCTTCAGGCAATTCAGAAAGCCGTCGAGATCCCGGTTGAGGATGGAGAACTTGGCCAGCAGCATGTTCAGGCGCAGATCGCGGGTGCGCGCCAGAAGGGGCCGTACGGCCTCGAACTGGCCCGCGATATCGACGGCCTTTGGATCGAAACGTCCGCGCTCTCCATTGGCGTTGACGACCTCGAAATACGACATCGGCAGCAGGGATTCCGCACCTGCGAAAAAATTGAGGTACTGGATGTCGCCGGCGGCGTCGAGATCCGGCCCGCAGGGATCATCGGCCGCTATGGCCTGGGTGAGGGATGCGACGTCGAGCATGCGAGGATCGTCCGTCTCCTGAGCCATCCGCCCCTGTGCCGAAGCCGTGTCGTCCAGCGGATCGGGCAGGGGAAGATCATGATCTGATTGCCTTGGTAGGTCAGATCCATGATGGCCCTGGTTCATTCCCCAACGATCATGACAGTTTCGCGTGAACCGGCAAGCTTTTGGAGGCGACTATACTTGAGGGGCGAGGTGGTTCCTTGGACGGCTGCCGTGGCGCGTCAGAAGGCCCACCCACCCCCGGGGCGGACTTGCCGGCCCTGTCAGCGGCAGAAGGGATTTCCGCGGTTCTTGCATGACGCCTGATCGGCACTTCTGCCGATCACGCGGACGAAGAGGGAGTTAACGCCCACATGGGCCAGCTTACCCAGGATACCCGCCTCTGCGAGCTCAAGACGCCTCTCGGCAAAGACGTTCTGGTTTTCGTCGGATACGAGGCTTCGGAAGGACTCAGCGAACTCTTCGAATACCGCATCGAGTGTCTCAGCGAAGATGCCGATCTCGACTTCGACCGCGCGATCGGCAAGCAGTGCACGCTGACTATCAAGCTGCACGAAAAGGAACGCGAGTTCAGCGGCATTCTCACGGAAGCCCAATGGCTGGGGGTGAAGAACGACTACTTCAGCTATCGGATCGTGCTGAGGCCTTGGCTATGGCTGTTGTCGCGAACCACCGATTGCCGGATCTGGCAGGACAAGAAGGCGCCCGACATCATCAAGGAGGTCTTCAACGATCGCGGCTTCACCGATTATGAATCCAAGCTGACCGAAGAGGGCTCCTGTCCGAAGCTCGAATATTGCGTTCAGTACCGGGAGACCGATCTGAATTTCGTTTGCCGGTTGATGGAACAGCACGGCATCTACTACTATTTCAAGCACGAGGGCGGTAAGCACACGCTGGTGTTGGCGGACTCCAAATCGTCGCACAGCCCGATCAACGGTCTTGCCACGATACCCTACATTCCACTGACGGGAGCCGACCGGCGCGCCGAGCAACACATCTACGAATGGGTCGCGGAACGCCAGTTTCGGACCGGCAAGGTCGAGCTCAACGACTACAACTACCAGAAGCCCAACGCGCAGATGATCAGCGACGCCAAGGGTAACGAGCACTACACGCGGTCGGAGATGGAATTCTACGACTATCCAGGCAAGTTCAAGGAGAAATCCGACGGCGAGCGTTACGCGAAGATCCAGCTCCAGTCCGAACAGGCCATGGACCGGCGGCGGCGCGGCAACGGCGACGCGGTCAACCTGTTCCCCGGCGGACTGACCAAGCTCGAAAAGCACCACAAGGACTCGCAGAACATCGAATATCTCGTGGTGCGAGCCACCCATTCGTTCTCGATCGAATCCTATCGCACCGGCGGCCCGAGCGACGCCGGCCAACACGTCTATTTCGGCAGCTACGAGTTTCTGCCGAGCGATCGGCCGTTCCGCGCGCCGATGCTGACGCCGAAGCCGAGGATCAACGGCGTCCAGACCGCCAAGGTGGTGACCAAGGACGACAATTCCAGCGAGGAGATCGACGTCGAAAATCTCGGCGAAATCTATGTCCGGTTCTTCTGGGACCGGAAGAAAAAGCGGTCATGCCGGTTGCGCGTCGCCCAGGTCTGGTCCGGCAAGAAATGGGGCGGTCAGATCATTCCGCGCGTCGGACAGGAGGTGGTCGTCGAATTCCTGGAAGGAGATCCGGATCGGCCGCTGGTGATCGGCACGGTGTATAACGACGAATACAAGCTGCCCTACGACCTGCCGTCCAAGAAGACGATCGCGGGATTGAAATCGGACTCCACCAAGGGGGGCGGCGGCTACAACGAGTGGAACTTCGAGGACAAGAAGGGCTCAGAGAAGATCACGGTGCACGCCGAGAAGGACCACGACGTGACGGTCCGCGACACCGAGACGCGGACCATCGGCGAAGCCGCGCTCGGTGGTGACACCCGCAAGACCACCCTCGTCAACGGCAATGACAAGCTCGACATCGCGCTGGGCGGCCAGCATATCACCATGACGATGGATCAGTCCGTCACCGCGGGCCTGGCAATCACGCTCATGGCGAACGTCAACATCACCCTGCAGGTTGGTCCCAGCCAGATCATCCTGACCCCTGCGGGTATCGTCATCAATGCGCCGACGATCGCGATGACGGCGCAGGGCGCCATGGCACTCGCAGCCGGGGGACCGCTGGGCGCCCACGGCCTGCCAACTCTTGTCGGCTGACCGCTATGAGCCAGGTTCGGTTCGCTACGGTGCAGGATCTGTTTCAGGCCTATCCGATGGCGCGCCACGATGTCGGCAAGGCCGAGGTCGACAAGCCTTCGCTGGACTTCCTTCAGGACGCCACCGATGCGCGCAATTGGCACGGAGCCGTCTCTTTCTGCGCGTATCTGCTGCCCAGGCGCGTGGCGGTTGCCTGGGGATGCCGCTCGTTGCGACGGATGTTCGACCAGTTCGACGCCAACGACAGCAGATCGCTGAATTTCGTGGAGACCTGGGTCCGGCAGCCGGACGAGCAATCCCGGAACAAGGCGCTGGCGGTCGGCAATGCCAACGATCCCGAGCAGCCGGCGACATGGCTGGCGCTGGCGGCCGGATGGTCCGGCGGAAGCGTGGTTCCGGCAGAATTTGCGCCGGTCGAGGCCAAGCCCGACCAAGCCGCGCGCGCGGTGCGGGCGGCCCTGCTGATTGCCCTTTGCCGGCTGCCCCGCGAGTCCCGGGACCGGATAATGACGGCATGCCTGGAGGATGGTATTCAATTGGCACGCGGCGAACCGCGCCCTCCGCGCTGACGAGACGATGTGATGGTGCTTCGCTTCAATATCGAGAACGAACCGAATCTTCCGGACGGCGGCCCTGTATCGTTTTCGGTCACCGGCAGGCGTTCGGTCGATATTGGCCGGGACCGTCACCTCGATTGGACGTTGCCCGATCCGACGCGGATGATTTCCGGAAAGCATTGCGAGGTGCATTTTCGCGACGGCGCCTATTGGCTGCATGACGTCTCGACCAATGGCACTTTTCTCAATGGCGCCGACCAGCGCATCCGGGGGCCGCACCGGTTGCGCGACGGCGATCGACTTACCATTGGCCACTACATCATCGGAGTTTCACTGGAGGACGAGGCGGGCGGGCGTGTCCCGGACCGCGAGGCGCAACCGCGCGCTTCTCCCGTCCAGCAGCCTGCCGGGTACCAGGAGCTTTGGGCGGCCGACCGCGACGTGCCGCCGCCGATCGATCCGCAGCAGCTGAAGAACCCACGCGAGGCGGCGCGGCCGATCAATCCGGAGTTTCTGGATTGGGCCGCGAGCGTCCCGGCGCCGGGAGTGGATCCGTTTCGACGTCCATCGCCGACGCCTCCGCACCAGCCCGATGCGCAGGACGACATGAGCTGGGCCGCCGGCCCGGTCGCGACGCCGAGATCACTGGTCGAGGCAGCACCCGCCATGCCGACCCCGCGCCGGCCATCGGCGTGGACCGATGATGAAACAGCGCCCGTCCAGCCGCCGCCATCGCCGGCGCGGCCACCCGTTGAGCAGTCCCGCCCGGCACAAGTGGCGGGCGAAGGGCCAGCCGCGGCCAGGCCGGTCGGCGGCACCGAGTTCGCGCCGCTGGTGGCACGTGCTGCCGGGTTGCCGGACAATTTCTTTGCCAACAAGACCGACGCGGAGCTCGCCGAACAGCTCGGCACGATCTTGCGCATGACCGTGGACAATCTCATGGCGCTGCTGCAGGCGCGAACTCAGGCCAAGCAGCTGACCCGCAGCACCAGCCAGACGACCGTCCAGGCCGTGGAGAACAACCCGCTGAAATTCTCGCCGACCTCGGAAGAGGCCATGCGCATATTGTTCGGGCCGCGGACACGCAGCTATCTCGACGCGCAACGAGCCTTCGCGCAGGGCTTCGGCGACCTCAAATCGCATCAGCTGAAGACGTACATGGCGATGCAGCACGCCGTCCACGAGCTCATCGCCGGCATCGATCCGACGCTCATGGCGCGCGAACTCGAGCTTCAGCGCGGCGCGAACTCCTGGTTCGGCTCGAACAAGGGCAAACTCTGGGACGAATTCCTGACGCGCTGGAAGGCGCATCTCGGCCGCGACAACAGCGCGCCGATCGATACTTTCATGTTGCATTTTTCGGACTATTACGACCGCGCCGACAAGGGCGGATCAAAGTGACTATCGGCGACCACGCGGTCGCCAAACGCTGCTGAGTGGATGTAGGAATGTCTTGGTACAGCAAGGTTTTCTGGTCAGAAGGACTGTTTCTGCGGCCGCACCATCTGCAGCAGAACGATCGCTATATCGAACATTTGCTGGAAAAGCGCGTTCGCTACACAACGCCATACCCCTGGGGGTTCGCCCAGCTCGAGATCGACAAGGACCTCACCGAACAGAGCAAGTTCGCGGTGCGCAACGCGTCCGGCGTCATGCCGGACGGAACGCCGTTCGACATCCCCGCGGACAGCCCGATTCCGGAAGCGATCGAGGTGCCGGATTCTGCCGCCGGCCAGATCGTCTGGCTGATGATGCCGATCGCAGCGCCAAACACCCGCGAGGTTGATGAGGATCGCACCGACAGCGCCAGTCGCTATGTTCGCACGTCCGAGACCTTCATCGATTCGACCTCGGCGCTGCGCATCGAGGAAGAGATCGACATCGCTTATCCGCGGTTGTCGTTCGAACTGCGCAAGACCAGCAAGCCGGGATACATGGGACTCGGCATCGCGCGCATTCTGGAAGTGCGCGACAAGAACATCCTGTTCGACGACAAGTTCGTGCCGCCGATGCTGGTCTGCGCCGCACATCCCATCATCGACGGCTGGCTCAACCGCATCATCGGCTGGGTCGAGACCAAGCTCGACGAGCTGGCACGTTACGCGGTCGATCCGTCGTCCGGAGGCGGGTTGCAGAGCGTCGACTATCTGGTGCTGCAGGTGCTGAACCGGACCATTCCCGTGCTGACCCATTTCCAGCGTTCGGGCAGTGTTCATCCGGAACGACTGTACGAGGAGCTGCTGAGGTTTGCCGGTGAGCTTGCGACGTTTGCCACACCAGAACGCCGTGCTCGCAACTATCCGGCGTACGATCACGACGATCTCGAGAATATCTTCACACCCCTGGTGAGCGACATCCAGGACTTCCTGAGCGCGCGGCTGGGCCGGCGGGCGATCCGCCTGGAGATCATCGAGCGCGCCCAGAATGCGTTCGTGTCGCCGATCCGCGATCGGGCGCTGTTCCGGAATGCGACCCTGGTGCTGGAGGTCGCCGCACGGCGGCCGCTCGTGGAGATCCAGAACGACTTCCCGCATCTGTTCAAGGTCGGCCCGAACACCAAGATGAACGAGATCGTGCACGCCAACTTGCCAGGGTTGACGCTGGTGCACCTGCCGACCCCGCCGCCGCACATCCGGGCCATCACCGATCACGTCTATTTCTATCTCGATCGCAAGTCGCCGCTATGGCCGGAGTTCAGCACGGCGGCCTCGATCGGGATGCATTTCTCCGGCGACTGGCCGGAGCTCGAGCTGTACCTTTGGGCTATCCTGGAAGACAGGCCATGAGCGACAGGGACAAGCCGGTCAATCCTTTCGGTCGGGGCGAGCGGACGATCATTCGTCCCAATCCCGGCGGGAGGTTGCCGCCGGCGCCCACCGCTCAGCCTCCGGCGGGCGAGGGACCCGCGGCACGTCCAAGCTACTCGCCGTCGCCTGTGCCGCCTCCCGGCGCGCCCGCGCCTTCCTCGCCGTCATCCTCTTCTCCCATTCCGCAGCGCCCGAGCTACGCCGCTGCGCCGACCAGCCAGCCGGCCGAGGAATGGATATCGACACCCGCGCAGGCACCGGTGCAGCAGGGGATGCTGCCACCCGGACCGCCGTTGCGCATCGACGATCTGGTGGCGCCAAACGCCAATCCGGTGATGCGTGCGGCCGGCCCTTTGCTGCAATTGCTTGGCCGGTTGCGCGTGGCGCTCATGCGCGCGTCATTCGCAAGTCTGATGGAGCAGGTCGCCGACGCGATCAAGTTCTTCGAGAAGGATATCCGTTCGGCGGGGATCTCCGAGCATCAGGCCAACACGGCGAAATACATCCTGTGCGCCACCGCCGACGATATCGTGCAGCACATCCCGACCGATGAGCGCCATGTCTGGACGCAATATTCCATGCTGAGCCGGTTCTTCGGCGAGCGGGTGGGTGGTGTCCGTTTCTTCGAGATCCTCGACCATTTGAAGGTTGATCCGCTGATCAACTATCCAGTGCTCGAACTGCAGCATGCCTGCCTCGCGCTCGGCTTCCAGGGCATCCACCGTACATCGGCAGGCGGGCTTGCGAACCTGCAGGTGATCCAGCGCAACCTCTACGAATTGTTGCGCCGGGTCCGTCCCAAGACGGTGAGCGACCTGTCGCCCAACTGGAGGGGGCAGGCGCTGGCCGGTCGCCGGCAGCGTCTCCGCGTTCCGGTCTGGCTGGTGGCAGCCGTGGCCGCCGCGCTATTGACGGGGTCCTATTTCGTCCTGCGAACGCTGCTGGCCGGCCGGGCGGAGAACGCTGCCGAAGTCGCTCTGGCGCTGCATCCCAGCGATCCGATCGAGCTCAAGCGCAAGGTCATTGCACCGCCGCCACCACCACCTCCGCCGCCACCGCCGGACCGTATCACCCAGCTGCAGCGCATCCGCAATGCGCTCGCCAAGGAGAACACCGCCTGTGCCATGACCGCGGACCAGACCGCGAGCTTCATCGTGATCAGGGTCTGTGACCTCGCGTTGTTCTCGTCAGGCCAGGCCACCATCCTCGACGGCTTCAAGCCGGTTGCGGCCCGCGTCGCAGTAACCCTCGACAAGGAGCCGGGACGAATCCGGGTCGTCGGTCACACCGACAGCTCGCCGATCCGCACCGTGCGCTTCCCTTCGAACTTCGAGCTGTCGGTCGAGCGCGCCAAGGCGGTTGCCGCCGCGCTCAAGCCCGGCCTCACCGATGGTTCGCGCGTCGACGTTGAAGGCAAGGGAGCGGACGCGCCGATCGCACCCAATTCGACGCCTGACGGACGCGCCAAGAACCGGCGTGTCGAGATCTTTATCGAACGCAGCGAATAAGCAGGCTCCACGGCTCACGCGGTTTGCGACACAGGTACCGATCAATGCTTGCCAAGGATATCATCCGCATCATTCTCTACGGAGTTGGGCTCAGCTCGCTCGGCGCCGTGATCTATTTCGCAGGTCCCTTCATTGCATTCGGCGACTGGCATCCGCTCGAGAACCACATCATCCGCCAGATCGCGATTCTGCTGCTGGTCACGGCCGCAGCGGGCGTCGCCGGCTTCAGTTTCTTCAAGCGGCGCAAGAATGCCAAGGAGATCGCCGACGGGATCAGTGCGGCAGATCAGCCCGTCAGCGACGAGCCGGTTCTCAAGGAACGCATGAAGGATGCGCTCGCCACGCTGAAGACCGCCAGCGGCAACAAATCGAGCTATCTCTACGATCTGCCCTGGTACGTCATCATCGGCCCGCCCGGCGCCGGCAAGACCACCGCGCTGGTCAATTCCGGGCTCAAATTTCCGCTCGCACGCGGGGCGACGCCGGCTGCGGTTGCGGGGGTCGGCGGTACCCGCTATTGCGATTGGTGGTTTACCGAGGAGGCCGTCCTGATCGATACGGCCGGCCGCTATACCACCCAGGATTCCAACGCCAAGGCCGACAAGGAAAGCTGGCTGGCCTTCCTCGACATCCTCAAGAAGAGCCGGTCACGCCAGCCGATCAACGGCGTCCTGGTCGCCATCAGCATCGAGGACGTGCTGACGCTGCCGAAGCAGGAACTCGCGCTTCACGCCGACGCCATCAGAATGCGCTTGCTCGAGCTGCATCAGAAGCTCAAGGTCAGCTTCCCCGTCTACGCGCTTTTTACCAAGGCCGATCTCGTTGCCGGCTTCACCGAATATTTCGCCTATCTCGGCGAGGCCGGCCGTCGCCAGGTCTGGGGCGCGACATTCCAGACCGCTGACAAGACCCAGAATCTGGTGGGACAGATACCGGTCGAGTTCGACCGTCTGCTGGAGCGCCTGAGCGAGGAGACACTCGACCGCCTGCAGGACGAGCCGACCCCGCAGCACCGTGTGCAACTGTTCGGCTTCCCGGCACAGATGGCTCGGCTCAAGCCCCAGATCCACGACTTCCTCAACCAGATCTTCGAGCCAACGCGCTACCACGTGAACGCGAACCTGCGGGGATTCTACTTCACCTCGGGTACGCAGCAAGGGACGCCCATCGACCAACTGATCGGGTCGCTGGCGCGCACGTTCGGCGCGGAGGAGGTCGGTTCCGGATCCTATTCAGGGACGGGCAAGAGCTATTTCCTCGCCGATCTCATTTCCAAGGTCATCATCGGCGAGGCCGACTGGGTCTCGACCGACCGTGCGGCGGTGCGCCGCGCACTGATTCTGAAAACCGCAGCGCTATCCTTGATCGGTCTGGTCTCGATCGGGCTGATCGCAGGATGGCTGACCAGCTACAAGCGCAATTCCGACTTGATCGCGCAGAGTGTGCAGGCGGACAACGAATATGCAGCCGCCGGAGCGCCTCTCATCAAGCAGACGCTGATCGACGATCATGATCTCGACAAGGTGTTGCCACTGCTCTATCGGCTGCGCAACGCCCCGGCGGGCTACGGTTCGCGCAACGAGTCGGTGCCCCTGTCGGCCCGTTACGGGCTCAGCCAGCACGCCCGGCTGATGTCGCCCTCCAAGGCGGCCTATCATGCGGCGCTCGAGCGCATGTTCAGGCCACGCCTGCTGTATCGTTTGGAGGAGCAGCTCAACGCGCGCATCAACGAATCTGCATTCGTCTACGAGGCGCTCAAGGTCTATCTGATGCTCGGCGGCCTGCAGTCGCCGGACCGCGATCTGATCCGCTCCTGGATGCAGCGCGACTGGCAGGACAATCTCTATCCCGGCGCAACCAACGCAGAAGGACGGCGCCTGCTCGACGAGAACCTCACGGCGATGTTCGACCTCGAGACGGAGCAGCCCCCGCTTGTCGAGCTGGACGGCCGGCTGATCAAGCAGGCGCAGAACTCCCTCGCGCGCCTGAGCGTGTCGCAGCGCGCCTACGAATTCCTGAAATCCGAGGCTCGCTCATCGACTGCAGGCGACTGGATCGCCGCCCGCCGCGGCGGTCCTGACATGGCGGTCGTGTTCGAAACCACGACGGGGCAGCCTCTGGACGCTGTGCGGGTGCCCCAGTTCTTCACGTATAACGGCTTCCAGCAGAACTTCGTCGCCCGGCTGCCGGGTTTGTCGGAGCGCATGAAGAAGGAACGCTGGGTTCTGGGCGATGCCGGCCAGCAGTCGGCCATCGACCAGCAGTACGACAACCTCGCCGGCGACCTCGTGAACATCTATTCCAACGAGTTTGTTACGACTTGGCGAACCGCGCTGGGCAGCTTGCGTCTGAAGAAGCTGCTTGCCGACAAGCCGAAATACGAGGTGCTAAGGGCGGTTTCCGCGCCGACCTCACCGATGCGGCAAATCCTGGAATCGGTGCGCGACGAAACGACACTGACCAAAGAGCGGCCGAAGCCGGCGAATGCTGCGACGAACCCGGCCACGCCTGCTGTGGCCGCGCCGCCACTGTTCACCAACGCCCAGGATGGACCACTCGGGGCGACGATCGAAGCACAGTTCAAACCATATCATGCGGTGCTGGAAGGCGACAGCACCCGCCGGCCGATCGACTCGACCATCGCCAACCTGAACGACATCGCGCAGAATCTGACGCTGATCATCGAGAACCCGCAACTGACCGCGCAGGCGACCGCTTCGCTTCAGAGCCAGGTTGCGGCCCTGCGCAACAATGCCTCGCGCATGCCGCCGCCGTTCTCCGACATGCTGCGCGCGGCCGCCGCGGAGTTCGAGGGCAGCATTGCCGCCTCGACTGCCGGACAGATCCTGCAGGCGCTGCGCGATCAGGTCACGCCGGTTTGCCAGCAGACAGTGACCAACCGGTATCCGTTCGTCCGCGGCAGCAATCAAGAGGTGCCACTCGCCGACTTTGCCAAGCTTTTCAGTCCGAACGGCATCATGGACAAGTTCTTCACCCAGTTCCTGGCGTCTTACGCCGACACGTCGCGATCAGATTGGACGTGGCGGAAGGAGAGTCCCGTCGGCCGATCGTTCTCGCCCGACACGCTGAAGCAGTTCCAGAATGCGGCCTATGTCCGCGACGCCTTCTTCCAGACCGGCGGTGGCGTACCGGCGGTGTCGTTCGCAATCCGGCCGCCCGGGGCATCCGGGCCGGGCGTGACGGTCAAGACCGAGATTGGTGGCACGACGATCACCAGCCCGGTCACGCCGGGCCCGCCCACGGCTTCGTCCATGTTCGGCGGGCCGCAACCTCCGCCACCACCGCCGCAGCCTCAGAGCAACGCACCGACCACCGTTCTCTGGCCGGGTCCGTCGCCGCGGACGGCAATTTCGGTCAGCAACGATATCGGGCCGCCATCCGTGCTCGAGCGCATCGGTCCCTGGTCGTTGTTCCGGATGCTCGAGGCTGGATCCTTGGTGGTGAAAGCAGAAACCGCCAGCGCGACTTTCATCGTCGCGGGGCGCGAGCTCAACTATCAGATTTCGACCGGGTCGTTGCGCAATCCCCTCAACCTGTCGGTGCTCCGCGAGTTTCGTTGCCCGACTGGAATATGAACATGCGTTGTGGGCTATTCGGCAAGATCGGCGCGAAGCGTGATTTCATCGCGATCGCCACCCCGCGCAGCTTCCTGGAAGCCTGGGAGCCATGGGTGCAGTCTGCGCTGTCGGCCAGTCGTCATCAGCTTGGCCCGGGCTGGCAGCAGGCGTTCCTGACCGCACCGGTCTGGCGATTCTGGCTTGGCGCCGCCATCTGCGGCACGACGGTGGCGGGGGCAATGATGCCTTCGCTCGACGGGGTGGGGCGGTATTATCCATTGACGGTGCATGCGGTGTCGGACGAAAGCGCCTTACTGCCGCCGCCGAGCATCGATCCTCAGGATGAATGGTACGGGCAGGCGGAGGCGTTCCTGCTTTCGACTCTGGATCAAACTTCGACCTTTGAGCAGATATCGGGTGCTCTGGATCGTCTCGTGGTGCCGCGACCGCAGGCGCCGATCGCCGACGAATCGCAAATGATCGCACTGGGCGCAACGACCGTCGGAGCGGTTTCGGCGGATGACGCATTCACCAAGTCCTTTGCCGCGCTTTCCGCTGCCAGTCCGCAGATCTATGCTGCGGCAAGTTTCTGGTGGACCGCGGGTGGCGAAGGCTTTCCATCAATGGCGCTCGCTTGCCGCGGATTGCCGGACCCATTTCACTACTCCACAATGCTGACCGGCGATCTCGGCCGTACAGCATCCGGGACGGGGTGACGCGCGATGGTGCATATCCCTTCCTTGTTCGATGTCGGCAGCGTCACTCATGCCGGACGGGTGCGGACGCGCAACGAAGATTCGTGCCTGGTCCGGACCGATGTCGGCCTGTGGGCCGTCGCCGACGGTATGGGCGGTCACGAGGCCGGCGATCTCGCCAGCCGCATCGTCGTGCAGTCGCTTGATACGATCGGCTTGCCGGACTCGGCCGCCGACTTGCTGACGCAGTGCGAGGAGCGACTGTTCCATGCGAACCGGCAGATCCTGTCGCTCAGCAAGGAACGGCAGGGTGCCACCGTCGGCACCACGGCGGCGGTTCTGCTCGTGCGCGACGGCTATTATGCCTGCATATGGGCGGGCGACAGCCGGGTCTACCTGGTCACCCGGGGCAGCATCAATCAGGTATCGCATGATCACAGCGAGCTGGAGGAACTGATTGCCGGCGGCGCGGTGTCGCGCGAAGACGTCAAGGACTGGCCGAGCAATGCCATTACCCGGGCCGTCGGCGTCGCCGATGATCCGGAGTTCGAGGTCGTGACCGGTCCGGCCGAGCCGGAAGACGTCTTCGTGATCTGCAGCGACGGCTTGACCAAGCATGTGCAGGACGACGAGATCCTGCAGCATGCGATCACGCGGCACGCCCAGGCGGCTTGCGATGACATGCTCGCTTTGGCTCTTGATCGGGGAGGGCTCGACAACGTGACGATCGTGGTTGTGCGGCTGCTGGTGCCGCGATCCTCAGAACCGACGAGATCGCCGCTGGATCGGGAGCCGCAACCATGAGCGTTAACGATCCATTCCCGTCGGGCTACCGTGGTGTGCCGCCCGGCACCCGCCTCAACGGCATCTACGAGATCGAAGCCGTGATCGGCGCGGGCGGCATGGGCGAGGTCTACAAGTGCCGTGAGATCCAGACCGGATCGCCGGTTGCGGTGAAAATGCTGCTGCCCGACATGGTCGACAACGAGGCCGCGCTCGCGCTGTTCCGGCGGGAGGCAGCGGCGCTTCACAATCTCCCGCACGACGCGATCGTTCGCTACTTCCTGTTCACCGTGGAGCCCGTGCTGCAGCGACCGTATCTCGCGATGGAGTTCGTGAACGGCCGTTCGCTCTCGAACATGCTCGACGAAGGGCCGTTGACTTTCGAGGCGCTGGTCAAGCTGATGCAGCGCGTTGCATCGGGACTGGAGGCCGCCCACGAGCACGGCATCATCCATCGCGACGTTTCCCCGGACAACATCATCGTGCCGCTCGACGATGTGAGACGCGCCAAGATCATCGATTTCGGCATCGCCCGATCGACCCAGATGGGTGACAAGACCATCATCGGTTCGGGCTTCGCCGGCAAGGACAACTACGCGTCTCCGGAACAGGTCGGCCTGTACGGCAACGAGATCACGGCGAAGTCCGACGTCTACAGCTTCGGCCTCGTGCTGTTCCATGCGCTGACCGGACAGAAGCTCGACATGGGCGGAAGCCAGTTTCAACTGGTGGAGAAGCGCCGGCGTGTGCCCGATCTCGGTGCGGTAGACATGCGCATCAGGCCTTTGCTGGAGCGGATGCTGCAGCCCGATCCGGCGTTGCGTGCGACCATGGCGGAGGTCGCCAAGTGGACGCCGACAGGTCCGCCCCAGACATCCACCGCGCCGTTGTCCGGCTTCGATCCGCTGGCGCGGCCGGAAACCGCGGCGCCGGCCTGGCAGGATAGGGCGCCCTCAACCGCGCAGAAGAGGCCGCGCAGTCTCTGGCTCTATGCGAGCGCAGCCGCGGTGCTGCTCATGTTGGGCGGGGGTGGATATGCCTTCTACAAGCTGGTCTGGTCGGCGCCTGGCGTGGCGGGCTTGCCGCCGCCTCCGAAACTCGCGGGGACAATGTCGCCGCCGAAAGTCGAGCCCTCCGCACCACAGCCCGGACGTCAGGAGCCGGTGAAGCTGTCACCACCGCCGGCGGTAACGCCTACTCCGCCAGCCGAGGGGCAGGGACGCGCCGAACGCATCCGCAAATATGTAGCTCAATACTCCGGCGGCGATTGCTTCTTCATCTTGCCGGTTGCGGTCAGTCAAACCGCCGCCGTGATCGAAGGCTACGGCGCCTCGACGGCCCCGTTCGATACGTTCGACAAGGCGTTTCGGCGGGACCAGGGATTTGAGGCTTCGGTCGGTGTCAGGCAGGTGACCCAGGCCCAGTGCCCGGCCGTCAAGTTCTTAAGCCAGGTGGGAAGCGACCAGATGCGAGTGCCGCGCGTCACCCTGTCAGCGACGGAACTGAAGGCCGGCGAAACCCTCAACGGCACCATCGAGAACTTCGCCAATCGTGTGGTGGAATTGCTCATGGTATCGGATCGCGGTGAGGTGCAGAGCCTGTCTTACCTCCTGAAGCCGGGTATTGACTCGCTGTCGTTTTCGCTCCCGGTCCCGCGCGCGAGCGGTCCGCAACTGATCTTGGCCGTAGCGACTCCGCAGGTTCTGGACTCGTTGCGCCAGCCGCGACCGACCGCTGCCGACACGTTCTTCCTGCAGGCGCTGAGTGACGCCCAGCGCAACCGCGTGACGATCACCGCGGCCGCACGATACGTGATGCTTACGAACTGATCGGCGCTCAGAATTTTCCGATCACCAGGATCTTCAGGTCGGTATCCGGCTTGAAATCGCTTGCCGTATATTCAAGCGTGTTTCCGGCCGGGGAGGCCTTGAGCCGGCCCTGGCAGAAGCTGACCATGCGGTCGCTGCCACCGGGGTCGATGGTCAGCTTGAACGCCCGGATCGGCCCGGCCCAATTCGCGCCGGTCTTGAGCACGTATGAAATGCGCCGCTCCTGCAGCTTGGCGGTGTTGACCGTGCCGTCGCCGGCGCGCTTGTCGAGCTCGGCAAGGAACCCGTCCGTGACGCAATACTCCTTCCGGTAACGCGCGACTTCCGGGCCGAGTGCGTTGCTGCGGCGCAGGCCCGGGCGCAGTATGGTGTCAGCGCTGGAGCCGACGCTCGGCCGATACTGGTGTTCGACGACAACGGTGCGCGAGGGCGGAAACACCTGCTGGCGCACGGCAGACGTCCTGGTGACCCAGCCTGGAGCATATTGCTGACGGCCGTTGTCGCTCATTCCGGCAGGCATCAATAACCCCTCGTCCACAAGTCGGGTTCGGGTTGCTGCCGGGAGGTCGGTCATGCGGATTTCGCGGTTGCCGATGGGCAACAGCGGCAGCTTGAACTGGCGGAGCAGTGCGCTGACATCCTTGTCGCCAATCATGGCGCGCTGATCAATCGTCAGCGGCGCTGGGCTGCCGTCGATCCTGGTCTCGAAGTCGACGAAGTTCACCGGGTCGTTCGACGGCAGCGCGATGTTATCGGCCTCCGACAGTTCGATGTCGGGCAGCGGAAAGGCCACAGTCAGCGTCACCGGCTTGTTGGTGACGTTGGCGAACTGATAGCGAACGATGATCCTGTCGAGTGCGATACGCAGGTCCTCGCTCTCCATGGCCACATCGCGGGTGCGAACGAACTGGAGCCCTCCGATCGACAATTCGGCGGCCGAGTCGTTGGCCCATGCCGGCCAGTTGGTCGAAACCAACAGGGCGACCATCAAGGCTCGGACCCGCAACGACGCGCGGGGCAGCGGTCCGTTCAGCATGCTCGTCTCCATACGGCGTCGCAACATGTGCCGGTCCGCCCGGCAATGAATCAGTCGAGGGCCTGGTAAAGATCGCCCCATTCGGGCTTCCAGACGCCGTCCGGATCGCACACCACGATCGCGAGCTTCACGTCATTGGCCAGCCGGATCGCGCCGCGAAAGGCGTCCTGGGCCGGCAATGGGGCGCTGACCTGGTCATTGGACAGCCGCCCGCCGCTGCTGGCAGCCGGCATCACGACCGCTCCGGTGGCGCCGTCAATGTCGCGTTTCAGGACCAGCGTAATGGCGTCGGGCTGGATCTCGTTGACCTGCTCAAATCTATTCTTGGCCATGGTTTTTGCACCGCAAGCTGAAGACATTCGGGCTATCACCGTCCGGTGATAGAATTGAACGCGATTGAGATTGCTCACCACTAATTGACGCGCCGCATCAACGGCATCTCGGATTAGTCGATCTGGCGCGACAATCGGTTCGGGCACATTGAGGCGAACATGTTTCGTCCAACGAGTTGGATCTGGGTCTTCATCGCCGGTGCGAGCATTTTCGCCACCGGGACGCACGCCGAGGACACCGTGGTGCGGAGCTTTTCGGGCGGCTCGGCTGCCTCCATGGTCGGCATCGTCCCGGCCGGCGAGGACGTGGAACTGGCAGGCCCCCAGGCGCTCAGTGCCGACGGGCAGGGCAACCTCTTCGTGCTCGATCAGGTCAACGGACGCATTCTCCAGTTCGATCCCAAGCAACCGAACTCCGATCCTGACGTCCTCAAGATGCCGAGGGATGTACAGCCGACCGACCTCGTCGTTCACAACGGCGACATCATGGTTTGGGACGGCGGCGTTCGCACGTTGAAGGCGGCGCCAGACCAGTCCACGCGCGGGCTCGGTGGCGACGAAATCCAACTCGAGGAAGTCTCGAGTCGCGGCACGGACGACCAGGTCGCCATCTCCGCCTTCGCCCAGATGGGATCGCAGCCACCCGGCAGTGCGACCGAGCTGCTCGACCAGAACACCCGCGCGGCCGTCGTCAAAACAGGCCGGCAGCCCGACCGGCAGTACGTCGCGTCCCGCAGCAAGGGCTCGGTCATCGCCGATATCATCCCGGACAAGGGCAATTCCAGCGTGCGCATCGAGATCCAGACCATGGTCACCAATGAGACCATTGGCGCGCTCGGCCTGCGCGTGCGTGACCAGCTCGGTACGGTCGAGTTCCTCGAGATCGACAATAGCGATCGCTTCTATGTGTTGGCCGAAGACATTCCGCCATCGGGAAAGAACGCATCCACGTTCGTCGTGCGCTATGCCGCCAACGGCCGGATCGAGGGAATCTATGAGTTGCCTCTCGAGAACACCCCGCTGACGAGGCGGTTCGTCACGATCTCGGGTGACGGCGACGTCTATTTCCTGCGAACCAAGCCAACCGGTGTCGATGTGGTTGGCGTCGGCTTCCGCCCCCTGCGCAACGCGTCGGTGATCGACGCTCGGCCGTCGCGGACGGCAACCGCGCAGCCTTCCAACAATAGCAAGTTCAATGCGACAGCGGCGGTGCGGCCGTCAAATCGCCAGCAGGCGATCGAGACCGCGTTTGCGTTCGAGGGTGTGCAGTGGAAGCTGACGCAGGCGAACTATGGCAACGATCCGGACAGCCAGTGCAGCGGATTCAACCGCATTCGCCGCCCATGGTACCTTCAAGGCAAGGTGAACCAGGAGGTGCGCGGCGTACCCTATTGCTGGGGCTGTCACGGCTCCCTCGCAAACTTCCGGCAGCGCATCGAGAGCGGCACGTTGGCCGGGAATGTCTGCACCCGCAACGCGCCGCGGCCGGATGTGGCGGGCGTCGACTGCTCGGCGTTCGTCAGCGCCACGTGGGGACTCTCCGTCCACTATACGACCGCCGCCATTCCCGCGATCGCCGCGCCCGTGGCGAACCCGTGGGAGTTGAAGCCCGGCGATGCACTCAACAAGCCCGGCTCCCATGTGATGTTGTTCCTGCGGTTCACGCCGGATCGCAAGGCGGAGGTGATGGAATCCTCGACCGGCGGCTGCAACGGACGCGTTTGCCGCAACATCTATCCGTTGGCGAGCCTGCTTGCGCGTGGCTACACTCCGGTTCGCTTCCGTGCCTTCGCCGACGACCAGACAACCGTTTCGGCTGACGCCTACCAGGACGCCGATGCGCCGACGGGCCGCAAATCGGCGGCTGCGAAAACCGCGACCAAGAGGCGCTGAACCATGTGTGTCACTGGCGCTACAGATGGATAGCGAATGCTGTTCGCACGCTGGACCCGGGACGTTCGGACGAGGTGTCGCCGCCACGTCCGACCGGCGCGGTTCGGGAACCGGCCTGCATGACATCGAGGTGGATCACGATGCGAAGGCCCAGAGGATTTAAGTATGGGATCTGGTGCGCTGCCGCCATCGCGCTTGCTGCGGTGATCGGTCTGCCGCTGCAGCGCGCCCAGGCAGCGGAAGCACTGGCGATCAGCAATCCGGATGGGGCGGCCGTGCGCGCGCTCGTGATCGGAATCGACGATTACCAGCACGTCCGCAAACTGAAGGGCGCAGTCGCTGACGCTGGAGATCTCGTGTCCAGCCTGAAGACGATGGGGGTTAGCGATGTCGTCGAGTTGACCAATGCCCAAGCGGACAGGGCGAGCGTCTTGCGTGAAATCAGTGCATTGGTGACGCGGACAAGGAATAACGACCTCGTCTTCCTGTCGATCGCCGGCCACGGCACCCAGGAGCCTGAGCGCGTCAAGGGCTCGGAGCCCGATGGGATGGAGAACGTGTTCCTGCTGCCCGGCTTCGAAACCACGTCGAAGGGGTCCGTCGAGCGCATTCTGGGGAGCGAGTTCAATCATTTCATCCGGCAGCTCGAGCTGCGCGGCGCGAAGGTGATCTTCGTTGCGGATACCTGCCATGGCGGCGGAATGGTGCGCGATATCGACCCGCGGGCTGCGGAGATGAGCTTCCGGCAGGTGCCGCGCTACACGTTGCTTGTCGATGAACTGAAACCGGTATCGGACAGCAACGGTCCGAAGTCCGAGCTCGATCTCGACCACACGGCGTTCCTCGCCGCTGTTGATCGCTACACCAAGGCGCCCGAAGTACGGATTCCCGGGATCGATGGGCTGCGCGGGGCTCTCAGCTACGCGGTGGCGCGGGCAGTGGAGGGCAGCGCGGACATCAATCGCGACGGCAAGGTGACGCTCAAGGAGCTCTTCGCCAATGTCCGGCAGGTGGTCTATCAGCTCTCGGACCAGCGCCAGAACATCGTGACGATATCGTCACCGGCGCAGGTGCCGGAGACCGCCGTCGCCTTCGAGCTGACGCGCGGCGTGGTGCTGATTCAGGGCCCGGCCGCGAGGACGGCCTCCAGTCAGGCTGCTGATGTACAGGCGGCTGCCCCGTCGGCGGCGACGACCAAGGCTCCGGCGCTGCCGACGCTGGCCGCTGCACCCAATACGGTTGCGCCCGTCGCCGCTCCGACTGGCGCAGCGCCGACCGTCGCTGCACCGGCGCCCCTCCGTCTCGCGGCACCGATCCGTCTGGCGGCGCTCGACGGCAAGATGAGCTATTTCGCCGGCGTGACGCCGAAGGACGCCACCGTGCAGACCGTTCAGCCGACGGACAATCCCGACCTGATCTGGGACCCGGTCTCTCATGACGTGATCGCCTGGGGCGATGTCGTCGCCTATGGGATGGACCTAGCCAATCTGCCGACGGTCGTGGATCGCACCGCAGCAATGCGCGAGCTCAAGCGAATGGCGACCCGATCGCCGCAGATCATGCGTATTTGGCCGGATGATCGACAGCAGCGCGCTGGTCAGACCATCGAAGTCGAACTGTCCGATGTGGCTTCAAGGGCATTGCTGCTGTTCAATGTATCCGGTGACGGCACCATCCAGATGTTGTACCCGGTCGGTACGGATGCGGCGGTGGCCAAATCGTCGAACTTGCGGCTGCCACTCCGGGTGGGTGAGCCGTTCGGTGCCGAGCAGATCGTTGCTGTAACCTCGCAGCGGCGCATGGTGGATCTCGAGACCGTCCTGATTCAGCTCAATCGGCGACGCGCCTCAGGGCACTTGATCAAGAACCTCGAGCGCTACCTGCCTGCGGACGCGCGGATCGCCTCGATCGGCTTTTTCAGCGCTCCCTGACATCTGTTTGGGGGAGCCATGTGGCGATCGGAGCTGATCCGCCGTAAACGACTATGCTTCGCATTTGCCCTGCTGCTGGCGGGAAGCGGGGCCGCGCCCGCGGCGCCGTTGCAGCCGGAATCTCTACATGCGAGCCTGCCGAGCGCACCATGGTTCTGGCGCATCCAGGCGACGCGCGGACAGACCGGCGCCGCACAGAGCAATGCTGCAAGTGTGTCCCTCGAGATCCTGCCCGGCCTGACCGTCGACGTTGGCGGCAAGGTGTCATTCGGCGTGACTGCGAAGAAGGCAGGCTATCTCATTCTGGTGGATGTCGATGCGGACGGACGGATGTCCCAGATCTTTCCGACTCCCGAATTGTTGGAGCAGTCGGACGGCCGCGACATCAATCTCGTCAAGCCCGGCGTGCAATTTGTTGTGCCGACCCCGGCAGGGCGGCAACGTGGCTTTGAATATGTCGTCGCACCGCCGACCGGCTCGGCCGTCATGGTTGCGATCCTGAGTGAACGGCGCGTGCAATTGCTCGATTTGCCGGATCTCCCGCGCAAACTGCAGGATCAAGCCGATACGTTGAGCTACCTGTCGGCGTGGACCAGGGAGCTGCGTGTGCCGGACGGCAGCAGTGGAAAACTGGTGCCGAGCAATTGGTCGTTCGACGTCAAATCCTATTCCATCAAGTGAGCCGTGGCTGTCGGCTGTCTCAGAATTTGAACCCGAGCGTGAGCGTGCCGGCTGCTTCCATCTTGCCGTCGGCCGAGCAGCTCCCGTTGAGCGCAATCTTGACACGCCCGAACTTCGCGATGTCGACGCTGACTCCAACGCGGGAAAAGTCGTTTGGCGAGCTCGGGATGATGAAATTGACGTTGTCGAGCGCCCAGAAGGGCAGTTTGCCCTGCAGGTTGGTCTTCCAGAGCAATTCGACGAAGATGTGCCGCAGCGCGTCAGGGTCGACGATGATGGTGCCTTTGCTGTCCGTGACCACGAAGCCCATCTCGTCGATATGGACATTGCAGATCCGGTTCGACACGGCACAGTGCACCGAGGTGAGATCCGGCAGGTTCGGTGAATCGCCAAACCGTCCGGAAGCCTTGGGATCCATCGCCGGTCCGGTACGCGGATCTGGTGTTGCGATCGGTCTTTCCTCCGGAAATGTCTGCCAGATTTGCCGAAAGCCGATGCCGTCGGTGGCCAGGAACGAGGCCATGCCGAAGAAATGACCGCGGCCGGATCTCTCTCCGCGAAAAAAGACATTGTTGCCGGCGGGATATTTCAGGTTCGTCAGCACATCGAGAAGACGCTTGTGATCCTTGGCGACGAAATTGATGCCATCGAGCACGAGCCGCCCAGCCTCCAGGTGCGAGCCGATGTGATCGTCGAGATCGATGCCGAGACCCTCCACCCGCCGGTGGATCTTCCTGAATACGTCGGTATCTCTCGCGGTGACCACCCGGGCCCGTCGCAGGGCGTCGAGACGTCGCTCCTCGTCTTTCTCCAGGATGTAAATCCGACAGAGCCCGGGCCGATCGATCGCAATGTCGAGATGCACGTGCGGAGCCTTACCGGTCTGCGTGAAGCCGACGCTCTTGACGCCGGCCTGCAGCCACGGATCGTAGCCCGGCATGTTGATCTGGTCGGAGCCTAGCCGCGGTGCCTTGCCGGCGGCGTCGAGCAATTGCCGCCAGTTGTCGCACATGAAATCGAAGCCAAGCGGATTCCAGTACGGCACGAGGTCGTGGATCTTGTAGAATCCGTAAAGCTGAATGCCGGCTTCGCGCAGCTTCAGCGCGACCTTGTTCATGTCCGCCCGCATCGCGGCGCGGTCCTGAGCCGAGTTGCCGGCTCTCGGCGCGGTGTTCGGATCGAAAGGTGGTTCCGTCATGTCGTGTCTCCTCGCATCATCACAGCCAAGGTTAAGCAGCGAGCCGGTGACAGGCGAATTCGTGCCCGTCGGGGAGGGGCCTTCGACGCTACAGCCTACTCAGGCGGCTGTAGAAACCGCCACGGGCAATCATGTAGTGAATGTCCTTCGGAAAGGGGAAAGCGCCGCGAACGTTGGCAATCGCCTGTTTGAGGAATTCTCCATTGCGCGACGCCGGCTTGTGGCCCAGTGGAGGTTTGTCGGCGACCTGCGGGATCATGAAGCGGTCGACGAAGGCCGGATCCAGATCATTGACCCTGACCATCTGCCCAAAGGCCGGAAATGCATCATAGTGACCCACGCTCACAGTGAGGTTTTTGAGAGCAGGGCGCTGTGACGGAGGGCGATTGCCGTCAAGCGTTGCGAGTCCGCGTCCGACCAGATCCAGCTTCACCGATTGCGAAAGGGTGGTCGGGCCATAGACAATTTCGAGCGCGCAGGTGCTCTGACCCGACAACCATTGGTACCAGAACGTGGCGTCGTCCGGTTGCGCTTTGGCGCCGTAGAGGCAATCAAATCCCCAGCAGGCCGACAGGTTCGGCTGATACTTTCCGAGGCTTCCGACCAGGTTGCGCATGCCGCTCCCGCCGCCGGAATGGCAGGCGATGACGAGCTTGCCGACCTGGAGCTGGGGTATGCTCCGGGTGCCGTTGCCGGTGCTGGCGACAGGCGCCACGAATTTGGCAAGAGCCCCGAGAATTTCGTCCAGATAGCGTTCGCCCCATTTGGCGGAAGCCAAATCCTTCACGCTGTAGTTTCCGGCAAAGGTGTCACCGACGGCATATTCGTAGCCCAGGAATGGCGCGACAAGCACGACATCCTTCCCCGAATCCCGGACTTGTTCGCGCAGACGCGCAGGATCGTTCCGGAACAGGTACTCATGATCCCTGACATAGAAACCGTGTAGCCAGACTACGACATCGAACTTGGTGGCGGCCGTTGCGTGCTTCGGCGGCAGATAGACCGCCGTCGGCCTCATGCCGGGCGCCTGCCGGGTCGTGAAGAGCGTCACACCCGGAAAGCTGCCGACATCTTTCTGCTCCAGCTCGCAGGTTGTCACTCAGATCACTCCTTCGGACACCTCTTTTGCGTGGCGCTAGAGCGTTTTCGAGCGAAGTGGACACCGGTTCGCGTCAAGAAAACGCGTCAAAACAAGAGCCTAGAGCCCCGTTCCGATTCCATCGGAACGGAAAAGGCTCTAGTTGCAGACCTCGACATTTCCAGTGTTGCCGCCGGGACCTCCACCGCCCCGGTATTCGAGGCGGCAGCCACGATTGACCTGACGGCAAATATGCTGGTCACAATAGATGCTGCCACTGCTTCCCTTGGCAGTCGCCTGTCGCCGTGGTGTGGGAGCCTCCGCAGCCGGCGCGAACCTCTCGCGGGCCGGGCGATCCGCGCGGGCAGGGCGCTCGCCCGTATTGCGGTTTGCAACAGGCTTCTTGCCGCGCCGCCTCTCGCATTCATTGTCGTCATTGAGGAACGAGCCCTCGGCGCAGGTGATCCTGCTGCACTGGTCGCCGTCAGCCTTGTAGCCGCGTTCACAGACCAGCGGACAGACCCGCGACGACTTGAGCTTGATTGCGTCAAGTGCGTCGAGACTCGCAAGCTTCGCGTCGAACTTGGTTCCCGCGTGGCGGTTGAAGAGCGAGAGCGAGCGCTGCGAAGCGGCATTCCATTCGCCATCGACGGCACCGGTGAAGCATCCGACGCGGCTCAATTCGCTCTGTACCGACCTGGCGAGATCGGCCTGAGGGATATCGGCCCTGGCCGGATCGGCCTGCTGCGGCCCGGCGCTCAGAGCGGCGACCTTCGTGTCTGTGTCACTCTGAGCGGCCACAGCAGCTGGAGGCGGACTCACCGTGGTGGAATTCTCGACGGCGGCCTTGTTCCGAGTGAGCGCGGTGCTGATCGATCCCTCGGATGTGGTCCGCTTCCGCTCGGCATCGGCCGCTTGCTGCTGCGCCGCCAGTTTTGTTCTTTCGGCCGCAATGCGGGCGTCCTCCGCAGCCTTCAGATCAGCGGCCGCCTTTTCCTGCTCTGCGCGCAGGGCGCCTTCGGAGGCAAGCCGGGCTTGCTGCTGTTGGGCCTGGCGCGCCTTTTCGGTTGCCGCAACCCGTGCCTCCTCTGCCTCGATCTGGTTGAGCTGAAGTTTGGCGAGGCTTGCGTAATATCCGTCTGGATGCTGGGTCAGGAATGCGCCCAGAGCGTCTTTATTGTTGAGCTGCAGCGCCAGTTCGTAGTCACGGCGAACCTCCGACTGGGGGTTGGCCACTGCGGGCGTGGGCTCTACGGCCTTTGGAGCAGGCACGAGCGCAACGTCCTCGCCGCCCAACGAGCCGTAGACGTAAGGCTCCTGCCGGTTGCCCGTGGCTTGCAGGACGTCGTCGCGGACGAACCCAAAGGCCCTGCGCAGGTCGAGGCCCGGCTTTGCGATATACTTGACCAGTGCGGCCGCGTACGGGCTGTTCTGGCTATTGCCGTCGAGCGCCGTCAACCCGGCCTTCGCGGCGAAGGCGATCAACGTATTGGAGACCGTTGGCTCGACCCTGGCGAGCCCGCGGCTGATCGATCGCGAGGCGACCGTTCGCCTCATCGTGTCGGCAAAAGGATTGTTGCGGCACGCGTCGACGATCACGACCCGTAGCTGCCTTGCAGGCTCGATCGCCAGCAAGACACGGTCGAGCGAGAACGCCTCGTCATAGATGTCCGTATCACGTTCAAGCCTGGCGTCGGTTGGGATCAGATAGTTCGTGCCATCGATCTCGATCCCGTGGCCTGCGTAGTAGACGAGTGCGATGTCGGCGTCGCGCGCCTGATCTGCAAAATCCCTCAGGGCTCGCTTCATGTCCGTCGCTGCGAGGTTGAGCCTCGAGTCGACCACGTCAAACCCTGCGGCTCTCAACGTCGCAGCGATGGCGCCGGCGTCGTTGGCCGGGTTGGGGAGCAGGGGAGCGTTTTGATATGTGGCATTGCCAAGCACCAGGGCCACGCGCTTTGTCGCGAAAGCCGGCTGAGCAATTAGGAACAGCGAGGCAACAAGAAGAAGAGCGTACAACTTGATCTGCGTGTAATTGCTCATGGCGCGACGTCCAACATCAGCCGAAGAATGGTAGCGTCAACGAAGTTGGCATGGCCGCGCAGAATGCTGACTAAACTCATAGATCCTGGCGACCGCCTGGCTCGTGCAGGGAACAGTCTCGAGCCCGCTCCATTCCTGATGTTGGTCGCGTATTCCAGTGAACGCGTTCAAGGGCCTCGGACGATTGTTGGGGGCCGGCGAGCGGTCCCGCCGGCGCTCTTCGCACTCCGGTTCCTTGAGGTAAATTGTTGATATGTCTACTTTTACTGATCTGTTTGATCGTTTGCCTGAAGCGCTGAAGACGGCCGAAAGTCGGTTCGGATCGAACTCCACCGGTTGCAGATCGAGCGGATGTGAAGCGTGGTGTCAGGCGTGCGGATCGATCGCCTTGGCGGGTGCCTGGCCCCGGCCTATCGGCCGATCGCCCGGCACGTGGGGATCAGAAAAGGAGTTGTCGTGCGGTAGGCGTCATATTCGGGAAATGCCCGCTTCAGGATCCGCTCTTCGTTGATCATCCGCCGGCATTGGATCGTCACGATCACGATGGCGATGAGGACCGCAAGCGGTGAGAGGACCTGGAGTGTTACGCCGACGAGGGCAATCCCCTCGCAGAGATAGAGAGGATGCCGGACGATCCGATAAGGCCCATCCGTCACAAGACGCCTGGCCTCCGCTTGAATGCTGAAGGATCTGCCGAGCCAGCGGAGCACCACGATGCAGAGCGAGGTACCCACCAAGACCAACGTCGAGGACACGGCCGACCAGACGGGGCCGAGTTCCGCCTTCGGAAGAAATGCGAGGACGATGCTCAAAAAAGTCCCCAGCAAGGCTGAGACCCGCGTCTCGATGCCCTGCGATTTCATGATCGGCACCAGCCGGGTGATGGTCGTCAGCGCGACGAGGCCGAGGAACAGGATGTTGGCAATTCTGGCCGCAAGCGAAAGCCAGTCGTGGATATTGTCCGGCGGAAGCAGGTGAGGGACGCTGGCAGCGCCCATAAAAGCAGACCCGCCATAGATGATCACGACAACTGCCCTGGCGGTCCAATCCAACAGGGCATTGCCCCCGCGCCCGGCAATCTCCTTCCGCGCTGTTCCCGCCTGATCGAGCTTCGCGTCAGTCACCGGGAGTGATCTCGCGTGTTAGAAACTTGCCTCATTAGACGGCAGGCTTGCGGTGAGGTCAATTGACCGGCCAGCCTGCGCAGTCGTGCCGCCCCTGTGGGTTCCACAACCGGATCATGAGATCGCATTGAACCGCTTCCGTCGTGACGACACAAATGATGGAAGAAGATCAAAAAGTAGTACTGCCATGCATTTGCACCGATCTGTGGCATTGCGCCGTACCCTGTTTCTTCTCGCTGCGCTGATTGTCTGTCAGCCGGCATGGGCCGCGAACCGTGTCGCGCTCGTCATCGGCAACTCGGCCTACAAGAACGCCGCAGCGCTTGCCAACCCAGCCAATGATGCTGCGATCGTTGAGGAGACGCTGAAGAGAGCGGGATTCAGCGTCGTCCAGACCCGCACGGATCTCCAGGCATCGGAGATGCGGCGTGCGCTGCGTGATTTTGCCGATGTGGCGCGCGACTCGGATGTCGCCGTCGTCTACTACGCGGGCCACGGGATCGAGCTCGAAGGTACGAACTACCTGATCCCCACGGATGCGACGCTCGAGCGCGACACAGATGTGTACGACGAGGCCTTTTCGCTCGAGCGAGTGCTGCTGGCGATCGAGCCGGCACGGCAGCTGCGGCTCGTGATCCTCGATGCTTGCCGCAACAATCCTTTCGCCGACAAGATGAGGCGGACGGTCGGCTCGCGGGCTGTTAGCCGGGGCCTCGCCAGGATCGAGCCGGCGACCTCGAATACGCTGGTTGCTTTCGCTGCCAAGGCTGGCTCGACGGCGTCCGACGGTGGCAGCAAGAACAGTCCCTATGCCTCGGCACTGGTGAAATATATCGCTACTCCGGGCATGGACCTGCGCAGGGTGTTCGGCTTCGTCCGCGACGACGTCATGAAGGCGACCGGCAACAAGCAGGAGCCCTATGTGTACGGTACGCTTGGTGGCGATGATGTGCCGCTCGTGCCGGCACCGGCCAAGGAAGCGGCCGCCGCAGCGCCTCAACCGGCCCCGCCGCCGCTGCCTGCAACTCCACCGGTCTCGGCGCGTGCCGAAATTCGGCACGATTACGAGCTCGCGCTGCAGATCGGCAACAAGGATGCGCTGAACTACTTCCTTGCCCAGTATCCGGACGGCTACTACGCAAATCTGGCCAAGCTGCAACTCGCCAAGATCGATGCGGAAGATAAGCGCGCCGCCGCAGCGGAAAAGGCGCGCCAGGCCGAGCAGGAGCAGGCGCGGCTCGTCAACCAGGGCGCCCAGCAGACACAACTGGCCAAAGCCGCCTCGGACTTGAAAGCAGCGCAGGACGCTCGTGCCGAGGCGGAGAAGGCCAGAGAAACCGCGCAACAATTGGCCGCGCAGGCCGAGCAGCGTCGCCGGGAAGCTGAAATAGCCGTCGGGAGAATTGGCGCTCAGGCTGGATCCGACCCATCGCAAGAGGCCCGCCCGAATTCGGATTCGAAAGTGGCCGCGCTGCCGGCTCCACAGACGTCGGCGCCGACACCGCCGTCCAAGGCCGAGCTTGCAAAATCGGTACAAGCCGAGTTGCGCCGGGTCGGTTGCTTCAGCGGACCGGCCGATGGCGACTGGGACGCGGCCTCACGGCGTTCGCTCGAGTTGTACAACAAGAATGCCGGCACCACGTTCGATGCCAAGGCTGCTAGCCCTGAGGCGCTCGACGCGATCAAGCTTAAATCGGCGCGGGTTTGCCCGATAGTTTGCGGATCCGGCCAGAAACGCGATGGAGATCGGTGCGCCAAGATCACCTGCGCCGCGGGCTACTTCCTGAATAATGACGATGAGTGCGAGAAGCGCAGGACCCGTCCGACACCATCCGTAAAGCTCGAGCGCAGGAGCAGGGACCCCGAAGAAGCTCCGGCACGGCCCGCAAGGCCGCCGAGGCCCGAGGCTAACGCGGGCGGAGGCAGCGGCGGAGGCGGTGGTGGTGGTGGCGGAATCGGCTTCATACCGTTCTTCCTGCCGTAAGATTGCTCGGTAGCCCGGCGCATGTCCATTCCGCTTAGACTTTACGTCACACCATTCGCCAACAGGGGCGTCCTCGAGCCTGCGCAATGGGACTGCGACACAGCGAAGAAGGCGCTCGATGTCGTCAATACGATCTGGTCGAAGGCGAAGATCGCCTTCGTGATCAGCGATTGCATCATGGAAAAACCGCTCGACATGGCGCCGAGCAGGCGCAGCAGCGATGAGGTCCTGCTGGGCGTTCTCGCATCCCGGCACGACCCGGACAATGCGATCCACATCTTCCTGGTCAATGCGATCGCAAGTCTGAACGCCGGCGGAGGTTCATACCCGAATGGCTCTCCCGAGCCCGCGAGCTTCGTCCAGTGGTATGGCAATGACCACGCCAATGGACGCGCCTGGGCGCACGAACTCGGCCATCTGATGGAGCTCGATCACGTCGAGATCGACTATTCCAACGAGAAGCAGGCGGCGCAGCGCGTCAAGAACCTCATGGTGAAGGGATTGAGCGCGGGAAGCGACTTGACCAGCCAGCAGATCAGAACGGCCAAGGGCTCAAAGCTCGTCAAGAGATTTGGCGGTTAGGCGCCATTGGAATTGACCAGGAGTCGCTCACGCAAGTGACTCTTCGACAAAGGGCGCGACGCACACCGCGCCAAGCTGCACTCGACCAATCGAATGGCGGACATTGGCTGAACGCGTCCAAGGCGATCATGGCCTACGGCTCGGTGCGGCCAGACTCAAGGGCGAGAAGGCTCAGCAGGCAGGAACCTTGCGCGGCTTATCTAGGATTCGCATAAGGTATATTATGGAATATACTTATCTACAATCAGATCAATTGTTTAGACGAAACTCCTGCTATCGCATCTTCACTTGATCGCGGTTTTTGGTCTGGGCCTCGACGTCGCCCGAGCTCTTGACGGCTACTGTGCATGGGGTTGTTTTTCAGATTTTGAAATCGGGCCTGCGTGCCGAAAGCCGATATTGCCGTGACGTTGTCCGGCTGCAATAAGCGAGGCCTCGCGAGATCGCAGATGACCTGAAGACCGACCGTCCGTATAGGTTTGCATCTCAGAACAACAACAAACCTTCCGAGGAAGCAGACCCATGGTCTTTTCGACGCGCTTTTCCCGACGCACGCTTCTCAAGGCCTCCGCCGCGACCGCGGTCCTGGGCGGCCTCAGTGCGCCCCATGTGGCCCGAGCCCAGAGCGCCGAGTTCACCTACAAATATGCCAACAACCTGCCCGACACCCATCCGATGAACGTACGCGCCAAGGAGATGGCTGCGGCGATCAAGAGCGAGACCGGCGGCAAGTTTGACCTCCAGATCTTCCCGAACAACCAGCTCGGGTCCGACACCGACATGCTGAGCCAGATCCGCTCCGGCGGCGTCGAGTTCTTCACGCTGTCAGGACTGATCCTGTCGACCCTGGTGCCGGCGGCGTCCATCAACGGCATCGGCTTCGCGTTCCCGGACTACGACACGGTCTGGAAGGCCATGGACGGCGACCTCGGCGCCCATGTCCGCGGCGAGATCAAGAAGGCCGGCCTCGAGGTCATGGACAGGATCTGGGACAACGGCTTCCGCCAGACCACGTCGTCGACCAAGCCGATCACCGGGCCGGACGACCTCAAGGGCTTCAAGATCCGCGTGCCGGTGTCGCCGCTGTGGACCTCGATGTTCAAGGCGTTCGATGCCGCGCCCGCCTCGATCAATTTCAGCGAGGTCTATTCGGCACTTCAGACCAAGATCGTCGAGGGCCAGGAGAACCCGCTCGCGATCATATCGACGGCAAAACTCTACGAGGTTCAGAAGTACTGCTCTCTGACCAACCACATGTGGGACGGCTTCTGGTTCCTGGCCAACCGCAGGGCCTGGGAAAAGCTGCCGCAGGACGTGCGCGCCATCGTCGCCAAGAACATCAACGCCGCGGCCGTGAAGGAGCGCGAGGACACCGCCAAGCTCAATGCCAGCCTGCAGCAGGAGCTCGCGGGCAAGGGCCTGACCTTCAACCAGCCGACTGTTGCGCCGTTCCGGGACAAGCTGCGCGCCGCCGGCTTCTATGCCGAGTGGAAAGGCAAATACGGCGACCAGGCCTGGGACCTCCTGGAGAAGGCCGTCGGCAAGCTGTCGTAACGCGTCGGGGCCGTCATGGCTCATATCGAGGTCGAGGTGACCGAAGTAACGGGCGAGGTGGCTGTGCAGTCCCCTCGCCGACCTTCATTTCTGGGCTCAACGGAACGCGTGCTCGGCCTCCTCGTCGAAGTCCCGGCGGCGATTCTCGTCGTCGCCGAAATCGTGATCCTGTTCGCCGGGGTGGTCGCGCGCTACGGCCTGCACCGGCCGCTGATCTGGTCCGACGAGCTCGCTTCGATCCTGTTCCTGTGGCTGGCCATGCTGGGCGCGGCGGTCGCCTTCCGCCGCTCCGAGCACATGCGCATGACCGCGGTCGTCGCGAGCACCAGGCCTGCGATGCGGGCCTATCTCGATCTGGTCGCAACCTGCGCGGCGCTGGCGTTCCTGGCGCTGATCGTCTGGCCGTCCTTCGACTATGCCTACGAAGAGAGCTACATAACCACCCCGGCGCTCCAGATCTCCAACATGTGGCGCGCCGCCGCGCTGCCGACCGGCATCGGCCTCATGGCGGCCTTTGCCTTGCTGCGGCTGCTGCGCGCGGCCGATTACCGGATGGTCGCAACTGCCTTCGTCACCGTTGCTGCCGCAATCGGCCTGTTCTGGCTGTCGGAGCCGCTCCTGCGGCAGCTCGGCAATCTCAACCTCGTCATATTCTTCGTCGGTGTTGCCGGCTTCTGCGTCTTTGCCGGTGTTCCCATTGCGTTCGGCTTTGGCCTGGCGATCTTTGGCTATCTCGCGCTCGCCACGCGCACGCCGGTCATGGTGCTGGTCGGGCGGATGGACGAGGGCATGAGCCACCTCATCCTGCTCTCGGTGCCGCTGTTCGTGTTCCTCGGCCTCCTGATCGAGATGACCGGCATGGCGCGGGCCATGGTGGCGTTCCTGGCGAGCCTGCTCGGCCATGTCAGGGGCGGCCTGCATTACGTGCTGGTCGGCGCGATGTATCTGGTCTCCGGCATTTCCGGGGCCAAGGCCGCCGACATGGCCGCCGTCGCGCCCGTGCTGTTTCCCGAGATGAAAGAGCGTGGTGCCAAGCCTGGCGACCTCGTCGCGCTTCTTGCGGCGACGGGCGCCCAGACCGAGACCATTCCGCCGAGCCTCGTGCTGATCACGATCGGCTCGGTCACCGGCGTCTCGATCGCCGCCCTGTTCACAGGCGGCCTGTTGCCCGGCGTCGTGCTCGCGGTCACGCTGTGCATGCTGGTGTGGTGGCGCTACCGCCGCGAAGACATGAGCCACATCCGCCGCGCGACGGCGTCCGAGATCGGCAGGACCTTCATCGTCGCCCTGCCCGCGCTCGCGCTGCCCTTCGTGATCCGCTACGCCGTCGTCGAGGGCATCGCGACCGCGACCGAGGTCTCCACCATCGGCATCGTCTATGGCGCCCTCGTCGGCCTCCTCGTCTACCGCCGCTTCGACTGGCGGCGGCTGTTTCCGATGCTGGTCGAGACGGCGGCGCTGTCGGGCGCGATCCTCTTGATCATCGGCACGGCGACCGGCATGGCCTGGGGCCTGACCCAATCCGGCTTCTCGCGATCGCTGGCGGCGGCCATGACGGGGCTGCCCGGCGGAGCGGCGACCTTCATTGCCGTCTCGATCCTCGCCTTCACCATCCTCGGCAGCGTGCTGGAGGGCATTCCGGCCATCGTGCTGTTCGGACCGCTGCTATTCCCGATTGCCCGCGCCGTCGGCGTGCACGAGGTGCACTATGCCATGGTGATCATTCTCGCCATGGGTATCGGGCTATTCGCCCCGCCGTTCGGCGTCGGCTATTATGCGGCCTGCGCCATTGGACGGGTCGATCCGGCCGAGGGAATCAGGCCGATCTGGGGCTATCTGCTGGCGCTGCTGGTGGGACTGATCATCGTCGCGATCTTCCCCTGGATCTCGATCGGATTTCTTTGACGCGATTTGAGGAGTGTGTCGATGAGTGAGCGGCAGAACGCGTACAATATCGGCCTCGACAAGACACCCGCCAACTATGTGCCGCTGAGCCCGCTGAGCTTCATCGCGCGCAGCGCCGCCGTCTATCCCGATCACGTCAGCACCGTCTATGAGGGCCGCAGCTTCACCTGGGCGCAGACCTATGAACGCTGCAGGCGATTTGCGTCGTGGCTGGCGGGCAAGGGCATCGGCGTCGGCGACACCGTTGCGGCGATGCTGCCGAACATTCCGGCGATGAACGAGGCGCATTTCGCCGTGCCCATGACCGGCGCGGTGCTCAACGCGCTCAACATCCGCCTCGATGCGCCTTCGATCGCGTTCCAGCTCGACCATGGCGGCGCCGGGATCATCCTGGTCGACCCCGAATTCTCCGGCGTGATCACCGATGCGCTGGCGCAGATGAAGGGCCCCAAGCCGCTCGTGGTCGACGTCGACGACGCATCGTTCAAGGACGGCACGCGCATCGGCGAGATCGAGTATGAGGCAGCCGTTGCGCAAGGCGATCCCGGCTTCGTGGCGGTCAGGCTGAGCGATGAATGGGACGCGATCGCGCTGAGCTACACCTCCGGCACGACCGGAAATCCCAAGGGCGTCGTGACCCATCATCGTGGCGCCTACCTCAATGCCGTCAGCAACATCCTCGCCGGCAATCTCGGCCAGCATCCGGTCTATCTCTGGACGCTGCCGATGTTCCACTGCAACGGCTGGTGCTTCCCCTGGACCATTGCGGCCGCCGCCGGCATCAATGTCTGCCTGCGCAAGGTCGAGCCAACGAAGATTTTCGAGCTGATCAAGCAGCACGGCGTCACCCACATGTGCGGCGCGCCGATCGTGTACAACACGCTGATCAACGCCCCCGATGCGCCCAAGGAAACGTCAACCGGCAATGCGGCCCGCCGCGTCGTCGGCCTGATCGCCGGCGCTGCGCCGCCGGTCGCGGTGCTGGAGGGCGCCGAAAGCATCGGCATCAAGCTGACACACGTGTACGGCCTGACCGAGGTCTACGGCCCCGCCTCCGTCTGCGCCGAACAGCGCGGCTGGGACGAGCTTCCGGCGGCCGAGCGGGCTCGGATGAAGCGCCGGCAGGGCGTGCCCTACCCGCTCGAGGAAGCCGTCACCGTCATCAACCCGCAGACCATGCAGGAGGTGCCGCGCGACGGCGAGACCATCGGCGAGGTCATGTTCCGCGGCAACATCGTGATGAAGGGCTATCTCAAGAACGAGAAGGCGACCAGAGAAGCGTTCGAAGGCGGCTGGTTTCACACCGGCGACCTCGGCGTGCTCGACGAGCATGGCTACGTCATCATCAAGGACCGCTCCAAGGACATCATCATTTCCGGCGGCGAGAACATCTCCTCCGTCGAGGTCGAGGACATCCTCTATAAGCACCCGGCCGTGCTGTTCGCGGCCGTGGTCGCCAAACCTGATCCGAAATGGGGTGAAGTGCCCTGCGCCTTCGTCGAACTGAAGGACGGCGCCAGCGCCAGCGAGGCCGACATCATCGCCTTCTGCCGTTCGCATATGAGCGGCTTCAAGACGCCGAAGGCGGTCGTGTTCGGACCCATCCCGAAGACCTCGACCGGCAAGATTCAGAAATTCCTGCTGCGCAACGAGGTCGGATCAGCGAAGGCGATCTCGGCCTGAACAGGGTCTGCAGAGCCTTCCGCCCGCGCGATCACGGCGGGCGGAAGCTCTCTCAGTCCTCACATCTTCCTGTAGGCGTCGACCACTGCCTGACCGTCGGCCCCAGCCTTCTTGAGCCAGTCGGCCGTGAGCTGTTCGCCAATCTTCTGGAAGCCGGCCTTGAGCGCCGGGCTCGGCGGCTCGACATTCATGCCTTTCGCCTTGAGCTGATCGAGATACCAGGTGCTCTTGTCCTGCCAGGCCTTCCAACCGCGGGTTTCCGCGGTCGCGGCGGCCTTGAGGATGGCCTCCTGGGTCGGCTTGTCGAGCGCCTCGAACGCGGCCTTGTTGACGAAGGTATAGTCCTTCGGAATCCAGGCCTGCACGTCATAGAAATATTTGAGCGACTCCCAGGCCTTCGAGTCGTAGCCGGTGCCGCCGGACGACATGAAGGAATTCACCACGCCCGTCGCCAGCGCCTGCGGCAATTCCGCCGCCTGGATCGTGACCGACTGCGCGCCGACCAATTCGCCGATCCGCGCGGTCCCGACATTATAGGCCCGCCACTTCAAGCCCTTCATGTCTTCGATCGTCGCGAGCGGCTTGTTGACATAGACGCCCTGGGGCGCCCAAGGCACGACGAACAGCAGCTTGAGACCCTGCGCATCGAGCTTCTTGACGATCGCGGACTTGGAGGCCTGGTACAGCTTCATCGCGTCCGGGAAGCTGGTCGCCAGGAACGGCACGACGTCGATGCCGAAGATCGGGTCCTCGTTCTCGTGAATCGACAGCAGCACCTCACCCATCTGCGCCTGCCCGGTCACCACCGCGCGCTTGATGTCGGGTGCCTTGAACAGCGAGGCGCCCGGATGAACCGTGATCTGGAGTTTGCCGGAGGTTGCGGCTTCGACATCCTTGGCGAAAGCGACCAGATTTTCGGAGTGCGGATTGTCCGCAGGATACGCTGCCGGCAGATTCCATTTGGTCTGGGCCAAGGCCGGTGTCGCAGCCATCACGACGCCGGCGATCAAGGATGCGCGGACTAAACGAGACATCATTGGACTTCTCCTCACAGTAAACTTGAAAACCGGATGCGGTCAGTCTGGGAAAGCGAGCTTGGGCAGAAACATCACGATCTGTGGATACTCAGTGATGATGAACACGGAAGCGAGCAGCAGGACGAAGAACGGAAAGGCTGCCCGCGCAACGGTGAACGTATCACGACCGCTCATGTTCTGGAGCACAAACAGATTGAATCCGACCGGCGGCGTGATCTGCGCCATTTCCACATGAATGATGAGATAGACGCCGAACCAGACCAGGTCGAGCCCGGCCTGCCTGACCATCGGCAGCACGATGACGGCGGTCAGAACGATCATCGAGATGCCGTCGATCAGGCATCCCAGGATGATGTACATGATGCTCAGATATAGCGCGAGCATGCTCGGCGTGAGCTGCTGCCCCTGGACCCAGGTGGCGAGCGCGGCCGGAATGCCCGTATAGGCCATCGCGGCCGTGGTGTAGGCCGCGCCTGCCAGGATCAGCATGATCATGCAGGTCAGGCGCGTCGCGCTCATGATGCTCTCGAGGAAGTTCTTCCGCGTCAGCGTGCCACTCCACCACGCCAGCAGCAGCGCGCCCGTGACGCCCCATGCCGCGCATTCCGTAGCTGTCGCGAAGCCCAGCACCAGCGAAAAGAAGACGGCCAGGATCAGGAGTAGGCAGGGTGCGAGCTTCGCCGATTCTTGAAGCTTCTGCCGGAATGGCATCGGCGGATCGCGCGGCGGGACCTTCTTGGGATTGAGCAGCGACCAGATGATGATGTAGCCCGAATAGAGCACCATCACGAGCACGCCCGGCAGGAACCCGCCGAGAAACACCTGAAGCACGGAGACGTTCGCCGTGACCGCGTAGACCACCATCGGGATCGAGGGCGGAATCAAGAGGCCGAGCGTGCCCGCGCCTGCGAGCGAACCGAGACTGAGGTTCTTGTCGTAGCCGCGCTTGTCCAACTCAGGCAGCGCGATCTTTCCAATCGTCGCGCAGGTCGCCGCCGAAGAGCCCGACACCGCCGCAAAGATGCCGCAGCCGATCACGTTGACATGGGTCAGGCGTCCCGGCAGCCACTGAACCCAGGGCGACAGCCCCCGGAACATCTCTTCCGACAATTTGGTGCGGAAGAGGATCTCGCCCATCCAGATGAACAGCGGCAGCGCGGCCAGCGTCCATGACGAGCTGGCGCTCCAGGTGGTGGTGGCGAGCACGGCGCCGAGCGGGAGGCTCGTCGTCAGCGCCATCGCCACGAAGCCGACAAGTCCAAGCGAGACCGCGATCCACACGCCGCTTCCCAGCAGCAGGATCATGACGCCGAGCAGAACGAACGACAGCTCGATCATACCGAGATTGGCCATGGTCAACCTCCGCCGCCCTGCGAGATGCGCTCGATGAATTCGTCCGGCGTCTCATCCGGCGAGCCCTTCTCGTAGCTTGGGCGGCCGCCGCCGACGACATTGACCATCTCATCGATGAGCGCGATCGACAGGATCGCAAGGCCGCCGGCAAAGCCGAGCTGCGGAATCCAGAGCGGCAGCGCGACGACGCCCTGCGCCACATCGTTGAAGCGCCAGGAATCGTAGGTCATCTGCACGGCATAGCGGGTGAAATAGAGGATGAAGGCGGTGGCGATACCGAGCGCCGTGATCTCGGCGATCTGCTTGGTCCGCCCGTGCAGACGCTCCAGCAGCAGGCCGACGCGGATCATCTCTCCGCGCTTGAAGGTGTGCGCGAGACCGAGGAAAGCCATCGCGGCCATGCACCAGGACGCGAAATCGTCGCCGGCGGGAATGTTGATCGCAAATTGGCGCCCGACCGACATGGCCATCATGATTGCGAAGATCGCGACCAGGAAGACGCCCGCGGCGTAGCCCGCGCCGAGATAAAGCAGGTCCAGAGCGCGTCGCACCGGTCCTTGAGCCGCCACATCGTCCTCTGCCAACGCGATCCCCATCCTCACACGAGGCGATTCGACCGACCGATTGCACTTGGGTAGTGCCGGTTCCGTTTGAATATCGCCCTGCCCAGCGCCTGTCTTTCAGACGTTAGATCAACATGATGGGGCAAACGCAAGCAAGGTCTATGCCGGCCGGCTCATGTTGGTGATGACCGCGCGCTTCGGCTTGAACCGCTCGATCCAGGACAGCGCGTCGTTGATGCTGAAATGGCTGACATGGCTGGTGTAGCGCAGGCCATCGACGATCCAGAGGTCAAGATTTTCCAGTGCGCCCCAGCTCTCGCGCGGGATGTCGTTGAGGTCGGGCGTGTAGGCGGCATCGCCGATGCGATAGCCGAGCGCGGGAATGTTGCCGTGCTGCACCAGGAAGGCTGTCATCGTCACGGCGCCGCCCTTACCCAGGATGGTCTGGCTCTCGCCCGCCTCGATCGAATGCCGAGTCAGGATCGGCGGGTAGTCGCTGCCCTCCGGCGAGATGAAGCAATAGGAGAATCGCGACAGGATGTCCTTGGCGGTCGACTGGTTGAAGTAGGTCGGGATACGACGGCGCATGTGCATGACGACTGAGCGTAGATCGTCCATGCCGTGGGTCTGGTCGGCGTGCTCGTGCGTCAGGAACACTGCGTCGATGTGATCGACATTGGTCGAGAGCAACTGCTCGCGCAGATCCGGCGAGGTGTCGATCACGATGCGTGTCGTGCCGTGCTCGGACGTCCGTTCGACCAGCAGCGAACAGCGGCGACGGCGGTTCTTTGGATTGTTGGGATCGCAGGCGCCCCAGCCGAGCGCCGGGCGCGGCACGCCGGCAGAGGAGCCGCAGCCCAGGATCGTCAGCGTCAACGTCATGTGGCCCCCAGTCTCAAGCTCTCACCTTCGAGAACAGGCGGAAGAAGTTTTCGCTTGTCTGGCGCGAGATCTCGTCAAACGACACGCCGCGTGTCTCGGCGAGCACTTTTGCCACCTCGACGACGTAGGCCGGCTCGTTGCGCTTGCCTCGAAACTTGCCGGGCGCAAGATAAGGCGAGTCCGTTTCAACCAGAATACGGTCCGATGGCAGCTCGGCCGCAAGCGCGCGCAAGGCTTCTGATTTCTTGAAGGTCAGGATTCCCGTGAAGCCGATATAGAGGCCGAGCGACACCGCCTTCAGTGCCAGTTCGCGTCCGCCCGTATAACAATGCAGCACGGCGCGAAACGATCCCTTTGCCACCTCGTCTTCCAGAATGCGTGCGCAGTCCTCGTCGGCTTCGCGGGTGTGGATCACCAGCGGCAGGCCGGTGGCGCGGGCGGCGGCGATGTGAGCGCGAAAGCCCCTCGCCTGCGCTTCCGGCGAGCCGTTGTCGTAGAAATAATCGAGCCCGGCTTCGCCGAGCGCGACGACTTTGGGATGCTGCGTCAGCGCGATCAACTCGTCCGGCGCGATGCCGTCCTCCTCGTCCGCGTTGTGCGGATGGGTGCCGACCGAGCAATAGACGTCGTCATAGCGTTCGGCGATCGCGAGCAGATCCTTCAGCCGGCGCACCCGCGTCGAGATTGTGACCATGCGCGTGATGCCGGCCGCCCGCGCCCGCGACACGATCCCGTCGAGATCTTCCGCAAAGTCCGGAAAATCCAAGTGGCAGTGGCTGTCGACCAGCATCACGCGAGCGCCTTCAGGCCGCCGGCTCGACGTAGCGCGGGAACGCCGGCGTCGGCGCGGGCAGCGTCGAACCGGGCGCGATGCGCCTGGCACCGCCGAGCATGGCAAAACCGCGCTCGGTCTCGGGGATGCCGAGGCTGTCGAGCAGCTTGGCTAAGGCGGTCGGCATCGCGGGCTGAGCCAGGATCGCGATCTGGCGCACGACTTCGGCGGTGACGTAGAGCACCGTCTTCTGCCGGGCAGGATCCGTCTTCGCGAGCGCCCACGGCGCCTCGCCCGCGAAATAGCGGTTGGCCTCCGCGACCACGGCCCAGACCGCGTTGAGCCATTGATGGATCTGCTGCGTCGCCATGGCCTCGCGCGACGCAGCGATCATGCCGTCGGCCATTGCCAGAATCGCCTTGTCGTTGTCGCTGAAGTCGCCGGGCTCGGGCAGCACGCCGCCGAACTGCTTGGCGATCATCGAGAGCGAGCGCTGCGCGAGGTTGCCGAGGTCGTTGGCGAGATCGGCATTGATGCGCGCCACGATGGCCTCGTGATTGTAGTTGCCGTCTTGGCCGAACGGCACCTCGCGCAGGAAGAAATAGCGCATCTGGTCGACGCCGTACTGGTCGGCGAGATTGAAGGGATCGACGACGTTGCCGACCGACTTCGACATCTTCTCGCCCCTGCTGAACAGGAAGCCGTGGGCATAGACCCGCCTCGGCAGCCGGATTCCGGCCGACAGGAGGAAGGCCGGCCAATACACCGCATGGAAGCGGATGATGTCCTTGCCGATGATGTGCACGTCCGCCGGCCAGTAGCGCCAGTTCCTGTCGCTCTCATCGGGAAAGCCGACGCCGGTGATGTAGTTGGTCAACGCGTCGACCCAGACATACATCACGTGTCCTTCGTCGCCGGGCACCTTCACGCCCCAATCGAAGGTGGTGCGCGAGATCGAGAGATCGCGCAAGCCGCCCCTGACGAAGCTCACCACCTCGTTCTTGCGGGAGTCCGGACCTATGAAATCAGGGTGGTCCGCGTAGAGCTTGAGCAGCCTGTCCTGGTACGCCGACAGGCGGAAGAAATAGCTCTTCTCCTCGACCCATTCGACCGGCGTACCCTGCGGGCCCAAGCGCACGCCGTCGTCGTTCACGCGCGTCTCATCCTCGGCGTAATAGGCCTCGTCACGGACCGAGTACCAGCCCGAATAGGTGTCGGCATAGATGTCGCCGTTCGCTTCCATGCGCCGCCAGATCTCCTGGCTGGAGCGGTGATGCTGCTCCTCGGTGGTGCGGATGAAGCGGTCGAACGACACGTTCAGACGCTCGTCCATCTCCTTGAAGCGGCCGGCATTGCGGGTCGCGAGCGCGGCGGCGGACATGCCCTCCCCGGCCGCGGTCTGAACCATTTTCTGACCGTGCTCGTCGGTGCCGGTCAGGAAGAACACATCCTTGCCGTCGAGCCGCGCAAAGCGCGCCAGCGCGTCGGTCGCGATCGCCTCATAGGCGTGACCGATATGCGGGCTGCCATTGGGATAGGCGATCGCGGTCGTGATGTAGAAGACGTTGTCGCGCGCGGGGGCGGTAACGGGCGCGGCAGTCACGGCAGGTGCAGCGACCGGCTTCGGCGCACGCGGGCTCTTGGGTTTCGATACCTTGGGCGTCACAGCCCTCGGCGGCGTGACGACAGGAGACGGCGCGGCGGTCACGGCAGGTGCAGCCGCCTTCTTCACAACCTTCTTCGCCGGAGCCTTTGCCGAAGCCTTGGCCGGCTTGTTGACAGCAGATTTCTTCGAAGCCTTCTTGGCGACGACCTGCCCCTTCGCGGCCTTTTTGCCGGCCTTCTTCGTCGTCTTTGCAGCGCTCTTCGTCACGCCCTTCCTGGCGGCGGCCTTCTTGGACTTCTTGGTCTTTTTGGCGGCTTTGGCCGCGCGCGCCTTCACGGCCTTCCCGGCGGCTTTCTTTACGGCCTTCTTGGCAGCCTTCTTCTTGCTGCTCTTGCCTTTGACGGTCTTCTTAGCTCGCGTTGCCACCACGAATTCCTTTACCGGCCTGTCCGAAATCTGGAAACGAACCTGCGTTAGGTTGTTGTTTTGCGCATGATCTTTCGGAAAACCGCTCCACACTTTTCCGGATCATGCTCTAGCGCGTTGCGTCCGCCAGCCAGCCGAACACCGAGAAGACCAAGGGCTTGCGCTCCAGATTGTAGGTTTCGGTGTCGCGCGCGGCGCGGACGATCTTTTCCCATACCTCAGCTAGGCGCGCAAGGCGCGGCAGGTTCTGGTTGGCATTGGCCTCATCCGCATGCAGCCGCTCCGCGATCCAGCGGTCGATGCCGTCGATGAAGGCGGCAAGCGCGACGCGGTCGCTGGTGCCGAGCGAATCGCCGAGCGTGTGCAATTCGCGCGGATCGACCTGCGGCAGGCGCGCGAGCAGCGCTGCCGTACGCTGCTGAAGTTTCAGGGCGTCGCCGCCGAGCAGCGTCAGCGCCCGTGCGACGCTTCCCTCGGAGGCCTCGGCCGCCTCGCGCAGCGCGGGATCGTTCGGATCGAGCTCGGCCGCCGAAGCTGTGGCCGCGATCACGTCATCCGTGGCGAGCGGCCGCAGGCGCAGCTTGCGGCAGCGTGACTGGATCGTGGCGAGCACACGCGCGGGCGCGTGGCTCACCAGAAGGAATAGCGATTGCTGGGGCGGCTCCTCGAGGATCTTCAGAAGCGCATTGGCCGCGTTTGGATTGAGCTCGTCGACGGTGTCGACGATGCAGACGCGCCAGCCTTCGGCTGCCGCGGTCGAGCCGAAGAACGCAATCGTCTCGCGCGTCTCGTCCACAGTGATCACGGTGCGCATCACGCCGCGATCATTGGCGGTTCGCTCCAGCGCCAGCAGGCCACCATGCGAGCCGGCGGCCACCTGCCGCGCGACCGCGTCGTCAGGCTCGATCGCAAGGCTCTCGGCGCGCTGCACGGCGGACGCGAGCGGCTGAGAATGAGCGAGCACGAAGCGCGCCATGCGGTAGGCCAGCGTTGCCTTGCCGATGCCTTGCGGCCCGCCGATCAGCCAGGCATGTGGAATGCGCCCGCTGCGATAGGCCGCCAGCAGCGCGGCCTCGGCCTCTCGATGGCCGAACAGCCGCGATGTCTCACGCGGATGGGGAATGGCGGTTTCGCGTTCGGCCTGACGCGGGCTCATGCCGAAATCACCGAAGCCGGCGTGGGAAGAAGACGATCGCGCAGCGCCGTCCAGATTCGGGCTGCGACCGTGTCAGGATCGGAATTGGCGTCGATCAGCACACAGCGCGCGGGCTCGTCCGCCGCGATCTTGCGATAGGCTTCGCGGAGGCCCTCGTGGAAGCTGAGCTTCTCGGCCTCGAACCTGTCAGGCGTGCCGCTGCCGCGGCGCGCGGCAGCGCGTTGCAGGCCAATCTCGACCGGCAAATCGAGGATGATGGTGAGATCAGGCTTGAGATCGCCGATCGTGACCCTTTGCATGGCGTTGATCAGGCCCTCGGGAACGCGGCCGAGGCTGCCCTGATAGGCCCGAGTCGAGTCGGCGAAGCGGTCGCAGAGCACCCAGGTGCCCTGGTTGAGCGCAGGCAGGATCACGGTGCGGACATGGTCATCGCGCGCGGCGGCAAAAAGCAGCGTCTCCGCCTCAGGGCCGAGCAGCTTGCCCATACCCGACAGCACCAGGTGACGCATGATCTCAGCGCCTGGCGAGCCGCCCGGCTCACGCGTGACCCGGATGCGCAGCTTTGCCGCCTTGAGGCGGTCAGCGAGCTTCTTGATCTGGGTCGACTTGCCCGCGCCCTCGCCGCCTTCAAAGGTGATGAAGCGTCCACGTCCGGACGGCCGTTGTACCGCACTCTCACTCATGATCAGAGCTTCTCGGCGCCTGCGCGGAACATGCCGATCACGAGCTCGCTGGCACCGTCGATCGCGCGGCGCATGGTCGAACCGGTTCCGATCGCTTCCGCCGCATAGACCGGCGTCTCGACCGCGATGTTGCCGCTGCGCCAGACCCTGACCACGCCGACCCGCTGGCCGGCCTCGATCGGCGCGCGCACCGGACCGCTATAGACGATGCGCGCAATCAACTTGTCGCTGCCGTTCTTGTGCACCATCACCTTCACCGGCGTCCTGGCGACGAGCTTGACCGAGCGGCTCTCGCCGCCGAACACCTTGGCGTAACCGACCGGCTGCTCCGCCGCGAACAGGATGCGGGTCTCGAAATTGCGGAAGCCCCATTCCAGCATCTTCTTGGCTTCCGTGGCGCGATCCTCGGGGTCTTCGAGGCCATTGACGACGACGATCAGCCGCGTGCCGTTCTGCACGGCCGAGCCCACCATGCCATAGCCGCCTTCCTTGGTGTAGCCGGTCTTGAGACCGTCAGCGCCTTCCATCGAATTGAGCAGCGGATTGCGGTTGAACTGGCGGATCTTGTTCCAGGTGAACTCCTTCTCGCCGAACAGTTTGTAGAAGTCGGGAAAGTCGAGAATGATATGACGGGCGAGCATGCCGAGCTCGCGCACCGTCATCTTGTTGCCGGGGTCGGGCAAGCCGTTGGAATTGGCGAAGGTCGATCTGGTGAGACCGAGTTCGCGTGCGCGCTTGGTCATGAAGTCGGCCGCAAAGATCCGCTCATTGCCCGCCATGGCCTCGGCAAGCGCGATGCAGGCGTCATTGCCGCTCTGGATGATCGCGCCGTGCAGGAGATCGTCGACCGAGACCTTGCTGTTGATGGCCGCGAACATGGTCGAGCCGCCCGAGGGCGCACCGCCCCGGCGCCAGGCGTTCTCGCTGATCCGGTACTCGTCCGTCAGCTTGATGTCGCCCTTCTTGATGGCATCGAAGACGACCTCCGCGGTCATCAGCTTCATCATGCTCGAGGGCGCGCGCAGCTCGTCGGCGTTCTTCTCGAACAGCACGCTGCCGCTGGAGGCTTCGATCAGGATCGCAGTCGGGGCATCGCCATCGAAGCCGGTCTCTTCCGCTTTCTTGGCGCCCTGGACGCTCTGGTTGGCGGCATAGAGCGCCCCGCCCCAGCCGATCCCCGCCACCAGGGCCGCAGCGATCAGCCCGCGCGCCAGCGTGCCGGCGGTGAGCCGGTTGCGACGAAGCAAAGGAAGACGAAATGCCATGGCGAAGCCCTGAGGGAGGCGTTCTAACAGCTGGAACAGATGCGAACAACACGCGGTTGGATGCTTGCCCGTGAGATTGCACGATTCTCCTCGCGCCCCTATCGTGGCATCTCATATTTCCCGAGCAAACCCCTGAAACAAGGCGGAAAAGCGAATGTCCTCAACCCGCATGATCAAGGCCAACGGGGTCGAGCTGTTCGTCCGCGAAGCCGGCCAGGGACCGCTGGTGGTGCTGTGCCATGGCTGGCCGGAACTGTCCTACTCCTGGCGCCACCAGATCCCCGCGCTCGCCGAGGCCGGTTTTCACGTCGTCGCGCCCGACATGCGCGGCTACGGCCAAAGCTCAGCGCCGCCCGATGCTGCAGCCTATTCGATCTTCGACACGGTCGGTGACGTGGTCGGCCTCGTCCAGGCACTCGGCGAGACCAGGGCGATGGTGGTCGGCCACGATTGGGGCGCGCCGGTCGCCTGGCACGCGGCACTGTTCCGGCCCGACATCTTCACTGCGGTCGCGGGCCTCAGCGTGCCGCCACCGTTCCGCGGGCGCGGCAGGCCGCTCGATTTGTTGCGCCAGGGTGGCGTGACCAATTTCTATTGGCAGTATTTCCAAACACCGGGCGTCGCCGAGGCCGAGCTTGAGCGCGACGTCGCCCGCACCATGCGCATCGTGCTCGGCGGACGTGGCCTCGCCGATCCCACCGCGGCCATGTTCGTGCAGGAGGACAAGGGCTTTCTCGGCCATGCGGGCGCCGAGCAGCCGCTGCCCGGCTGGCTCAGCGAGACTGATCTGGCCTATTTCACCGAAGCCTTCCGCAAGTCCGGCTTCCGCGGCGGGCTGAACTGGTACCGCAACATCGACCGCAACTGGGAGCTGACCGCGCCCTGGCAGGACGCACAGATCCACCAGCCTTCCCTCTTCATCGCAGGCTCAAAAGACGCGGTGATCACCGGCCTCATCGGCGCAAAGCGCGTCAACGAACTCGAGCGGGTGCTGCCCAATCTCAAGGGCAGGCTGATCCTCGAGGGCGCCGGCCATTGGGTGCAGCAGGAGCGGCCCCATGAGGTGAACGCGGCGCTGGTGAAATTCCTGACGGCGAGCGCGGCTCAGTAGAGCCCGCGGCCGCTCAGGATGTTGCGCGCCTCGGCGGCGCCATCCGATGAGGGCGCGCCCTCGGCGAGGTAGCGGCGGTCCTCGTCATAGGACACCGCGCGGGCGTTCTGGAGCGGCCGGCCCCGGCCGCGGCTCGAGGCCGACATTTCCGAGGTCGCATTGAGCGATGCCATGTCGGCCGAGGTGTTGCCGAGATTGTAGGGGCGTCCTTCCGGCATCGGGACCTCGCCGCGGATGGAGCCGCGGCTCGATGACGGCAGCTCCGGCACGAACGGCTTTGCTGAAGCGACACGGACCATCGAGGGCGACGGTGCCGGAACGCCGGTGCGCAAAGTGGCCATCAGCTGGCGGTCGTCGGAGCCTTCAAGCGGCGCCCGGCCGACATATTCGACGCGGACCTTGGCGACACCATTGCCTTTGAATTCAAGGAGTTCGGCAGCCTTGTTCGAGACGTCGATGAGGCGATTGCCGTGATAGGGCCCGCGGTCATTGACGCGGACGATCAGCGACTTGCCGTTCGAGATATTGGTCACCCGGGCATAGGACGGCATCGGCAGGGTCGGATGCGCCGCGGTCAGCGAGGTCATGTCGAACACTTCGCCGTTGGCGGTCAAGCGGCCGTGGAAATCATCGCCGTACCAGGACGCCATGCCCTCGGCGCGGTAGTTGACGTCCTCCTCCGGCACGTAGGTCCGGCCCGCCACGACATAGGGCTTGCCGACACGGTAGGTGCCGCCGCCCTTCGGGACCGGTTCGCCCCAGGCCACCACCCGGGGGCTCGAGGACACGCCGTATTTCGGATCGACGCGGCTGGCGAATTTGTTGGACGAGGCGCAATTGGCGAGCGCGAGGCAGGTCGCGACCGCCGCAACACCACGCGCGGCCCGCAAAACCGAATCTGACCGTCGGATCCCCATGCGCCCCAAAATACCATTCCGCCGGAGGCGTGCCCAACCCGCTTTGGCAACGGAGGGCGCTATCCGGTCCTGTGATTCCAAGGCGGCCCACCACCGCATCGGAAGTAGTAAGGATAACGCAACCCGAACACGGCGGAAATGGGGAGCCCACAGCGATCACGCCGGCATGGTAAACGGCAGGTTCGCTTCTCCCGCTGGATTTACGGAACCTGGGCGCCCTGCTCTGTGCCACCGCTGGACAAGCTGTTGCGCCAAATCCTCACCCCACCCCCATTGTCGCGGCGCTCACCGAAATTCTTTTGACTGTGCAAGGCCGCACGCGTTTTCTCGGCTGGCAGGGGCGGATTGGAATTTAACGATGATCGAGACGGTTTCGGCACTGATGGGTCTGGTAAGCGCGGGGATCTTCCTGGCCCATGCGTTCGAAGGTTACCGCACGAGGGCCTGAAGGGCACTCGCGCGGGCGGTAAGCGTCACCTCCTTCAAGGCGGCCCGTTCGGACGATTTTGATGGATCCGACCGAGCATCGTAGACGAGAGCAGCAGGTGTCCCATGCGCAACCATGACCTCGTATCCGATGGTTTCCTGGCATTGACCGCGGGCGGCCTGGTGCTGCTCTGCTCGAGCCTCGTGGCCCTGGCATTTGCCTGAGGGCCTTGCTTCCCGATCTACGACATCGCTGCACCGCGGCGCGGCAAGCGCCACTGTCCCGCTCCCATTCAGTTGATTGAATTTCTGCGTTCGGCGCCTCGACCAATTGGGAGAGCCATCACCAACGAGGGTGACGCAGATGCTTGCCGAGAAATTCTTCCTGGTCCTGGAATCCCTGATCCGCGGCGACCGCACCTATCCGGATGGAAGTCCCCGGATCGTCAGCACCTGCCAGCACGTGCCGATCAAGCTGCCGGCGCAGAAATAGCCGGCGCGTCGGCAAGCCTGGATCACTTGCCGCTCAGCGCAGACCCAGCAGTGAGCGGCGATAGAAGCCGCCGCGCGCCTCGCTCAGGCAGACGAAGCTGCCGTCAAATCCCTGGCCATAGCGCTTCTGACCCTTGCGGTAGTAGACGCCCTTCCTGAAGTCGAGCCAGACCACCCTGTCATGCGGGCAATGACGCTGCGCCTGCGCCTCGTAGCGAAACGGCGTCAGCGGCGTCGCCGAGACCTCGGCGCCGCCTGCACCAACCAGCATGGCGCCCGCGCACGCGACTGCGCCGGACCACTTGCCAAGGCCGCTCCGAGACACTCCCCACCTCCAGCTCGCCGGCCGTCACCCGGCGGCCGATCGGCAAGGTAGCACGAAACAGCACTGTCCATGGAAGGCGGCACCGGCGCGTCGCGTCTTACGCCGGCCATCTCGTCGGGGTGCATGACGGCGAGATCCTCCCATGCGAGATTGCAGCCTGAATGTCGGTTGAGCCTGAACCCAAAACTGGCCCCCGCCCGCCTTCGCCGCAGCTCGGCCTGTTGGCGACGATCATCTTCGGCTCGCGCTGGCTGCAACTACCGCTCTATCTCGGGCTGATCGTGGCGCAATGCGTCTACATCGCGCTGTTCCTCAAGGAGCTCTGGGACCTCTCCTGGCACGCCCTCGACCTCACCGAGCAGCAGATCATGATGAGCGTGCTGGCGCTGATCGACGTCGTGATGATCTCCAACCTGCTCGTGATGGTCATCGTCGGCGGCTACGAGACGTTCGTCTCGCGGCTCGACCTCCAGGGCCATCCAGACGAGCCGGAATGGCTCGGCCACGTCAATGCGAGCGTCCTGAAGATCAAGCTCGCGATGGCCATCATCGGCATCTCCTCGATCGCGCTGCTCCGCACCTTCATCGAGGCCGGCAATCTCGGCTCCAACCGCGCCGGCTTCACCGAAACCGGCGTGATGTGGCAGGTGCTGATCCACCTCACCTTCGTGGTCTCGGCGATCGGCATTGCCTATGTCGACAAGCTCAGTGAGTCCGGGATGCGCAAACGTGTGGAGTGAGGACCGCCCGCGCAGCCTGCAACCCGCCACCTGCCCTGAGAGGTTTCATGTCAGCCGATAGCGAGGTGTCTTTCAGGACCGCCCGTCGTGACGATGCGGAAACGGTGTTCAACATCACCAAAGCCTCGATCGCGGGTTTGTCGCGTGGGTGCTATTCGCAGGCTCAGATCGAGAACTGGATGGGCGAACGGACACCCCGGTTCTACGAGGATCTCATCGCCAAGGGACGAATGACCGTCGGCCTTCGCAACGGGATCGTCGTCGGCTTTGTCGATGCGGAGCCCGGCGAGGTCACCCGCCTTTTCGTGCTGCCCGAAGCGGCCGGCTCCGGGCTCGGTCAGCGGCTGCTCGAGATCGGCGTCGCCCAGGCGCGGCTCGGCCATGACGGACCGATCCGTCTTGAAGCCACAATCAACGCCGAGACCTTCTACCGAAGATACGGATTCAGAAGCACGGGCAGAGGGCAATTCTCTCACGGCCTGGGCGGCGAGCCCATCGAAATCGTCCACATGGAGCTGTGAGCGCCAGTTGCACACGCTCAGGATTCTGCTTGGAGCTGCTGAACGGCCTGGTGCATATACTCCTGAAGCTTCTGCGCGACCTGCTCGCGCGCGACGCCCTTGTCTGCGAGATCGCCTGACACCTTGCCGACGATATCGTCGATCGTCCGGCTCTCCAGGTGGTCCGTCACCAGCGCGGTCGCGTAGCCTGCGGCGGCATCCCCGCTGAGCCCGAGCTGGCCTGCGGCCCACAGCCCGAGCAGCTTGTTGGACCGCGCGGTGGCCTTGAACATGAACTCCTCGTCGTGAGCGAATTTGGCTTCAAAGCCCTGCTCGCGCTTGTCGAACGTGGTCATGGTCAGCTCCATTCTGGTTCGCTGATGAGGATCGGACTTGCTGGGAGCGAAGGTCTCCGTGCTTCAGGTCAGGATCATTTGAAGCTTCCTCCCGGAAGCCGAACGCCGTCAAGCCTGCCGATGCACGCGGGTGCACGGGACGCACCAGCCCCACGCCAATCAACCCGGCCAGGCCGGCGATGCGTAGAAACGAACTGCTGAAGGTCGCCGACGTTTGTCGCAGCGCGGCCGAAGCGTCGCGCCGCGGGCCTTGGCAGAGGCCGTCCTGACGCTGAGCTGGCCCTGAGTGTCCAAGCGACACAAGCGGCCAAAAAGGCCGCCGGGAGAAAGGAGAAAAGATTCAAGGATTGGGCAGCAAGCGCGCGTCCGCTCAGCCCTTCGGCGCCGCCGCTTCACGCGCCAGGCGCTCGGCCCTCAGCCGTTCCTTGTTGGCGTAAAACGCCTTCTGCGCTGCTTCATGGTCGCGCATGGCCTTCTCGGCCTCGATCCGGCGCGCCGCATCGCGCGCCTGGCGCTGTTCGGGGGTCAGGGGTTTGCGTCGAAAGGAAAGGTCTTCAGTCATGCCGAATGAACGCGGCGGCAAGGCAGAAGTTCCGTATGGTCCCGTTGAAGGGCATAGGCCCATCCATGAAGATTTGCGAAAACAACCCCATGCACAGCAGATAAGTCCTGCTGCCGCAACGCTTTTTCAAGGGCGCAAGAGCCCGTTCATCCCTCGGAACATCGTCTGACCGGGTTCCCCTTTTTGGGCCACGGCGAGAGGAGAAATGAAACGGGCGCGCCGGCAAATCAGATCTCGATGTCCGCGATCACAGGCAAATGGTCCGAATAGGCCCTCGCCTCGTCGTCGGTCCAGACTTTCCCGAACCGGCTATCGCGCGTTGCATAGATCCGGTCGAGCCGAAGCAAGGGTAAGCGTGCCGGGAAGGTTCGCAGCCGCGTACGGTTGGGGCAGGCCTGCGCCAGCACGCGCCGCACCGATTTCACCCAGAACCAGTCGTTGAAATCGCCGAGGACGACAGTTCTTCCAGGCTTCACCAGGCTCACCAGGGCCTGAGCCTGCGCATAACGCTCGTGGATACTCAGGCCGAGATGAGTGGCGACCACGCGGACGTCGCCAAAAGGCGTCAGCAATCCCGTGGCAATCGCTCGGCGTGGCTCCCGCTCCCGATACGACACGTCGACGATGTCAGGCACACCGGAGAACGGAAAGCGGCTCAGGAGCATCTGACCGTAATCACCATCCTCCGTGACGATCGACTTGGCGTGGACGCGATGATCGCCGACCACACGCGCGAGCTTCCCAAACGGATCGTCTGACCGGGATCGGGAATCCACCTCCTGAAGCGCGACGACATCCGGCGACCATTTGCGAATGATGGAGCAAACACCCTCCAGATCGAACTTCGGATTGAGACTGAACGTGCCGTGCACATTCCATGTCATGAAGCGCATCGGCGCCATCAGCGCCTCCCGGCGAGCCAGGTCGCGAGGAATTGCGCGCCCGCGCAGAACCCGAGCCAGCCCAGAAACGCCAGTGCGAGCAGCAAAACGTTGCTCCAGGACGCATTCCTGGCCAGATCCGCGATCTGAGCTCCCAGAACGGCCATGGCGAGAATCCCGGGCGTGATACCCAGCAGCGTTCCAACCATGAAGTCGCGAAGCGGCAGCGTGCTCGCACCGGCCACGACATTCACGATCGAATATGGCGCGACGGGAATCATCCTGATGACGACGACGGCCAGAATACCTCTACCGACAATGCGTTCCTGGATGCGCGCTGCGCGTCGTCCAAGCAGATGCTGGAGGCGCTCTCGACCGAGTACCCGTCCGATTGAGAAAAGGACAAGGGCGCTGAGCAAGGCGCCAGCCATTGCCGTGAAGAAACCTAGCCATGGCCCGAGTGCGGCCGCAGTTGCGGCGATGAGGACGAGAATCGGAAACACGACCAGCCCGCCGACGACAAAAGCTGCGATCGCGAACAATGGTCCCCAGATGGATTGCGAATAGGCAGATAGGAGCGTCGAAATGCGGCTCTCATCGGCGAAACCGCTCAAGGATGTGTACGACCAGGCCAGCGCCAGCCCAAGAAGCGCCACGACGATCGAGGCGATCCCGATTAAGGTCTTCGTTCTCCACATGCGAGATGCCGCGCGCTCCAGATGAAGAGGCAGCTCAGGGTCCGCCACGGGCTGAACCAAGGTGGCCAGCGTACTGGTTAGAGCCGAAGACTCGACTTTCCGCAACGCCTTGGCGCCACGCGCTTTTGACAGCTCGCCCAGCAGAGCGAACAGTCGATGCTCGTTTGTTGTGATCGCGTGCTCATCGAGATCGCAGAAATGGGCGATCAGGCGACGGCGGACCGATGTGATGAAATCCCGATGCTCCTCGGTCGCGGCTTCAAAGATCAAGTCACATTCGCTGTCCGCGCCCATCGACCGGTTGTTCAGGTTGGCCGAACCGATCCGCAAAATCCTGTTATCGACGATCATGAGCTTGCTGTGCACCATCACGGCGGCTTCCTTATTCCCGCTGCGCGAGACCGGGTAGACGAAGCGGATGCGATCGGCCACGCCGGCCTCGCTGAAGCAGTCGATGAAGGCACCGCGGCCGTTTTGCATGGCCTGGGATTCCAGCCACGAGGAATGCAGTTTCGGAGCGACGATCAGGGCTCGGAGCGACGGCACGCGGCGCATCTGCTCCGCCAGTTCGCGCGCCATCCTGGTCGCGCTGGTGAACTGATTTTCGATGTACACGAAGCTGGTCGCCGACCGGATCGCCGCAATGAAGGAGCGTTCGACTTCCCTGATGGTCGAACCTGCCGGACAGACCACCTCGGTCCTGGCGATACCGACCGGCAAGTCCTCGGCCTCGACCGGCACGTTCGCCGGCCAAGCGCTGCCCTCCGCTGCGTGCAGTACGTCCACCGGTTGACCGGCTGCACGCCAGCGCTGCTCCACGAGGTCGAACAGATCTGCCGCGGCATCCCCGTCGACCAGGCACTGAACATCATGAAACGGCGGGTATGGCTTGCGCTGGGGGTCGCAGCGCATGGCGAGATCGGCGCGATGATCACTCGTGTCCCACCGCCTGATCGTCAGATCCAGCCCGCCGACGAACGCCAGCAAGCCATCGATACAGACGATCTTCTGGTGCTGGGCCGAACCGAACGGCAGCGTGGCGTCCAGATGAAACCGCACGCGGCCGTCCGTGCCGGCGGTGAATTTCGCAGCCGAATTCCATTCCCGTTCCGAGGCGTAAAACGAGACAAAGTCCCAGACGAGAATGTTGACGCGCAAGCCGGGACGTCGCTGGACCAGCGCGCGCAGGAATGGACCAAGCTCCTCAGGCAAGCCGTCATCCGTGCGTCCGGAAGCTCCGACCAGCCGGGTTTCACTGTGAATGTCCCACCCGACGATATAGACGAGATCTTGCGCCTCCAGCAGCGTCTCCCGCAGGGCCGCGAAATAAGCGGCAGCATCGTTCAGAACCGCCACACGCCGCGCTTCGCACCGCCGCCAGACGGTGTCGCCGGGGATCAGGATCGATGAACTCTGAAGCAGGTGGACCTCGCAATTCGCATTCGCATCTAAACACCTTGGATGCTCAAGGGGTTCCCACGATCGCGGTTCGGAGCGCAAAGGCCGTTGCCGCATCCCTGCATGACGTGCTCAACCGCAAGCTCGGCACCACGACGCGTGGTCGAATTCTCCGATGATGGTACTTCCAAGCATGCTCTCCATGTGGTCGAGAGTTCGAACAACAGACCGGACGGGACCAAGTTCCTGAAGCTGAGCGAACGACATCTCGAAGGCGGAGAGCGCCGAATGCAGACCACAAGGTCATTGAGACAGGTCAATACGGGCCAGCCCGAGCTCTGGAATTCTGACCTCGCAAGTCAACGGAGGCGGCCATGTCACAGCAGAGCAGCATGCATTTTTACCTCAACTGGGCCAAGGAGCGGATCGACGAAATGGATGCCGCATTGGCTTCCTTCGAGGTCAAGGCCGGCCAGGCCAAGGCTGAATCCAAGGTCAAGACTGATCAATTCCTGTCCGACCTGAAGAAGCGTCGCGATGAGTTTCAGGCGCAGCTCAAGACCCAGGCGGAGGCGGGCGAAGCCGCTTGGGCTAGTGCCAAGACAGATCTCGAAAAGCAATGGGCTGGATTCGAAGCCCAAATGAAGACCTTCTTCGAAGACGCTGGCAAACAGCTCGAGCAGCAGCAGGCCACGTTCAAGGACGTTGCGGCGGCACAGGCCAAGGCCTGGCGCGAAGCGGCGGACAAATTCCGCGAGGCCGCGGGCAAAGTGACTACGGCGCGCACCGCCGACGTCGATGCCGCACTCAAGCAGATGAAATCGGACGCGTCCGAAGCGGAAGCACGTCTGCAGAGGCTGAAGCAGGCCGGCAGCGAATCCTGGTCAGTCCTGAGCGCCGCGCTCGCCGAATCCCGGAAGGCGTTCGATCAAGCGAACCAAGCCGCGTGGAATGCGCTGAAGGGCGCTGATACGAAGAGCTGAAGCCGAGGCCCGCCAGTTCACCGCTGGCGCGGCTTCTCAATAATAGCGGCGTCTGGGGCGGCGTTCGTAGTCGTCGTAGCCATAGTACCCCTGTCGACCCTGCTGAAACTGCGGCGGTACCGTACCGTTGGGGTAGCATTGACCGTCTCGAACATCGACGTCTGCGCCATGACCACAGGGAACACGATATCTGCCGTAGCCTCCACCACCGCGATAGTAGTACTGCCGCGCAGCCTGTTCCTGAGGAGGAAGGTACCCGTTTGGATAGCACATGCCGTCACGGGCGCTCACATCCCAACCATGACCGCACGGTGGCGGCCTAACGGGGACATGATATTGGACAGTCTGAATCTCGGGTGAAATGTCCTGTGCCGCCGGGGTCCCGAAGTGAAGGGCGAGCGCAGCCGCGGCAACGCTGATGATCATGATCCGTCTCCTCCCCACAACGTATGACGGAGGCGCTGAATACCCGATGAACGGCATCTTGCGCGTCTCGAGACGCGCATGCTGGTCGGTGGTAGCCTTGATGGTTGGCTATGAAGCGGGCTCGTTTTGCCAGACCAACCTGATGTGATTGCGAGCACCACCACCGGCAGAAGCCATCCGACGATATCGACCGCTATCTTGGCCGTACCGAAACGATTGTACGTTCGCTCGTGCTCCGGTCGGTCGAACTCAGCTCAAACACCTGATCTTGCTGATTTTTTGGCGGAAGGGGTGGGATTCGAACCCACGGTACCCTTGCGGGCACGCCGGTTTTCAAGACCGGTGCCTTAAACCACTCGGCCACCCTTCCCCGTCAGCGGGCTCAAGCACTTAGCCAATGGTGGCGTTGAACGCAAGGCGAACACGTACAATCCGGTTCTGAACCGCGTCGCCGCTCCCGCATGATCAAGCCGAAACAAGGCAATCCCGTTCTTGAACAGATCGTCGCCGCATCATCGAGACTGATCAACAGGCGGCCTCGCCGGCGGCCGACGGAAACGGTGCGCATATCCCCGGAATACGCGACCGACAGCCGTCGACTCGCAGCGGGTCGGCGGCTCGATGGCTGTCCCAGGCTGGCACATGAACCTTGGCACGCGCCATGCAGACCCACCTTTAACCGGGGATTTTGCATTTCCCTCCCTGGGGCTGGAGCAACGCCGCCTGCCATATTTCAAGCAGGCGGCGTTGCTGTTTCCGCGGCCTGCGGATCGGGCGTATCCGTGTCAACGATCCGATTGTGCCGGCGATCACGGAAGTTCTGCCTGTTCGCGCTCTGAGCAGCACCGGAAAAGAAAACGGCGCCCCCGAGGGAGCGCCGCGTGATGCTCGTCCGTGTCGGCTCAGTAGCCGCAGGACGCGCAGCCCATCTGGACCGGGGCGTAGTAGGAATAGCCCGGCGAGACCATCTCGACGCGCTGGCGCGTGGCGTATTGCGGGGGGATGCGCTCGTACTGGACGCCCGGGGGCGCGACCATCACGGTCTGCGGCACCATCACGGTACGGTACTGCGCCGGCGTGCGGTGCGCGACCACGGCGCCCGGCGAGACCATCACGGTCTCGTCGACCGCGCGGTATTGCGGCGGCACATATTGCTGCTGATAGCAGGTCGTGCAGGGCGGCGGCGTGTAGCAATTGTAGCAGCCGGCGGAGGCTGCGCCCGTCATGGAAACCGCGGCGACGGCAGTCGAGAAGACGACGGCGAGAGTACGAGACATTGTGGTGGCGCCCCAGTTGCCCGAAATGAATTTGCGAAGGTGCCGCAGTATACGCCGCAAAATCCTCGGCTGCCGAACTTCGTCGAGGCATCCTTAATGCGAACAGCCGGCTTTCGCCGGCCGTTCAGAACTCGTTGACCATCTGCGTGCCGCGCAAACGCAGCGTGCGCTCAGTTCGAGCGGCGCTTGACCTCGCGCACCGCGCCGCGCGCGGCGCTGGTGGTGAGCGCGGCATAAGCCTGCAGCGCGGTCGAGACGTTGCGCTTGCGGCCCGTCGCCTGCCAGGCGGCATCACCCTTCGCCTCTTCCGCTGCGCGGCGGCTGGCGAGCTCCTCGTCGGAGACCTCCAGCGTGATGCTGCGGTTTGGAATGTCGATGGCGATGATGTCGCCGGTGCGAACCAGGCCAATGTTGCCGCCTTCGGCGGCTTCCGGCGACAGATGGCCGATCGACAGGCCGGACGAGCCGCCGGAAAAGCGTCCGTCGGTGACGAGCGCGCAAGCTTTGCCGAGGCCCATCGATTTCAGGTAGCTGGTCGGATACAGCATCTCCTGCATGCCGGGGCCGCCGCGCGGGCCTTCGTAGATGATGACCACGACCTCGCCGGCGATGACCTTGCCGCCCAGAATGCCTTCGACCGCGGCGTCCTGGCTTTCGAACACGCGCGCGGGGCCCGAGAATTTCAGGATCGAGGCGTCGACGCCGGCGGTCTTCACGATGCAGCCGTCCTGCGCGAGGTTGCCGTAGAGCACCGCGAGGCCGCCGTCCTTGCTGAAGGCATGCGCGAGGTCGCGCACCACGCCCTTCTCGCGGTCGGCATCGAGCTCGTCGTAGCGGCGCTCCTGGCTGAAGGCGACCTGGGTCGGGATGCCGCCGGGCGAAGCACGGTAGAAGGTGCGCACCGTCTCGCTCTTGGTGCGCTTGATATCCCAGCGCTCCAGCGCCTCGTTCATGGTCGGCGCATGCACGGTCGACACCGAAGTGTCGATCAGCCCGGCGCGGTCGAGCTCGCCCAGGATGCCCATGATGCCGCCGGCGCGGTGCACGTCCTCGACATGCACGTCGGCGACCGACGGCGCGACCTTGCACAGCACGGGCACGCGGCGCGAGAGGCGATCGATGTCCTGCATGGTGAACGCCACCTGCCCTTCATGGGCGGCGGCCAGGAGATGCAGCACGGTGTTGGTCGAGCCACCCATGGCGATGTCGAGCGTCATCGCGTTCTCGAACGCCTTGAAGTTGGCGATGTTGCGCGGAAGCACGGATGCATCGTCCTGCTCGTAATAGCGGCGGACCAGATCGACGATGGTGTGGCCGGCCTCGACGAACAGGCGCTTGCGGTCGGCATGGGTGGCGACCACCGAGCCGTTGCCGGGCAGCGCGAGGCCGAGCGCCTCGGTCAGGCAGTTCATGGAGTTGGCGGTGAACATGCCCGAGCAGGAGCCGCAGGTCGGGCACGCCGAGCGCTCGATCACCTTGACGTCGTCATCGCTGACCTTGGAGTCGGCGGCGGCGACCATGGCGTCGATGAGGTCGACCGCCTTGGTCTTGCCGGCCAGCTTGACCTTGCCGGCCTCCATCGGCCCGCCCGAGACGAACACGGCGGGGATGTTGAGCCTGAGCGCGGCCATCAGCATGCCGGGCGTGATCTTGTCGCAGTTGGAGATGCAGACGAGGCCGTCGGCGCAGTGCGCGTTGGCCATGTACTCGACGCTGTCGGCGATCAGCTCGCGCGACGGCAGGCTGTAGAGCATGCCGTCGTGCCCCATGGCGATGCCGTCGTCGACCGCGATGGTGTTGAACTCCTTGGCGACGCCGCCGGCCTGCTCGATCTCACGTGCCACGAGCTGGCCGAGGTCCTTGAGATGGACATGGCCCGGCACGAACTGGGTGAAGGAGTTGACGACCGCGATGATCGGCTTGCCGAAATCGCCGTCCTTCATGCCCGTGGCGCGCCAGAGGCCGCGGGCACCCGCCATGTTGCGGCCGTGAGTGGTGGTGCGGGAGCGATAGGCTGGCATGGCGGTTTCCGTCCTCGGGTTTGGGCCGGGCGGGAAAATGTGGAGCCGCCTCAGGCCTTTCCGGCCGGATAGCGCACGGGATGGCGAGGCGCAACGGGAACTTGGGGCGGACAGGGCTCCCCTGCTCCCGGCGCGGGCTCCTGCCGCGCCCTCAGTTGTCGTCCCGGACAAGCGCGCCTTCGAGCGCGCGCCGATCCGGGACCCATACCCACAGGGAGCGGTAGGGGCGCGAAGCTGATCGCTCCCAGTCCCCGCAACCGCGTCCGCCAGTGGGTATGGGTCCCGGATCTGCGCTTACGCTTGTCCGGGACGACGACTGAGAGTGTCGCACTGGCGCGTAACCGCCGGACGCCTCTCATGCTATTGCAATGTCGGATCGAGCCGGTCGCGCAGCCAGTCGCCGATCACGGAGACGGCCAGCGTGGTGATCACGATGGTGGTGGCCGGCGCCAGCATGATCCAGGGCGCGCGGGTCAGGTATTCCCGGCCATAGCCGACCATGTTGCCGAGGCTGGTCATCGGCGGCTGCACGCCGAGGCCGAGGAAGGACAGGCCGGATTCCATCAGGATCACCTCAGGGAAGACCAGCGTAGTCGAGACGATCAGGGTCGAGGCGATGTTGGGCAGGATATGCCGGAGATAAATCCGCGACGGCGTCGCCCCCAACTGGCGCACCGCCGCCGCATAGCCTTGCGCGTTGGCGGAGATGGCAAGGCCGCGGGCGATACGGGCATAGCGCTCCCAGCCGAACAGGCCCATCAGGCCAATCAGCAGGGGCAGCGAATTGCCGAAGAAGGCCAGCACCGCCAGCGCCATGATCAGGAACGGCATGCTGGCCTGGAAGTCGGTCAGCATCAGCACGAACTGCTCCGCGGCGCCACGGAAATGCGCAGCGAGGAAGCCTAGCGTGGTGCCGACGATTGCCGAGATCGCGGTGGCGCCGAAGGCGATCAGCAGCGAGATGCGGATGGAAACGAGAAGCCGCGACAGCACGTCCCGGCCGAGCTCATCGGTGCCCAGCCAGTGCGCGGGATTGCCTGGCGCCGCCAGCCGATTGCGCAGGTCTAGCTGGGTGAAGCCGTAAGGCGCAAGCTTCTCGGCGAAGGCCGCAACGACGAGCATGGCGACGATCCAGCCGATCGCGAGCGCGACCGAAATCGGGATCGCCGGCAGGTTGATGCGGCGCAGTGTGGTGTCCTTCAGCGTCGCCTCGCTCATGCATGCGCTCCTTTGCTGCGCAGCCGCGGGTCGAGGAAGCCGTAGAGGAAGTCGACGATCAGGTTGGACGTCACCATGGTCATCGCGACCAGCAACAGGATGCATTGCACCACCGCGAGATCGCGATTGGCGACGGCGACCACCAGCAGGCGCCCTACCCCCGGCCAGGCAAACACGCTCTCCACCACCACCGCGCCGGCGATCAGCGTGCCCACCATGAAGCCCAGAATGGTGACGGTCGGGATCGCCGCATTCGGCAGCGCATGCGACGTCACCACCCTTCGCCACGGCACGCCCTTGGCCGAGGCGGTCCGGATATAGGGCTGGCCGAGCACTTCCAGCATCGCGCTACGGGTGAAGCGCGCCAGCACCGCGGCGCCGCCAAGGCTAAGGGTTGCGATCGGCAGGATGGCGTGACGCCAGCTGTCCTGCCCGCCCGACGGCAGCCAGCCGAGCTGCACGGCAAACACGAGCACCAGCAGCAGCGCGAGCACGAAGCTCGGCACCGTGAAGCCGGCGACCGCCGTCATCATCACGGCGCGGTCGATCGCCGAGCCGCGATGCAGCGCGGCGTAGATGCCGGCGGGAACGCCGAGCGCGACCTTGAAGAAGAAGGCCGGCAAGGTCAGCGCCAGCGTCGCCGGAATCCGCTCCAGCACGAGCTCGATCGCGGGCCGTCCGTCGCGCATGGAGCGGCCGAGCTCGCCCTTGGCGATGGCCCCGAAGTAATCGAGATACTGGAACCAGATGGGATCATCGAGGCCCCAGGCCTTGCGAAACGCCGCGAGCACCTCCGGCGGCGCCTCAGGCCCCAGGATCATCAGCGCGGGATCGCCTGACAGCCGCAACACGACGAAGGCAAAGGTGACGACGAGCACGATCGTCAGAGCCGCGCGCCCGATCCGAATGGCGAAATAGCGTCCCATCAGGCTGCGTCCCGTGTCGCGGCGCCCGCGACGAGATGACAGGCGACCTGCCTGTTGCCGCCGACGGCCGCGAGTGCCGGCACCTCGCTCGCACAGCGCGCGATGGCGCGCGGGCAGCGCGGATGAAAGGCGCAGCCGCTCGGCCGTGCCGCCGGGTTCGGCGGATCGCCCGACAGGACGATGCGGCCGGCGCTGCGGCGGCCCGGTGCCGGCGATGCGGAGACCAGCGCCTGGGTGTAGGGATGCTCGGGCCGCGCGAACAGGTCGTCGGCGCTGCCGATCTCGACGATACGGCCGAGATACATCACGGCAACGACATTGCTGATCTGCCTGACGACGCGCAGATCGTGGCTGATGAATAGCAGCGTCAGCCCAAGCTGCGCCTGGAGACCGGCGAGCAGGTTCACCACCTGCGCCTGGATCGAGACATCGAGCGCGCTGACCGGCTCGTCGCAGACCAGGAAATCAGGCTTGGTGGCGAGCGCCCGCGCCAGCACGATACGTTGGCGCTGGCCGCCGGACAGTGCGCCCGGATAGCGCGCACCATGCGCCGGCGTCAGCTCGACCGCGCGCAGCAACTCGCGGACGCGGTCCTCGCGCTCGGCGGGCGTGCCGAGGCCATGGATGTCCAGCGGCTCGCGGATTTGCGTCGCCACCGGCAGGCGCCGGTCCAGCGCGCCGAGCGGATCCTGGAAGATCATCTGCATGCGTGCCCGCTGCGCGCGCCAGGCGGCCGTCCCGGCAGCGGCCATCGGCTTGCCCTGGAAACGCACTTCGCCCTTATCGGGCGGCTCAAGGCCGAGCACGATACGTCCCGTGGTCGATTTGCCCGAGCCGGACTCGCCGACGAGACCCAGCGTTTCGCCCTTGGCGATCGTGAGCGACACGCCATCGACCGCATGCACGGCCGTGCTGCGGCCGAACATTCCGGAGCGCATGGCATAGCTGCGCGAGATCGCGGACACCTCGACGAGCGGCGGGCTCATTCAGCCGCAACCCCAAGCAGCGCGCGGCGCGAGGCCTCGGCCCGGATGCAGGCGACGCTGCGGTCAGCCGCGATCGGCGCCAGGCTCGGAGCGGCAAGGCCGCACGGCTCGGCCGCCAGCGTGCAGCGCGGCGCGAAGGCGCAGCCGCTCGGCATGTGCGCCGGATCAGGCACCGTCCCGGGAATGGCGACGAGACGCCGGCGTGGTCCATCGAGCGGCGGCAGCGCGCCGATCAGCCCTTGCGCATAGGGATGCACGGGATCGGCGAAGAGCTGGTTGCTGGGCGCCTGCTCGACGATGCGGCCGGCATACATCACCGCGACACGGTCGCAATTCTCGGCGACGACGCCGAGATCGTGGCTGATGAGCACCATCGCCATGCCGAGCTCGCGGCGGACCGTGGAGAGCAGCTCCAGGATTTGGGCCTGGATGGTGGCATCAAGCGCCGTGGTCGGCTCGTCCGCGATCAAAAGGTCCGGATTTCCGGCGAGCGCCATCGCGATCATGATGCGCTGGACCTGGCCGCCGGAGAATTCGTGCGGATAGGCCTCTAACCGCCGCGCCGCATCGGGAATGCCGACGAGATCGAGCAGCCGGCGCGCTTCCGCCTTCACGGCGTTGCCTTGGAGATCACGATGCAGGGCCAATGCTTCGCAGAGTTGCTTGCGGATGGTCAGCACCGGGTTGAGCGCGCTCGCCGGATCCTGGAAGATCATGGCAATGCGTCCGCCCCGCACGCGATCGAGCTCGGCGGCCGACGCGCCGAGGATCTCTCGTCCCTCGAGCCGCACCGAGCCGGAGACCTGCGCATGGCGCGGCAGGAGGCCCAGCGCACCGAGCCATGTGACCGACTTGCCCGACCCGGACTCGCCGACGAGGCCGAGGGCCTCGCCCTTCTCCAAGGTCAGATCGACGCCGCGCAGGACCGGCACGCCGCTGAAGGCGACGCTCAGGCCTGCAATGCTGACCAGCTGCGGCACGTCAGGCCTCGAAATTGCCGGCGCGGAAATCCATCGCGAAGGCGGGAGATGCCTTCCACTTGATCGATTTCGGCTTGGCGGTGAAGGTCGCGTTCTGGTGCAGCACCGTGTAGGCGGGGTCTTCGCGCTCGGCGATCTCCAGCATGCGGCGGAACGCCTTCTTGCGCGCAGGCCGGTCGGTCGAGGTCTCCAGGAACTCCGACAGCTTGTTCAGCTCGACATTGGTCCATTCGCCGATCTGCTGCTGCTGGCCGTTCGGCCCGTGCTGGGCGACCAGCGAGGACACGGGATCGTTGAACGCGGCCGAGTTCGACCAGTCGCGGACGGCGCGCGCGGGTCCACGCTCCATGATCTGCGACCAGTTCTCCTTGGTCTCGATCTGGACGTTGAGGCCGACCGACTTCCACATCTCGACCAGGATCTGCGCCGTTGCGACCTGGTTGGTGTAGTAGTTGTTGAGCAGGCGATACGGGATCGGATCGCCCTTGTAGTTGGCCTGCTTCAACAGATCCTGCGCGAGCTTCGGGTCGTAGGCCGGCACGCTCCAGTCGGCATTGAACATGTCGCCGTAGAATTCCCACTGCAGGCCCTTCGGCACGCGGGTGCGGCCAGCCCACAGGCTGTCGACGATGGCCTGGCGATCGATCGCATGGGTGAACGCGCGCCTCACCAGCGGATTGGCGAGCTGAGCGTGGTTCTTGTCGAATACGGTCAGGCGGTGATTGAGGATGGTGCCGCCCTGCACTTCGAATGCGGCGTTCTTCTCGATGCCGGCGATCTGGTCCGGCGGGATGTCGCAGGCGAACTGGTATTCGCCCGACAACAGGCCATTGATGCGGCTCGCGACTTCAGGCACTTCGAGGAAGCGTATGCGCTTGAGCGGCGGACGGCCACCCCAATATTCGTCGTGGGCTTCGAGCGTCAGCGAGACGTCGGGCTTGAGCTCGACGACCTTGTAGGGGCCGGTGGTAACAGGCTTGCGCGCCCAGTCGAGATAGCTCGCGGACTCATCCCAGGCGCGGCGGTTCATGATGTCGGAGCCGTAGCGCGACAGCCGGCCCTCGATGGTGACGTCGGGCGTCGCGTTGTAGAAGCGCACCGTGTACTTGTCGACGGCATCGACGCGCACGAGGTCCGGCCAGATGCGGCGGGCGACGGCCGGCACATCCGGCGGCAGCTCCTTGCCCGGCCGCGGCGTCGGGATCTTCTCGAACGCCTTGATGGTGGAGCGGTTCTTGGCCTCGGTCTCGCCGAACATGCGTTCGCGGCTGAAGGTGAAGACGATGTCGTCTGCCGTCAGTTCGTCGCCATTGTGGAACTTGACGCCCTGACGCAGCTTCACCTCGACAGTCTGATCGTCGATGCGGCGCCATTCGGTGGCAAGGCCGGGCACGGCTTCGAGATTGCCGCGCCAGTTCTTGGAGATCAGGCCCTCCCAGATCGAGGAGAAGAATACACGCTCGCCGACATTGGACTGCTCGCGCAGCACGTCGAGCACGTTCGAGTTGGTGACCTTCTGCACGGCGATCGTGACCGACGGACGGTTGTCGCCTTGCGCAATCGCAAAGCGCGGAAGCAGCAGCGTGCTCGCGGCAACGCCACCGGATTTCAGGATGCTGCGACGGGTGAGCTTGCTCATGATGATGACCCTGCCCTTTGTGATGACGGTTATTCGGCGAGGCCGAGCGCGGCGAGATGGGCGGCGCCGGCGCGGACGTCGTCGTGATTGCGGAGCTCGAGGATCAACCGCGGATTTGACGTCAGACGGCCAAGGGCGCGGAACACGGCCACCCACGGGATATTGCCTTCGCCCGGCGCCCAGTGCCGGTCGGCAAAGCCGTCGGTGTCCTGGAGGTGCACGTGCGTGAGCATGTCGCCGGCGGTCTCGACATAGTAGTCGACCGGCGGCGCTCCGGTGGAGATGTGCGCGTAGTTGGCGTGCCCGGTGTCGAGCGAGACTCGGACCTTGCTGCTTTCGAGCGCCCTGGCGAGGCGCACGCGGTCGCGCGGATCCTTGTCCTCGATGTTCTCGATGACGATCTCGCAGCCGATGGTCTCAGCGCGCGCAATCACCTCGGCGAGCGTCGCCTTGACGCGTTCGACGATGTTGCCGCGGCTTTCGGGATAGAGATCGAGATTGTTGTGATCCCATGTCGTGAACGGCGAGTGGATCACCATCTGCGTCGCGCCGAGGAACTCGGCGGCATCGAGCCCCTGAAGCAGGCGCTTGGTCACCGCCTGGCGGATCATCGGATCGTGACTGTCGATCTTGAAACCCCAGAACGGGCCGTGGATGCCGAGCCGGCCGGTATGGCCGGAAAGCATCTGCTTGATCTCGCCCGCCGTGCTCCGCCAATCGCTGTCGAGCAGATCGGCGCGGAAAAAATCCTGGATCTCGAGATCGCGCTGCCGTTCGAGAAGCCAGTCGCGATGCGCGGGGATCGATTTGATGGACAATGCGGCGCCCAGCACCGGCTTCGACATGGCTTGCTCCTTGACCGTCGGCGATGACGGGAGCAGCGCTAGACCAGTTCAATGACAGGCCCGTGAATGTGTCTTCGGCGGCGCTGACGAGATGTGGACATCCTGCGCATTGCAAGCAACGATGTTGAGCAGCGGTGCTGCCGTCAATGCAGGCATCTGCAGATTCCCAAAGCAGCAAGTTCGATCGTGTCCGTAGTGATCCGGATTTGAATCCTATTCAGATCTCGCGTACATCGCGCGACATCGATCGGCGGCACTTCAAGAGGCATCACCTTCTGATCGCGCACCTCGGGGTTGGGGGACCACATGGGGCGGGGGATCTAAGGCTGGGGCAAGGTGACGAGGTCCGGACTCCTAGGCACTCCGGACCTCGAAACTTTCGACATCGAACGCATCGCGCCGCCCGGCTGGTTTCTGCCGGGCGGCGCGTTGTCGTTTCAGCGTCGTCGTAGTCAGCGCGTCTGAGGCTCGATCGTCACCGTGCAGTCGCCCTGCCCTTGCGTTGCGACCACGATGTTGCCCGCGGGAGCGCCGAGCGCGATTGGCGCGGACGAGCCGCCGTCGGGCATCTGGACCGTCACGCTCAAGGAATCGGTGCGCGCAGTCGAGCCAACGGTCGAGGGTTCCGCTTGGGCGACATTGCCCGAGGCGTCACGCCGCATGATCTGGCAGTTCAAAGGGCTTCCGCCGGCCGCCGCCATGCTCGACGAGGCACTGCCGCCCATTTGTGCACGCGCCCGCGACGGATCGCGGGGCACCTGGCTGACGATGCGATGCGTCCGGGGCTCGACAATGACCACCTCGTCGTCCGTTGCGAAATATTCGTAGTCCCGATATTCGGGCTCGATCGAGACGATCTCGGGCGGCAGCCGGTGGAGACGCACGCGCGGCGGAATCGTCTCGCCGATCCGGATCGAGATGTTCAGATTGCGCTCCGGTTGCGCGAGTCGTGTCCGGCTCATCGTTTCGGAGATCCGCACCTGCTTCTCGGTCGTCACCTGGGCCTGCTGATTGACCTGCGTGTTGGTCTGGGTGGTCTGATTGGTCTGCGTGCCCGATGTGCTGGGCGCGGTCTGCGCATTGTTGGCCGGAGCCGTCCGGCTCGTATCCGTCGCGGTTGCCGGCCGGTTGGTCTGTTGCGCTGGCTGCTGTTGCTCGGCGGCATTGCGCGGCGGCTGAGCCTGGTTGCGCTCGTTCTGCTGAGCAGTTGGGGCGGTCCTGGACTTCTCGGACTCGGCGGTTGATTTCTGCGGCAAAGACTTGTCCTGCTTCGTTTCCGCGCTGCTCTTGCCGCTATCGCGTCCCGGCTTCGCGCTCTCAGCCTCGCGGTTGCGATCGCGTGAAGGTTCGCGAGAGTCTCGTGCCTGATCCTTCCCCTTCGGTTGATCGCGCTCGGCAGAAGGGGTCGGCTGGCGCTTGTCGTCGGCCTCGCGCCTGGCCGCGCCGCCCTTGTCCTCCCGTCCCGCTCCCTGCAGTCTCTCTTGAGCGCCCTGCGCGCGCTCTTGAACGCGCTCATGAGCGCCTTGGGCGGCGCCACCGCGCTGCGGCGCAGCGCCTTTCGCGGGTTCCTCGGTTCGTTTCGGCTCGTCCCTTCGCTCACCGGGCGCCTGAGCGTAGGCGAATCCGGATGCGAGCAGTCCGATGGCTGCAGTCGATAGCATCAAGTGTTTGCGCATGGTCCCTCTCCTCGACAATTCGCAACAACAGACGCGAACGTTCTGTCCTTGCGAAGGTTCCTGAGTGGGAACGTAGCGTTTCACCAGCGGGCCGATCAGGCCGCGCCTCACATCGCATCCTTGAGTGTCAGTCGCGCCGTGAACGTCACGCTGGTCTTGCCGACCAGTGCCATGCCTTCGACGTCCGCACCGCCGGGAAAATAGTCGCCGGAAAAGCCGCAGGTGACCTCCCTGCCGCCGAATGCAAGCGTTCTGCCGACCGCCTCGGCGTGCTGGTTGACGACCAAGTCGCCACGCCACTTGCCGTTCCGGAAAGAGTAGCTGCCGGTGTAGTAGAAGTAGCTGTCGCCGCCCATGATGCGGCCCTCGCAGAGCACGACCACGCCTCGCGCCCGCCCGCGCTTGCCATCACGCATTTCGATGTCGAAAATGTAGAGGCCGTTGGTGACCTTGGCCTCTTCGCTCGTTTGCGCCCCATCTCCGGTCGACATCGATCGTCTCCCAACAACGCCGATCGGCCGCGCCGATCAATCCGGCACGTTCCTTTCGAGATCCTCGAGCCACGCGGCCGCACTCGAATCCGACGGCGCACGCCAGTCGCCGCGCGGCGACAGCGAGCCGCCGGCCGAGACCTTCGGTCCGTTCGGCATGGCCGAGCGCTTGAACTGGCTGAACGCGAAGAAGCGGCGCAGGAACACTTCGAGCCAGCGGCGGATCTCCGCCAGATCATAGGCCTTGCGCCGATCATTCGGGAATGCTGGCGGCCACTCGCCCTTGGCGACGTCCTTCCATGCCTGAAGCGCCATGAAGGCGATCTTGGACGGCCGCATGCCGAAGCGCAGCGTGTAGAACAGGTTGAAGTCCTGCAGCTCGTAAGGTCCGACGGACGCTTCCGTGCTCTGCGGCTTCTCGCCGGCCTCGACCGGCACGAGTTCCGGCGAGATCTCGGCCACAAGGATCGAGCCAAGCGTCCGATTGACGTCGTCGCTGAACTGTTTGGAGGAGATCACCCAGCGGATCAGATGCTGGATCAGCGTCTTCGGCACGCCCGCATTGACGTTGTAATGCGCCATCTGGTCGCCGACACCATAGGTGCACCAGCCCAGCGCGAGTTCGGAGAGATCGCCGGTGCCGATGACGATGCCGCCGTGATGGTTGGCGAGCCGGAACAAGTAATCCGTCCGAAGGCCCGCCTGCACGTTCTCGAAGGTGACGTCGTAAACCTTCTCGCCCTTGCCGAAGGGATGACCGATGTCCTTCAGCATCTGGGTTGCGGTGGTGCGGATGTCGAGCTCCTGCCAGCTTGTCCGCAACGCCTGCATCAGTGCCAGCGCATGGGTCTTGCTCTCGCTGCCGGTGGCAAAGCCCGGCATGGTGTAGGCCAGGATGTTCTCGCGCGGCAGGCCGAGCAGATCGATCGCCTTGGCGGCCACGATCAGTGCATGGGTGGAATCGAGCCCGCCGGATACGCCGATCACGACGCGCTTGGTGCCAGTCGCGCGCATGCGCTGCACCAGCCCGGCGACCTGGATGTTGTAGGCCTCGTAGCAGTCCTGCTCGAGCAGGCTCTCGTCGCTCGGCACGAACGGAAAGCGCTCGACCTTGCGCAGGAAGCCGATGTCAGCGGCCGGCGGCTTCAGCGCGAATGTCACCTTGCGGTAAAAGGCCTCGCGCTGCCGGCGGTTGTCGTCGAACGTTCCCATCAACGCGCGTTCCTGCCTGAGCAGGTCAAGATCGACGTCGGCCAGCGTGATCTGGCCGCCCTGGCGGAATCGCTCGCCCTCGGCCAGCAGCACGCCGTTCTCGAAGATCGAGGTCTGGCCGTCCCAGGCGAGATCCGTGGTCGATTCCCCTGCCCCGGCGGCCGCATAGACGTAGGCCGCGAGGCAGCGCGCTGACGTCGATTGGCACAGCAGTGCGCGCGAGCGCGCACGGCCGATCGTGATCGGGCTCCCGGAAAGATTGATCAGAACACTCGCACCCGCGAGCGCGAGCTCCGAAGCCGGCGTCACCGGGATCCACATGTCCTCGCAGATCTCGACGCCGATGGTGAGGCCCGGGACGTCCTCGGCGGCGAACAGGAGATCCACGCCGAACGGGGCGTGCAGGCCGCCGAAGGCGATCGTCTCGCCGGCGATGCCGGCGCCGGAGGCGAAATGCCGTCCCTCATAGAACTCGCGGTAGGTCGGCAGGTAAGATTTCGGCACCACGCCGAGAACGTTGCCGCGATGGATGACGACAGCGCAGTTGTAGATGCGATGACCAAAGCGCAGCGGCGCCCCGACGATCAGGACCGTCATCAGCCCCGCGGAAGCTTCAACGATCGCGGCGAGCCCGCGCTCGACGGCATCGAGCAGCGGATCCTGCTTGACCAGGTCCTCGATCGCATAACCGGACAGGCACAGCTCGGGGAAAACCGCGACCGCCGCCGACTGCTCGTGGCAGGCATCGGCCGCTGCCAGGACAGCCCTGGCGTTGGCCGTGGGATCGGCGACATGGGACGTGGTGACACAGGCCGCCACGCGCGCAAATCCGTGAGCGTAGATCGAGTGGAAAGTCATCGAGCGCCGTACCCTTAAATCTCTTCAATCTCTTCGCTGGCGAAGCCGTTCAGCCCCGGATCCTATGTAGCCCATCGACCGGGTCCCGTGCGAGCCATCCGCCGGCATGCATAACGGACTTGCAGCGCGGCCCGCCCGGCGCCGGCGAGCTCAGGCGCTGCGGGCCAGCACGCCGGGCAGATCGTCGCGCAGCCACCCGGCGATCCGGCGCCAGGCATGCGCGTGGGTGCGCGCGCCTATGAACAGTCCAAGATGATTGCTCGGCTCGGAGGCCGCCGCAATGAAGGCTGGCGGTGTGCCGACGAGCCCGGCGGTGGCGAGCGCTTGCGCCGCCGGCACCACATCGTCGTCGAGCCCGGCCAGTAGGAAGATTGGCGTCTTGACGTCCTTCAGATGAACCGGGCGGCCGAGCGCGACGAAACTGCCCCCGGCAATCCGGTTCTCCCGGAAAATTCCGTTGACGATCTGGAGATAGTAAGTGCCCGGCAGATTGAGCGTCTCGGCGTTCCAGCGGTCGAAGCGCGCGAGCAGCGCGGTGCCCTGCTCGTCCGAGAGATCCCGCTGCAATGCCGCTGCGATATCGTCGCTATCAGGCGCCTTGGACCAGAAGTGCAACATCTCCTCGCCGCTGACATTGCCGCCGCCGCGCGAGACGAGCTGGTCGTAGACCAGCTCGGGCGCGTTGCGGGCGAGGCGCGAAAGCGAGGAATCGATCGACAAGTCCACGGGAGCACCGACCAGGACCAGCCGCCGCACCTTGGCTGGAAAGCGCGCCGCGTAGAGCAGCGACAGCCATCCGCCCTGGCAAAGGCCGACGAGATCGACCGGCGCACCGATCTCGTCGATGGCGACGTTGAGGTCGGCGAGATAGCTGTCGATCGAGAGATAGCGCATGCTGGGGGTGGCCGACCGCCAGTCGGTGACATAGATCCTCTCGACACCGCCTTCTTGCAGCGACTGCACCACGCTATGGCCTGGCGCGAAATCGGCGATCAGGGCCCGATGCAGCGCATAGGGGGCGCAGACCAGCGCCGGCTGGCCGGACCGGGTCCGCGAGCAATCGCGCAGTTGCATCGTTGCGAGCTCCAGGGCAACGCTGTTGGGCGTCGTCCATGGCAGCCTGCTCTCACCCTGCTTCGCGGGTCCGCGCTCCAGCCACCAGAAACAGGCATCCATGGCGAGCTGCGCCGCCGCAAACGGCCACATCCGTGGATCGTCAGGGGCATGCCCTGGTCTACGTGGCTGTCTGGCGGTCCTCTCCACCATGGCTACCTCTATATCCTCACAGGAACGCCTCGAGGCTGACGACAGCGATGCCGCGGTCCCTGAAACTTTGATGGGTCGCGGCCACCGAGCCGTCGAGATCGATGCCACGGCAGGCATCCTCGATGACGGCCACCTCCAACCCCGCCTTACGCGCATCCTCCGCCGAGAAGCGGACGCAGAAGTCCAGCGCCAGACCGGCGACAAAGACGGTCTTCAGCTCGCGTTCGCGCAAATAGCCGAGGAGTCCGGTCGGCGTCCGATGGTCGTTCTCGAACAGCGCCGAATAGGAATCGATGCCACGGCGAAAGCCCTTGCGCACCACGAGGCCTGCCCGCGTCAGGTCGAGATCGCGATGAAATTCGGCGCCCGCCGTGCCTTGCACGCAGTGCGCCGGCCATAGCACCTGCGTGCCGTAGTCGAGCTCGATGACCTGGAACGGCTGCTTGCCCGCATGGTTTGACGCGAACGAGACGTGGTCGCTCGGATGCCAGTCCTGGGTCAGCACCACATTGGCGAATTTCTGGGCGATCCGATTGATGGCAGGGACGACCTTCTCGCCACTGGGAACGGCGAGCGCTCCGCCGGTACAGAAGTCGTTCTGTACGTCGATCACCAGCAACACGTCGCGGTCGGAAATCTTCATTGCAAGGCCCCACTCGATCCGCCCGGCGTCAGGCGCCGGACGCTCCTTCCCAATGTCGATCTTCCGGCGCAGCTTAGCAACCACCGACCGCGTGCGGCGATACCGCGCTGACGGCCAGGATTTACCCAGAATGCAACGGTTTGACCTTGTCCGTGTTGACTAGGAACAACCAAGCGAGGATTCTCAGACCGTCCGCGGCTTGCGGATCGGATCAGGAACGGAGGAGAAGGTTCCCGAGGGCCGCAAGGCCGCGGAAGCCGCAGGGCTATGGGCATCGGCAAGACAGGAACCATTCTTCTCGCCGATATCGGCGGCACCAATGCGCGCTTCGCGCTGAACCGGAACGATCAGACCGGACCGATCGACTACGTGAAGGTCGCCGACTTCCCGACGGTACGGGAAGCCATCGCGGATGTCCTGGCGCGCCGGTCAGGCGGCGAGCAGCCCCAAAGGGCGGTGCTGGCCGTTGCCGGTCCCGTCACCAACAACCGCTGCGTCATGACCAACAGCCCCTGGGTCATCGACGGCAACGAGCTGCAGCCCGCGCTCGGCTTCGACAGCGTGCACGTGCTGAACGACTTCGAGGTGGTCGCCTGGTCCCTGCCCGCCTTGCAGCCTGCCGATCTGATCCCGCTCGGCGGAGGCGATGGCCTGCCCGGAGAGCCGTTGCTCGTCGTCGGGCCCGGAACTGGCTTTGGTGTCTCCTGTCTGATCGAACGCCATGGTTCGCGACTGGCGGTCGTCACTGAGGCCGGACATGCGACCCTGCCGGCCGAGAACGAGCGCGAGGAACGTGTGATCGCCTGCTTGCGCCGGCGCCTCGGCCATGTCTCCATCGAACGTGGCGCCCTCTCGGGTTCCGGACTGCAGAACCTCTATGAAGCCTTGGGCGAGATCGATGGCGTCCAGGTGCCGCATCGCGACGCCGCCGCCATCACCAAGGCTGCGCTGGAGGGCAGCTGTCCCGTCAGCCGCGCGACGCTGGAGATGTTTTGCGCCATCCTTGGCTCGGTTGCCGGCAATCTCGCCGTGACTTTCGGCGCGCGCGGCGGCGTCTATATCGCCGGCGGAATCGTGCCGCGCTTTCGCGAGTTCCTCGCGGCCTCCGCGTTCCGGGCGCGCTTTGAAGCCAAGGGACGTTTCCAGGACTATCTGCGCGACATCCCGACCAGGCTGGTGATCAAGCCCGATGCGAGCTTCGTCGGCCTGAAGATGTTTGCCGACCACACTGCGGATTGACGGACGATCACGCTCCGCTTGCTGGCGTATTCCAGTAATTCACAGATGATTCAGCACGCGCCCGGTTCCAGGCGGGAACGTGCTTGCGTGCATGTTTCAGATGCGAAACAATCTCTCCGTGTGTGGCGTAGTTGCGGGGGCGTGACATGCGTAAGCAGGATCTGGGTTTCGACTATCACCGCTATCACCGTCTGCTGAGCGAAGCGGACAGCGAAGACAAGCGGCTGGCCCTGATCGAACTCCTGATCGAGGAAAAGGCGCGCGACCGGCTGGCCGCTCAGCGCGCGTCGGATCGCGCAGCCATGACGGCCCACACCATTGCCAAGGTGCTGAGGAACGGTCGCAACTGAGTCGGCTGAATCACCCTGCGGCCGTGCGCGTCGGGCGTGATCGGTCAGCCTGGGGTTTTGGTTGACGGCCCGGGAAACATCGAATCGATCATCGCCTTGAGCTGATCCATTGCGATCGGCTTGCGCAGGATCGGCCTGCGTCGGAGCAAGGACGGCAGCAGTTCCGGACCGTAGCCGGTGGCGAACAGAAACGGTTTTCCGCGACGTTCGATCAGATCGGCGACGGGATCGACGTAGACGCCCATGAGATTGATGTCGAGGATGGCCATGTCGTATTGCGCGGTCATGGCAAAGGCGCTGGCGTCGCGCACATTATCCGCTTCCGCGACGACGTGGTGGCCGAGTTCCGCCACCATGTCGGCCATCATCATCCGGATCAACGCCTCGTCTTCGACCAGGAAAACGGAGAGTCCGTCCGCCATATCAACCCCGCAGTCAGCTTGCGAAGCTAATCATAATCGAATTGCGGGGAGGATTCACGAATTCGTGGCGGGCGCCGTTAATTCGGCCCCGCCCGGACCGATTCAACTTGATCAGTCCAGCCCCCGCTCGTGACTGAGGTGCACCATCTCCTGAATGAAGACCTGCTTCTGCTTGTCGTCGAGGCTCGAATAGAGCGGCTCGGCAGCGTCGGCAACGTTGCGCTGGTCGGCGGCGCGATCAATCAGGAATTGGGCCTCGTTGCGCATCTGCTCGATGATGTCGTCGGGCGGATCCCGCTTGGCGCGCGCAACCCTCAGGTTGAGCCGCTCTGCACCATTATGCCCGAGGTAGTGCATCGCGCTCGAGAAGCCGTACCAGTGCTTCTCCTGGTCCGGCGTGAGGTTCAGCTGGGTCTTGATCCGCTCGATGTAGGAATCGCTGTTGGCGACGATCTGTTCGGCGGTCAGCTGCGGCGTGCCGGGCTGGGTGAGAACCGTGACGTCCTTGTTGCCCTTGTCCTGCGGCGTGTTCTTCGCCTCTTTGGTCGCTTTGGCGCCCTTGCCCGGCTTGGCGCTCTTGGCATCCTTGTCCTTGGCTGCGCCTTGCTGCTTGGCGTCCTTGCTGGACTCCCTGGCGGCCGGCGGAGGATTGCCGCCGTTGTTGTTGCCGACGCCGAGCACGCCCGTGAAGACCCCAACCACGCCGCCGATTGCGCCGCCGAGCACGCCACCGACCGGACCTGCCGCCTTGTTCCCGGCCGCAGCGCCTTCCTGAACGCCTTTGACCAATCCTTGAGCATTCGCCCACGTCGCTGCGCCGAGCAACAGCGCGAGCATGGACCCCAGCGCGAGCCATCGTCGCAGGTAAGGCCGCGCTGGCGGCGCCGCATTGATCATTCTCGTCTCCATCGTCGATCCAATTGGTCTTGGCGGGCGGAAGCAAACCACCAGCAGAACTCTATCGTTTCCAGCGCTTTGCGGTCCAGACACGGCCGACTGCTGTCCACGCCGGAAAAGTCTGTCGCGCGAAGCGGTTATGCAAGCTCATTCGAAACTGCGGCGTAATTGCGCAACGGATCGTTCCGGGTTGGCCCGTGCGCTGTGTGCGTCGCAAAATGTGCGTTCGCGGTTCACGTTCGACGCATGGCCCTGACATGCAGCGACGCGCGTCTCGGGCACAACGTTAGTTTTAGACGCGGAGCCGCTAGGCTTTCTCGACAGACGCCATCAATCATGATCTGATCGCGCTACCAATTTGCCCCGGGCGGTGTGAGTTTTCACGTCGACCGCCGGCATCAATAAGAAAATTCGAAAACAAGAAACTCATAAAGTCTCTCAGAGGAAACTCCAACAACAACACCCAGGCGAGGAAACGAGATGTCACGCAAGACACTGACGCGACGTCAATTTGTGGCTGCCACTGCAATGTCCTCCGCGGCGCTGATCACGGCGCCCTACGTCCGGGGCGCCTACGCCGCCGGCAAGCTCTCGATCGGCTTCTGGGACCATTGGGTTCCGAATGCCAACGATGCCTCCACCGCCATGGTCAAAGCATGGGGCGAAAAGGAGAAGGTCGAAGTCTCGATCGACTACATCACCAGCAACAACAACAAGATCCAACTTACGGTCGCAGCCGAGGCCCAGGCAAAATCCGGTCACGACATCCTGCAGATGCCGACCTGGTGGCCGCACGCCTACGCTGAAAATCTCGAGCCGGTGAACGACGTCATGGAGCCGCTCATCAAGCAGAACGGCGAGGTCAACGGCACCGTCAAATATCTCGGCCAGGCCGGCGGCAAGTGGCTCGCCGTTCCCGCAACCCCGGGAAGCCAGATCAAGGGACCCTGCTCCCGCATCGATCTGATGAAGAAGCATGCCGGCATCGACGTGCAGGAGATGTACCCTGTCGGTGCGCCCGCAAAGGCGGACAATTGGACGTTGGAGACCTTCCTCAAGGCGGCCGAGGCCTGCCACAAAGGCGGCGTGCCATTCGGGATCGGCCTCGGCGAAACCACCGACAGCGTCGACACTGCAGGCGCGATCTTCCAGTCGTTCGGTGCCGAGCTCGTCAACGCCAAGGGCGACGTCACGGTGAAGACCGATGCCGTTCGTCAGGCGCTCGAATACTACAAGAAGCTGATCGCCTTCCTGCCGCCGGACGCTCCGTCCTGGGACGATGCCTCGAACAACAAATGGCTGATCTCGGGCCGCGGCGCGATGATCCTGAATCCGCCGAGCGCCTGGGCGGTCGCAAGGCGCGACGCGCCGCAGATCGCCGAGCAGTGCTGGACGCACGGCATGCCGTCCGGGCCCAAGGGCCGCTTCGCACCCTACCTGCCGTACTTCTGGGGTCTCTGGAGCTTCAGCAAGAACAAGGAAGCGGCCAAGAGCCTCCTCACCTACCTGTCGCAGCCGTCATCGATCGAAAAGTTCGTCGCGGCGAGCGGCGGCTACGATCTGCCCGCCTACGCCAACATGACGACGCTGAAGACCTGGGCGGAGGAAGGGCCGCCGAAGGGGACGCTGTATCACTATCCGAACCCCAACAACCATCAGACGCTGTCGATCGCAGCGTCTCCGGCGCCGCCCAAGATCGCACAGCAGATCTACTTCCAGGCGACGTTGACCAAGATGGCACTGCGCTATGCGCAGGGCGAAAAGATGGAGGCCACGCTCGCCTGGGCCGAAGGCGAGTGCGAGGGCTTCATGCGGAGTTGATGCCGGGCGTGTGCCAGGCGGCTCGCGCTTGAGACGTGAGCCGCCATGCACCGCGTGCCGCCAATCGAGGAGCCGGCCGATCGGGCCGGCTTCGCCAGTCGACAATTTCCGAGAAAGCTACGCCATGGCCGATGTCGTCGTTGAGCAAGGTCAAGCGGTCCGTGCGGCGCGCGCGCGCAAGCCGGCCAGCCTTCGCAATGTCCTGGGACGAAAATCGACGGTCGCGTTCTTCCTGACGCTGCCGCTGATCCTGCTGATAGCGCTCCTCGTGCTCTATCCCGCCGTCTACTCCGTCCATCTCGCCACCCTGAACAAGTCGATGCAGAAGTTCGTCGGCTTCGGCAACTTCCTGTTCCTGTTCAAGCGCGACACCTTCTGGATGGTGGTGAAGCAGTCCTGCATCTTTGCCGTCACGGCCGTGTTCTTCAAGGCGCTGATCGGATTCATCGTCGCCCATTTCGTGCACAACATTCCGGCCAAGGGGCAGCGCAAATGGCGCGGCATGCTGCTGGTGCCCTGGGTGATCCCGCCGGCGATGAGCACGCTGGCGTGGCTGTGGCTGTTCGACCCCTCCTACAGTGCCTTCAACTACACGCTCTCATTCTTCGGCATCGGCCCGATCAACTGGCTCGGCGACAATGTTTGGGCGCGCTTTTCCGTCATCCTCGTCAACATCTGGTACGGCGCGCCGTTCTTCATGATCATGTATCTGGCCGCGCTGAAATCGGTGCCGGACCAGCTCTACGAGGCCGCGGCGATCGACGGCGCCAATTGGTGGCAGAAGATCTGGTACGTCACGCTGCCGATGATGCGGAATATCATCGCGATCACGGCGCTGTTCTCGCTGATCGTGACCTTCGCCAATTTCGACATCGTGCGCATCCTGACCTCGGGGGGCCCGCTCGACCAGACGCATATCTTCGCCACCTGGGCCTTCAAGGTCGGCATCGAGGGCAGCGACATTCCACTCGGCGCCAGCGTCTCGCTGTTCATGGTGCCGATCCTCGCCGTCGCAGCGATCTTCATCCTGCGCGATGTCTCCAAACGCGGGAATGAAGCCTGATGAGCACGCTTGCAATCGACAAGGCCGGACCGTCGCGGAAGATCAAGTACGGCAGCATGAGCCGGGACCGCGCCTGGGCGCTGCGCTGGTCCTATTTCTTCCTGGTGCTGTTCGCGATCTTCTTCCTGACGCCGCCGATCTACATGCTGATCACCTCGCTCAAGAGTAGCGCGGAAATATCGGCGGCGACCAATCCCTGGTGGGTGTTTCACCCCACCTTGTCGAACTATGTCGAGCTCCTGACCTCCAACCAGTTCCTGCGCTTCTTCTGGAATTCGTCGATCGTCTCGCTCGCGGTCGTCCTCGTGACCATGCTGATCAGCGTCCCCGCGGCGTTTGCACTGGCGCGGATGAAGTTCTGGGGCTCGACGACGCTGGCAACCGGCGTCTTCCTCACCTACCTCATCCCGGACAGCCTGTTGTTCATTCCGCTGTTCAAGATGCTGGCGTTGGTCCAGGACTACACCGGCATCACGCTGCTCAACAGATGGTACGTGCTGCTGTTCATCTATCCGACGCTGACCGTGCCGTTCTGCACCTGGATCATGATCGGCTATTTCGCCTCGATTCCGAAGGAGCTCGATGAAGCCGCGCTCATCGACGGCGCCTCCTGGTTGCAGACGCTGACGCGGATCTTCATCCCGGTCGCCCTGCCCGGGCTGATCGCAGCGACCATCTTCGCCTTCACGGTGTCCTGGGCGCAGTTCCTCTATCCCCTCGTGTTCACGACGTCGGTCGACCAGCTCGTGCTGCCGGTCGGCATCACCACCACGCTGATCAAGGGCGACGTCTTCAACTGGGGGCAGATCATGACCGGCGCGCTGCTCGGCGCCGCGCCGCCGCTGATCATCTACGCTTTCCTGATGGACTACTACATTGCCGGCCTGACCGCCGGCGCGACAAAGGGTTGATGACGAGGAGCTGAAGTTCGATGGCTGACGTTGCTTTGCGGAAGGTAGTCAAGCGTTACGACGACGTCGAAGCCGTGCGCGGCATCGACCTCGACATCGCCGATCATGAGTTCATCGTGCTGGTCGGCCCCTCCGGCTGCGGCAAGTCGACGACGCTGCGCATGATCGCAGGCCTCGAGGACATCAGCGACGGCGACATCATGATCGGCGGCGACGTCGTCAACGACGTGCCGCCAAAGGACCGCGACATCGCGATGGTGTTCCAGAACTACGCGCTCTATCCGCACATGACGGTCGCGGAGAACATGTCGTTCGGGCTGCGCCTGAAGCACTACCCCAAGGCCGAGATCAAGGCACGGGTGACGGAGGCCGCCCGCCTCCTCGACATCACCGACCTGATCGACCGCAAGCCGAAGCAGCTCTCCGGCGGCCAGCGCCAGCGCGTCGCCATGGGCCGGGCCATCGTACGCAATCCAAAGGTCTTCCTGTTCGACGAGCCGCTGTCCAATCTCGACGCCAAGCTCCGCGTGCAGATGCGGATCGAGATCAAGAAGGTGCACCAGAAGGTGCGCACCACCACGGTCTACGTCACCCACGACCAGGTCGAGGCGATGACGCTGGCCGATCGGGTGGTGGTGATGAACAAGGGCCGGATCGAGCAGATCGGCACGCCGAACGAGCTTTACCACAAGCCGGCGACGCGCTTCGTCGCGGGCTTCATCGGCTCGCCGGCGATGAACTTCATTCCGTGCCGGCTCGAAGATGTCGGCAGCACGCTTCAGATCCGCCTCACCGACCGCATCGCTTTCCCGCTGCCGCCGGCCCGCGCCGCGCGTTACAACGCGCTGCCACGCACCGACAAGCTGCTGCTGGGCCTCCGGCCCGAGCATCTCACCGAGTCGCACGCGCATCTCGAGTCCGGGGTCGAGACCTTCGATACCGTGCTCGACGTGACCGAGCCGATGGGCATGGAGACCCTGGTCTATTTCGGGCTCGACGGCACGCCGGTCTGCGGCCGCGTCAATCCCAATGCCGGCGCCAAGGACGGGGCACCCATGCGCCTGGCGATGGACCTCAACAACATGCACCTGCTAAATGAAGAGACCGGCGTCGTGTTGTGACGCTGTGAAGAAACGCGAGCAGGCAGGGGAGCGATGGCGACCAACAAGAAGAAGATTTTCATTACACAAACTTTGTCGCAAGGGGCACGTGCCCTCCTCACCCAGCGGGACGATATCGAGCTCGTCGAGTTTCCGAACCTGATCTCGGCGAAGGACTTCGAGACCTTGCTGAAGAGCCATGCCCCAGTCCACGGCGTGGCCCTCGGCGCCACCGCCTTCGGCGAGACCGAGCTCGAGGCATCAAAAGACATGAAGGTGGTGACCCGCATCGGCGTCGGCTACGACGCCGTCGACGTGCCCGCCCTCTCCCGCCGCAAGGTGCCGCTGATGGTGGCGGGCAGCGCGAACTCGCCCTCGGTTGCGGAAGCGGCGCTGTTCATGATGCTGACGCTGGCCAAGCGCGCGCAGGAGATGCACGCCTGTGTCAGGGACGGCAAATGGGCCGACCGGCTCGGCATGCTGCCGTTCGATCTCTACGGCAAGACCGTGCTGATCGTCGGCTTCGGCCGCATCGGTACTCGCACCGCCAAGCGCTGCCTGGCGTTCGAGATGAACGTCCAGGTCTACGATCCCTACAAGGAAGCCGCCGAAATCAAGGCCGCCGGCTGCGAGCCCGTCACCGACCTCGACGCCGCGCTGCCCAACGCCGATTTCGTCACGATCCATTGCCCGAAGACGCCGGAGACGGTCGGCCTGTTCAACGCGGCGCGGATCGGGCGGATGAAGCCGAAATCCTACCTCATCAACACCGCGCGCGGCGGCATCGTGAAGGAAACAGCGCTCTACGACGCCCTGGTCTCCGGCAAGCTCGCCGGCGCCGGCATCGACGTCTTCGAGGTGGAGCCGCCGCCGGTCAGCAACGCGCTGTTTGCGCTGGCAAACGTCATCATGGCCCCGCATGTGGCCGGCGTCACCGTCGAGGCGGTGAGCCGCATGAGCGAGCAGACTGCGCGCAACATCCTGAGTGTGCTGGACGGCGATCCCATCCGGCAAAACGTCATCAATCAGGACGTGCTGGGCTGAGCCGAGCTCCGGGCGGGCGTCGGGTGCGCCCGCCTTCGGAGTGCCAGAAAGCGTCCCATTTTGGTGCAAATCGAGCCCCAACTCAGCCTTAATCAAGCGCGCGTAATAAGACCCGCCGCGGCGGCAGTGGGACAGACTGGCCGGCCGCGTCGAGCTGGAGGATGAACCCTTGTCAGAGATCGACCCGACCGACCACGCGCTCGCGACCATCGCCAGCATCCTGGAGCACCCCGAGCCCGTCCTCGTCATTCGTGAGACCGAGACCATCCGGGAGACCGAGATGGTCGTCGTCGGTGAGGAGCCGTCCGCCGAAGAACATCATGCGGTCGACGAGCATCCAATGGTCGATGAGCAGCCGCTAGTGCCGGAGCACACCGATGCGGACGGCTACAGCAAGGTTGGCCCCGGCCCGATGGTCGCGATCCGCCTCAAATGGACGGTCCATCGCGGCGATGACGGCCAGTTCTACGTCCACGAGACCATCGGCGAGCAATCTGCCCCCGTGGTCAGCGGCCCGATGACGAGCGAGGCCGCCGTGCGCTTCGTTGACGAGCGGGAGGACGAGTCACATCGTCGCTTCGAAGAGCTGCGCAGCGAGATCGCCGGCCGAAGCTCGCTCGCCGACTACGAGCGCAAGGGCGAAGCGTAAGGCAGCTTGCAGACCGGATGTGTCTGCACCTCCTCCCCGTCGGAGACAGGGCAATCGTATTTGAACCTTTGGCAGAGGTCGTCATGCCCGGGCTTGTCCCGCCTGCGCGGCCGAAGCCGCCACGGCGCGGCGAAGGCCCGGGCATCCACGTTCTTTGTGCTGCGTGGAGAGGCGTGGATGGCCGGGACAAGCCCGGCCATGACGCTGTAGAAACAGTCGGAGCCCCACAACCCACACCTCATCGGCGATTACCCCGCCGTCGGGGAGAGGTGTGGATCAAGCTCTACCGCCGTCCGAGATAATCCTTCTTCACGAGCTCGACGCCGGCGTGCCGCAAGAGGTCGTAGGCCGTGGTGACGTGAAAGAAGAACTGCGGGATGCTGAACGTCAGCAGCAGCGTCCGCCCGGTGAAAGGCAGCTCGGTCCCGTTCTTCAACCTGAAGAAGACACTCCGTTCCGCCGCCGCGTCGATGTCCGCGCGCGGCAGGCTTTCGATGAACTCGATCGACGTCGCGATGCGCGCCTGAAGCCCGGCCATGTCGTGTTCGAGCACGGGCAGCGTGACCGGGTCGCGATCGGCCAGCAAGGCCGGAGCGACTGTGGCGTGGCGGCAGGCTTCGCCGACCTGCTGCGCCAGATCATACATGTTCGGCGCAAGGCGCATGCCGAGCAGAACCGTCGGATTGAACTTGCGGGCCTCCGCATCAGCGACGCCCTTGTCGAGCAGCGCGGACAGGTTGCGCAAATAGGGCACGAAGAGGCCGACTGAGGCCTCGTACATCGAGATCGTCACCTCTGGATTCCCTTCAATTCAATTCTGCCTCGCCACCGAGAGGCATCTGGTCTAAATCCACCGCTCAAGGGCTGCACAATGACAGCTCGGGTATGGGTGGAAAAGAGATGATCGTTCGGTTCTGGACGGCTTTGGCCGTGGCGTTGCTGGTGAATGTCTCGGCGCAGGCTCAGCAGGCCGCGCCTTCGCGCCTCGACGAGATCGTCAAGCGCGGCACGCTACGGGTCGGCATGACCGGCGACTACAAGCCCTTCACCTATCTGGACAAGACCACGCAGCAATTCAGCGGCTTCGACGTCGACATGGCGCAGGCCCTCGGCAAGGCGCTCGGCGTCAAGGTCGAATTCGTGCCCACGGCCTGGCCGAGGCTGATGAAGGATTTCGAGGCCGACCAATTCGACATCGCCATGGGCGGTGTCTCGGTCACGCTCGACCGGCAGAAGAAAGGCTTGTTCTCTACACCGATCATGCGCGAGGGCAAGACCCCGATCGCGCGCTGCGCCGACGTCGGCAAGTACCAGACGCTTCCGGATATCGACAAGAAGGGCATCCGAATCATCGTCAATCCCGGCGGGACCAATGAGCGCTTCGCGCGTGCCAACATCAGGGATGCCGAGATCACTGTCTTCGCCGACAACACCGTGATTTTCGACGAAATTGCCAAGGGCAACGCCGACCTGATGATGACGGACGCGTCCGAAACCCGCTACCAGCAGAAGCAGCATGCCGGGGTGCTCTGCGCGGTCCATCCCGACAAGCCGTTCGACTTCTCCGAGAAGGCCTATTGGCTCCAGCGCGACATGGCGCTGAAAGCCTTCGTCGACCAATGGCTGCACATTGCCATGGAAGACGGCAGCTACAAGAAGATCTACGCCGCCTGGTTCGACTAAAGCGCGATGCGATTAGGATGAATCGTCATCGCGCTTTAGATTGTTGTTTGAGCAGATCTTTTCGGAAAACCGCTGCTTTTCCGGGTTATGCTTTAGGCGTTTGTGGCCGCATCCTCCTGTCGCTTGCCCTGGCCAAACTTTGGACCGGCTCCGGGCCTATTGAACCCGGAACTATCGGAAGACGACTCATACCAACGACAGTGATCTAGATCACTTTTGGCGAGCGAGCCGGCGCGTAAGCGTCGGTCCGGGACCACCTGTTCAGGAGACGGAAATGAGGAAGCTGTTGGCCACGGCCGCATTCCTTTTGGCGAGCACCGCAGCGCAGGCGCAGTACACGTTCGAATATGGCGGGCGCACCATCCGCATCGATCCGGACCGCGGCACGGTGCAGATCCCCGGCGTCTACGACAACACCGGCCAGAGCAAGCCCAAGAAGGCCAAGAAGAACGAGACGGCCCCGGGCCAGCAAGCGCCGCAGCAGGCCACGGTCGAGCCGCAAACGCCGGCAGCGCCAGCCCCCGCTCCCGTCGCCCCACCGCCCGCGGCTGCGCAGGCACCTGTGCCCGCTGCACCCGCTGCCACAGCAGCACCGCCTGCTCCGCCTCCGGCGGCAACCGCCAGCAATGCGCCGGCAGAGACTGCCGTGCTGCCGCCGCCTGCGCCGCCGCCGGCGCCTGCTCCGGCCACGCAGCAGGCAGCTCCCGCCGTGACACCACCGCCGGCCCCGGCCGTCGCTGCGGCCCCTCCGGCGCCGCCTCCGCCCGCTCCACCCCCGGCAACCGCCCCCGTCCAGGCGGCTGCCGTCGCGCCGCCTGCTCCCGCAGCAGCGCCCACGCGCGATCTCAATTCACCGCTCGGCGTCTGGCTCACCGAGGAGAAGGAAGGCAAGGTCCGCATCGAGCAATGCGGCAGTAATCTCTGCGGCTATTCGGTCGACAGCAGATCGAACCAGAACGGCGAGCAAGTCCTGATCAACATGAAGCCCGGCAAGGACCAGAAATGGTCCGGCCGCATCCTCGATCCGAACTCCGGCTCGACCTACGATTCCACGATCGCGATGAAGGGCACCGACCGGCTGCGTGTGCAGGGCTGCGCCTTCGGCGGCATGTTCTGCGGCGGCCAGACCTGGACACGCGTGAACTGAGTTCTTTGCACTCTCCAATACCGAGTCATTCCGGGGCACGCGAAGCGTGAACCCGGAAGCTCGAGGTGAACGCGTCCGATCGCGTCGCCGATGCCGGCGGCATCAACGTCACCCTGAGCACCGGCATCAAGCGCGCCGTCGGCTTCGGCCGGCTCAGCGGCAGCTCGGGCTCCGGCACGTGGCGCGGCGCCATGTGCGCGGGAACGTGGACGGCAGATCGGATGTAGATTGCCGTGTCCCGGGCAAGTGGCAACGCGAAGCGTTGCCGCGCAGAGCCGGGAACCAGAACGCTTCGTGACAGGGCAGCTCTGGGTCCCGGCTCGGCGCCGCATCCCCTTACGGCGCTGCAGCTTGTCCGGGACACGAGGCTCTAGCCTACCGCCGCCCCGTACTCCGCGTCGGTGACCGGCTCGAGCCAGGTCGAATAGACGCCGTCGAGCGCTTCCTGCATGGCGATGTGGCACATGGCGTTGGTCGGCGATGCCCCGTGCCAGTGCAGTTCACCCGGCGGAATCCAGACGGTGTCGCCGGGACGGATCTCGCGGATCGGCCCGCCCTTGGACTGGATGCGGCCGACACCGGAAATGACGTAAAGCGTCTGCCCGAGCGGATGGTGATGCCAGTTGGTGCGCGCGCCCGGCTCGAACGACACGCGCGAGCAGTTCAGCCGTGCCGGCGCGGGCGCCATGATCACGGGGTCCTGCAGGACAGTGCCGGTGAAGTGTTCCTTGGGCGCGTGGCGGGTCGGGCGCGTGCCTGCAACAGTGATCTCCATCGAAATGACCTTTCTTCTTCCCGGTTACTTCTTGCTCGCGGCGTAGCGCGCCTTGGTTTCGGCATTCATGGGATAGAGGCCCGGCAGCACCGCGCCGTTGTTCACTTCGTTGACGATCCAGGCCTCCATCCGCTCCTGCTCGACACCCTCGGCGAGGACGTGATCGAGCATCGCCTGCGGGATCAAGACGCAGCCGTCCTGGTCGGCGACGACGATGTCGTTCGGGAAAACAGCAACGCCGCCGCAGCCGATCGGCTCGCCCCAGCCGACGAAGGTGAGGCCCGCGACGGAAGGCGGCGCGGCATAGCCGTCGCACCATACCGGAAGGTTGGTGCCGAGCACGCCCTCGACGTCGCGCACGACGCCGTCGGTGACCAGCGCGGTGACGCCGCGCTTGACCATGCGCGCGCACAGGATGTCGCCGAAGATGCCGGCATCGGTGATGCCCATGGCGTCGACCACGGCGATGCATCCTTCCGGCATCGCCTCGATCGCGGTGCGGGTCGAGATCGGCGACGACCAGGATTCCGGCGTCGCCAGATCCTCACGCGCCGGCACGAAGCGCAGCGTGAAGGCCGGACCCACCAGGCGCGGCAGGCCCGGGCGGAGCGGACGGGCTCCGCGCATCCACACATTGCGCAGCCCCTTTTTCAGCAGGACCGTGGTGATCGTGGCGGTGGTGATGCCGGCGAGGGTCTTGCGGGCTTCGGGGGACAGCGACATGGACGAGAACGAGCTCCGGATAGGCGGGAAAGAACGCGCGCATGTTGCGAGCCGCAGCCCTTGCGTCAAGGGCCAAGAGGGTCCCAATTACGCAGGGCCGCTGAGCTGTTATGCGACGCGATAACAAGGCTTTATCGGCTCCCCTTGCATTAATTTATTGGACTTGCGGGCGCATTTACGCGAAGCAGGGGTGACGCGGAACTCAGCGTCGAGCCCGCGCACTTCCAAAAGTCCGATTTCGACAGCTCTTCGACAGCTCAATGGCCGCGACGCTTTCCCCGCCCCGCCTTCTGCCCAGTGGCGACAGCGCCGTCACGGTCGAGTTCAGCCGCACCATCGACGAGGACGCCAACCAGCGCGTGCTGGCGCTCGACAAGGCGCTCGCAGCAAGCCCCATCGACGGCATCACCGAGACCGTGCCGACCTATCGCTCGTTGCTGGTCCACTACGACCCCGAAAAGATCGGTTTCGACGCGCTCGGCGAGAAGATCCTCCCGATCGCCACCCGGCCGCTGCCGCCGGTCACCAGGGCGCGCCGCTGGCGCATTCCCGTGGCCTATGGCGGCGAGCATGGCATCGACCTCGACGATGTCGCGAAGGCGCTCAACACCACGCCCGACGACATCATCGCCCGGCATGCGGGTGGCGACTACAAGGTCGCCATGATCGGCTTCACGCCGGGCTGGTCCTATCTCAGCGGCCTCGACAAATCGCTGCACATGTCGCGGCGGCAGAATCCGCGGCTGCTGACGCCGGCCGGTACGATCTCGATCGGCGGCATCCAGGCCGGGATCCAGTGCCTCGCCGCGCCGAGCGGCTGGCATCTGCTCGGCCGCACGCCGGTGCGAACCTATCAGCTCCACCGCAAGCCGACCTTCCTCACCGAGCCCGGTGATCGCGTGACGTTCTTCGCCATCGACCACAAGACGTTCGCGGACCTGGACCGCGCCGCGGAAGCCGGCGAGATCGTCGCCGAGCAGGTGGACGCATGAGCCGCCTCGTCGTCGCCAGCATCGGCCCTGCGAGCTCGGTCCAGGATGGCGGCCGTTTCGGCGCGCAGCGCTACGGCTTGACGGTCAGCGGGGCGATGGACCGCCTGTCGCTCGCGGCAGCGAACACGCTGGTCGGCAACGAGCCTTTCGCGGCCGCCGTGGAGATCGGCCCGTTCGGCGCCTCCTTCACTGCCCGCGACGGCGCCGTCCGCGTCGGGATATCAGGCGCGCCGCGCAATGCGGACATCGCCGGAACCCCGGTGGCGATGGACACATCGGTGACGCTGAAGGACGGCGAGACCTTGACGCTCGGTTTTGCCCGCGGCGGCGCCTTCACCTATCTCGCGATCGAGGGCGCGATCAAGGGCGAGCCGGTGTTCGGCAGTCTCGCGGTCAATGCCCGCGCCGGCCTCGGCAGCCCCTACCCGCGCCCACTCCAGGCCGGCGACGAGTTCAGCGTCGATGCTGCGAGCGGTGCGCCGGAACGAGGCATCGAATTGCCGAAGCCTGCGACAGGTCCGATCCGGGTCCTGCTGGGCCCGCAGGATGACGAGTTCGACGAGGCCAACAAGGCGCTGTTCCTGAACAGCGAGTGGAAGATATCGGCAACCTCCGACCGAATGGGCTACCGGCTCGAAGGCCCCGCCATCAAGCACCTGCACGGCCACAACATCGTCTCCGACGGCACCGTCAACGGCAGCATCCAGGTCCCCGGCAATGGTGCGCCGATCGCGTTGATGATGGACCGCGGCACCTCCGGCGGCTATCCGAAGATCGCAACCGTGATTACGGCCGACGTCGGCCGCCTCGCCCAGACCTCGGCGGGAACCGCGTTCCGCTTCAAGGTCGTCAGCATGGCCGAGGCGCAGGATGAGGTACGCAAGTTTGCACGGTTGATCCGCAGCCTGCCCGATCGCCTGCGCTCCTCCGACACCATCGCGCTCAACATCGCGGCGCTCAGCGATGCTAACGTGGCGGGCCATGCGGTCAGCGCGATCGATGCCGGGACCTGGCAGGTCACGGCCGAGCCGTAAGCGACAACAAGACCAGAGGCGGAGAGCAACCCATGAAGACAGTCGATCTGAATTGCGACCTCGGCGAAGGTTTCGGCGCGTGGGAGATGGGCAACGACGCCGCCATGATCGAGCTCGCAAGCTCGGTCAACGTCGCCTGCGGCTTCCACGCCGGCGACCCCGACATCATGCGCCGGACGGTGGAGCTGGCGAAAGCGCGCGGCGTCTCGGTCGGCGCGCATCCCGGCTACCGCGACCTGCACGGCTTCGGCCGGCACCCGATCGCGGGCCTGAAGGCGTCCGAGATCGAGAACCTCGTCGCCTACCAGATCGGCGCGCTGCAGGCGATCGCGACCGCGGCCGGCCACAAGGTGACGCATGTGAAGGCGCATGGCGCGCTCTCCAACGTCGCCTGCGAGGACGACATGACGGCGAAGGCGATCGCCGCCGGCATCAAGGCGGTCGATCCCAGCCTGATCTTCGTCGTGCTAGCCAATTCGAAGCTGGTGAAGGCCGGCGAAGCGGCCAATCTGCCGATGGTGCACGAGGTGTTCGCCGACCGCGCCTATGAGGACGACGGCAACCTCGTCTCACGCAAGAAGCCCGGCGCGGTGCTGCACGATGCCAAGGCGATCGCCGACCGTGTGGTGCGCATGGTGCAGGACGGCGCGGTGATTTCAGTCACCGGCAAGGTCATCAAGATGCGCACGGACACGGTCTGCATCCACGGCGACACGCCCGGCGCGGTCGAGATTGCGCGCGGTGTGCGTCAGGCGTTGAAGGATGCGGGGATCGAGGTCGCGCCGTTCAGGCGCGGGACGTGATCAGACTCGGGTGCCGCAGGGTAGATTAGCGAAGCGTAATCCACCTCTTCTGCAGCAGCCATACCAGTGGTGGGTTACGCCTTCGGCTAACCCACCCTACACAGAGACATCAGAACGGATGCACCGAGAGCGTGCCGAACACGATCGCCGCGATGACGGCAAAGGCGCTGTAGAGCGCCAGATGATGGGCGTTCGCCCGGGTCTGCCGCGAGAGCGAGCGCGCGTAGAAGTGCAGCCTGGCTTCCGCCGATAGTTCGCGCATGGTCGATCTCCAACGCCCCATTTGCGGGAGTATGAGGGATCAACCAGGGCGGGAGGCAAGATGATGGCAAAAATAGCGATGCGGCTCCTCCGAGGCGGCCGTCTCGCAGACGTAAATTCTCTGAGGGCCCGGGTTCCGAGAATCTTATTCGTTCAAATCCGAGCCAGTCGGAACCGGCTCGGATAAGGGTGAGCGGCAGCGGTCAGTACACATCCGCCTGGAAGCGGCCGGTCTTCTTCAGCTCGGCGACGAAGCTGACGGCTTCGTCGGTCGAACGTGCGCCGAACTGGGCGACGATGTCGACCAGCGCGCGCTCGACGTCCTTGGCCATGCGCTTGGCGTCGCCGCAGATGTAGAGGTGCGCGCCGTCGGCAAGCCAGGTCCACAATTCGCGGCCGACCTCGCGCATGCGGTCCTGCACGTAAAACTTCTTCTCGCCGTCGCGCGACCAGGCCAGCGACAGGCGCGTGAGCACGCCCGATGTCTTCATGGCGTTGAGCTCGTCCTGGTAAAGGAAGTCGCAATCGCTGCGCTGATGGCCGAAGAACAGCCAGTTCTTGCCGGGCGCACCGGTCGCCTTGCGGTCGAGCAGGAAGGCGCGGAACGGCGCGATGCCGGTGCCGGGGCCGATCATGATGATCGGCGTCTTCGGGTCCTGCGGTAGGCCGAAACCGTGCGCCTTCTGCACGTAGACCTTGAGCTTGTCGCCGTCATTGATGCGCTCGCCGAGGAAGGTCGAGGCGACGCCGAGCCGCTTGCGCTTGCCGATGACGTAGCGCACGGAGTCCACCGTCAGCGACAGCCTTCCGGGCGTCGCATTGTGCGAAGACGAGATCGAGTAGAGTCGCGGCTGCAGCGGCTCCAGCGCCTCGACGAAGGCCTCGGGATGCGGCCGCGTGCCGGAAAACTTCTGGAGCGCCGCCATCACGTCGAGGGTGGCGGCATCGCCGTCGGGATCCTCGCCCTGCGCCAGCGCCCGCGCCTTCTCGCGCGCCGCGCCGCCGGTGATGAACGAGATCAGCTCGAACAGCGTGTCGGGTGCCGGCGACAGCGAGACGTCGCCGATCAGCACCTCGCGCAGCGTCTTGCCATTGATCTTCGTCGTATGGGAGGCGCCGAGCAGCGCGATGATCTGGTCGACGAGGCCGACATCGTTGCGCGGGAACACGCCGAAACTGTCGCCGACGACGTAGTCGAGCTTGCTGTCGGAGAGATCGAACTCGACGTGATAGGTCTCCTTCTCCGACTTCCCCTTGTTGAGAAGGCGGCGTGACAGGAAGGTTGCGGTCACGGGGTTGTCGCGCGAGCGGCCCGGCTCTGCGATCGTCACGGTCACGGCCGGCGCCGCCGCGTCCGGCTTGTCGGCCGATTTGGCCACCGGGGCCTTGTCGAGCTCTTCGTACAGCGACTTCAGCATCCGCGCGGTTTCCTTGCCGCCGGGAACGCAGAGGTTGAGCCGTGCTTCGCTGCGACTCGCGATCGCCTCCGAATAATCGTGGCAATTATAGCCGCACTGGCCGCAGTCCTGCTGCGCCATCGCCGCCATCATCTTGCGACGCAGGGGCCGTCCCTCGGCGAGCTTCATCCGCTCGGCAATCGGCATGGTCTGGTCGTGCCACGGCGCCTCGCCATCGTCGCCGTCGCCGGCTTGTATGACGGCAGCGCCCTGCTCCGCCGACAATGGAGTTGCGACGTCGGGCGACAGCAGGCCGGCGAAGAAGCCGTTCAGCCAGGAGCGTTGCGCGTCCGAGAACGGTGCGCTGGGTGGGATGATGTCGAGCTTGGGTGGAGGGGTGATCTGGTTCATGCGGACACCTGTGCATCGGCAAGCTTGCGCAGCGTTTCGCCGTCATGGCGGCGCGCAAAAGACAGGAACGTTTCTTCGGGAGATGAGCGATGGGCGATGTAGGCCTTGAGCAGCGCTTCGACCGTCTTCGGCGCGTCCTCGGCCTTGAGGTCGTGATAGACCTCCTGCCCGACATCGGCGTCGGGACCAAAGCCGCCGCCGGTGAAGAGATGGTAGCCCTCGACCGTATCTTCCTCGCCGACCGGCACACGCGCGCCGATCAGGCCGATATCGCTGATGTAATGCTGCGCGCAGGAATGGTGACAGCCGGTGACGTGGATGTTGACCGGCTTGTCCATCGCCACGCGCGGCTCGCACCAGTCGCCGATCTCGGCAGCATGGCGCTTGGTGTTCGCCGCGGCGAAGCGGCAACCGGCGTTGCCGGTGCACGCGATCAGGCCGGCGCGGATGTGCGAGGCCTGCACGGCGAGTCCGATCTGCTTGATCGCCGCGACCGCAAGCTCGACATTCTCGTCGCGCACGCCCGGGATCAAGAGGTTCTGCCAGACGGTGAGGCGGATCTCGCCGTCGCCAAGGTCGCGCGCGACCTTGGCAAGGCCCCGCATCTGATCGGAGCTGAGCTTGCCGAGTGTCAGCGATACGCCGATCCAGTTGAGGCCGGCCTGTTTCTGCTTGTGCACGCCGATATGGGCCATGCGATCCGCCGCGGGGCGCGGGAGAAACGCCTCTTCCGGCACGCGCGTGAACGGCGTCTTCAAGCGCTCCTCGACCAGCTTGAGAAAGCCGTCATGGCCCATGGCGTCGAGCACGTATTTCAGTCGCGCCTTGTTGCGGTTGGTGCGGTCGCCATGGTCGATGAACACGCGCACGATGGCGTCGGCGACGGCGGTCGCCTGCTCCGGCCTGACGATGATGCCGGAATATTTTGCAAAGTCCTTGTGGCCGGTGATGCCGCCGAGGCCGAGGCGGAACCAGACGCCGGGCTCAACGCCGAACCCGTCCTTCACCTCGTAGGCGGTGAAGGCGATGTCGTTGGTCTCCTCGAGCACCGCGATCCTGCCGGCACCGTCGAAGGCGACGTTGAACTTGCGCGGCAGGCCGTAGAGCGAGCGATCGTTGAGGATGTGGTAGTGCCACTCGCGCGCATAGGGCCGCGTGTCGATCAACTCCTGCGGATCGATTCCGGCCGTCGACGTTCCCGTCACGTTGCGGATGTTGTCGGCGCCGGAGCCGCGCGAGCACAGGCCGAGGTCCTGGATACCCTCGATCAGCTTCACCGCATGCTTCGGCGGAATCTCGCGAAGCTGGAGGTTGGCGCGCGTCGTGACGTGGCTGTAGGGGCCGCAGAGCTCATCGGCGAGATCGGCAAGGCCCGACAGCTGCCAGTGCTTCATGATGCCGTTCGGAATGCGCAGGCGGCACATGTAGGAATCCTGCGTCGGCGCGACGTAGAAGATTCCGTAATAGCGCCAGCGGAAATTGTCCGCCGGATTCGGCGGGGTGTTGTCGAGCGCCTGCTGGCGCAGCCGCGGATAGGCATCGAAGGGATGCTCGTCGCGCTTGAACTTCTCCTGGTCGGCGAGCTTCTTGCCCGACGCGATCACCTTGTCCTGCGCCTTGATGTGCACGGCATCGGGACCAACAGGCTCGGCATTCGCCTTGCCGGCACCCGCGCCGAGACCGCGGCCGACCCGGCTGATCTGCAAGCCGGTCGTGAAGCCTTCGAGATAGCGTTTCTGCTCGTCGGTGAAATCGACTGAGAGCGTTTCGATTTTCATGGTCGGTAACGAAGCTCCTGCGGCCACCAAAGTGGCTTCGACGGGAATTGTGCGACCCGCGGGGAACTCGGCCGGCTCAAGAGCCCGCTTCGCAACCCGACGGTCCGTTCAGCTTCGTTGCTGTGGGACTTGGCTCAGCAGGCACCTATGACAAGCTGGCCGCAGCGCAACATTCAAGTTGCGTGCCAGCTCGATCGACATAGAAAACCTTCAAATATCAGGTGATTAGGACAGCCCATGGGAAATACTGGTCCGAGAGCTCTCCCGAAATTCGAGCAGTCAGCCCAAACATTAGCCAACGAGCTTACGTGCCCGAAAACGAAGCAGATCCGAATCAGGCCTTCCAGCGCCCGACCTCGAAGGCCTCCAGATGCCACCGGATGTTGTCGGGATCGAAGGCGGGTCCGGCGAAGGCGCCGAACGCCGCTGGAGCTTCAACGGGCGCCGTGCTGCCCAAGGCTGCGTCGTAAAGGTCGGGCCTGAACACCGCCATTGCCGTCTTGACGCCGTCCGGGGTCAGGGCCGTCTGCCCCCAACGCACCATCTGGGCATAGAGCCAGGCGGCCTGGACCGGATCGGGGCGCCCTGCTCCCTCGCGCCCAACGAGGAGATAGCGGCCGCTTTCGCGGAAGGTGCCGTCGGGCGAGATCTTGAGGCGTCCGTCGAGCGTGCGCTGGATGACCTCCGCATCGACGCCGATCCGCTCCGGCTGGGCCAGGATCTGCGCCACCTCCGTGCGGTTCGCTGGATGCTCGATGAACTCGGCGGCTTTCACGGCCGCGCGCACCAGCGCCGCGACCAGGTCCGGATTCTTGTCGGCCCAGGCCTGGCGGACGGCCAGCACCTTCTCGGCCGCACGGATCAGGATGTCGGAGACGAAATGCAGGATATGCCCGATGCCGAGATCGACCGCGACCGAATTCCAGGGCGCGCCGACACAGAACGCATCGACATGGCCGTTCCTGAGGCTGTCGACCATGTAGGGCGGCGGCAGCACCACGAGGCGCACGTCCTCGTCGGGATCGACGCCCGCCGCGGCCATCCAGAACCGCAATTGATAATTGTGGGTGGAGAACGGGAAGGTCATGCCGAAGGTCAGCGGCTCGGCCCCTGCCTTGCGCCTGATGGCAACGACCTTCGCCAGTGCTTTCGCAGTCGCCATCGGGTCAAACCGATCGCCGTCGATCACCTCCATCAGCGCGGCATGGAGCGCCGGCGACACCGTGATGGCATTGCCGTTGATGCCGAGATTGAAGGGCGCAGCGATCGGCACCTTGACGTGACCGAGCCCGAGCGAGGACGCGATCGCCACCGGCGCCAGCAGATGTGCGGCGTCGAACAAGCCGATATTGAGCTTGTCGCGGACGTTGGACCAGGAGACCTCGCGCACCAGCTCGACGTCGAGCCCCTCGGCTGCGGCAAATCCCTTGTCGACGGCGACGATCAGGGCGGCGGCATCGACCAGCGGAATGAACCCGATGCGGAGGGGAACGGTCATTTCAGCATCTCCGACGCGGTGATGATCGACTGCGCGATCTCGCCGATCTTCTTCTTCTCGCGCATCGCGGTGGAGCGCAGCAGCACATAGGCCTCGTCCTCGGTCAGGCCCTTCACCTTCATCAGAATGCCCTTGGCGCGCTCGATGACCTTGCGGTCCTCGAGCTGCGACTTGGTCCGCTCCAGCTCTTCCTGGAGCTTGGCGAAGGCGTTGAAGCGCGACACGCAGAGGTCGAGGATCGGCTTGATGCGCTCCTTCTTCAGCCCGTCGACGATGTAGGCGGACACCCCCGCCTCGACCGAGGCCTGGATCGAGGCTGAATCGCTCTGGTCCACGAACATGGCGATCGGCCGCTTCACCGCGCGGCTGACCTGGAACATCGCCTCCAGCACGTCGCGGCTGGGGTTCTCCAGGTCGATCAGGATGATGTCGGGGTCCACCGCATAAATACGGGCGAGCAGGCTCTGCATCTCGCTGATATGGACGACCTGGGTGAACCCGGCGTCCCGCAACCCTTCCTCGAGGATCGCGGCCCTGACAGGGCTCTCGTCGACGATCACGATTTTGGGCGACTGTTCGGCGCTCATGGCTCACTCGCGGCGGGTGATTCATCCATAGCACGCCGGTACGCCCTGCAAAGGGTTGTAATTATGGGCAATTGGGACTAGCTCAGGCCGGTCAATCAGGCAGTTCAGATATGGATCAGACGGCTGCGCCCAAGGTCAGCTTCGTGTCACTCGGGTGTCCCAAGGCATTGGTGGATTCCGAGCGCATCATCACGCGCCTGCGCGCGGAGGGCTATGAGCTCGCCCGCAAGCATGACGGGGCCGACATCGTCATCGTCAACACCTGCGGCTTCCTCGACAGCGCCAAGCAGGAATCGCTTTCGGCGATCGGCGAGGCCATGGCCGAGAACGGCAAGGTGATCGTGACCGGCTGCATGGGCGCGGAACCGGAAGCGATCGAGCAGGCCTATCCGGGCGTGCTCTCGATCACCGGTCCGCAGCAATACGAGAGCGTGCTCGATGCCGTGCATCGCGCGCTGCCGCCCGCGCACAATCCGCATCTCGACCTGGTGCCGCCGCAGGGCATCAAGCTGACGCCGCGCCACTACGCCTATTTGAAGATTTCCGAGGGCTGCAACAACCGCTGCACCTTCTGCATCATCCCGAAGCTGCGCGGCGACTTGGTCTCGCGCCCGGCCAATGACGTGCTGCGCGAGGCCGAGCGCCTGGTCGGCGCCGGCGTCAAGGAGCTCCTGGTGATCTCGCAGGACACCTCCGCCTACGGCGTCGATCTCAAATATGCAGAGAGCCCGTGGAAGGACCGCCAGGTCCGCGCCAGATTCCTCGACCTCGCGCGCGAGCTCGGCGAGTTGGGCGCCTGGGTCCGGCTGCAATATGTCTACCCCTACCCGCATGTCGACGAGGTCATCGCGCTGATGAACGAGGGCAAGGTGCTGCCCTATCTCGACATCCCGTTCCAGCATGCGAGCCCCGAGGTCTTGAAGGCGATGAAGCGTCCGGCGGCGCAGGACAAGACGCTGGCGCGGATCAAGCGCTGGCGCGAGGAATGTCCCGAACTCGCTTTGCGTTCGACCTTCATCGTCGGCTTTCCCGGCGAGACCGATGCTGACTTTGCCTATCTGCTCGACTGGCTCGATGAGGCCGAGATCGATCGTCTCGGCTGCTTCAAGTACGAGCCGGTCGCCGGCGCAACGTCGAACGCGATCGAGAACCCGGTGCCGGAAGAGGTCAAGCAGGAGCGCTACAACGCGCTGATGGCCCGCCAGCAGAAGATCTCGGCGCGCAGGCTGAAGCGCAAGCTCGGGACGCGCCAGCAGGTCATCATCGACGAGGTCGGCCCGACCGTCGCCAAAGGTCGCTCCAAGGCCGACGCGCCGGAGATCGACGGCGCGGTCTATCTAACCAGCCGCCGCCCCTTGCGCGTCGGCGAGATCGTCACCGCCAAGATCGAGCGCGCGGACCAATACGATCTGCACGGCAGCGTCGCGGGGTTCTGAGGGCGTTCCGTCATTGCGAGCGCGGCGAAGCAATCAGTATCTTTTCGCGGAGGTTGCTTCGCTCGCGGCAATCAGCCACGCGAGATTACCCCTCCATCACCGTCATCCTAAGGCGTTCGCTCTGCGGCGCAACTACGCCGTAGGGCGAGCCTCGAGGATAACGGCCCGGCTGCATCCCGGCCGCTCATCCTTCGAGGCTCTGCTTGCGATGGGTCCGCATCGCAAGCAGAGCACCTCAGGATGACGGAGTCACATTCGGGTTCGCTGCACTCGAAACGGCGATGTGGATGTAGTCACGCCAGCCATTTCGGCACCCAGCGCTCCGGCCTTGGAGCGCGGGCGAGATCAGCCTTCGCTTCGGATAGCAGCGCAGGCTCGCCGTCGATGGTCGGGCGCACATCGTATTCGAAGCTCGGCATGACGCGGCCGTCGGCATAGAGGCCGAACTTCATCGCATACCATAGCCCGAGTTCGGGCTGCGCGCGGCGCATCTCCTCGCGCAGATCGCGAAGCAGGGATTCGATCGAGGCGGCTTGCTCGAACGGCTGCGGCCCGCGCGACAGGACGCGCGCCTCGTACTGCTTGCCGACGATCGCGACGTCGAAATGCGTCTTGTCCCAGGCGTTCTTGCCCTTGGGCAGATGCGCGGCAAGCCGCCAGCCGAGCTCGGCCATCAAGCGGTGATTGGCCCAATAGTCCTCGCGATCCCTGCTCCATTTTTCGACGAAGCCGCGGAAGTCGGGCAGGTCCGGCGCACCTTCTTCAGCTGTCGACTTGTCGCCAGCCGGCTGCCCGGCGAGCCATTGCGCGAGCTCGACCGTCTGACACGCGACATCCTCATGCGGCCGCAGATCGCTCCAGGCGCGGTCGAAGGCCTGCGATGTGAGCTTGCCGAGCAAAGCATCGAGGCTCGGCGCGAGCAGTTCGTAGTGGCCCTCCGATCCCAGCCCCACGATCGGCGGATCGTCGCGGTCGAGACCGGCACCATACCAGCCACCCACGGCCGAGCCGTCCGCCAATCGCATGAACAGCGAGAACCTGTCGCGCAGGGGACTGCCGTCGACGATCGGCGCATGATCTGCGAACTGGCCTTGCAGCGCGAAGCAGCCGACGCTGCCCCAGGGACGTCCCTCGAGCCAGCCGGCAAAGTCGACCAGCAGCCGCGGCGTCTCGATCCCCGGCGGAAATGCGCCGCGAATGCTGTCGAGGTCGATCGGATAAGGCGTGTCGGACAAGGCTGAAAACTGTTTCGTTGGTCCCGCCCTCTTGGTCCGAGCCGCCGTGCGTCCGGTTCGAACCAATTCGCGTACCTCGATCACAAACGCGCCAGCGACGCGATGGTTTCTGCGCGGCGACAATGAAATGGCGGGAAACCAGCGGTATCCGGCGCGGACTATGCGCGCGCCGGTAACCGCGTCGGCCTCATTCGCACGCTTCGTCGTCTCGGCTGCCGCAGCGCTCCGCGCGAGACAGCCAGCGGAGCGTATTGTGACACTATAGTGCATTCACGCAGAGGTCACGGACTCGGCCTAACTCTGCCCGCGCTTTTCAACGCGAGCGAGGAACGAGGATGAGCCTCTCGGGTATGCTGCGCACACAGCGCTTCGACGATTACCGCTTCTACCACCAGAGCACCGTCAACCAGACACTGCATCTCTTCAGCGCCGTGATCTTCCTGTTCTGCTACGCGCTGCTGTTCGTAGACCCCGCGCTCGCCGGCATCGTCGGCTGGCTTGCGATGCTGACGCGGCAGACCGGGCATTTCTTCTTCGAGCCGAACGGCTATGACGCCGTCAACGACGTCAGCAACGAGTACAAGGAAGCGATCAAGGTCGGCTACAACCAGACCCGCAAGATCATCTTGCTCTTCGTCTGGGGCAGCGCGCCGATCGCGCTGTATTTCCATCCGACGCTGTTCGGACTTTTCGATGCGCCGGCCGGGCGTCTCGACTTCATCCGGCATGTCGGCACGCTCTGGCTCGCGATCGGTATCGGCGGCGGACTGGCGCGCATGCTCCAGCTCTTCGTCACGCGCGACCTCACGACCGGCCTGGTATGGGCGTTCAAGGTGCTGACCGACCCGTTCCATAACATCGCGCTGTACTGGAATTCGCCGCTCAAGCTGATGCGCGGCGAACTGATCGACACCGCGATAGCGGAGGCGGATTGGGGCGACGAAGACGCCGAGGAAGCCGCCCACCTGACCTGACCGATGCACGCGAGGCGCGGTGTTCGGCAAAACGCCCGCTTGACAAGCTCCCACAATCACATGTATTGCCGCGCCCCATGATCAACCGGACCAACCAGCGCACCGCCATGCTCCGTCGTCGCTCCCGCGACGATGAGAGGGTGCGCCATGTCCGACGACGCCGCTGAACCACTAGAATTCAGCTCAAGTCTTCGAGAAGGCCGCACCCGCAAGGTGCGGCCTTTCTGCTTTTTGCGCCCGTTTTCCACCCGCCTCCAGAGGAGATCGACATGACCACGCATCCGTATGACGCGCTGATGGACATCACCGCACGGCCCAAGACCGTGTTCGTCCGCGGCGCCGGCTCCTACCTCTGGGACGACAGCCGCAAGCGCTATCTTGATTTCGTGCAGGGCTGGGCCGTGAACTGCCTCGGCCACTCCCCGCCCGCGGTCGCTGACGCGCTTGGCGCGCAAGCCAAGCGGCTGCTGACGCCGAGCCCGGCTTTCTACAACGAGCCGAGCCTCAAGCTCGCGCAAGCACTCGTCGAGAACAGTGCTTTCGACCAGGTGTTCTTCGCCAACTCCGGCGCGGAGGCCAATGAAGGCGCGATCAAGCTGGCGCGCAAATTTGGCAGCGTGCACAAGGGCGGTGCGTTCGAGATCATCAGCTTCGAAGGCGGCTTCCACGGCCGGACGCTGGCGACGATGTCGGCCTCGGGCAAGAAGGCGTTCGAGCCGCTGTTCGAGCCGAAGGTCGCAGGCTTCAAGAAGGCAAGGCTCAACGACATCGCCTCGGTCGAAAAGCTGATCAACGACAACACCGTCGCCGTGATGCTGGAGCCGATCCAGGGGGAATCCGGCGTGTGGCCCGCGACCGACCAGTTCCTGCAGCAATTGCGCGCGCTCACCGAGGCGCACGGCCTGCTCCTGATCTTCGACGAGATCCAGACCGGCATGGGTCGGACCGGAAAGCTCTTCCACTACGAGCACACCGGGATTGCGCCCGACATCATGACGCTCGGCAAGGGCATCGGCGGCGGCGTGCCGCTCGCCGCCCTGCTCGCGACCGAGCGCGCCTCCTGCTTCGAGCATGGCGACCAGGGCGGCACGTTCAACGGCAACCCGATCATGTGCGCGGCGGGGCTCGCGGTGCTCGAGGAGGTCGGCAAGCCGGACTTCCTGAAAGCGGTCACCGAGACAGGCCTCCTGCTCGAAAGCGAGTTGCAGAAAGTCTCGGCCCGGCACGGGCTCGGCGGCGTACGCGGACGTGGGCTGTTGCTCGCGCTCGATCTCAAGCTGCCGATCGCGCCGGGCATCGTCGCGCAGGCGTTCGAAGCCGGCGTGCTCCTGAACGCGCCGCAACTCGACACGCTGCGCTTCATGCCGGCACTCAACGTCGCGAAGGCAGAGATCGCCGAGATGATCGATTGCCTCGACGGCATCCTGACCAAGGCCGGCGCGGCACGCCGGGTGGCCTAAAGCATGATCCGGAAAAGTGCGCGGCGGTTTTCCGAAAAGATCATGCTCAAACAATAACGTAAAGCGCGATGACGATTCATCCTGATCGCATCGCGCTTTAGACCGAGGGTGCAAGGTTCCGTAGCTCAGGGGATAGAGCAGCGCGTTTCGGGCGCGGTGGTCCGAGGTTCGAGCCCTCGCGGGACCACGATCATGACTGAGTCAAGCCGGCGCGCCGTCGCACGTGGCGCGCAACGGCTCGAACACGACTTCCCGTCACATGACGCGACGATGATGGGGCATGTCGCGGAAAAGGCGAAACCTGTCCTTCAGGATCCGCTCGCATTCGCAGGCCTCCCCGCGCAGCGCATCGATGTCCCGGATGCGAATGGCCCCGCGCCTCCCCTCGATGATGCCTTTCGCCTCGAAATCGGAAAGGGCCTTCGACACGCTCGGGCGCCTCACGCCGAGCGCGGCCGCCATGACCCCGTGTGTCACGGGAACGCGGTCGCCCCCGATGCGATCCTGGGCGAGCAACATCCAACGCGCAACGCGCTCGGGGATGTCGTGCCTCGCATTGCACAGGGCGATCTGCGCGTTCAGTGCAATCAACAGCTGGACATATCCCAGCATGTGTTCGCGAATCTCGGGGCTTTGATGCAGGATCTCGCGGAACGCGCCGGCTTCGATGCGTAGCGCACTGCCGGGAACGCGGACAATGCTCCTCTGGACCGTCTGCGCCGCACCAAGCACCAGCGATACGCCGACAAAGCCAAACTTCCCGACGACCGCCACTTCGACCAGACCGTCCTTCACCGTTCGCACCATACGCGAGACCACTCCGGACTCGATGAAGTATGCAGCGTCCGGATGGCGCAAAGCATCCTGGAGAATCTCGTTCCGCTTCAGCGGGACGGCCCTGAGATGCGGTCGTAGCAATTCGAATTGCGGCTCGGGCAAGGTCGCGAGGATCGCATTCTGCACCATGCAAGGCGTCGTATGCGCCCCGCCGACAAGTTTCGATGAAACGGGATCGAACATGTCCTACACCGGCCCCGGTATCGCAATCGGCAGATGGTCGTCTGCGAGACGGAGCGACCATCGACTTCGCCGCAAACTAGCCTTCGATCGCCGGGCTGCATTGTGACATAGTAGCGCAGGCGCGACACACGAAACTCCAGCGTGACCGAGAGCCAGCATCAACCGCTCACCCGCTTCATTCTCGGGACTGCGACCAGTGTGCCCGCGCACGCGTCGCGCCGGCATGCGCGCTCTCGCCGGATGACGTCAAAGCAAGAATTCGCTCTCGCGTGCGACTTCGCGCGGAATCGACCAGCATGGTGCCGGCCCAACGATAGACGTTGTTCTCCTTGACTTGCTGCCGCATCAGCTTCATCCGTTCGGCTTGCTCGTCCAGCGGCATGCTCATCGCACGCTTGATGGCGGCCGCGAGTTCCTCCGTGTCATAGGGGTTCACGATCAGGGCTTCCGACATCTCCCGCGAGGCCCCCGTAAAGCTGGAGAGAACGAGGACGCCGGCGTTGTCATCGCGGGAGCTGACGAACTCCTTGGCGACGAGATTCATGCCGTCGTGCAGGCTGCTGACGACACAGACATCAGCGGCGCGAAACAGCTTGAGCACGTCGGACGCTTCATAGTGCCGCGCGACCAGTCGAATGGGAGTCTGTCGGCCCGGATGGCGAGCATTGATCGCATCGGCAAGGCTCTCAGCCTCGGCCTGTAGCCTGGAATACGTGTCGAGCTTACTTCGCGTCGGGGCTGCAATTTGAACGAAAGCAAGCCGCCCTTCCCAGGAGGAATCACGCGTCAAGAGCGCGTCGATCGCCCTCATGCGATCGGGAATTCCCTTGGTGTAGTCGAAGCGCTCGACGCCGACAATCAGCTTTGTTCCCTCGGCCAGATCGAACTCTCTGAAGACTTCCGCCCGACACGTCTCCCGTGCCGGCACGCTCGCGAGCGCGCTGGGAGGCCACTCGATCGAGATCGGATAAGCGCGAATCCTGGTTTCGTGCCCGCCAAGGCTGACAGCCTGCACCTCGCGGTCGATCCGGCTCTCCACGAAGCGATCGACGCACTCGATGAAATTGTTGCAGTGAAACTGGGTGTGAAATCCCAGAATCGTGCTCCCCAACATTCCCTCGATGATCTCCCGCCGCCACGGGCAGATGCTGAACGTCTCGGCGTTGGGCCAGGGGATGTGCCAGAACGAGATGATCGTCGCTTTCGGCAGACGCTGACGGATCATCTTGGGGACCAGGGCGAAATGATAGTCCTGGACGAGGACGACGGGATCTTCGGTTCGCGCCTCGGCGACGACGGCATCGGCGAAGCGTTGGTTTATCTCCCGATACATATGCCAGTCGCCGCTTCGAAAGGCCGGTCGCACGAACACGATGTGACAGAGCGGCCACAACCCTTCATTGGCGAAGCCATAGTAATAGCCGTCCTGCTCTGCTTCGGATATCCACACACGCCGCAGAGTGTAGCTGGGTGCCCCCTCCGGAACCCTGATCCTGTCGTTCGCGTCGACGGTTTCCCGGTCTGCGCTGCCACTGCCGTGCGCGACCCATGTGCCGCCGCAGGCGCGCATGATGGGCTCCAGCGCGGAGACCAGCCCACTTGCCGGACGCTGGACGACAATTCCGTGATCCGTCCGGTTATGAATGTAGGGCTCGCGGTTCGAGAGGACCAGAACCTCGGCGCCCGGCAACACGCCATGGAGCAGGTCCTGCACTGCTTTCGGAGTCCAGTCGATCTGATGCGCCACGCTGAAATCTTCGGTCCGCCGCAGCAGCTTGTGAATCTCGCGATCAAGCGCCGACCCGGTTGCCGGAGGATGCTTCCGCGCCGTCCCCAGACGAACCTCGTCGACCGCGCGCCTGAGTGAACTCATCCAGCTTCTGAGCATGAACACGGCAAAGATGATCGAGCCGACGGTCAAAACCAGCACGACACCGGCCAGGGAGGCCAGCAAATAGGCCACGACCTGGCTCGAGCGCGCGCTGGCAAAGCTCAAGTCGGTCAGGATCACGAGATAGGATCGGCCCTTGGAACCGTTGACGGGAAATGCCGCGACGAGAATTCGTCGGCCGCCGACAGCGATGTCCGCAAAGCTCTCGTTTTCCGATCTCGCGATCTTGTCGCAGCCGAAATTCGGCGGCATTTCCGGCGTCGGCGCGACCAGCGCGCCCGCGTAGCTGCAAAAGCCGACCGCGAGAATCTTCTTGTCCTGCGCAACGCGCCCAAACAGATCGCTCAGGCGGTCCCAGGACTGATCCTCGACGTCTCGATCGAGGAAGGGTTGGATCGCATTGAAGACGAGCCGCGAACGCGCCTCCACATCGCTGCGCGACCATTGCTGAACGACTCCACCCGTGAACGGAGAGATGCCGAACGCAACGATCAGGGCGACGGCAACGCCGAACACGCCGAAGCGGAGGAAATCCCTGAGCCGGATCGGCATGACTTCAATGCGACCGGTTCTTGACCGTGACTGCGGCATTGATCAGCGATGTCGGCGCACACAGTCCATAGATGACGGAGGACAAGGTCACGACCCCTTCCGGAATTTGAGCGCGTCGGCGAATGAGCCGATCCTGCGAGGTTTCGAGTGAACGAGGTTCGTGACTGCAATAAGATGGTGCGAGTACACCTCCACCAGTTGCTCGATCAACATCCGATTCTGATCGGGCACGCCTTCAAGGCGGTAGATTTCGTCGGTGCAGGACAACAGCTCGGAGGCGCAAAGGCGGCTCAAGGCCTCTGCTGCCTCCGACTTGCTGATGTACAGCCGCTCCGCGAGCCGTGTGGCGCTCCACTGCGATCGAGGATCGGATCGAATGAGAAGAAGCGCCTCGATCTGTGCCACGGAATCGATCCGCTCCAAGATGAAGTCGCGCAACTCCTCGGAAACGTACTGATCTGCCATTGCGAGCGTGCGAGCATTGCGTTTCATGACCAAGGGCGTACGGCCCACGCCTATCGACGGGCGTAGGCCTAGTTCTTGACCGAGTCCGAGGGCCTTTCGGAGTTGCACGCAAGACAAACGGATCGCACGACGATGCGCCCCGCGACCGCACGCCGTTCGTGCAGATGCGGCGTCCGCGCCGAGCAGACCACGCATTGCGCCTCAGGATGTTTGAATTCGGATTTTGCAGTGTTTGACATATTGCCCCCGCAACAGATCGTCGGCATTCCACCCGCCACAATCAGGATCGAATCGTGGCCGCCCCGAGAACTTGATGCGCCGCAAAAGCGGATACAATCGGGCACAGGATGCGAACGGTCCGATACCGTACCGACAAATCGCCGTATTGCGGGTGCGCGCGCCGGCGCCTCAGGGCTTCAGGATCGAAGCCCCCGTGGTCTTGCGGCTTTCGAGATCGATATGCGCCTTGGCGGCGTCCTTGAGCGCGTAGGCGTGGTTGATCGGAACGTGCAGCTTGCCGTTGATGACGGCGGCGAACAGGGTGTCGGCGCCCTCCAGCAGTTCCTTGCGGGTGCCGACATAGTCATTGAGCTTCGGTCGCGTCGCGAACAGCGAGCCGTGATTGTTCAACTCGGCGATCGAGAACGGCGGCACCGGGCCCGAGGCATTGCCGAACGAGACGAACATGCCGCGCGGCTTCAGGCAGGACAGTGAGCCCGGGAACGTCGCCTTGCCGACGCCGTCATAGACGACGTCGCAGCCCTCGTTGCGGCTGATCTGCTTCACGCGGGCGACGAAATCCTCCTCGTTGTAGAGGATAACGTGATCGCAGCCATTGGCCTCCGCAAGCTCGGCCTTCTCGCGCGAGCCGACCGTGCCGATGACATGCGCGCCGAGCGCCCTCGCCCATTGGCAGGCAAGCAAGCCGATGCCGCCGGCGGCTGCATGAATCAGCACGCGGTGATGCGGCTCGACCTTGAAGGTCTTGTGCAGCAGATACCAGACCGTCAATCCCTTCAGCATCAGCACGGCGCCTTGCTCGTAGGTGATGTGGTCGGGCAGCTTGACAAGCTTCTCCCAGGGGATGTTGCGCTCGCCGGTATAGGCGCCGAGATTGTGATAATAGGCGACGCGGTCGCCGGGATGAAAATTCGTGACGCCCGCCCCGACCGCGACGACCTCGCCCGAGGCCTCGTTGCCCGCGATGAAGGGCAGCCCCGGCGCCTTGTAGAGGCCGGTGCGGTAATAGACGTCGATGAAGTTGAGGCCGACCGCATGCTGGCGGACGCGCACCTCGCCCGGCCCGGGCGCCGGCACGTCGACGCTCTCATAGACCAGGGCCTCGGGGCCTCCGACCTTGTGCACGCGGATGGCTTTGGTCATCATTTGACCTCCTCTTCTCGCGGCTGAGCGAAAGCCATCGCGCCAGCCTTGTCAACTCGGGGCCGGCCGCAACGATCAAGCAGACGACTTGCCGGCCTTCCTGCGGTTGCGCTTGGCCAGCACGTTGAAGAATTCCACCGCCGCCGAAAATACAATCGCGAAATAGATGTAGCCGCGTGGAATGTGAAACGCCAATCCGTCCGCGACCAGCGCAACGCCGATCAGCACCAGGAACGCCAGCGCCAGCATCTTCGTCGTCGGATGCTCCGCGACGAATCGCGACACCGGGCCCGACGAAATGTACATGATCAGGCATGCGATCACGACAGCCGCGACCATGATCTCGATGTCCTGCGCCATGCCGATCGCGGTGATGATCGAATCCAGCGAGAACACGATATCGATGACGACGATCTGGACGATCACCCAGAAGAAGGCGCTCCCGCCGGACTTGTGGTCGCCCTCGCCGTCATCGGCCTCGACCTCGGCGTGAATCTCGTGCGTCGCCTTGGCGATCAGGAACAGGCCGCCGCCGATCAGGATGAGGTCGCGCCAGGAGAAGTCGTAACTTGCAAACGAGAACACCGGCGCAGTCAGGCCGATCAGCCAGACCAGCACGCTGAGCAGGAGGATGCGGAACACCAGCGCCAGCGCCAGCCCGATCTGGCGGGCGCGGTACGCCTGCTGCTCCGGGATGCGCGAGACGATCACCGAGATGAAGATGACGTTGTCGATGCCGAGCACGATCTCGAGCGCCGTCAAGGTAAGCAGCGCTGCCCAGGCTTCCGGGCTGGTCAACAGGTGCATCACGCCAAGGATCTCGCCAAGGATCTCACCAGGCGGATCAAGGCGTCGCTGAAGCTGATCCAGAGCGCGATGGCGCAGAGCACGACGGTCACGCCGGTGCCGACGCGGAAATCCATCGCCAGCGTGTAGAGGCCGAGGACCGCCCAGATCGCGATCAGCGACATCGTCAGCCAGCGCAGCCGCACGACGCGGACCGGATGCAGCACGTGGAACGGCACGAAGGTCAGCACGACGAGTGCGGCCACCAGCAGCGTCGACCAGAGCGGCGGCCAGTGCAGCAGGAACAGATAGAACGCCGCCGCATTCCACAGCGCCGGGAAGCCGCGGAAATGATTGTCGTCGGCCTTCATGCGCAGATCGGCGAAATATAGTGCGCTGGTGACGATGATGGCGACGCCGAGCAAGGGAGCCGCGACCGGCAGCAACAGCCCGCTCGCCACGATCGCGTAGGCCGGCACGAAGACATAGGTGACGAAGTCGACCACGAGATCGAGCACGTCACCCGACCAGTTCGGCTGCACGTTCTTGACGTCGAGCCGGCGCGCGATCGGCCCGTCGATCGCATCGATGATGAGGGCGACGCCCAGCCACTGAAACATCGCGGACCAGTGCTCGCGCACGGCCTCCAGCATCGCCAGGAGCGCGATCGCCGCGCCGAACGCGGTGAAGATGTGCACCGAGAAGGCTGCGGCGCGGATCGCCGGTCTCGGCTTCAGGGAATCCTGCTGCGTATCCATGGCTTCTGCTATCAGAATGCGACCGGTTTGCACATCCGCCATTGCGGCGCACGATCGCACAATTCGCGATAAAATCAGGGAAATATAGGTGGGCTTGAATTTGCCGCCCGGCGTGTCAAATGTCGTTCCATGACAGACGCATCGACATTCCATGACGCGGCCGTGATCGGCGGCGGACCTGCCGGCCTTGCCGCGGCAATCGCCCTGGCGCAGGCGGGTGCCCGGACTGCACTGGTGGCGCGGCGCGTTCCCTATGCCGACAATCGCACCACCGCATTGCTCGGCGCCTCCATCGATCTATTGGAAAGCCTCGACGTCTGGTCGCGCTGCAGGGACAAGGCGGCTGCGCTGGAAGTCATGCGCCTCGTCGACGACACCGGCCGGCTGTTCCGTGCGCCGGAGGTGCGCTTCTCCAGTCACGAAATCGGCCTCGACGCGTTCGGCTACAACATCGACAACCGCTCGCTGATGCTGGCGCTGGAAGAGCGCGCGGGCGAGCTGCCCAACCTCGTCCGCTTCGACGACGAGGCCGAGAGCGTCGTCATCGAAGCCGACGACGTCGCGGTGCGCACGGCCTCCGGACAATTTCTCTCGGCTCGCCTCGTGGTCGGCGCCGACGGCCGGCACTCGCTGTGCCGCGAGGCCGCCGGCATCGAGGTGACACGGCGGGAGCTGAACCAGACCGCCCTGACCTTCAACGTCGGCCACGCACGGCCGCATCGCAATGTCTCGACCGAGTTCCACACGCCGCACGGGCCTTGCGTATTCGTGCCCTTGCCCGGCGACCGCTCCAGCATCGTCTGGGTCTCGGCGCCCGCGGACGCCGAGCGGCTTCGCGGCTTGAGCGACGAGCAGCTGTCCGGCGCGATCGAGAAGCAGTCGCATTCGATCCTCGGCCGCATGACAGTCGAGCCCGGCCGCAACCTGTTCCCGCTCGCGATCGAACGTCCAAAATCCTTCGGCTGCGACCGCATCGGGCTGGTCGGCGAAGCCGCCCATGTGGTTCCGCCGATCGGTGCCCAGGGCCTCAATCTCGGCCTGCGCGACGCCGCCGACATTGCCCGGCTCGCGAACGATGCCATCGCCTCGGGGCAGGATCCCGGCGCGGACGAGATCCTCAGGCGTTACGACCGTGCGCGGCGGCCGGACATTTTGAGCCGCACCTTTGCGATCGACATCGCCAACCGCTCCTTGCTCAACGATTTCCTGCCGCTCCAGCCGGTCCGCGCCGTCGGCATGCACCTGCTCGGCGCCATCGGCCCGCTCCGGCGTTTTGCGATGCGCGAAGGCTTGACGCCGACCTGGCGGCGATAAGCCTCCTCACGGAAATGCCAGCCGTCCGGTCTGGAGCAGCCACATCACGCTGGTCAGCGTGACCACCGAGGCGAAGGTGCCGAGCAGCACCGCGACGGAGGCGGACTCGATCCAGGCATCGTTCTGCCGGGCGATCACGAACACGTTCAGCGCCGGCGGCAGCGAGGCCATCAGCACGGCGGTGGCCGCCCAGGGCTGTGCGAACGGACCGAACGCCAGCATCAGGCCGAACGCTGCGAGCGGATGAATCAGGAGCTTGACCGCGATCACAGCAGGCACTTCCCACGGCACCCGATCGAACGGACGCAGCGCCACGGTCACACCGAGCACGAACAGCGCGGTCGGAGCGGCTGCGTTCTGGAGGAAGGTGATGGTGCGGTCGAGTGCGACCGGCAGCTCGATATGCAATGCAGCCACAGCCGCGCCGAAGCAGGCGGACATGATCAGCGGGTTGAGCACGATCTGCTTCAGCACGACGCCGAAAGCGTGCACGAGCGAAGGATGGTCGCGGTCGGAGAGTTCGATCAAGAGCGGCACGATCGTGAACAGGAAGATGCTGTCGCAGCAGAAGATCAGCGCCGTCGGCGCCGACGCCTTCGGCCCCAGCACCGCGAGCGCCAGACCCGGCCCCATGTAGCCGATATTGCCGTAGCCGCCAGACAGACCCGCGAGCGTCGCCTCGCGCAGCGTCAGCCGGCCCAAGACCTTGCCGACGACCAGCGCCAGCGTGAACGCGGCAACCGTCGACAGCGTGGTCGCGATCAGGAATGGCGGGTTATTCAATTCCGAAAACGGTGTCTTCGACATGATCGCGAACAGCAGCGCCGGCAGCGACACGTAGAGTAGGAAGAAGTTCATCCAGGCGAGGCCCGATTCCGGGAGGGATTTGACCTTGCCGCAGGCGAAACCGACGAAGATCAAGCCAAAATAAGGCAACGCCAGATTGAGGATATCGACCATTGATGAAGTGTTTTCTGAAGGCTTGGGGGCTATCCGCCCCGGAATCGAAGGTTAATTCCAGACGAGGGCACTAGCATCGGCCACAATCCTGGTCTATCGACGGGGAATGATTAAAGCGCGGACCGCGAAATTCCAGATCGGACAGGTCGTTCGCCACCGGATCTTCTCGTTCCGGGGGGTGATCTTCGACATCGATCCCGAATTCAACAACACCGAGGAGTGGTGGCTGTCGATCCCCGAGGAGGTGCGGCCCAACAAGGACCAGCCGTTCTATCACCTGCTCGCGGAGAACGCGGAATCGGAATACGTCGCCTATGTCTCGGAGCAGAACCTGTTGCCGGACGATTCCGGCGAGCCGGTCCGGCATTCCCAGGTCGCCGAGATCTTCATCAAGGACAAGGCCGGCGGCTATCGCCCCCGCAACTCATCACTGAACTGATCGTCGCCGGTGGGCGGCTAGCAAAAAAGGCGCTCGAAACGAGCGCCTTTTTCATATTGGAATCTGGCCTGATTACTTCTGTGCAGTCGGAGGTGCCCCGGGCGCGCCACCCTGCTGCTCGAGCTTCTTGCGCTGCTCGTCGGCCTTCTTCTGAAGTTCTTCCTGAAGCTTCTTCTGGTTTTCCTCGAACACCTTCGGGTCGGTCGGCGGACCGTCATAGGCCTTCTGGAATTCGCCGGCGAGCGGCAGCGGCAGGGTCAGCGGCGCGCCGTTGGCGTTGATCGCCTGGACAACGAGATTCTGGCCCTTCTTCATGTTGTTGATGAGCTCGGGCGAGGCCTCGTAGTCGGACATGCAGCCGTTCTGGAAGCAGATCACATACGGGCTCTGCAGCGGCGGATTATTGTCGACGATGATGCGGGTGCCGTGCACGAGTTGCATGCCGAGCGGCAGCGTCACGCGCAGGATCTTCTTGGGCTCGCCTTCCGGCTCGATGATGACGGCGGCAATGACCGGCTGGCCCGACTCGATGCGGCCGTCCTTGCCGGTGAAGCAGACCTGCTTGGCGTTGGCGTCCTGGCCCTTGAGGCAGAACTTGGTCCAGGGCGCGTAGATCAGCTGGATCTGCTGGTCAGCGGGCTGGGCCGCGCCCTGCTGCCCGGGAGCGCCCTGGGCGGGAGCCTGCTGGGCCTGCGGAGACGCTGCCGGTGCCGGAGCCTTGGGGGCAGCCTTGGGAGCCGCTTTCGGGGCCGGAGCCGCCTTGGGTGCGCCCGGGGCTGGCGCAGGGGTCTGGGCCTCGGCGGCAAACGGAATGGCCAACGCCGTCGCCGTCAACAGGGCGAGAAGTCGCCCGCGCGGCCGGACGGACGCGGCCAAGTAACGGAAATTCATTGCGGAAAACCCTTTCTGAACGGGAAGTGCCCGAACCGCTCCGAAGCGCCGAACCTGGCCGCCTTGGGCGCGGCTCTCTCCCCGTCAATTGAGGCGGATAGGTGACGGGCTCGACGCTCTTGCGCGATTGCCCGCCTTTTAACGTGGCCGACGAAAAGATCAATGCCGACAACCGCCTTTGGCCGGCTTGGCGCCAACGCCCCACCAAATTCCCTGTGATAGGATTCAGTCCCGCCGGTCGTCGAATCACCGTGTGCCGATGTTCATGTTCCAGCGCCTCCTCGAAGGCTTCGGCGTCCGCCTCTGCGTCCTCGCCCTCGCCCTTGCTGTGGTCACCGGACTTTCGGCAGGCGCCGCCCGGGCTGAGGAGGCTCATGCCATCGCCATGCACGGCAAGCCGGCGATGCCGGCCGACTTCACCCACATGCCCTACGCCAACCCCGACGCCCCCAAGGGGGGCCGCTTGACCTGGGGGATTCTCGGAACCTTCGACAGCCTCAATCCCTTCATCGTGAGAGGATTGGCCGTGCAGCAGATGCGAAGCTACGTGGTCGAGAGCCTGCTCGCACGCGGCAATGACGAGCCGTTCACGCTCTATGGCCTGCTCGCCAGGACGGTCGAAACCGACGACGAGCGGAGCTTCGTCACCTTCCGCCTCGATCCGCGCGCCCGCTTCTCCGACGGCAAGCAGGTAACGGCCGAGGACGTGCTGTTCTCCTGGCAGCTGCTGCGCGACCACGGCCGCCCCAACCACCGGCAGTACTACGCCAAAGTTGCCAAGGCCTGGGCGACCGATCCCCTCACCGTCCGCTTCGATCTCACAGGCGCCAACGACCGCGAACTGCCGTTGATTCTCGGCCTGATGCCGGTCCTGCCGAAGCACGCAGTCGACGTCGCGGCCTTCGAGGAGACGACGCTGACGGCGCCGGTCGGCTCGGGCCCTTATCGGGTGACAGCCGTGAAGCCCGGAGCCAGCGTGACGCTGACCCGCAATCCCGACTATTGGGGCCGCGACCTCGCCATCAATCGCGGGCTCTACAATTTCGATGAGATCCGGCTCGACTATTTTCGCGAGGCCAACGGCCAGTTCGAAGCCTTCAAGCGCGGCCTCTACGATTTTCGCATCGAGCACGAGCCGCTGCGCTGGCACGACGGCTACGTTTTTCCGGCCGCACGGAGCGGCGAAGTGATCCGCGACACCGCCAAGCCCGGCGTGCCGCAACCTTCCGAATTCCTGGTGTTCAACACCCGCCGTCCGATCTTCGCCGACATCCGGGTGCGCCAGGCCCTGACGCTGCTGTTCGATTTCGAGCTGGTCAACCGCAATTACTTCTTCGGGCTCTATTCGCGCGCTGCCGGCTATTTCGCCGGCTCGGACCTGTCGGCCTATGGCCGCCCGGCGGATGCACGCGAACGCGAGCTGCTCAAGCCGTTCGCCGCACGGATTCCGCCCGATATCATGGATGGCAGCTATCGCCTGCCGGTCACCGACGGTTCGGGCCGCGACCGCACGACGCTGCGCGCCGCGCTGAAGCTGTTGTCGGAGGCCGGCTACGATCTCGACGGCACCGTGCTGCGCAATCGCGCGACCAAGGCGCCCTTCACCTTCGAGATCATGGTGTCGACCCGCGACCAGGAGCGCATCGCGCTCGCCTTCCAGCGCGACCTCAAGCGCGCCGGCATCGAGCCGACCGTTCGCTCGGTCGATCCCGTGCAGTTCGACCAGCGCCGGCTCGCTTACGAGTTCGACATGATCCAGAACCGCTGGGACCAGTCGCTCTCGCCCGGCAACGAGCAATATTTCTATTGGGGCAGTGCTGCCGCGGACAATCCCGGCACGCGCAATTACATGGGCGCCAGGGATCCCGCGGTGGATGCCATGATCGCCGCCCTGCTGGAGGCCCGTGAACATACGGATTTCGTCCCGGCGGTGCGGTCGCTCGACCGCGCTCTGATCGCGGGCTTCTACACAATCCCGCTGTTTAACGTATCGGAGCAATGGATCGCGCGCTGGAATCGGATAGAACGGCCCAAGGCCACCTCGCTCTCGGGCTATTTGCCGGAGACCTGGTGGGCGAAGGGGCAGCCGCAAGCTCATCAGGCAAAGTGACGCCGTGAACCAGCCAGCAATATCGCCGACGCTCGACACGCTGTTTCAGCGCACGCTGATGCGGCAGCCGCACGCGCTCGCTCTGCTCGATCCCCTCAACAAGGCGCGCGTGACCGGGCACCAGCCGCGGCGGATGACCTATGCCGAGGCCGACACGGCCATCGAGGCGCTGTCGGCACATTTCGTCGAATCGGGCCTGCCGGCCAATTCCGTCATCGCGATCCAGCTGCCGAATACCGTCGAGTTCGTGCTCACCGTGCTCGCCGCCCATCGCGCCGGCCTCGTCGTCGCGGTGCTGCCGCTGCTCTGGCGGCATGCGGAACTGACCGCCGCGCTCAACCGCACCGCTGCGCGCGCCATCGTCACCATGAGCACGGTCGACGGCGTCAGCTATGCCGACCTGGCGATGCATGCGGCCGCCGAAGCCTTCTCCATCCGTCACGTCTGCGGCTTCGGAGGCGATCTGCCGGAAGGCATGGCGTCGCTCGACGACGTCCTCGCGCGCCCGCCCGGCCTGACGCGCGCCGTGATCCAGGACGGCCGCAAGGCGGCGATGATCTCCTTCGACGTCACCGCCGAGGGCTTCCGTCCGGTGCCGCGGCCGCATTTCAGCCTGATCGCCGGGGGGCTCGCCATGTCGCTGGAGGCCGACATCCGGCAGGGAGCCACCGTGATGGCGGCGTTCGCCCCGATGTCTTTCGCGGGCCTCGCCTCCTCGCTCGCTGTATGGCTGCTCTCGGGCGGCACGCTGGCGCTGCATCACCCTTTCGAGAACGAGGTGCTGGAGCAGCAGATCAACGCGCACGAATGCGAGGTGCTGATTGCGCCGGCGCAGCTCGCGTTGCGGCTCGGTGACGCCGACCTCGCGGCACGGATGCCCTCGTTGCGCAACGTCATCGGCCTGTGGCGCGCGCCCGAGCAGGTCGCGGCGAGCGATGCCTGGATCGCGCCGCATGCGCCGCTGACCGACGTCTATCTGTTCGGCGAGGCCGGACTGTTCGGCACCCGCCGCGGCGAGGACGGCATGCCGGTGCCGGTCATGCCAGGGCCGCACGGCGCCCCGCGCGAGCAGTCGGGCTCCTCCATTGCCGGGGAAATCCTGCTGACGCCGAAGGGCACGCTCGGCCTGCGCGGCGCGATGGTGCCGATCGCGGCCTACGCCCCGCCGCAGCCGGTCGGCGAGACGCTGACCGCGCAGCCGCCGCGCGACTATGTCGACACCGGTTACGCCGCGCGGCTCGACCGACCGAGCGGCGCGATCTGCATCACTGCGCCGCCCTCCGGCATCATGGCCGTCGGCGGCTACCGCTTCCTCTCCAACGATCTCCAGGAATGGGCGCGCCGGCTCGGCCAGGGCGCCCTGCTCACGGCGCTGCCCGACCGCCTCTCGGGTCACCGGCTGGCGGGACGCGCCCAGGACAATGCCCGCGCCCGCGAGGCGCTCAGCGAGCTCGGGCTTAACCCCCTGATGGTCGAGGCCTTTCGCGACCGCTCCGGCTCGGTCTAGGCACAGTTTTGCCCGTTCCGTTGACGCTGCATTAAGGCGGCCGAACTAGGCTGCGCGGCATCTGTCGCGTGATCAGAGTTTGTCGATGTCCCAGGCGGGCCCGATCCTGTTTGTGTCCGATGCCCAGCGCCCCGCCTTCGTGGCCGCGCTGGACGAGGCCCGGCTCTTTCCCGTCGTCGACACGGATTGGGCCAGCGCAGCGCGCGCGGTCGACGAGGTGCAGCCGGCCGCGGTTCTCGGTGCAATGCATGCCGAACACGAGCCGCCTGTGACGGCGCTCGCAAAGAAGATCGCCGACCAATCGCCTTACGTTCCCTTTGTGACCCTGGATGCGGCGGGCACGCTGCCGCACAACGCGCTGCCCTTCTCCTCGCACGGCGGCAATCCCGAGCGCCTGATCGCGCGGCTCCGTGCCGCGCTACGCGTGCGCACACTGCATGCAACGGTTCTGCGCCGGCTGCCGGAAGCGAAGCTCGCGCTGCCGGAGGGCGATCCCGCACGCGATGCCACCGTGCTCCTGATCGGTCGCGGCGCAGCCTATCCCGCGCTCTCCGTCGCGCTGGGCGAGCGCTTCGGCGTGGTCGGCGCGCTCTCGATCGAGGCCGCCGCAAAGCATCTCAATACCCGCGACCTCGACGGCGTCGTGCTCGCCGAAGGTTTTACCGCCCGCGTGACGGATGCATTCCTCACAGTGCTGGCCGAGGACACCCGCTTCCGCAGCCTGCCCGTGGTCGTCACCGCCCACCAGCTGACGCAGGCCTACGACCTTCCCAATCTCGAGCTGATCCCCGGCGAGCCTGCGAAGGTCGCCGCCAATGCGCTGCCCTTGATCCGCCAGCACGCGATGGAAGCGCAGCTGAGCCGCACGCTGCGCTCGATCGATGCGGGCGGCTGGCTCGATCCGCGCAGCGGCCTGCTCACGGTCGAGGCCTTTGCCCGCGATTTTGCCAAGGCGGTCGAGCAGGCGCTCGCCCGCGGCGGCGGCCTCTCGGTCGCGCGCTTCGCTTTCGATCCCGGCAATTCCCGTGCCCAGCTCGATGCCGCACGGATTCTCAGCCGCCTGATGCGGCAGATGGATTTCGGTACGGCGCAGAAGGACGGTTCAGTGATCGTCGTGTTCGCGGAGACCGACTTCCGCACGGCGCACATGATCGCCCGCCGTCTGTCGGCGGTGATGCGGCACACGTCCAATGGCAAGCACGAGATGCGCAGCGATCCCGTGGTCAGTGTGGATTCGCTGTCCCCGTCGGATACGGCGCGGTCGCTGCTGGCGCGACTATCGGCGGATGCGTCGCGGGCGGCATCCTGAAGCGCGATGCGATTACATCGGCGGCATCACGAGCCTGATCTCGCCGTTCTCGACCTTCCCCAGCGCGAGAGCGTCGCGGGCCATCTTCTCGACGATCGGCCAGTTCGCGAGAAGATATCGCTGCGCCTGCATCTTGGTCGGCAAGTTCGTCTGCAGGATGCAGTTCTGCCGCCTATTCCCATTCGCGATCTGGAAGGCCACGGCTTGCGGGCCCTCGCTCAGCTCTTGTTCGGTAGGATCGGGAAACTTGCGCATGCAGCACCTGCTCCCGGTCAGCGAACCGCCGGAAGGATCTTGAACGCCTGACTGGAAACAGACGGGCCTTCGGCGATCGTCGGCGCATTCGCCCGGTTTCGGTCAAGGACGGGGCGCGTGTTGCGGACCGCTTCGGTCAGCATCTCCCGGAGTTCGGCCTTGGATCTGGGTGCTTGTCGCGGACTGGACTTCTGCCAATGTGTCATACCCCTATATGGGTATCGCCCGCGCTAAACGCCACCATTCGCCGTCGATTTCGCGTGGACCGGTTGGGCGGGAGTGACCAGGAGAAAGCTGACGGAGTCGCTCAGGAGTTCGTGGGCCCGGTCGACAATGTCCTCCAGAGAGATCGTCTTCGCGAACATGCGCTGCGCTTCGGCCAGCAGCTGGTCGCGAGTCGGCACGCTGGGCAGACGCAAGTCGGCACGCTGCTGCAACAGAAGGAGCGCGTCCCGCAGCGACAATTCGGTTTCATGAATCGATGTCTTGATCGCCGACGCGATGTGTTCGGGATTGAAGCGGCCGGCAAGCTGCTCGGCCGCTTGCCTTATTGCGCGCGATCCCAGCCGATGCTCGTTGCGCAGAACCTGCATGGGTGGCGTCTTCAGATCCCAGACAATTCCGAGCCAGGACATCGCCACCAGAACATAATAGGTCAGATCGATTTCGTACCAGTAGAAGCCCTGCCGGGCGCTGGCCTGGTAGGCGTGGTGGTTGTTGTGCCACCCCTCACCCATCGTCAGGAATGCGAGCAGCCAGTTGTTTCGAGAGTCATCGCCCGTCACATACCGTTTGCGTCCATGAACATGTGCGAGCGAGTTGATGCAGAACGTGGCGTGATACAGAACCACGGTGCTCCAGAGGAATCCGACCACGAGTCCCGACCACCCGCCGATGAGGAAGCAGAGCCCCGCGAGCACGACCGCCGGCAAAAGCTCCAGTCGGTGCAGCCACATCAACTCGGGATACGACGCCAGATCCGACACTTTCACCAGGTCGGTCCCGTCGTGCTGCCGATAGAAGATCCAGCCGACATGGCTGTAGAGGAAGCCCTTGTGCCGGGGCGAATGCACATCCTGCGTCGTATCCGAGTGCAGGTGATGATGGCGGTGCTTGGCGGCCCACCACAGCACGCTCTTCTGGGCGCTGCTCTGGGCAAGGAAGGCAAGGACGAATTGGAACACCCGGCTCGTCGCGTAGGCCCGGTGCGAGAAGTACCGGTGATATCCGGCCGTGATCGCAAACATGCGCAGCCAATACAGCGCGACGCAAAGCCCGGCCGCCTGCCACGAAACACCCGACCAGATCGCCGCGACACATCCGACGTGGATCAACAAGAACGGCAGAACCTGCGGATACATGACGTCGTCATGTTCCTCATCTAACTCGATATTCGCAGACACGCTCGAACCTCAGCTGTTGCGGTGGGCGGACCACCGCGCATGCAGTGCAAAAAACCCGCGGCCGGTAAACCAGTCGCGGGTCGCAAGAACCTGAAGCTCTGCCAATACATCCATGGTCAAAGCGACAGGCGCCGGCTGCGGCAGCTTATGCCGCGCGCAGATTGTCCGCAGCAGACTTGCCGGTCCGGCGGTCTGCAACGACGTCGAAGGAAACCTTCTGACCCTCGTTGAGGGAACTCATGCCGGCACGTTCAACCGCGCTGATATGAACGAAAACATCCTGGCCTCCCTCGTCCGGCTGAATGAAGCCGAAACCCTTTTGGCCGTTGAACCACTTCACAGTTCCCGTCGTCATGGGGAGCGTCCTTTGAGATAGATAAGTCTTTAGAGCCGCACAGGGGTGCGGTCAGCGAATTCGAGATCTGGAGGGAGGGTCATCAGTCAGGCGCGCAAATAGCGGCGAGGCCAAGTCGTTCGGCCGAAACTCGAAGATTTGAACATGGCTATTTATTGGTCATTCCGCAAGTGACGATATGTCGCCCCCTTCGGGCCCAAGTGCGGTGCGCTGCGCCGCACTTGGCTGAACGTAACCGCTTACGCCGCCTTCTTGCTCTCGGCGAGCTGCGCCAGTTGCCGCATGATCTCCGTCGTGCCGGCGAGGCGCTCTTCCGGGGTTTCCCAGTCCTGCAGGAACACAACCTTCATGTCGGGCCGCACCTTGGCGGCCTGGCCGTGGCTGCGGATGAAGGTCACGAGGCGGTCCGGATAGGCGAAGGAATTGTCGCGGAAGGCAATGACGGCCCCCTTCGGACCGGCATCGATCTTCTCGACATTGGCCCTGCGGCAGAACGCCTTGATCGCGGCGACCTTGAAGAGATAACGCACCTCGTCCGGCAGCACGCCGAAGCGGTCGCGCATCTCGGCGCCAAAGTTCTCGATCTCGTCCTCGGTGTCGAGATCGGCAAGGCGCCGGTACAGCGACAGCCGCACCGAGAGGTCGCTGACATAGTCGTCCGGAATCAGCACGGGCATGCCGATGGTGATCTGCGGCGACCAGCGGTCGGCAGCGGGCTCGGAAACGCCGGCCTTGAGGTTGACGATCGCCTCCTCCAGCATCGATTGATAGAGCTCGAAGCCGACCTCCTTGATGTGGCCGGACTGCTCCTCGCCCAGGAGATTGCCGGCGCCGCGGATGTCGAGGTCGTGGGATGCGAGCTGGAAGCCTGCGCCCAGCGTCTCCAGCGATTGCAGCACGGTGAGCCGGCGCTCGGCCTGCGCCGTGATCTTCTGCTGCGCCGGCAGCGTGAACAGCGCATAGGCCCGCAGCTTGGAGCGGCCGACGCGGCCGCGGAGCTGGTAGAGCTGGGCCAGGCCGAACATGTCGGCGCGGTGCACGATCAGCGTGTTGGCGTTGGGGATGTCGAGGCCGGACTCGACGATCGTGGTCGACAGCAGGATGTCGAACTTGCCGTCGTAGAACGCGGTCATGATGTCCTCGATCACCGCGGGCGGCATCTGGCCGTGCGCGACCGCGACCTTCATCTCCGGCACGTTCTTGTCGAGGAAGTCCTTGACCTCGGCGAGGTCGTCGATGCGCGGCACGACATAGAAAGCCTGGCCGCCGCGATAGCGCTCGCGGAGCAGCGCCTCGCGGATCATCAGCGGATCATGCGGAGCGACGAAGGTGCGCACCGCGAGGCGATCCACCGGGGGCGAGGCAATGATCGAGAGTTCGCGGACGCCGGTGAGCGCCAGCTGCAGCGTACGCGGGATCGGCGTCGCCGACAGCGTCAGCACGTGCACCTCGGCGCGCAGCGCCTTCAGCCGCTCCTTGTGGCTGACGCCGAAATGCTGCTCCTCGTCGACGATGAGCAGGCCAAGGTCGCGGAATTTGATCGCCTTGCCGAGCAGCGCATGAGTGCCGACGACGATGTCGACGGAGCCGTCGGTGAGCCCCTTCTTGACCTGGTTGAGCTGTTTCGTGGGGATCAGGCGCGAGGCCTGGGCCACATTGACCGGGAATCCTTTGAACCGCTCGCTGAAGGTCCGGTGGTGCTGGCGCGCGAGCAGCGTGGTCGGCACCACGACCGCAACCTGCTTGCCGTCGAGCGCGACCGCGAAGGCGGCGCGCAGCGCGACTTCCGTCTTGCCGAAACCGACGTCGCCGCAGATCAGCCGGTCCATGGGCCGGCCCTTTTCGAGATCCTTCAGCGTGGATTCGATGGCGCCGAGCTGGTCCTCGGTCTCGTCATAGGGGAATCGCGCGCAGAATTCGTCGTAGAGGCCTTGCTGCACCGGCAGCTTCGGCGCCTCGTGCAGCATGCGTTCGGCGGCGATCTTGATCAGCTCGCCCGCGATCTCGCGGATGCGGTTCTTCAGCTTCGCTTTGCGGGTCTGCCAGCCCGAGCCGCCCAGTCGATCCAGCTCGACGTCGGTCTGGTCGGAGCCGTAGCGCGACAGCAGCTCGATGTTCTCGACGGGGAGAAACAGCTTGGTCTCGGCGGCGTAATGCAGCTCGAGGCAGTCATGCGGCGCGCCGGCGACGTCGAGCGTCTGCAGGCCGATGAAGCGGCCGATGCCGTGATCGACATGCACGACGATGTCGCCGGCATTGAGGCTCGTCACCTCCGAGATGAAATTGTCGAGCTTGCGGCTGGCCTTGCGCGGCCGCACCAGGCGGTCGCCGAGGATATCCTGCTCGCTGATGAGCGCGATCTCGTCGGTCTCGAAGCCGCTTTCGAGGCCGAGCACGGCGAGCATGGTCTCGTTGCGCGGCGTCGCCTGTACGGTCCGCCAGCTGTTGACGCTGGTGGTGTGGGTCAGCTTGTGATCGCGCAGCATCGACGTCATGCGGTCGCGCGAGCCCTCCGTCCAAAGCGCGATCACGACCTTCTTGCGCTGGGCCTGCAAGGCCATCACATGCGCGACGACGGATTCGAACACGTTGACCTTGGTGTCGTTGCGCTCCGGGGCGAAGTCGCGGCCCTTGCGCGCGCCGGCGTCGACGACTCCAGTGCCGTCGGTCGGCACGGAGAACGGCGTCAGCCGTGCCAGCGGGATATCGCCGAGGCGCTTGCTCCATTCCTCGTCGGTCAGATAGAGCCGATCGGGCGGCAGCGGCTTGTAGATGGCGCCGCCGCCGGGATGCTCCATCGCCTCGCGCCTAGCCTCGTAATAATCGCGGATCTGCTTGAAGCGCTCGCGCACGGCGTCCTCGGCCTGCGGCTCGATCGCGACCACAGCGCCTTGCAGATAGTCGAACAGCGTGTCCATGCGGTCCTGGAACAGCGGCAGCCAGTGCTCCATGCCGGGATGGCGGCGGCCTTCGCTGACCGCCTCGTACAGCGCATCGTCGCGCTCGGGCGCGCCGAACTCGGCGACATAGCCCATGCGGAAACGGCGGATGGTGTCGGTGACAAGCTGGAACTCGGACACCGGCACGAGGTCGAGCGAACGCATGTCGAGCAGCGTGCGCTGGGTCTCGGCATCGAAGGACCGGATCGATTCCAGGCTGTCGCCGAAGAAGTCGAACCGCACGGGCTGTTCGAGGCCGGCCGGAAACAGATCGAGGATGCCGCCGCGCACGGCGTATTCGCCGGGCTCGCGCACGGTCGAGGAGCGGTTGTAGCCGTTGTGCTCGAGCCAGGCGACGATAGTGTCCATCGGCACGACATTGCCGGGTGCGACCGACAGCGCCTGCGCCGCAACGAGCTCGCGCGCGGGCACACGCTGCACGACGGCGTTCACGGTGGTCAGCACGATCAGCGGCTTGTCGCTGCCGGTCAGCGAAGCCAGCCGCGCCAGCGTGGTCAGGCGCTGCGCGAGAATGCCGCCATGCGGCGAGACGCGGTCATAGGGCTGGCAGTCCCAGGCCGGAAAGGTCAGCACCGGCAGATCCGGAGCGAAGAATCTCAGCGCGCGTTCGAGCTGCTGCATGCGCCCGCCGTCGCGGCAGACCACGGCGAGACTGACGGCCGGCTTCTTCGGCCGCGCCGCGATGGCGCGGGCGAGATCGGAGACGACGAGGCCTTCCGCGCCCTCCGCGACATTGGCAAGCGTCAGCGCGCGGCCGGGCGTGAGCAGCTCGGCCGGCGACTTCATCCCCTGCTTCATAGATTGCCGTCCGTGATCGGAAACGCCTTGATGCGGGCGAACAGCGCGCCGGTGACATCGGCGGGCAGCACCTTGTCGCCGGTGATGGCGGCATAGAGATCGGGATCGTTGACCTCGAGCAGGCGCTCGAGCTCGCCGAGCTCGACCTCGGACAGATTGCCGATCTCGGCATCCGCGAAACGGCCGAGGATCAGGTCCATCTCGCGCGTACCGCGGTGCCAGCAGCGGAACAGAAGCCGCTTGCGCCGGTCGTCCAGCCCGCTGCTCGATCGTGTCGTTCCCGTCATGTCTCAAATCCAGTCAAACGCAGAAAGCCCGGACGTGCCGGGCGGGGGTGATATAGCCACTCGGGGTGCCCGTGTCAGCCTTTTGTTGCGACAAGTCGCTCATCCCGTCCGTCATGGCCGGGCCCGTCCCGCCTGCGCGGCCGAAGCCGCTTCGACGAGGCGAAGGCCCGGCCATCCACGTGGGGCTGCAAAAAAGACGTGGATGCCCGGCATAAAGCCGGGCATGACGGCCAGGAACAATCTTAGATTCCACTGATGCGCCCCAGCCTGCTCAATCCGCTGTTTGCTCCCGTGACCACCCTGCCCGGCGTCGGTCCGAAGCAGGACAAGCTGCTGCAGTACCTGCTCAGCCGCAGCGAGACGCCACGGCTGGTCGACCTGCTGCTGCATCTGCCGAGCCAGGTCATCGACCGCCGGGCCCGGCCGAAGATCCGCGATGCGGCCGTCGGAACCATGGTGACGCTGGAGGTCACCGTCGATCGCCACCGCCCGCCCCCGCCGCGCAATGCGCGCGCGCCGTATCTCGTCTACGCCAGCGACGACACCGGCGATGTCGTGCTCACCTTCTTCCGCGCCAAGCCGGGCTATGTCGAAAAACTGCTGCCGGTCGGCGAGAAGCGCTACGTCTCCGGCACGCTCCAGATGTACGACGGCATCCCGCAGATCGTGCATCCGGACCGCGTGCTCGACGAGGAGGCGATCTCGAAACTGTCGGGCATCGATCCGGTCTATCCTCTGACCGAGGGTCTCGCGCTCGGCTCGCTCCGCCGCGCGATCGCGCAGGCGCTGCTGAAGCTTCCTGCCTTGCCGGAGTGGATCAGCCCCGAGGTGCTGCGCCGCTGCCACTTCCCGCCGATCGCGGAAGCGCTCAATCGCGTGCACCAGCCGGTCGAGCTGACCGACATATTGCCGGACCAGCCGTTCTGGTCGCGCCTCGCTTTCGACGAGCTGCTGGCCGGCCAGCTCGCGCTCGCGCTGATCCGTGCGCAACTGCGCCGCCCCGCCGGCGTGCGCAACGCCGGCGACGGACACTTGCGCAACAAGATCATCGATGCCCTTCCTTACGCGCTCACGCCATCCCAGCGCAACGCTGCCGCGGCAATCGCCGACGATCTGAAGCAGCCGGTGCGCATGCTGCGGCTGCTTCAGGGCGACGTTGGCTCGGGCAAAACAGTCGTGGCGCTGCTCGCGGCTGCCGCCGTCGCCGAGGTCGGCAAGCAGGCCGCGCTGATGGCGCCGACGGAAATTCTGGCGCGCCAGCACATCAAGACCATTGCCCCGCTCGCCGAGCGCGCCGGCATGCGCGTTGCCATCCTCACCGGCCGGGAAAAGGGCAAGGAACGGCGCGAGATCATCGCCCGGCTCGCCGCAGGCGAGATCGATCTGCTCGTCGGTACCCATGCGCTGATCCAGGACGACGTGATCTTCCATGATCTCGCGCTCGCCGTCGTCGACGAGCAGCACCGCTTCGGCGTGCGCGAACGGCTTGCGCTGACGTCCAAGGGCGAAGCCGTCGACGTGCTGGTGCTGAGCGCGACGCCGATCCCGCGCACGCTGGTGCTGACCTATTTCGGCGACATGGACATCAGCGAGCTGCGCGAGAAGCCCGCCGGCCGCCAGCCGATCGATACCCGCGCCGTCGCCATGAACCGGCTTGGCGAGGTCATGGACGGCGTCGGCCGCGCTCTCCAATCCGGCAAGCTGGTCTACTGGATCTGCCCGCTGGTCGAGGAGTCGGAGGCGGAAGGCACCGAGCATCTCACCAACGCGACCAAGCGTTTCGAGAGCCTGCAAAAACGTTTCGGCGAGCGTGTTGGCCTCGTCCACGGCCAGATGAAGGGCACCGAGAAGGATCGCGTGATGGGCCAGTTCGCCGCCCACGAGATCGGGCTCCTTGTCGCCACCACCGTGGTCGAGGTCGGCGTCGACGTGCCCGCCGCAACCATCATGGTGATCGAGAACGCCGAGCGCTTTGGCCTTGCCCAGCTGCACCAGCTGCGCGGGCGCATCGGCCGCGGCTCGGAAGCCTCGACCTGCATTCTGCTCTACGGTGAGCCGCTCGGCGAGATGTCGAAGGCACGGCTGAAAGTGATCCGCGAGACCACCGACGGCTTCCGCATCGCCGAGGAAGATTTGAAGCTGCGCGGCGAAGGCGACGTGCTCGGCGTACGCCAGAGCGGCCTGCCCGGCTACCGCATCGCGCGCCCGGAGGTGCACGGCCAGCTGATCGCCCAGGTTAGAGACGAGGCGCTGCGCATCCTCAAGGACGATCCCAAGCTGAAGGGCGAGCGCGGCGAGGCGCTACGGTGCCTGTTGTACCTATACGAACGAGACGAGGCGATCCCGTTGATCGGGGCGGGTTAGGATTGTTCATGATGGATCCCGCGTCAAAGCTACGTGCCAGGCTAATGCCAATCTTGCAAAGATGGGAGCAAGAGCTCCGAAGAGATAATCCAAACATTACAACGAAAATCTACGATTGGCCGATCGGCAGACTCACAAGTTGGCAAGGTCACGATATTGGAATCGAATGCGTCTTCAAAAACGTCGTGCCGGAATGGCCCGACAACGTAGCGCTGTCGATATCGCTCAAGCACTTAGATAAGAGCCCATCGATTCAATCCGCTGACGTCGTTTGGGGGCATCCTAGCGGCTACGTCGAAGCGAGCTTGTTACCGACTTCTGTCGAATTTTCCCCCAACCATCTCGCAGAAGTAATTGAAAGGTTGCCCGAACTGTTCACCGCGCTCAAGCAGGCTATCCGAAGAGGTCGGCCTGTTGCTTAATCAGTGGGCGGTTCAAGAGCCCCGTGCCGCACGCTTCTGGCCCGCGCTCACCGCAAACGCCTTCATCAGCTCCGCATCCAACGCCTCGCCCTTCGCATCCTCCGCGAGATGCTCGAACCAGCGCGCAAAGCCCTCATAGATCTGGCTCGCCGGATGATTGGGCCCGAGGAAACCTGAAATCTCCCGCATCTCCGCGACCCAGCGATACGCTTTCGGAATCATGTCGGGCAGCGCCACTTCGAGCCGCGCCAGGATCGCCGGCTGGCTGAGCGCAAGCTCGTCGCGTAGCGCATCGGCCGCGCCCGCTTTCGTGGCCGCGATCACCATGGCCGAGCCGATGCCGGCGAGGCCCTTGACGATGCCGGCATAGGACATCTTCAGCGCCGACGCCGCGCCGACCGGGCCTTCGACGATCCGCACGTCGAGGCCGAGGTCCTTCAGCACGGCGACCTCGCTGGCGAACTCGCCGGACATGTAGAAGGCCGGGCTCTTGCCGCCCGGCTGCGGAGGGAAGCCGATAATGCCGGCATCGACGAACGGCGCCTGGGCTGAGCCGATGATCTCCTCGATCCTTTGCACCGTGTCGACATTGACGGCGTTGCAGTCGACGACAACAGGCTTCTTTGCGCGCCTGACGATCAGCGCGGCCAGCCGCTCAGCCAGCGCGACGGCTTCGCCCGGGGGCACGATCGAGAGGATGATGTCGGCCTCGGCGATCGCCTCGTCCTCGGCGCCGACCATGCCGGCATCTGCCGCGCGTTTCAGCGTCGCCTCGCTCCGTCCCTTCAGCGACGTCAGCACGCGCGCTCCGTTCTCGCTGAGACGGCGGGCCACGGCGCTGCCCATGGCACCGGGGGCGAGGATCGCAATGGTCTTCGACGTCGTTTTGGACATCATGCACTCCAGATCGAATTCCGGGCGGCAGGCTCGGGTTCAACCGGAGAATAGCAGAGGACGAAAACGCCTGCGTGAACGTGGCCATCCCGCGGGGGAATGGCCCTACTCCGCCTTCGCAGGTTCGGGCTGGAGCTTGGAGGCATTGGCGATACGCGCGGCATTCGCCACGCCGGCAAGCGCCGCCACCTTCTTCGGATCGGGGGTCGAGCCCGGCTGCACCACGCCGGCCGACATGATCAGCGTCGCGGCATCCTCGGCAGTGAGATCGACCTCGATGATCTTGCTCTTCGGGACATAGAAGAAGAAGCCGGTGGTCGGGTTCGGCGAGCACGGCAGGAACACCGAGACGTGCTCCTCCTGCCCTGGGAGGCTGCGCGCGATGTCCTCGTTCGGCGATTGCGAGATCAGCACGATCGACCACATGCCCGGCGAGGGAAACTCGACGAGGCCGACCTTGCGGAAGCTCGAGCCCTTGCCCGAGAACAGCGTCTCGAACACCTGCTTCAGGCCGCGATAGATGGCGCGCACCGCCGGGATCCGGCCCAGCAAGGTCTCGCCGACATCGACCAGCGTCCGGCCGATCAGATTGGCCGCCAGGAAACCGACCAGCGTCAGCGTGAAGAATGCGACGACCAGTCCCCAGCCGGGAATGACGTAAGGCAGATAGGTTTCGGGCCGGTAGGCCAGCGGCACGAAGGGCCGCACCACGCCGTCGACCCAGGTGACGAACCACCAGACCAGATACAGCGTGATCGCGATCGGCCCGGTCACGACGAGCCCGGTCAGGAAATAATTGCGGAAGCGGCCCATCAGGCCGGTATGTGGTTCCGGGACGGGATCAAGAGGCGCGGGCGCGTCGTCGCGGGGGGTCATTCGGGTTCCAGGTCGTCGCTAGCAACAAGCTAGGATCTTCTAGCAGGTTTTGGAAGACCACGAAGCGACCGACCGATGTCCGTTTTGCCTATTCCACGGTCACCGATTTGGCGAGGTTGCGCGGCTGGTCGACATCGGTGCCCATCACGACGGCCGTGTGATAGGCGAGCAGCTGCACCGGGACGGCATAGACCATTGGTGTGAAGGCCGCCGCCATGTCGGGCATGACGATGGTGACGAGGGACTCGACGGTCGCCTCCTCCGCGCCCTTGGCGTCCGTCATCAGGATGATATTGCCGCCACGCGCGGCGACCTCCTGCATGTTCGAGACGGTCTTTTCGAACACCCGGTCGTAAGGCGCGATGACGACGACAGGCATGGTCTCGTCGATCAGCGCGATCGGCCCGTGCTTGAGCTCGCCGGCGGCATAGCCTTCGGCGTGGATGTAGGAGATCTCCTTCAGCTTCAGCGCGCCTTCGAGCGCCAGCGGGAAGCTGGTGCCCCGGCCGAGATAGAGCACGTCGCGCGACTTGGCGATCCGGTGCGCGAGCTTTTCGATCTGGGGCTCGGTGGTGAGCGCGTCTGCCATCAGGCGCGGGACCTCGACGAGGCCATGGACCAGCCTGGTCTCGTCCTCGTCGGACAATTCGCCTCTCGCCTTGCCGGCCGCGATCGCAAGGTTTGCCAGCACCATGAGCTGGCAGGTGAAAGCCTTGGTCGAGGCGACGCCGATCTCCGGTCCCGCCAGCGTTTGCAGCACGGTCTCGCTCTCGCGCGCGATCGTGGAGGTCGGCACGTTGACGACGGCGACCGTGTGCACGCCTTGCGCCTTGGCATAGCGCAGCGCGGCCAGGGTGTCGGCGGTCTCGCCGGACTGCGAGATGAAGATGGCGAGATCGCCCTTGCGCAAGGGCGCCTCGCGGTAGCGGAATTCGGACGCGACATCGACCTCGACCGGCAGGCGCGCAAAGCGCTCGAACCAGTATTTGGCAACGAACCCGGCATAGCTCGCTGTGCCGCAAGCGGTGATGTTGATGCGCTGGATGGTCTTGAGGTCGAACGGGAGCTTGACGGGCAGCGCGACGCGCTCGGTCGCCATGTCGACGTAGCGCGCCAGCGTGTGGCCGACCACTTCCGGCTGCTCGTGGATCTCCTTTGCCATGAAGTGGCGGTAATTGGCCTTGTCGACCAGCGAGGTCGAGGCGGCGTGCCTGATCTTGTCGCGCTGGACGGTGTAGCCGTCCTTGTCGAAGATCGTCGCGCTCTTGCGGGTCAGCACGACCCAGTCGCCGTCTTCGAGATAGCTGATCGTGTCGGTGAACGGGCCGAGCGCGATGGCGTCGGAGCCGAGATACATCTCGCCGTCGCCGTAGCCGATCGCCAGCGGCGGTCCGTTGCGGGCCCCGATCATGAGGTCGTTGTCGCCGGCGAAGATGAAACCGAGCGCGAAGGCGCCGCGCAGCCGCGCCAGCGTCAGCTTGACGGCTTCGACCGGCTTGTTGCCGCGTGTGAGCAGATCGTCGACGAGATGCAGCACGATCTCGGTGTCGGTCTCGGTGTGGAACACCGTACCGTTCTTCTCGAGCTCCTCGCGCAGTTCGCGGAAATTCTCGATGATGCCGTTGTGAACGACAGCGACGCGCTCGGTCGCGTGCGGATGGGCATTGTTGACGGTCGGCTTGCCGTGGGTGGCCCAGCGCGTGTGGCCGATCCCGGTGGTGCCCTTCAGAGGCTCGGCTTCGAGCCGCTTCTCCAGGTTCTTGAGCTTGCCCTCGGCGCGGCAGCGCTCGAGGTGCGCACCTTCGAGCGTGGCCACGCCCGCGGAATCATAGCCGCGATATTCAAGACGTTTGAGCGAATCCACCAATTGCTCTGCAACCGGCTCGCGCCCGAGAATGCCGACAATCCCGCACATGCGGATCACTATCCCCCAAATCGTCGAAAAATCGCCTAAACGACGCGCTCAGTTTTTAGCGAAATTCCCGACGAACCAGATACTCAATAATTATTGCCGATTGAGACAGGACCGGGCGCCCTGCACTTCGCCTGCGTCGAATTGGCCGGCGTTAAACCGCGCGCATTAACTTGTTGTCAACTGGTTTAGCCAACGATTTCCATCCAGGAGATACAGGGTCATGAAAGGCTCGTCCGACCGCAAAGGCCTGACATCGATGTCCGTCCGCGCCAGCGAGACCACGGGCACTCGCCTTGCGCATTGGCCGCCGCCCATGCGCGGCAAGGAAAGCAAGCCCGTCTTCGTCAAGCATGCCGAAGGCGAGCCGGTGAAGCGCGCCAAGCCGCGCGGCTGGCGCCTGACCCGCGCCATCTTCTCCGAATTCGCCGACGACGAATAGCGCCGTCATTTCTCCGGCTTCTTGCCGCCCGTCTTCAGCTCGCGATAGCGCGCCGCGCCGCCTTCCCTGATGACCTGCTGGCTGCGCTCCAGCGCCATGGCGTCGTCGGGTACATCCTTCGTGATCACCGAGCCGGAGCCGATATAGGCGCCATTGCCGATTTTCACGGGAGCGACCAGCGAGGAGTTGGTGCCGACGAACGCGCCCTGCCCGATCACCGTCTTGTGCTTCTTGAAGCCGTCGTAGTTGCAGGTGATGGTGCCGGCGCCGATGTTGGAGTTGGCGCCGACGGTGGCATCGCCGATGTAGGAGAGATGGTTGACCTTGACGCCGGCCTCCAGCGTCGCCGCCTTGGTCTCCACGAAATTGCCGATGCGGGCGCCGTCGCCGAGCGAGGTGCCGGGACGAAGCCGCGCATAGGGGCCGATCGAGACGTTCTTGCCGAGCGTGGTCTGCACGATGTGCGAGAAGGAATGGATCACGGTGCCGTCCGCGATCGACACGCCGGGGCCGATCACCACGAACGGCTCGATGGTCACGTCCTTGCCGAACACCGTGTCCGCGGAGAGATAAACCGTCTCCGGCGCGATCAGTGTGACGCCGGCCTCCATCGCCGCCTTGCGCAAGCGCGCCTGGATCACGCCTTCCGCTTCGGCGAGCTGCGCCTTGGTGTTGATGCCGCGCACCTCGTCCTCGCTGGTCTCGATCACGACGGACTCCCATCCCTTTTCGCGGACGATTTCGACTGCGTCCGTCAGATAATATTCGCCCTTGGAATTCGCATTGCCGATTTGCCCGAGGATGTCGAGCGCGCGGCGGCCGTCGATCGCCATCACGCCAGCGTTGCACAGATCGATCTTGCGCTCATCCGCACTGGCGTCGGCCTGTTCGCGGATCGCGACCAGGCGGTCGCCCTCGACGATGAGCCGGCCGTAGCCGGTCGGATCGGCGGCGCGAAAGCCGAGCGCGGCGATCGCGGCGCCGCCGGCGAGCGGCGCGCGCAGCCGCGCAAAGGTCTCGGCCGAGATCAGCGGCGTGTCGCCGAAGGCGATGAGGAGATCGTCAACGCCGCGCGCGATCGCCTCGCGCGCCGCCAGCACCGCGTGCGCGGTGCCAAGGCGTTCGTTCTGCACGAAGGTGAGCACGTCGGGACGGATGCGCTTCGCCTCATCCGCGACCGCCTGGTGATCGGGGCCGATCACGACCGCGAGCGAGGTGCCGGCTCCCTTCGGTGCGGCGGCGAGCACGTGGGCGAGCAGCGTCTGGGAAGCTACGGGATGCAGCACCTTCGGCAGGCTCGATCGCATGCGCGTGCCTTCACCGGCGGCGAGCACGATCGTGAGGCTGGAACGGGCGGTCATCGAAATCCTGTCAGATATAGCCGAATCAATTGGCGCAACGGGCAGCGAGCGCCCTCGGAAGGCTATCGCCTTGCTACCCCCGCAAACGCCCGGAATTCAAGTGCGAGGCGCTTTTCCTGTTAATGTTCCCTGATTGATTCGGGGAAGCCCGGACCGGGGCTGGGCACTTAACGTACATGGCAAAGGATTCCGACCGACTGGCGGATGCCTTCGGCACCAAGGAGACCGGCGGGCTGTTCTCCGGACTTTTGGCGGAGGAAAGCGCGTTCGACCGTCGCATGATGTGGCGGCTGGGCTCGTGGGGCGTAGCGGCCGTGGGCGCGGTCGTCATCGCGGTGATGGCCAACCAGGCCCAGCTCGGCTGGCGGCGCGACCAGGCTGCCGCCACCGATCTCGCGCGCCAGGCCGACCGGCTCCAGATGCTGACCAGGGAGAGCCAGAACGAGGCCCGCCGGCTCGCCGCCGCCATCGAGACGCTGAACACCGATCGCGACCGGCTCTATTCGCGCGTCACCGTGCTGGAGCAAGGGCTCGATTCCGTCACCGGCGCCATTGCAAAGCAGACCGCCACACCGCAGCAGGGCGCGAAGCCGCAGGACCCGGCACCCGCAGCTCCCAGCGTCGCGCCGGTCGCCTCGACCCCAGCTCCGGCAAACGACAAGCCGCGCACGGAAGCCGCCAAGGATTCTCAGAAGGACGCTCCGAAGGAATCGCTGAAGGAGCCGCCGAGCCCACCGCCGCAGACCGCCGCTGCCGCCTCGCTCGTGCAACAGACGCCCGCAATGAACTCGGCGCTGCCGGCCATTCCGCTGGTGCCGTCCAAGCCGCTCATGGCGCCGCCGGATCCGTCCGCATCGAAACTGATTCAACCCGAGGCAGCCGAGAAGGCCGCCGAGAAGAAAGCCGAGCCGGCGCCCGCCCCGGCCGAGGTCGTCGCGGCAGCAACAAAGTCACCGGAAGCAGCCGAGAACGAATCTCCTGCGATCGCGGTTCAGCAGACGCGTTTTGCGATCGATCTCGGCGGCGCCAACTCGATCGACGGCCTGCGCGCGCTCTGGCGCGGCCTGACCAAGTCCCATCCGGAGATCGCGGCGCTGCGGCCGATCATCATGATCAAGGAAGGCACCACCGGCCTCGGCATGCAGCTCCGCTTGGGGGCCGGCCCGCTGGTCAACGCCGCCGTCGCCGCAAAATTCTGCGCGAGCCTCGCCGAGAACGACCGTCACTGCGAGACCACCGTGTTCGATGGTCAACGTTTGTCGATGCGTGGCGGCCAGGAAAAGGGACAAGAAAAGGGACAAGAGAAGGGCCAGGAAAAAGCGCAAGAGAAAACCCAGGACAGGGTTCAAGAGAAGAGCCCGGAGAAGAATCAGGACGCGGTGCCGCAGGCCGAAGCTGCGCCGGGCGCAAAGCCCGAGAAGCCGCAGCGCCGCCGCAACTACTCCTCGAAACGATCCAAGCGCGAGGAGCCCGCGCCTGCTCCCGCGGCGCAGCCTGCGCCGGCGCCGGCGAAACCAGAGGCAGCATCGACGTCAGCGGGATCGACGCTATCGTCGTTCTTCAGACGCTAAAGCATCATCCGGAAAGTGCGCAGCGGTTTTCCGAAGAGATCATGCTTTAAGAACAACCTAGAGCGCGAACGATTCATCCTGATCGCATCGCGCTTTGGGGCGGACTCCGCTTCCACCTGAACCCGCGGTGAATGACAGCATGTCGTCGCGCGCGCAGACGGGCTTAATTTTCAGCCCGTCATCGAACCAGCCGCCGACTGCCAAGTTATCCCGGTCGTGAACCGGAGCGGCCGACTGGCAGAAGCACTCGTGCCCGCCTCCATGGACCAAAGGAGACACGCGTGAAGACATTCATCATCGCAACGGCCGCTGTTCTCGCGGCGTCCTCGGCGCTTGCGCAAACGACAAAATCGCCGGGCGCCTCGAGCAACGCGCCGGGCCAGCAGATGCAGAACACGACGAAGCCTTCGACAGGTCCCGGTGCCTCCGAATACGCGCCGGGCCATCAGACCAATACCACCGCCGGACCCGGCCACTCGGAAAGTGCTCCCGGACAGAAGATGCAGAACACCACGGGTTCGAGCACCACAAGGAAGTGACGGTGCAAGGCCAAAGTCGTCCACTCTGGCAGACGGCGCCGACCGACCCGGCCGGCGCCGTCGCGCTGTCAGAGACGGCCCGCACCGCACGATCCCGATGATCGCGCGACCTTGCATGCGACCAACGGACGCTTGGACGTGAGCCGCTCTTTCGCAGCAAGCTTGCAGTCGTTTCCGGCGCAATCCGAATGTCGCCCTGTTTCCGAACTCGTGGGTTTTGATGAACGAGCTGGATGATGTCCTGAGGCTTCTCGTCGCGGCCGGAACAGGGCTGCTGATCGGCATCGACCGCGACATGAACGACAAGCCGGTGGGCATGCGAACCCTGGCGCTGGTGGCTCTCGGCTCCGCGCTGGTTTCGATCTCCGTGATCGAGTTCCAGAACCTGCGCGACCACCCGGATGCGATCTCCAGGGTCATTCAGGGCGTCGTTGCCGGCGTGTTGACCGGTGTCGGCTTCATCGGGGCAGGCGTCATCCTGCACGACGCCAAGGCAAAGACGGTTCACGGCCTCACCACGGCCGCGACGGTCTGGATCGCGGCCGGCCTCGGCATTGCCTGCGCGTTGGGAGCCTGGCTGCTCGTCGGAGCAGCCATCGCGGTGACGTTGCTCGTGCTGTTCGTGCTGGGCTGGGTCGAGCGCCGGCTGGGGTTGAAATAATCCTGGCGTCGGCATGACACGTCCGCCCGGATCGGATCAGCGGAAACATCGCCTGCCCTGTTGCCTGTCCGCCCCATCCCGACCATATTGCGCCCATGACAAAGAAGCCCTTTCGCCTCACGCCCTACCAGGTGCAGTTCCTGATCGTCGTCGGCTTCGTCTCCGTCGGCTATGCCAGTTACCTGCGCTATCTCGGCATCGAGCTCTCGACGGTCGCGCTTGCCTGCGACGCCGGCCTGCAGACCGCAATCTGCAAGGCGCGTTCGGTCGCGACCGTCCTGTTCAAGAATTCGGTGTTCGGCATCGTCGCACTGGTGGTGGCGACGCTGAACCTGATGCGGCCGTCGATCGTGCTGCTCACCGTCGGCATCGTCGCCGCCGGCCTCGGCATCGTGCTCTACAACGTCGTGCTGTCCGGCCTTGCGATCGGCCTGTTCATTCTTGGGTTTGCTCGGCCCGCGCCCGCCACAGCGTGAGCGCGAACAACAGATAGATCGCGCAGGTCCACAGCGACTGCCAATTGTCGCGGCCTTCGTTGACCAGCACATAGGCCGCCGAAAGCGTCAGCACGCCCGCGAACACCGCTTCGGCGATCGGACGCTGGCCGATCTGGGGCCGGTTCAGCATCAGCAGCGCAAACGGCACCACCGCCATCGTCAGCGCGGCGTAGGGAAAATCCTTGTAGCGCGGGTCGAACACGAAGCCGAGCGCGGTCGCGGAAGCGATCACCGCCGTCACGGCCAGCGTCAAGCCGAGCACCGCGGTGAGCTTAGACCATTTCCGGCCCTCACGCGGGCCAAGCAGATCGAGGAAGGTCGGAAGGCTGCGGCCGATCACCATCGCCTGCGCGCAGAAGATCGGCGACAGGATGCCGGCCAGCAGCAGCGCGCCCCACAGCAGCCAGCCGCCGATGCCGTAGCTCTCGTAGTACATCTTGTCGATGCCGATACCGAGCAGGCTGCCCGCCGTCGTCGCCGAGATGCCGACGCCGAGCCAGGCCGGGAAGCGCGGCGTCCACGGCCGCCGGCGCAGTGTGATGAGCGCGACCGCGAACACCAGCACGCTGAGGCCCATGCCCGCGCCCATGTACCATTTCCAGTACGGGAAATTGCTGATCGGCTGTCCCGGCGGATATTTCAGGTTTCGGCGCACCGAATCATACAGGCCCCAATAGCCGCCGACGGTGCCTTCCAGCTTGCGCTTCCACGGCTGGTCGTAGGACTCGATCAGATTGACGCGGAACTTCTGCGTCTTCGCAAGGCTCAGGATTTCCGAGACGACGCGCGCCTGATTGGTCCGCGACGGCAGCGCGCCGTCGCGCATCCGGCCCGCGCTCGGCCAGCCGGTTTCGCCGATCAGGATCTCCTTGCCGGGAAACGCCACCACCATGCGCTCGCGGATCTGCTCGACATGGGCGGCGGCGAATTTCGCCCTGACGGGGAAATCCTCCCAATAGGGCAGGATGTGGATCGTGACGAAGTCGACGGCGTCATAGACCTCGCGGTTCTTCAGCCAGTATTCCCAGACATCGGCATAGGTGACGGGCACGCTGACCTGCGCCTTCACCGAGCGGATGATCGAGACGAGGTCCGCCGTCGTCATCTCGCCGCGCAGCAGCACCTCGTTGCCGACGATCACCGCGCTGATGATGTCGGGGAATTCCTTGGTGAGGCGAACGGCGAGCGCGGCCTGCTCGAAATTCTTGGTGCGGTTGCTGGAAAGCCAGATGCCCTGGAGCACTTTCAGCCCGCCAACCTTGGCGGCAACCGCCGGCACCTGGTCGAGCCCGTTCTCCATCGAGTAGGTGCGAATGCAGTCGGTGATCTCTTTGAGCTGGCGGAGATCCTGCTCGATCTGCTCGGCCTCGATATGGGTCCACGCCTCCAGCGGCGTCTGCTCGCCGCGGAACGGCGCGTAGGAGACGCACTGAACCTTGTCGGCGGGATCGATCGGGGCGCGCGCGAGCGTGATCGGCGTGGCAAGCCACCACCACACGGCAGCGATCGCACCCAATGAAACGAGCAGAAGCGCCAGTGGCGTACGAAGAGAAATCGGTTCCGTCCTCCGCGAAGGGTCCGTCGATTACCTGCTCGCACGCCTTCTGCCAAGGGGTAACAGGCGACCGACCCGCTCCTCACCCTGCGGAATTTGGCTGCGGCCCTTCAGCCGTGGGCTAGGATCGTGACTTTGCTGGACAAAATTCGAAATACAGGTCATGGGATTCGACGGGAATTTTCCGCCGCATTGGAGACCCATTTGGACGCCATCAGCTAGCGCGTCCGCGAGGTCTCGGCGCGGACGGTCAGCGGATATATTGGGGAATTCATGCGGCAACGGGTGTTCGAGTTACGAAATGCGGTCCTGCGGCAGTTCGCCGCCACCTTGGCCGTCTCCTCCTTGCTCGTTCTGATCGGTGTCGGCGGCGCCTCCGCCCAGAGCGGCACGCCGGCTCCTGACCAAGGCAAGGCGGCCGCCCAGCCCGCCGACGCCGCCAAGGACGCAGCCCAGAATCAGCGCCGCACCGACGAGTTCGCGGAAGCAGCGCAGGTCATCAACGGCCCGGCCGGCAACCCCGAATGCGTCTGGCTCGGCCGGCGCGTGGTGCGGCTGATGTGGCGGGACGACCTCGATACAGCGTTCCGCCATCTCGACCTCTACGACCGCTTCGGCTGTCCCGGCGGTCACATCCAGGCCGCGTTCCGCTGCCTGACCCGGTTCGGTGGCCAGATCGATCCGAAGGTCGCCGAGACCCTGGACAGCCGCGTGCACGCGTGCTGGATCAACCCGAACGCCCAGCCGCAGCAGGCCGCCGCGGCCTCCTCGCCGGCAGCGCCGGCCGCAGGCAACTCTCCGGCACCGCAGCCGGCCGCGAGCCCCTCGCCTGCGGCAAGCCCGTCCCCGGCCCCCTCGAAATAGCGCGATCGTTTCAGCTGCCGTTCAGGAACGATCGGCGATAGAGACGGTTGGCACTGCCACGCATCCCAAAAGGCATGCCCTCATAAGGACATGAGGCCATGACAGTTGTGAAACCGCGCGGCAGAGGTATGCTCCCTTTGCCGCGGACTCGGTCGGATCTAGGGGTCGGATCCGCTTCCCTGCCACCTCAGCCCCTTTTGGTTTAGCCGCGATGCGCGTTGTCGCCGCCGTTCTGTTGCTCGTGTCTGTGCTCCATGCAGGAGTCTGGGGGGTCTTGCGCGACAAGGAACCCGCGCCTGACTTCAAGGGCCTGCTGCCCAGCGTTTCCTACGCCCCGTTCGAAGGCTCGGCCCATCCCGACATCGACAACATTCCGACCGTCGAGAAAATCCGCGCCGACCTCAAGACGCTGTCGACCATGACGCGCGCGATCCGCCTCTATTCGTCCACGGGCGGCGTGGAACTGGTGCCGCCGATCGCGGCCGAGTTCGGCCTCAAGGTCACCGTCGGCGCCTGGATCGACAAGGACAAGGACCGCAACGAGCGCGAGATCAAGGCCGCGATCGAGCTTGCCCGCAAGAACAGCAACGTCGTCGGTGTCGTCGTCGGCAACGAGGTGATCTACCGCGGCGAGCAGAAGGTCGAAGACCTCATCGACATGATCAAGAAGGTGAAGGGCGCGGTCCGCGTGCCCGTGACCACCGGCGAGATCTGGAACATCTGGCGCGACAATCCCGACCTTGCCTCCAACGTCGATTTCATTGCCGCCCACGTGCTGCCCTACTGGGAAAACTTCCGCTCTGACCAGGCGGTGGACCAGGCCGTCGACCGCTACAACCTGCTGCGCAACCTGTTCCCGGGCAAGCGCATCGTGATCGCCGAGTTCGGCTGGCCGAGCCAGGGCTACAATCTGCGCAACGCCGACCCGGGTCCGTTCCAGCAGGCGCTGATCCTGCGCAACTTCGTCACGCGTGCCGAGGCCATCGGCATGGAATACAACATCGTCGAAGCCATCGATCAGCCCTGGAAGTTCTTCGAAGGCGGCGTCGGTCCGTACTGGGGCATCCTCAACGCCAGCCGCGAGCCGAAATTCGCCTGGACCGGTCCGGTGGAGAACCCCGACTATTGGAAGCTCATGGGCATCGCGCTGCTGGTCGGCATCCTGCTGTCGCTGCCGATCCTGCGGATCCAGAAGGCGACCGCAAAGCAGGCCTTCCTGCTCTCGGCGACCGCCAACGGCGTCGGCGCCTGGGCCGCGACCGTGTTCGCCTTCTGGAACAGCCACTACTTCATCTTCGGCTCGGCCTTCGCGCTGACGCTCGGCATGATCCTCCTTGTTCCTCTTGTTCTCATTGCGATGGCGCGCATCGACGAGATCGCCGCGGTCGCCTTCGGCCGGCCGCCGCAGCGGCTTCTCACCAGGAGCAAGCCGGTCGCGAACGTGCCCGAGAACTACTATCCGAAGGTCTCGATCCATATCCCGGCGTACTTCGAGCCGGTCGACATGCTCAAGCAGACGCTGGATGCGCTGTCGCGGCTGAACTATCCGAACTACGAATGCGTGGTCATCATCAACAACACGCCGGATCCCGCCTTCTGGCAGCCGATCCAGGACCATTGCCGCGCGCTCGGTGAACGCTTCAAGTTCATCAACGCCGAGAAGGTGCAGGGCTTCAAGGCCGGCGCGCTGCGCATCGCGATGGACCGCACCGCCGCCGATGCCGAGATCATCGGCATCCTCGATGCCGACTATGTCGTCGAGCCCGATTGGCTCAAGGACCTCGTGCCGGCCTTCGCCGACCCGCGCGTCGGCCTCGTGCAGGCGCCGCAGGAGCATCGCGACGGCGACCTGTCGATCATGCACTACATCATGAACGGCGAATATGCCGGCTTCTTCGACATCGGCATGGTCCAGCGCAACGAGGCCAACGCCATCATCGTGCACGGCACGATGTGCCTGATCCGCCGCGCCGCGATGGACATGGCCGGCGGCTGGTCGTCCGATACGATCTGCGAGGATTCGGATCTCGGCCTTGCGATCCAGGAGCTCGGCTGGACCACCCACTACACCAACACCCGCTACGGCGCAGGCCTGCTGCCCGACACCTACGAGGCCTTCAAGAAGCAGCGGCACCGCTGGGCCTATGGCGGCCTGCAGATCGTCAAGAAGCACTGGCGCCGCTTCCTGCCTGGCGCGAGCCGGCTGACGCCCGACCAGAAGCGCGAATATGGCCTTGGCTGGCTAAATTGGCTGGGCGCCGAAAGCCTCGGCGTGGTCGTGGCGCTGCTCAACCTCGTCTGGGTGCCGATCGTCGCCTTCGCCGACATCGCCATTCCCGACAAGATCCTGACGCTGCCGATCATCGGCGCCTTCGTCGTCTCGCTGGCGCACTTCCTGTCGATGTATCGCGCCCGCGTCGCGATCAAGCCGGGCCAGATGCTGGGCGCGATGATCGCGGCGATGAGCGTGCAGTGGACGGTGTCGCGCGCGGTGGCGCAGGGCCTGATCACCGAGCACATCGCGTTCGCCCGCACCTCCAAGGGCGGCCTCAGCCGGATGTCGATCGAGTTCCAGGCGTTCTGGGAAGCCGTGATCGGCGCCCTGCTCTTGATCGGCGCCGGCGTGCTGGTCGCCTCCAACAGCTTCCGGCAGATCACCGAGATCTACATCTTCGCCGGCGTGCTGGTGCTGCAGAGCCTGCCGTTCCTCGCCGCGGTCGCCATTGCCATCCTCGAGCTCAGCCGGATCAACTCCTTCCAGTTCTGGCGCGACAGCGCGATCCGCACCGCCGAGCTGATCGGCCTGCGCCCGGTCGCCCTGCCCCCCGTCGGCGCGCCGCAAACCGTGCCGAGCGAAGTGCGGCGCGAGACGAACTGACGGGCGAAAAGCTCGCCTGTGGCCATCCTCGAGACGCCCGTCTGCGGCGGGCCCTCAGGGTGCGGCCGTACTGTGCGGCGAGACTGCCAGACCCTCATGGTGAGGAGCCCGCCAAAGCGGGCGTCTCGAACCATGGAAGGCCCGGCTCTTGCGGCAGCCTCCTCCCCTCGCGCAGGAGCTCATCGCTGTTCAGCGTGGACGACGAGCCGCCAATCAGGTTGAAATTCCCGGCCTAACCAGCGGAAGCAGCGAGCAAATCCCCGCTCCTGCGGCTATCTTCGGCAACCATCCGCACTATTGACCTCCGCAGCCACTCCCCCTACACAGCGCGGGCCGAGAGCATGATCCGGAAACAGCCGGTTTTTCCCCGCGACGCAAGCTCAAGAGCGCAGCGGCAAGACATGCTTCTCGAATGTCCGACCACGATGGCGATCTCTTAATCTTAGCCATCGGCGGCCATGGGAGCGCGTAGCTCAGCCGGTAGAGCACGTGACTTTTAATCACGGGGTCCTGGGTTCGAGCCCCAGCGCGCTCACCAAATTACCTATGAACCAGCGATTAGACGCCCATTTGGGCTTCTGTGGTGCTGATCTGAATTCAAGCCGGTTGATCTTGCGGTGCAGCTGGAGCAGACAGCCGGCCAGATAGGCTGTACATTTCCGAGCACGAGAGAGCCAAATGAGCACCCTTCCGGAAAATCAAGTTATCAACATTGCAAAGACTGTCGCGGCGTCAAACGGCGTTAGCTTCACCGACGTCCGGACGGCTCCCGCAGTCGACTCCACTGGGGCACCTGCGATGGAGATTAGATTCGTCCTTACACCCGGGTCGTCTGCCGCGATCATGGGACAGCGCTCTGCGAATACGATCGTCCAGATCATGCAAAAGCTCGCGGATGCTGGCGAAGACCGATTCCCGATCGTCCAGTACGAGGAATAGCGTGCCACCCGATCCCAACGAACTTTTACGGCGGGCGGATGAAACGGCGGCAGATTCAGGAGCAACGGAAACCAATCTCAGGCGAGCCGTATCGGACACCTACTACGCCCTGTTTCATTTCACATTGCAGGCAGCGGCCGACAAGGTCGTCGGTGCCGCTTCTAGTTCCAGCGCCATTTATGAACTGGTTTATCGGAGTATTGATCACAAGGCGTTCGCGGCCCTGTGCAAGACCATCAGCACTCAGCCGACCAAGGTAATCGGCTTGCCTGCTAGCGGGCTTGGTGAGGTTGGTGATTATGCAGGTATAGTTGCCAGTCTTTACGAGCAGCGGATCCTTGCGGATTACAGCACTGTGTGTCCCTACACGGCGACCCAAGTCCAGCTGCACATTTCAAACGCTCGCCAGGCGATCAGCTGGTTTCAAGCAGCGTCTTCCGAACGACGAGAATGTTTTCTGATCAACTTGCTGTTCAAGGCTCGATAAATCGCAAGACTTCGGCGCGACCGAATTATGGGCGACCCGGTGGCTGGTATTGGTGTTGTGGCGTGTGCGCCACCGGGCCTCGCCGATCCCAAGCCTGGGCTAGGCCGGAGATCGACTACCAATAAGGTATGCGGCTTGTTCACCTGCGATTTTGCGATCCGTCAAGTTCTATCGCGTAGGACGGGTCGAGCTCTTGCGAACGCAGTACGCGTTGCGGTAAGCGCCAATACTGATCCGCCATCGATCATCTGAGCGATCCTCAAAAGGGCTGCGGAGGGATGCACCGAATTGGCACTGCGGCCGGTTAGCACGTAGGATCGCCGCCTTGCTCGCAACCGAGCGTGCCAAATTCCGACAGAGTCCCGTATCTTACGGTGACAGTGCACTCTACCTGCTATGACCAGCCCGTAGGACGGGTCGAGCTCTTGCGAAACCCATCGCTCGTTGCGATCAGCGCCGCTGCGATCCGCGATCGATTATCGGAGCAATCCTCGAAGGACGGCGGAGTGGCCGACCGAATTGCCGGCGATGGGTTTCGCAAGGGCTCAACCCATCCTACGCACTTCTTGAACTCCATCGCTTCGAAATTTATCCCGGAGACCAATAACGTGCCGCCTGCAGAGCAGGCCGCCTAGTTCCGAGCGATCATCCGTGCCTGTCGCCGCGATCCGCCTCGGCCGACGTTCGACGAGGCATTGTCGAGCCAGTGCCGTGTTGCCTCTGCTTCGTCACTCCAGCCGGGGACCGCGAAGCGTGCCAGTTGGCGTCGCACCTTCGTCAGATGCGCGAGATGGGCGTTGCGCGGCGTCTTCGCTTGTTGCGCCGACTATTGGTGCAGCCAACGCTTGGCTCTCATGCTGACCGATGGCCCGCCAACATGCGGCTGTCAGATCTCGAGCGGCGGTTTGTCTGTAGAGCGTGCGGTCGGCGCGGCGCCGATGTTCGGCCGGAGTAAGCCGCCGATGGCCCTCACGGCGACTGATCACGCGAACGAATAAATGGGAAAAGCCGCAGCGTGGTTCCAGCCCCCACTGCGGCATTCCCGGCAGAAATAGAACCAAGTACTTAAATCGCGCCGGTGTTCTTTCTATAGAACACCCCGTTCCGAAAATGGATTCCGTATAACTACCGGAATGCGATGTTCTACGCATTGCCGCCCAGATGCGAATGTGGCACGGCTCGGGTTCCAGCCCCCAAATGCTCCCGGCTGCCGATTCAATTGCGGATCAGAGCGCCGGGAGTGCCGGGCGAGATAAGGTGGTCGTCCGACCTCCCGTCTCTCAAAAGGAAAATCCCTCGTCCCCGATGCGATCGATGCCGCACAGCGATAGCTCTGCGCCTCTGGATGCTGCACTGATGTCATCATTTCCGAACGGGTTGGAGTTGCGGTGACAGTGCACACAACGATTGCGCTTACCGCTCCTGCTTGGCACTTGGCTGCTGTTCCCAAAGCCCTCCCACCCCAGAAATCGGAAGACACCCCGCCGGAAACGTGTACGCTTCTCCAAAACCGGAGGGACAGCATGTTTGAAATCAACGGTTTCGACACGGCGGGCGTCGTCAAACTCAAGCGGCCGTCACTCACCGCCGCCCTCAAGAAGGCCAAGGAGCTTGTTCAGGACGGATGCCGGGACGTTCGGGTCGTTGACCCCAGCGGCCGCATCTATACTTCGTTCGACGAGCAAGCCGCCTAGTTCCGAGCGATCGCCCGCGCCTGTCGCCGCTATCCGCCGCGGCCGACGTTCGACGAGGCATTGTCGAGCCAGCGCCGTGTTGCTTCGTCACTCCAGCCGGGGACCGCGAAGCGCGCCGGTGGCGTCGCATTCGGGCGTGGCCGGTCCACCGCAACAGGGCGTGCGCGCGGGCGATGCACCGTTGCTGCGTCTGCGGCGGTGCACAGCACGAGCGACAGACCCATGAGACACAAGGCAAAAAGCGAGCGCATCGCATCAGCTCCAATCGAGCAATCGTTCCGTCATGTGTTGCACCTGTCGGTTCGCCACAATCGACCGCGCCTTCACAAGCAGGCGAGACAAGCGCGGGCTCTTGCACGGGCACCGGCACCGGCGCCGGCAATCGGTGACGCGGGCGCGCGCTCCCATTGCCAGTCTATTCGTTTGGGCGCACGCTCTCTCCAGGCGCTTCAGACGCCGCACGGGAGAGACACATGAAGGAATCGGGCCTGGATGGTCGCCATCGGGACAGGGATGGCCAGATCAGCAAGAAGCACGGCAACACGCTGGTCGGCACATTGCGCAAGATCTACGGAAAGGGTTTTGCGGCCGGCTATCCCGATGCGGCGCAGCTCAGCGAGGTCCTGGCCCAGCTCAACGAGACATCGCTGAGCCAGCTGCGTCGCGATCACGACACCGGGCATCTGGGGCACAAGATCGATCACGCCTTGAAGTGAGGCCTCGCGGTGAGAGCAGCCATCAAAGGCGCACATCCAGCACCAGTTACTGGCGTTCCTCATACTTGTTGCAGCGGCCATCGCCATGTTGGACCCGGCTGAGCTCCTGAAACGGCGGATCACAACGCAGGAGCGTGTACACTCTGTAGGAGGGCGGCGGGACGCGCCAGCAGAGATTCTGGCCCGCTGGTATCTGGTACGTATCCCCGTTCGCCAGCGTATAGCTGCACGAGGCGTCCTGAGCGTTCACCTTCGCCTCTGCGTGGGCCTGGCTCAGCGAAGCCACCGCGAGGAACATCACCAATAATCCGCGCATTTTGTCCTCCGCACATCTGATCGCACATTGTCCAACTGGGGTGCGGACATCGCTGGAACAAGTCACGGATTTCTGAAAAGCACGCCTGGACCGTTCCAGGCGAGCCCCCCAAAGCCCGCTGACAACCCCGCGCCGCGCCAAGCAGCTTGACGAAGAACTGCTCGCCCTCGGCGAGGGCACCATGCTGCTCGACGAGCTTGATGGCTTCATCGCCGGCCTGCTGACCTGCCCGGAGCTGATCATGCCCAGCGACTGGCTCCCTGTCGTCTGGCATGAGGACAGCGCAGACCAAGCGCCGGTCTTCGAGAATCGTGATCATGCCAATCGGGTTCTCGGGCTCGTCATGGAGCACTACAACAACGTCGCGCGCACGCTGATGGAACGCCCCGAGCGGTACGGTCCGTTATTCTGTGTCGACACCCGTAATGACGACGTGCTCTGGGAGCTTTGGATCGGGGGCTTCGAGAAGGCCGTCGCGCTACGCCCGGCAGCCTGGAAAGAGCTGCTCGACGCCGACGCTGATACGGCGGCGGCGATGAGCGGGATGCTGCTGCTTGCCGAGATCGCCCGGGGAGACAAGGAGGTTGAGTTCGACGATCCCATCCTGACCGCAGCACCTGACAAGATCGCCGACTGGGTCGTCATCCTCAACGAATGGCGTCTTGCCAACCACCAGCCGATTCAGGATAGCGGCCCAACGACCTTCACGGCCCCGGGAACAAAGGTCGGTCGCAACAAGCCGTGCCCATGCGGCTCAGGCAAGAAATACAAAAAATGCTGCGGGCTCAACTGATCGAGACCGCGGTCCTCACAGAATGCTTGCCCTGAACCGGCGGATCGACGATCGTTGACCTGTCTTCAGCTTTCCGGAACCGACGTCGCAGCCGGCACGGTCAACGGCGCCCCTCCCACCGAAACCGGCCCCAGGGGCTTCGACGGCCGGACCAGCCGTTTGCGCATCGCTGCGGACAGCCCATAGCGAGCATTCGCGCGCCGGATCGAGGACGTGACGTCCGACATCATCACATTTTGCAGCGAGTCGACCTTCGCGATCAGCGTGGTCAACTGCGAAGATATCTTCTTCACATCGACCCGTTCGTCCGTGATGCTCTGCCGCAGGGACAGCAGCACCAGTGAATCCTGCTGCAGCAGGGCCGCATTCTGCTGCAAGGCATGGTTGTTTGCCTGCAACGAATCCGTGTGTTGCTGCTGGGCGAACTGAATGTCCTTCAGGGCAGCGACGACCGGATCCCGTTTCGGCGCGGGCGCTTCCTGGCGCGGAAGCAGCTGAGCCAGGCTGCCGACATTCAGCGACGGCAAGCCGGACGGCGACGTATAGACGGCCGCCGCGCCGTTGATGGCCAGCGCACACACCGCCAGGAGCAGCACCGTTTTCCGGCCGGGCCGCGTGTGCGGCACTGGAGCTTCCGGGGCCGCAGGATCGTGCGCGGCTGCGGCGGCCGCAAGGGCCACCGCGTCGAGTTCTTCGGCGAAGCTTGGCGTTTCCAGGGACGTGGTCATCTGCGTTGACCCCAATGAGCGAGCAACAGGACGCCATCGCCGGAACGTCCTCGTGACGGCTCCTATACGCAGCACCCATCTCCAACTGCCTAAAATTGTAGGCTTTTCGGATTAATTCCACGTTAGCGGCCTGGCCGGCCGACGGGCCCGACGCCCCCGGCCGACTACGGATCCGTGTGCTGCGCACTCGCTCTGGAACGCCGAGCACGCGCTCCGCAGCGGCGGCTTCCGACCGACGGATTTTCCGAAGTTGGCATCATGCCACTGTTTTGCCCGACAGGTCAAACGGGCTTTTGGCGCCTGATGCAGAAAGCGTTGTGGCAGAAGCACTTGGCTACTGTGCATGGGGTTGTTTTCGCGTTTCTTTACAGATCACCCCTCGTCGAGCACCTCGAACAGCGCCTCCACCCGCTCGAACGGCGCATCGCGCATCGCACTGTGATGGACCACCCGATCGCCGTCGCGTTGCAGCGACTTGCCTCTCGATTTGCGCAGGCGCCCCGGCAGGAACGTCGCAGCCACAGCCTCGGGACCGACGTCGAGGCGGATGATGCCTCTGCGCTTGCACTCGATCCTGAGCCTGGCTGCGGCGAAGAAATCGCGCGCCACCTTCGGCAAGGGTCCGAAGCGGCGGGAGGTCTCCTCTTCGAGGTCTTCGAGGTCGTCCTCGCCATTGCATCTTGCGGCGCGCGCATAGAGCTCGAGCCGCACGGGCTCGGACTGCACATAGGTCTCGGGCAGCATGTCCCCGACCGGCAGGTTCAGGTCGGGCACCCACACCGCGGCGCGCTCCTCGTCGGCCTTCTCCGAGGCCATCTTCAGGAGGTGGCTGTAGAGCACGGGCCCGAACACCTGGACATGGCCGGACTGCTGCTCCGAGAACAAATCGCCCGCGCCCCTGAGATCGAGGTCGCGCTCGCTGATGGCGAAGCCGGCGCCCGGCCGGCTGAACTCCTCGAGCACGGCCAGCCGCTTCTCGGATTGTCCCGACTCCGTCTCGGTCAAGAGATGGGCGAAGGCGCGGATGCCGCTGCGGCCGACACGTCCGCGCAGCTGGTGCAGCTGGGCAAGGCCGAACTTTTCCGGCCAGCACACCACGATGGTGTTGGCGCGGGGAATGTCGAGGCCGCTCTCGACGATGTTGGTCGCGAGCAGGACATCGGCACCGCCCTCGACGAAGCTCATCATCCGGTCGTCGATCTCGTCGGCAGGCAGCTTGCCGTGCAGACAGACGATGCGCAGATCCGGCGCCACCGCCTGCACCCGCGCCAGCATCGGATCGAGATCATGGATGCGCGGACAGATCAGGAAGCTCTGGCCGTGGCGGCGCTGCTCGCGCAGCAGCGCCGAGGCGATGGCGGCATCCGACAGCGGCGCAATCCGGGTCGCGACCGGAAGCCGGTGCACCGGCGGCGAGGCGATCACGCTGAGATCGCGGAAGCCGGCAAGCCCGGCGGCGAGCGTCCGCGGGATCGGCGTCGCGCTCATCATCAGCACGTGGACGTTCCTGGCGAGGCCGGCGAGCCTGGCCTTCTCGGCTGCGCCGAAATGCTGCTCCTCGTCGATGATGACGAGACCGAGATCGTCGAATTTGACGTCCTTGCCGGTGAGCGCCTGGGTGCCGATCACGACCTTGATCCGGCCGCTGCGCAGGCCCTCCCTGGTCTCCCGCAGCTGCGCGCCGGACGTTGCCCGCGACAGGTTTCCCACCTCGATGCCGAACGGCGCAAAGCGTTTCTGGAACGTCGCGACGTGCTGCCTGGCCAGCACCGTCGTCGGCACCGCGACCGCCACCTGCTTGCCCGACAGCACCACCGCGGCCGCCGCGCGCAGCGCCACCTCGGTCTTGCCAAAGCCGACGTCGCCGCAGATCACCCGGTCCATGGGATGACCGGATGCAAGATCGTCCAGCACGTCGCTGATGGCCTGGGCCTGGTCGATCGTCGTGAAGTAAGGGAAGCGCGCGACGAACTTCTCGTAGGCCGATCCCGGCGGCACCAGCTTTTCGGCGCGCCGCCGCCGGCGCTGGCTGATGTGCTTGGCCAGCACCTTGCCCGCGGCCTGGATCTCGCGCTCGGCCTCGCCGCGGCGGGCCCACCATGTGCTGCCATCCGCCTTGTCGAGCGCGAGTTTGCCGAGCTCGGTCGCGTAAGGCCACATCAAGGCGAGATCGGCCGGCGGCACCAGAACCGCATTGTCGCCTGCGAACTTCAGGCGGATCATCTCGCGCATGGCGCCGCCGCCGGTGTTGACGGTCTGCAAGCCGTCGAGCACGGCAAGGCCGCGCTGGAGGTGGACGACCACCGTGCCCTGCTCAGGCACATCGGCATGGTCGAAGGCCGCACTCCAGGCGCGCGCCATCGGTTGCGGATGATGCGCGCGGCTGCCGAGCACGTCCGACGCCGTCACCACGACCAGAGGCTTCTTCCCCGGCACGACGAAGCCGGCATCGAGATCGGCCAGCAGCGTCGCCTCGCCGCCCCGCCCACGCGCCGCCTCGTCCCAGTCGTCGCAGCGCTCCGCCTTGACGCCGCTCATCCGCTCCATCACGCGCAGATCGTCCTCGTGCGCGGCGACGAGCATCAGTCGCGATCCGGCCCGGCGTGTCTCCTCGACGAAGGCGCGCAGCGCCTTCCTGGTGGACGTCAGCTTCGAAAACTCGGGGATGTGCTGGAAGGACGCAATCCGCGGCAGCACCTTCATGCTCTTGGAGAGCTGCTTCCAGTCGCGCCGTGCGAGATATTCGCGCTCCCGCTCCGATCGGCCTGCGGCCTCCTCGATCGTGTCCAGCCAGGCGTCAGCATGCAACGGGACGCCGGCATCCGCGATCCATTTGGCGCCCCCGCAATAGTCGAACAGGCTCGCGCGCTTGCCGCGTTTGCCGGCGAGGCCGAGCCGCTCCGACATCGGATCGACGAGCAGCTCCTTGGTCTCGAAGATGATCCTGTGCTCGTTCGGGTCGAAGGCTACGATCCGCCTGATCGCACGCTCCGAATGCTCGATCCGGAACGGCCCCAGCGCGCCTGCGGGAAATATCTCGAAGGTCTGGCCGTGGAACAGCGCGCCGCCCGGATAGTCCGGCTCGTCGTCGAGATCGTATCCGAGGGCCTGGAGGCGGCTCTCGAGGTCCCGCTCGGAGAACGCGCCGCCCACCTTCAAGCTCAGGCTCAGGCGCGACAGGCTCGCCGGCGGCGGCAGGCGCTCCATCACCGCTTCCGCGGTCGACACGAGAAACAACGGCTTCCTGGATTTTGCAAGGCGCCTCAGCACCGAGGCTCTGCGCCCCGCTAGCTCGTGCGACGGCTCGAGCTGGTCGAACGGCAAGGTGTTCAATCGCGGAAACACCAGCACCTCGCAGGACGGGTCGAGTGCGTGAATGACGCTGCCCAGCCGCTCCGCCCTGTTCTCGCTCTCGGCGAGGAAGACGATCCCGCTGCGTCCGGACTGCTTCCATTGTGCAAGCAGGTGAAGAGCCATCATGCCGAGGGGCGACGAAGACGAGATCGTGGCGCGCTGCGATCCTTTGCTCTTCTTCGGCGCCTTCCTGGCCACCCCTGTCTTCTTCGAAAGCCTCACTTGAACCCGTTTCTGGTCTTGCATTGTAGCCAACAGAATGCGAGCCGCCCTCATCTCGAATCGGCAGCTCGCCGCCATGCATATGGGATTTGCACCGCGAACGCACCCCTCGTCGCAACGTTCAAGGGCGGCGCCGCGATCCCGACAATCTGGCGGTTTGCTGGGCCTGCAGCGCGGAACTCATGCGGCCCGCGATCGGCATCGCTCGATACAAGCATTGCGACGATCGAAGACGTCGTGCGCGCATGCAGCCACGAAAAAGCCCCAGCGCTTGGAGCCACACTGGGGCGTTTCGGTCAACATGAATAGGTTAAGCAATGACGTCTTCATAGCAGCGGTTTCGCCGCGTGCTTGTGAACTGGTTCACACGCTTTGCGTCGAGCAAACGACCTCAGCGCGAGAGGCCCTGAGGTCGCCAACCTTTATGGGTAAGGTTTTCTCGCGGCCCGGGGGCGTTGGGGCTTGGGGATGGGCCGTGAGCCTGGATTCGACGCACGCCACGCAGAGTCGTTCCAATGATCCACGCCCAACCGGCTGGGGCGCTCCAATCATGCCGGAACGGAGTACCTCATCTCCCGGTTTGAGTGCGCACCCGGCACGCGTTAGGATGCCCGTTTTTACGGAGGCTCATTTGAGGTCATTCATTTTCATCGGCGCCATCGCACTGCTCGCGACGGCCGCCCACGCACAGACGCTGGTCGATCCCAACAAGGTCGCTCCCGAATACCGCGAGGCAGCCGAGAAACGCCGCGCCGAGCAGTTGCGCCAGCGTGAATGCGCGCTGAAGGCCGATCTCGAGAAGGTGCTGCCTAGGGATCGCACCGCCTTTCTCAACCATTGCCTGGAAGCGATGGCGGCCAAGCAATAACGGCTGACCGTTCCAACCGGCGTCTTGGCGCGATGCGCGCATGGTCCGCGGTCATTTGCCGGGCGGACGCGATCGGCGGTGCGAGAGGACCAAGCTCAGCTCCGCCGCCGCTTTCGCGGAAACAGGCGGTCGCGGATGTAGCGCGAGGTCGGCGTCAGGCGGATGCCGCGGGGCTTCTGCCAGGCGGCGCGGTCGATCTCCTTCTTGTCGCCGATCGCCAGCCTGCCCTTGGCGGACTTGGCGATGAAGATCGCGTCATTCATCTTGCGGCCGGAGCGCTTGTTCCTCGTCTTGACTTCCTTCCAGAGGGTGATCCTGCCGAGCTTCAGCTTTGGAAGCTCCTCCTTGATCTCCCGCCGCAGACAGTCCTTCTCCGACTCGCGCGGACGCTTGCGGCCGCCCGGAAACATCCAGAGGCCATCCGACCGGCGCCTGACCAACAATACCTTGCCGCGCCTGGCGGCAACTAGCTTGGAAGACTTTGCCATTGCTGCCGTTATCGAAAACAGAATCGACCTGATCGTAACTTGTCTAGTCGAACAGACAAGTTCGCGGCATGCTTTGATCACAGGCCACAAGCCATCGGGTCCTGGCGCGGCACGGCCGGAAGAATGCACGTTCGGGCCGCGAGATCAGCCCTCGCCCGCCTCCGCCTGATCCTCGGTCCTGATCCAGGCCATCATGATCTCCCAGGCCACCGATAGGATGATCGGCCCGATGAACAGTCCGACGATGCCGTGGGCCAGCGTGCCGCCGATCACGCCGACGAAGATCACGATGGTCGGAGTGGTCAGTCCCCGCCCCATGACGAGCGGCTTCAGCATGGTGTCGATGAAGCCGACGAGGACGAAAAACACGGTCAGCAGCAACGCCGTGGTGACGTCCTTGGCGGTCCAGATCCAGATGATCACCGGCAGCAGCACGAGGAAGGCACCGATCTGCACGATCGAGAGCAGCAGCACGATGAAGGCGAGAAGGCCCGCACTGGGCACCTCGGCGAGCTTGAATCCGATGCCGGCGAGCAGCGCCTGTACGATCGCGACGCCGATCACGCCCTGCGCCACGGCGCGAATGGTCGCTCCCGCAAGCGAGAGGAAATGCTCGCTCTGCTCCGGCACGATGCGGAACAGGAAGCTGCGGCCGGCGCCGACCAGGCGCGGCCCGTGCGGAAACAGGAATCCGGCCACGAACACGGAGACGAGAAACTGCAGCGTGCCAAGGCCGGCGTCGCCCGCGAGCGAGAGCAGCGGGCCTGCCAGTGGCTGGAGATACGGCGCCACCTCGCGCACCACCGCCCGGATGTTGTTGTAGGCCTGGTCCCAGAGCTCGTAGAGCCAGGGCCCGACGAGGGGCCACGATTTGAGCTGCTCCGGCGCCGACTGGAGCGCGAGGTCGCCGGTGCCGAGCTGGTGCGCCAGCTCGCGCACGCCGTCCACCGCGCTGATACCGAGCCAAGTCGCCGGACCAATGACGATGCCGAGCGTGATCAGGGTTAGGATCGCTGCTGCAGTCTTGGGCCGGCCGCCGAGGATCTTGGCGACCCAGCTGAACGCCGGATAGAACGCGACCGCGAGCACGCCGCTCCAGGCCAGGATCGGCACGAACGGGCGGATAATCAGGAAGGTCCAGATGATCAGCAGGGCGAGCAGGCCAAGCCGGATCACGAGCTGGATGACATCCTCTCCCGTCAGGAGCTGACGGAGACTTTTCACGGGCACGGCTTTCCTTGCGGCATGAACGCAGCTTCCGGCGCTTGCACGGCCCGGCCGTTATTGCCAGCAACGCATCCGGCGTCAAGACGACCGGAACCGACCGCGCCTCGATCAGGCCCCCATCGCGCGACGATGATGCACCATCCCGGCCTGCGCCCCAGCCCGGCTTGGCTAACGACCGTTAACCGGATTTCCCCGCGCCGGTTTACGCCGCTGCAAACGCTGGCGGCTATCGTGGATCGAGGTCACCGAAACGCATTCTGTGCAATGGCCAACAGCATCTGGACGATTGAAGAGTTCACCTGTGCGGGTTGCGGCATGAACTACACCGCGACCAGGGAGGAGCACAGCGAGGCCCATACCGGCAGTTTCAAGTGCGGCATCTGTAGCGGCGTCGTGCACGCCTGGTCGGGCAAGCACCATTTCTTCGGCTGGCAGGCCGTGAAGACGAAACCGCCGGTGTTCGGGAAGCGCTGGGCGGGCGTCGGGTGGTAAGCCGTCCGCAGCGTCGCAGGATCCGCCCAATTGCACCGCCGCCGTTTGCACTCCGTTCACCGGTCGGCGCTAGCTAGATCAGCAAGGATCCTCCGCGCCAAACCCCAATCATGGCCGACCTCAACGCCGTCCTGACCAGGCTCAACGACCGTCTGCTCCGCCTCGAGGGCGAGCTGTTCGTGCTGCGCTCGCTGGCACGCGCGACGCTGACGGCCGGCGACGACCACGCGGCACGCATGCGCAAGCTGGTCGAGGCCGCGAAGGTCGCGCTCGATGACGAGGCCAGGCGCCCTCTCGACAAGCCGACGCGCAAATATGTCGATGCGGCAACCGCGCTGGTGGAGGAGCTGCTGGTCGAGCCGACCCCGGCGCGGCCGCTGTTCACGGTCATCGACGGCGGCCGTCGCGATTGAGCGACAGACATTTTAGACCCGCCATCGGTCAGCGCGCAGACATGTCAGGCGCACGCGCCGCAGACCACTAGGTCGCCGTGGACTTCTCCGCCTTGAGCCGGCTGAGTCCCGCCTCGATGATCGCGATCTCCTCGTCGATCTGGCCAATCGGCAGGCTGAAATCATAGCCAGACCTGCTCTTCAGGTCGACCGCGAGCCGCTGCCGGTGCATCATCAGCTCGTCGAGCCCGCGGCGGTTCTTCAGACGCACATAGGCGTCGACGATCTGCTCGATTGCGCTCGGCATGAAATCTGTCCCGTCGAAAAGGCCCGGCTGCGCGCCCACGCCGGCAGATGTTTTCAGTGTCGCGGTACGCAATACAAATCCGCGACGGATTCGTCGATACGCCAAGCTGGTTGAGATCGCGTTACCGCCGGACGATTTCGTGATGCGTGGCGTGAAAAGGCCGCCGGCGATCACGCCGACGGCCTAAGCCGGGTTCGAAAATGGATGCGGGTTGAAATGTAGCCAGCCCCGGTCGGGGCACATTATCAGCCGATCAAGGACATCTTTGTTAAAATCGAAACACAGGAACCGCTTATCGGTCACTTATCGTCCGACCGTGGCGGCGCGGCAACGCTAGTCCGTGACGCAGAAATAGGTGCACCGGCGGCTCGCGCCCGGCGCATTGTTGATAACCCGCGCAAACGCGGCGCGGGTGGTGACAGGGCGTGCTGACGTGTTATCGGGGAATGACGCAGTTGCGAAACGGATCGGACACCCATGCGCATTACCCTCGTCGGCTCCCGCCATTTCGGCGTGACCACCCTGAACATGCTCCGGGAGCACAGCGTCTCGGTCGTCCGGGTCGTGGTAGCCGATGCCGAGGATCGCCTCGCCGCGACGGCGAGGGCCGCCGGAATCGAAGTCGTGGTCCAGGCCAATCCGAAGCTGGTGGTGGCTGCCGAGATTGCCCCCGACACCGATCTGATCATCACGGCCCACAGCCACGCCCGGATCGGCAAGGACGCGCTCGCCGCCGCCAAGCTCGGCGGGATCGGATATCATCCCTCGCTGCTGCCGCGCCATCGCGGCAAGGCCGCCGTGGAATGGACCATCAAGGAAGGCGATCCGATCGCCGGCGGCACGATCTATCATCTCGCCGACCGTATGGACGCTGGCGCCATCGCGGCCCAGGACTGGTGCTTCGTCAAGAGGGGCGAGACCGCACGGGAGCTTTGGGAGCGCGCGCTGGCGCCGCTCGGGCTCAAGCTGCTGGCCGATGTGATCGACTACGCCAAGGTCCACAAGGCGCTGCCTGCCAAAGTCCAGGACGAACAGTTCGCGACCTCCGCGCCGAGTCTGTCCTGACGTTTACCCTTAATGTGAGCCCGCGTTGATTCTGCTTCGAAAATCGGAGTCGGAATCTCAAATAAACCATTGTACCAACAGGAACAATTTTCGATTTGGCATTGCAACAAATTTCCGTCACATTTCGTCCGAATAAGCGTCAGCATATCAGACAAATTCAAGGATGGGATTTATGCGTTTTGGTCGCATTGCGGTGTTCTGTGCCGCTTCAGTTTTCACAGGCACCCTCGCCGCCCCCGCTTTCGCCCAGAGCCCCTATGACGGCAATTGGCACGTCACGATCGTGACCAAGAGCGGCTCGTGCGAGCCGACCGCGAGTTCCATGCTGACGGTTGCCGATGGCAAGATCACCGCGCCCGGCGCTAACGTTTCCGGCACCATCGGCCGCGAGGGACTTGTGAAAGTTTCGATCAATGGTGCATATGCCAACGGTCAACTCAACGGCAACGCCGGATCGGGGAAGTGGAATGGAGCATCAGCAGGCATACCTTGCAGCGGGCGCTGGGAAGCATCGCGCCAATAAACCAACGCAGGTTCGTGCCCGAAATCGGCGGCTGTTGATCGCGGCCTCCGTTTTGTTTGCGGCTGCGGCCGCCAATTCCGAAAGCAAGGCGCAATCCGGTCCATTCGCTCCGATGGCAGGAAGCTGGAGCGGCGGCGGCACGGTCAGCCTCGAGGACGGATCGACGGAACGCATCCGTTGCCGGGCCAAATACGCTCCCGTCGGCCCCACAATGGAAATGACGCTGACCTGCGCCAGCGACGCCTACAAGTTCATCCTCTCCGCCAACGTTCAGTCGGCGGGAAATGCCATTACGGGAAGTTGGAGCGAAGCCAGCCGCAACATCTCCGGCTCGCTCCAGGGCCGCGGTGGCGGCGGAAACTTCGAGGTGGTAGCCTCTGCCGCCGGCTTCAACGCCAACATCGCGCTGAGGACGCACGGCAACAAGCAGACCGTCACGATGCGCGCGGACAGCCAGTTCCGCGGCGCCAACATCTCGATGTCGCGCTAAGGCGGACCACAATTATCACAATCGGCCCGGCGGTCTCGCCGGGTCTTTTTTATGCACCCGGCACGAACGCCGTGACCTCGATCTCGACCTTGGCCCGGTCGTCCACGAGGCCGCCGATATAGAGCAGCGTCGAGGGCGGGAAATTTCGTCCGAGCGTTTCCTTCCAGGCCGCACCGATGCCAGCACCAGCCGCTTCATACTCGTTGCGGCTGGTCAGGTACCAGGTCAGGCGGACGATGTGCTCGGGGCCGGCGCCGGCCTCGCCCAGGAGCTTGATGATCCGTTTCAGCGCAGTCGCGACCTGCGCTGCCATGTCGGACGCGTAATTGCCGGCTTCGTCGCCGCCGGTCTGGCCGGCCAGAACCACCCAGCGCCCTGGCCCCTCGACTACGACCCCATGGGAAAAGCCGCGCGGTTTTTTCCACTCGGCCGGCTGCAAGATATGCATGAGCGACGCTCTCCCGATCTTCTCGTTGTCCAGAGATGCCTACCACGCACCCTGCATCGCTGCATCCGCTGATTTGGCCGTTGCAAACGCCGGTGATGTCGCCGATACCGGCCGTCCCTTCGTGTTTCCTTCCTCCGGCATCCTGCCCCAATGAGCGCGACACCGTCCAGAACGATGGCTGCACTGTGGATGGCCGGCTGGCTGTCGCTGATGCTGGTCATGGCGGTTGCCGGTCGCGAGACGACGCGCGAACTCAATGTTTTTCAAATCATGGAAGTGAGGTCGCTGGTCGGCTTCGTGTTGCTCTCGCCGATCATCTACCGCGCGGGCGGCTTGAAGGTGCTCAAGACATCGCGCCTGACGGAGCATGTCGGGCGCAACCTGGTGCACTATGTCGCCTAGCTCGGCTGGTTCTTTGCGCTGACGCTGATTCCGATCGGCCAGGTGGTGGCGATCGAGTTCACAATGCCGATCTGGACGGCGATCCTCGCGGCAAGCTTCCTGTCGGAGCGGATGACGCCATGGAAGATCGCCGCCATCGTGCTCGGACTCGTCGGGGTGATCGTCATCGTCCGACCCGCGACCGGGGAGATCAATCCGGGCCAGCTCATCGCGCTGGGAGCCGCCATGGGATTTGGCGTGTCGATGGCGCTGGTCAAATCGTTGACCCGCACCGAAAGCGCGCTCTCGATCCTGTTCTGGATGCTGGTGGTACAATCGGCCGCGGGCTTCGTTCCGACATTGTTCGTCTGGACCTGGCCATCGGTCTATGTCTGGGCCTGGGTCGGCGTGATCGCCGTCTGCGGCACATTTTCACATTATTGCCTCGCCAGCGCGATGCGCTACGCCGACGCGACGATCGTGGTTCCTATGGACTTCCTGCGCGTCCCCCTGACCGCGACCGCCGGCTGGCTCCTGTATTCCGAGCGGCTCGACGCCTGGACCGTCCTCGGCGCGGCGCTGATCCTGGGCGGTAATCTGCTGAATTTGAAGCCCGCTTCGCCCGTTGTCGCTCGCGCGCAGTGAACCTCGCGCCGCCTCGCGCGACAAAACGAAGTGGCCGTGTGATCTGGATCACGTTGGAGGGGCACTCCATCGTGCACATTCGGCCACACAGCAGCGGGTTGACGCAGCGGACCGGCCGTTTTGGTGGCGTGACGTCGGGCACTTCGTGTAGGTTCGTTGCCAATTTGTTGCTGCCTGCAATTCGATTCTGGGGATTTCAGAATGCGCTATCTCACCCTCCTCACTTCGCTGGTGTGCATGGCACTGTCGATCGGTGCCGCAAAGGCTGACCGCCGCGTCGCCTTCGTCGTCGGCAACGGCTCCTACAAGAATGTCGCGCAATTGCCGAACCCGCCGATCGACGCCAAGGCGATGGCAGCCACGCTGCGCAACGTCGGCTTCGAGGTCATCGAAGGCTCCAATCTCAGCCGCGACCAGATGACGGAGAAGCTGCTCGATTTCGGCCGCAAGGCGCAGGGCTCCGACATCGCGCTGTTCTATTATGCCGGCCACGGCATCGCCGTCAGCGGCACCAACTATCTTCTCCCGGTCGATGCCGACATCAAATCGGAGATGGACGTCAAGCTAGGGGCCGCCATCAACATCGACCTGACGCTCGAGCAGACCATGGGCGATGCCAAGGTCAAGCTCGTCTTCCTCGATGCCTGCCGCGACAATCCGTTCGCCGCCAAGATCAAGTCGAACGCGGCGACGCGCAGCGTCAACGTGCAGAGCGGTCTCGCCGAGATGAAGTCCGGTGAAGGCACCCTGATCGCCTTCGCCACCGGTCCCGGCCAGACCGCGCTCGACGGCCAGGAGGGTAACAACAGCCCGTTCACCCGCGCGCTGATCGACAACATCACCAAGCCCGGCGTCGAGATCCAGCAGGCGATGACGTCGGTGCGCGCCCAGGTCAATGAAGAGACCCGCAAAGGCCAGCTGCCCTGGGGCCACACCAACCTGACGGGCTCCGTCTATCTCAATCAGGCGCCGACGACCCAGGTCGCCAATGCGGCGCCGACCGCGTCCGGCATCGTGCCGGCGGCGGCCGGGGATGGTGTCGAGCTCGAATACTGGCGCTCGGTCAAGGAGTCCAACAAGCCCGAAGAGCTCAACGCCTACCTCACCGCCTACCCGAACGGCCAGTTCAAGGCGCTGGCGCTGGCGCGCCTCGCGGCGATCAAGAGCGGCGCCTCGACCGCGACCCGCACGCTCAACGCCGGCGTCGATCCTGCGACCTTCACCGACGAAGCCACGCAAGTCACGGAGGACCAGATCGGCCTCGACAAGAACAAACGCCGCGACGTGCAGCGTCGACTGACGGCGCTAGGGTTCGACACCAAGCAGACTGGCGTATTCAACGACGAGACGCGGTCCGTGCTCAAGCGCTGGCAGACCGCGCGCGGCTATCCCTCGTCGGGTTATCTCAACAAGAACCAGCACAAGGCCCTGCTCGCGGAGATCGTCGCTGCCCCGGCGGCCGCCAGCGACACCAGCCAGAAGCCAGCCCGGCGCGCCAGCGCTCCGCCTCCCAGCAGCGCGCCGGCTCCGCAACACCGCAGCAGCCCCGGCGACGCCGCCGGTGCGGCCTTCGTCGGCGGTGTCGTCGGCGGCATGATGGGCGGCATGTTCCGCCGCTGAGCCGAGGCGAGATCGACAACACAAAGCCCGGCTCACGCCGGGCTTTTTTCTTTGGTCGTCCTCGCAGTGGTGTCGAGTTGGTGCCTACTTCCCCGCAGCTTTCCGCAGCGCCTCGTTGATGCGGTCCTGCCAGCCGGGACCGCCCTCCTGAAAGAACTCCAGCACGTCCTGGTCGATGCGCAGGGTGACCTGCTCCTTGATGCCGGGAACGGCGCTTTGTTTCGGCGGCGCCACGGCGACCTTTGCCGTCACCTTCTTGAACGCCGCCTCCGCTTCCGTCCTGGCATCGCCAAGCGTGCGCGGTCGTCTCGGTTGATCCGCCATCTGCTAGATTCCTTCGAACAGCGCCGTCGAGAGATAGCGCTCGGAGAAAGACGGCACGATCGCCAGGATGGTTTTTCCCGCCGCTTCCGGACGCTTGCCGATCTGCAGCGCGGCCGCAATCGCCGCACCCGAGGAGATGCCGCCCGGGATGCCTTCATGCCGTGACAGCGCGCGCGAGGTTTCGATTGCCGTCGTCGAGTTGATCTTCACGATCTCGTCGATCACGGAACGGTCGAGGATGTCAGGAACAAAGCCGGCGCCGATCCCCTGGATCTTGTGCGGCGTGTGCTGTCCGCCGGACAGCACCGGGCTCTCCTCCGGTTCGACCGCAATCACCCGCAGCGAGGCCCTGCGTGGCTTGAGCACCTGGCCGACGCCAGTGATCGTTCCGCCTGTGCCGACGCCGGCCACGAAGAAATCGATGTTGCCGCCGGTGTCGTTCCAGATTTCCTCCGCGGTGGTGCGGCGGTGCACCTCGGGATTGGCGAGGTTCTTGAATTGCTGCGGCATCACCGAGTTCGGCGTCGTCTTCACCAGCTCCTCGGCGGCTGCGATCGCGCCCTTCATGCCTTGCGCCGCCGGCGTCAGCACCAGTTCGGCGCCGAGAAAAGCCAGCATCTTGCGCCGCTCGATCGACATCGACTCCGGCATCACCAGCTTGAGCCGGTAGCCGCGCGAGGCCGCCACGAAGGCGAGCGCAATACCGGTATTGCCGGAGGTCGGCTCGATCAGCACGGTGTCGGGCTTGACGATGCCCGCCTTCTCCATCGCGATGATCATGGCCGCGCCGATGCGGTCCTTCACACTTGCTGCAGGATTGAAATATTCAAGTTTTGCCAAAATGGTCGCGTTTACGCCGTGCATGCCGGGCAGCCGGCGCAAGCGCACGATGGGCGTGTTGCCGAACGCGTCGACGATCGAGTCATAGATCCGGCCGCGGCCGGCTTGGTGCGCTGCACCCGTAGCGGAAGATGCGTCCATGATGAACTCCCTGTGGCAACGATCTGCACTTCCATCGCGGCCATTGCGCAGTTACAGACAGCTTGCGGCGACACGCAAGCGACAATGCGGCACATGTTAAATACGCTGCATCGCAAAATCACGTGAGCGGTAAAATCAGAAAACCTACGCATTTGTGTTGCGACCTCGTCAACTGATTCTGCTTATGTTAGACTTAGGTCTCAAAGCAGGGAGGTCACCACGATGTCAGCGGTTGCTGAAGTGATGTCGACCGTAGCGCTAAGGCGTGATCCGCGTTGCAGCGAGTTGCCTACGTGTCCCGTCTGCGCCGACTCCATGGTCGCCGCCGAAGCTTCAGCCTACGTCTCGGACCACATGATCAGCTATCTCTGGACCTGCGACAATTGCGGCTATGGCTTCGTGACCAAGCACGCCCTGAAGCAACGCTTCACCTGCAACTGATGTTGACTTGCAACTGATCTAGCGCGGGGCGATGTCGCCCCTCGCCCAGTCCTCGCGCGTGCGCTGATAGAACTCGTCAAATTGTCCCTGCGCGATCGCACCTCTGATGCCCTGCATCAGGAACTGGTAATAAGCGATATTGATCTCGGACAGCAGCATCGCGCCCAACGTCTCGCCCGCCTTGACGAGATGATGCAGATAGGCACGCGCGTAGTTGCGCGCCGCAGGCCATGAGCTCTCTTCGTCGAGCGGACGCGGATCGTCGGCGTGGCGCGCATTGCGCAGATTCACCTGGCCGAAGCGCGTGAAGGCGACGCCATGCCGGCCATTGCGCGTCGGCATCACGCAATCGAACATGTCGATGCCGCGCTTCACGGCTTCGAGGATGTCGTCCGGCGTGCCGACGCCCATCAGGTAGCGCGGGCGTTCTCTCGGCAGCAATGGTGCGGTCTCGTCGATCATCGCCAGCATCACTGCCTGCGGTTCGCCAACCGCAAGACCGCCGATCGCATAGCCATGGAAGCCGATCGTAACGAGGCCTTCGGCGCTCGCATGACGTAGTTGGGGGATGTCGCCGCCCTGCACGATACCGAACAGCATGTAGCCGTCCGGGGCGCTCTCGAAGGCGCGCTTGCTTCTCTCGGCCCAGCGCAGCGACAATTGCATCGCGCGCTCGATGTCGGCGCGCTCGGCCGGAAGCCGCACGCATTCGTCCATCTGCATGGCGATGTCGGAGCCGAGCAAACGCTGCACCTCGATCGACCGCTCCGGCGACAGCTCGACCTTGGCACCGTCGATATGCGAGCGGAAGGTGACGGCGTTCTCGCTGACCTTGCGCAAATCCGCCAGCGACATCACCTGGAAGCCGCCGGAATCCGTCAGCATCGGTCCGTTCCAGCCGGTGAACCGCTGCAATCCACCGAGCGCGGCGATCCGCTCCGCGCTCGGACGCAGCATCAGGTGGTAGGTGTTGCCCAGCACGATGTCGGCGCCGGCATCGCGCACCTCGCGCCAATGCATCCCCTTCATGGCACCGGCGGTGCCGACCGGCATGAAGGCCGGCGTCCGCACAACGCCATGCGGCGTGGTCAGCCGCCCGGTGCGCGCGGCCCCATCGGCGGCGAGCACTTCAAAGTGATTGGGGAGATCATTGTCCGGATTCATGGCGGTGCTTATTGCGTGTCGGGGCAGGCCGATCAACCCGCCAGACCGCGCTCCCGCCGATTTATGCTCCAGACTGGGACAGCAATTCGCACGAGGGATCGGCGCTCTCCACCCTTGCCAAACAAAACGATACCGTGTAGTTTTGTCTTGGGGACTGGACGGGATGCCGCAGGCGAATTTGCCGGCGGTCGTACATGCGTGATCGCCAGCCACCGACAATGCCCACCCCTTCATGTTCGACCGACGCATCCGTCTCCACGTGTGACCGGATCAGGCAGACTATCGTCCGCCTGACCAGATCGCTGGTCCTGGTGTGCAGCTTGGCGCTCGGCGCCTGCACCTCCCTGCCCCGCACGCCCTATACGGCCGCGGAAGCCAGCACGTCGCGCGTGCTCGATATCGACGGCCTCCGGCGCTACGCCGACGATCCCGTCACGAAGTTCAGCTTCGAGAAGGCCAACAGCACCGCGACGAGATCCTATCTGGCGCTGTCCGGCGGCGGTGCCGACGGCGCCTATGGCGTCGGCGTGCTCAACGGCTGGACCGCGGCGAGAACCCGCCCCACCTTCACCGTCGTCTCGGGCGTCAGCACCGGCGGCCTGATCGCGCCGTTTGCGTTCCTCGGCCCGCAATATGACGACACGCTGAAGGAGGTCTACACCAGCGGCATCGCGGAGAGCCTCCTGAACGATCCCAGCATCATGCGCGTGCTGTTCGGATCCGGCCTGTTCGGCAACACGCGGCTGCGCGAGCTGGTCGCGCGCTATGTCGGTCCGGAGATCCTGGCGCAAGTCGCGCGCGAAAATGCGAAGGGTAGGAAGCTGCTCGTGGTGACGACCGACCTCGACACCCAGCGCACCGCGATCTGGGACATGGGCAAGATCGCCGCGGTCGGAACGCCTGAGGCCCTGAAGCTGTTTCGCGACGTGATGGCGGCCTCGGCCAGCATTCCCCTGGTGTTTCCGCCGATCATGATCGATGCCGAAGGCCAGGGCCGCAAGTTTCAGGAGATGCATGTCGACGGCGGCGTGACGGCCCCGGTGCTGACATTGCCGGAAGCCCTGCTGTTCCAGAGCGGCCGCATGCCCGGCAGTGCGATGATGGACATCTACATCCTCGTCAACAAGAAGATCGAGCGCAACTTCGAGCTCGTCTCCAACGGCACCATCGACGTTGCCTCACGCAGCCTGTCGGCAATCACCCAATCGCAGACGCGCTCGATCATCTTCTCGACGTACGATTTCGCCAAGCGCAACCGACTGGGATTCCATCTCTCCTACATCGCGCGCGACTACCCCGCCCCGCCGTCCGAAGGGTTCGATACCACCTATATGCGGGCGCTGTATCAGTACGGATACGAGAAGGCTGCATCCGGCCAGGCCTGGACCTCGACGCTTCCGTGAATGCGCGTGACGGAACGAGGTAATACCGAAACCGTTGACGATATGGCCAATTCGGCCAGATTCGCGATGACGCCTCCGCTCCTGCGCGATATAGAGCGAATGACCGATATCACGACCGCGCAGGAATCATTGGGCATGGGATTGACTGCGACCAGGACAAAACCGGCAGCACCACGGCGCGAGGTGCCGAAATCCCGCGGCGGCCGGCCGACGAAGTCAGCCGCGATCGAGCGCGACCAGCGGCTGATCGAGGTCGCCACCCGCCTTTTCCTGGATCGCGGCTTCGAGGCGACCTCGCTCGATGCGGTCGCGGAAGCGGCCCGGGTGAGCAAGCCCACGGTCTATTCGCGCTATGGCGACAAGCGCGGGCTGTTCGCGGCCGTACTGAGGCGGGAGATCGCGCGCTGGCTCGCGCCGCTGTCGGCCGCGGCAGAGACCCAGCTGAGCAGCGCCGCCGACATCTCGGTCGAGCAGCGGCTGGTCGAGATCGGGCGCGAGATGCTCTCATTCACCTGTGGCCCCGACGCCGTCGCCTTCAGCCGCATGATGACGTCGCAGGCCATCAACTTCCCCGACGTCGCCAAGCTCGGCAAGGAGGAAGGCTGGCTCAAGGCCGTCGCCACCACCGCGCGCTTCTTCGACCATCTGGTGGCGCAAGGTGCGCTCGATGTCGAAGACACCACCATCGCAGCCGAGGTGTTCCTCGACGTCGTCGTTGGACACACCCACCGCCTGGCGACATTCGGAACGGCGCTCGAGCCGAAATCGGCCGAAAAGCGCATGCGCATCGCGATCAGACTGTTCCTTGCCGGTGCCCTGGGTCCTGCCGACCGGGTCCGGGACGCCGCAAAGGGTCCGGCACGCCGCCGCTCCTCCCGCTGACGATTCCGTGAACTGACGCTCTTTCCCCCAAGGGGCCGTCGCAACGGCATTGACCGAAACAAAACGATACGGTATTGTTTAGTTATAAGTTGGTACGGGCCGCTTTTTCACCAGCCCCGAAGAGGTCCGGACCGCTTCGATCGTCACGGCAGGCAGAGCCCGCCGTGGCGTTCCGCGGCCGGCCTTGCCCAGGCCGGCCGCGAATTCTTTACGTTCATCCGGCACACTCGCAGGCCGAAGGTTTCGAGCATGACGACAGCCAGACGACGGACCTTGCAACTGCTTGCGATCGCCTTGCCCGCGCTGCTCCTCGCCGCGCCGTCGCAGGCGATCGTGACCGCGGACACGCCGACCGCGCTCCACAACGACATAGATGGTGATGCCGAAGCAGACCGCCAGGCAGTCACCCGCGAGATCGAACGCTTCCGCAGCTCGTCGATCACGATCAGCCAGGCCATGGCGATCGCGGAAGCCCGCCATGCCGGCGCCACCACCGCCGACGTGAGTTTCGACGGCGCTTCAGGCGTCCCTGTCTACCGGGTCAAGACCCTGCACAACGACCGGATCTGGCGCCACACCATCAATGCCGCGACCGGCGAGCTCGTCGGTGGCGAGGCCGCCCTGCCCCTCAGCGAGCTCGACAACGAGGACCGCAGCAACCTCGCAGCGCTCGGTGCGATCAGGCACCGCCTTGCCGATGCCGTGCGCGTCGCCGAGCGCGCAGCCTCGGGCAAGGCCATCAGCGGCGGCCTCGTGCGCGAACGCGGCCGGCTCAATTTTGCGATCGTGGTGATCAGCGGCGACGACCTCAAGGAGGTCATCCTGGAGCCGCCGGGCGCCCGGGCCCGATAGCGACGAATTTCCCCCGGTCCCAACCGGGGCGAAAAGCCATTGACGGCCGCAAGACTCTCCCCCATAAGTCGCCGCCATGTTCACGACCACCAAACGCACGACCAAAACCACCACGGCCTCAGGGGCCCGGGGAGGCGTGCGCGCGTAGTCGTCGACGAAAACGCATCAGCTCTACGGCAAGCCCCGCCCTCGATGGTCCGGGGCTTTTTTGTTGTCTGGATTTCAAAAGCAATGGAGGACAAAGTGAGTAACGATCCCGTCGTCGCGATTGTCGGCGTCACCGGCGCGGTGGGCGCCGAATTCATCGCCACCATGGACAAGCGCGGCTTTCGCGTCAGCAGGCTCAAGGCGCTCGCCAGTGCCCGCTCGGCCGGCAAGACGGTGTCGTTCCGTAGCCAGAGCGTCGTCATCGAGGAGCTGACCGAGCAGTCTTTCGAGGGCGTCGACATCGCCCTGTTCTCCGCCGGCGGCAGCATCTCCAGGAAGTTCGCGCCGATCGCGGTCAAGGCCGGCGCGGTGGTGGTCGACAACTCCTCCGCCTTTCGCATGGACCCGAACGTGCCGCTGGTGATCCCCGAGATCAACGCCAGCCGTATCCGCGACCACAAGGGCATCATCGCCAACCCCAACTGCGCCGCAATCACCGCGCTGGTGCCGCTGTGGCCGATCCATCAGCAGAACCGCATCAAGCGCGTCATCATCTCGACCTACCAGGCAGCCTCCGGCGCAGGTGCCGCCGCGATGGACGAGCTCGTCGAATCCACCCGCGCCAACCTCAACGGGCAGGTCTATACGCCCAGGGTGATGCCGCACCCCTACGCCTTCAATCTCTTCAACCACAACACCGCCGTCGATCCCGACACCGGCTACAACGACGAAGAGACCAAGGTCATCAAGGAAACCCGCAAGATCTTCGAGGACGACACCATCGCGGTCGGCGTCACCTGCGTCCGCGTGCCGGTGCTGCGCGCACATTGCGAGGCCATCACCTTCGAATGCGAGAGGCCGATCACCGAAGACCAGGTCCGCGCCATCATGGCGCAGGCGCCCGGCGTGAAGGTCGTCGACGATCGCGCCAGGAACTACTTCCCGATGCCGATCGACGCCTCGGGCCAGGACGACGTCCTGGTCGGCCGCGGCGGTGGGTTACGCCTTGCGGCTAACCCACCCTACCGCTCCGCCCGAAACAACAGGCATGCATCGCCGTACGAATAGAACCGGTATCCGCTCGCGATCGCGTGCGCATAGGCCTGCTTCATCGTCGCGAGCCCCGCGAAGGCCGACACCAGCATGAACAGCGTCGACTTCGGCAGATGAAAATTGGTCATCAGGACATCGACCGCGCGAAAGCGATAGCCGGGCGTGATGAAGATCGACGTCTCTGCCGCGAAGGGCTGGATCGTGCCGTCCTCGCTCGCGGCGCTTTCGAGCAGGCGCAATGACGTGGTGCCGACGGCGATGATGCGGCCGCCATTTTTTCGCGCCGCGTTGAGGCGCTCCGCCGTCTCGGCCGAGATCGTGCCCCACTCGGCGTGCATCTTGTGGGCTTCGGTGTCATCCACCTTCACCGGCAGGAACGTCCCTGCGCCGACATGCAGCGTGACGCGGTTGAGACCGACGCCGCGCGCGCGCAGCGCCTGCTCCAGCGCCGGGGTGAAATGCAGCCCGGCGGTGGGCGCAGCGACCGCGCCTTCGTTCTCCGCGAACATGGTCTGGTAGTCGGCAAGATCCTGGTCGTCAGGCGTGCGCTTGGAGGCGATGTAGGGCGGCAGCGGCGGGCCGCCGAGATCGGCGATCGCCTGGTCGAGCGCCGGGCCATGAAACGAGAACGACAGCGTCACCTCGCCCTCGCCGCCCTTGGCCTCGACCTCGGCATCGAGATGGCCGAGCAGGCACACCTTGCCCTCGTTACCGAAACGGATGCGGTCGCCGGCTGCGAGCTTCTTCGCCGGCTTCACCAGCGCCTGCCAGCGCGAGCCGTCGAGCCGCTTGATCAGGGTCGCCTCGATCTTCGGCTCGGTCTCGCGGCCGATGCGGCGGCCTTTCAGCTGCGCCGCGATCACCTTGGTGTCGTTGACGACGAGCTGATCGCCCGGCTTCAGCCATTGCGGCAGGTCGGAAATGACCTGATCCCGCAGCGCGCCTTTCTCGACCACCAGCATTCTCGCGGAGTCGCGCGGGCTCGCCGGACGCAACGCGATGCGCTCGGGCGGCAGGTCGAAGTCGAAGACGTCGGTGCGCATGTGTCACTAGCGCCGTCATTCCGGACGCCGCGCCTCGAGCGCGGCGATCCGGAATCCCGAGATTGTGGCGCGAGATTCTCGGGAGCCCAATTGCGCACCATGGTTCATGCCAAGGTGCGCCCCGGAATGAGTGACTATTCCTTGTCGGCCGCCATCCGCGCCTTGACGATCTTGTCCGGATTCATCACCGGCTCGCCGCGCTTGATCTTGTCGACGTTCTCCATGCCCTCGGTGACCTTGCCCCAGACCGTGTACTGGTTGTCGAGGAAGCGGGCGTCGTCGAAGCAGATGAAGAACTGGCTGTCGCCGGAATCGGGGTTGGCGGCGCGGGCCATCGAGGCGGTGCCGCGCACATGCGGCTCCTTGCTGAACTCGGCCTTCAGCTTCTTGCCGGAGCCGCCGGTGCCGGTGCCGTGCGGGCAGCCGGTCTGCGCCATAAAGCCCTCGATCACGCGGTGGAACACGATGCCGTCATAGAAGCCCTCGCGCACGAGCTCCTTGATGCGCGCGACGTGGCCGGGCGCGAGATCCGGCCGCATCTCGATAGTGACGGGGCCCTGCGTGGTCTCGAGGATCAGGGTGTTTTCGGTGACGCTCATGCTCGTCTCTCTTGTGTTGGGGGTGAAGTCTTCCGATTGCGGAACTGGATCGCGAACGGACGTCCCGCGGCGGCGCCGGCCATTGCATCGGTAAATGGCATCGGCGTGCAGCGTTGCAACGCCTCCATCACCGCGATCCGGTATTGCAGCCGGTCATTGTCGGAGGCCTCCGCGGATTCATAGGTAATCCTCGGATGGCCCAGGATGTTTCCGGCCCGGTTAAAGCTCACCACGACGGTGATGTCGAGTGGGCGGGCCTTAGCCGGCGATGGCGGTCTCCAGCAGGTAAGCAAGTGCCGGAAAATGTCCTGGATGGTGTTGACCTGCGCGTCCTCCGCGGCCGTGCTGGAGACGCCGAGCAGCAGCATCGCGGCAACCAGCAGCAGCTTGCCACCGCGGCGCGACATGGTCGCTCCTATTTGATGTCGGAGGCGACCTGAACCTTCACCATCTTGTCGGGATCGGTGACGGAGCCGCCTGCCGAGCCCGGGGGCGCCTTCTTCAGCTTGTCGACGACATCCATGCCCTGCACGACCTCGCCGATCACGGTGTACTGGCCGTCGAGGCTGCCGCCATCGGCGAACATGATGAAGAACTGCGAGTTGGCGCTGTCGACACTGTCGCCGCGCCGGGCCATGCCGACGATGCCGCGGGCGAAATGCACCTTGGAGAATTCCTGCTTCAGATTCGGGTACTTCGAGCCGCCGGTGCCGTTGAAATTCTGGCCGTCGCCGGTCTGCGCCATGAAGCCGTCCATGACGCGATGAAACGGCACGTTGTTGTAGAAGCCCTCCCGCGCGAGCTGCTTGATGCGCTCGGCGTGCTGCGGCGCGATGTCGGTCCTGAGCTTGATGACGATGCGGCCCTTGGTGCTGTCGATGACGATGGCGTTGGCCTTGTCGAGGTTCGCCGGCAATTGCTGCGCCACCGCCGGCACCGCGAACAGAAGCGCGGCAAGAACTGCGAGAATTCGGATCATGACAACTCCGGTCGGGATCAAGGAAGGAAGCGGGCCGTTATCCCGTGAATTTGGCCTTGAGCTGTGCCGCGACCTGCGGCGGGACGAAGGCCGAGACATCCCCGCCCATGCCGGCGATCTGGCGCACCAAAGTGGCGGTGATCGGGCGGACCATGGGAGAGGCCGGCAGGAAGACCGTATGCACCTCGGGCGCCATCGCCTCGTTCATGCCGGCGAGCTGCATCTCGTAGTCGAGGTCGGTGCCGTCGCGCAGGCCCCGGATCATGATCGTCGCGCCGTGCTTGCGCGCCGAGGTGACCGACAGATCGTCGAAGGTCACAGCCTCGAGCACGCAGCCAGCCTGGGCTGCCACGGGCCCGCAGACGTCATGGAGCATCTTCAACCGCTCCTCGGTCGAGAACAGCGGCTTCTTGCCCGGGTGCACCCCAATCGCGACCACGAGCCTGTCGCACAGCGAAGCGCTGTGCCGGACCACGTCCAGGTGGCCGTTGGTGATGGGATCGAAGGAACCGGGATAGAAGGCAATGCGCGGCATGGCTCCCTCCTACCGCGCCCGGCCCGGCCCGGCAAGCCGGGCAGGTTCCTTGCCCCGTTTCTTGCCCGCTTCCTGGCACGTCGCCCGGAAATGTCTCGCCGGACGTGTCGGCAATGGCTGGTTTGTTTCGTCCCCGGGCAGCCACGAAACAAAACGGAGCGAGAACGAAACCATTTCCCGCATCGGCGAAGACGTCCGGAAACTGGCCATGGTTACTAATCCGGCCAACGAATGACGGGCCGCACACCGGGCGTGAGCGGCCGCATCACAGGGGACCGTCAATGATCAAGACCCTTTCAGCGATCGCACTCTCTGCATGTGTTGCCGGAGCGCTCACCCTCCTGCCCGGCTTTGCCCCCACCGTCGAAGCCAGCGTGCCGCAGCCGCTGGCCAAGAGTGACCGGCTCGACATCCGCAACATTGGAAAGGACTGCTCGCAGCAGGCCTGGCCGAACTTCGAGGCCTCCTGCCTGCGCACCGCCGGCACGAAGACCAATGTCCGCGAGGCGCGCCTCGTGACTGCCGATCGGACCCCGTAGCCGGTTAGCCAATTCTGCAGTTCTCCCATTCTGACGCCTGTGACGTCTGCGACGTCATAGCGCCATCTGGCACCACGCCATCGGGTCGCCAGGGCGAGCCGTCCGACATCGATCTCTCCGGGATTACTGATTCCATCGGCGCGAGGTCATTCTGCCAAGCGAGAACGTTCCGGGCATGTGGTCCGGGCGAAGGTGTGTCGCCCTCCTCCAGCGCAACGCCGAACGCTCGGTCGCGCTCTTGCTTCCGGATCAAGCAGGTGGCGGAGTTCGGGCCCGAGTTGGAGATCTGATCGGTCCGCTGCCACGTTGCGATTGACATTCGCGCCGGTGGCTCCATTGGAGGCGATGCAGACTGCGGTCATGATTGGTCGACACCGAGAGATAGAACTCGATCAAACCGCGTCCCGAGCATGTGCGACATTTGAGCGCGCCTGAATCGTTGCTGACTCCGCTTCTGGACATGCGCAGCAACAAATTCCCACATCCTTTCGATCGGTTAGCTTCGGTATTTTAGAAATTCTAAGAATGCTTCCAATTTTGACGCTTCGAGCGATTCAAAATTCGATCACCTCGACACCCCGGATATCGACCATCTACCACGCGCAAGGGTGCGAGGTCGCGTGAGGTCAGAATGATCATCCCGCCGGCGCGGCGATCGCCGGATGGGGTGCTGACATGGACTGCGCTGAACACGGCCCGCGTGGTCGTGCGGATCATCTTTCGAGTAACACTTTCAAGAACACCACGAGCTTACTCGCACTCGGCTGCTTGCTGATGGCGGCCACGCCTGGCAACGCGCAGAGCGCCGGCCCGTCCGGCGCGTCCACCTTGCCGCCGGTGACGGTCGACGCTCCCGTTCAACGCGCACAACGTCCGGTGCAGCCGCGCCGCGACGCCACGGCGCGAGGCAATGCAAGCCGGCGCCCCGCTCAGCAGAGCAGCTCATCGCAGCAGCCCGCGCCTTCCGCACTGGTGGAGACCGCAGCGCGCGTCAATGCCGGGACCAAGGGCTTCCTCGCGACGCGAGCCTCCGGCGCGACCAAGACGGATTCACCGATCATCTCGACGCCGGCATCGATCGCCGTCATCACCCGCGACGAAATCGACGTGCGGCGCGCACAGAGCGTCCGCGATCTCATGCGCTACGCACCCGGCATCTATTTCAGCAACGATACCGACTTTCGCTTCCAGGAGGTCAGGGCGCGTGGATTCACCGTCGAGCAATATCTGGACGGTTTGCGCCTGCAGGGCGGACCGTTCGGCTTTCCGCGCGTCGATCCCTATCTTATCGAGCGCGCCGAACTCATCACTGGACCAGCGTCGATCCTGTACGGTGCGGCCTCGCCGGGCGGCATCCTCAACATGGTGAGCAAGCGCCCGACCGAAAAGGCCTTCGGCGAGGTCTCGCTGCAAACCGGCTCGTTCGACCGCATTCAGGGTGCGTTCGACGTTGGCGGCCCCGTGGACAAGGACAAGACCCTGCTCTATCGGATCACCGGCATCGGGCTCAACGCCAACACGCAGGTCGACAATATCGGCGAGCAAAGGTTCGCGATTGCGCCAGCCTGGACCTGGCGTCCGAATGTCGACACGACGATCACCTTCCTGACCAGCTACCGGCAGGACCCGAAGGGCGGAGCTTTCGCACTGTTGCCGATCCAGGGCACGCTGGTGCCCGGCACCTACGGGCAAATTCCGAGGAATTTCTTCGCCGGCGACCTCAACTATGAGAGCCTCAAATACAAGCAGGCAACCGCCGGCTACGAATTCGAGCACCGCTTCGACGACGTCTTCACCGTGCGGCAGAACGTGCGCTATCTGCACAATGAGCTCAACTATGTCGAAGTGCAGCCCAGCGCCTTCACGACGACGGGCGCCGGTGCCACGCTTCGGTTGGTCGACGGCCGCACCATCAGGCGAAACTTCTTCTCGACCAACGAGAATCTCGACACGTTTGCCGCCGACAACCAGCTGCAGGCCAAATTCAACATGGGACCGTTGCAGCACACCGTGCTCGCCGGCTTCGACTACCAGCGATTCGACTTCAACAATTTCGCCCGCTTCGCCGCTACCAACACACTCGACATTCCGGCACCGAATTACACCCAGAACATCCTGGTTCCGACCGCGCCGTTCCAGAACCTCGACCAGCACCTGCAACAGCGCGGCCTCTATGTTCAGGACGAGGCGAAGCTCGGGCGGCTGACCGTGCTCGGCGGCATCCGCTACGACTGGGCCGAGGGCAACACGCTGGCCCAAAATACTGGCGTGCGCGTCCTCAACGACGATCAGAAACCGACCGGCCGTATCGGCGCGATCTACAATTTTGATAGCGGCGTCGCGCCCTATGTCAGTTACTCGACGTCATTCCAACCGACCAGCGTCGGCACGCTGGTCAACGGCCAGCCCGGCAAACCAACCACCGGCGAGCAGTATGAGGCCGGGGTAAAATACCAGCCGGTCGGCACCAATTTGATGTTCACGGCTGCCATCTACGACCTCAAGCAGCGGAATGTCCTGACCACCATCACCGGCCCCGGCGTTCCGCCCAACACCACCGCACAGATCGGCGAGGTCAGCTCGCGCGGCTTCGAGGGATCGGTGGTCGGAAGCCCCCTGCCCGGCCTGAGCCTGCGTGGGCAATATACCTATCTCGACAACCGGATCACCGCGCCCCAGGACGCCGATTTCGGCAAGCGGCTCGCCCTCACGCCGATGCACACGGCCTCGCTGTGGGCCAACTACGTGGTGCAAAACGGCCTGGCTGCCGGCTTTGGCTTCGGCGGCGGCGTCCGATACATTCACGAGATGTACACGACCAATGCGAACAACCTTACCGTTCCCACCATCGTTCCCGGCGTCTCCGTGCCCGCCAATGTGATCCCGGCCAGCACTGTGTTCGACGCAGCGCTCTCCTACGATTTCGGAATGCGGCGCAAGGAGTGGAAGGGCCTCAGCGCGGCGCTGAACGTCAACAACGTGTTCGACAAGACCTATGTCTCGTTCTGCACGGCCGGTGGTTGCCGCTGGGCGCTGGGACGAACGGTGTTGGGGACGCTGACCTACCGGTGGTGATGGGAATGACGGCACAGTCAGTCAAATGGTGGTCACTGGTCCACAAATGGACCAGCCTGATCTGCACGCTGTTCCTGCTGATGTTGTGCATCACCGGGTTGCCTCTGATCTTTCATGACGAGATCGACGACCTCTTCAAGTCGGAGGCCTCAGCCCGGAATCTCCCGGCGGATACTCCGCAAGCTCCGCTAAGCCGGCTGATCGACGCCGCCAAAGCGCGCTATCCGCAGCGTTACCTTCAAGTGCTCGGCTGGGACGATGACCGTGCCAACGTCGTCAACGTGTTCCTCTCGAGTACGCCGGAAGCGCCCCCCGGGCAGCGCTTCCTGAAGCTATCGTTCGATTCTAGAACCGCGGAGCTGATCGGTGAGGACGCGCAGCAGGGCGGCCTGATGAGCGCGATCCGCATATTCCACCGCGACATGTTCCTGGGGTTGCCGGGTGAACTGTTTCTCGGCGTCATGGGCCTGCTGTTCGTCGTAGCGATCGTTTCCGGCATCGTGCTGTACGCGCCCTTCATGCGTCGGCTCAGCTTCGGCGCGGTGCGTCGTGCGGGCGCTCCGCGGGTCAAATGGCTCGACCTGCATAATTTGATCGGCGGGGTGGCGCTGGTGTGGCTGCTCGCCGTCGGCATCACCGGTGTCATCAACACGATATCCTTGCCGCTGTTTTCCGCTTGGCGCGCGGAGGTGATGCCGGAGCTGATCGCGCCGCATTTGGGCAAGTCGCCGCTTGGAAAATGGGCCGACGTCGATGACGTCGCGGCGACGGCACGCCGGGCGATCGACGGCAATACGCCGGCCAGCATCATCTTTCCGACGGTCGCGCGGTTCGGGACACCACGGCACTTCATCGTCTGGACCAAGGGATCGACGCCAATCACCTCGCGCCTGTTCACGCCCGCGATGCTGGACGCCGAAACTGGGCAGCTCGTCACCGCGCAGGGCCTGCCGTGGTATCTCCGGGCGTTGCAGGTGTCACGCCCACTGCATTTCGGGGATTACGGCGGCCTGCCGCTCAAGATCATCTGGGCGCTTCTCGACATCGCCGCCATCGTCGTGCTCGCGAGCGGCGTCTATCTCTGGCTCGGCAGGCGCAAATCACTTCGGATCACCACGCGCGCGCAGGACCGGCCGCCTGCCGCAGCGACATCCGGAATTCGTCCATGACTCGCAAGCGCCACACCACGGGCGAGATCTTTCGCTGGCCGCTCCTGCTCGGAGTGCTCATCCTTGTCGGGCTGGCGTCAGCGCTGTTCGGAGACGATGGCTGGGACGCGCTGTCCTGGGCAGCACTGGCAATTCCGCTAGCCGTGCTCGGCTGGAAGGCATCGCGCCGGCCGCATCTTCCACGATCATAGGCCGGACACCGGCACGTCGCGCCATGCCGGTCCTGTCAAATCGATTGCAGCCGTCGACAGAGAACCGAGAGCTAACGGGATCTGCTTGAGCTACGAGCCGTTCCCGTTCTCGCCATTGCCGCTCTCCGCCTCTTCCGTGATGTGCTCGACCGACACCACATGCTCGTCCTCGGCGGTGTCGAACACGATCACGCCCTGGGTCGAGCGGCCGGCGATGCGGATGCCTTCGACCGGGCAGCGGATCAGCTGGCCCTTGTCGGTGACCAGCATGATCTGGTCGGCATCCTCCACCGGGAAGGAAGCCACCAGATTGCCGTTGCGGTTGTTGACGCTCATGGCGACGATGCCTTTGCCGCCGCGGCCGGTGGTGCGGTACTCGTAGGACGAGGTCCGCTTGCCGTAGCCGTTGACGGAGACCGTCAGCACGACCTGTTCGGCCGCCGACATCTCGACATAGCGCTCCTGCGGCAGCTGGAAGCTGCCGGACGTCTCCTCGGCCTCGGCATCGGCCGGAACCTCTTCCGCCACGGCTTCGCCGGCCACCGCTCGGCGCATCTTCAGGTACGCCGAGCGCTCGTCTGAGGTGGTTTCGACGTGGCGTAGGATCGCCAGCGAGATCACCTTGTCGCCCTCGGCAAGCGCGATGCCACGCACTCCCATCGAGGTTCGCCCGGTGAACACGCGCACGTCGGTGACGGGGAAGCGGATGCACTGGCCGCCGGCCGCCGTCAGCAGCACGTCGTCGCGCTCGGTGCATATCTGCACGTCGACGATCGCCTCGTTGTCGTCGAGCTTCATCGCGATGATGCCGGAGCGGCGGACGTCGACGAAGTCGGACAGCTTGTTGCGGCGGACGTTGCCGCCGGTGGTGGCAAACATCACGTCGAGATTGCCCCAGGTCGATTCATCCTCCGGCAGCGGCATGATGGTGGTGATGCGCTCGCCCTGCTCCAGCGGCAGGATATTGATCATCGCCTTGCCGCGCGCGTTCGGCGCCGCCATCGGCAGCCGCCAGACCTTTTCCTTGTAGACCTGGCCGCGCGAGGAGAAGAATAGCACCGGAGTATGGGTCGAGGCGACAAAGAGCCGGCTGACGAAATCCTCGTCGCGGGTCTGCATGCCGGAACGGCCCTTGCCGCCGCGGCGCTGGGCGCGGTAGGCCGACAGCGGCACGCGCTTGACGTAGCCGGCGTGGGAGACGGTGACGACCATGTCCTCGCGCTGGATCAGGTCCTCGTCCTCGACCTCGCCTTCCTGCTCCATGATCACGGTGCGGCGCGGCGTGGCGAACTCCGCCTTCACCTCGGCAAGCTCGGTCTTGATGATATCAAGCACGCGCTCGCGCGAGCGCAGGATGTCGAGATAATCGGCGATCTCGCTGGCGAGCTTGTCGAGCTCGTCGCGGATTTCGTCACGGCCGAGTGCGGTCAGGCGCTGAAGGCGCAGATCGAGAATAGCTCTCGCTTGTTCCATCGACAGCCGGATCGTGCCATCCGCACTCATGCGGTGACGCGGATCGTCGATCAGCGTCAGCATGTCCTCGACGTCCCGGGCCGGCCAGTCGCGCGACATCAGGGTGTCGCGGGCGGTAGTCGGGTCGGGCGAGCTCCGGATGACGCGGATCATCTCGTCGATATTGGCGACTGCGATCGCAAGACCGACCAGGATATGCGCCCGATCGCGCGCCTTGGCGAGCAGGTACTTGGTGCGCCGCGTGACGACCCGCTCACGGAAGTCGACGAAGATCGCCAGCAGGTCCTTCAGATGCATGATCCGCGGACGGCCGCTGTCGAGCGCCACCATGTTGACGCCGAAGCTCGTCTGCAGCGGCGTGAATCTGTACAGCTGGTTCAGCACCACATCCGGCACGGCGTCGCGCTTCAACTCGACGACGACGCGGTAGCCTTCGCGGTCGGATTCATCGCGCAGGTCGCCGATGCCCTCGATCTTCTTTTCCTTCACCAACTCGGCGATGCGCTCGACCATCGTCGCCTTGTTCACCTGGTACGGAATCTCGGTGATGATGAGCGCCTCGCGCTCCTTGCGGATGGTCTCGATCGCGACCTTCCCGCGCATGACGATCGAGCCGCGGCCGAGGTGATAGGCGGCGCGGATGCCCGCACGTCCGAGAATGACACCGCCGGTCGGGAAGTCAGGTCCCGGCACGATGTTGATGAGTTCTTCAATGGTGAGCGCAGGGTTGTCGATCAGAGCAACGCAGGCATCGATGACCTCGCCGAGATTGTGCGGCGGGATGTTGGTCGCCATGCCGACCGCGATGCCGCCCGCGCCATTGACGAGCAGGTTCGGGAACTTGGCCGGCAGGACCGACGGCTCGGTCTCGTTGTTGTCGTAGTTCGGCTGGAAGTCGACGGTGTCCTTGTCGATGTCGGCCAGCAGGGCCAGCGCCGCCTTCGTCAGGCGCGCCTCGGTGTAACGATAGGCAGCCGCGGGATCACCGTCGACCGAGCCGAAATTGCCCTGACCGTCGATCAGCGGCACGCGCATCGAGAAGTCCTGCGCCATGCGGACCATGGCGTCGTAGATCGACTGGTCGCCGTGCGGATGATACTTACCGATGACGTCGCCAACCACGCGGGCGGACTTGACGTACTTCTTGTCGGGCGTGTGCCCCTGCTCGTTCATCGAGAACAGGATGCGGCGGTGCACCGGCTTCAAGCCGTCCCGGGCATCGGGCAGCGCGCGCGCCACGATCACGCTCATGGCGTAGTCGAGGTACGACTTCTTCATCTCCTCGAAGATGGAGACGGGGCGAATGTCCGAGGGTTGCGCCGGCTGGTCGCCGGGCTTGTCGTCGTCGTCAGCCAAGGGGGAATCCGGTGAGATTTTATCTGGGAATCATATAGCGCATCGCCCCCCTGATAACCACCCTTGCAAGGCCAAGGGAAGCGCTTTTTCCCTTCGTTTTTTCATGGACTTACCGGGTGCCTCGGAGATGGTTCCCGCGCCCGGTTTCAGCCCTGCGACAGCCGCGCAAGGCGACCGATTTGCCATCGCGCTATGGCCCGAAAACCACCGCATGCATGATCCGCCCCGGCAGGAAGGTGAACAGCCCGGCGATAACCAGGGCGCCGAAGAAGACCGAGATCATCGTGATCTTGTGGCGGCGAACCCGGTGGCTTCGCGCGGCCAAAACGCCCCACGCTAGCATCACGAGCGCGAAGATCGAGAGCAGATGGATCGGACTCCACGGACCAATCAAACGGATCTGGTGGATCCAGAACGAGCTGAGCGCAACGACAAGCATCAACCCGACCCAGACCCAGCCCAGAGCCCGGTGCGGCAGCGTTCCCTTCGGCGCGGCCAACTGGAGGATCCCGAGGGCGAACGCAGCCATGGCTGCGAAAGCGTGCAGCGGAACGGCAGGAGCAGCCTCAAAGAGCGGCGCAAGGCTCATGCGGAGAGTCCCCAGAACGGCAAACCGACCATGTGAAGAGGCTTAACATAAAGTTAATATCATTCACATCGCGTGCCGTCAAAGCGCTCATACAGTGCATGAAGCTAGCCCGGAAACCCGAGCTCTGCCGGTCGTTTGGTAAGAAGCTCTGCCGCATCGCGCGAAGCCTGTGTGCAAGGCAAACGCTTCCTGCTTGGTTCGGCACGGAACGTCGCACTTCCAGCGCCGATCGAAAGCCGTGTAAGTGGCAAGCGTTCGGCACCCGGCCGAAACTACCGATCATTCTCTTGGAGCGGTCAGGTGACCAACGTCCTTTTTGTCTGCAGCGCCAACCGCCTCCGGAGCCCGACCGCAGAGCAGGTTTTTTCGACATGGCCCGGAATCGAGACCGACTCGGCCGGCCTCTCGAACGGCGCAGACGTGTTGTTGTCCTCCGAACAGGTCGAATGGGCCGACATCATCTTCGTCATGGAGAAGGCCCACCGCAACAAGCTGAATCGGAGATTCCGGTCCAGCCTGCATGGCAAGCGGGTCATCTGCCTCGATATTCCCGACGACTATGAGTTTATGGACCCCATGCTGGTCCGGTTGCTCGAAAACCGAGCCGGCCGCTTCCTGTCCCGGACCGAGCCTTAGGACTGTCAAGGCTTCGGTTTGCAAAGCCTTTGGACTGCCGAGCCCTTGGGACTGCCGAGGCTTGGGATTGTCGAGGCTTGGGATTGCAAAGCCTCAGAACGGGATATCGTCGTCCATGTCGCTGTTGCGGCCGCCGCCGGCGGCGACGGGACGGCGCGGTGCGCTGCTGACGGGACCGGAGGAGCCGAAATCGCCGCCCGGCTCGTCGCCGAAGCTGCCGCCTCCCCCGCCGCCACCGCGGCCATCGAGCATCGTCAGCGTCGAGTTGAAGCCCTGGAGCACGACCTCGGTCGAGTACTTCTCGACGCCGCTCTGGTCGGTCCATTTGCGGGTCTGCAGCGCGCCCTCGATGTAAACCTTCGCGCCCTTCTTCAGATACTGTTCGGCGACCTTGCAGAGCCCTTCATTGAAGATCACGACGCGGTGCCACTCGGTCTTCTCCTTGCGCTCGCCCGTGTTTTTGTCGCGCCAGGTCTCGGAGGTGGCGATGCTCAAATTCGCGATCGGCCGCCCGTCCTGGGTGCGGCGGATTTCAGGATCCTTGCCGAGATTTCCAACCAGAATGACCTTGTTGACGCTTCCCGCCATCGCCGCTCTCCACTCCGAATGCCACTGAATTTCAAAAGGGCGAATCCCGCTGCCCGCGTTCCTCTGCACCCCGTTGGTGCGACCCTATACGCTTGCGGACATCGATCAGCCCGCCACCCCCAAGGTTATCCCCACATATAGCATCCCGCCCGACTATGTTCCAGATTTGTTCTTCGCGCCAAAAGCACTGAACAGATATTGGTCACACGCCGATGGCGCGGAACCCGATGGAACTTTCCCGGGTTCCCGAGAAGAAGGAAAACCGCTTAACATTCATCAAGTTGCAGCTATTTCGATCAGTGCGCGAGTGTGGCATTTCGGCGACGGACTTTGCCCTTTCCTTGGGCTATCGTTGCCTCGGAATTAATTCATATGGGCGTCGCGCCTGATCAGCCCACTTCGGGGACTTCGAGAAGCGGGCGAAACTGGGGAGACTGCAATGAATAAGATTCTTTTTGGTGCAATCAGTGCAATGGCGTTGGGGCTGGCGGCCCCCGCAAGCGCGGCCGATCTCGCCGCCCGTCCCTACACCAAGGCTCCAGCTCCGGTTGCCACCATCTACGACTGGAGCGGCTTCTACATCGGTATCAACGGCGGTGGCGGCACAAGCCGCAAGTGCTGGGACTTCGTGACCCCGGCAACCGGCGTTCTGGTCGGCGAGGGCTGCCACAATGCGACGGGCGGCACCGTCGGTGGCCAGGTCGGCTACCGCTGGCAGTCGACGAACTGGGTGTTCGGCTTCGAGGGCCAGGGCAACTGGGCCGACTTTACCGGCGACAACATCAGCGCGGTGTCCGGCCTTCGCAACCAGTCCACGATCGACTCTTTCGGTTTGATCACGGGGCAGATCGGCTATGCCTGGAACAACGTGTTGCTCTACGTAAAGGGCGGCGCCGCCGTCGTCGGTGATCGCTATCGGACCTACGATGTGGCGACCGGCCTTGAGTTCGACCGGGCCAACGAGACCCGTTGGGGCGGCACGGTGGGCGTGGGCGTCGAGTTCGGATTCGCGCCGAACTGGTCGGTCGGCTTCGAGTACGATCACATCTTCCTCGGCCACCGCACAATCGACTTCACCGGATCCGGCAATTTTGTCACGGCTCCGCTCGGTGTTTTCACGGCCTCCAATCGCATCGGCCAGGACGTCGATATCGGTCTCATCCGGTTGAACTATCGCTGGGGCGGCCCGATGATCGCGAGGTACTGATATCCCGCTGATATTGTTTGGAGATCAAAGGCCGGCCTCGCGCCGGCCTTTCTGTTTTGGGCGCGCACTGATCGCGGGGAAACGAGTCAGTAACCATTACCTTTTGCGTCGTTGTGGCTTTTCGGAGACACAACTTGCGGCTTTGGTGGTGTAAGCACAACCCCAGTTGGGCCGTTTGAGTCCGCTGCCCTTCCGGTCACGGAAGGCAATAACAGAAACTGGGACTGGGATTTAGTTGAAGATGAAGAAGGTTTTGTTGGCTTCGGCCTGTGTATTCGCTCTTGCGGCCCCCGCTTCGGCTGCCGATCTGGCAGCCCGCCCCTACACCAAGGCGCCTGTGCCTGTGGCCTCGGTCTACAACTGGACCGGCTTCTACCTTGGTATCGTCGGCGGCGGCGCTTGGCAGTCCGACGCCGACCCGAAAATGAAGGGCGGGTTCGTCGGCGGCACCGCCGGCTACAACTGGCAGACCGGCAACGTCGTGTTCGGCCTTGAGGCCGACGCCGCCTGGGCGGACGTCAGCGCCTCCGTCGCAGGCGTCGTTCCCGGCCTTGGTCTCGTGAACGTGAGCTCAAAGACCGAGGCGATGGGCACCGTGCGCGGCCGCATCGGCTGGGCCGTCAACAACGTCCTGTTCTACGGCACCGGTGGTTACGCCTGGATCGACAACAAGATCAGCGGCACCGCGGGCGCCTTGACCATCTCGGACAGCAAGTTCCACTCCGGCTGGACCGTCGGCGCTGGCGTCGAAGCATTCTTCGCGCCGCAGTGGTCGGTCAAGGGCGAGTACCTCTATCGCAGCCTCGGCAGCGAGACCTATTTCGGTGGCATTGGCGCCCCTGGTGACTCCGGCACGCTCAACTTCCACACCGTGCAGGTCGGCGTGAACTATCACTTCGGCGCGCCGGTGGTTGCGAAGTACTGATCACGACTGACGTCGCATCGTCACGAAAGGCCGGCCTCGCGCCGGCCTTTTTGTTTGGGCGGCACGCTCCAGCGCAGTTCCGCACGCCCGCTGCTGCCAGATGCCGCCAGCGCGCCAACAATCCGTTGACGGTTCGCAAGTCGCACTGGAAATCCGCCCCCGTTCTACCTACGTTCGCAGCCATACCCATCGGCGCCGTTCCCGGTTCCGGGCGAAGCGCGCCTTCAACATTGGCGCGATCGCGCGTCTTTGGATTCCTTAAGGACCAGCGGGATGGACGAAGTGATCAAGGCGAAGCGCCAACAACAGAACGCGGGGTCGAGCCTGCGCGCAATTACGATCCGTGGCGCGCGCGAGCACAATCTCAAGAACATCGACGTGGAGATCCCCCGCGACAAGCTGGTGGTGTTTACGGGCCTCTCCGGGTCCGGCAAATCCTCGCTCGCCTTCGACACCATCTATGCCGAGGGCCAGCGCCGCTACGTCGAATCGCTGTCGGCCTATGCCCGCCAGTTCCTGGAGATGATGCAGAAGCCTGACGTCGACCAGATCGACGGCCTGTCGCCGGCGATCTCGATCGAGCAGAAGACGACGTCGAAGAACCCGCGCTCCACGGTGGGCACGGTGACCGAGATCTACGACTACATGCGCCTGCTCTGGGCCCGCGTCGGCGTGCCCTATTCGCCGGCCACGGGCCTGCCGATCGAGAGCCAGACCGTCTCGCAGATGGTCGACCGCGTGCTGGCGCTGCCCGAAGGCACCCGCCTCTATCTGCTCGCGCCGGTCGTGCGCGGCCGCAAGGGCGAGTATCGGAAGGAGCTCGCCGAATGGCTCAAGAAGGGCTTCCAGCGCGTCAAGATCGACGGCACCTTCCATGAGCTCAGCGAGGCGCCGACGCTGGACAAGAAATTCCCGCACGACATCGACGTCGTGGTCGACCGCATCGTGGTGCGCGCCGACATCGGCCAGCGCCTCGCCGAAAGCTTCGAGACCGCGCTGAAGCTCGCCGAGGGCCTCGCCGTGGTCGAGTTCGCCGACACGCCGGCGGCCGCGCCTGCCGAAGAGAAAGAGAAAAAGAAGACCGCGAAGATCCACGACAAGAGCGGCCCCGAACGCATCCTGTTCTCGGAAAAGTTCGCCTGCCCGGTCTCCGGCTTCACCATCCCCGAGATCGAGCCGCGCCTGTTCTCGTTCAACAATCCCTATGGCGCCTGCCCCGCCTGCGGCGGCCTCGGCGTCGAGCAGCATGTCGACGAGGACCTCGTCATCCCCGAAAAGGACCTGACGCTGCGCAAGGGCGCGATCGCGCCCTGGGCCAAATCCTCATCGCCCTATTACGTGCAGACGCTGACCGCGCTCGGCAAGCACTACAAGTTCACGCTCGACACCAAGTGGAAGGATCTGCCGAAGAAGACGAAAGACGCGATCCTCTACGGCTCCGGCGAGGACGAGATCAAGTTCTCCTACGAGGACGGGGTCCGCTCCTACGACACCAAGAAGCCGTTCGAGGGCGTCATCACCAACATCAACCGCCGCTATCGCGAGACCGAGAGCGAGTGGGCCCGCGAGGAGCTGGCGAAATATTTCCATGACGTCCCCTGCGAGGGCTGCAAGGGCTTTCGCCTCAAGCCCGAGGCGCTCTGCGTCAAGATCGGCGGCAAGCATATCGGCGAGATCTCGGAGCTCTCCGTCAAGAAGGCCGGCGAATGGTTCGCGGACGTGCCGGAGACGCTGAACACGCAGCAGAACGAGATCGCCGGCCGCATCCTGAAAGAGATCCGCGAGCGCCTGACCTTCCTGCTCGACGTCGGCCTCAACTATCTCACGCTGTCCCGCTCCTCCGGCACGCTGTCAGGCGGCGAGAGCCAGCGCATCCGCCTCGCCTCGCAGATCGGCTCGGGGCTCACAGGCGTGCTCTACGTGCTGGACGAGCCTTCGATCGGCCTTCACCAGCGCGACAACGCCCGCCTGCTCGACACGCTCAAGCGGCTGCGCGACCTCGGCAACACCGTGGTCGTGGTCGAGCATGACGAGGACGCCATCCGCCTCGCCGACTACGTCCTCGACATCGGACCCGGCGCCGGCATGCATGGCGGCCACATCGTCGCCGAAGGCACGCCCGCCGAGATCATGCGCAACCCGAAATCGCTGACCGGCAAGTATCTGACCGGCGAGCTCGAGGTCGAGGTGCCGGAGCGGCGCCCGCCGAACCATCGCCGCACCATCAAGGTGGTCAACGCGCGCGGCAACAACCTCAAGAACGTCACGGCGGAGATTCCGCTCGGCCTGTTCACCTGCGTCACCGGCGTCTCCGGCGGCGGCAAGTCGACGCTGCTGATAGACACGCTCTACCGCGCCATCGCCCGCAAGCTCAACAATGCCAGCGAGGGCGCCGCGCCGCACGACCGCATCGAGGGCCTCGAGCACATCGACAAGATCATCGACATCGACCAGTCGCCGATCGGCCGCACCCCGCGCTCGAATCCTGCAACCTACACCGGCGCCTTCACGCCGATCCGCGAATGGTTCGCCGGCCTGCCGGAAGCGAAGGCGCGCGGCTACGAGCCGGGCCGCTTCTCCTTTAACGTCAAGGGCGGCCGCTGCGAGGCCTGCCAGGGCGACGGCGTCATCAAGATCGAGATGCACTTCCTGCCCGACGTCTACGTCACCTGCGACGTCTGCAAGGGCAAGCGCTACAACCGCGAGACGCTCGAGGTCCTGTTCAAGGGCAAGAGCATCGCCGACGTGCTCGACATGACCGTTGAGGAGGCCGCCGAGTTCTTCAAGGCGGTGCCGCGCGTCCGCGAGACTTTTCAGACATTGCACCGCGTCGGGCTCGATTACATCCACGTAGGCCAACAAGCGACCACCCTATCGGGTGGTGAAGCCCAGCGCGTGAAGCTGGCCAAGGAGCTGTCCAAGCGCGCCACCGGCCGCACGCTCTACATCCTGGACGAGCCCACCACCGGCCTGCACTTCCACGACGTCAAGAAGCTGCTTGAGGTGCTGCACGAGCTGGTCGCGCAGGGCAACACGGTCGTCGTGATCGAGCACAATCTCGAAGTCATCAAGACCGCCGACTGGGTGATCGACTTGGGGCCCGAAGGCGGCGACGGCGGCGGCGAGATCGTCGCCTGGGGCCCGCCGGAGGACATCGCGAAAGCGCCGCGGAGCTACACGGGGAAGTTCCTGGAGCCGGTGCTGAAGAAGGCAAGGAAGCCGAAGCGGAGGAGCACGAGCGAGGCGGCGGAGTAACACCGCTGCCTTGACCAGCCGGAATCAAGGCGAGGTGGAGGGATCTCCATGCCAAGCCGGACCTATGCGCTATTTCGGAACGCCATCCTCGCCGAACGCCAGGTGACCTGCGTCTACGAGGGGCGCCATCGCGAGCTCTGTCCGCATATCATCGGCACCAACAAGTCCGGCGAGGAGGCCGTGCTGGCCTGGCAATTTGCCGGAGAGAGCAGCGGATCGCTGCCGCAATGGCGCTGCCTGAAGCTGGCAAATGTCAGTGGTGCCCGGGCGCGGGACGGCCGCTGGTATGAAGGTGGCTCGCATCGAACCACTCAGACTTGCGTCAGCGACATCGATCTCGATATCAACGTTGACATCCGCGGATTGCGGTCCCGCTAGCTGCCGACGAATTCAATCACCGCCTCGCCCCGCGCGACGGCTTCCGCAATTTGCGGCATGGCGCCTAGAAACCGGCGGATCAGCGTGCGATTGTCGATGTTGCCCACGCGCACCCACAGCACGATCGGTCCCCTGACTCTTCGCAACGCGGAGAAGCGAAAAGTCGCGATCCTTGGTGACGAGAACGGCCGATCGAGAAATGGCTTCGTTCCAGATCACCCCGTCGATCGCGTTTGCCATCCCGAACTCGGCCACATGAGCCGCGTCGTATCCAGCGCGACGCAAGGCTTCTGCCAGTGCCGGAGGAAGCTGAGCATCGATCAAATAAAGCAAGCTATTTGGCCACTATGATCGGGTGGTCGACCTGACGGGCGGCATAAACAAGCACCGCGTCGATGTCGGCCTCTTCCAAATATGGATAATCCTCGAGAATGCTCTCGCGCGACTGTCCCGCGGACAGCAATTCCAGGACGTCGGCAACCGTGATGCGCAGGTCGCGAATGCACGGGCGCCCGTGCATGCGCTGCGGATCGACCGTAATCCTTGCCAGTAGGTCCGACATCTGTCACCTCTAGGAACGTCAATATAGCACCTCAAATGATATCTGTCAGCGCGTCGCGGCCAGCCTGACGCACGATCCGCTCGGCACCTCCACCTCCATGCCCTACTCCCTCGCCATCTTCGATCTCGACGGCACGCTCGCCGACAGCTTCCCCTGGTTCCTGCGCACCATCAACGATGTCGCCGATCGCTTCGGCTTTCGCCGCGTCGCCGATGAGGACGTCGAGGGGCTGCGGCATGCTTCGACGCGGGAGATTCTTGCCCGGCTCGAAGTCCCCTCATGGAAGCTGCCGGCGATCGCGCGGCATGCGCGGCGGCTGAAGGCCGAGGCAACCAGCGAGATCGCGCTGTTCGCGGGCGTCGAGGCGATGCTGCGGACGCTGGCTGACAACGGCGTGCAGCTGGCGCTGGTGACCTCGGACAGCGAAGCCAATGCGCGCGAGAAGCTCGGCGAGGCTGCGTCGTTGTTCGCGCATTTCGATTGCTCTGCGTCACTGTTCGGCAAGCCCGCGAAATTCCGCCGAGTCATCCGCCGCGCGGGTGTCGAGCCAGGCAAGGTGATCGCGATCGGCGACGAGGTCCGCGACATCGAGGCGGCGCGGGCCGCGGGAATTGCCTGCGGGGCCGTGTGCTGGGGCTATGCGGCGCCGGCGGCGCTGCGGGCGCTGGAGCCGGATCATGTGTTCGAGCGGATGGATGAGATTGCGCCGACGCTAGCGCAGACTGGTAGGGTGGGTTAGCCCTGCAGATGCGCAAAGCGCATCTGCGCAGCGTAACCCACCACTTCTGTCTCCGCGGAATCCAAAGAGGTGGGTTACGCCTTCCGACTGCGCTTCGCGCAGCCGCAAGGCTAACCCACCCTACACACCCCTACTCCGTCCTGCGCAAGAACGCCCCGAACGCGCGCGGGCCGTCGCCGGTCTTGACCTCGCCGATCACCTTCAGCTCGGCCGCATCGATGATGCTGAGCGTGTTGCTCTCCCAGCACGCGACGATGATGCGCTTGCCGTCAGCGGTGGCGGCAATGCCCTCGGGATAGTCGCCGACATTGATGCGCTTGATCGGCTTCAGGCTCGCCAGATCGAACACGCTGACGGTGCCGCCATACTGGTCCGTGACGAAGCCGCGCCCTTGCGTCAGCGCCACCGCATAGGGCCGCATCCCCACCGGCACGCGATCGATCTCGCGGGCCTCCGCGATATCGATCACGGAGACATCGTCGGAGCCGACATTGGCGGTGTAGGCGCGCTTGCCCTCGGCGTCGATGGTCACGCCGAAGGGACGCGTACCCACCTTGATGATCGCCTTGCGCTGGCGCGTCGCGGTGTCCACCACCGAGACGCTGTCGTCGTCACGGTCGGCCGAGAGCAGCAGCCTGCCGTCCGGCGTCACGGCGAGGCCCGATGGCGAGGCGCCGACCGCGATGCTGGCCGTGACGCTGCGCGAAGCCGTATCGATCACGCGCACCGCGGCGGCATACCAGTCGGCGACATAGACGGTGCGGCCGTCGGGCGCGACGGCAATGCCGAGCGGCCCGCCGCCGACCGCGATCCGCCCGGCGACTTGCCGCGCGGCCGCGTCCACCACCGTGACCGCCTTGGCGTCGGGACCCGTCACATAGGCAAAGCGCCCGTCCGCGCTGACGGCGACACCGGCCGGCTTGCCGCCGATCGGAATGGTCGCAACGCTGCGCGACGTCGCGAGGTCCACGACCATCAAGTCTTCGCTCAGCTGGTTGGTGACGAACGCCTCCTCAGCGAACGCGCCGCCAGGAGCGACGAGGCAAAGGCCGGCGGCGAGCGCCGCCAGGACCAGCTCCCGCACTGTCAGCTTCCGCTCTCGATCTTCTTCTTGAGCGCCTCGAGCCCGGTCTTGTACAGACCGCTCACCGCGGTCCTGGCGGCCTCGTCGCTCAGCTCCGGCGGCGGATCGTTGTTGGGATAGCCGCGATAGAACGCGCCGGCCCATTCCAGCTTCGCCTTGCCGTCCGGCGCCGGCGACACCGTCAGCGTCGAGGAATAGTTGGTCACCGGCAGCACCTTCACGTCGACCTTGGTGATCCGGTACGAATAGCTCAGCATGTCGGGCTCGTATTTGTAGAGCTCCTCCTCGACCGTTGCGCCGCCAGTCAGCGTCAGCGTCCGCGTCGCGCCGATCTCGTTGCCCTTCTCGCCCGTGGTCTTGGTGACGGGCTGGAGCCAGCTCATGTCCTGAAAATTGCCGATCGCCGCCCATACCTTGGCCGGGGCCGCGTTGATCTCGATGGATTCCCTCACCTTCTGCCGGGTCGGCCCGTGCGCCCAGACCGGCTCGAACGCCGTCGTCAGTGCCATCCCCGCCACCGCCAGCGCCGCCACCCCGGTAATCGCCGGTCCCATCGTCATCCTCATGTCGTTTCCTCACTTGATCCTGCGCGACTTGACGCGCGCTGGAAGCATCGTAGCGCATTTTTGGACGGTGGGGAGACCGGTTCGTGGCGCGGCTGTGGCGGGGCCTCCTCCCATTCACACCAGGGCAATCGCATGTGAGGTGTGAGTTGTGGGGCACCGACTGCTTCTACAGCGTCATGGCCGGGCTTGTCCCGGCCATCCACGCGTTTCCGCTCGGCACAAGAACGTGGATGCCCGGGACAAGCCCGGGCATGACGACCTCTGCCAAATGTGCACATGCAATGGCCCTGCCATTCACACCACCTGTTGCGGTGCGCGACGGGCAAAACACGCCAGACCAGGGTCAATTCCCTCCGGCAAAAACAATTCGCTTTACTCGAATTCGGAATTGTCGCATGTTTTGGCCATCCCAGCCCGGGCCGAGGGGCGGATCGCGATCGTCACGAACGCGGGATGGGAATGTGGTGGACGCAGGCAGCGTCGCGCGCAGGCGGTTTGCAGGGCGGGTCACTCCGTGAGCAGACGAGGCGCGCACACGACGGGCGCAGCCAGCGTACGGCAAAATCGTGTGGTCCTGGCGCCCGGGGTCTGTGCGCCAAGGCTTGCGGTGACGTTGCGGCCCGACCGGGTTCGCACCGTCGCTTATCCGCAAGGCGACGGGGGCAATAGTGCATCGCTCCCCGAGGAGATCACGACATAAGCCGTAAAACCACTGCGCAGGGAAGGCCGGATGTTTGGCTTCACCTGTATGCCGCTGTGCAGTGTTTTTAGCACACGCTTTCGCACAGTGGACCGCGGGTGCCAGCCGGCACCCGGCCTTCCCTGCGCCCTCGGCACTCTTGAGGGCGGCGATTAACGCAAAGCTCGGGCACGGTGTGCCGCGAGAATGCGAAGCCACGCGTGACATTTAGATTCGAGTATACAGATGAACACCGGTTTCGTGCCCCGGACGCTGCGCAGCGCCCCTTGGCGGTGCGCTGCAGAGCCGGGGCCCATCTCACCGCAGCTTACCTGGCGCTATATGGGTCCCGGCTCTGCGCCGCAACGCTCGCGCGTTGCAGCTTGTCCGGGACACGCGTGTGGGCGTCGGGTGCGCCCCTACTCCGCCAGCGTCGCCTCCACGAACCCGCGTGGATCGGCAAAAAACTCCCGCATCACCCGGTAATGATCAGTCTGCTCCACCGTGGTTGGCTCCAGGCCGTATTTCCCGAGCCGCAGCAGCCGCGCGTTTGGATAGGCCATCAGCACCGGCGAATGCGTTGCCATGATCACCTGGCAGATGCGGGACTCTTCCATGCGACGCAGCAGCTTCAGGAATTCGATCTGGCGCGCCGGCGACAGCGCCGATTCCGGCTCGTCGAAGATGAAGATGCCCTGGCGTTGGCAGCGTTCTTCGAAGAAGCGCAGAAAGCCTTCACCGTGGGAGTGCGAGAGGAAATCGGGACCGACCTGGCCGGCATCACGCGCAGCCTTGTCCAGATATCGCGCGACCGAGAAAAAGCTCTCCGCACGGAAAAACCAGCCATTGGTGATCTTCGGCAGCCAGCTTGCGCGCAGCGCCCTGGAGAGCTGGCCGCCCATCTTCTCGCGCGCTTCGGAATGATCGACCGGCCTGTACCCCTTGCCGCCACCGGCATCGTCATAGCCGGCGAGCGCTGCGATGCCTTCGAGGATCGTCGATTTCCCGGTCCCGTTCTCTCCCACGATGATGGTGATGGCCGCATCGAAGTTGAGCTCGAAATCATCGGGGAAGATAGGCAGGCAAAACGGATAGGCTTCGCGATGGTGAACTTGCGACGGATCGAGCCAGACCCGCTTCAGATACGGCGCAGGCAGGTTGATCGTTCGAGCGCTTCTTCGGCTCATGCTAGCTCCCAATTCGGACCCATCCCTGAATTGGGACATATCAGGAACACAACCCTCGCGAAAGCTGCATTTGGGAAACATCCAGAAACAACCGGAGATAAACTCGATCTGCGTTACCTGATCTGCGCAATTTGGGCGCGAGCTGAAAAATCTCAGATTGCAGTTCGGAATCGTCTTGGAAAAACGTGACCACGAGACAGTCTTGCTGGCATGAGGCCAGCTTCCACCTCGCGACCCCGCAATGATTGACGGACGTCCGGGACTGCAAAGCCGCGAGGAATGCACGATGGTGACAACGTATTTCAGCTACAGCTACATCACGCACAATCTCAAGCAGTCCCTCACCCGGGTCGAACAGCAACCGGACGTCGCGCGGGAGGCCGCCTATTACAAAGCCAACATCGGCAAGGTGAAAACCATTGACGATTTCATGAAGGACTATCGCCTGTATCATTATGCGATGAAGGCATATGGCCTGGAGGACATGGCGTATGCCAAGGCTTTCATGAAGCAAGTGCTCGAGAGCGACCTCAACGACTCAAAAAGCTTCGTCAACAAGCTCGTCGACAAGCGGTACCGGGAGTTTGCCGCGGCATTCTCCTTCGCCGGCGGCACCACGCCGGTCGCACAATCGGAGCACCAGACCGATGAGATGATCGGCCTGTATACGGCGACCAAGAAAAGCCAGGTGGATGCACTTGCTGACGACTCGAAATACTACAGCGCCCATATCGGTAGTATCACAAGCGCAGACCAACTCCTGAACGACGACCGTCTGCGCGACTATGTCTATTCGGCATACGGGATCGATCAAAGCAAGTGGCCTCGTGATACGATCAGTCAGGTCCTGCGCAGCGATCCATCCGATCCAACCAGCTACGTCAACACCACCTTTGCTTCCCAGTTGAATGGCCTCAAGGCCCAGCTTGCTCAAGCCCAATCCGATGTCAGCGCCGCAAATTCAAGGATAGCCGACTACACGGCGCAACTATCGCAACCGGGAGCCAATGTGACCCAGTTGAAGGTCCAGATACTGGTCGAAAAACATCACCTGGAGTCTTACGCGAGCAGCATTTCCGGCCTCAGCGGCCAGATCGCGACCATTAACGGGTTCGTGGACGTGGCCGGCGCCTTCGAGTTTTCGCCCGACGGATCGCTTCCGTCAGGCGTGTCCGCACAGACTGCTGCAAATGTCACGATCACGAAACAGCGGTTCGACGACAGCAAGGCGGCCGTCTATTCGGCGGCAAGCCCGCTGAACGAAGCTTTCGCAATCAGGCAATTCAGAACGGCTCTCCTCACCGTCAATTCGGTCGACGCGTTCGTATCGACGCCGGATGTGTATGTCTTTGCGCTGGGCGCCGTCGGCCTCGATCCCAAGGAGGTCTCCCAGGCCACGATCAAGGCCGTTCTCGAAAGCGACCTCAGCGATCCCAAGAGCTACGTCCATACCCTCAAGGACGATCGCTATGTCCAGCTCGCGCGCGCCTTCAATTTCGATGCAAAGGGCAATCTGACGACCCCCCTGGTAGCCCAGGACCCTGCTGAAGTGCTCAAGATCACAAAGGACTACGTCATTTCAGCGGTGAAGAGCGCAAGCACGGCGAGCACCCAGCAGCAGGCGGCAGTTCGGGCACAGGCGACCAAGGATGCGACGGATTATCAGGAGGCGATTGCAGGCATCGACAGCGTGTCCGATCTTCTTGCAAACAGGCCGATGGTCGATTTCATTCTCTTGGCCAAGGGTTTGGATCCCAGGAAGGTCAGCACCGATTTTCTCAAGAAGATCTTCGCCTCCGACCTGAACGACTCAAAGAGCTTTGCGAACACGCAGAGCGATCCCCGCTTTGCCGACATCGTGGCGTCGTTCAACTTCGACGGCAAGGGCAACGTCGCACGCCTCCCGATGATGGGCCCCCAGAAGCGGGATCAATTCCGGGAAACACAGGCGAACTATCTCCAGCAAAGCCTGGAGCAGCAGCAAGGAGACACGAATCCCGGCGTGCGCCTGGCGCTCTACTTCCAGCGAAAGGCGGGCGACATCACGTCGGCATACGACATCCTCGCCGACAAGGCGCTTTCGGAGGTGTTCAGGACCACCTTCAATTTGCCTGATCAGATGGCGGCGATGCCGATCGACCGGCAAGCCAAGTACGTGGACAAATTCATGAAGCTCAAGGACCTGTCCGATCCTGCGAAGGTTGCAAAGCTGTTGAATCGTTTCTCCGCCATGTATGACATCAAGAACAGCCAGAGCACCGGCCAGGCTCAATCTCCCTTGCTCAACCTGTTTCAGGGATCAGGCTCAGGGATAAGTCAATCGACGTTCTTGGCCATTGCCAAGCTACGTGCTCACTGACCGCTCGCCGCAACTAGTCCAGCACCTCGAGCACCAGCTCCATGGTCATCAACACAGGATTATCGCCACGGATCAGCCGTCCCTCCGCAATGCCGCCGGTGTAGTCGATCAGGGCAACTTCGAGCGCGGCTTCCGGCGCGCCGGAGGCGCCGGGCGCGATCGCCCCGGCTGTTATGGCAAGCTCCGTCGCAAAAGGCTCGGTCATGCCGCCATGGGTGAAGCGCGCGCCGATGGTCGAGCCGACGCCGCCATGAATCCTCGCGCGCGCGATGCCGTGCGCGCGGCAGAAATCTTCGAGGCAGAAGGCAAAGTCCTGATTGGGCCGCAGCCGCAGCGCGAAGGCGCGGCTCGTCGTCCGCGCGCCGGTGCTTTCGGCCGACACCGGCCCGAACAGCTTGAAATTGGTCTCCGGATCGGGTTCGGCGGTGAACATCGCGCCGTCGATGCCGAAGGCCTCGACCTCGAACGGTTCGGCAACCATGGTCTCATCCGGCATCATGTGGCCGCCGCTCGCCTTGCCATCGGCCTCGGTCCACAGCCCATGGCAATGAAAGAACGGCGCGCCGTCGCGCATGCCGAGCGTCATGCTGCCGAGCTTCGTGCGGGTCACGCCGCCGGGCCGGTAAGTGTCGCTGTAGAACGCGGCGTTCTCGCCGGTCTTCGACAGCGCCGGCATGACATAGGCGAACGGTCCAAGCGTGCCGCGCCGGAAGTTCAGCACGCCGCCGGCAAAACCTTCCGCGGCAAAACCGCGCCGCGCGGCTTCCAGCAGCGGCAGATCCGCTTGAAGCGTGAATGCGAAAGCGCGCCCCCTCGCCTCCATCCATTGAATGCGTTCCGGGACTGGCGCGCCCGGCTGCTTGATACTGCGCATCACCTGCGCTCAGCCCGTCTTCGCTTTGTCGAGGTCGAGCAGCCCGCGCGCCTCGAGTTCGTCACGCACCATCCGCTTCGGCACCTTGCCGTACCCGGACTTCGGCAGCGCCTCCCAGAAGAAGAACCGCTTCGGCATCTTGTAGCGCGGCACTTTCGGCGAGAGGAACGCCGCCATCTCCGCTTCGCTCACTGGCTTCGCGCCTTCGCGCGCAACGCAGACAGCTATTCCGACCTCGCCCCAGGTCGCATCGGGCACGCCGAGCACGGCGACCTCGCCCACCGCCGGATGCGTCAGGATCTTCTCCTCGATCTCGCGCGGATAGATGTTGGAGCCGCCGGAGATGTACATGTCGGAGGCACGTCCCGTGATGTAGACGAATCCCTCCTCGTCCATGTGGCCGAGATCGCCGGTGCGGAACCAGCCGTTGCGAAATGCCTTCGCATTGGCTTCGGGATTGTCGTAGTAGCCGGCGAACACGGCAGGCCCGATCACGCAGATCTCGCCGCTCTGGTTGGCTTTGAGCTCCCGTCCCTCGTCGTCCTGGATCGAGACCTGCATGCCGGTGCGCTCGAAGCCACAGGTGCCGATCTTCGCGTTCGGGCCGTCCTCGGGATCGTGCAGCGCGGCCGGCAGCACGGTGATGTTGCCGGTGACCTCGCCAAGGCCGAAATACTGCACGATGACCTTGCCGAGCTTCCTCAACGCGGCCTTTTGGTCCTCGCGATACATCGGCGCGCCCGCATAGATCACCTGGCGCAGCGAGGAATGATCGTATTTGTCGGCGGCGGGATGCTCGACCATCATCTTGAGGATCGTCGGCACCGTGAAGAGATTGCTGACGCGATGCGCCTCGATCAGGCGGAACGCCTCGTTGATGTCGAATTTTTCGGTCGGCAGCAGCACGGTACATGCGCCACGCGCGGTCTGCATCAGCTGGTGCACGCCGGCGCCGTGCGACAACGGCGCCACCACCAGCGAGGCATCCTGCTCCGTCGTACCGGGCGTCAGATCGGCGAGATGATTGGTGACGACGAACCCCATCTGGCCGTGGGTGAGCACGGCCGCCTTGGAACGGCCGGTGGTGCCGGACGTGAAGAAGAACCAGCAGGGGTCGTCGTGTTCGACGGCGACGTTCTCGACTGCCGTTCCTGCCCGCGAGGCCATGGCCTCGGCAACCGACATATCCGCGAATGGCGCCTTGCCGTCGATGCTCCAGATGAACTCAAGCGCGCCGCCGCTCACGGCCGCAGCGTGCTCGGAGAAATCGACATGGCACAGAAACGCCTTGGCGCCGGAGGCCTGCGCGAGATAGCTGACCTCGTCCGGCATCAGGCGGAAATTGGTGGGCACCCAGACCGCGCCGAGCCGGAACGCGGCGAACATCGAGACGAACATCTCATCGCCATTTTTGGAATGGACGAGGATGCGATCACCCCTGGCAATGCCGCGAGCGGCGAGCGCCGCGGCCAGCGCCGAGACCTGTGCATCGATCTCGCGCCAGGTCCAGGACTTGTCACCCCAGACGAAGCCGGGGCGCGATCCATGCCGCCGCGCATTCTGGGTCAGCATGTAGGCGAGATTCATGACGCGGCGGGACATGCGCAGGGGCTGCATCGGGCTTCCTCTTCGACGACGGGCGGCGCACAAGCTGCCCGCTCATTGCCGCCCATTTATCGCCATCGCCAGCGCCCCTGCAAGGCCGGCGGCTGCGAACGAGCTCTACGGCTGCCTGAACGCAAACGGCGGCGCCGCGATGGTCTTCTGCTTGATGCAGGTCTGCGGACCGAAGCCGCCGCAGAAGCTGCCATGCAGATCGAAGCGGATGGTGCGGGCGGCGCCGCGCTTCGACGGCGGCGCCATGATCCTATAGCGGAGAACATGGCCGCCAAACACCTCGCGCACCCTGCCCTCCGGCAGCGTCACCAGGATCTTCATGACGCAGCCGCCGGTTCCGCAATACGTCGTCTCGCGGTCGCCGCATTTGGTGTCCTGGAAATCGACGATGTAGTCTTCGCGGCCATCGCCGGTGAGGTCGATCTTGCGCACGGTGTTTGGCGCGAAGGTCACCTCGCCGCCCTCCTGGGCGTCGCATTCCTCATTGGCGTAGTGCAGCGCGGTCTGTACGCCCGGTGGATAGTCGGCCGGATTGAACGGCTTTGCGTCGTCGGCGCGCGCACTGGCCACGAGCAATGTGAGCAGGAGGATCAGAGATCGCATTGGCGTTGGTCGCAGCCACGACTGCAATTGTTCAGTGAATTTTAAACATGATCGGCGCACCCTCCATCCGTCTCCGCGTACAGAGTGCATTCCATGATCAAAGCGCCCGCCGTCCTCCTGCTCACGCTGGCGCTTGCCGGATGTGCCGTTGCGCCACAGGCGCATCTGGCTTCCGATCCCGCCTTCAAGCCTGCGCGTTATGCCTGGGATGGCGCCGGCGAGGATCCCAACAGCCCGCGCGCTGCTTCACGACCAACGCGCACCGCCGCCCACTCCGAGCGCAACAGGTCGCAAGCCGGCGGTCAGCCCTATTCGAAGGAATGGTGGCAGGCGCAGGACGGCATCGAGGCCGAGCAGGACGCCAGGGTCAACCGCTCCCTGGTCATCTGCCAGGGTTGCCTTCGCCAGCCGCCGCAGCCCGAAGATGCCAGGCTGGCCAAAGCGACCGATTGAACCGAACGACCGCATCGGAAACCTGCCGACCCGACCGCGCGTTACGGCCTCGTGCGCGAGGCTGGCAGCTGGAGGGCCACGACATGAGCGACGTCATCAACAACAAGGCGCAACACCGCTACGAGCTCGCAGTGGAAGGTCATCTCGCGACCGAACATTACAAGCTCGATGGCGACGTGATCACGTTCGAGCATACGGACGTGCCGAAGGAACTTGGTGGCAAGGGCATTGGCTCGAAGCTGGTACAAGGCGCACTCGACCAGGTCCGCGCCGCCGGATTGAAGCTGATCCCACAATGCCCTTTCGTGAAGGCGTGGATCGACAAGCACCCGGACTATGCAGATCTCGTAACAAGATGAGTGCACGGGCCCGCCGCCCATGACCGGCGGGCCTGCCGGCATCTACGGCTTATTGCCCATGCTTGAGCAGGTCCTGGTCAGTCTGATCCCAGTCCTGCCACAGCTGGAGTATGCCGAGCAGCACCACCACCGCACCGAGGGTCGTGTGATAGATGCGGAGGAAGCCGTCGGCGGAATAGCCGATCACGTAAGGCGAGGCGATGAGCCACAACCCGACCAGGATCGTGGTCACCTCTTGCCACCGCTGCAAGGCGACGTATTCGAGCTGGCTGAGGCCAAACACGATCAGACCGATCGCGACGGTGTTGAGGATGGCCGTCTGGTGCCCGGTGATCGCCGGATCCTGAACGGGAAACCACGGCGAAGCCACGATCGCCGCACCAAGCAGCATCCCGCACCAGTCCTCCCATGTTCGATGAGTCTTCAAGAAACCAGAGTCCGACATCGTACCCTCCTGCAAAAGAGGCATACGTCTGCGGCTGGCGATCACGACACTCCGAATGTCTGGCGACCTGCCGGCCGCATTCGGGCGTATGTCCTCTCCAGGACGTGGGAACCGAAGTTCGGCTTGCAAGAGCCGTATCGAGGATTATTTGCGGTCGCCGCACCATGCTCGCAGAACACGATTTCCATACTGCACTGCGGTCACGGCCGCACCCATTTGCGGATATCTCCTCTGCGCCAATCTGCCTTGGTCTCACCTTGGCAAGGACGGAATTCGCCTCCTAGATCACAAGGCAATCTGCATTTCGGAAGGATCCCTGATGGCGGCATCGGTACGCGACAACAAGGACAGGAGCCGCTTCGAGCTCGATGTCGGCAGCGACGTCGCCTTCGCCAATTACCGGCTGACGCCGTCGGCCGTCATCATCACCCATACCGAGACGCCGCGCGCGCTGCGCGGCCGTGGCATCGGCTCCGAACTGGTCAAGGGGGCACTGGACCTGATCCGGCGCGACGGCAGGAAGGTGATCGCCGGCTGCGGCTTCGTCGTCGACTATCTCGACAGGCATCCGGAGGATGCAGATCTGGTCGCCTGAGTGCAAAAGGGCCCGTGAGATCGCGGGCCCCTGCGGCACGACCCGGCGCGGGTCAGTGCTTGATCTCCGGCGGCAGCTTGCCGCCGTTGGCGGCGAGCTTGGACATTACCTGCTTGTGCAGCCAGACGTTCATGCTGGCCGAGTCGTTCATGTCGCCGCCGTACCCGAGCTCCTTGGCAAGATCCTTGCGCGCAGCGAGGCTGGAATCGATGTCGAGCGCCTTCATGAGGTCGACGATCGAGGTGCGCCATTCCAGCTTCTCGCCCTTGTGGGCGGCCGCCGCCTTGTCGACGATCGCCGCCACGTCGACGGCAGCCATGGGCGCGGCAGCCGGCGACGAAGCGCCTGGCGCGCTTGCGGGCGCGCCGGGCGAAGCTGTGCCGCCGGCGGGCGCGGCGGAGGCCGGCTGGCTGCCGAAGATCGCGCTCATGATTTTCCCGAAAATGCTCATGTCTGCTCCCCGAAAAGGAATCCGTTGGAAGGGCCTTGAGTGGCACTTATAGACGAAGTTGCCGCGCTGCGCCCGCGAAGTTCCGCGGGCTAACAGCAGCATCAGCTTATCTGCGGCGAAATGACGACAGAATGACGTCGTTGTGGTTGCGGTTGCGGCGCGGCATCGAATTTCACCCAAGCATGAGGGACAGGACTTGGACTTTGGGAGTATTGTTGGCGTTCAGCTCGCGATGCCAGCCGGAATTCGCGTGTGGTCGGGATCGCGAGATTTCAGAGAATGGCGGCCGCTTGCGCCGTTTGCCGGCGCCGGGCTTGGCTGCCTGGCAAGGGAGCTAGCGACCATGGCCACACTCTACCAGGGCAATGTCCCCACGATGGCCCAGCCCGCGGATGCGGCTGGACCGGTGATCCGAACCATCCGACTGTCCGATCTGCGGGACGCGCTCAGGCGCGGGTGGGAAGACTTCAAGGCCGTTCCGAGCCACGCCATCATCCTGTGCGTGATCTACCCGGTGCTCGGCCTCGTGCTCGCCCGCGTAGTGATGGGCTATTCGGTGCTGCCGCTGTTGTTTCCACTGGCTGCCGGTTTCGCCCTGATCGGGCCCTTCGCGGCGCTCGGACTTTACGAGCTCTCCAGCCGGCGCGAGCGCTATGAACCGGCCAGCGCCTGGGATGCCCTGGAGGTGCTGCGCTCGCCTTCGTTCGGTGCGATGCTGGGCCTCGGCACGTTGCTGCTCGCCCTGCTCGTCACTTGGGTCGCGACTGCGCAGGCGATCTACATCGCAGCGTTCGGCTATGAGGGCGTGACCGGCCTCTCGGACTTCGTGACGCGTGTGCTGACGACTCAGCAAGGCTGGTGGCTGATCGCGGTTGGCTGCGGCACCGGCTTCCTGTTCGCACTCGCCGCGCTCTGCATCAGCGTCGTGTCGTTCCCCTTGATGCTCGACCGTCATGCCGGCGCATTCGAGTCGATGGTGACGTCGCTGCGGGTCGTCGCAAGAAACCCCGTGCCGATGGCGGCGTGGGGCTTCATTGTGGCGGTGCTGCTCGCGCTCGGCACAATACCGGCCTTCGTGGGCCTTGCCGTGGTGATCCCGCTGCTCGGCCATGCCACGTGGCACCTCTACCGCAAGGTGATCGTCTCGGAGCCCGGGGCGCGCCCGGTGCCGCCCCCGCCGCATCGTCCGCGCAAGCCGGCCGCCGACTTCCCGGCCAACCTCTTCCCCTGGCGCAATCGGACCGACGCCTGACGATATCGTGACATGCGATCCTGCCTTGCCCTGGTTCGGGCAGGATCGCACTCTGTTGTGCGCCTTGCTTTGGCCGCGGTTCCGGCCGAGATTGCGTCGACCGATCAGATCGCTTCACGGAATTCATTTACTCGAATGATCCCGACGATTTCTCGTCTTGCTCTCGCAGCCTTCGCCCTCTCCGCTTCAATCCTGTCAGGCCAGCCAGCGCTCGCTGCTGTTGCCTGCGGCTCGGGCAATTTCGATGCCTGGCTTGCGGATTTCAAAACCGACGCTGCGGCGAAAGGCATCTCGCAGCAGGCCATCACCGCCGGGCTTGCCGGCGTGACGCTCGATCAGAGCGTACTCAACCGCGATCGCTCGCAAAAAGTCTTCAGCCAGAGCTTCGAGGAGTTCTCCGGCCGCATGGTGCCGCCGCGCTTGGAACGCGGATCCAACAGGATGAAGCAATACGGCTCGGTGCTGTCGCGCATCGAGCAGACCTATGGGGTGCCCGGCGAGGTCTTGGTTGCGATCTGGGGTTTGGAGACCGATTTCGGCGTCAACACCGGCAAGTTCGCAACGATCCGTTCGCTGGCAACGCTCGCTTACGATTGCCGTCGATCCGAGCAGTTTCGCGCCGAGCTGATGGACGCGCTGCGCATCGTCCAGCGCGGCGATCTTGCGCCTGCCGACATGAAGGGCGCCTGGGCCGGTGAGCTCGGCCAGACCCAGTTCATGCCGTCATCCTGGATGAAATATGCCGTCGATTTCGACGGCAATGGCAAGCGCGATCTCCTGCACAACGCGCCCGACGTGCTCGCCTCCACCGCCAACTATCTCGCCGGCTATGGCTGGCAACGAGGCAAGGATTGGCAGCCGGGCAGTCCGAATTTTGCGGTACTTCAGCAATGGAACAAGAGCGAGGTCTATTCCAAGACCATCGCCTATTTCGCCACCCAGCTGGCGCGCGCCCCTTAGACCTTCGGAGAAGCGAGTAAGGGCCGATCGCGCGGCGACCGACCCTCTCTTTGATGCGCTAACTTCTCAGCTTCTATTTGGTTCTATTTGGCCATGCTGGCCTGCATCGCCTTGTTCAGATGCGCACCGCACACACCCATCTTGCCGTTGAGCAGCGCGTCCTGCGCCGCCGCGATTTCCTTCTGCGCGACGAACTTGCTGTCGCCGTCGGCCATGTTCTCGATCGCGGTCTCCGTCTTCTCCAGATTCGTCCCGCTGCAGCCGCCCGCGGCGTGCTTGGCGGCCTCAGCCGGCGCAACGGCGAACGCGACGGTAGCAATTGCGATAACCCCGAGTAACTTCGACATGACGTTACCTTCCTTCTTGTCCTTGCACAGACCAGCGACATTGCCGGATTCTGCGGCATGACTTTCATCTGGGCGCGTCAACTTGTCGCAATAAATTCTCCGCGAGAATTGCGTGATGCTGCGCGTGGCGCAGAGCGGCATGCAGAAATGCTGTCTTCATGAAAGCGATGCTGCACGCAAAGCGTGCACTCAGCGTGCAGGGACGTTCACCGGTCGAAAAAGCGACAGACATCAGGGCTATCCGCAGCAGATATGAATGAATTAATATTCATATCTTTTATTCCTGACTCATGCGAATCGCGCATGTGTGACTTGGGTTCAGTAGCTAGTGTGGGTCCTAGCGGGCGCAGGAAACGCAACATATTTCCCTGACGCATCGCAGCTCACTCTGACGCGATAAGTCCGTGAATTCACGGACATTTGTTGCTCGCTCTACGAGACTCTGCCCGTTGCTTGGGCGGAAGCGCCCTCAGGTTAATCGTCCGTTACAGACGCTATGCACCCCGCGCTTAGCTGCATCGCAACATAGGAACTTTCGCACTGCACTACTCCCATCTATATTCACTTCAACGATGAGGCTCGGGCAAGAGCTGAATCGAACTACAGGAGACTACCAATGCTGCTCTCGCTCATCCGCATGATCCAGGCCTTCCGGGACTATCAGCGCAATGTTGCCGAGCTGTCCCAGCTCAGCGATCGCGAACTGGCCGATATCGGCCTCGATCGCTCGGACATCCCGCGCGTTGCCGCCGGTCAGTATCAGGGCTGATCATTTCAGCCCCGACCGGACGACCCGATAGCGCCCGCCTCGTGCGGGCGTTGTCGTCTCTGGTGGCAGAAAACTCGATCTCGGCGATTCCACTCTCCGCCGAAAAGCGCTACCTGTCCGCCCCATGACAGGACCCCAATCCAACATCGTCCACGTGATCGGCGCCGGCCTCGCCGGTTCTGAGGCTGCCTGGCAGGTGGCGAAATCCGGCGTGCCGGTGGTGCTGCACGAGATGCGGCCGACCCGCATGACCGAGGCGCACCGCACCGATGAGCTCGCCGAGCTCGTCTGCTCCAATTCGTTCCGATCGGACGACGCCGCCAACAACGCCGTCGGCCTCCTGCACGCGGAGATGCGCCGGCTCGACTCGCTGATCATGCGCGCGGCCGATGCCAACCAGGTGCCCGCCGGCGGCGCACTCGCGGTCGACCGCGACGGCTTCTCGGCGGCCGTTACCAAGGCGCTGAAAGATCATCCCCTGATCGAGATCGCCCGTGGCGAGGTCGGGGGCCTGCCGCCGGCCGACTGGAGCAACGTCATCATTGCCACCGGCCCGCTCACCTCCGCGCCGCTGGCCGACGCCATCCGCGAACTGACCGACGAGAACGCCCTCGCCTTCTTCGACGCCATCGCGCCGATCGTGCACCGCGAGTCCATCGATATGTCGGTGGCATGGTTCCAGTCGCGCTACGACAAGGTCGGCCCCGGCGGCAATGGAGCCGACTACATCAACTGCCCGATGACAAAGGAGCAGTATGACAGCTTCGTCGCCGCGCTGATGACCGGCGAGAAGACCGAATTCAAGGAATGGGAGACCAATACGCCCTATTTCGACGGCTGCCTGCCGATCGAAGTGATGGCGGAGCGCGGCCCCGAGACGCTGCGCCATGGTCCGATGAAGCCCGTCGGCCTCACCAATCCGCACGATCCCGCCACGAAGGCTTATGCGATCGTGCAGCTCCGTCAGGACAACAAGCTCGGCACGCTCTACAACATCGTCGGCTTCCAGACGAAATTGAAGTACGGCGAGCAGCAACGCATCTTCCGCACCATTCCCGGTCTCGAGAAGGCCGAGTTCGCCCGACTCGGCGGCCTGCATCGCAACACCTTCCTGAATTCGCCGAAGCTGCTCGACACCCAATTGCGGTTGCGGGCACAGAAGCGGCTGCGCTTTGCCGGCCAGATGACGGGCTGCGAGGGCTATGTGGAATCCGCCAGCGTCGGCTTGATCGCCGGTCTCTATGCGGCAGCGGACGCACGCGGCGGGATGCTTGTCAGTCCGCCGGGCACGACTGCGCTCGGATCGCTGCTCGGCCACATCACCGGCGGCCATATCGAGACCATCGAGCCGGGCACACGGTCGTTCCAGCCGATGAACGTCAATTTCGGCCTGTTCCCGCCGCTCGCAACGGTACCGACGAAGAAGCCCGACGGCACGCGATTGCGCGGCAACGAGAAGACGGTGGCCAAGAAACAGGCGCTGAGCGCACGGGCGCTCGCCGATCTCGATCGCTGGATCGCCGATCATCTTCGCATTGCCGCCGCCGCATGAGTCTTCGATGAGCCTCCCCAAAGACGACGCCGCAGAGCTGTCGGCGCGCTGGACCGAAGGCGTGCTGCTCAAGCGCGACGTGTTCTCGACCGTGGAGCGCGGCCGCTTCCGCGCCGAGAGCGGCGAGACCGACGCGGTGCTGCGCCGGCTCGACGAGGTGCCATGGTGGTCGTTTCTGCTGGCACGCCATCTGTTCGCCCGCGAGAAGCATGCACTGGTGCGCGCCAAAGGCCTCAATGTCGGTCCCGAGCTGCTGTGGGCCGGACGCCGCGCGCTGGTGCGCGGCTTCGTCGACGGCGTCGCGCTGCATCTGGCAAAGCCGCATGGCGATCTCGCCTATTTCCGCTCGGCCAAGGCCGCGCTGCGCCGGCTGCGCCGCGCCGGCATCTGCCACAACGATCTCGCCAAGGAGCAGAACTGGCTGGTCGGCCGCGACGGCCGCGCCTACGTGACCGATTTTCAGCTCGCCGCGTGCTTCAGCCGTCGCGGCCGGCTCTATCGCATCCTGGCCTATGAAGACCTGCGGCATCTTCTGAAGCACAAGCGCTCCTACGCGCCGGAGGCGCTAACGCCGCGGGAGCGGAAGATCCTGGCGAAGAAGTCGTTCGCCGCGCGCCTGTGGCTCGCCACCGGCAAGAAGGTCTATCGCGCCATCACCCGCGGCCTGTTCAACTTTACCGACCGCGAGGGCGGCGGCCGCCGGCTCGTCAACGACGCGCCGGTGCTCGCCGAGCTGATCCGCCGGAATCCTGCCGTGCGCGACACCGCCATCGTCGCCTTTGCCGACCGCCGCTCCGGCGTCGGGCTCTATGCCTTCGTCGAAGCCGATCAGGCCGCGCTCGAAGGCCAGCTCCGCAGCGAGCTTGCCGCCGCCAAGGGACCGAAGCCGCCCGAGCACATCCAGATCGTGCACGCCTTGCCGCGCAACGCGAGCGGCGCGCCGCGCACCGAGGTTCTGCAACTGGTCGCCATGAACCAGCTCGACCTGATCGAGCCGATGATGAAGAACGAGCAGGACCGCGCCTTCCTCAAGGATATCCTGGAGCAGCGCAAGAACCTGCGCGACCGCTTCAATTTCGAGGCGAAGCTGCCGGCGGGTTAGTATTGCGGCGTGCCTTGAAGCGTCCACATTGGCGATAGAGAAACGCTTGGATAGCGCAGGGCTGGCAAAGATCATGGGCACTCGGGGGACGATGATGCATCGTGTGATTGGCGGGATGATCGCCGGCCTTCTGCTGCTGGCAGGCGCGCCCGCGATGGCTGACTCGCCGGCCGAGCTGATCTCGAGCTTCCGTCTCAAGCACGGCGAGGTCCGCGTCGTTCGCGATGCCACCCTCGACCGCATTGCCATGGATCAGGCCCGCGCGATGGCGGCGAAGGACGACCTCAGTCATGATGCGCTCGGGCCCTTCAACCGCCGCGTCGCGCCGGCGGGCGCGGGCCGCGCCGCCGAGAACATCGCCTACGGCTACGACAATTTCGAGAAGACGCTGGGACAGTGGATCGACTCGTCCGGGCACCGCAAGAACCTGCTGCTGCACAACGCCTCCCGCGTCGGCATCGCCAGCGCCAAGAATGCCAGCGGCAAGCGCACCTATTGGGCCATGGTGATCGCCGGCGATTACGAGCCGAAGGGCAAGGGTAAGGGCAAGAAGGACAAGGAGCCGCTGGTTGCCGTGAAGCGCGAGGCGGCGCCCGCAACCAAACCCAAATCCAGCACCTGCACCATCAAGCTGCTCAGCCTCTGCATCTGAGCAAGACTGCGCCGTCTTGCTCGCAGTCCTCGACGCGTCTAATTCATGCATGAAGATCGCGAGAAGCGGAGGCGCAAGTGATTGACCTCGACCGGATACGCGCCGACACGCCTGCCGCCTCCCGGCTCGCATACCTGCACAATGCGGGTGCGGCTCTGATGCCGGCGCCGGTCGTCGCGGCGGTGAAGGGACATATCGACCTGGAAAGCGAGATTGGCGGCTATGCCGCCGCCGACCGTGAGTCCGATCGGCTCGACGCGGTCTATGGCTCGGTCGCGCGCCTGCTGAATGCCGCCCCAGACGAGATCGCCCTCGTGGAGAACGCGACGGTTGCCTGGCAGATGGCGTTCTATTCGCTTCCGTTTCGCCAGGGCGACCGGATCCTGACCGCCGAAGCGGAATACGCCGCCAACTATGTCGCCTTCCTCCAGGTCGCCAAGCGCACCGGCGCGATCATCGACGTGGTGCCGAGCGATGCCAGCGGCGAGCTCGACCTGCACGCGCTGGAGCGCATGATCGACCGACGCGTGAAGCTGATCGCCATCACCTGGGTTCCGACCAATGGCGGGCTGGTCAATCCGGCAGAGGCAATCGGCAGGATCGTGCGGGCGCATGGCATTCCCTATCTGCTCGACGCCTGCCAAGCGGTCGGGCAGATGGCGGTCGACGTCGAAGCCATCGGCTGCGACATGCTGTCGGCCACGGGCCGCAAATTCCTGCGCGGCCCGCGCGGCACCGGCTTTCTCTACGTCCGCCGCGCACTGCTGCAGCAGCTCGAGCCGCCGATGATCGACCATTTTGCAGCACCCTGGGTCTCTCGCGATGAATATCGGCTCCGCGACGATGCGCGCCGGTTCGAGACCTGGGAGAATAATTATGCGGCCCGGCTCGGGCTCGGCGCTGCCGTTGACTATGCACTCGATATCGGCATGGATCCCATCGAGCAGCGCTGCCGTCTGCTGGCGGACCGCCTTCGGGGCGGCCTTGCGTCGGTCCGCGGCCTCGCCATTCGCGACCTCGGCCGCGCGCCGGGCGCCATCGTCAGCTTCACGATGAACGGGTATGAGGCGGACGCCATCGTGGGCAGCGCTGCCGCCGCCGGCATCACGATCGGCGCGTCGGATCCAGCAAGTACCCGCATCGATGCCGAGCTCCGCTCGCTGCCGCCGCTCGTGCGGGCATCGCCGCACTATTACAACACCGAAGCCGAGGTCGATCGGCTGATCGGTCACCTCGTGGCTCTGGCGTCGCGGTAGCGGCATGCCCGCGCACCGCTCAGGTGCAGCGCGCGCTCAGTCCGGATGCGCTCAGTCTCGCCATCACCTCGTCGAGATGCGCGCTGTCGCGGGTCTCGATGACCAGCTGCAGCAGCGTCGCCTTGGCCGGAAGATCTGAGAAGGTCCGCTGATGCGAGACCTCGATGATGTTGGCGCCGGCTTCGGCCAGCAGCGCGGCCACGGCGGCAAGCTGCCCGGGGCGATCAGGAATATCGAGCGACAACTGCGTCAGCCGCCCCTCGCGCGCCAGCTCTCGGGTGAGGACGGAGGCAATCAGCCGCGTATCGATGTTGCCCCCGCTCAGCACCAGGCCGACCTTCTGGCCGGCAAAACGGGACGGATCGGACATCAGCGCGGCGAGGCCCGCGGCGCCGGCACCCTCGACCACGGTCTTCTCGATCGAGATCAGGGTGGCGACCGCGCGTTCGAGCTCGGCTTCATTGACGAGCGCTATGTCGTCGACGAGGCGGCGCACAATTTCGGTGGTGATCTTGCCCGGTGATTTCACCGCAATGCCCTCGGCGAGCGTGTCGCCGCGCGCCGGCAGATTGCCGTCATGGATGGCGTTGTACATCGAGGGATAGAGCCAGGCCTCGACGCCCAATATCCGCAGCGATGGCTTGATCGATTTCGCGGCAATGGCGATACCGCTGATCAACCCGCCGCCGCCGATCGGTACGACCAGCGTGTCGAGATCCGGTACCGCCTTCAGCATTTCCATCCCGATCGTGCCCTGTCCCGCGATGACAAGCGGATCGTCATATGGGTGGACGAAGATCATGCCGCGCGCTTCACCGTGGCTGCGCGCGAAGCCCGCCGCCTCTTCCAGAGTCGCGCCCGTGACAACCACCTCGGCGCCGTGATGCCTGGTGTTCTCGATCTTCACCATGGGCGTGCCGATCGGCATCACGATGGTGGCGGGAATGCCGAGCCGCTTGGCGTGGTAGGCGACGCCCTGCGCGTGGTTGCCCGCGGACATTGCGATCACGCCCCGCACGCGCTCTTCCGGCGTCAGCGCGGTGAGCCGATTGAGCGCGCCGCGCTCCTTGAACGAGGAGGTGAACTGGAGGTTTTCGAATTTCAGCCAGATGTCGCAGCCGCAGATGCTGCTCAGTGTTCGGCTATGGCTGCAGGCCGTCTCAACGACGGCGCCGCGGATGGTCTCGGCGGCCGCAAGAATGTCGCTTGGTGCGACCGGAAAGCCGCTGAGATCGGACGTGCTTCGGGATAAGTCAGCCATAGGACAGCATAGAGCATTTGGCGGGCTCAGGCGATAAGCCAGCCGCTATTTGGTAAATTCACGCGATCGCGAGGCGCGCCACAATGTCCAGAGCGTGCGCAGCCGCGACGACGGCTGCAGCGTAAACGGGTTGCGTCCCGGACGCGACAGGCGCTCGAGATCGGCCTGCGCCTGGCTCAGCGGCAGAAACGCCGGCCGCGTCGACGGTGCCACCTGTGCCAGCAGCGACGAAGCCGTCGTCAGATGCTGGCGGGCTTCACCCGCAAGCTGCTCCAGCACCGCATGGAGATTGGGTGTCTCCTTGCCGGCGAAGACGTCCTCGATGCTGCAATTGTGCCTCTCCATCAGCTGCTGCGGCAGGAACAACTGCCGGTGCGCGGCATCGCGCGGCAAGTTGGCGATGACCTGCACGATGCCCTGCGCCAGCCCGGCATGGCGGACGAGATGATCGACCGCCTCCGACGGCGGTCCCAAAACCTGCGCCGCCAGACCGAACAGCGCCGATGAGGTCGCGGCCAGATAGCCTTCCAGCGCGGCCATGGTCGGCATCGGGTCGTTGTAGAGATCGAACTGGTGCTCGTCGGCAAGCAGCGACAGCGGCTCGACCGGAAGATTGAAATCACGGATCGCGCGGAGCAGCTCGGCCGCCACCGGATTGCCCTCGGCGCTGCCATGGACATGGCCTGACAGCATATCGGTCCACCATTGCAGGCGGATTTCGCCCGGCAAAGGCTGGCTCACCTGGTCGCGGACGCGGACGATCTCGACGTTGAAGGCATACAGGGCCAGCAACGCACGGCGCTCGGCGACCGGCGCGAACAGGGTCGCGGCGTAGCGTGGAAAGTCATGGCTGCGCACCAGCTCGGCGCAGAAGGCAACGGAATCGGGCGGCGGCGCAGGGCTGCTCATGGCACGGCGATCAGCGCAGCGGCAACCCGCCGCCGTTCGCCGATCATGATGTTGTAGGTGCGTACGGCGGGTCCGGTCTGCATCGTGTCCAGCACCACCCTCACCGCCTTGAGCGCCTGACGCAGCTCCGGCGGCGGCAGCCAGAGCCCGGTTCCGGTGCCGACCAGGAGCGTGTCGATGCTGTTGGCGGCCGTGAAGACCCGATCCAGCGAATAGCGATCGATCTTCTGGGGGTCCGTCACGTCCCAGGCCCAGATCGCGTCCGGCAGGCAGAGCAGCGAGCCCCGATGCGACATGCCGGCAAAGGCAAAGCCGCCCTTGCCATAGGCATCGATCGGCGCCGAGCGCGGGAAATGCGGAGCATTGGGATCGCCGGCCATGAGCTTCGTCCGAATGGGCTTACTGCCCTCGCAAACTCCTGCGAGGGCACGAGGTTCGGATCATGCCTTGTTTTTCTTCGCCGGCGTAGCCGTATCGGGCGCATCTTCGCGATGCTCGCCGACGCCGAGGTAGATCAGGATCGGGGCCGCGATGAAGATCGAGGTGTAGGTGCCGACCAGCACCACGCCGAACATCATCACTGCGGTAAAGCTGTGGATCGCGTGTCCGCCGAACAACAGCAGCGCAAGCAGCGCCAGCGTCACCGTGAAGTGAGTGATGATCGAGCGCGAGAGTGTCGAGTTGATGGACTCGTTGAGAAGCTGCGGCATCGGCATCTTCTTGTAGCGCCGCAGCATTTCACGGATACGATCGTAGATGACGACGGTGTCGTTGAGCGAATAGCCCAGGATCGTCAGCAGTGCGGCGATGCTGGTCAGGTCGAAATCGACCTGGCTGATCGACATGAAGCCGATGGTCAGCACGATGTCATGCACGTTCGCGATCATGGCGCCGAGCGCGAACTGCCATTCGAAGCGGAACCAGAGATAGATCAAGATGCCCAGGATCGCGAGCATCAGGCCGAGCATGCCGTAGGCCAGCAATTCGCCTGAGACGCGCGGGCCGACCACCTCGACGCGGCGGTATTCGACGGAATCGCCAAGCGCAGCGCGAACCTTCTGCACGGCCTCCTGCTGGGCGGCGTCGCCGCCCGGCTGCTCCGCGACGCGGATCAGGACGTTCTCGGGTCCGCCAAACTGCTGCAGCTGGACTTCGCCAAGACGCAAGCCATCCAGCGTCGTGCGCATCGCCGCGATGTCGGCGGCGCCGGACTTGGCCCGCACTTCGAGCAGCGTGCCTCCCTTGAAATCGATGCCGAAATTCAGGCCATGCGTGAAGAACAGCGTGATCGCGACGATCGATAGCGCCGCCGAGATCGGGAAGCTGATGCGGCGGAAGCGCGTGAAGTCGAAATGCGTATCGTCAGGGACGATGCGCAGCGACGGCAGCCAGCCGAACACCGAGACCACGGTGAGAATGGCAATGAGGACGCCGAGCCCGATGAGAACGGTGTGAGTCACGATCAGGCTCCTAGATCGGCACGCTCTGCGGCCGCTTCCACCGCACCCACCAGGCTACGATCAGCCGGGTCATGGTGAAGGCGGTGAACACCGTGGTGATGATGCCGATTCCGAGCGTCACGGCAAAGCCGCGCACCGGGCCGGTGCCGATGTAGAACAGCACCGCGGCGGCAATGAAGGTGGTGATGTTGGAATCGAGGATGGTCGCGAGCGCCCGCTTGAAGCCGGCGTCGATGGCCGAGATCGCGTTGCGGCCGCCGCGCAGCTCCTCGCGGATGCGCTCGTAGATCAGCACGTTGGAGTCCACCGCGATGCCGACTGTGAGCACGATGCCGGCGATGCCGGGCAAGGTCAGCGTGGCATTGAGCAGCGACAGCAGGCCGAAGATCATCGCGACGTTGATCGCCACCGCGATGTTGGCGAACACGCCGAACAGACGGTAGGTCAGCAGCATGAAGACGATGACGAGGATCGAGCCGACATAGGCCGCAAGCTCGCCCTTCTCGATCGAATCCTGGCCGAGGCCCGGACCGACGGTGCGCTCCTCGACCACCGTGAGCGGCGCTGGCAGCGCGCCGGCGCGCAGGAGGATCGCGAGATCGTTGGCCGATTGCACCGTGAAATTGCCGGAGATCTGGCCCTGACCGCCGGTGATCGGCTCGCGGATCACGGGCGCCGAGATCACCTTGTTGTCGAGCACGATCGCGAAGGGCAGTCCGACGTTCTCCGTCGTGGCCTGCGAAAACTTGCGCGCGCCCGAGGAGTTGAACTTGAAGCTGACGACCGGCTCGCCGGTGCGCTGGTCGAAACTCGCCTGGGCGTCGGTCAGGTCGCCGCCGGCGACGAGCACCTGTTTCTTGACCACGTAGGGCGTGGGCGGCGGCGATGCGCTCATCAACAGCTCGGATTCCGGCGGCAACCGCCCCTGTTGCGCCTGGTCCGGCGGCACGGAGGTGTCGACCATGCGGAATTCCATCTTCGCGGTCTTGCCCAGCAGTTCCTTGAGGCGCGTCGGGTCCTGAAGACCCGGGACCTGCACCAGGATGCGGTCATTGCCCTGGCGCTGGATCACGGGCTCGACGGTGCCGAGCTCGTTGACGCGGCGTTCGACGATCTGGATCGACTGCTCGATGGTCTTGCGCATGCGGTCGAGCATCGCGGCCTGCGGGATGCTCAGGCGAATCACACCACCGCCGGCATCAGCCACCTCGAGGTCGCGCTGACCGCTGGATCCCATCAGGCCGCCCAGCGGCTGGGACAGCTCCCGCAGCTTGGCGAGTGCAGCCTGCGCATCGCCTTCCTTGGTGATCCGAACCTCGACCGCGTCGTTGCGCACGGTGACGCCGCCGGTGAAGCCGATCTTGGCATCGCGCAGCGTCCGGCGAACGTCGTCGCGGACCTGGTCGAGCCGCTCCTTCTTCACGTAGTTGGAATCGACCTCGAGCAGCAGATAGGAGCCGCCCTGGAGGTCGAGGCCGAGCACGAGCCGGCGCTGCGCCCAGGCGGGCCAGGTCTTGACCTGCTCCTCGGGGAAGAAGTTGGGGATCGCGCAGAGGCACACGATCAGCGCCGTCAGGATAATCCCCAGCGCCTTCCACCGCGTGAAATACAACATCGACTGGACCTGTCAGATCAGGAGACTTGAGAGACTCGCGCGAGCGCTCACTTCGCCGCGGTGTCGTCCTTGGCGCTATCCTTCGAGCTTTCTTTCGCCGGCTCGCCCTTGGCTCGCACGCCGGAGATCATCTGGCGCATCTGCCGCACGCGCACGCCGTCGGAAATCTCGAACTCGATCTGGTCGTCGTCGACGACCTTGGTGACCTTGCCGACGAGGCCTCCCGAGGTCACGACGGTGTCGCCGCGGCGGATGTTCTTCACGAGCTCGGCGTGGTCGCGGACCTTCTTCTGCTGCGGACGCAGAATCAGGAAGTACATGATCACGAAGATCAGGGCGAACGGCAGCAGCGACATCAACATGCTGTTGGTGTCGCCGGCGCCCGCGGCCTGGGCATACGCAGGGGTAATCAGCATTCGGACGATCCTCGTGAGAACGGGGGAAAGCCGGTCAGGCCCTCGAGGGCGACCGGTTCGGTCAAATTCGCGCGGACTATAGCGGCCATTGCCCCAATTGCAACGCTGCCAGACCGCCCTTTTGGGCCACCTTGCGGCGCGCCGTCAGGCCCGATAAGGCTGCGTTCTCAGGAACTTCGGACATGCCCAAAAACCTTAGCAAAAGCCCGGCCGGCAAAGGCCCCCGCACCCCTGCCAGGAAGCCCGCCCGCGTCGCGGCAAAACGCCCCACGGCAGCCTCCAAAGCCATAGCCAAGGCAGCCCCAGACCTGTCCCAGGAGCGCATCGTGCGCGCGCTGGAGACGATCGCGGCGCACCTCTCCGCCCAGGGCATGCCGGCCGCCGAGGCCGAGTCGTTCGAGCGCGCGGACGCCTATGTCTGGCATCCCGACGGGTGCCTCGCGGCCGTGCCCCGCGTCAGCCGCGTCGAGCTGTTCCTGCTGAAGGGCGTCGACCGGATGCGCGACATCCTGATGGAGAACACCGAGCGCTTCGCCAATGGCCTGCCGGCCAATAACGCCCTGCTCTGGGGTGCGCGCGGCATGGGCAAGTCGTCGCTGGTGAAGGCAGCGCATGCCAGCATCAACGCGGAGCGCAAACCGGCCGACAAGCTGAAACTGATCGAGATCCACCGCGAGGACATCGAGAGCCTCCCCGCGCTGATGGAGCAGCTGCGGGCCTCGTCCTTCCGCTTCATCGTGTTCTGCGACGATCTCTCCTTCGACGGCAACGATGCCTCCTACAAGTCGCTCAAGGCCGTGCTCGAAGGCGGCATCGAGGGCCGGCCCGAGAACGTCATTCTCTACGCCACCTCGAACCGCCGCCACCTGCTGGCGCGCGACATGATCGAGAACGAGCGCTCGACCGCGATCAATCCGGGGGAAGCGGTCGAGGAGAAGGTCTCGCTATCGGATCGCTTCGGCCTCTGGCTCGGCTTTCACCGCTGCAGCCAGGACGAATATCTCGCCATGGTGCGCGGCTATTGCAGCCATTTCGGCATCAGGATCGATGACGAAGCGCTGGAGCGCGAGGCGCTGGAATGGTCGACGACGCGCGGCTCGCGCTCGGGCCGCGTCGCCTGGCAGTTCGTGCAGGAGCTGGCGGGACGGCTGGGTGTGAAGCTGACGGCGAAGTAGCGGGAGCTGTTACCCCGAATTCAACTGTCATCGCCCGCGAAAGCGGGCGATCCAGTACGCCGCGGCTTATCGGCTCAACAACTGGCGTCTCTGGAATACTGGATCGTCCGCCTTCGCGGACGATGACAACGTGTTTTTGGCGAGGGTGTGCCCGACCGAAGCGGAGGCCTCACGCCCCGTTCAGGAATTGAAGCGGGTCAACCGGGCTGGATCCCTTGCGGATCTCGAAGTGGAGCTGCGGCGACGCCACCTCCCCGGATTGACCCGACTTGGCAATGACCTGGCCGCGCTTGATGGTGTCGCCGCGCTTCACCAACAGCTCACTCGCATGGGCATATGCGGTGACGTAGCCATTGGAGTGCCGAACCAGGACCAGATTGCCGTAACCTTTCAGCTCGTTGCCGGAATAGGCGACGACGCCGTCTTCGGCCGCCTTCACGGGCGTCCCTTCGGGCACCGCGAGATTGATGCCGTCATTGGCTTTGCCATTGGTCTTGGCGCCGTAGCTCGTGACCACCTTGCCGCGGACGGGCCAGCGGAAGGTCGGCAGCGCACCGGTGGCCTCCGCGGCCTTCGCCGGCGTCTCGGCGGGTTTCTCTTCGACATTGGCCGTGGCCTGGGCCAGGCGCGCGCTCTGCACCGGCGTGGCCGCCGCCATCTTGGTGGCAGGCGCGGGAGCGGCCGCTACGGGCTGGAGCGTTCCGGCCACCGGAGCAGCCCCGACCGGAGCCGCAGTAACCGGCGCCGCGACGGCCGCAGTCTTCGCGCCGGGCACGGTCAGCTTGGTGCCGAGCTTGAGTTTGGCCGACGGATCGAGGCCGTTTGCACGGGCGAGTTCAGCCGCCGAGATACGATTCTTCCGCGCAATGCTGGCGAGCGTGTCGCCGCGATTGACGAAATGGGTGCTCGACGGCGCAGCCATGGCCGCAACCGGCTTGGCCGCGGGCGCTGCCGCAACGGGCGCCATCGCCGGCGCGGGCACCGGTGCAGCGGCCGTCGCCGGATGCGGAATGATCAGCTGCTGGCCCGGCGAGAGCGCGCGCGGCCCCTTGTAGCCGTTGGCGGCAAGGATCGCCTGCGGCGTGACGCGATAGCGCTTCGCCAGGACGTCCAGCGTGTCGCTGGTACCGACGATGATCTTGGTCCCGCCGGTCGGCTGGGCGGCCGCAACCGAGCGCGGCGGCACGGTGGCCGTGGTCTCGAGACGCGGCTGCGCCGGAGGCGCATAGGAGCCGACGCCGCGTCCGCCACCGGACACTCCCCCACCCGACGCGACCGGATAGGATTGCGGCGCGGACACTGCCGGCGCCGACAAGGGCTGCGACTGATAATAGCCGGGCTGCGTCTGCGGCCGCGCATATTGCGGCAGCTCACGCTGCTGCGGCGGCGCCTGCTGCACCGATCCCGTGGATTCCGAGGCGAAGGGATTGGAGAAATTCGTCTGGGACAGACGCGACGACATGTCGGCGCTGCACCCTGCAAAGCTGAAGGAGATCAGCGCCAGCGCCGCGACCTGCGGCACGCGGCGCGAGTAAAGCAACTCGGCGACAGCGGACATGGTTACTCACTCGTACGCAACAGAACTGGTGTTTTAAGTAAACACCTACCGAGTAAATAACGGCTTAACCCTCCCAATAAGGTGTTGGCGGCACAGCCGATCCGGGTTCTACAGTTCCCGCGCCACCCCGGGCAGTGCCGGTACGAAGCGGACCTCGACGAGTTCCCTCCGCTCGATTCCGGTCTCGCTGCGGGTCAGGCGGGTCAGCGTCTGCACGCCCTGATGCGGGCCGACCGGGGCGATCAGGACGCCTCCGACCTCCAGCCGCTCGATCAGGTTGTCCGGAATCTGCTCCAGCGCGGCGGTGACGATGATGCGATCGAACGGACCGATATTGGGAGGCAGATTGAGGCCGTCGCCGAGCATCACCTCGACATTGTGACAATCGAGCTTTTCGAGTCGGGCGCGTGCCGTGTCGGCGAGCTTGCGATAGCGTTCGACGGTCAGCACCTGGCCAGCAAGGCGCGAAAGCACGGCAGCCTGGTAGCCAGACCCGGTGCCGATTTCGAGCACCCGGTGCTGCTTTTTGAGCTGGAGCTGCTCGGTCATGTAGGCGACGACGAAGGGCTGGCTGATGGTCTGCCCGCAGGCGATCGGCAGCGCGCTGTCACGATAGGCGCCGTCGCGATCGGCGTCCTCGACGAAAAGCTCGCGCGGCACCTCCTCCATGGTCCTCAGCACGGCCTGATCGCTGATGCCCCGACGCCTCAGCGTCAGCTGAAACATCATCTTTTCCGGCGGGTGCTGATGGGACGTCATAGCTGCTGTTGCTCATCTCGTCTGGCGCATCGCGTTGCACCGCAAGAACCCGAGACGAGAATCTTGTTCCGGCTCAGGAACTCATGATAGCCTTTCGGCGCAGCATTTGACCACAACCGGGCTTTCAAAGCGCTAAGCCGTTTGCGGGTTGCGTTCGCCGAAACGCGCATTGCGCCCCCTATCGTTATCTGCGAACGTTCACGAAAATGGGCAAGGACTCACCAATGACTGCGACAGGGCTTTCGGGCCGCTCTGTTTTCCTCGTCGAAGACGAGGTCATGATCAGAATGATGGTCGCGGACATGCTGGAGGAGCTCGGCTACAAGGTTGCCGCCGAAGCGGGCGACATCACCGAGGCCATGCGGCTTGCGCAATCCACCGAGTTCGACCTCGCCATTCTGGACGTCAACGTCAACGGCAAGGTCATCTCGCCAGTGGCCGACGTCATCATGGCGAAGGGCCGCCCATTCATCTTCGCCACCGGTTACGGCTCTTCCGGCCTGCCCGAGCAATACCGCGACCGGCCGTCGCTGCAAAAGCCGTTTCAGCTCGATGCGCTTGGCAGAACCATCGAAGCCGCGCTTCGCGGCGGCTAGAGGGTTTTCGAGCGAAGTCGACGCCGGTTCGCGTCACGAAAACGCGTCGAAACAGGAATCCAGAGTCCCGTTCCGATTCCATCGGAACGGCAAGGGATCGAGCCCTATTTCAGCGTGAGGCTCAGCTCTTCCGAAAATGCCTCGTTGGTGCGATCGAGCCTGAGCGGCGTGACGGAAACGTAGCGCTCGCGCAACGCCGCGAGATCGGTGCCGTCGGCGGGCGTATCCATCATCGCGGTGCGCTCGAAGCCGATCCAGAAATAGGGATTGCCGCGGCCATCGCTGCGCTCGTCGATCTTGAGGAAGCCGAGATTGCGCTTGCCCTGGCGCGTGACGCGGACGCCCAGCACATCCTCCGGCGCACAGGACGGGAAATTGACGTTGATGACGGTGTCTTTGGGAACGCCGGCAGCGATCACCTTGCGCAGGATGTCGGGCCCGAATTTGCGCGCGGTGTCCCACGGCGGCCGTTCACGGGTCTCGACACTGAATTCCTGCGACAGTGCGAATGACGGCAGCCCCAGGATGGTGCCCTCCAGCGCGCCGGCAATGGTGCCGGAATAGACCACGTCCTCGGCGACGTTGCGGCCCTTGTTGACGCCGGACAGCACGACATCAGGCAGCTTGGCACCCAGGATATGGCGGGCCCCCATGATGACGCAGTCCGTCGGTGTGCCGCGCACGGCAAAGTGCCGCGGGCCGACCTCGCGCAGGCGCAAGGGATCGTTCAGCGACAGCGAATGCGACACGCCGGACTGGTCGAGCTCGGGCGCCACCACCCAGACGTCGTCCGACAAGGCGCGCGCGATCTCCTCCACGACCTTGAGGCCGGGAGCATGGATGCCGTCGTCATTGGTGCAGAGAATGCGCATGCGCGAGGTCGATTCCGAAAACCGTTTGATCTGTCATATCCGGCCGCGGCCCATCAGGCAAACCGGCTGATCAGGGCCCGGCAGCAGGTTCCCGGCCTGGTCCCGCTAGAGCATGATCCGGAAAAGTGTAAAGCGGTTTTCCGAAAAGATCATGCTCAAACAAAGACCTAAATCGCGATGACGATTCATCCAAATCTCATCGCGCTTTAGCGGCGAATGCGCCATTGCGGCAGGAAACGCGCGAGCCGGCCCTCCGCTCGCAGTTGCATCGCCGGCACGACCGGATTCAGGACGGGAGCCTCGATCACACCGAGCGCCTCCAGCTGCGCGACGAACGGGTCAGGTGTCGGCGCCTGCGGAAACCGTTCGCGTGCCACCGTCAGCGCCTTGTCGAAATCCGCAGCATTCACTCCGGGCTTGGCTCGTCGGCTCTGCACGAGATCGTCGTCCCAGAGCCGCGCGATATCGATGTCAAGCACGCCGCGAAGACGCTGATCGATGGCCTGGATCCCGGCACCTGTCACCGCCCATTGTCTGCCGATCCAGAAGATGTCGCGGTGCAAGGGCATGAAGGGTGGGGTCGCATTGAGGGGCCGGCAGGATAGCCGGCCGTCCGATCTTCGCAACGCGATTCTCGTCATGCCGCGTTTTCTTGACGCGAACCGGTATCCACTTCGCTCGCAAACGCTTTAGTCGCGCGCGATCACCTTCAGCCCGCCCATATAGGGCTGGAGCACGCTGGGGACCGCGATCGAGCCGTCCTCCTGCTGATAAGTCTCCATCACCGCAATCAGCGCGCGGCCGACTGCGGTGCCGGAGCCGTTCAGCGTGTGCACGAAGCGCGGCTTGCCGTCCGGCCCACGCGAGCGCGCATCCATGCGCCGCGCCTGGAAGTCGCCGCAGACGGAGCAGCTCGAGATCTCGCGGAACATGCCGCCATCGCCCTGCCCGGGCATCCAGACCTCGATGTCGTAGGTCTTCTGCGACGAGAAACCCATATCTCCTGCGCACAGCGTCATGACGCGATAATGCAGGTCGAGCTTCTGCAACACCTGCTCGGCGCAGGACAGCATCCGCTCCAGCTCATCCTTGCTGGTTTCCGGCGCGGTGATCGAGACCAGCTCGACCTTGGTGAACTGGTGCTGGCGGATCATGCCGCGCGTGTCGCGCCCGGCCGCGCCCGCCTCGGCACGGAAACACGGCGTCAGCGCGGTGAGCCGCATCGGCAATTGCTTCTCGTCGAGAATCGACTCGCGCGCGAGATTGGTGAGCGACACCTCGGCGGTGGGGATCAGGCCGAGGCGCTCGTTCTTCAGCCGCTCAAGGTCGGGCGAGGCGAGCAGTTCGCCCTTGATCGCCCAGAACTGGTCGTCCTCGAATTTTGGCAGTTGCCCGGTGCCGAACATCACCTCATTGCGCACCAGGAGCGGCGGATTGATCTCGGTGTAGCCGTGCTCGGTCGTGTGCAGATCGAGCATGAACTGGCCGATGGCGCGTTCGAGCCGCGCCAGCCCCTTCTTCAGCACGACGAAGCGCGCGCCGGAGAGTTTGGCCGCCGCCTCGAAATCCATATAGCCGAGCGCGGTGCCGAGATCGTCATGCAGTTTTGGCGCAAAGCTATAGTTGCGCTTGTTGCCGAACACGTGGTGCTGGACGTTGCCGTGCTCGTCGACGCCGTCAGGCACTTCGTCGAACGGAATGTTCGGAATCGCCGACAGCTCTTTCGTCAGCTCCTCGTCGGCAGCCTTGGCGGCGGCTTCGAGCTGCGGCATCGTGGTCTTGAGGTCGGCGACCTCGGCCATCAGCCTGGCCGCCCGCGCCTCCTCCTTAGCCTTCTTGGCATCGCCGATCTCCTTCGAAGCCGCATTGCGCCGCGCCTGCGCCTGCTCGGAGGCTAGGATCGCCGCACGCCGCCTCTCGTCGATCGCCAGCAGCGAGGCCGACATCGGCTTCAAACCGCGCCGTGCGAGGCCAGCGTCGAAGGCTTGCGGATTGTCGCGGATCGATTTGATGTCGTGCATGGCTGTTTTCCCGTCATGGCCGGACCGGCCATCCACGTGTCTGCCGCCTTAGATCAAGTCGTGGATGCCCGGGTCAAGCCCGGGCATGACGAATCATGGGCTGAGCAGTGCGATGATAGAGCGAAAGTGCCCTACTCCGCCGGATTGGCCGGCGTCGACACGTCGGTGCCGGTGGCGGCCTGCGAAGCCGCCGCCTTCTTCTCTACCATCGCCACCGCGATGATCGAGCCCTCGTACAGCGCCATCAGCGGAATGGCCAGGGAGCACTGGCTGAGCACGTCGGGCGGTGTCAACACGGCCGCGATGACGAAGGCAATCACGATGAAATAGCGGCGCTTCTCGCGCAGCATCTTCGAGGTGACGATGCCGATGCGGCCGAGCAGCGTCAGGATCACCGGAAGCTGGAAGGCGATGCCGAAGGCGAAGATCAGCGACATCATCAGCGACAGATATTCGCCGACCTTGGGCAGGAGCTGAATCTGCGCGGTCTCGTCGCTGCCGGCCTGCTGCATGCCGAGCGAGAAGCGAACCAGCATCGGCAACACGACGAAATAGACCAGCGCCGCGCCCAGCACGAAGAAGAACGGGGTGGCGACCAGATACGGCAGGAAGGCCTGCTTCTCATGCTTGTAGAGCCCGGGCGCCACGAACTTGTAGATCTGCGTCGCAACGATCGGGAACGAGATGAAGCCGGCGCCGAACAGCGCGAGCTTCAGCTGTGTGATGAAATATTCCAGCAGCGCCGTGTAGATGAACTTGGAGTTCTCGGGCCCAGCGACCCACACGAACGGCCAGACCAGAACGTTGTAGATCTGCTTGGCGAAGAAGAAGCAGAAGATGAAGGCAATGCCAAAGCCGAGCAGCGCCTTGATCAGCCGCGAGCGCAGCTCGATCAGATGGTCCATCAGCGGGGCTTTGCTGGCCTCGATATCGGCGTCGGTCATGACGCTTTGGCGTCCTTGATCGCCTCGGATGGCGCGGTGTCCTGCGCAACCGGTGCCTGTTCGACGTCACGCGTGATCGCGAGAGGCTCGTTCGCAGCCGCATGCGCTTCGGCTTCCATGAAGGTCGCAGGCGTCGGCGTTTCCGGTGCCGTCGGTGTGAGGGGCGGATCGATGGCGGTGGCGGCAGGCGTCTCGGCCGGCTTGTCCAGCGCATCGACGCGGAGCGCGTCGCTGACGTCCTTCTGGAGCGAGGTCAGCGGATTGTTGCTGGCAAAGCCGGTGGCGGCTTCCTTGACCTCGTCAAAGCTCTTCTTGAGGTCGGCCATCTCGGCCTCGCGCATCGCTTCCTGGAATTGGCCCTGGAACTCCGCAGCCATCTTGCGGGCCTTGCCCATCCATTGCCCGACCATGCGCAACACGCCCGGCAGCTCTTTCGGGCCGATGGCGATCAGGGCCACGACCCCGATCAGGACCAGTTCACTCCACCCGATGTCGAACATGAGGTCTTCCGTTCACGCCAGCCGGAGCCGGCCCAATCCTCGCGCGCAGGATCGGGGCCGCTACCCGTGTCTCGCGTGCTCTCTGGCTCAGACGGCCTTGCTGCCGACGTCGGACCGTGCGGCAGTCGGCGCACCATTGTGCTCGATCGACTTGGCCGGCTCGGGCTTCTCGGCGGGCTTGTCGTCGTCCTGCATGCCCTTCTTGAAGGCCTTGATGCCCTGCGCCACGTCGCCCATCAGATCCGAAATCTTGCCGCGGCCGAACAGCAGCAGGACCACTGCGATCACCAAGATCCAGTGCCAAATGCTGAGTGAACCCATCCTGCAACCCTCCAAACGCGCATGGCCGGGGACCCGGCCGATCTTCACCGAAACCTAGGCTTGGCAGGTCTCAAAAACAAGGACCAAGGCAGCGCCAATTCGCTGTCGGCACTACGCAATCTTGCTAGTGTTAACCGGTCGCAGGTCCCGTAAGCGGACGGGCATCAGTCCTCGGCGCCGCCTTCCGGCGTCTCGGGCTCGACCGCAGGCGCCAGCGCGAGATCGAGGTCCTCGCCCGGTTCCAGCGGATCCTCGTCCTCGCGCAGAGCCGGGTCGTCGGACGGCGTCGGCACGCTAAATCCAGTCGGCAGCCGCGAATCCAGCAGGCCCGTGCCCTTCAGCTCTTCGAGGCCCGGCAGGTCGCCGAGCTGTTCCAGGGTGAATTGCGACAGGAATTCCTCGGTGGTTCCGAAGGTCAAGGGGCGGCCGGGCGTCTTGCGGCGGCCACGCGGCTTGATCCAGCCGGTCTCCAGCAGCACGTCGAGTGTGCCCTTTGAGGTCACGACACCGCGGATCTCCTCGATCTCAGCACGTGTCACCGGTTGGTGATAGGCGATGATCGCCAGCACCTCGATCGCCGCACGCGACAGGCGGCGGGTCTCGGTGGTCTCCCGCGTCATCAGCCAGGCGAGGTCGCCGGCCGTGCGGAATGTCCATTTGTTTGCGACACGCACGAGGTTGACGCCGCGCGAGGCATAATCGGCCTGGAGCTGCTCAAGCGCGGCCTTCACGTCCACGCCCTCGGGCATGCGCTTGGCCAGCGTCGCGGTATCCAGCGGTTCACTCGACGCGAACAGCAGCGCTTCAAGCAGCCGCAATTCTTCGGGACGTGCCTGGGATTCGTTCTCCATCGGCTCGGCCTCTTCTACCCGCACTTCAGCCAGGCTTGCCATGGCAGATTCTCCTTCTTGCACTTAGGCGACCGGCGCGTCGGGCGCAGGAGCTGCGTCCGGGACCGGTTTTGGGCGCCCCTTCCGGAAATAGATCGGCGCAAACGCCTCTTTCTGGTTCAGCTCGAGCTGGCCTTCGCGCACCAGTTCGAGCGCGGCGGCAAAGCTCGAGGCGAACACCGTTGCCCGCTGCGTCGGATCGGCGACATGCCGGATCAGAAAATCGTCGAGCACGCCCCAGTCGTCCTGTTCGTTGAGGCTGCCGACCAGCCGCTCCAGCGTGGCACGCGCCTCGGCGAGCGACCACACCGTGCGCTTGGCAAGATGCACGCTCGCCAGCACGCGCGACTGGCGCTGTGCGGCATAGGCGGTGAGCAGGTCGTACAGCGTCGCGGTGTATTTCGGATGCTTGATCTCGGCGATCTGCTCGGGCTCGCCGCGCGGGAAGATGTCGCGCTGCAATTGCGGCCGGTTCATGAGCCGGTTGGCCGCTTCGCGTATGGCTTCCAGCCGGCGCAGGCGGTTGGCCAGTGCCGTCGCCATCTGCTCGGCGCTCGGGCCTTCCGCACTCGGCGGCTCCGGCAGCAGCAGGCGCGACTTCAGAAAGGCAAGCCAGGCCGCCATGACGAGGTAGTCGGCGGCAAGCTCGAGCCGGATCTTCCGCGCGGCCTCGATGAAGTGGAGGTACTGGTCGGCCAGCGCCAGGATCGAAATCTTGGCGAGGTCGACCTTCTGCTGCCGCGCCAGTGCGAGCAAGAGGTCGAGCGGGCCCTCATAGCCCTCGACGTCCACCACCAACGCCGGCTCACCCTCGGCGAGCTCTGCGGGCCGCCCGGTTTCGAACGATAGGATTTCTGCGGTCATGCCGATGCCGTGTTTGCCCGTGCGATCAATGCGTCTAGTTCCGCGTGCGCGGCGGCCCGGTCGAGTGGCTGCGGCGGCTTGCGTGCGGCGAGCGCGGCTTTCGCCCGCTCCAATGCCCTGCCCGACAATTCAGGTGTCTGGCCGGCGACGTCGCGCATCTCCTCGATGTTGCCGTTGCAATGCAGGGCAACGTCGCAGCCGGCCGCGAAGATGGCGCGGGTCCGCTCTGCGATATTCCCCGACAGCGCGTTCATCGACACGTCATCACTCATTAACAAACCCTGGAACCCGATTGCGCCGCGAATCACGTCAGCAATCATTGTCGCAGATGTCGTCGCCGGATGGGCGGGGTCGACCGCGCTAAACACAACATGTGCAGTCATGGCCATCGGCAGATCCGCGAGTGACTTGAACGGGGCGAAATCGGTCCGTTCCAGCTCGTCCCGGGGCGTGTCGACCGTCGGCAGCTTGAAATGGGTGTCGGCGGTGGCCCGGCCATGCCCGGGAATGTGCTTGAGAACCGGCAGGACGCCGCCCTGCTCCAGGCCCTCGGTGACCGCACGGGCAATCGCCGCAACCTTGCCCGGCTCGGTGCCATAGGCCCGGTTCCCGATGACGGCGTCGGCCCCCGGCACGGGCACATCGGCCAGCGGCAGGCAATCCACGGTGATGCCGAGATCAGCGAGATCAGCAGCGATCAGGCGGGCGCTCAGGTGCGCCGCGGTGAGCCCAAGCGCCGAATCAGTGTCGTACAAGGTCGCGAATACGGCGCCCGGCGGATAGACCGGCCAGTGCGGCGGGCCCAGTCGCTGCACCCGTCCGCCTTCTTGATCGATCAGCACCGGAGCATCGGGAGCATTGGCAACCGCCCGCAATTCCGCAACCAATGCAGCAACTTGGGCTGGTGCCGCGACGTTGCGCTTGAAGAGGATGAAGCCCCATGGGCGTTCGGCACGGATGAACTCCCGCTCGGCGGCGGTCAGTTCTGTTCCGGATACGCCGGTAATGAAGGCCCGCGTGCTCATACGGCCGATTAACCCTGCCCCGCGAGGGGGTCAAGGAAACGGCCGTTAATTCCTCTGGATGAAGCAGGCGGACAGGCCGGCAGCCTTCAGGCTGTTGCAGGCCTGCGTCGCCTCCTCGGCCGAAGCGTAGGGACCCGCGAAGGCGCGATAGACGATCCCTTTGCCCTTGTCGGTCAGATCGACCCGCTTGATCACCGGCGAGCGGGAGCCGAGCACGTTGCCGTACTTGCTCTGAAGCACTCGGTAGGACGCCGCGGCGCTGTCTTCGCTTTGCTGCGAAGACACCTGCACGATGTAGCCGCCACCGTTGCTGGCGGGGGCGATCTGCGTCGGGTTGGTGGCAGCCATCCGGTGCGCAGGCTCGGCCGTCGGTCCCGACTGCGGCGCGAGTGAAAGCGGCTGGTTGAGGCTGGCATTTGCCGAGGTCGGCGAATTGTGCGGCGCCGCCGTCGCAGCGGGCGCGGCAACAGGTTTGGGCGCGGCGATCGTCGGCTTGGCGGCGGCCGATTGCGGCACGGTGCCGTCGGTCTGGTCGCCCTTTACGGCGACGGTCCGGATCGGACGCGGCGAATTGCTCGGCAACGTCCCATTGCCCGGGACCGGCCCCGTGCTGGGCGACGGAACCGCGGATGGCGAGACGCTGGCCACCGACGGCGGGTTCGCATTCTGGTTCAGCGGTGGGAACACGACGCGGGGACCGCCCGCCTTGGCGTTGACGTCGACGGGCGCCTCCTCGCGCGGCACGATCTTCTCGGTGCCGTCACCGCTGGCCATACGGTCCGGCACTTTGGCCGACGAGTCCGTCGGCGCCGGCACGATCTTGGTCGGCGTGTTATCGGCCTTGATGATCGGCGGCTCGCCGCTGCGGGGCGAGCCCAGATAGGTCTTGTAGGCGAAGGCCGCACCGGTACCCACCACGGCGAGCGCGAGGATCGCCGCGACCGTCATCATGCCGCCGCGCTGCTTCTTCGGCTCTTCGATTTCGGCGTCGTCGGGATAGTCGCTTTGGAATGCGTAAGGGTCGTCCGGATAGGCGGGATCGCGCTGATAGTCCTGCTCGCCTGTCTCCAGCCGGCCGTAGAGCGCATCGTCGTAGCGCGAGGGATCGGGCTGCGCGTACGACTCCTGCTCGGCCTGATCCTGGTAAGCTTGGCCGTGCTGCTGGTAGGCCTGAGCTTGATATGCCTGTTCCTGATAAGAGCCATCCTGATAGGCCTGAGCCTGATGAACATCGGGTTCGGGCGCGGCAGGCTTGGCCGAATAGCGATGCAGCGGATGAACCGGGCTGACCGAGACGGGATAGTCAGGCTCCGGCGCGGGTGCGGGCTGCACGTTGGCGCGTCGCATCCATGAGGGCGGCCCGGGCGGCGGCGGGGCCTGCTCGGCATAATTCTGTTGATCATCGTCCTGGCGAAAATCGTCCTGGCGATAATCGTCCGGATGATAGCTTCGGGCTGGCGTTGCCGGCGGGCGCGCGGTCGGCCGGCCCTGCGCTGCAAACGGATCGGTTTGTCCGATCAGGCGGGCGAGCTCGGCCAAGGGATCATTTTCCGCCTTGCCATGCTGATCGCCACCGCGACCATAGTCATCGGAAGGAAACGGTCTGTCCTGATATCGTTCGGCCATCGTAATGATGCGTCCCTTCGGGAAAGCCGCGCGCCCCTCGACCAAGGCGCGGCCTTCGACCCACAAGGCTTTGAACCAAGTCTAAGCGATCCGGCTTCTGCCGGTTACCCCCCGAATTCCCCTTAAGTAGTTCGCCCCAAACTACCGCATCTCGTCCGGGGCATGGACGCCGAGGATGGCGAGGCCCGATGCCAGGACCGAGACGACGCCCTGGACCATGGCCAGTCGCGCCTTTGTAAGATCTGCATCATTATTGATAATGAAGCGTAAATAGGGCAAATCGCGCCCCTTCGTCCAAAGTGCGTGAAATTCGCTCGCTAACTCATAGAGATAAAAGGCAATTCGGTGCGGCTCGTGGGCCGCGGCAGCGGCCTCGAGCATGCGAGGATAAATTGCGAGGCGCTTGAGAAGATCGAGTTCGACCGGGTCCGACAGCCGCTCCATGGCCGACTCACTGAGCCAGGCGATCCGTTTGCCGGTATCCTCAGGTAGTTCCGGGAACACCTCGGCGCGCGCGTTGCGGAAGATCGAGTGGCCGCGGGCGTGACCGTACTGGACGTAGAACACCGGATTGTCGCGCGACTGTTCCATGACCTTGGCGAGGTCGAAGTCGAGCACCGCGTCGTTCTTCCGGTAGAGCATCATGAAGCGGACGGCGTCCTGACCGACCTCATCCACCACCTCACGCAAGGTGACGAAGTCCCCGCTCCGCTTCGACATTTTGACCGGCTCGCCGTTGCGCAAGAGCTTCACGAGCTGAACGATCTTGACGTCGAGCGCCCCCTTTCCGGAGGTGGTCGCCTTTACCGCCGCCTGCATGCGCTTGATGTAGCCGCCATGGTCGGCGCCCCAGACGTCGATCATTTCGGCGAAGCCGCGGTCGAACTTGTTCTTGTGGTAGGCGATGTCGGAGGCAAAGTAGGTGTAGGAATTGTCCGACTTGATCAGGGGACGATCGACGTCGTCGCCGTAGGCGGTCGCCTTGAACAGCAACTGCTCGCGATCTTCCCAATCCTCGACCGGGGCGCCCTTCGGCGGCGGCAGGCGGCCTTCGTAGATGTCGCCCTTGGCACGCAGGAAATCGATGGTCTCGGCGACCTTGTTGTTGCCCGTCTCGAGCAGCGAGCGCTCGGAGAAGAACACGTCGTGACGGATGTTGAGGGCGGCGAGATCGTCCTTGATCTCGTCCATCATCATCGCGATCGCCTTGGCACGCACGGTCGGAAGCCACCCAGCCTCGCTCATCGCGAGGAGCTTGTCGCCGTGCTCCTTCGCCAGCGCCTGCCCGACCGGCTTGAGGTAGTCGCCGGGATAAAGCCCTTCGGGAATGGCACCGATATCCTCGCCGAGCGCTTCGCGATACCTCAGGAACGCGGAGCGTGCGAGCACGTCGACCTGAGCGCCGGCATCGTTGATGTAGTACTCGCGCGTGACGTCGTGGCCGGCGAACTGGAGCAGGCTCGCCAATGCGTCACCGAACACGGCACCGCGGCAATGGCCGACATGCATCGGTCCGGTCGGATTGGCCGAGACGTATTCGACGTTGACCTTTGAGCCGCCCCGGACGCGGCCGTAATCGGCGCCCTCGCGCAGTACCGTCCGCAGGGCTTCGGCCCAGGCGGCCGGCTTCAGCGTCAGGTTGATGAAGCCGGGACCGGCGACGTCGACCTTGGCGATCAGCGCGTCGGCACGGAGCCGCTCGGCGATCTTCTCGGCGAGGTCGCGCGGCTTTGCCTTTGCCTCTTTCGCAAGCACCATGGCAGCGTTGGTCGCCATGTCGCCGTGGGAGGCATCGCGCGGCGGTTCGACCACCACGCGTGAGAAATCGATGCCCTCCGGCCAATTGGCGTCCGCCGCAAGCGCGCGGCAGGCGGCGTGCACGCGCGCGAGCACGTCGGCGAACAGATGCAGGGATGAGGGTGTCTGGGGCATGGCCGCCGCCTAACGCAAATCCGGGGTCGAGTCAAAGAGCCGCTGGTGCTCGGTCAGTGCGAAACGATCCGTCATTCCGGCTATGAAATTGCCGATCCGCCGGGCGCGATCGCCCTCGTCGTCTGCCTCCGCCCCGAGCAGCCATTCCGGCGGCAGCTCGCCGGGGGATTTCAGGTATTTTGCGAACAGATCGAACAGGATCTGCTCCGCCTCCCCCATCACCCGCATCACCCGCTTGTGGCGGTACATGTGCTGGTACAGGAAGGCCTTGATGGCGGCCTCTTCCTCCGCGACCTCGGTGGGGAACGCGATCAGCGCCCGGCCCTGCTGGCGCACCTCCTGAGCTGATTGCGGCTTGGTGGCGGCGAGGTTCTTCCGTGCCTCCGCAAACACCGCCCCGATCAGGTGCGAGATCAGCTCGCGCACCAGTTCGGCGCCGCGCCGGACGTCCTCGAGATCGGGATAATGCGCAGCGATCCCGGCGATGATCTCCGCGGTCAGCGGCATCACCTTGAGATCGTCGAGGTGAAACAGGCCGGCGCGCAGGCCGTCATCGATGTCGTGGGCATCGTAGGCGATGTCGTCGGCGATCGCGGCGACCTGCGCCTCCAGCGACGCGAAGCTCCACAGTTCGAGGTCGTAGGTCCTGATGTAGTCGGCGATGCCCACGGGAATGCCGTGCTCGCGATAGCGCCCGACCGGCGCGCCGCTGCGGTCGGTCAGCGGACCGTTATGCTTGACGATGCCCTCCAGCGATTCCCAGGTCAGGTTGAGCCCGTCGAACTCGGGATAGCGGTGCTCGAGCGAGGCGACGACACGGAGCGTCTGGGCGTTGTGGTCGAAGCCGCCGAATTCCTTCAGGCAGGCGTCCAGGGCCCGCTCGCCGGCATGCCCGAACGGCGGATGACCGAGATCGTGCGCAAGCGCGAGGGTTTCGGTGAGGTCCTCATCCAGCCCAAGCTGCCGGGCCAGCGCCCGGGCGATCTGCGCCACCTCCAGCGAATGGGTCAGCCGGGTGCGGTAATGGTCGCCCTCGTGGAACACGAACACCTGGGTCTTGTATTTCAACCGGCGGAAGGCGGTGGAATGGATCACCCGGTCGCAATCCCGCCGGAACGGGCTGCGGGTCCGGCTCGGGGGCTCGGGGACCAGCCGGCCGCGGCTGCGATCGGGATCGCAGGCATAGGGCGCACGGGGGGCTGCCATTCCGACGGACACGGCGAATTTAGTCCCTATCCATTTGATTCTGCGTATGGTGGCACTTAACTATGTCGGGCGCGGGATACCAAATGAATTGGGTATGACTGCGGGACTATCGGAGACGAACGATGACGACTGCCGTGACCATCAGCGACCGGGCCGCACGCCGGATTGGGGAGATCCTCAAGGGCGAAGGTTCCGGCGCGATGCTGCGCATCTCTGTCGAGGGCGGCGGCTGCTCCGGCTTCCAGTACAAGTTCGACATCGACCGTGCCCGCACCGACGACGATCTCGTGATCGAGCAGGACAATGCGGTGGTGCTGGTCGATTCCGCCTCCCAGCCATTCCTGGCGGGCTCGCAGGTCGATTTCGTCGACGATCTGATCGGCGCCTCGTTCCGCGTCAACAATCCCAATGCCACAGCGTCCTGCGGCTGCGGGACGAGCTTCTCGGTCTGACCGGCTACGCGCCCGTCATCTGCCTTTCCTCCTCCGTCCACTCCACCTCGACCGGCGTCAGGCCCGGCTGGAGCGGCGCGTCCTCCGACATGACGTGGCCGTCCAGCGCGCGCAGGAGTGCCGCGATCAGCGCCGGCTTGCGCAGCGGCTTGGCGAGGAAGTCCGACATGCCCGCCTCACGGCAAATCTTGATGTCCTCGGGGAAGGCGTTGGCGGTCAGCGCGACGATCGGCAAGGCTTCGAAGCGCCCGCCTTGCGCGCGGATCGCGCGGGTGGCGGCAAGTCCGTCCATGTCGGGCATGCGCACGTCCATCAGCACGATGTCGTAATTGCCCTCGGATGCCGCCGCGACGGCCTCGGCGCCGTCGGCGACGACGCGCAGCTCGACGTCGAAGGATCCCAGCATCTTGCTCACGACCATGCGGTTGACGGCATCGTCCTCCGCGACCAGCACCTTCAGCGGCCGGTCGAGGCCGGCAATGCGGGCTTTGAGATCGTCGGCCTCGTCGCGGCCGTCTGCCTGATCGGGCGTCTGCGCCTGGCTCCAGGGCAGCACCAGCGTGAAACGGAAGGTCGAGCCTTCGCCCGGCGTCGAGGTGACGCCGATGGTGCCGCCCATCTGCTCGATGATGCGCCGTGAGATCGCAAGGCCGAGGCCGGTGCCGCCGAAGCGACGGCTGATCGAGGCATCGGCTTGCGCGAAGTCGCTGAAGAGCTGGCCGAGCTTTTCGGGGGCGATGCCGATGCCGCTGTCGGTCACCGTCCATTCGACGGTCGCCAGCAGGTCGCGTCGCGCCTGGCAGGTGACCGAAATCGTCACCTCGCCTCGGTCGGTGAACTTCACCGCATTGGACGCGAGGTTGAGCAGCACCTGGCGGATGCGAGCGACGTCGCCGCGCAGGGTCGGCGGCAGGTTCGGATCGAGTTCGACCTTGACCGTCAGCCCCCTGTTCTTGGCGCTCGCGCGAATAACGGTCGCGACAGCCTCGACCAGCGCCTGCGGGCCGAAGTCGATCGCCTCAAAGGTGAAGCGCCCGGCCTCGAGCTTGGACAAGTCCAGAATGTCGTTGAGGATGCGCTGGAGATTGTCGCCGGAGTCGCGGATCGTGGTGACGGCTTCGCGCTGTTCCGGATCGAGCTTGGTTTCGAGCAGCATGCTGGCGAGCCCGAGCACGCCGTTCATCGGCGTGCGAATCTCGTGGCTCATCACCGCGAGGAAGTCCGACTTGGCGCGGCTCTCGGCCTCCGCCTTTTCCGCGCGCCAACGCTCGGTCACGTCGCGCCCGAAGCCGCGATAGCCGAGGAAATGTCCTTCGCGGTCATAGGCGGGCTTCGCCGTGAGCGACCACAGCCGCGCCTCGCCGCCGGCAACGACCCTGAGGTTCATCTCGTGCAAGGGCTCGTTCTGCTCCATCAGGCCGACAACGTTGTAAGCTGCGCTCTTGTCGTCCGGGCAGAGCATGTCGAGCACGTCGGCGAAATAGGATCCCTTCAACAGCGGAAGCGGCAGCTGCGCGACATCCGCGAATCGTTGGGGCACGTCGATCAGATGCCCGTCGGCGTCGGTCTGCCACAACCAGTCGCTGGCGTTTTCCTGAAAATCCTTCAGCAGCAGCGAGATGATCTCGGTCTGGCGCTCGAGCTCGAGCTGGGCCTTGAGATTGCCGAGGAACAGATTGCCCTGCGAGACGATGTTGCGCGCCATGAAGAATGCGAACAGCAGCAGGAACACCGAGGTCACGAGATAGGGCCCGGTGCCGCACAGCAGCAGCGCGCCGGCGCAGGCAACGGTCATGGTGGCGAGATAGACGAGGCCCGCGCGCGGGAAGGTCGAGAGCGTGAAGGCGCCGCCCGACATCATGCCGACCATCAGGCAGGCCAGGATGAGCTGGCTGGTCGGCTCGATGCGGCTGAACAGCGCGAGCGGTAGCGTGCCCCAGATCGCGGCGAGGAAGAATGCCTGCCGCAACATCCGGCGCGCGACGCGGGGCGAAGCCTCCTGCGGCGGGTTCTGATGCGACCGTTGCCAGGAGCGCACCGCGAGCGAGGCGGTGACGGCAAGCGTCAGGCCCCAGATCGCGAGGAAGTCGTTCCAGCCCCTGCCCCAGAACAGGATCAGCACGATGGCGACGTTCAGCATCGTCACCGCCATCGTCACCGGCATCAGCCGCGTCACGGCGTCGATCTGCTTGGCGCGGATGCGGCGGATCTCGCGCTCGCTGAGATCGGCGGTCAGGCCGTCCTCGATCTCGAAGCCGCCAAGCCAATACAGGAATGCGCCGATCAGGCCGTCGTGCGGCTCAGTTCGCTTCATCGACTCGTCCGGCCAACCCATCCGCGGAACCTTTCGATCATCAATGGCCCGCCGCCTGCTTAGACCGGGTTAATTTTGTGGGAGATTTTGCGGCGTCCTTGACGGGCGCGTTTGCAGTTTGTTCTAACCATGGCCCCGCCCGGAGCCCCTCCCTATGTCCATCAGAGTAGCCACCTGGAACGTGAACTCGGTCCGGCAGCGGATCGATCTCCTGCTGACCTGGCTGAAGGAGTGCCAGCCCGACATCGTCTGCCTCCAGGAGATCAAATGCGTCGACGAGGCCTTCCCGCGGCTGGAGATCGAGGCGCTGGGCTACAACGTCGTCACCCATGGGCAGAAGACGTTCAACGGCGTCGCCCTGCTCTCGAAGCTGCGATTCGACGAGACCAAGTCGGGGCTTGCCGGCGACGACGAGGATGCGCATGCCCGCTTCCTCGAGGGGGTGGTCACGCTCAAGCGGGGGGTGCTGCGCATCGCCTGCCTTTATCTGCCCAATGGCAACCCGGTCGGGAGCGACAAATATCCCTACAAGCTCAAATGGATGTCCCGGCTTCTTGAATATTCGAAGGAGCGCCTCAAGGCTGAGGAGCCGCTGATCCTTGCGGGCGACTTCAATGTCATCCCGCATGCCCGCGACGTGCACAATCCGGCCGCCTGGACCGAGGACGCCCTGTTCAAGACGGAGACGCGCGAGAGCTTCCAGTCCCTGCTCGGCCTCGGCCTGACCGACGCCTTGCGCGCCGTCACCGATGAGCCCGGGCTCTACACTTTCTGGGACTACCAGGCCGGGGCGTGGCAGAAGAATCAAGGCCTGCGCATCGACCACCTGCTGCTGTCGCCACAGGCCAGCGACCGGCTCGCCAATGTCGGCATCGACAGCTATGTGCGCGGCTGGGAGAAGCCGTCGGACCACGTGCCGGTGTGGGCGGATCTGGATCTCGACGCGGCGTGAGCGCCGATCGGGCGGTGGGCACGGCGCCAAGGCGCCCTTGCCCATCCCACGGGACCTAACCTAGTCCCGGCGGCCCTGCACCCACTGCTCCAGCATTTGCAGGCACATGGCGCGGTCGTCGTCGGAGGCCTTGGCGAAGGCGCGGTTGTAGCTTTCCTTGATCCAGGTCTCCTCGGCGCCGGCGCTGTCGCGCGCCAGGGTCAGCCACATCAGGCCGCGCGCGGCCTGGCGCGGCAGGCGGTCGCCGTTGAACAGCATCTGGCCGAGCAGCGCCTGCGCCTGGTGCTGGCCCTTCTGCGCGGCGAGGCCGAGCCAGCGCGCGCCATAGCGGAAATCCTCGCGCGAGGCGTCCGGGGTCTTCAGGTACAGCCGCGCGAGATCGTATTGCGCGTCGGCGTTGCCGAAATAGGAGGCCGCATAGGAGAACATCTCCCGCGCCCGTTCCGGGTCCGACTTGATCTTCGAGTTCGGGATGCCGCTGAGATAATAGCGGCCGAGCGCGACGAAGGCGTTGGCCACGATCTGCGCCTGCGGCGCCGACGGGCTGTCCTCGGCATGCGCGTTGGCGATCCGGCTGAAATATTCGAACGCACGCAAATCGTCCTGGGCGACGCCGTCGCCGTTGGCATACATGCGGCCGAGCTTCCACTGCGCGATGGGGTGACCACCCTCGGCGGCATATTGCAGCGCGCTGAGCGAGGTTTCCTGGGGTGCGACTGCCGGCGGAACCTTGGTGCGCACGGCGCCTGCGGCGCCAGGCAAGGTGGTTACGACCGGGATGGCCGCGTCCTTGGGGTTGACCGGCGCGCCGTCGAAGGCGAGCGCCGGCGCGGCCAGCGCAGCCGCCCCCAACACAAACGCAACTATGGCACGCCTAGATGTCCGCATAGCACTGTTTCTCGTGCGCGCCGCCTGGATGGGTTACCGCCCCACCGACCGCCGGTCCGACCTGCTGAGCATATTTCCAGAGCACACCCGACGTATGGTTAGTCGCGCGCGCGCTCCATTTGGTTTTGCGCTGGGCGAGCTCGGCGTCGCTCAATTTTACGTTAAGGGTACCGGCGACCGCGTCGATCTCGATGATGTCGCCGTCCTCGAGCAGCCCGATCGGGCCGCCGACCGCCGCCTCCGGCCCGACATGGCCGATGCAGAAGCCGCGGGTGGCGCCGGAGAAGCGGCCGTCGGTGATGAGCGCGATCTTGCCGCCCATGCCCTGGCCGGTCAGCGCCGCTGTGGTCTGGAGCATTTCCCGCATGCCGGGGCCGCCCTTCGGCCCCTCGTAGCGGATCACGATGACTTCGCCTTCGCGATAGGTGCGGTTCTGGACCGCCTCGAAAGCATCCTCCTCACGGTCGAAGCACCTGGCCGGACCGGTAAACCTGAGGTTGGACATTCCCGCGACTTTCACGATCGCACCTTCTGGCGCCAAATTGCCCTTCAGACCGACCACACCGCCTGTCACGGTGATGGGCTTATCTGCCGGGTGCACCACGTCCTGGTGCGGATTCCATTTCACGCTCTTGAGGTTTTCGGCGATCGTGCGGCCCGTGACGGTAAGGCAATCACCGTGCAGGAAGCCATTGTCGAGCAGCGTCTTCATCAGAAGCGGTATGCCACCTACTTCAAACATGTCTTTGGCGACATAACGGCCGCCCGGCTTCAAATCCGCGACATAAGGTGTCTTTTTGAAGATTTCAGCGACGTCGAACAGGTCGAACTTGATGCCGACCTCGTGCGCGATCGCCGGCAGGTGCAGCGCAGCATTGGTCGAGCCACCGGAGGCCGCAACCACGGCAGCCGCATTCTCCAGCGCCTTGCGGGTGACGATGTCGCGCGGCCGGATGTTCTGGGCGATCAGGTCCATCACCTTTTCGCCCGCGGTCATGCAGAACGCGTCGCGAATTTCGTAGGGTGCCGGGGCACCGGCCGAGTACGGCAAAGCGAGGCCGATCGCCTCCGAGACGGTCGCCATGGTGTTGGCCGTGAACTGCGCGCCGCAAGCGCCCGCCGACGGGCAGGCCACACGCTCGATCTCGTCGAGATCCTCGTCCGACATGGCGCCGACCGAGTGCTTGCCGACCGCCTCGAACATGTCCTGCACGGTGACCTGTTGCCCGCGGAAATTGCCGGGCAGGATCGAGCCGCCATAGATGAAGATCGAGGGCACGTTGAGGCGGACCATCGCCATCATCATGCCCGGCAGCGACTTGTCGCAGCCGGCAAGGCCGACCAGCGCGTCATAGGCGTGACCGCGCACCGTCAGTTCGACCGAATCGGCGATGCATTCGCGCGACGGCAGCGAGGAGCGCATGCCGTCATGGCCCATGGCGATGCCATCGGTGACGGTGATGGTGCAGAATTCGCGCGGCGTGCCGCCGGCCGACGCCACGCCCTTCTTCACCGCCTGGGCCTGGCGCATCAGTGCGATGTTGCAGGGAGCAGCCTCGTTCCAGCAGGAGGCGACGCCGACGAAAGGCTGGTGGATCTGATCGGTGGTCAGCCCCATGGCGTAGAAGTAGGACCGATGGGGCGCACGCGCAGGGCCTTCCGTTACGTGACGGCTCGGCAGCCTCTGCTTGTCAATCTTCGCGACCATCGCAACCAGCTTCCCCGGCCAACCCTTTCAGACCCGAAAAATCAGAGCCAAGATTTGAATCGACCTTGGGACTTTCTCGTCGCCTTCGAAGACCGCCACTGCCTTAAAACATTAGAGTGATTTTATTCATGTTCGGGTGTGGCCAAAAAGCGGCGACGATGCGAACCGCCGGTGATGAAGGTTAAATGCGGCATGAGTGTTGCGAAGTCACAACAATCGTGGCGTAGAAGACACGGCTAAGGCTACTTGGATACCTCCGCCGAGAAGCCATCTGACAACTTCAGATTTTGCAACGGACGCAGTGCTCCCATTTCTGCCCCCGAGAACAACGCGCCATGGCGGCTGAGTCGGCTTGGGCATTGGGTGCCAATATCTGCCGCGGCCACACGGTATGCGACACAGCAGTATGGGCCCCGGCTCTGCAACGCACCGTCGAAGAGACGCTGCGCTGCGTCCGGGGCACGAGAGTGGAGTTTGGCGCACGCTCTCTCCTCCGCGTCATTGCGAGCCACCGGGTCGGCGCGAAGCGCCGCCGATGACAGGCTCCGCGAAGCAATCCAGAGCCTTTCTGCGGTGGGATTCTGGATTGCTTCGTCGCTACGCTCCTCGCAATGACGGTGGATGTGGCTGCGGACATGCACTCGCATTCCCGCGGCCGAATTCGCCCGAGTTTTGCTTCGTCGCTCACCCTCTCGAGCCAAGAGGGCACAGGGAAGGCCGGGTGCTGACAACGCACCCGCGGTCTGCTGCGCAAAAGGCACACGCAGAAAACCGCACAGCAGCATACAGGTGGTGCCAATCACTCGGCCTTCCCTGCGCGATGGTCGGACGGCTTATGCCGCGCTCTCCCGGGAGCCGAGTTCGTTCTGGCCTCCCTCACCCTCGCAAAATTCACCGACCTCCGCGCCGGTTGACGCGATTGCCGCCTCCGCAAGAGCTTGACCGTAGCAACGACGGCCAGGACCACACGGTTTTGCCGTACGCGCGGTTCGCCATTTCGCCGCAGTTTTTCCAGCCCTGTCGACGGAGCTGGAAACTTACAGGCGAGACGAAGCCTAGCAGCGCCGTTCGTCCGCGCGCGGCCACGAGCTCACCGGGGACTACCCTCCCTGCCCGCACCTTTCGCGCCCGACGCTGCCGCGTCCACCGCAAGCCCGGCTCGCGACAATGACGACCTCATGATCGCCCCTCAAGGATGAGCCGGGATGGGCGACACATACGACAAATCCGAATTTCTGTAAAGTCGAATATTTTCACACTGGCGGATTGACAGAGGACGACACAGGCGACGCCACCCGGATGGCGCGGAAGCGTAGTCCGGGAGGTGTCGCGCTATGGAACGATTTGTCCCGGATTTCGCCGCGCTCCAACCAGGCGCCGCGAGGACTGCTCAGGCCGACATCACTCCCTTGCGCCCGAACGGATCGAGCAGGCGCACGACCTCGCAGACGGCGACGAGGCCGGCGAGCCAGGCGACATTGGTCAGCCCAATGCGCGTGACGATGGCTGCGGTGAAGGCGGCCTCTCCGCCCAGGAGCGGCGTGGCGGCGAGCAGCGCGAGCTCGTAGGCCGCATAGGCGGCAACGAGCGCGAGCACCAGCATCCGCGTCGTGCGGCTCTGCGGCAGCATGCGGAGCACGGCCGACGCCACTGCGGTCGCCAGCAGCGCAGCCGCGCCAATGACGAAACCCCAAGCGATGGTGCTGCCATCGATGGGATAGTGCAGCGCGCCGAAACCGATGCTCTGGTTCACGAGCCAGGCGCCGGTGACGACGAGCAGCGCCGGACGCAGCAGCAGCATCGCAGCCGCGACCACGGCGAAGGCCGCGAACGGCGTTGCACAGGCGAACGCAAAACTTGCGAGCGCGCACGATACCGTCAGCAGCGCGAAGCCGAACATCGGCCCGAGACGCGGCGCCACCGGATGGAGGCGGAAACCGTCGCCGCCGGACGGCAGGATATTGAGAGCCATAAGTGATCTCCTTCTCTTCGAGTTTTAGTCCATTTGGGCGCCCGTGACAGCCCCATTGAAATCAAAACGTGGCGCCGGCCTTGAGCAGATAGGTGCGACCGGGTAGCGGATAGGCGCTGAAACGACCGTCCGTGAAGGTGCTTGCGACGGCGTAGTCGTAGTAGAGCGCGTTCAGCACATTGTTGATGCTGAGTGACCAGAAGCAGCGCTCATATTGGCCGCTGAGCTTGAGGTCGATCGTGCCATTGGCGGGAATCGGCTTCTGGGTTCCGGCCTGGTCGTTGTCCATGCGACGCTCGCTCCAGAAGCGCGCGGTGGCGTCCAGCACCAGATAGTTCTGCCAGATGTTCCAGGTGAGGCCCGCGCTCGCGGTGTAGCGCGACACCAGCGGCACGTCGTTGCCCGCCCAGACGCCTTCGCGGAAGACGGCCCGTGTGTAGGCCATGCCGGAACGCACCAGCAGGGCGTCGTTGATGCGATAGGAGACGCTGGTCTCCGAGCCGTAGCGGCGGGTCGGATCCAGATTGGTGTTGTAGAACAGGATGGGATTGAAATGGATCTCGTTGGCGAGGTCCATCAGATAGAGGCTGCTCTGCATCTGCAGTCCGCCTCCTCTGATGCGCAGCCCGCCCTCGATGTCCTGCGAGGTCTGGGTCTTGAGCTGGAACGTCTGTGGGAGCGGATTGAAGAACGGGTCGAACGAAGGGCCTGACGACACCCGCTCGTCGACGTCAGGCGTACGGAAGGCGCGCGCAACCCGGCCGAACAGCGCGACGGTGTCGTTGAGGCGATGCTCCGCACCGAGATGCAGCGCATATTGCGTCTCGTCGCTCCCGAGTGGAAGCGCGCCGATATCGGCGTTGAACGGAGCCGCCGGGTCGAAATTGTCACGTGCCGAGAGATTGGTGTTCTGCACCCGGGCGCCGTAGGAGATATCGGTCGCCGGTGCGACGCCGAGCGTGTGCTGGACATAGCCCGCAACCGTCCGCTGCCTGAGATCGTAATTGTGCCAGGGAGCGAGACCCTGGCCGGCGCCGCGGTTCTGCTGAAAGGTCGCATCGTAGTAGTCGACGCCGGTCAGCACTTGCGAGGGCATTCCGAGCAGAAGGCTCTTCACGCTGAGCCGCGGCGTGATCGACCATGTCGTAAGGTCAGCATCGACATAGGTCGACGTGAATAAAGCCGGGACCGGCGCCGGGCTCGAGAAGAACGCGCTCTGCTGCTTCTTGTCGCGCACGCCGCCGTCGACGATGAGATCGACGCCGTTGACAAGAGTTTTCGTGAAGCCCGCGGTCGCGCCAAAACCCTGCTGATTGGCGTAGTTGAAGGGCGTGCTGGTCCCTCGCCGGCTGGTCGCGAGCTCGTCGACGCCGAGGGAGGGATCGACGGTGCGGCCACCCGGCAGTCGCAGCTCCTGATTGTCACCGGTGACGGTCAGGAAGGCGGTCAGGCCCGGCGTCGTGTAGTTCAGATTGCCGACGCCGTTCTCCTGGGAATAGCGATTGTTGTCGCGATAGCCGTCGGTCCTGACGGCATTGCCGTAGAACGAGGTCGACCACGGACCGGAATTGACCGCGGCCGAGACGTTGCCGAGCCTGGTATTGAACGAGCCGAAACCGGCCTCGATGCGCGCTGTCACGGGCGGGCCGCCGACGCCGTTCTTGGTGACGATGTTGATGACGCCGCCGACCGCATTGTCACCATACAGTACCGCACCGGAATTGCCGCGCGTGATCTCGATGCGCTCGATGGCATTGAGCGGGATGGTGGAGAGGTCCACCTGCGCCATATCGATGTCGTTCAACCGCCGTCCGTTGACCAGCACCAGCGTGTTGGCCGTGGCGAAGGCACCGAAGCCGCGCAGGTCGACACTGGTCCTGGCACCGATCTGGCCGCCATAGAACGTCGTGATCTGGGCACCCGGCACCTGCGCCGCGATGATCTCGGCCAGCGTCTGCGACGGTGCATGAGCGATGTCCGTGGCCGTAATGACGGTCGTGGCGGCGCCGACGATCCCGCCATTGCCGGCGGCGGCCTCGTTGCCCGAGCCGGACGAGCCGGTCCCATTCGGCGCCCCGTCCGGCGCCGCTCGGCGCCGCCCCGCCTCGCCCTCGCCGATCGCCCTGGCACGGGTACGGTTCTGATCGTCGGATCTGGTCACCTCGACCGGTGGCAGCTGCTCGGCGACGGACTGCTGGGCGTGGACGATGGAGTGATCGAGCGAATACAGCGAAACGGCCGCAACGATGCCGGCGCAGCGGCGCCCGGCGGCAGTGACAATACGGGACACAATTGTAACCTCGGCATGACGTCAGTGGCACGTCACAGCGAACGAGGCTTTACGGCGGAGCGATCGATGGCTCCGGCAAAGCTAATGTCTGTACTCCCCGACCGACATCTTCGCGTGTGACCACGGCTGACGGCAGGTCTCCTGGCTCGCGGGTCGTTACCTCTGCGTCGCCTTCCCAGGACCGAGATTCCCAGTGGCGTAGGACGAGAGATTCACCGCTTACAGTTGCGGGGGCAGCCATGGCATTGAGAAGATCCCGACCTTGGGACATCTCGCACCACGTTCCCTTTTGATCTCCATAAGGAGAACCGTCGGCGGCCAATCTACGGGGCGTCCAGGCCGGGAGTCAATCGACCGCTGGCATCTTGGCGCAGACGCGATCGGCCGGCTCCACAACGAATCGAGCAATGCCCTGCGCCGCCTACGTTCGCCCCCGCGGGCGCTGGGCCTGAGCCCAGGCGACAGCGACATCCCGCGGCGGAGCGTCGAGGCGCTTGATCGGCGTCAGTTCGCCGGACGCCGAGACGATCGCGGTCTCTTCGCGCCGGCAGCGCGTGCAGACGAAACGGACCTCATGCGGGGATGCCGACCAGCTTGAACGTTTCACGTTGGCGGCCATCGGCCAGGCATCGCAGTGCGAGCACGATACCAGGAACCGGCCGGGATCGAGCATACCCATTCCATCGGACTCCGCGTCCTGCCCACTGCTTCCAATGACTACCTATGTGAATCGTTCCGGTGCCTCGGCACCGTCGACGCCACGGACGCGGGAGCCTGCGCGTTGCTCGCCGTTCCCACGAGACCTCCGGCGTTGTCGATTTCAAAGCTTGCGAATCTCATACGATGTCCCCCTGCTCCGATCGAGCCTATCAGATCAAAACGGCGGGGACGATGGGGGCCGGGGATCGCGCGGTTGCGACGCCGCGCAAGGCAGAAGGCAATCCGCTCAGCGAGCCCCCTTGAGGGTGCAGGATGTCGTGCAGGTGACCGTGGTGCCGCGATCGCACGATCTGCAGGCGTTGACGCACTGGTTCAGGTCGCGTGGATTGTAGCTGTAGTTTCGTATCGGACAGCTCGACGTCGTCGAGCCGGTGATGTCCCGCTCCTGGTCGCAGGCCGCCGTCATGAGCGCGAATATGATCACGGCAACGAGGCGCATGGGACTTGCCCTCTCAGGCACAGCACGATGATACTCGCGAGGTGCGCTGCATTGCAACGAACCCCGGCCTTCCCACCACGAGCCACCGCCGATCAGCGATGCCCGCGTGCTGCGAGAATGCGCGCTAAATGTTAAGAACGGATTTCAGCCGGCCTCAGGCCGCAGCCGTGGTCGCGATCGCCTGCCGAATATCCACCGCCAGCTGGCGATACTGTTCCCCGAGCCTCAGATAGAACTCGCGCTTGGTGCCGTCGGTGGCGAGCTTGGCGATCAGCTCGCATTCGGCGGTGAGCGTCTCGAACCGTTCCAACCTGTCCTGAAGTTCTGTCATCGGCGTGTCCCCGTCAAACGCCACAAGGACAGCTAACCTAAATCCGGGAAATAGGTCACGGCGAACATCGTTATGGGGTAGCATCAATTATTCCGCGGCAGCCTATTTCTGCTCGAGCCGCCAGGCGCCGTCCCAAGCGGCATCCGGCGGATTGGCCGCGAACTGCGCGATGCGGCCGAGCATCGCGCGCGAGGGACCGTCGCCGGGGACCGCCTCGAGCGCCGCGTTGAAGGCAGCACGTGCGTCGTCGAAGCGCCGGGCACGATACGCGGCGAGACCTTCGACATAGTGCGTGCGCAGGCTGACTTGCGCATCGGTGAGTGCGCCCGGTCGCGCCATCACCTCGAAGATCGCCTGCGGCGCGCTTTGGCCCGCGACCGCAAGACGGTCGATCTCGCGCAATTCGAGGCGAGATCCAATCGCGTCCGCAGTCGCTTGCGAGACCAGGATGCGGGTGCCGTAGACCTTGTTGACGGCCTCAAGCCGCGAGGCGAGATTCACGGCGTCGCCCATCACGGTAAAGCTCATCATCAGCTCGGAGCCGATGCTGCCGGTCAGGACCTCGCCGGTGGCGATGCCGATCCGCAGATCGCACGGCGCGGGCATGGCGCGGATACCGAGCAGATCGGGCAGCTGCTTCTGCAGCGCGGGCACCTGGTCGGCCATCTCGACAGCGGCAAGCCCGGCGAGTAGGGCCTGCGCGTCCTCTTCGACGAAGGGCGGTCCCCAATAGGACATGATGGCGTCGCCGATATATTTGTCGATGACGCCGCGATTGCTCCTGATGGGGCCGGACATCATCGTGAAATAGTGGTTCATCACCTTGACGAGGCCGCGCGGGGTCATGCCCTCGCTCATCGAGGTGAAGCCGCTCATGTCGCAGAACATGATGGTCATGACCCGGCGCTCGCCGTCGATTGCGACCTCCGGCCGCTCGATCAGCCCCTGCACCACCTTGGGGTCGATGTAGCGGCCAAAGGTCTCGCGGATGCGCTCGTTGTGCCGCAACTGCTCGATCATGCGGTTGAAGGCCGCGGCGAGCTCGCCGATCTCGTCCTGCGTCGAGACGGCGATGGGCTTGTCGAACCGGCCCGCCTCGACCTCGCGGGTGCCGGCCAGCAGCAGCCGCACCGGACGCGTGATGCCGCTGGACACCAGCAGCGCAAAGGCAAATCCGACGATCGCCGCGAGCAATGTCACGACTCCCGAAACGATGATCGTCTGATGCTGGCGGCTGATCACCTGCGACGTCGAGAAGAAGACCTGCGCCAGCATATCGCCGCGGATCGTATCGATCTTCCGGTTGAACTGTTCGCGCGTCACGTCGATGTGTTCCAGCGTGCCGCGCGCCTCGGCCATCTGCTTGGCTTCGACCTGCTTGAGGAGCTTCGCATGGTCCTCGCTCAGGTCGCGCCGCAGCTCGACGACGGCGGTCTCGATGCGGATATCGATCCGTCCAAGCGCGGCATTGTCGGAAAACGTCCTGGGGTCCTCGATGATCGCGTTGATCAGCTTGCGCGCGGCCTCAGCCTCCTCCTCGATCTTGCGGTCCGATTCCTCGACGTCGCGAAGGCGCGCCGTATAGGCCTCCTCATCCGACGGCGCCTCCATCCGGGTCATGACCATCCGCCGCAGCGCCAGCCCCCGCTCCAGCGAGCGACTGCTGGCGCGCGCCAGATGGCTATAGGCCGGGATGTAACGGTTGGTCAGCTCGTCGAGCAGGACGCCGACCTGACTCGACATCACCATCGACAGGATCGAGGTGACCAGCATCAGGACGATCAATCCGAGGGCGATTCCGACAATCTTGCGCCGGATCGACTGGTTGAAAATCGGCATGGGTTGCGGAAGGCAAAGGCCAAAAGAACGGAACGAGGGAACTCCATACACCGGACTGGCTGCGGGAACACGCGCAATCTTGGCCCTCCTGGCGTCCCGTACCATGCAACCGTCGCGCGAGACCGACCGTTAACGAAGGTTAGCGATCCTGCCCTTTTCTCCTTTGCGGAAGTTCCCACGGCGCATCCGTTTTTCGCCGCATTGTTGCGACAGCGTCAGGAACGCGGGACGATGCCTCGGCATCGTTCGATATTCGATTCTCAAGCCGCATGTCGTCGCGGACCTTGGTTTGTAGTGGTTTCGCAGGGGGACCATCAAATGAACCAGTGCCTACGCTCGCTCGCGTGTTTCGTTGCTGTGGCCGCGATGGCCCTCCTTCCCACGGAACTGGTCGCGAAAAGCAGCCAGAAATCGGCCGCGCCGAAGAAAACGCATGAAGCGAAAGCCGGCAAGCACCGCCATGCTTCCGCCGGCAAGGCACGGCACGCCAAGCGTGCCGAGGCCAGGCGCAAGTCGAAGAAGACGGTCGAGCCCGCCGATAGGCCGGCACCGCCGCCGCTGACCGGCGACCTCGCCGCGCTGAAGGACTCCATCGATCTCGCGCGCAAGGGCAAGACGAATGACGCGAGCGCGGCGCGCGACCGCATCGCCGATCCTGCCGGACAGAAACTCGCCGACTGGTTCATGCTGCGCCATTCCGAGAGCACCGCCAATTTCAAGCGCTATGCCGCCTTCCTCGCCGCCAATCCGGACTGGCCGAGCAGCGCCCTGCTCCGCCGCCGTGCCGAGGCGCGGCTGTGGCAGGAGAAGGCCGACGCCGCCACTGTGCACAAGTTCACGATGGACCGGCCGACCAGCGCCAAGGGCAAGTTTGCGCTCGCCCGCGTATTGCGCGCTGAGGGCGATACCGACAGCGCCGCCCGGCTCGTGCGCGAAGCCTGGCGCGCCGACGAATTGTCCGAGCGCAGCGAGGAGGATTCCTACGAGGCGTTTCGCGATCTTCTGTCCATGGACGATCACCGCGCGCGCATGGACAAGCGGCTCGGCGCCAAGGATTACGCAGGCGCGAGGCGCGCCGCCAAACGGCTCGGCGAGGATGAGCTCGCGATCGTCAAGGCCTGTGCCGCGGTCACCGGCAAGGAGAGCAAGGCCAAGGACTATCTCGAGGACGTGCCGGCCGAAGCGCGCCGCGATCTCGGCTATGTGCTGTGCCGCGCCCAGTGGCATCTTCAGAACGACCGCATCGACGATGCGGCCGAGATGATCCTGGCCGCTGCGCCCGGCATGATGTCCGCCCAGGACACCGATGCCTGGTGGCGCGAGCGTCGCATGCTCGCACGCAAGCTGCTCGACCAGGGCAAGTCCAGGACCGCCTACGACGTGGTGCGCACGGCGGCCGTTCCGGAAAAGGAGGTGTACCGCGTCGACTATCACTTCATGTGCGGCTGGATCGCGCTACGCTTTCTCGACGATCCAACGACGGCGATGATGCACTTTGCCGCCATCGACGAGGGCTCGTCCAATCCGATCGCGCTGTCGCGGGCCCATTACTGGCGCGGCCGTGCCGCCGAAGCCATGGGCGCCATGGCCGATGCACGCATGAGCTATCGGGCGGCGGCACGCTATCAGACCGCCTATTACGGCCAGCTCGCCCGCGCAAGGCTCGGCCTCGACCAGATCGAGCTGCGTCCGCCCTCGCCTGTGCTGGCCTCGACCGACACGCCCCCCGAGGACGAACGCGTGCGCGCGGCCGACATGCTCTACGCCATCGGCGAGCGCAACATGGTGTTCTATTTCGCCGAGGACCTCGCCAAGGAGAGCAGCGATGTCGCAGCACTCGAGGCCCTCGGCGAGGTTGCCCGCCGGCGCAACGATGCGCGCGTGATGCTGGAGGTCGGCAAGACGGCGCTGGCGCGCGGGCTCGCGCTCGACCACTACGCCTTCCCCACCATCGGCATCCCCGAGCACAAGCAGGTCGCACCAGCGATCGAGACCAGCGTAATCTATTCGGTGGCGCGCACCGAAAGCTCGTTCGACCAGCGCGACAAGTCCCATGCCAACGCGGTCGGGCTGATGCAGGTGACGCCGGAAGCGGGCCGCGACACCGCCAAGCGCTTCGGCCTGACCTATGACTGGAGCAAGATGGTCTCCGATCCCGTCTACAATACGCAGATGGGCGCAGCCGAGCTCAGTGCGCTCTTTTCGGAATACCGCGGCAACCAGATCATGACTTTCGCCGGCTACAATGCCGGGCGTGGCCGCGTGCGCGAATGGGTGCAGACGCGCGGCGATCCCAGGGACCCCAATGTCGATCCGGTCGACTGGGTCGAGCGCATCCCGCTGTCGGAGACCCGCAACTACGTCCAGCGCGTGATGGAGAACGTGCTGGTCTACCGCACAAGGTTCGAGGGCAGCGGCATGGTCGCCGGCAAGAGCGACCAGCGCGTCGTCACGCAGGAGGCCGGCGCAACGGCACCCGTGGCGGCCGCAGCGCCCGCACCCTAGGCGACGTCGCCGGGGCTGGACACGGCGCCTGCCAGGTTGCGTCGCTGCGGCTTCCACGCGAGCGCCGTCGCGTAGCTAGGTGTCACCTCCTTCCATCGTGATCGGATCGCGACCGTCCGAATATGCGCTGGTCAAGATTCTTGCGAAGGCGAAGGCGTGGATCGTGCAGCTCCAGCAGAAGACGGCACCCAGGACCGTAAACATCTCGACCGCGTTGCGAGCGGCGACCTCGACGTTCCCGGAGGCCAGCTCGTTGCGCCCTGGCACCGACCATTGCATCAGCAGCGTCACGAGTTCGCCGCGCCGGTAGCAATCGTAGTCACAGTAGAGGCGCTGCGTCCGCACATGCCGGACATAGCCGGACCGGATCGATCGCGAGCAGGTGCTGCACGTGTCCGCGCACAACGGGGGCTCGTGATTGACCACCATGAACTTCATGAAGCCGCCCTCATGCGGTCTTTCGCAAGCGTCTCGCAGAACAGCGCGTAGCACTGATGGTCGCAGTAAGGCAGACGGGTCGCGATCTCGCGGAGATAGCTGCCGCTGATCGGCTCGCAGCACTGCATGCACCAGGTCTCCCGGAACGGGGTCCGGTCGTTCACCAGCACGAACGCGAATCTCATGTGGCACCTCCTAACGCGAAGCAGTAAACGCTATCCAGCGGCGACAGTGCGGGCGGCGGAGCGCAAAGATGGTTTCGGCCGTCCGGATTATCCCTGTTTCGCTCCACCTTTTGCGGTGGAATCAGAATGTATCTCCCGTCCTCCCGGCGCCGCGCATAGATCTGGTCGTCGATGTATTTGATATCGGTCGGATAGCAGTCAGCACTGTTGCAACAGCTGACGCTCGGATTATCCGGCATGTGCCAGGTCGAATAGAATTTCTCGTGCAGCGCCTGGTCCTGGGGTGGGTGCCGGCGATGTACGGCATCGTGTCCCGCCTCCTGTGCCCGGACCGTCGCAGTGAAGCCGAGGAGAACCATCGAGCACAACAGCTTGCATGAACGGTTCAACGAACGTGCTCCCGGATCAGATCCTCGGACGATATCAGCTCTCTAATTCGGCCTCACGCGGCCTGAACCCGGAACAACCACCGGTGATCGCGCTCGCGGCGTGTGCGGAAGCGATCGACACATTTCTTGGAGCAGAGCGCGGTGCGCCAGGAATAGTAGCGGATCAGGCCAAACTTGCCGCCGCACACTGCACAGCCATTGACTGAAGAGCAACATTCGGACTCGGATCGGCCACGCTCAGGAAGCACCGATGTCACGCACATTGTCGTCTTCCTCCCTTGCTCGCGCTTTGCCAGTTCGTTTCGTGCGCTCACTGCAATACGCCCGATGGTCGTGAGGCTATTCCCCAGGGCACGAGACGCTCAATTGTACGGAGGTAAGTGACCGGTATGACTAGGAATGGAGGAGCTATACCTAGGTTTGTCCGTACTCGCCCGGGGGCTCCCCGCCGGCTCATGTGCAACGAGACGGCGCACGATGCTCCGGCCGCACGGTCACCGTGAAAATCTTGCCGGCATGGCGTACGTGATGCTGCGCACTGGACAGGGCGGCAGCGGTCAAGTCACAGGCGAACGCATGACTGCCCATCCGAGCTTGGCGGGAATTGCTCGTCCCGCTGCAACGTGCTCTACTCGTATTTACGCAGAGAACGCCGGGAGCATCTGCGATGAAGCCTGGCCGAGCAGCGACATTCGGGAAGTCAGCCGCGCAATTCCTCGCCGGCTGCGTAAGGCAAACCGCAACCCCTAAGCCGCGCAGCGAGCCCGATGGTGACGACCTGCTCGAGGCGGTCAAGCAGTGGCAGCAAGTCTTCGAGCACACACCGGTCATGTACTTCATGGTCGATCCGGCCGGAACCGTGATCAACGTGAACACGTTCGGCGCCGCGCAACTGGGCTACGCCGCCGCGGAACTGATCGGCCGATCGGTGCTGGACGTCTTCTTCGAGGAGGATCGCGACCTCGTCCGCGCGTGTGTCACGCTGTGCCTTGAGACCGTCGACCAGTCCCACACCTGGGAGATCCGGAAGATACGCAAGGACGGCTCGGTGCTATGGGTGCGCGAGAATGCCAAGACCATGCTGCGGGCGGATGGCGGACCAATCGTCCTGATCGCCTGCGAGAACATCACCGAGCGCAAGGAAGCCGAGAATGCGCTGCGACAGAGCGAGGCCTATCTCGCCCAGGCGCAGCAATTGAGCCACACCGGCAGTTTCGGATGGAAGGCCGCAACCCGCGAGATCACCTGGTCCAAGGAGACCTACCGCATCTTCCAGTGCGACGAGGGAACCAAGCCGAAGATCCCGTTCATGCTCCAGCGGATCCATCCGGACGACCGGCTCGCGGTGCAACAGACAACGGCTCGGGCCGCGCGAGAGGGAAAGGATTACGACCACGAATACCGGCTCGTGATGCCCGACGGCTCCATCAAGTACGTCCGGGCGGTCGCCCGCGCGATGCGGGATTCGAACGGGTGCGTGGAGTTCGTGGGATCGGTGACCGACATCACGGCGACCAAAGAGGCAGAGCGCAGACTGCGCGCGAGCGAGCAGCGCTTCCGCGACTATGCCGAAACCGCCTCCGACTGGTTCTGGGAAACAGGGCCAGACCATCGAGTCACCCAGATATCGGAACACTCCGATACCATGACCGCTCCCGCCGGCCTGATCGGACTCACGCGTTGGGATATCGCTCCTGACGCCGATCTCGAACCGGAGAAATGGCAACAACACCGGGCAGCGCTCGACGCCCACGTCCCCTTCCGTGACCTGGTGTATCGCAGCAAGGATCGCAGCGGGCAGACGATCTACGTCCGGACCAGTGGCAAGCCGTTCTTCGACGCCGAAGGCGCTTTTCTGGGCTATCGTGGCGTCTGCACTGACGTAACCGCGGCCATCCGGGCCAATCAGGCCGAAGATGCTCTGCGCAAGGCCCAGGCCGAGCTCGCCCATGTGACACGTGTCACGACCCTGGGTGAGCTGACCGCTTCCATTGCCCACGAAATCAATCAGCCGCTCGCCGCTGTGATCGCAAACGCCGACGCCTGCCTCGCCTGGCTGCAGCGCAGTCCGCCCGACCTCCAAGCGGCCGGCCGCTCCGTCGAGTGGATCATCGAGGATGGCACGCGTGCCAGCGACGTGATCCGTCGCGTTCGAGCGCTCGCCAAGCGCTCCGACATCGACATGGCTCCGCTCGACGCCAATGTCGTCGTACGGGAGTCGGTGGCGCTCGTTCAGCGTGAGATGGCCAGCCATGCCGTGTCGGTGCGAATGGAGCTGTCGTCGGCACTGCCGAAAATATTCGGCGATCGAATCCAGTTGCAACAGGTCCTCATCAACCTGATCATGAACGGGATCGAGGCCATGGAAGACGTCCATGATCGCCCGCGCGAGCTGGCGATCCGTTCGGCGGCGAGCGGCGATGGCGCGGTGCTGGTGAGCGTTTCCGACTGCGGAGTCGGCATCAGTGAACAGGCAATAGACCGCCTGTTCACGCCGTTCTTTACCACGAAGTCCACCGGCATGGGCATGGGGCTGTCGATCTGTCGATCCATCATCGAGGCGCACGGTGGACGGCTTTTCGCCGTCCCCAACCAGGAGCACGGCGCGACTTTTCAGATCACCTTGCCCTTCCATCGGGAGGAAACTTAGTGACCCAGCGCGGGGAACCTCCGTCGCCGCAGGAGGACGACGGCGATCAGCCAATCGTCTTTATCGTCGACGACGACGCGTCCATGCGCCGTGCGCTCACCAATTTATTCGAGTCGGTTGGCCTCAAGGTCGAAGCATTCGGCTCGGCACCACAACTCCTCCACGCCAAGCCGCCGGAAGTCCCCAGTTGCCTCGTGCTCGACATCCGCCTTCCCGGAGCCAGCGGCCTTGATCTTCAATCCGATCTTGCCAAGGCGAATATCCACACGCCTATCATCTTCATCACCGGTCACGGTGATATTCCCATGACGGTTCGGGCCATGAAGAGCGGCGCGATCGACTTCTTGACCAAGCCGGTCCGCGACCAGGACATCCTGGATGCAGTCCAGGCCGCGATCGAAAGAGACCGCAAGCGCCGCGACCTCAACAGGACGGTCTCGACCGTGAGATCCCGCTTCGAGTCACTGTCCTCGCGGGAGCGAGATGTATTGTCACTGGTGACGGCCGGCCTGATGAACAAGCAGGTGGCCGCCCAGCTCGGATTGGCGGAAATCACCGTCAAAATCTATCGCGGCCAGATCATGCGGAAAATGGGCGCGAAGTCGCTGGCCGATCTGGTGAGAATGAGCGAGGCGCTCGGGATAGGGTCCAACAAGCCCGACGCACAAACCTAAGTATGAGTTTCCAATCGCAACTGGCAGGTCCACCTTACCGGTTTATGTATGGCCGTGGCGACGGCGAACGTGATGCCGGGTGAGGAGCGGACGTCTTGTCAGCGGCTTCGGTCATTTCAGTGCTTGACGACGACCCTTACGTGCGGGCCGCTATTAACAATCTCCTGGAATCACGCGGATACGTCGTCCACACATTCGCGTCAGCCGATGAGTTTTTGAGGTCGTCCGATTCGAATGGCACCTCGTGTGTGATCGCCGACGTGCAGATGCCGCTGATGACCGGAATCGATCTGTTGACGCAGATGCGCGCGCATGGTTCGGCGACGCCGTTCATCTTCATCACAGCCTTTCCGGATGAGAGCGTGCGGGTGCGTGCCCTCAAAGCCGGGGCAATCTGTTTTCTCGGCAAGCCGTTCGCCGCCTCGGATCTGATGCAGTGCCTGGACCGTGCGCTGGCGGCAGGTCACGAAACCTTGCAGTGAGCGCCCGCTTCAATCCACCTTGATGTTCGCCGCCTTGATCATCGGCCACCATTTTGCGATCTCGGCCTTCTGGCGGGTGCCGAGCGCTTCGGGCGTGAGCTGATCCTTGGGCGTCATCTCCAGGCCCTGGCTTTCGAGCTGCTTCCTCACTCCGGGATCGTTCAGCGCTTCGACGGCGGCTGCATTGAGCTTGGTCACGATCTCCTTCGGCGTGCCCTTCGGAACCCACATGCCCGACCACAGCGTCATCTTGAAGCCTTTCAGGCCGGCCTCCTCTGCGGTCGGAATGTCGGGCGCCGAACGCAGGCGCTTGTCGTCGGTGATGGCATAGGCGCGGATGGTGCCGGCGCGGACCTGGTTGATGGAGTTGGAGGTCTGGTCGACGATGAGGTCGATCTGGCCGGCGATGAGGTCGTTCAGCGCGGGCGCGGTGCCGCGATACGGCACGTATTGCAGTTTGATGCCGGAGACGTTCTCGAGATAGACGCCCGCGATATGGCTGCCGGAGCCCGCGCCGGCGGTGCCTGCGGTCGGCGGCGACGGCCGCGACTTCAGCCAGTCCAACAGCTCCTTCAGCGAGGTCGCAGGTACCGCGTTCTTGCTGACGACGATCATCGGATTGCTCGGCAACAGCACCACAGGCTCGAGGTCGGCGACGAGATCGTATTTGAGCTTGTAGACGGCACCGTTGGCGACGTGGGTGCCGAGGTGGCCGAACGAGATGGTGTAGCCGTCCGGCGGCGATTGCACGGCGCGAGCGACGCCGATCGAACCGCCCGCGCCGGTGACGTTCTCGATCACCACGGGCTGCCCCAACGTCACCCGCATCCGGTCAGCGAGGACTCGCGCCATCGCATCCGACGGTCCGCCGGCGGCGAAAGGCACGATGACGGTGATGGGACGTGAGGGATAGTCGTCGGCGCGCGCGGCGCCGGTCACAGCGAGAATAGCAATCAGCGCAGCCCAAGCGGCCTTCTTCATTGTCTTCTCCCCAGCGATGTCGTTGTTTTTTTGGCCTCTGCCCGCGTACGGGAAGAGGGATCGTTTGTAGCGCAGTGCCGCGCTAAAGCGCGATGCGATTAGGATGAAACGTCATCGCGCTTTAGATTGTTGTCTAGCATGATCTTTCGGAAAACCGCTGCGCACTTTCCCAGATCATGCTTGGAACTGCGCGTAGTCGATCGGCTTGTGACGGTCGAGCGTGCGGGCGACCGGCGGCAGCGGGTACTTCAGGCCGGTCGCGCAGTTGAACAACATCACGCGATCGGTCTTGCTGACACGGCCGTCGGCGAGGCTCTGCTTGTAGGCGGCGTAGGTGGCGGCGCCCTCGGGGCACAACAGCAGCCCCTCCTCGCGTGCGACCTCGTTCAGCGCCGACGAGATCTTGTCGTCGTCGACGGCGATCGCGAAGCCCTTGCTTTCGCGCACCGCGCGCAGGATCAGGAAATCGCCGATCGCCTGCGGCACGCGGATGCCCGACGCAATGGTGTGGGCGTCCTCCCAGCGCGTGGCGTGCTCGGTCCCGGCTTCGTAGGCGCGCACCATCGGCGCGCAGCCCGACGCCTGCACCGCAACCATGCGCGGGCGCTTGCTTCCGATGAAGCCGATCTTCTCGAGCTCGTCGAACGCCTTCCACATGCCGATCAGGCCGGTGCCGCCGCCGGTCGGATAGAAGATCACGTCGGGCACGTCCCAGCCGAGCTGCTCGGCGAGCTCGAGGCCCATCGTCTTCTTGCCTTCGATGCGGTACGGCTCCTTCAAGGTCGAGGTATCGAACCAGCCGACTTTCGCTTTGCCCTCGCCGACGATCTTGCCGCAATCGTCGATATAGCCGTTGACGCGGTAGACGGTCGCGCCCTGCAGCTCGATCTCGCTGACATTCACCTCGGGCGTATCGGCGGGGCAGAAGATCGTGGTCTTGATGCCGCAGGACGTCGCATAGGCCGCCAGCGCCGCGCCGGCGTTGCCGTTGGTCGGCATCGCCATATGCTTGATGCCGAGCGCCTTGCCCATCGACACCGCCATCACGAGACCGCGCGCCTTGAACGAGCCGGTCGGTAGCCGCCCCTCGTCCTTGACGATGATCTCGCCGCCGCCGAGCTTTGCGCCGAGCTTCGGCAGCCGGATCAACGGTGTGGTGACCTCGCCGAGCGAGACGATGTCCTCGCATTTGCGCACCGGCAGCAGCTCGCGGTAGCGCCACATGTCGCCGGGGCGCTGGGCCAGCGCATCCTTTGTCAGCGCCTTCTTCACGCCGGCGAGGTCGTAGCGGACAAGAAGCGGCTTGCCGGCCTTGGAGAGGTTGTGGACCTGGTCGGCGGCGTAATGATCGCCCTCCATCGCGCATTCGAGATGCGTGACGAAGGTCGGGCGTTCGATGGTGAGATTGTCGTTGTCGTGCATGGGCTGATTTCCTTCTTATTCTGCAATCGGTTCTCTCTGCTCGTCATTGCGAGCGCAGCGAAGCAATCCAGAATCTTTCCGCAGAGGCAGCCTGGATTGCTTCGCTTCGCTCGCAATGACGGCGGTGGGCGACGATGGACCCGTCAAATATTCAACACCCTTCCATACGCATCCAGCACGGCTTCCTTCATCATCTCCGACAGCGTCGGATGCGGGAAGACCGTGTGCATGAGCTCTTCTTCCGTGGTCTCCAGGTTCATGGCGACGACGTAGCCCTGGATCAGCTCGGTGACCTCCGCGCCAACCATGTGGGCGCCGAGAAGCTGACCGGTCTTCTTGTCGAAGATCACCTTGACCAGGCCCTGGTCCTCGCCGAGCGCGATGGCCTTGCCGTTGCCGACGAAGGGGAAGCGGCCGACGCGGATCTCGCGGCCGCTCTCTTTCGCCTTGGCTTCGGTGAGGCCGACGGACGCGACCTGCGGATGGCAATAGGTGCAGCCGGGGATCATGTTCTTGTCCATGGGGTGCGGGTTGAGGCCCTTGATGGCCTCGACGCAGATCACGCCTTCATGCTCGGCCTTGTGCGCGAGCATCGGAGGGCCGGCAACGTCGCCAATGGCATAGATGCCGGGGATGTTGGTCTTGCCATGGCCGTCGACGACGATGATGCCGCGGTCGGTCTTCACGCCGACCTTTTCCAGGCCGAGATTTTCGATGTTGCCGACGACGCCGACCGCCGAGATCACGCGCTCGAACTCGGTGGTGACGGGCTTGCCCTTGCCGTCGTCGATGGTGGCGACGACGCTGTCGGCCTTCTTCTCCAGCTTGGTGACCTTGGTCGAGGACATGATCTTGATGCCCTGCTTCTCGAAGCGCTTGCGGGCAAGGCCGGCGATCTCGGCGTCCTCAACGGGCAGGATCTGCGGCAGCACCTCGACCACGGTGACGTCGGAGCCCATGGTGTGGAAGAAAGAGGCGAACTCGATGCCGATCGCCCCGGAGCCGACCACCAGCAGCGACTTTGGCATCCGCTCCGGCACCATCGCCTCGAAATAGGTCCACACCAGCTTCTTGTCGGGCTCGAGGCCGGGGAGCACGCGCGGCCGCGCACCGGTCGCGACGATGATGTGCTTGGCCTGGTAGGTGCCCTCGCCCAGCGCGCCCTTGGGGGCCTCGACATCGGACTTCTTCACGGTGACCTTGCCGGGCGCGTCGATCGAGGCCGCGCCCCAGATCACGCTGACCTTGTTCTTCTTCATCAGGAAGCCGACGCCGTCGTTGAGGCGCTTGGAGACGCCGCGCGAACGCTGCACCACGGCCTTCGGATCGAACGAGACCTTCTCGGCGGAGAGACCGTAATCCTTGGCATTCTGCATGTAGTGATAGATCTCGGCCGAACGCAGCAGCGCCTTGGTCGGGATGCAGCCCCAGTTCAGGCAGATGCCGCCGAGATAGGACTTCTCGACGATCGCGGTCTTGAAGCCGAGCTGGGCGGCGCGGATCGCAGTGACGTAGCCGCCGGGGCCGGAGCCGATGATGATGACGTCGAAGGATGTATCGGCCATTGCGGCTCCCCGAAGTTCGCACGGTGGGCAAAGCGAAGCGTGCCCACCGCCTTCCAACCCAAAGAAACAAGGTGGGCACGGCGCGTTGCGCCTTTGCCCACCCTACGAATTCAACCCTCGCGGCTCACACCATCATCATGACGGGGTTTTCGATCAGCTGCTTGAAGGCGCCGATCAACTCGGCGCCGAGCGCGCCGTCGATGGCGCGGTGATCGCAGGACAAGGTCACGCTCATCATGTGCGCGATCTCGATCTTGCCGCCGCGCACCACGGGCCGCTCCTCGCTGGTGCCGACCGCAAGGATCGTCGCATGCGGCGGGTTGATCACGGCGGTGAAGTGGCTGATGCCGTACATGCCGAGGTTGGAGACCGCCGTGGTGCCGCCCTGATATTCCTCGAGCTTCAATTTGCGGGATCGTGCGCGCGCGGCAAAATCCTTCATCTCGTTGGAGATGGTCGAGAGCGTCTTGGTCTCCGCCTTGCGGATGATCGGCGTGATCAGGCCGCCGGGCATCGCGACGGCAACACCGACGTCGGAATGGTGATGCTTGACCATGCCGCTTTCGGTCCAGCTGACGTTGCAGTTCGGGATCCTCTGCAGCGCCACCGCCATCGCCTTGATGACGAAGTCGTTGACCGAGATCTTGTAGAGCGGCTTCTTTTCCTTGTCCTTCGGCGCGGCGGCGTTGATCTCCTCGCGGGCCGTGAGCAGCTTGCCGATGTCGCAGTCGATGGTGAGATAGAAGTGCGGGACGTTCTGGATCGATGCGGTCAGGCGCTGCGCAATGGTGCGGCGCATGCCGTCATGCGGGACAATGTCGTAGGAGCCGGGCTCGAACAGCGACAGGATCTGCTTGTCCGACATCGTCGGCGCGATCAAAGGCGCGGGCGACGGAGCAGCAGCAGGGGCCTTGAGGCCCTTGCCCGATTTGGCCTGCTCGACGTCGCGGGCGACCACGCGGCCGTGCGGGCCGGTGCCCGTAACCATCGACACATCGATGCCGGCTTCCTTGGCCAGACGCCGCGCCAGCGGCGATGAGAACACGCGACCGCCGTGGCCATTGGCCTGCGCGGCGGGAGCGGCAGCCTGCGGCGCAGGTGCCGCGGCGGGCGGAGCCTTGGGTGCGGCCGGTGCAGGCGCGGGAGCCGGCGCCGCGGCGGAAGCCTCGGCGGGCTTTTCCGCTGTTTTAGGCGGCGCGGCCGAGGCGCTGGGCTTGGCACTGCCTGCCGCCTTCACGTCCTCGCCTTCGCCGGCGAGCACGGCGATCACGTCGTTGACCGGGACATCCTGCGTGCCCTCGGGTACCAGGATCTTGGCGATCGTGCCCTCGTCAATCGCCTCGACTTCCATGGTCGCCTTGTCGGTCTCGATCTCGGCGATGACGTCGCCGGATTTGACCTTGTCGCCTTCCTTCTTCAGCCACTTGGCGAGGTTGCCCTTCTCCATCGTCGGTGAGAGAGCGGGCATCAGGATGTTGATGGGCATGCTGACCTCAAGAAGAACTTTGCAAAACGTCGTCTTTCGACAGCGAAGACGAACGGACCAGGTTTTAGTTGCCGATGTCGCCCTGCCACAGGCGCTCATTGGCAGGGATGGAACGCCAATTCTTCATCATCGTGATGGAGCGGTCGTCGGCAAGGTCGATCCAGGGAATGCCGAACTTGTCGAGGATGTCCTTGGAGCCCTCGAAAGTGACGGATTCCCCAATCACGACCAGCTTGACCTTGAACAGCCCGAGTGCGCCCGCGCACATCGAGCATGGCGACAGCGTCGTGTACATGACCGTGTCGTGGAACGAGATCGCGCCGGCTTCGCGCAGGCAGCTCATCTCGCCGTGCAGGATCGGATTGTTCTCCTGCACGCGGTTGTTGTGGCCGCGGGCGATGATCTTGTTATCACGCGTCAGCACCGCGCCGATCGGCAAGCCGCCCTGCGCGATCGAGGTTTCCGCCTCGCGGATCGCCTCGAGCATGAAATCGAAGTGGTAGGATTCGATCGCCATGGTCAGTGTCCCTTGCCGCGTGGCGTCGTGGTGCCGGTGTCGGTGGGACGCTCGATCTCGGCCTGGAACATCTCGAGGATCCGGCTCAACGCGTCCTCCTCGGTGTATTCGCTCTCGCGCGCATAGGCGCGCGCAGCATGACGGGCGAGATCGACGAGCAGGAGGCCCCACATGTCGGGCTCCTCGAAGGCGCGCTGGAAGGCCATCGACAGCCCGCCGTCCAGCACGAACACGCGCAGGATCTCGACCGCGTCCTCGCGGTCCATGACGTCGGGTGGCAGTGGCTGCTCCTTGGGGCCCGCCATGATCTACCTGTAGCAGACGGCTTTGGCGGCCTCGACGACTTCCGCCGCCGACGGCAGCGCGAGCTTCTCCAGGTTCGCGGCATAGGGCATCGGGACGTCCTTGCCGGAGACGCGCGCGACCGGCGCATCCAGATAGTCGAAGGCGTTTTCCATGATGCGCGCGGCGATCTCGGCGCCGACGCCGCTCTGCGCCCACCCCTCTTCCACCGTCACCGCACGTCCCGTTTTCTTCACCGAGTTGACGATGGTCTCGGTGTCCATCGGGCGCAGCGTGCGCAGGTCGATCACCTCGGCCTCGATGCCGTCCTTGGCGAGCTCGTCGGCGGCCTTGAGCGCATAGGTCATGCCGTTCGACCAGGAGATGATGGTGACGTGGCTGCCGGCGCGGACGATGCGCGCCTTGCCGATCGGGATGATGAAATCATCCAGCTTGGGCACTTCGCCGGTGTGACCGTAGAGCACCTCGTTCTCGAGGAAGATCACCGGATTTGGATCGCGGATCGCGGCCTTGAGCAGGCCCTTGGCGTCGGCGGCCGAATACGGCGCGACCACCTTCAGGCCCGGAATGTGCGAGTACCAGGACGAGTAATCCTGGCTGTGCTGGGCGGCAACGCGCGCGGCCGCGCCGTTGGGTCCGCGGAACACGATCGAGCAGCCCATCTGGCCGCCGGACATGTAGAGCGTCTTGGCCGCGGAGTTGATGATCTGGTCGATCGCCTGCATGGCGAAATTGAAGGTCATGAACTCGACGATGGGCTTCAGGCCGGTCATCGCGGCACCGACGCCGACGCCGGCAAAGCCGTGCTCGGTGATCGGGGTGTCGATGACGCGCTTGGCGCCGAATTCCTGGAGCAGGCCCTGGGTCACCTTGTAGGCGCCCTGATACTCGGCGACCTCTTCGCCCATCACGAAGACGTCGGCATCGCGGCGCATCTCTTCGGCCATGGCGTCGCGCAGCGCTTCGCGGATGGTCTGCGTCACCATCTCGGTACCGGCGGGCACTTCCGGATCCGGCTCGGCAACGGCCTGCGGGGCAGAAGGCGCGGCCTTTGGCTGCGGCGCCTCGGCCTTGGCGGCGGCAGGCGGCGCCGACTCGGCAGCTTTCTCCTGCTTGGCCGGCGCGGACGCCTTGCCGAGATCAGCGGCGCTCTCGCCGTCGGCGAGAATGGTGGCGATCGGCGTGTTCACCGCAACGTCGGCGGTGCCCTCGGGGATCAGGATCTTGCCGAGCGTGCCCTCGTCGGTCGCCTCGACCTCCATGGTCGCCTTGTCGGTCTCGATCTCGGCGATGACGTCGCCGGACTTGATCGTCTCGCCCTCTTTCTTCAGCCATTTGGCGAGGTTGCCCTTCTCCATCGTGGGCGACAGCGCGGGCATCAGCACTTGAATTGGCATATTGGCTCCAAAAGAAAGCTTGCGCGCGTTCAGCGGTAAACGTCGGTCCAGAGCTCGGCGGCATCCGGCTCGGGATCGTGCTGGGCGAAATCGGCGGCGGCGTTGACGATGTCGCGCACCTCGGCGTCGATCGCCTTCAGATCCTGCTCGCTGACCTTCGCCGCCAGGAGGCGGTTGCGCACCTGCTCGATCGGATCCTGGTCGTGGCGGACCTTCTCGACCTCCTCGCGCGTGCGATATTTTGCGGGGTCGGACATCGAATGCCCGCGATAGCGGTAGGTCTGCATCTCCAGGATGAAGGGACCCTTGCCGGCGCGGCACCAGGCCGCCGCCTCCTCGCCCGCAGCCTTCACGGCACGGACGTCCATGCCGTCGACCTGCTTGCCGGGGATGTTGAAGGAGACGCCGCGCCTGGAAAAATCCTGCTGCGCCGAGGCGCGCGAGACCGACGTGCCCATGGCGTAGCGGTTGTTCTCGATGACGTAGATCACCGGCAGCTTCCAGAGCTCCGCCATGTTGAAGCTCTCATAGACCTGGCCCTGATTGGCCGCGCCGTCGCCGAAATAGGTGACGCTGACATTGTCGTTGCTGCGATAGTGATTGGCAAAGGCAAGACCGGTGCCGAGCGAGACCTGGGCGCCGACGATGCCGTGGCCGCCGTAGAAGTGCTTCTCCTTGCTGAACATGTGCATGGAGCCGCCCTTGCCCTTGGAGTAGCCGCCGCGGCGGCCCGTAAGCTCGGCCATGACGCCGTTGGCATCCATGCCGGTGGCAAGCATGTGGCCGTGATCGCGATAGCCGGTAATGACCTGGTCGCCCTGCTTCAGCGCCATCTGCATGCCGACCACCACGGCCTCCTGGCCGATATAAAGGTGACAGAAGCCGCCGATCGCGCCCATGCCGTAGAGTTGGCCTGCCTTTTCCTCGAACCTGCGGATCAGGAGCATGTCGCGGAGCGCCTTGAGCTCCTGCTCCCTGGTGAATTCCGGAGGCGAACCGCCGTCGGTCTTGTCCTGTGGAGGGCTTGCGGCGGCTTTCTTGGGGGCGGCCATGGGAATTCCGGGTCAGAGAAAACTTTCGCCCTCTCTAACCCAAGTCAATCGCGCGCGAAAGCACCGCGGCAGCATGGCACGACTTTCATTATGCCGCACTGCAACGTGATCGAAATATTGCAAAATCTTTGGCGCCGATCGGGCAACAAATCTATGCACGCGCGGGTGCGCGCGGATTCGTGAGCGGACGGCGCCGAACTGACGCCGTCCGCTCCGCCTGCTCGATCAGAAGAAGCCGAGCTTCTTCGGGCTATAGCTGACCAGAAGGTTCTTGGTCTGCTGATAGTGATCGAGCATCATCTTGTGGGTCTCGCGCCCGACGCCCGACTGCTTGTAGCCGCCGAAGGCCGCATGCGCGGGATAGGCATGGTAGCAGTTGGTCCAGACCCGGCCGGCCTGGATCTCCCGGCCGAAGCGGTAGCAGCGGTTGGCGTCACGGCTCCAGACGCCGGCACCCAGGCCGTAGAGCGTGTCGTTGGCGATCGCGAGCGCCTCCTCGTCGGTCCTGAAGGTCGTGACCGAGACGACGGGGCCGAAAATCTCCTCCTGGAAGATTCGCATCCTGTTGTGGCCCTCGAACACGGTCGGCTGGACGTAGAAGCCGCCGGCGAGATCGCCCGCGAGCTCGGCACGGCCGCCGCCGGCCAGCACCTTGGCGCCCTCTTCCTTGCCGATGTCGATGTAGGAGAGGATCTTGGACAGCTGCTCGCTGGATGCCTGCGCGCCGATCATGGTCGTGGGATCGCGCGGATCGCCCTGCTTGATCGCGGCGACGCGCTTCAGTGCCCGCTCCATGAAGCGGTCATAGATATCCGCGTGGACCAGCGCCCGGCTCGGACAGGTGCAGACCTCGCCCTGGTTCAGCGCGAACATGACGAAACCTTCGATCGCCTTGTCGAAGAAGTCGTCGTCTTCGGCGATGACGTCCTTGAAGAAGATGTTCGGCGACTTGCCGCCGAGTTCAAGCGTAACAGGAATGAGGTTCTGGCTGGCGTACTGCATGATCAGCCGGCCCGTCGTGGTCTCGCCGGTGAAGGCGATCTTGGCGATGCGCGGGCTGGACGCCAGCGGCTTGCCGGCCTCGAGGCCAAAGCCGTTGACGATATTGAGGACACCGGGCGGCAGGATATCCGCGATGATCTCGGCCCAGACCATGATCGAGGCCGGCGTCTGCTCGGCGGGCTTGAGCACGACGCAATTGCCGGCGGCAAGCGCCGGGGCGAGCTTCCAGCAGGCCATCAGCAGCGGGAAGTTCCAGGGAATGATCTGGCCGACCACACCGAGCGGCTCATGGAAATGATAGGCGATGGTGTCGTGGTCGATCTCGCCGATCGAGCCTTCCTGGGCGCGGACGACACCGGCGAAATAGCGGAAATGGTCGATCGCCAGCGGCAGGTCGGCGGCGCGGGTCTCGCGGATCGGCTTGCCGTTGTCCCAGGTCTCGGCAATCGCAAGGCGCTCGAGATTCTCCTCCATGCGATCGGCGATCCGGTTCAGGACCGCGGCGCGTTCGGCGACGCTGGTGCGGCCCCAGGCGGCCTTGGCGGCGTGCGCCGCGTCGAGCGCCGCCTCGACGTCCTGCGCGTCGGATCGCGCGATCTTGCAGACGATCTGGCCGGTCACCGGCGAGGCATTGTCGAAATATTTGCCGGAGATCGGCGCCACGAACTTGCCGCCGATGAAATTGTCGTAGCGTTCGGCAAAGGGAACTTTGGTGACGCTGAGGAATTCCACCTTGTTCATTGATCACTCCCGATGTGCTTGCGCAATTCGTCGCCTGGTCGCGACTTGCGCCGACGATGTCGCGGGACGTGTTTTCTGTCAGCCCGGGCGGGAGCGATGGTGGGGCGGACCTGTCGCAGTTCTGCGACAGTCGTGGCGCGGCGCCGCTCTCGTGTCCCGGCCGCGCTGCAACGCTCTTAGCGTTGCTGCGCCGAGCCGGATCCAGAAGGCAGCACGGGAGAATGCGGCGACATGGGCCCCGGCTCAGCAGCACACCGCGTCGCAAGAGCGACGCGCTGCGCTGCGTCCGGCGCACGAGACCTGCGTTTCGAGCAAGCAGCACGGCTCAGTGGTTCAGCTCGAACCGCTTGAGCTTCCTGTGCAGCGTGGCGCGGCTGACGCCGAGGGCCTTGGCGGCTGCCGACACATTGCCGCCGGCGCGAAGCAGCGCCCGCTGCAACACAGCGCGCTGGCCGCCGGCAAGGTGATCGCGTGCGGTATCACCGCCGAGAAGGTCGGCGGCAGGCACCGGCTGCAAGGCCCGGCCGGGCGCGATTCCGAGCGCCGCCCGGGCGGAGCGGGTCGCGCCAATCACGAGATCGTCCGTATCGACCGCAACGAGGCCGCTGCAACTTCCGTCCGCAGCTTGCGTCAGCACGATGCGGGCGTCGGCAAAAGCCTTTCGAAACAGGTCGGCCTCGATACGCTTGGCCGCCTCGCCCGTCGCGAGCGCGATCAGGCTGGCGAAGGCGTCGGTGCGGTCGGCGCGGCAGGAGGAGACGTCGAGCACGCCCGCGAGCGCCGCCTCATGATCGTAGATCGGAACGGCGGTGCAGCTCAGAAGCGTATTGCGGGCAAAGAAATGCTGGTCGCGATCGATCGTCAGCGGACGCTGCTCGACGAGGCAGGTGCCGATGCCGTTGGTGCCCTCGTGCTCCTCGCTCCAGAGCGCACCGGTCCACAGCCCCCAGGACTGAAACGTCGCGTCATCCGCCACCGTGCCGCGGCGATCGACCGGCACGCCCTCGCCGTCAGCGAGCAGCACGCAGCAGCCCGCGGCGCCGACGGCCTGATAAAGCCGGTCCATGGCGCCCTGCGCGGCCGCCAGAAGCGGCGCGATGCGCTCGCGCGCCTGCTGCAGCTCGGTCTCGGTCAGCCGCATCGGCGCGGCGTGGCCGCCGGGATCGAGATGATGCAATCGGGAGGAACGGCGCCACGAGGCCACGAGCGCGGACCGAGCCGCCTGGCCTGACGCGATGGCGGCCTCGACACGGGCCGCGTGATGCCGGGGCATTGGCCCATTCATCACGGTTTCCTCCAGATCTTAATTGTAGGACGCGCCGGTGCTCCCCGGTTGATCTGGGTCAACTTCAGCGAGCGCCAGCAAAGGCATGAGCCCGCCGCGGCGCCGCCGTCAAGGCAATTGCCCGGTTTCAAGGTTACGACCTTCGCAGGAGGCAACGGCTAGCTTGGCCGGATTTCAGCAGCAATGTTGCGTTCCGCTTTCGAAAGCTGCGGAAAACGCTACTTCGCCGGGATCATCCGAACGAGATCGCGCGGATTGACATAGTCGAGCTGGAAGCGCGCCCGCTCGTCCAGCATGTCCGGGTCGATCCGCTGGGACCGCAGCAGCGACACCCGCTGCTCGCTCCTGGCATGCTCGCGCTTGAGCTGGGCCAGCTCGCTGGTCAGCGCGATGATCTCCTGGTCGAGCTCCTGGCGGGCGTTGAGGCCGTATTTGCCGGTATAGGCGTTGACGCCGAAATAGCCGACGATCGCCGCCGCCATCGCATAGAGAGCAAGACCGGTCAGGATCGATTTCAGGCGCGCGCGTGAGACCATCCCGGGATGATGGGATAGGTTGGTTAAGGGAGTGCTAATTCCACGCCATCGCCTACCCAAGCTTCATGGTCAGGAGCGGGTCCGATGGTGGCGCAGCAAACCTAACTCAGGCAGTTCCTGCGATATTCTGCCGGCGTGATGTTCAGGTGTCTGCGGAAGATCCGGTTGAGATGGCTCTGATCGGAAAATCCGCTCAAGAGCGCAATCTCCTTCAGAGCGAGCCGGTCCTTGCGCAGGTGTTGGCACGCGCGCTGCACCTTGCGGCTCAGCACATAGGCATGCGGCCGCATGCCGTAGTGCACCTGGAATTTGCGCGCAAACTGCACCGGCGTGCAGTTGCAGATATTGGCGAGTTCCTCGAGCGTGATGTTCCTCGAGATGTTCTGCTCGATATAGTCCTCGATCAACCGCGCATGGGCTGGCCTGAAGCGCCCCTGTGCACAGGGCATCCTGAATTGCACGGAGGCGTATCTTCGCAGGAGGTGCACGCTCGCCTGAAGTGCCAGCGCGTCATAGCAGAGCCGCCCGCCCGGAGCTCCTTCGGACACCTCCTGCACCATGCGGTCGCCGATCCAGGTCAGCACCGGGTCCTCGATCCTGAGCAGGTCGTGAAGCTCGATGCCTTCCGGATCGCGGTCGAACGCTTCGCTCGCAGTCTTCGCCATCAAAGTCGGAGAAATGTAGAAGTGGCTGACCTCGATGTCGTGGCTCCAGCGCCAGTTCGAAGGCTCCGCACGCGTCAGCAGTGTCGTGACGCCGCGGCCGACATGATCCTGCTTCCAGAGGCCGGTCACGCGGCGATTCATAGACGTCGTGCCTTCACGGTACACGACGATGAGGAAGTTCTCGTTTGGTGGGACCCAGATGTCGGATGGCGCATAGCGGAAGACACGCAACCGAAAGTCGGATTTGCCCACCGCCGAACTGTCCAGCATCAGCTCGCCGGGCGCGTAGCGTGGCAGCTCCTCGACCGTGATGAATTGGCCCATCGCGCGAGCCTCCTCCTTGGGATTTTGTGGCGCGGTTGATTTGCTTCCGCTTCTCATTGGCCGAACGGCAGGACGGGAGCATAAGCCGGTTTTGCAGTTTGCCAAGCGAACTGTGTCGAGGTCCGGCGCCGGGCTCCGTTCAAAGGATTGTCGATTCCGTTCAAGCCCCAAGGCTCGGCCCCCACGTAGCCTTGCTCGCGTTCCAGGCAGTGCAGGAGAAGCGGCGGAACAGCCGCGGGCCAAACGAGCCCATTCCTATCCCTGCTGGAAATGACGCGATGCACCAGCGTCCGATGATCTCACGGACGGGGGAAGGTCGCGTGCGCTCTGGAAACGTGAGGAGGAACCAACATGGAAACCGCAAGCAAGACCAATGGAAGCAACGGCGCGCATGTGACGGCCAGGCTCGATGCCCTCGTGGTGGGAGCCGGCGTCGCCGGGCTCTATCAACTCTATCGTTTGCGTGAGCAGGGATTGAGGGTCAGGGCGATCGACGCGGCGTCCGGCGTCGGCGGCACCTGGTACTGGAATCGCTATCCCGGCGCGCGGTTCGATTCGGAGGCCTATATCTACCAGTACCTGTTCTCCGAGGAACTCTACAAGGGATGGAGCTGGAGCGAAAAATTCCCGGGCCAGCCGGAAATCGAACGTTGGCTCAACTACGTCGCCGACCGTCTCGATCTCCGCAAGGACATCCAGTTCAACACGACGGTCAAAAGCGCCCATTTCAACGAAGCAAACCAGCGCTGGCTGGTCACGACCGACACGGGCGACGTGATCGACACCCAGTTCCTGGTCACCTGCTGCGGCATGCTCTCGGCCCCCTACGTGTCGTTTCCGGGCCAGGAGACTTTCAAGGGACGCTTGTTCCACACAGCGCGCTGGCCGAAGCAGCCGGTCGACCTTGCGGGCAAGCGCGTCGGCATCATCGGCAACGGCGCAACCGGCATCCAGGTCATCCAGACGATCGCGGGTGATGTCCGCCATCTCAAGGTCTTCGTCCGTACACCGCAATACATCATCCCGATGAAGAATCCCAAATACAGCGCGGCGGATGCGCAGGCCTACAAGTCCAAATTCGAGCACTTCACACAGCGATTGCCGCACACCTTCACGGGTTTCGAGTATGACTTCGAGCATGCGTGGGCCGGCCTGTCGCCCGAGAAACGCCGCGAGGTGATCGAGGATTGCTGGAATGACGGCTCGCTGAAGCTATGGATCTCGTCCTTCGCCGAGCTGTTCTTCGAGGAGGCGGTCAACGCCGAAATCTCGGAATTCGTCCGCGAGAAGATGCGTGAGCGGCTCAAGGATCCGAAGCTGTGCGATCTCCTGATCCCCGCGGACTATGGTTTCGGGACGCACAGGGTGCCGCTCGAGCAGAACTTCCTCGAGGCTTTCCATCGGCCCAATGTCGAGATCGTCAGCGTCAAGAACAATCCGATCGAACGTGTGACGCCAAACGGCATCCAGACCGCGGACGGCACGGTCCACGAGCTCGACATCATCATTCTCGCAACCGGCTTCGACGCCGGTACCGGCGCCCTGACGCGCATCGACATCAGGGGACGGGGCGGACGATCGCTCGGAGAGGACTGGGCCAGGGACATTCGCACGACGATGGGCCTGCAGGTTCACGGTTATCCCAACCTGTTCACGACCGCCGTGCCGCTCGCCCCATCAGCAGCGCTGTGCAACATGACGACGTGCCTGCAGCAGCAGGTCGAATGGATCGACAACTGCATCAGGTACATGCGGGCCAAGGACCTGAAGGTGATCGAGCCGACCAAGGACGCGGAAGACGGCTGGGTGGCGCATCACGACGAGATCGCCAACGCAACGCTGATCGCGAAGACCAATTCCTGGTACCTGGGCTCGAACGTCGAAGGCAAGCCGCGCCGCGTTCTCTCCTATTGCGGCGGCGTCGGCGCCTATCGCCAGAAATGCGACGAGGTGGCCGCGAGCGGCTACCAGGGCTTCGCCATGAACTGAGCGCGCGAAACGCATCGACCAGATAATTCCAATCCAGACGGGAGGACGATCATGATCATGAATTTTGGCGCGACAGCAGACGCCGTTCTCGACGGCGTCGTTACCTCGACGCCGCGCGTGCCGGGTGTCGTCGCGATGGTGACGAACCGCTATCGCAACATCTACGAGGGCGCGGCCGGCAAGCGCCGTCTCGATTCCGCGGCCGACATGACGACCGACAGCATCTTCGCCATCTTCTCGACGACCAAGGCGATTACCGGTACGGCCGTCCTGCAACTCGTCGAGGAAGGCAAGCTCGATCTCGACGCGCCCGCGAAGCGATACGCACCCGAGATCGGCAAGCTCCAGGTGATCGATGGCTTCGACGACAGGGGCGAGCCGGTCCTGCGTCCGCCGAAGCGCGATATCACCACGCGCATGCTGATGACGCACACGGCGGGACTGAGCTACGATTTCATCAACCACACCTATAATCGCCTGGCCCAGGAAAAGGGTCAGCCCAGCGTGATCACTGCGACCAAGGCCTGCCTGATGACCCCGCTCCTGTTCGATCCGGGCGAGCGGTGGGACTATGGAACGAATCTCGATTGGTGCGGCCAGATCGTCGAAGCCATCACGGACCGACGGCTCGGTGACGTCTTCAAGACGCGCATCTTCGAACCGCTCGGAATCAAGGACATGACCTTCGAACTGACGGATGCCATGCGCCATCGGCTGGCCGGTATCCACGCGCGAAATGCCGACGGCTCGCTGACGCCGATGGATTTCGAACTGCCGGCCAAGCCCGAAATTCATATGGGCGGTCACGGTCTCTACGGCACCATCGGCGATTACATGCGCTTCATTCGCATGTGGCTGAATGACGGCGTGGGCGAGCACGGTCGCGTGCTCAAGGCCGAAACCGTGCGCATGGCGGAAAAGAACCATCTCGGCGACAAGAAGGTCACGCCGATCACCGGCGTCATTCCCGCGCTGTGCAACGACGCGGAGTTCTTCCCGGGCCAGTCCAAGTCGTGGGCGCTGAGCTTCATGATCAACGACGAGGAAGCTCCGACGGGACGTCCGGCCGGCGCGCTGGGCTGGGCCGGCCTCGCCAACCTGTTCTACTGGATCGACCGGCAGAACGGGGTCGGCGGGTTCTGGGCCACCCAGATTCTCCCCTTCGGCGATCCAACGTCGTTCATCGGCTACATGAACTTCGAGACGGCGTTCTATCAGAGCCTGAGGCAGCGCATGGCAAGTTAGACTTGCGCTCTCGAAGGTCCAATCGGACAGGCCGATCATTGATCGGCCTGTCCCTCAGATTGCAGAGCTGCTGTCTGGCCGCCGGGTCGTTCGGCCTCAGCCCTGATTCTTCGCTACATGCGCGGCGAAGGCGTCGATGAATTGCTGCAGCACCGTCTTGAGGGAGTCCTTGGTCAGATTGCCGTCCGCGTCGAAGGCGTCGCCGACGCCACTGAGGTAGATTTCCGGCTGCTGGAGAACCGGACCGGAAATGCCCGGCAGAATGTTCTGCAGATGCTTGGCCGCGCTGACGCCGCCGAGCAGCCCGGGCGAGTTGGAGATGATGCCGACCGGCTTGCCGAGGAACGAGCTCTTGCCATAGGGCCGCGAGGCGACGTCGATGGCATTCTTCAGAACGCCCGGGATCGATCGGTTGTATTCGGGCGTGACGAACAGGACGCCGTTCGACTTCTGGAGCTTCTCGCGGAAGGCGAGCCAGTCCGCGGGCGGCGCGCCCTCGAGGTCCTGGTTGAAGAACGAAATGCCTGCCGGCGTGACGACCTCGAGCTTGAGCGATCCAGGCGCCAGCTTGGCGAGCGCATTGGCGATCTTGAGCGAGAAGCTGTTGTTGCGCAGACTGCCGGCGATCGTGACGATGTTGTAGGCCATGGAATGTCCTCGAGGGCTTGAGCGGGAGTGCCGTCCCGGCACTTAAGCCAACCGGACCGATGGATGCAAGTGCATGAATTGGTCGGATTTGGAAACGCTGCGTTTCGCGAATGCGGCCCAAACAAATCGGACCGCCAAGCGGCGGCCCGATGGTTCGCGCAAACGTCGCGTGCAAATCAGATCGTCGGATTCCACGCCGACGGGATCAGGCGATATTTGGCGCCGTCCTTCTCGACATGGCCGACCGAGGGAAAGGCGAAGTGAAAGCCGATCACGGTCGCCTTTTCCGCTGCCGCCATGTCGTAGAACTTGTGGCGCGTCGCCTGCGCCATCGCGGCGTCGTTGTCGAACACCACGTGCCAGTCCGGATTGCGCAGGAAGAACTCCGGAATGTTGGTGACATCGGACTGGATCAGCACCTTGGCGTCGCCCGAGGCGACTGCGAAGGAGGTGTGCCCGGGCGTGTGGCCGGGTGTCGCGATGGAGGTGATGCCGGGCGCGACCTCCTTGCCCCACTCGTACTTCGTCAACTTGGACTCGAGGCCGGCGAAGGTCTTCTTCACGTTGGCGAAGTAGTTCTTCATCATCGGATTGGCCTCGGCCTTGGCGGCGTTGTCCTCGCTGGTCCAGAACTCCCAGTCCTTGCCCGGCACCATGATCTCCGCATTCGGGAAGGCCAGCGCGCCGTCGGCCAAACGGATGCCGTTGGTATGGTCGGGGTGTAGATGCGACAGCAGCACGATGTCGACGTTCTTGGGGTCGACGCCGGCGGCCTGAAGGTTTTGCAGCGTGCGGCCGACCGCGCCCTTGCTGGCCTCGAAATTCGCAATGCCATTGCCGGTGTCGATCAGGACCAGCTTGGAGCCGGTGTTGATGAGCTGCGGATTGAACGGCACCGTGACCATGCCCTTCGGCATGTAGGCCGCCTCGCCGGCCGCGAGCGCCTCCTCCTTCGGAATGTTGACGACGAACTTGTCCGGCATCGGGAAGGTGCGCGCGCCGTCGTTGATCGAGGTGCACTCGAAGCTGCCGACCTTGTAGCGATAGAAGCCCGGCGCCTGCGTCCCGGCTTGCGGGGCTGAGGCATTCGCGGCGATGGGCCCGAACCCGGTGACAGCCGCCGCGCCCATGGCGGCGGCGCCGGTGAGCAGGTGACGGCGATTGAGATCGGTCATGGAATGTCCCTTCTGAGCGCCTTGCGGTTCTTCCGCTTGAAACGGCGGCGGAATAATCCCCCGCGTCGCTCAGAAGGCAAGACCCTCTTTCGGTGACGTGCCGTCGCACGTCATGATTATTTATTTGGGTTGATGAGGAATTTTTCGCCGGTGGCGCGTTTGGCGTAAATCGCGATGTTGGCGGGATCGAGCACCTCGGGAAGCGACACCACCTTGGTGTAATGACTGGCGAAGGTGGTCTTGAGCTCGGATGCCACGCGCTGGCGCAGGCGCCCGATTTCGGCCGGGCCGATGTTCTGAAGGAACGGCGTGAGCAGCCAACCGCCGACACCCCAGCTCAGCCCGAACGAGCGGTTCAGCTCCGTCGGCCGCGTGTCGAGGCTGCCATAGATGTAGACCTGCTTGTACACGTTGGAGCCGTAACGGCTGTACTCCTTCGCGGTCTTGTTGGCCGCGATTTCCATCGCGGTCAGGATCTGGCTCGCCAGCTTGCCGCCGCCGATCGCGTCGAAGGCGATGGTGGCGCCGGTCTCGACCAGCGCGTTGGTGAGGTCGTCCATGAAATCAGGCGCGCTGGAATCCACGACGTGCTTGGCGCCGATCTTGTGAAGGATGTCGGCCTGCTCCTTGCTGCGGACGATGTTGACGAGGCCGATGCCGTCCTTGATGCAGATCTTGTTGAGCATCTGGCCGAGATTGGAGGCGGCGGCCGTGTGCACGAGCGCCTTGTGGTTCTCCCGCCGCATCGTCTCGGTCATGCCGAGCGCCGTCAGCGGATTGACGAACCAGGAGGCACCGTCCGCGGCCGTGGTGCCCGCCGGCAGCTCCATGACGTCGCGGACCTTGAGCACGCGGTACTGCGTGTACATCGCGCCGCCGATCATCGACACCGTCTTGCCCATCAGCGCCTTCGCCGCGTCCGACGATCCGGTTCCGATCACCGTGCCGGCCCCCTCGTTGCCGACCGGCAGCGACTGATCGAGCCGGGCTGCCATCATCCGCATCGCCGCTTCCGGCATCGTGGCGGTGATGACCGGCATCTCCTTGGTCCCGGAAGCCTTGGCGGCCGACATGTCGGCTGGCCCGATCAGAAGGCCGAGGTCGGAGGGGTTGATCGGCGAGGCTTCGACGCGGACCACGACCTCGTCGTCGGCCGGCTCCGGCGTCGGGATATTGACGAGGGACAATTCAAGCTCGCCGCTCTTCTTCAGCAGCGAACGCAATTGCAGTCCGGTCTTGCCGTCGCTCATGTCGATCCTCCCCTGTCCGTCTTTGCCGCGGCGCCGGCTTACGCCAGCGCCTTCAGTGCCGCCCTGCCGCCGTAGAGCGCCTGCTTGCCGAGCTGCTGCTCGATGCGCAGGAGCTGGTTGTATTTGGCGGTGCGATCGGAACGTGCAAGGGAGCCGGTCTTGATCTGGCCGCAATTGGTGGCGACCGCGAGGTCGGCGATGGTGGAATCCTCGGTCTCGCCGGAGCGGTGCGACATCACCGAGGTGTACCCGGCCTTGTGCGCCATCTCGACGGCGGCGAGCGTCTCGGTCAGCGTGCCGATCTGGTTGACCTTGATCAGGATCGAGTTGGCGCGGCCCGCCTTGATGCCTTCGGCAAGGCGCTTGACGTTGGTGACGAAGAGGTCGTCGCCGACCAGCTGGCACTTCTTGCCGATGAGATCAGTGAGCTCCTTCCAGCCGTCCATGTCGTCTTCCGACATGCCGTCCTCGATGGTCACAATCGGATAGCGCGAGACCAGGTCTGCAAGATACTTCGCCTGCTCGGAGATCGAGCGGGTCTTGCCCTCGCCTTCATAGACGTATTTGCCGTCCTTGAAGAACTCGGTCGAGGCGCAATCGAGGCCGAGCACGATGTCGGTGCCCGCCTTGAAACCGGCCTTGCCGATCGCGTTCATGACGAAGTCGAGCGCGGCATCCGCCGACGGCAGGTTCGGCGCGAAGCCACCCTCGTCGCCGACATTGGTGTTGTGGCCGGCTTTCTTCAGCTCCGACTTCAGCGTGTGGAACACCTCGGCGCCGTAACGCAGGCCCTCGGCAAAGCTCGACGCGCCGACCGGCAGGATCATGAATTCCTGGAAGTCGATCGGGTTGTCGGCATGCACGCCGCCGTTGATGATGTTCATCATCGGTACCGGCAACAGGCGCGCGGAGGTGCCGCCGACGTAACGGTAGAGCGGCATGTCCAGCGAGTTCGCGGCGGCCTTGGCGCAGGCGAGCGAGACGCCGAGGATGGCATTGGCGCCCAGCCGGCTCTTGTTCGGCGTGCCGTCGAGGTCGATCATGATCTGGTCGATCTGGGCCTGCTGCTCGACGTCGAGGCCGCTCAGGGCCTCGAAGATCTCGCCGTTGACGGCGCCGACCGCCTTGGAGACGCCCTTGCCGAGATAGCGGGCCTTGTCACCGTCGCGCAGTTCCACGGCCTCGTGGGCGCCGGTGGAGGCTCCCGACGGCACCGCAGCGCGGCCGAGCGCGCCGTCCTCCAGCACGACATCGACCTCGACGGTGGGATTGCCCCGGCTATCGAGGATTTCGCGGCCGATGATGTCGATGATGGCGGTCATGATGTCCACTTCCGTTCGTTAGAGCTGATCGGTGCCGCGGGTCTTACACGGGCCGCAAGCAAATGTGAACGCTTGGAAGAGCCGCTTCGACTGACGCATGAAGCGCCTCGGATTATGTTCGACCGAATCTGGTCCGCGTGCCCAACCTCAATCTGAAACAGTCGGGGTAACGCCATGAATCGCCGCCAGTTTCTTGCTTCGAGCGCCGCGCTGCTCATTGCCCGCCCAGGGTTTGCACAGGAAGCCCCGTTCCGGACAAAATACTATCCCATCAGCCCGGGCATCGGCCTGCATGATCTCACGCCCGCGCCTGATGGCGCGGTTTGGTTCACGGCGCAGGGCAAGGGCCTGCTCGGCAGGCTCGATCCCCGGGATGGCAGTTTCAAGACGGTCAGCCTCGGCCAGGGCGCAGCGCCGCATGGCGTGACCATCGGCCCCGATGGAGCGCCCTGGATCACCGAGGGCGGCCAGAACGCGATCGCGCGGGTCGACCCCACCGGTCTCAAGGTCACGCTGTTCCGCCTGCCGGAAAAGTTCGCCTACGCCAATCTCAACACCGGCGTGTTCGACAAGCAAGGCACCTACTGGTTTACCGGCCAGTCCGGCTATTACGGCCGGCTCGCGCCGAAGACTGGCGAAATGAATGTGTTCAAGGCGCCGAAGGGCATCGGTCCCTACGGCATCACGGTCACGCCGAAAGGCGAGGTCTGGTACGCCTCCCTCGCCGGCAGCCACATCGCGAGGATCGACCTCGCGAGCGGCAATGCGACCGTGGTCGAGCCGCCGACGCCGAACCAGGGTTCGCGGCGGGTCTGGTCGGATTCGAAGGGGCGGATCTGGGTCAGCGAGTGGAATAGCGGCCACGTCTCGGTGCACGATCCCGCCGATGGCTCCTGGAAGACATGGAAGCTGCCGGGCGAGCGTCCCCGCGCTTACGCCGTCTATGTCGACGACAAGGACAAGGTCTGGCTCACGGATTTCTCCGCCAACGCCATCGTGCGCTTTGATCCCACCACCGAGCGGTTCAACGTGTTCGCCAGCGACAAGGCCAACGCCAATGTGCGCCAGCTCGATGGCAGGCCGGGCGAGCTGTGGGGCTGCGAGTCCGGCAACGACCGGATCGTCATGATCCAGACGACCGCGCACGGTTGACGACAGCGGCATTTGCGTCCATCCCGGCACCCGAAACAGGATGTGACGACGATGGCGAAGAAATCCCTCCAGCTCGGCCGGGCGGTCGAGTGGCCGCATACGCCGGAAGAAGCCCAGCTCGACCGCGTGCCCAATCCGCAAAAGGGCACCGATTATCTGGTGCGCTTCACGGTGCCGGAATTCACCTCGCTCTGCCCGGTCACGGGCCAGCCTGACTTCGCGCATCTGATGATCGACTACGCGCCGGGTGCGTGGCTGCTGGAGTCGAAGTCCCTCAAGCTCTACATCGCCAGTTTCCGCAACCACGGCGCGTTCCACGAGGACTGCACCGTGATGATCGGCAAGCGTATCGCCAGCGAGATCAAGCCGAAATGGCTGCGCATCGGAGGCTACTGGTATCCACGCGGCGGCATTCCGATCGACGTGTTCTGGCAGACCGGCCGCGTTCCGAAGGGCCTGTGGGTGCCGGAGCAGGGCGTCGCGCCCTATCGCGGGCGGGGCTAATAGGCACTCAGCAAGTCCACCTTGGCATTCGCCAGCACCAGCCGCCGCGCCAGGATGGCGGCGAGGTTGCGCATGATCTTCAGCGACGTTTCCGGGTGCAGCCGGCGATAATCGGCAAAGCTGTCCAGCGGCAATTCGAGGCAGGTAACGGGTGTGTCGGCGAAGACGTCGGCGCTGCGGCTTTGCTCCAGGATCGCCATCTCGCCGAATTCCATGCCGGGGCCGAGGGAAGCGAGCCGGACGCCGCTCGGCAGCTTCACGCTGACCATGCCGCTCTGGAGAAAGAACAGTGAATTGGCGGGCGCACCGGCAGCGACGATGCGCTGGCCGGCCGCGTAATGCCGCGTGGTCGACAGCTTAACGATGGCGGCGATCTCCTCGGCGTCGAGCTCGGCGAGCAGCGCCTGCTCGTGAAGATGCGCACTCTCCTTCACGTCGGTGAAGCCACCAAAGCGGTAGATCACCTGGTCCTCGGCCCATTCGATGGCGTCGTCGAGCAGCGTGAAGCGCCGCAGCCGACGCAAATCCGCCGCGCGGGCAGAGATCGCGCACCAGACCGCGGAGGTCTCCTCGAGGCCCGACAGAATCGTGGTGACGCCGCCATGACCGAGCGCTGTCAGCGTCTCGCCAAGCAACTCGGTGCCGGCCGCGGTGATGTCGGGCACGCGGCGGAAATCGATGATCAGAAGCGGTGCGCTCGGCGGCTCGCTGCTGAGCCTTCGGGTGACGTAGTCGATAGTGCCGAAATTCATCGCCCCGACCAGCTCGAGCACGCGGATGTCGCTGTGACGCTCGTCGAGGATCTGCTGCTCGTGCGGCTGACGGCTGCGGCGCGAGGAAATACCGTAAATGTCGTAATCCGCCATGATGCTGGTGCGGACATCGGCGTTGCGGTTGAGCATGTGCAGGTCGAACCGCGCCGAGAGCGCCTCGCACACTTTCAGACCACGCACGCTGTTGAAATGATTGTCGAGCAACGGCGAGAAGGTGCCGAGCCCGAGTTGCGAGGGCAGCGCCGCGACGATGCCGCCGCCGACGCCGCTCTTGGCGGGAATGCCGACGCGATAGGTCCACTCGCCGGCATAGTCGTACATGCCCGAGCTCGTCATCACCGACAGCGTGCGCGCAACGATGTGCGGCGTGATCACCTGTGCGCCCGTCACCGGATTGATGCCGCGGTTCGCAAGCGTTGCCGCCATCACCGCCAGATCGCGCGCGGTGACGAGGATGGCGCACTGGCGGAAATAAACGTCGAGCACGGCGTCGACGTCATCCGGCAGCACCGCGTAATTCCGAAGCAGCCAGGCAATGGCGCGGTTGCGATTGCCGGTCGCCGTCTCCGAGGCATGAACGGCCTCATCGACGCCGAGCTGGCGGCCCGCGAACTCGCTGAGCTTGGCCCGGACGCGCTCGAAGGCGCCCTTCCCGTCCACCTCGTAGATCAGGCCCGAGCAGGCGATCGCGCCGGCATTGACCATTGGGTTGAAGGGACGGTTGTCGTTGGTGAGCCGGATCGAATTGAACGCTTCGCCGCTCGGTTCGACCCCGATCGTGGCCGCGACACGCTCTTCGCCGACCATCTCCAACGCCAGCGCAAAGACGAACGCCTTCGACACCGACTGGATCGTGAACGGCACTGCGCTGTCGCCAACCTCATAGACATGGCCGTCGATGGTGACGAGCGCGATGCCGAAATGATCGGGGTTGGCGCGCTTCAGCTCGGGGATGTAGTCGGCAAGGTCGCCGGAATGATCGAGCCTGAACTCCTCGTGGCAATCGGTCAGGAAGCGGCGGAGCGGAGGCCTGGTCGGATACCCGGTCGATCCAGGCGTGCCTGCTGGGCTGGGCAAACGGTCGGGCTGCGCATCCACGGTCCACCTCGATTTGCCCGGATTAAAAGCAATTCGTGTGCCATGCATACGCGACTGACGGTGTCATGGTGAGGCGACAGCCCACTCCAGGGCCCCTGGACGTCAGCGCGCATCCGCCGGCGCGCGCTGCTTGAGCAGTCGGGCGCAGACGAGGCCCAGCACGACCATGATCGCGGCGCTCGCGAACAGCGTCGGCATCTTGCCGGCGTGCTGGAGCCCGAAGCCATAGGCGAGCGGCCCCACGGTCTGCCCCATGAAGAAGAAGAACGAATGCAGCGACAGCGCGGTGGCACGCGCCTCGACCGAAAGCTCGCTGGCAAAGACCTGGAGACAGCCATGGGCGATGTAGAACCCCCAGCCCATCACGACGAGGCTCAGCGCCTGAACCTCCCAGCGCGGACCGAAAGCCACGGCGACGAGCTGCGAGGCCACCAGCGCCATGCCCGCGATCATCATGCCCTTCACGCCCAGCCAAGGCAGCAGGCGCGACACCGTCAGCGTGTAGAACAGGCCGCCGACCGCAAAGCCGGCGATGACGATGCCGGCGATCGACAGCGAGGTCTGGCCGAGCTCGAACTGGAACGAAGCGATGTAGGGAAACAGGCCGAGCACGCAGCAACCTTCGATGAACACCGCCGAGTAGCAGACATAGGCGTTCGGATTGGTGAAGATGGTGCGATAGCCGGCCTTCAGCGCCGACAGGCTCGTCTTCGGCGGATGCTTGACCTTGGCGCCGCGGAAGCCGGCCGCAACGGCGATCGAGGCGACGATCACGAGCGCGCCGAGCACCGCCAGCACCCCACGCCAGCCGAGGAAATCGCCGATCAGGCCGGAAGCCGAGGCGCCAAGCAGATTGCCGGTCATGGCGCCGGCGAGCGTGCGGCTGATCGCGACCTGGCGTTTGTCGGGCCCGACGAGATCGCTTGTGAGGCTCAGCGCCACCGGAAACACGCCGCCGGAGCCGATGCCGGCGAGGATGCGGGTCGCGAATAAAACCGAGAACGAGGACGAGAGCGCGCCGAGGATGTTGGCAAGGCCGAGCAGCGCGAGGCAGCCGATCATCAGCCGCGTCTTCCCGAACAGATCGGCGGCGGCGCCGATGATCGGCTGGATGATCGAGAAGGTAAAAGCGAACACCGCGGCAAAGCCCGCGGCAGTGGCGATGCTGACGCCAAAATCCTCGGCGACGTGCGGCAGCACTGGATCCAGCGCGCGTGCCGAAAGTGCAGCAGCGAAGCTCGCGCCTGATATGACGTAGAGCGCTGTCGGCAAGCCGTGATCGTGCGGCCGCGCCTCGCCTTCCTGCATCAGCGCGGATTCTTTGCGAGCGCGTCGAATGCCATCAGCCTGGCGATCAGCGCCTCGAACTCCCGTAGCGGCACCATGTTCGGTCCGTCCGAGGGCGCGCGGTCGGGATCAGGATGGGTCTCGATGAACACGCCGGCAACGCCGACCGCAACGGCCGCGCGTGCGAGCACCGGCACGAATTCGCGCTCGCCGCCCGAGGAGGTCCCCTTCCCGCCGGGCTGCTGCACCGAATGGGTGGCGTCGAAGATCACGGGCGCGCCGGTGGTACGCGCCAGGATCGGCAGCGCGCGCATGTCGGAGACGAGCGTGTTGTAGCCGAAGGACACGCCGCGCTCGGTGACGAGCACGTTGGGATTGTCGGCGCCGGTGATCTTGCTCACGACATTGGCCATGTCCCAGGGCGCCAGGAACTGGCCCTTCTTGACGTTGACGACCTTGCCGGTTGCGGCCGCGGCGAGAAGGAGATCGGTCTGGCGGCACAGGAACGCGGGGATCTGCAAGATGTCCACGGCCTGCGCCACCTCGGCGCATTGCGTGGCCTCGTGCACGTCGGTCAGCACCGGCAGGCCAAGCGCGGATCGGATCTCCGCGAAGATCGGCAGCGACTGGGCGAGACCAAGCCCGCGCGCCGCCGATGCGCTGGTGCGGTTGGCCTTGTCGAAGGAGGTCTTGTAGACGAGGCCGATGTTCAGCCGCGCGGCGATCTCCTTCAGCGCGGAGGCGACCTCCAGCGCATGCTGGCGGCTCTCGAGCTGGCACGGTCCGGCAATGACCGAGATCGGCAGATCATTGCCGAACTTGACCGTGCCAATGGTGACGACCGGCGCCGCTGAATTCGAAGAGCTCAAGACAAATCCCTCGTTTCGGCGCGACCATAGCCCCCACGAAGGTCGGATCAACCCTATTCGGTCCGGGCGGCCCGAATATCAGGGTTGCGCCGGCGCCGCCGGCGCCGCCCTTGCATCGGCAGGTTCCTACTTCACGGCCGAGAAGGCAGTCGGCGTCAGGAGCTGGCTGACGATATTGCCGACGATCTGGCCGTCGGCTTCACTCTCGGCGCGCGCTTTCATCCAGTCCGGATCGGTCATGAACTTGCCCCACTTCGTCTCGCGCTCGGCAAGCGACTCCCAGGCCAGGAAATAGGTCAGCTCCTGGTTCGATTCGCCGATCAGCGTCGTGAAGAACCCGGCCTGCTTGATGCCGTGCTTCTCCCAAAGCTTCAGCGTGACGGTCTCGAACCGCCTCAAGAGCGCCGGCAGGCGGCCGGGCACGCAGCGATAGACGCGCATTTCGTAGATCATTCATGTTCCTCCCTGAACAGGTCCGGCGGTTATAGCGGCTGGCCCCGACGGTGTCTTGAGCCCGGCCCGGCCGCCCCTGTGGCGTTCTGCGCATGGCTTGAGCTTCCGGCGCTGCATCAGACTCCCGCAATGCTGCCGCAATGATCGGGCCGCTAGAAAGGCTCAGTTGCGGTTCAGGTGCCTGTTACATGCGGATTTTGCTCGTCGAGGATGAAGCGGAGATGGCCGGTGCGCTGGCCTCGGCGCTGAAGCGCTACGACATGGTGGTGGACCATGCCCCGACGCTCGCCGAGGCGGAGGAGGCCATTTCCGCCGACGTCCATGCCGCCGTCCTGCTCGACCGCCAGCTTCCCGACGGCGATGGCCTTGCCCTGATCCCAAAGCTCCGCGCGCGCGCCGACGGCGTACCGATCATCGTCCTGACTGCGCGCGGGGAGCTCGCCGACCGCATCGCCGGGCTCGACGGCGGCGCCGACGACTATCTGGCAAAACCGTTTGCAGTCGAGGAGCTGCTGGCGCGGCTGCGCGCAGTGCTGCGGCGGCCCGCCGGCCTCTCCCCCGAAATCATCCGCGCGGGCCGCCTCGCCTTCGATGTCGGCCATCGCGAGGCCAGCATCGACGGCCAGCCGTTCGAGCTGCCGCGCCGCGAGCTCCTGGTGCTGGAAGCCTTGGTTCGTCGCATGGGCCGAACCGTACTGCGCTCGGCGCTGGAAGAGGCGGTCTACAATTTCGACGACGAGATCCAGTCGAACGCGCTCGACACGCATGTCTCGAGGCTGCGGCGAAAGCTCGCGGAAGCCGATGCGGGTATCGAGATCCACGGCATTCGCGGCGTTGGTTATCTGCTCAAGAAGTTGCCATGAGCAAGCACGACGATCCCTATTGCTTGCGCTCGCGGCTGAGCTGGCGCCTGCTCTCGCTTCAGGCCGCGATCCTGGTCGCGCTGGTTGCAATCGTCCTCGCCGGGCTTTGCGCCTCCGGCTTCGTGCTGGCCGAGAGGGACGAGGACCGAGTCATCGATGTCGTCCAGCGCGCGCTCACGCGCGACGCGCAAGGCGAATTGGCTTTGCGGCCGACGGCCGAGCTGAAACAGTTGCGGAGTGAGACGCCAGACCTCTGGTTCCTGGTGCGCGACCGGCTGGGGCGTTCGCTCAGCGAAGGCACCGTGCCGGCCGAATTCGCTACGATCGGCGGTGGTCTCGACCAGATCAGCCAGGCGCGGCTCGGCTGGCAGCTGCTCGAGGACGATCCGCGCAAGCCGGCGGCGCGGCTGAAGCGGGTCGACACCGACGCCGGCAATGTGCAGGTCATCACCGCAACGCAAGGACGTCTCACCGGCGCCAAGGCGCTGTTCACGACCTCACTCGCGTTCCTCGGCATTGCCCTGCCCGGCCTGCTGCTGATGGGAACGGCGACGTTCATCGCAACGCCGATGATCGTGCGGAGCACGTTTAGGGGGCTCGATTCCGCAGCGGACGAGGCACGGCGCATCGATATTCATCAGCGCGGCGCGCGGCTTCCGGTGGAGCGGATCCCGCTGGAGGTGCTGCCGCTCGTGACCGCGATCAACGACGCGCTGGCGCGGCTCGACCAGGGCTATACCCGCCACAGGCGCTTCGTTGCGGATGCGGCGCACGAGCTTCGCACACCGATCGCGATTCTGAACACGCGGCTGGAATCGCTTGCCCCAGGACCGGACAAGACCCGCCTGCTGGAAGATTCCGCACGGCTGGCGACGCTCGCCGACCAGCTGCTCGATATCCAGCGGCTCGACCATTGCTGCCATCCCTTCACCAGCGTCAATCTCGCCGCCGTTGCGCAAAGCGTCGCCGCCGACCTCGCGCCGCTGGCGATTGCCGCCGGCTACGAGCTGGCGCTTGATGCGCCGGCGACACCGGTCGAGACGACCGGCGATGCGGCAGCCCTTGAGCGCGCACTGACCAATCTCGTGCAGAACGCGATCCAGCACGGCCCTCGCCGCGGCGCGATCGGGATTCGCGTCAGCAGGCCCGCGACTATCGAGGTTACCGATGAAGGCCCCGGAATTCCTGCCGATCAGCGCGAACAGATCTTCGAGCCGTTCTATCGGCTGATGCCGCTCGATCGCGGCGCCGGCCTCGGCCTCAACATGGTGCGCGAGATCGTGCAGCTACATGGCGGCCAAGTCTCCGTAGCGGACGGGCCGGAGGGCGGAGCCTGTTTTCGGATGACGCTGCCGCCGGTCCGACAGAGTTGATTCAATCCGCATTCGCCGCTGAAGCGCAATGCAGTCGCAATGCACCTCCGCAACATTGCATCCGTCTCACCTCTGATCTCAGGAGGTGCAAACCAAGATGCCGGAGTGCGCATGCCCAACGATTTCCTTTCCTTCTTCCTGTCCTGGATGTCGTCCCCGCGTCTGGTCGGCGCAGTCGCACCGTCGGGTGCGGCGCTCGCCGATCTCATCACGCGCGAGATCAGCGCATCGACGGGGCCGATTCTCGAGCTCGGGCCCGGCACCGGCGCATTCACCTACAAGCTGCTCAAACGCGGCGTCCGGCCGCAGGATCTCACGCTGATCGAATACGGCTCCGACTTCATGAAGCTCCTGCAAGTGCGCTTTCCCGGGGCGCGCGTGCTGTGGATGGACGCAGGCCGGCTTGCGAGCGAGCGCCTCTATGACGGCGCCCCCGTCGGCGCGGTCGTGAGCGGCCTGCCGCTGCTCAACATGTCGAGGCGCAAGGTCATCTCGATCCTCAGCGGCGCGTTCAGTTATGTCCGTCCCGGTGGCGCCTTCTACCAGTTCACCTATGGTATGAGCTGCCCGGTGCCGCGGCCCGTGCTCGACCGGCTGGGCCTGCGCGCAAAGCTCGTGGATCGCGCCTTGCTGAACGTGCCGCCGGCCGCGGTCTACAGGCTGACGCGGCGGCCACAGATGAAGTTGATCACGGGATCGCTTGCGCCTCAACCATCGGCGCGGGTCGCGCCGGCGCCGATGCATCACGCGCGCGACCACTCCGCCGCGCGCTGAGCGGTTAGACCAGCCGGCTCTGCACCATCGCCGCCTGAATGAACGAGGCAAACAGCGGATGCGGCTCGAAGGGGCGCGACTTCAGCTCGGGGTGGAACTGGACGCCGATGAACCAGGGGTGATCCTCGTACTCGACGATCTCGGGCAGCACGCCGTCGGGCGAGAGGCCTGAGAATTTCAAGCCGTGCTGCTCGAGGCGATCCTTGTAGGCGGTGTTGACCTCGTAGCGATGGCGGTGGCGCTCGGAGATCTCGGTGGCGCCGCCATAGACCTCAGAGACGCGGCTGCCGCGGTTGAGCGCGGCGGGATAGGCGCCAAGGCGCATCGTGCCGCCGAGATCGCCGGCCTGCGAGCGCTTCTCGAGTTCGTTGCCGCGCAGCCATTCCGTCATCAGGCCGACCAGCGGCTCCTTGGTCGGGCCGAATTCGGTGGAATTGGCGTCCTCGATGCCGACGAGGTTACGCGCGGCCTCGATCACCGCCATCTGCATGCCGAAGCAGATGCCGAAATAGGGAACGTCGCGCTCGCGTGCGAACTGAGCCGCCTTGATCTTTCCTTCCGCGCCACGCTGGCCGAAACCGCCGGGCACCAGGATGCCGTTGACGTGCTCGAGGAACGGCGCCGGATCTTCCTTCTCGAAGATCTCGCTCTCGATCCAGTCGAGATTGACCCTCACCTTGTTGGCGATGCCGCCATGTGAGAGCGCCTCGATCAGCGACTTATACGCATCCTTCATGCCCGTGTACTTGCCGACGATGGCGATGGTGACGTTGCCTTCGGGGTTGCGGATGCGCTCGTTGATCTCTTGCCAGCTGCGCAACTCCGGCGGAATACGCGAGGCAATGCCGAAGGCGGCGAGCACTTCGTCGTCGAGACCCGCATTGTGATAGGCCTCGGGCACGGCATAGATGTTGTCGACGTCGCGCGCCTCGATCACGGCGCTTTCGCGCACGTTGCAGAACAGCCCGAGCTTGCGCCGCTCTTCCTTCGGGATCTCGCGGTCGGTGCGGCAGAGCAGGATATCCGGCTGGATGCCGATCGAGCGCAGCTCCTTCACCGAGTGCTGCGTCGGCTTGGTCTTGAGCTCGCCGGCGCTCGGGATATAGGGCAGCAGCGTGAGGTGGATATAGACCGCGTGATCGCGCGGCAGCTCGTTCTTGAGCTGGCGGATCGCCTCGAAGAACGGGAGCCCCTCGATGTCGCCGACGGTGCCGCCGATCTCGACCAGCACAAAGTCGTAATCGTCATTGCCGTCGAGGACGAATTCCTTGATGGCGTTGGTGACGTGCGGAACCACCTGGATGGTCGCGCCGAGATAGTCGCCGCGGCGCTCCTTGGAGATGATGTCCTGGTAGATGCGCCCCGTCGTGATGTTGTCGGCCTTGGTCGCCGGCCGGCCGGTGAAGCGCTCGTAGTGACCGAGATCGAGATCGGTCTCCGCGCCGTCATCGGTCACGAACACTTCGCCGTGCTGGTACGGCGACATCGTTCCGGGATCGAGGTTGAGATAGGGGTCGAGCTTGCGGAGGCGGACCTTGTAGCCCCGGGCCTGCAGCAGGGCACCGAGTGCCGCTGAAGCCAAACCCTTGCCGAGCGAAGAAACCACGCCGCCGGTGATGAATATGTACCGCGCCATGGGACTTAACCTCTAATCCCCTAAATTCGATTCGCCAAAGCGATTCGTATTCCGCCCCAAAAGATTTTGCGGGCTGTGGGTGAGCCAGAACTAACAGTGGTGACAGTGCCTTGATGGGGATTGTTGATGCAGGACGGTAGCGACCGGCCTGCATGGCCCCCCTGCTTTATTGCGAGCGCGGCACCTGCGGACCTGACGGCGCCTGGTTCTGCTGCTCGTCAGCCTTCTTCAGCGAATCCAGGATGCCGCCCGAGGTCGGCGGCGCGATCGGCGATCCGCCGGCCGGCTGGGTCTGCGACGCAGGCGTGCCAATGATCGATGACGGCTTGCGGTCGTAGCCGGCGTACCAGGACAGGAACAGACTGGTGAGAAAGAAACCGACGGCCAGGATCGCGGTGGTCCGCGTCAGAAGGTTCGCGGTACCGCGGCTCGACATGAAGCCGGCGCCCCCGCCCATGCCGAGCCCGCCGCCTTCCGACTTCTGGAGCAGGACGGTGCCGATCATGACGGCGACGATCATGAGGTGGATGACGATGACAACGGTCTGCATAATATCCTTCCGTCACAAGCGGACGGCGCCTGACGGCGGCCGATCGCGCTTCGCGGTTTTCCTGAAGTTGCGCGGTGTTACACGATCGGGAGGCGTATTGCCACCCCCGATCGGATCCGAACCCAACGGTTTGAACGAGCCCGGGCAGCGCTTAGTTAGGACAGCCTTTGGCGATCGCAAGGAAATCGGCTGCTTTCAGGCTGGCGCCGCCGACCAGCGCGCCGTTGACGTTTTTCACCGCCATCAGTTCAGCCGCATTCGAGGGCTTGACCGATCCGCCGTAGAGGATGCGCATTCCGGCACCTTCGGCTTTGAACCGGGAGATCAGGAGTTCCCGGATAAAGCCATGAATCTGCTCGACATCCTTGGCTGTCGGCGTCAGCCCGGTGCCGATCGCCCAGACCGGCTCGTAGGCCACGACCAGATTGGCTGCGGTGGAGGCGTCTGGCAGTGAACCGTTCAGCTGGCTGCGCAGGACGTCCAGGGTTTGGCCGGCATCGCGCTGGCCTTGCGTCTCGCCGATACAGACGATCGCCGTCGCCCCGGCGCGCCAGGCGGCTTCGGCCTTCTGGCGGACCAGAGCATCGCCTTCGCCGTGGTCGGCGCGGCGCTCGGAATGGCCGACGATGATGGCGGTTGCACCCGCATCCACCAGCATTTCGGCGGCGACATCGCCGGTATGGGCGCCGGACGCCTTGGGATGGCAGTCCTGGGCCCCCACCGCGACCTTTTCGCCGCGCGCCTTGTCGGCGAAGGCGGCGACCAGGGTCGCCGGCGGGCAAACCAGCAGGTCGGCCTTGCCGGCTACGTCTGCCGCACCGTTGAGCATGGCGTCGAATTCGGCAGCCTGGGCTTTCAGCCCGTTCATTTTCCAGTTGCCGGCAATCAGCGGTCGGATGGCGTCGGTCATGTCAGGGTCCAGCAAAATGAGGTTTGTGGATGCGCTAGCAGAGCTCTCGCGGCAGTTCCAGATTCTTGTTTTGACGCGTTTTCTTGAAGCGAACCGGGTCCGCTTCGCTGGAAAACGCTTTGGGGCCTCAGTCTCGAGCGGCCGCGTGAGGCGAGGTTGCGGGGGGAAAGCCGCCACTTTATGATGAACTATCAATTTGGTGACGCGCTTTTGCGGAATCTGCATTAAGACGCGCTCCGTTCCCCTCCTGACCAAACAAGTTGGACCAAATGCTTCGAGGAATGCGCAAGGCCTCATCAAACTGGCTCGGCAAGACCATCATGGCCATTGTGATGGGCGTGTTGATCATCAGTTTCGGCATTTGGGGCATCGCCGACATCTTCAAGGGCTTCGGGCAGTCCACGGTGGCCAAAATCGGCAGCACGGAGATTTCGCTCAACGAGTTCCGCCAGATCTACACCGACCGCCTCCAGCAGATCAGCCGCCAGTTCGGCCGGCCGTTGACGCCCGACCAGGCCCGCGCCTTCGGCATCGATCGCCAGGTGCTCCAGCAGACCATCGCGGAAGCCGCCCTCGACGAAGAGGCGCGCCGGCTCGGGCTCGGCCAGACCGACGACCAGATCCGCCAGGTCATCATGAACGATCCCAACTTCAAGGGTGTCGGCGGCAATTTCGATGCGAACCGCTTCCAGGCCGTGATCCGCAATTTCGGCTATACCGAGCAGCGCTACGTCGCCGAGCAACGCAAGGTGTCGCTGCGCCGCCAGATCACCGGCACGATCGGCGCCGGCCTTGAGCCGCCGAAGGCCATGATCGACGCGCTCACGCGCTTCCAGAACGAGCAGCGCTCCATTGAATTCGTCAAGCTCGACGCCGCGCAGGCAGGCACCATCGACGCGCCCTCGCCCGAAGCCCTCGCCACCTATTTCGAGGATCACAAGGTCCAGTTCCGCGCGCCCGAATACCGCAAGATCGCCTTCGTCGTGATCTCGCCGGAAGACATCGGCAAATGGACCGAGGTCTCGGACGAGGACGCCAGGAAGGTGTTCGAGCAGCGCAAGGACCGGCTCGGCACGCCGGAGAAGCGACAAATCCAGCAGATCGTGTTTCCGAACGTCGCCGACGCGCAAGCGGCACGCGAGCGTCTCGTCGGCGGGCTGTCGTTCGAAGACCTCGGCAAGGAGCGTGGGCTGAGTGCCTCCGACATCGACCTCGGGCTCGTGACCAAGTCTTCGCTCACTCCCGCGGTCGGCGACGCCGCCTTCGCACTTCCCGTCGGGGAGATCAGCCAGCCGATCCAGGGCGCTCTCGGCACCTCCATTGTCAGGGTCGACAAGATCGAGCCGGGCAAAGAGGCGGACTACGCCAGCCTTGCCGGCGACATCAAGCGCGAGATCGCGACCGAGCGCGCGCGCGTCAAGGTCGCCGATCTCCGCGACAAGATGGAAGACGAGCGCGGCGGCGGCTCCAGCGTGATCGACGCGGCGCAGAAGCTGGGCCTCACCGCCGTGACCATCGACGCCGTCGACCGCTCCGGCCGCGCCCCGAACGGCGAGCCGGTCGCCAGCATCCCGCAGGGTCTCGACGTGGTGTCGCAAGCCTTCAACACCGACGTCGGCGTCGACAACGACGCAATCTCGTTCAAGGGCGGCTATGTCTGGTACGACGTGCTCGCCATCACGCCCTCGCGCGACCGAAATCTCGACGAGGTCCGCGACCAGGTCGAGGCGCGCTGGCGCCAGGACCAGATCGCGGCCAGGCTGAAGGCCAAGGCGACGGAGATGGTGCAGAAGCTCGAAGCAGGCGGCAAGCTCGCTGACGAGGCCGCCGCTGTTGGCGCCAAGGTCGAGACCGCGACCGGCTTCAAGCGCGACGACTCGCCCGCCGGCGTGCCCGCCACCCTCGTGTCGGCCGCCTTCCGTACCGCCAAGGACGGCGTCGGACAGACGGCCGTGAGCGGCGGCAGCGAGGTCATCGTCTTCCGCGTCACCGACATCGTCGATCCCGCGGTCGATGCCGCCTCCGACGCGGTCAAGAAGCTGAAGGAGAGCCTCGACCGGGCCCTGACCGAGGAGCAGGTTGCCTCCTACGTCAACAAGCTCGAGACCGACATCGGGACCACCATCAATCAGGCCGCCTTCGCGCAGGTGACCGGCGTGAACCAGTGAGTTGAAAGCACGCGATGGACGACCTGAAATCGATCATTGGAAAAGTGGCGACCGGCGCCAGCCTGTCGCGTGACGAAGCCGCTTCCGCCTTCGACGCCATGATGTCGGGCGAGGCCACGCCATCGCAGATGGGCGGGCTGCTGATGGCGCTGCGCGTGCGCGGTGAGACCGTGGACGAGATCACCGGCGCCGTTTCTGCGATGCGCTCCAAGATGCTGACCGTGACGGCGCCGCCCGAAGCCGTCGACATCGTCGGCACCGGCGGCGACGGCTCCGGCTCGGTCAACGTCTCGACCTGCGCCTCCTTCATCGTCTCGGGCGCCGGCGTGCCGGTCGCCAAGCACGGCAACCGCGCGCTGTCGTCGCGCTCGGGCGCCGCCGACGTGCTGGCCTCGCTCGGGGTGAAGATCGACCTGAAGCCGGAGCAGGTCGGACGCTGCGTGCGCGAATGCGGCATCGGCTTCATGTTCGCTCCCGCCCACCACCCCGCGATGAAGAACGTCGGCCCGACCCGGGTCGAACTTGCCACGCGCACGATCTTCAACCTGCTCGGCCCCCTGTCCAATCCGGCCGGCGTGAAGCGGCAGATGGTCGGCGTTTTCTCCAGGCAATGGGTGCAGCCGCTGGCGCAGGTGCTGAAGAACCTCGGCTCGGAATCCGCCTGGGTCGTGCATGGCTCCGACGGCCTCGACGAGATCACCCTCACCGGCCCGACCTTCGTCTCCGCGCTCCACAATGGCGAGATCCGGAATTTCGAGGTGACGCCCGAGGAGGCCGGACTGTCGCGTTGCGAGGCCGGCGCGCTCAGGGGCGGTGACGCCGATGCCAATGCGATCGCGCTGCAAAGCGTGCTCGACGGCAAGCCGAGCCCCTATCGCGACGTGGCGCTGATCAACGCCGCGGCCGCGCTGGTCGTGGCCGGCCGCGCCAAGGACCTCAAGGAGGGCGTCGCGATCGGCGCCCGCTCGATCGACAGCGGCGCGGCCAACGCGAAGCTGAAGCACCTGGTCGCAGTCTCCAACAGCTGAACTCCCGCATGCCCGACATCCTGACCAAGATCGAGACCTATAAGCGCGAGGAGATCGCGGCAGCGAAGCGGACGCGTCCGCTCTCCGCCGTGGAGGCGCAAGCCAAGGCCGCATCCACGCCGCGTGGTTTCCTCCGCGCGATCAAGAGCAAGGTTGCCAACGGCGACTACGCGCTGATCGCCGAGATCAAGAAGGCCTCGCCCTCCAAGGGTCTCATCCGCGCCGATTTCGACCCGCCGGCACTCGCAAGAGCCTATGAGGCGGGCGGCGCGGCCTGTCTGTCGGTGCTGACGGATACGCCCTCGTTCCAGGGCCATCTCGACTTCCTGGTGGCGGCGCGCGCGGCAACGTCACTGCCGGTGCTGCGCAAGGATTTCATGTTCGACACCTATCAGGTGGTCGAGGCCCGCGCGCACGGCGCCGACTGCATCCTGATCATCATGGCGGCGCTCGATGATGCCGCCGCGAGGGATATCGAAGACGCCGCCGTCGCCCATGGCATGGACGTCCTGATCGAGATCCATGACCGCGCCGAGCTCGAGCGGGCGCTGAAGCTGCGGTCGCCGATGATCGGCGTCAACAACCGCAACCTGCGCACCTTCGAGACCACGCTTGCGACCAGCGAGGCGCTGGCGCCGCTGATCCCTCGGGACCGACTGATGGTCGGCGAGAGCGGTATCTTCACGCCAGAAGATCTCGCCCGGCTCGAGCGCGTCGGCATAGCGACGTTCCTCGTCGGTGAAAGCCTGATGCGGCAGGCCGACGTCGCTGCGGCGACGCGCGCGCTGCTCGCGCGCAACACGATGGGCACGCGCTGATATGGCGCGCAAGCCAGCCAAGACGAGGCCAGCCAAGACGAGGCCAGCCAGGACGAAGCCGGCCAAATCCAAGGTCGGCCCCGCCCTCACCCATATCGGCGCCTCCGGCGAGGCGCGGATGGTCGACGTCTCGGACAAGCCCGCGACCGAGCGGCTTGCTGTCGCGGAAGGCCGCGTCGTCATGACCAGGGCGACGCTCGACCTGATCGTATCCGGCAACGCCAAGAAAGGCGACGTGCTCGGCACCGCGCGTATCGCCGGCATCATGGCCGCCAAGCGCACCTCGGAGCTGATCCCGCTCTGTCATCCGCTCGCGCTGTCGAAGGTCATCGTCGATATCGAGCCTGACGCCAAGCTGCCGGGCTGCGTGGTACGGGCCAGCGTGAAGGTGACCGGACCGACCGGCGTCGAGATGGAGGCGCTCACGGCGGTCTCGGTCGCCTGCCTCACCATCTACGACATGATCAAGGCGGTCGAGCGCGGCGTGCGCATCGAAGACATCCACCTGGTCGAGAAGCTCGGCGGCAAATCCGGCCACTACCGCGCCTGAAACCGCTTGCTGCGGCGAACCGCCTCTCGCGCGGCGCACATCGATTGCTTTTGAGCGCGGCCTTTCATGTTGCGTTAACCGCGCTTCCTAACTTTGCCTCCACACCGTTCCCGTAAACCAACGGATGTTTCCAGGGCCAAGAATTGATCCTGAGGTGTGCCCGGCAATGATCCAGCATGATGACGAAATTCGGCAGTCGCCTCTTTGACCAAGCCTTCGTGCGCGGCGGACCGATCCGCTGGCTGGTGGTGGGCGGCACGCTGCTGATCGCGGCCATCGCCATCGGCTCTGTCCTGATGGCGCAGAATTTCCGCGAGCGGGCGCTGCGCAACTCCGGCCGCGAGCTGGAAAACACCGTGCTGCTGCTCGCTCATCATTTCGATCAGCAGTTGCAGGATTTCGCGGTCATCCAGAAGGATTTCGTCGACCACGTCCGTTCGATCGGAATCACGACCGGGGAAGACTATCGCAAGCGCCTTTCGGGCGAGGACGTCCACCGGATGCTGCGGTCGAAGATCGAGGCGCTGCCCTACATCGGCGGCGTCAACGTCACCGATGCCGAAGGCAATCTGATCAATTCGTCGACGGCATGGCCGGCTCCCAAGGTGAACGTGGCCGATCGCGCCTACTTCCGCACCTTCAAATACGATCCCTTTTCGCCTGATGTCCTGATCGAGCCGCTGCATAGCCGCGTCTCGGGCGCATGGACCATCCTGGTGGCCCGGAAGATCGTCGGGCCCAGCGGCGAGTTCCTCGGTGTCGTCGGACGCGGCATCGAACCAGCCAACTTCGAGAAATTCTTCGCCTCCGTCGTGCTCGGCGAAGGCGCGACGATCTCGATGCTGCATCGCGACGGCACGCTGCTCGCCCGTTATCCCCATTCCAGCGAACTGATGGGACGTAATTTCAAGACCGGTTCGTTCGCACATCAGAGGATTTTCGGCCTCGATCACTTCGCCGGCCGCTTCACGAGCCCCGTCGACGGCGAGGACCGGCTGATCTCGGCGCGTGCCCTGCCGCACTTCCCGATCCTGATGATGGCCAGCACGACGCGCGCGGCGGCCCTGACCGACTGGCGGGAACAGATCGGCATCCTGATCTCGGTCGCCGCCTCTTCCGCGCTCGCCATCGCAGGCGTGCTGATTGCGATCGTGCGCAAGCTGCTGGAGCAGCACCGCCTTTCGCGCGAACGGCTGACGCTGGAGAAACAGCGGCTCGACCGCGCCGTCAACAACATGACGCAAGGCCTCTTGCTGTTCGACGCCGAGCAGCGGCTCGTGGTCTGCAACCAGCGCTATCTCGAGATGTACGGTTTGTCGGCCAAGGTCGTGAAGCCCGGCTCCCGTTTCCGCGACATCATCGCTCATCGCAAGGCGACCGGCTCGTTCACCGGCGACGTCGACGCCTACGTCGCGCGCGTCCTGAAGGACATTCATCTCCGCAACTCCATGGTGGTCGATACCGCCGATGGCCGCTCGATCCACATCCTCAACGAACCGCTCGCGGATGGCGGCTGGGTGGCGACCCATGAGGACATCACGGAGCGCCGTCGCATCGAGGAGCGCATCACCCACCTCGCCCATTACGACGCGCTCACGGATCTGCCCAACCGCGCCATGTTCCACGAGCATCTGCGGCAAGAGCTGGCCGCGATCCGCGACGGCGAGCAGGTCGCGGTGCATTACATCGACATCGACGAGTTCAAGGGCGTCAACGACGCGCTCGGCCATCTCGTCGGCGACGAGCTGTTGAAATCGGTAGCCGCGAGCCTCCAGCGCTGTGCAGGCCCGGCGGACTTCGTGGCGCGACTCGGTGGCGACGAATTCGCCATCGTGCAGAGCGCGGTGATGTCGCCGGACCAGGTCGACGAACTCGTCGCGCGAGTCTTCGAGACCATCCGCACGCCGTTCGACTGCATGGGCCATCATCTCACCACCGACGCCAGCATCGGCATTGCGCTTGCGCCGGAACACGGAACGGTGCTGGACCAGATCCTCAAGAACGCGGACATGGCGATGTACGCGGCGAAGTCCGCCGGACGCCGCACCTACCGCTTCTTCGAGCCGGAGATGGACACCAGGGTCCGCGAGCGCCGTCAGCTCGAGAGCGACCTGCGCCACGCCATCGCCCAAGGCGGGTTCGAAGGCGGGCTCGAGGTTCATTACCAGCCCTGCCTCGGCCTGAAGGATGACCGCATCACCGGCTGCGAGGCATTGGTGCGCTGGCGTCATCCCGAGCGCGGCATGGTCTCGCCGGCCGAATTCATCCCGATCGCCGAGGACACCGGCCTCATCAACGAGATCGGCGAATGGGTGCTGGCGACCGCGTGCCGGGACGCGGCCACCTGGCCCGACGACATCCGCCTCGCCGTCAACGTCTCGCCGGTGCAGTTCAAGAGCGGCACGCTGGCGCTGAAGATCATGGCGGCGCTCGCCGCGTCGAACCTGCCGGCGAGCCGGCTCGAGCTCGAGATCACCGAAGCAGTCCTGATCCGCGACGACGATGCCGCGCTCGCGATCCTGCACCAGCTCCGAGCCATCGGCGTGCGCATCGCGCTCGACGATTTCGGCACCGGCTACTCATCCCTGAGCTATCTGCACCGCTTCCCCTTCGACAAGATCAAGATCGACCGCTGCTTCGTCGACGACATCGCACGCCCCGACGGCTCCGCCAGCATCGTTCAGGCCGTCGTCAACCTGGCGACCTCCCGCCGCATGACCACCACGGCCGAGGGCGTCGAGACCGAGGAGCAGCGCCGCCTGCTTCGCACGCTCGGCTGCTCCGAGATGCAGGGCTATCTGTTCAGCGCCGCCAAGCCGGCCGACAAGATGCTGGAGCTGTTCGCGCTGCACCGCAGCCGGCTCGCCCGGCGCGAAGGCAGTGAAGGCCGCCGCCGCGAGGCAAGCTAGGTCCTCCGCGACCCATCGCGCTTGACGGTTACGCTGGGTCCAAGTATTTCCACTCTTGCAGCCGCTGTGATGCCGCTGCCGTAGGCGTTACCGTCATCCAACGCGTCCTTTGTCGAGAGGATCCCAGCAGGGAGATCTCGATTCACGAGACGCCACGGTCATGCCATCACACCTCCTGTTTGCGGACGCCTACCCGTTCAAGATGCCGAATCCGGCACGAATGCCGCGATGCCGGCTGTCTTGTCGGATGGCTCGCCATGAGGATTTCGAGGGTTGCCGTGGCCTTTTCAATCGAAAGGCAACACCATGAAGATGACTGGCAACACGATTCTCGTCACGGGCGGCACCAGCGGCATCGGCCGTGCGCTCGCCAAGGCTTTTCACGATCGCGGCAACCGCGTCATCGTGACGGGGCGACGGCAAGCCCTGCTTGATCAGATCACGGCTGGGCGCCCCGGCCTGATCGGCATGCCGCTCGACCTCGACGATCCATCGAGCCTGCCGCGCCTGTCGGCCGACATGCGCGCACGATTTCCCGAGCTCAACGTGCTGATCGCCAACGCTGGCATCTCGCGAGCGGAGGACATGACCGATGATGGTTGGAACACCTCCGACGCGGAGGCGATCGTCGAGACCAACATTCTCGGCGTGCTGCGCGTGACGGCGGCGTTCCTGCCGGCGGTGAAAAAGCAGCAGAACGCTACGATCATCGCAACCGGCTCGAATCTCGCCTTTGTGCCGCGCGCCGACTTCCCGACCTACTGCGCCAGCAAGGCGTTCCTGCATTCCTGGCTGCAATCGCTGCGGCATCAGCTCCGCAGGATTCCGGTCGAGGTGCTGGAGCTCGCACCGCCCTATGTCCAGACCGAGCTTACCGGCGCGCGGCAGGCAAGCGATGAGCGCGCGATGCCGTTGCCAGCCTACATCGCAGAGGTCATGCAATTGCTAGAGCTGCGGGTTCATCCCCGCGATGAAGTGCTTGTCGAACGCGACCGCGCTCGTCGATGGGCCGAGCGTGAGGGCCGCTACGAGACGACCTTCGCCGCCATGAACCCGAGCTGAGACAACCCAAAACGAATTCGCCCGGGAGGGGTCATCCACTCCCGGGCGATCGATGTCTGGGGATCTCGCAGGGTCTAGTTCGGCACTGCAGCCTTCGTCGCAGGCTTGGCAGCGACGGCATTTGCCGTAACGCCGTGGAGGAAGTCGAACGCTGCGTGCAGGGCCTTGTCGTCCTTCTCTTCCGGCGGGACATAGGACTGCGATCCGGTCTGCTCGGTGCCGTCGGAAGCCGACAGATGGCCGCGCATCTGGGATTCCGCCATGGTGTCCATCCGGCCCTTCAGCTCGGGCGGCACGTCCTGGAGGATCTCGATGTCGGGCGCGATGCCCTGAGCCTGGATCGAGCGGCCCGACGGCGTGTAGTATCGCGCCGTGGTCAGCGCGAGCGCGCCATTGCCGGAGCCGAGCGGAATGATGGTCTGCACGGAGCCCTTGCCGAACGAGCGCGTGCCAATCAGCGTCGCCCGCTTGTGGTCGTGCAGCGCGCCGGCCACGATCTCCGAGGCCGAGGCCGATCCGCCATTGATCAGGACCACGAGCGGCTTGCCCTTGGTGAGATCGCCGCCATGTGCGGTGAAACGCTGAGTCTCGTCCGCATTGCGGCCGCGGGTCGAGACGACCTCGCCCCGCTGCAGGAAGGCGCTCGACACCGACACGGCCTGATCGAGCAGTCCACCCGGATTGTTGCGCAGATCCATCACGTAACCTGCGAGCTTCTCCGCCGGGACCTGCTTGGAGATCGACGCGATCGCCTTCTTCAGGCCGTCGGTGGTCTGCTCGTTGAAAGAGGTGACGCGGATATAGCCGATGTCGCCGTTCTCGACGTGGAAGCGCACCGGGCGCACATGGATGATTTCGCGCGTGATCGAAACGTCGAGCGGTGCGTCCGCGCCCTTGCGCACGATGGTGAGCTTGGTCTTGGTATCGACCGGGCCCTTCATCTTGTTGACGGCCTGCTCGAGCGTCATGCCCTGTACCGCCTCGCCGTCGATCTTGCTGATGAGGTCGCCTGACATGATGCCGGCCTTCGAGGCCGGCGTATCGTCGATCGGCGAGACCACCTTGACGAGGCCATCCTCCATGGTGACCTCGATGCCGAGCCCGCCGAACTCGCCGGAGGTGGTCTCCTGCATCTCGGTCCAGGCCTTGGCGTTCATGTAGCGCGAGTGCGGATCGAGCGAGGTCACCATGCCGGTGATCGCGCCCTCGATCAGCTTGGCGTTGTCGGGCTTCTCGACATAGCTGGCCTTGACCCGCTCGAACACCGCGCCGAACAAATTGAGCTGGGAATAGGCATCGTCCGCGGTCGCTGCTGCCCGCGCCGCCCATACTCCGCTGTGCGGGCCGGCTACCAGAAGAGTCAGACACGCTCCGGTGAGCGCGCCGAGGGGGAACAGCAGGGTTTTCCGCATGGATCACGTAGCCTTTTGCTTGGCGGTTCTCTTCGGGTTGGGAGCGCCATGCACAGCAAATGGCGATCCAGCCCACTTCTCACAATACCATTCCGGTTTCTTCAAGGCCGGGATACCACGCTGGCGGGTATACGAAGAAATCCCTTCGCCTTGGCCTAAACTTTTGGCAACGTTCCGAGTGTTTCGCGCGAAGCGGAAACCGGTCGGGCCGCCCACGCCTCGCAGCTATGCGATTTTAGGATGGTTTTGCAGAGCCGGACGCGATAGGCGATGGCAATAAGACTTCAAATTCTCGGGAGGACAACAATGAACGAAGCGCCCCGCATCCGGCCTGAAAGGAACGTCGAACTCGGCGCCAGCAACGAGCTGTTCCAGAACCTGCACGAGTTCATCCGGAAAGCGCGCGCCAACCTGAACCAGAACGCCTGGGACTACATCGTCGGCGCGGCCGAGACCGAGACCACAATGCGCCGCAACCGCATGGCGCTGGACGAGATCGCCTTCCGCCCGCGCGTGCTGCGCGATGTCCGCAAGGTCGACGGAGGGGTCGATCAATTCGGCCGCAGGATGCGCCTGCCGGTGGTGCTCGCCCCGGTCGGCGCCCTCGAGATCTTCGATCCGGATGGCGCGTCAAGCGTGGCACGCGCCGCCGGCACTTTCGGTGCGGCGCACATGCTGAGCTCGGTATCCGAGCCAGGACTCGAGAAGACCGCCGAAGCCGCGCCCGACGCGCTGCGCCTCTATCAGCTTTATGTCCGCGGCGACGATGCCTTCGTCGCCGATGTCGTCAGCCGGGCCGAGAAGAACGCCTATGCCGCCTTCTGCCTGACCGTCGACACCGCCCATTACAGCCGTCGTGAACGCGACATCGCCAAGCGCTACGTTCGCGAGAGTCGTCTGCGCGCCACCGGCGGCGATTTCCAGAAGGGCCTGGAATGGCGGACCGTGAAGATGATCAAGGACAAGTTCAAAATACCGCTGATCCTCAAGGGCATTGCCACGGCAGAAGACGCGCTGATCGCGCTCGATCACGGCGTCGAGTGGATCTACGTCTCCAACCATGGCGGCCGCCAGCTCGACCACGGCCGCGGCGCCATGCATGTGCTGCCCGAGATCGTCGATGCCGTGAAGGGCCGCGCCAAGATCATGGTCGACGGCGGCTTCGGCCGCGGCACCGACATCGTCAAGGCGATCGCGGCGGGCGCGGACCTCGTCGGCATCGGCCGGCTGCAATGCTGGGCGCTGGCGGCAGCGGGCGAAGCCGGTGTCACCCGGATGCTGGAACTGCTCGAGGACGAGGTGCTGCGCTGCCTTGGCCTCCTGGGCGCCACCTCATTCGCCGAGATCGACAAATCCTGCCTGCATCCGGCAACCGCCACCAACGCCCCCAGCGTGTTCAGCGCGTTCCCGCTGTTCGATCATGAGCCTTATCGTTACTGACTTGCCATACTGAAGTGAAAAGGACGCAATGACATCGCTCTCTCCCGGCAGCGCGGATGCGCTGCTGTTCGATCTCGGGCGCGTCGTGCTCGACATCGACTTCTCCAAGGCGATCGCCTGCTGGGCGGGACATGCCGGCTGCGAGCCCGAGGCGATCGTCGCGCGCTATGTGCGTGACGAGGCCTACCGCCTGCACGAGATGGGCAAGATCAGCGACGAGGATTATTTCGGCTCGCTGCGCGCGTCGCTCGGAATCGGCATCTCGGATGCGCAGTTCCTGGAAGGCTGGAACGCGATCTTCGCAGGCGAGATGCCCGACATCGCCGAGCTGTTGCCGCGCGCGGCGAAGCAGATGCCGCTCTATGCCTTCTCCAACACCAATCGGCCGCACGTTGACTATTTTTCGAAGGAATATGCCGGCCTGCTCGGCCATTTCCGCGAGCTGTATCTGTCGTCCAGCATCGGCCTGCGCAAACCGGACGCGGAGGCGTTCGACCACGTCGTCGCCGCGATCGGCGTGCCGGCCGGTCGTATCGTGTTCTTCGACGACCTCGCGGAGAACATCGAGGGCGCGCGGGCGCGAGGTTTGAACGCCGTGCACGTGACGTCGCCCGGCGACGTCGGGAACGCATTGAGGGCGCTTGGGATCTGACGCCAACCGGGGTGCCGCGAGATGTCTGCAGCGCCCCTTGGTTTCCGGAACTCAATTGCAGGAGATGAGGAACCCAACGCCTCTGTGCATTTTTGTACGGAGTTCCGGGAACGGAATACCACCCTTCGGACTCATGAGTCGGTTGGGATTTCTACATCGGACGGATCGACGTGCTGGGCAAAACCTATCTCACCAAGCAGGCCTCTCTCCTGCTTGAATTCGCCAGAACCACCTCGGATTCTGATCTTTCCGCCAAGCTGATCAGCAAGGCGGCCGACCTGAAGTCCCAGGCCGATCCGCTGCCCGACAAGGATCAGGATCCTAGAGCTCCCGACGTGGCATCGGACGTCGGTCCGAGCGATCCGACAGGACGTTGACCGATGTTGGCCGTGGCGCTCGTCATTCTCGTCCTCGCCACGGCCATCCTCGTGCCGGTCTGTCTCGCCTTCCGGATCATGCCCCGGCGGATTTGAGTCACCTCAGACGTCCGAGTGCTCGCGTTCCTGCGCGGGATGCTGGATTGTGAGAATGACGATTTCGCCAGCTTCTTCGTCCAGCCGGTAATAAGCCAGATAAGGGTACCGCCGCGTCACCAGCTTGCGTACGCCCTCGACCTTCTGTGGTCTCCCAAGCCGCGGAAAGCGAACGAGATTTTGAAGCGATTCAAGGATCGCAGCACGCACGCGTAACGCGCCTCGCGGGCTGCGCTCTCTGACATAGTCGGCAATGCTAATCAGATCTTGGGCTGCGCGTGGTGTGAATCTGAGCTTCATCCCTCGAAGCGGCGAAACGCGGCTTCGACCTCGGTATCAGACGCAAACTGCCGGAGGTTCGCTTGTGCGAGCCCCTCAAGGACCGCCGGAAGATGGCTGGGATCGATTTCCTCGGGCTCCCCTGCGTTGCCGGTCAGAGCCAACATCGCGCGCGCGATCTCATCCTGGCTATCCGCAGGAAGCTGCCGCACGGCTTGGAGCGCCTTTTCGAGCAATTTTGTCATCAGTATAAGTTAAGCCGACCTTGCGCCGAAAGGAAGTGCGTCTTCGACTGAGCGCCGCCTTTTGCGTCAGCTCCTCCGCTCGGCTAGAACCATGCCGACCCAGTCCCGATTTGTTGCGGAGTTCGCCCGTGGCCCTCATGCCGGTTTCTGACGCGCTTGCCGCGGTGCTGGCGGATGCAGAGCCGCTGCCTGAAGAGATGGTCTCCCTCAATGAGGCCTACCATCGCGTGCTCGCGCACGATGTCGCGGCGCGGCGCACGCAGCCACCGCAGGCGATGTCGGCGATGGACGGCTATGCCGTGCGCGCGGCCGACGCGGCAACGATCGATTCCCGGCTGACGGTCGTCGGTGAGGTCGCGGCGGGTCGTCCGTTCGCGGGAAGGGTCGGCCCCGGCGAAGCCGTGCGGATCTTCACCGGCGGCGTCGTTCCCGACGGCGCCGATGCGGTCGTGATCCAGGAGGACACTGTCGCGGAAGGCAAGCTCGTCACGATCAAGGAAGCCGCGATTCCCGGTCGGCACATTCGCCCCGCCGGCGTCGACTTCCGCGAGGGAGACGTGCTGCTCCGCGAGGGAAGCCGTCTCACCGAGCGCGATCTCGCGCTGGCTGCGGGAATGAATCACGCGCATCTCGCCGTCCGCCGCCGTCCGAGGGTTGCGATCCTCGCCACCGGCGACGAGCTGGTGATGCCCGGCACTACGCCCGGACACGGCCAGATCGTCTATTCCAATGGCTATGCCCTGCACGCGCTCGCCCGCAGCGAGGGCGCCGAGACCATCGACCTCGGCGTCGCCGCCGATACGCTGGAGGCCACTTCCGCCGGCATCCGTCGCGCCCGGGAGAGCGGCGCCGACATCCTGATCACGACCGGTGGTGCCTCGGTCGGCGACCACGATCTGGTCCAGCAGGCGCTCAAGGACGAAGGCATCTCGATGGCGTTCTGGAAGATCGCGATTCGGCCCGGCAAGCCGATGATGCACGGACGGCTCGGCGCAATGCGCGTGATCGGCCTGCCCGGCAATCCCGTGTCGTCCTACGTGTGCGCCTTCCTGTTCATGGTGCCGTTGATTCGCGCCCTGTCGGGCCGTTCAGTGATCCATCATCGCCGCGAGCGCGCCGTGCTGGGCCGCGATCTCGGTGCCAATGACCAGCGCGAGGATTATCTGCGTGCGCGCCTGGAACAGCGCGACGACGGCACGCTCGTCGCTCTTCCCGTCAGCCATCAGGACTCCTCTCTGCTTGCGAATCTCGCTGCGGCAGAGGTACTTCTCGTGCGCGCACCGTTCGCGCCGAGGGCCGAGGCCGGCACGCCTTGCGAGGTGCTGCGCCTGCCCGCCTGAGCTGCATGGCCACACGCATCGCGCGAGCTTTGCTCTGTTCACCGTAAATTAAGCAGTTGCGGAACACATATCGAACATATAGTGTCCGTTCATGATTTGTTTCGAGGATGTAGCGGCTTATCGCTGACTTCCTCGTCTCGGACTTGAACGACATCAACCGGGGGACTTTGGTCGAGATGTTGACGCGCAAACAATACGAGCTTCTGCGATTCATCAGCGAACGTCTGAAGGAAAGCGGCGTGCCGCCGTCCTTCGACGAGATGAAGGATGCGCTCGACCTGCGCTCGAAGTCGGGCATCCATCGCCTGATCACTGCGCTCGAGGAGCGCGGCTTCATCCGCCGCCTGCCCAACCGCGCCCGCGCCATCGAGGTGATCAAGCTGCCCGAGCTGCAGGCCGCCGCCGGCAGTCGCCGCGGCTTCACGCCGAGCGTCATCGAGGGCAATCTCGGCAAGGTGCGCGCGACCTCCAGCCCGCCTGTGGACGAGGGCGAGCGTCCCGTCGCCGTGCCCGTGATGGGCCGCATCGCGGCCGGCACGCCGATCGAGGCGTTGCAGACGCGCAGCCACACCATCAGCGTGCCGCCCGACATGCTCGGCTCGGGCGAGCACTACGCGCTCGAAGTGCGCGGCGATTCGATGGTCGAGGCCGGCATCCTTGATGGCGACATGGCGCTGATCCAGCGCAACGAGAGCGCCGATACCGGCGACATCGTGGTGGCGCTGATCGACGACGAGGAGGCCACGCTCAAGCGCTTCCGCCGCCGCGGGGCCTCGATCGCGCTCGAGCCCGCCAACGCCGCCTACGAGGTCCGCATTCTTCCGCCGAACCGCGTGAAGATTCAGGGCAAGCTGATCGGGCTTTACCGCAAGTACTGAGCGGTCGTTCGATATCGATTGGAGCGGATGGCTGTCCGCTCCGGCTGGATGGTTTTTCCGGTTCTGCTCAGATTGTCCGGCCCCCTCTTTCGGCGCCACAACCTCGATACGACGCATCATCGCTTCGCGGCCTGAGAGTGCGAGGACACGTGATGCGCCAGACTTATCATGGACGATGTTACGGCGCCGATCGCAGCATCGGCGATGTAAGCCGTCGCCATACAATCGCACCGCCATTCGGCAAAAGCGAGCGGCAATACCCAGGCTGGTCGGCGCCCACGAGGCGCTGACACGCGCCTTCCGAATACACAGGCGTCGGTTTTGTTCCTATCGAATCCGGGAAAGATAATGTGATCGCGGCATGCGGCGCCCAGCCGCAGATTTGCCTACAACGAAGCAGAACGTTGCGTGCTTCCACCCTGATAGAGGCCTGCGCCTCCAAAAGAGGTGCGGGTTGCTATCTTCGCATGAGGAGCACCCAATGTGTGACTACAGCCTGCATGCTGTCGCGACGCGCCCCGCCGAAGTCGGCGAGACGATCGTCACGACAACCTTCCGTGGCACGTCGACGCGCGGCTTCGCCTCCGAAGCCGACCTCTCCGTCGCGGTCTGCTTGCTGCCGGGAACGGAGCTCGCTTTCGCCGACAACGTCCGTTACGACAATCGCTGGATCTGGACGCGCACCGTGAACTCCCGCGTCGGCAAGTTCGGCAAGATCGACCCGCACATTCCCGATCGCCATCATGACGCGATCGAATTCCCCGACGGCAAATACGTGCTGGTGACACAGCTCGTCGAAGGCCAGCGCGCGACCGTGCTGCAGCTGCCGGTGACCCAGCCGGTTGGCGAACGCGAGCACAAGCCGCAGATCGTCGCCGACACGCGGTCCACGATCACGCGCCTGCCGATCGGCTGACGTCGTCGCCCCCGGCCGATGGTCGTGGGCCAGGAATGAAATGCCATCGCCGGCCGAGGCCGGCGAGATGGTATGGTTTGCGTCCTGCGAGATCCCGTCCGACCGACCTCCCCCGCATCGCTCCTCAATCGTCCGCCTGCAAGTCCATCTCCGATGGCGTTGCGTCCCGGTTGCGGGGCACGGCCGTCTTCGGCGCAAGGCTGCCGTCGAAATCCCCCTCGCCGGCGCCGGCCGGCAGCCAGGGGCGGCTTGTGCCTCTCGCCCTCACCGCCCGAACCGAGAAGCCGTCACCACTCTGCGTCAGAGCCAGCGCACCCTGACTGGCGAGCCGCGGCCTGTCGACCACCATCGCCGCGCAATCGGGCGGCGTGGGCCGCGCGGTCACCACCAGCGCGGCGCGGCTGCAATCATCAGCCAGAGCGTCGATGCGCAACGCCAACGCGACAAGCCGTCCGTCCGCGAGCGGCGTCACGCAGCCGGACTCGTCACACGACACACCGTCGGCCAACGAGGCGCTGCCGGCATCGCGCGGATCGGCATCGGCGGCCAACCACTCCCTCAGCAGGAAGCCATCCTTGCTGGCGCGGATCACATGCAGCCGCCCGTCCCGGCCCCGCACGGCGACGCTCGCGCCATCCCCGGCAATCAGGATGTCGGGCTGCCGCACCGACATCGCCCAGAGGATCGCGGCAAGCAGCACCACGGCACCGGACCAGCGCAGGGGCGTGCGCAGCAGCCCCATCACGATGATCCCGAGGCTCGCCGCGATCAGCGGCGCGATCCCGAACGCGGAAATGCGGCCGACTGCGCCCGGCAGTGCCGCCACCCAGCGCGAGACCGCAACCATCCACTCGATCCCGATCCCCATCAGCCACCAGAACGCGCCGTCGAGCCCGAAAGGCGCGGCGAGCAATCCCAGCAACCCCGCCGGCATCACCAGCGCCGAGACCACCGGCATCGCGCCGAGATTGGCGAGCACGCCGTATGGCGTCACGCGGTGGAAGTGGAAGGCGGCATAGGGCGTGGTCGCAAGCCCGGCGATCAACGAGGCCAGGAACAGCATCGCGATCTCGCGGCCGCCCCACAGCGCGATCCGCGCCGTTGCGGAATGATCGGGCGATGCCAGCAGGTTCGGCATGCCGATCTGCACCAGCGCCACCAGCCCGAGGGTTGCCGCAAAGGACATCTGGAAACTCGGATGAACCAGCGCCTCGGGCGCGACGGCGAGCACGATCAGCGCGGCCACCGCCAGCGTCCGGAACGTGATGGCGCGGCGATCGACCATCACGGCGATCAACACCACCGCCGTCATGAAGAACGATCTCTGCGTCGCGACCTCGGCGCCGGACAGCAGCAGGTAGAACGCAGCCGCCACCATCGCCGCGGCCGCCGACCATTTCTTGATGGCGAAGCCGGCCGCCAGCCCCGGAATCAGCGCCAGCAGCGCGCGAACCGCGAAGAAGACGACGCCGGCGACGACCGCCATGTGATAGCCGGAGATCGACAGCACATGGCCGAGCCCCGAGACGAACATCGCGTCGTTCACGGGCGCGGTGATCGCATCGCGCCGCCCGGTGAGTAGCGCGGTCGCGATCGCGCGATTGTCGCCTTCGAGCGTCGCACGGATGCGGGCATCGATCGCATCGCGCAGGCCCTGCATGAAAGCCGCGTAGCGCAGCCGCAAGCCGACGGCATCCGGCGGCGGCGCGGCCGTGATGGCGCCCATCACGAAGCCGGAGGCGCCGATGCCCTGGAAGAACATGTCGCGCGAGAAATCGTAGCTGCCGGGGCGCACGGGCGAGATCGGCGGCAGCAGCCGCGCCTTCAATTGCACGAAGCTGCCGACCTCGGGCGCAGTGCCCTTGCGCACCGACAGGCGCACGCGCTCGAGCTTGACGTCGCTGCGCTGCGCCTCCATCGCGCTGACGCGCAGCACGAAACGATCGGTGCGCTCGCGGATGTCGCGCGCCTCCACGAAGCCCGACAGCGACACCGAATAGAGCGGCTTGGCCAGCACGGTGTGGGCGATGCGCGCCGTCTTCCAGGTCGCGACGGCAAAACCGGCCGCGACCGCCGCGATCATGATCGCCAGGGCAAACAGCCGGCTCCGTCGCAGCAGGACCGCGCCAAGCGCGAGCATGACCGCGGTCACGGCAACGACCCACAGCACCGGCTCATGATCGGCGGCGAAGTACAGCGCGATGCCGCCACCAAAGGCGACTGGCACCCAGGGCAACAACCTCCCGGGGCCGGCCTCGGCGCGGGCCCATTCGCGCAGCGTTCCGACGATTGCCGGCCAGATGCCAAGGCCCGCCGGCGCAAAGCCGCCAGCCGGTGCGGCGCGGCCGACCGGCCACGTCCCCGCAACTCCCTGGGAGCGCACTGGCCGGCCAGCCTCCGCCATTCCCCTGCACCTTACGATACGCGACGGGTGCGGAGGCTACCGGAACGCGCGACCGGGCGAATGGGGATTATAACCTTGACAAAGCAGTACTTATTGGTAGAGTGAAGCCCATAGGAGCTGCCTGCCATGTCGAACCTCCAGAACCCGATCTTCACCGATGAGACCAAGGCCCGCGAATGGCTTGAGGCTCGGGTTTGGCCGAACGGCCCGGTTTGCCCTCACTGCGGCAATGTCGATCAGGACAAGATCAAGGCACTTCAGGGCAAGGCTCACCGTCCGGGTCTGTACCAGTGTGCGGCCTGCCGCGAGCAATTCACCGTGACCGTCAAGACCGTCTTCGAGCGCTCCAAAATCCCGCTCTCGAAGTGGCTTGCTGCGCTGTTCCTCCTGACTGCATCCAAGAAGGGCATTAGCGCCCATCAGATGCACCGCATGCTGGGCGTCAGCTACAAATCCACTTGGTTCATGATGCATCGCCTGCGTGAGGCGCTGCGCACTGGCGGCCTGCTCCCCCCGATGGGAAGCGGCGGCAAGGCCGTTGAAGTTGACGAGACTTTCTTCGGTCGTCTTGAAGGCCAGAAGAAGGGCAAAGCCGCATGGGCTCACAAGAATGTTGTCATGACGCTTGTGGAGCGCGGCGGCTCGGCCCGCAGCTTCCACGTTGACGGCGTCCGCACTGGCGATCTGCTGCCGATCATCCGCGAGAACCTGAGCCGCGAGGCCCAGCTCATGACGGACGAAGCCGCTTCCTACAAGATCATTGCCGATATCGAAGGTCTGGACCATTCCAGCGTCAAGCATAGCAAGGACGAATATGTCCGCCGTGAAGGCGATAAGGTGATCTCGACCAACACGGTCGAGGGCTACTACAGCATCTTCAAGCGCGGCATGAAGGGGGTCTATCAGCACTGCGGCGAGAAGCACCTGCACCGCTATCTGGCTGAATTCGATTTCCGTTACAGCAACCGTGTTGCGCTCGGCGTTGACGATTTACACCCGCGCTGAAATCGCGGCGAAGGGCATCGTTGGCAAGCGTCTGACCTATCGACGGCCTAACGGCAAAAAAGACGCCCCGAAAAATTAAGATGCTTGCGAGGCGCTTCGCTCGTTTGAAGGCAAAGAAAAAATGAGGCGCCCGACAGGGGCGCCTCACGAAGTTTATGATGACGACGTCGGCGCCGACGGCGGCTTGTACGTCGATGGATCTACCGGAGGCACTCCCGCGTGCCTCTTGCCATTCACGGCGCGGGACACGCTGCCTTGGTTAAGTTCCAAGAAGATTGCAGTTTTGGTTTGGCTCCAGCCATTCACCTCAACGAGATATTTGGCAAACGAAGCTTTTAGGGCAGTCAACGGGTATTGGACGCGCATGATAGGTCTCCCTAGTGGCGCATTGCTGGGAGACCTCAGTTGAAAATGGCGCCAGAGTCGCTATCTTTGCAGTGTGAGCCGCGCTCTAGCGTCACCTCAACCGAGGTCCGTTTCGGTCTGCGGTCTGGCCGGGCAAGTGTTGAAGCCACTTGACCCGGCCTATTACTGTCCCGATCTCGACCGCGATTGGACCGGGTAATTCCATCCTCCCCCTAGTGCGGCTGATCCAGCGTCCATCCGGCGCGACCATGCGCGACGAAGTCGCCCGATCCGGAAAGAAGCGCGCTGAGATTGTTGAGCGGGTCGGAGCCTCCGAGGCGGATGCCCCTTGCCTCCAGATGTGCATCAATCTCTGTGATCCTGGTTGGCTCCGTCTTGCCCCGCAGAAGCATGCGCGCCTCTTGTAGGGCTAGCTCCCGCTCCGGCGACCGCCGGCGGCCGGAGCGTTGCGCAGGGATACCCTCGGACGCGAGGGTGTATGGATCAATATGTTCGGGTTCGGGAAGAGCGACAGACGGAAGGGCCAAATAGCCCTCGCGGAGCTTCCTGAGTTGTTTCAGGCGCACGAAACGTGGGTCGAGTTCCAGCTCGGCTTCGAGCTGGTGAATCTCACTATCAAGGGGCGTGGTCGCAGTCATGGTGGCCCTCGCAGGTTCCTCTACTCACTCATAGTATGGCGGGAAGCCAGCGCTTCAAGGAGCCAGCCAGCAATTAATTCGTGGGAAAATGGCACTAAAGTTGTTGACTATGGGTCCCGCCGCGATCTCGCTGTGGACAGCGAATCAGTCCTTTTTTGTTCCTATCCGTGGCTTTACGGGTTTCGACTTTTCCGGCTCTCGTTGCCGGTGCTGCGGCGGGCTCTTACCGACCACCTCAGCAGCGCGCTCGAAGCGCTCCCATGCGTCGGGATGCAATTCAATTTCGACTGGCTTGTCTGTCTTCTTCTTCAATGCAGCAATCCTTGTGCACCGACAGCCTCACGCTCAATGCGCTGAATCGAGGCGACTTCATCACCTCGCCAAAAGGTTATCGCGGAGAGCCTATTTGAAGCCCTCTTCTGCATGTCGCGAGAAATGGAGTTCTCAGTCTCCAACAGCGCAATAACAGATAGAGCTTGCCTTGCTTCGTAAATGGCCGCCATCTGCAAAATGATGGCCTCATACACTCTAGGTGCCGATTGCGCAAAAAATACAGCGACTGGATCGCGCTTGTCAGTCCTGATGATTAGATCTGGCGCAATCTCGGTTAGCTGAGGACTAACCAATACGTTCTCAGAAATTCGCGCACGATCTCCCAGTGCAGCCTTGATGCGGCTAGCTGCATCTTCCTTGAAGGTGCTTTCAACATGCTCTTCTCGTAAGAGCAGGAAATCCGCCAGCCTCAGCATCAAGGCCACAAATCGAAGTGCCGCCCCAGGCACGTCCTCTTGGCGCATGGCGGGTGTATGCACGATGGATTCCGACTCATCGAAATCAGCCCCATGTTCCTTCAATAGAGCATGGAAGGCTTTCATGCGCGTCTGTGTAGTGAAATCTACGCCGCAAGCTTCTAGGTAGGGAATCGTTTCGCCATCGTCCTCGATGCGCACCAACCCCGGCAACGTCGAATCCTTGACGATGTAAAAAGATACGGCATCTCCGTCGCTGCGACGAAATGCAGTGCTAACCGCTAGTCCAGCGGGCACTTCCTTAACCGAAATCTCGTTGCAGAAGGCCCTGCATATCTCTTCCTTGTTCATAGCAGGGAACCTTTTTGGTCTATTTTGTAGCGCCTCAACGCGAATCGTAGGGCCTCGACTTCGTCTCCTATCGTAAACTTCGCGAACTTGGGCTGTCTGTGCAACTTCTTGGCACTCGGGATGCGCTTGACCCACGGCCCTCTCATGAAACTGTTCGATAGCGATTCGGAATCGTCGTGCGTGGCGTGACAATGCCAGCCCGGCTCGCTCGCGTGATATTCATAAGAGCATAGGACGCGCATAATCCCGCGCGAGCCCATCACACCAAGTATTGCTTCGTATTTCTGTTTGCCAGCGTTGAAAACCACCAGCACTCGACATTCCGCCCCAAGCGCTTGGAACGTGATGACATTCCACTTGAAGGCAGAGCCAAGGTTGTAAGCGTTCTTAAACAGCGGGAAATCCGACTTCGGAACTTTCCCGGAGCGCCACTTTCCGATTTCAATCTCGGATTTTGGGGCGCGAATAATCTCCTTCAGGCGCAATTGAAACTCCCCCGCGTAACAATGCGAGGGAGCATACCACAGGTAGGTTAGCGCCGACTTGATTGCGTCGGACAGCGTAAATTCGGGCGCGCCAGCCGGGACCAAATCAGTCCCGACAGGCGGAATTACCACATCGCGGGGATGCTTTGTCAAGGTTATAATCCCCGGGCGAATAGCGGTACAGATCGGGAACAGGCGGCGTAGCGCGCTACTTTTCCTCTTCCATCGTCACCGCGACCGAGGCGTTGGCCGACAGCCGGACCTTGTTGCCTTCGACGTCGGCAACGAGGCCCTTGTCGATGAAATGATGGTGCCCCTTGTGGCTGCCCTCGCCGCTGTCCTTCTTGGTCAGCTTGATGCGGTTGCCCTCGACGCGATCGACGGTGCCGATGTGGACGCCGTCGGCGCCGATGACTTCCATATGCTCTGCGATGTTCTGCATGGCGGGATCCTTGGTTGGAGCCACCTCAACGCGCGGAGAGAGCTTCGGTTCGTATCCTTCCGTCATTCCGGGGCGCGCCACTTGGCGCGAGCCCGGAATCCATATTCACGCTGGTGGTTATGGATTCCGGGCTCGCGACTTTGTCGCGCCCCGGAATGACGAAACCGGTTGGTTAAGCGCGATCGCTAGATCAGCGGCGCCTGCGACGAGGCATGATGATTGACGATCTTCCACTCGCCGTCCTCGCGGATGAGGACCCAGCTCATCTTGACGACGAGAGCGGGGCGCTCGCCGGCAAGATCGAACGCGATGGTCGCGGCCATGTTGATCAGATCGGGGCCGGCCTGCGCCGCCTGCACGTCGGAAAAGGCCGCGCTCGGCTTGCGCCATCGCGGCAACCCATCGAAATAGTCAGCGACGCCGCCCCTGCCCCGATAGAGTTTCGGGTTGGAGCCGAAGAAGAACGCGTTCTTCGCGTATAGCGACGACAGCGCCACGGCGTCGAGCTTGGCAAAGCCTGCGCACCATTTCGCGATGACAGCGGAAACGATGGCGTCGGCTTCGCTGCTCATGGGCGCATCAACCTTTCGCGACTTCCTTCGCGAACGTGTCGCGCAGGCCTATGGTGCGCGAGAACACCGGCTTGCCGGGGGTCGAGTCCTTGTCGCGCACGAAGTAGCCCTGGCGCTCGAACTGCATCGGCGCGGTCGAATTGCTGTCCGCGACGGAAGCCTCGACCCGCGCATCGGCGAGGATCTCCAGCGAATTCGGATTGAGGTCGGCCGCGAAGTTCGAAGCATCCGGGCTCGGATTTGCGAATAGCTGGTTGTAGATGCGGATCTCCGCCGGCTTCGAGGCAGCCGCCGGAAGCCAATGCATGGTCGCCTTGACCTTGCGGCCGTCGGGAGCGTTGCCGCCCCTGGTCGCGGGATCGTAGGTGCAGCGCAGCTCTACCACTTCACCCACGTCGTTCTTGATCACGCCGGTGCACTTGACGAAATAGGCATAGCGCAGCCGCACCTCGTTGCCGGGGGACAGGCGGAAGAACTTCTTCGGCGGGTTCTCCATGAAGTCGTCCTGCTCGATGTAGAGCTCGCGGCCGAACGTGATTTTCCGCGTGCCTGCCGATGGATCATCCGGGTGATTGATCGCCTCGAGCTCCTCGGTCTGCCCTTCCGGATAGTTCTCGATCACGACCTTCAGCGGCTTCAGCACCGCCATGCGCCGCTGCGCCGTGCGGTTCAGCTCCTCGCGGATGCAGAATTCGAGCATGCCGACATCGACCACGCTGTTGGCTTTCGCAACGCCGATGCGCTTGACGAATTCGCGCAAGGCCGCCGGCGGCACGCCGCGGCGGCGCATGCCCGCCATTGTCGGCATGCGCGGATCGTCCCAGCCCGCGACATGGCCGTCGCGGACGAGCTGGGTCAGCACGCGCTTGGACAGCAGCGTGTAGGTCAGGTTCAGCCGCGCGAATTCGTACTGGTGCGGCTTGGACGGCACCGGCAGCTTCTCGATGAACCAGTCGTAGAGCGGCCGGTGGTCCTCGAACTCCAGCGTGCAGATCGAATGCGTGATGCCCTCGATCGCGTCCGACTGGCCATGCGCATAGTCGTAGCTCGGATAGATGTTCCACTTGGTGCCGGTGCGCGGATGGTGCGCGTGCAGGATGCGGTACAGCACGGGATCGCGCAGGTTGATGTTGCCCGCGGCCATGTCGATCCTGGCCCGCAGCACGCGCGCGCCGTTGGGGAATTCGCCTGATTTCATGCGGCGAAACAGGTCGAGGTTCTCCTCCACGCTGCGGTCGCGGAACGGCGAGTTCTTGCCGGGCTCGGTCAGCGTGCCACGCGAGAGGCGGATCTCCTCCTGGGTCTGGTCGTCGACATAGGCGAGCCCGTCGCGGATCAGCTGCTCCGCCCATTCGTACAGGCGGTCGAAATAGTCCGAGGCGAAGAAAACGTTCTGGCCCCAGTCGAAACCGAGCCAGCGCACGTCGGCCTGGATGGAATCGATATATTCCTGCTCTTCCTTGACCGGGTTGGTATCGTCGAAGCGCAGATGGCAGCGGCCCGGAAACTCCTGGGCGATGCCGAAGTTGAGCGCAATCGACTTGGCGTGGCCGATGTGCAAATAGCCGTTCGGCTCCGGCGGGAACCGGGTCACGATCTCCTTGTATTTGCCCTGATCGAGGTCGGCCTGGACGATGTCACGAATGAAATCGCGCCCAACCTCAGTCGCCACCGGTTCTGTCATCACGAAAATCCTGTAGGGAAATCAGCGGCCCTTCTGCCAAATTCGCGTGGCTGAGCCAAGGCCTAGCATGTCCGCCGCCGGGCTTTAGTTATGCTCCGGTCCTGCTATACACCACCGCCTCCCATGCATAGGCCCTGCCAAGAATGACCGCTTCCGTCGTCACCCGCTTCGCTCCCTCGCCGACCGGCTTCCTCCATATCGGGGGGGCCCGCACGGCGCTGTTCAACTGGCTCTATGCGAAGAAGCACGGCGGCAAGATGCTGCTCCGGATCGAGGACACCGACCGGGAGCGCTCCACCGAGGCCGCCATCGCCGCCATCCTCGACGGCCTGAAATGGCTGGAGCTCGGCTGGGACGGCGAGGTCATCTACCAGTTCGCCCGCGCCGCCCGCCACCGCGAGGTCGCCGAGCAGCTGCTGGCCGACGGCAAGGCCTACCGCTGCTACGCCACGGCCGAGGAGCTCGCCGCCATGCGCGAGAAGGCGCGCGCCGAAGGGCGCACCCGCCTCTATGACGGCATGTGGCGCGACCGCGATCCCGCGACGGCCCCCGCAGACGTGAAGCCCACCATCCGCCTGCGCGCGCCACAGACCGGCGAAACCGTGATCGAGGACCAGGTCCAGGGACGCGTGGTCTGGCAGAACGAGAACCTCGACGATCTCGTCCTGCTGCGCGGCGATGGCAACCCGACCTACATGCTCGCCGTGGTGGTCGACGACCACGACATGGGCGTCACTCATGTGATCCGCGGCGACGACCACCTCATCAACGCCGCGCGCCAGAAGCAGATCTACGATGCGATGGGCTGGGCGCTCCCGAGCATGTCCCACATCCCGCTGATCCATGGCCCGGACGGCTCGAAACTGTCCAAGCGCCATGGCGCGCTCGGCGTCGATGCCTACCGCGCCATGGGATACCTGCCGGCTGCGCTGCGCAACTACCTCGTCCGGCTCGGCTGGAGCCATGGCGACCAGGAGATTTTCTCGACCGAGGAGATGATCGCGGCATTCGACCTCGCCAGCGTCGGCCGCGCCGCCGCCCGCTTCGATTTCGCCAAGCTGGAAAACCTCAACGGTCACTACATCCGCCATGCCGATGATCAAGCACTCGTGAAGATGTTCGAGGATGTGCTCGACCACATCGTGCCGAGCCGTGACGAGATCAAGGCCAAGCTGAACGACACCACGCGCGCGCAGCTTCTGAAGGCCATGCCGGCCCTCAAGGAGCGCGCCAAGACGTTGATCGAGCTGATCGACGGCGCCCATTTCATCTTCGCCGACCGGCCGCTGGCGCTCGATCCCAAAGCGCTGGCGCTGCTGACACAAGAGAACCGCAAGCTGATCGGCCAGCTTCATTCCGCGCTGGAGAAAGTCGAGACCTGGAGCGGCGCCGCGACGGAGGCGGCGCTCCGCGCCTTTGCCGAGGAAAACAGTCTCAAGCTCGGCGCGGTTGCCCAGCCGCTCAGGGCGGCGCTCACCGGGCGGACGACGTCGCCTGGTATATTTGAGGTTTTGGACGTGCTGGGACGCCAGGAGAGCCTTGGCCGGCTCAAGGACCAGTCTACGACGTAAGTCGATCATGCGTGCGGCGATCTTGCAGCGCACACAGCAATAATATACCCATCTCCCCGTACATTCTGGAACTTCCGGCCTGCCCCCATGATCTTCCCAGGGGCCTCCGGCTCCGGCCCGTTTCACCACACATCGGGGACTACGATGGACGCAAAACCAAGCAACAAGACCGCCACGCTGACGGTAGGAAACAAGAACTACGAGCTTCCGATCCTCAGCGGCAGCGTCGGGCCCGATGTCGTCGATATCGGTAAGCTCTACGGCCAGTCCGGCCTGTTCACCTACGATCCGGGGTTCACGTCGACCGCGAGCTGCCAGTCCAAGATCACCTATATCGACGGCGACGCGGGCGTGCTGGAATACCGCGGCTACCCGATCGAGCAGCTCGCCGAGCACGGCGACTTCCTGGAGACCTGCTATCTCCTGCTCTACGGGAACCTCCCGACCGCCTCGCAGAAGAAGGATTTCGACCACCGCGTGACCCATCACACGATGGTGCACGAGCAGATGGCCCGCTTCTTCCAGGGCTTCCGCCGCGATGCCCATCCGATGGCGATCATGGTTGCGGCCGTCGGCGCGCTCGCCGCGTTCTATCACGACAGCACCGACATCAACGATCCGAAGCAGCGCATGATCGCGTCCATGCGCATGATCGCCAAGATCCCGACGCTGGCGGCGATGGCCTACAAGTACACCGTCGGCCAGCCCTTCATCTATCCGAAGAACTCGCTGGGCTTTGCCGAGAACTTCCTGAACATGTGCTTCGCGGTGCCTTGCGAGGATTACAAGGTGAGCCCCGTGCTCGCCGACGCGCTCGAGAAGATCTTCATCCTGCACGCCGACCACGAGCAGAATGCCTCGACCTCGACCGTGCGCATCGCCGGCTCCTCCGGCGCCAACCCGTTCGCCTGCATCGCGGCGGGCATCGCCTGTCTCTGGGGCCCGGCGCATGGCGGCGCCAACGAAGCCGCGCTCAACATGCTCTACGACATCGGCACGGTCGACAAGATCCCCGAGTTCATCGCCAAGGTGAAGGACAAGAACTCCGAAGTCCGCCTGATGGGCTTCGGTCACCGCGTCTACAAGAACTACGATCCGCGCGCCAAGATCATGCAGAAGATGTGTCACGCCGTGCTCAAGGAGACCGGCCATGGCGACGATCCGATGCTGAAGGTGGCGATGGAGCTCGAGAAGATCGCGCTCAGCGACCAGTACTTCATCGATCGCAAGCTCTACCCGAACGTCGACTTCTATTCGGGCATCACGCTGAAGGCGATGGGCTTCCCGGTCTCGATGTTCACCGTGCTGTTCGCGGTCGCCCGCACCGTCGGCTGGATCAGCCAGTGGAGCGAGATGATCGAGGACCCGCAGCAGAAGATCGGTCGTCCCCGCCAGCTCTACACCGGCGTCACCAAGCGCGATTACGTGCCGATCGGCGATCGCAAGTAAGCTCGGCCGTCACGGCTTTCGAAACGGCGCCATCTCACGATGGCGCCGCTTTCGTTTGCCCAACCTGTACCCTTGTGAGGTTCGTGACGGCCTTTCAGTGTAGATTGGCCGTCCGGGCCGATCCGCCGGGCAGCGATCGGAGCTTAGGAAACCTCGGGACGTTCGCGCGTTTAGGGGCTGGAGCAAGCCGTGGAGAAGAAGCATGCGAACAGCAATTCTCGCGTTGATTGTAGTTGCCGCAAGCGCAATTACCTTCCAAGCATCGGCCCAACAGCAAAAGGCCGCACCCAGTGAGCAAACCAAGGAGGAGATGAACCGCGACGTGGACCAAGGGCTCAAGCCTGGTCAGCCCAACGAGCAGATGCAGCGTGATGCGGACAAAGGGATCAAGACCCGCAACTCCGGAGAGTCCGGATACGTGGCCGATCAGGACAAGCCGGCCGCTTCTGCGCATCCTCCGGGCCGACCGGGACGTGAGCAGACCACGGGTTCGGGTGGTCAGACCAGCGCCCCGAAGTAGACCAGCCGGCGTCCATTCAGTGGTCTGGCAGGCGATGCGCCGGGCGTTCGCCTGCAGGCCGTCGGGTATGAACGCTTCCGCTCAGGTGAACCGGCGCCTCCCGGCGGCAATGCCGCCCGTCTACCGTCAGATCGTCACGCGGCTGCCGTCGAAACGCGTGAAGGAGAAGCCGTCGAACGGCTCGCGAAGGGTAGCGCGCTCGTCCCGCAACATGCAGATCGCCACTTCCTCACCGATCGCCATCGAGGCGGCGGCGTCGGACCGCCAGTGGATGCCGCCCAATTCCGTCCGAAACCGAAATTCACGGCAAGCTTGTTCAACTCGCCGCCCACCGTGAGTGGCGGGCCGTCATAGGGCGCGAGCCTCGTCGGGTCGGCCGGATCGGGCTGGACCGGGTTGGCGATGACGCGGCTCTCATCGAAGAATGCCTTCAATATGGTAGCCGTGACCGCCCCAACGCTCGTGGTCCCGCCGGAATACGTGGAGTGGAAGGACGCGCCCTCCGGATAGGTCTGCGACAACAGATAAGTGCCATGTTTGGCTTTGCTGCGAGCGAGGACGTCCGATTGCAGGAAATCATCATGCAGCGGGTAGTCGCTCACGCCATTGACGAGACGATGGTGCGCCAGAGCGCCATAGGCTTCCGGTCGCACAGCCCGGTGTACGAAATACTTCTGCCAATAAGACGCGCGGACAGAGTTACTGATCCCCGTGGCGAGCAGGGTCTGAATGTGGGGCAAGCCGAAGGTGCCGCCGCCGCGGCCCTGGGTTTTCGATTTCCGATACGGGTTCGAGGGGGACGATACCGGGTGCCGCCGAGCGGGATCTTCTCGAAATCGGCGAGATCGCCCGACTGGCAGGCGGTATAGAGAGCCTGCCAAGCCTCTGGTGTCACTTCGCCGCGTTTGTCGTGCGGCAGGCCACGTGAATCGGAACCGATCTTGTTTCTGTAGCGCGCCTCGTCGCCATTCGTCGGGTGGGGTGCGATGGGAATTTTTTCGTTATTGCTCGCACGGACCCCGCGGACTTCGAAGGCGCGGTGTCTGAACGCCTCATCGAGCGGTCGGGCATCCGCGCGCACAGGCTGCGCCAGCCGGGGCGCACCCGGGCATACTCGGTCGCAAGCACGGCGGCGCCAACCGCAATGCCGGTCCTGCCAAGCAGCGAGCGGCGAGTGATCGCAGTCGTTAGGCCCGGCGACGCCGGGCAGGGTTCAGTCGGAATGGTGGAATGGTCAGCCATGGAGGCCCCTCCCTCGCGGGAAAGTTTCGGCACGATTGCGCCGGAGCCGTCCGATTACTTGCATGCTGCAGTTGAAATCATTTCAGCAGGAGGAGGCCGAGGAGATTGACTCAGAGCAATGGTAAGTCGAGCAGACCAATTGTGCAGCGGCGGGACCACCGCCCGCCGTGTTTGCACAACGCATGTGTCCATCAAAGCGGTGACATCGACTTTGGGTCACAGGACGGACTCATGCACCGCCGCAATTATCGTCGCTATTCGATCACCTCGTCGGCGCGGGCGAGCAGCGTTATTGGAATATCGAGACCGAGCGCCTTAGCGGTCTTGAGGTTGATATTCAGGGTCACGTCTGTCGTCTGCTGCACGGGAAGCTCCGCCGGACGCGCCCCTTTGAGAATACGATCAACATAGGCTGCGGCGCGTTGCCATAGTTTGAAAAGGTTGGCCGAGTACGACATCAGTCCTCCTCTCTGAGCCGAATCGCGGAATGGATAGATCGCCGGCAAGCGCCGCTCTGCGGTGAGCGCGATCAGTTGCGGGACGAGGGGTATCAGCGATGGATCGTCGGTGACGACAAGGCCGTCGAGGCCGCTCTCTGCCAGAGAGGCGAAGCTGTTCTCGATTTCCGCCAGCCGCACCGAGAGGACTGTCAACTCGAGACCGAGCCCAGGTGCTGCTTTTTGCATGAGTTCGACTTGGTTGGCAGTCGTCGGATTGTCAGGATTCCACAACACGGCGATACGATGCGCTTTCGGTGCCGCCTCCTTCAGAAGCTCCAGCCACTTGACGCCGTAATCGCCGGAGAGCTGCGAGAGTCCGGTGATGTTGCCGCCTGGCCGGGCAAGGCTTGCCACAAGACCGGCCCTGACGGGATCTCCGCTCATGCAGACGATCGGCACTGTGGATGTTGCTCGTTGCGCGGCCTGCGAAGTGGGTGTGCCTGGAGTCACGAGAACATCGACGTCAAGAGTGAGCAGTTCAGCGATCAGCGCAGGAACGCGCTCCGGCTTTCCGTCGGCGTAGCGTTCTTCGAGCAGCAGGTTGCGCCCCACGACATATCCCAGGTCCGCAAGTCCCTGACGGAATCCGGTCTGGTAGTATACATCAGTCCCGCGAACGCCGCTCCAGACGTAGCCGACCCGTGGCACCATTGGTTGCTGCGCGTGGCCTGCGAGCGGCAAGGCGGCTACCACCGCAGCGCCGAGAAGCGTGATAAAATCGCGGCGTTTCATTCAGTCACCTCGCGGGCGCGCTACCGCTACAGTATGGCGCGAAACTCGGAATTTTGAATGGTTTGAGCGGCGAAATAACCGTCACTCGGAGACGGGTCACGAGCGTCGCCCTCTGCAACACTCGGACCTGCATAAACTTCCGCTGTGCCCCGTTCGCGACCGAGGTCTTGTGGCGGCGCGTTCGCCGTGGCGCTATGATGCAACGGTTCAATTTTGCCGACCGCCTTGCCACAGGACGGGAATGCCATGCCGAAAACGATGGCGGTATTGGGCTCTGCTCTGTTCTTCGTCGTCGCGCCCTTGGTGCTGGCGGGGTTCGTCCCATGGTGGATCACACATTGGGAGTTCCGGCCGGCTTTTTTCGGCTTTGAACTGACCCGCGCCATCGGACTTATGCTGATCATTGCCGGAGTGCCCGGAGTTGTGGATTCGTTCGCGCGGTTTGCACTGCTGGGGCTGGGCACGCCAGCCCCGATCGCGCCGACACAAAGGCTGGTGGTCACCGGTCTCTATCGCTACGTGCGAAATCCGATTTACGTCGGAGTCTCCGCTGTCATTTTTGGTCAAGCACTTTTATTCGGCGATTGGCGCCTCCTCTGGTATGCCGCGCTGCTCTGGCTCTTTTTCCACGTCTTCGTGTTGGTGTATGAAGAGCCAACGCTCAAGCAGACGTTTGGTGCGCAGTACGAGGACCTTCGGGCCAACGTCCCGCGCTGGGTTCCACGGCTGACCCCATGGCGAGTCCCGTAACGCGAGCCTCATGACAACGGGCACCGCGTTCGCTGAGGCCACTGTCGGAAGCCCCATGTCGGCTTGGACCACAAGCGGATCGCGGCCAAGCCGAGTGACTTCCGCCTGGCCGTCGCAAGCATACGTCTATGAGACACCCTAGCTCGTTCGCCTGCCCTTGCCCATCGTCGCGAGCACGATGTCGGCGGCGAGCGCGCTCGGCGACTTGTTGCCGGTCGACATGATCTCATCGAGCCGAGCGAAGGCCTCGACCTGCTGCCGGCGCAGCGGAGACTCCGTCAGCACGTCCCGAAGCGCAGGTGCCAGTTTCTCCGGCGTGCAGTCCTCTTGCAAATATTCGGGAATGACATCCTTGCCGATCACGAGATTGGCCAGGATCACCGAGGAGACTCGGATCGCGCGGCGCAGGATGAAGGCCTCGATCGCGCCGACGCGATAGGCCGTCACCATCGGAATGCCTGACAGCGCGAGCTCGAGCGTCACCGTGCCGGACTTGGCCAGCGCGGCGTGGGCCAAGCGGAAAGCAGCACGCTTCTCGTTCTCGCCGATCACGATCTCCGGCTTGACCGGCCAGTTCGCGACGCCCTCGCGGATGGTGGCTTCAAGATGCGGCATGGTCGGCAGCATCAGCTCGAACGTGCGCCCCTCCGTCTGCAACCGGCCGAGCGCCGCACCGAACACGTCGAGGTGATGGCGGATCTCGCTGCGGCGGCTGCCGGGCAGCACCAGCAGCACCGGCGGCGCGCCGTCGCGGCGCTCCTGCTCCTCTGCGTTCGGCCGCAGCGAGGACAATTGCTCGATCAGGGGATGACCGACATAACTGCAGGGCGGTCCGCCGAGCTTGCGGTATTCCTCCGGCTCGAACGGCAGCAGGCCGAGCACATGGTCGACATAGCCGAGCATGGTCCGTGCGCGGCCCGGCCGCCACGCCCAAAGCTGCGGCGAGACGTAATCGACGATCGGGATTCCAGGACTGCGCGAACGCACGCGCCGGGCGACGCGATGGGTAAAGTCGGGGCTGTCGATGATGACGAGGACGTCGGGCAAGGCCTCGGCCACGGCGTCAGCGGTCTTTCGGATCAGCCGCAGGATCTTCGGCAATTGCTGCACCACCGCGGCAAAGCCGACGATCGACAGCTCCTCGATCGGAAACAAGGATTCGAGCCCCTCGCGCGCCATGGTTCGGCCGCCGACGCCGACGAACTGCACGCCGTCGCCGAGGCGCTGGCGCAGCACCTTCATCAAGGCGCTGCCGAGCCGGTCGCCGGATTCTTCCGTGGCGATCAGGAAGATCTTGCGCATGGGATCGCGCCCCTGCATCACGCGGGCAGGCCGATGATGAAGAGATATTTTGCGTCGGCAAGCGCGATCATCGCTTGCGGCTCCGCGGCGATGGTGTTGCCGGCGATGACGGCGATGCCCGCAAGGCCGGCGGCCGCGACGCCCTCGATCGTGCGCGGGCCGATCGTCGGCAGGTCGAAGCGCAGATCCTGGCCGCTCTTCGGCGCCTTCACCAGCACGCCGCGTCCCGTGGCGGCGCGAATGCGGCCCTCCTCACGCAGCCGCGCGACGCGGGCGAGCAGCGCGTCGGTGCCCTCGATGTCCTCGACCGCCACGACATGGCCGTCGATCACCACCGCGGCCTGGCCGATGTCGAACGGACCGAGCGCGGTCAGCACCGCTCGCCCGCGCTCGATATCGGCCTTGCTGGCGTCGCTGGGCCAGGCGCGACTGATGCAGCCCTCGGGCATCAGCAGATCCGGCGCGACGTCCTTGATGCCGACCATGCGAAAGCCATCCTGCTCGAGGAGGCGGCCGACACCGGACAACAGATGATCGTCGCCGCCGCGAAAGGCGCGGATGACGTTTCCGAGCAGGCGGAGCGTCTTGACGTCGAAACGGATCTCCGACAGCGACGGGCGCACCAGCGTGCCGATGAAGATCAGGTCGCGGCAGCCCTCCTCGCGAAACAGCCGCATCGCGCGGCCGAGCTGGCCGACCGAGATCCAGCGATGGCGGAATTTCTCCACCCGCACGGGATCGCAGGCCCCGCGCAGCGGAAACAGCACCGGCGTAATGCCGTGCGCGGCGAGCGACTCGGCGACCGCGAACGGCATGGCGCCGCCACCGGCGACGATGCCGACCGGTGACGAAACCTGCGAAGCCGCCGATGTCATGTCCGCGGCCATCCCGAACTCACTTCGCGATGGCGGGAAGACAGAGCGGGCGCTTGCCCTTGCCGATAAAGTCGAGGATTACGGCGATCGCGGGGTCTTCGCCGGCGAGCGGACGCGTCGCCTCCAGACGCTCTGCGAACGTGCCGGGCCCGTGGAAGAGCTTCTGGTAGAACGCGCGCACGGTCGCGAGCCGCTGCTTGGTGAACTTGCGACGCTTCATGCCGATCAGGTTGAGGCCTTCGAGTACGGCATACTGGCCGTTGACGAGCCCATAGGGGATGACGTCGTCGCGCACACCGCAGACACCACCGACCATGACATAGGAGCCGATGCGGGTGAACTGGTGCACCGCAGACAGGCCGCCGATATAAACGGCGTCGCCGATCTCGCAATGCCCGCCGAGCGTTGCTGACGTCGCGAAGATCACGTTGTCGCCGACCATGCAGTCATGGCCGACATGGCTGTTGTTCATGAAGTAGCCGCCGCTGCCGACGCGCGTCAGTCCGCCGCCCTTGATGGTGCCGACATTCATCGTCGCACCTTCCCGGATGGTGCAGCCAGAACCGATCTCGAGCCGGGTCGGCTCACCCTTGTAGCTGAGATCCTGCGGGGCGCCGCCGAGCACTGCGAACGGCGAGATCACGCAGCCATCGCCGAGCGAAGTGTGGCCAATGACGGTGACTTGTCCGATCAACCTGCAATTCGCGCCGATCACGACGTTCGGGCCGATGATGCAATAGGGTCCGATCTCGGTGCCCTCGCCGATCACGGCGCCGTCCGCGATCCGTGCGGTGGGATCAATCTTGCTCATCAAGCCAATCTTACTCGTCAAGAAGGTCTGGTTATATGTTGAAGTCGCTTGGTTTTCCGGTGGTTAGCGCGACTTTGCCCGATCTGTCCAGTGACGTATCATCTCGGCGTATTTCAAGTGCCGGATGAAGCGGTCCGGCCGGATCATCAACACGTTCATGCGGAGCTTCAACTATCGTGGTCAGGGCTCTGGTCCTTCTTGCGCAGCTCGCGGGTACATCGATCGTGTCCGAGACAGTCGAGACCGGTGAACGCCGGCTCATCGATCTCGGCACGTTCGAGTGCCGCGACATCACGAGGAGCACGGTGCTTCAGCGGGTCTGTTACGATCGCGCGCGGCAGGATCTCGTCGTCGCAGCTGACGGCGCCTATGACCGCTATTGCGGCGTGACGGCCGACACGGTCGAACGCCTCCTGGGCGCGCCGTCCATGGGCCAGTTCTTCAACCAGAATATCAGGAGCGGGACGGCCGGCAGCCGCTACGATTGTCCCGCCTGAAGTGCCTGCGGGAGCGCTTGGCCGCTCAGTCCGTCAGCATGGCGCCGACGTCGGCCTCCGCGACGACCTGCCCGTTGACCTTGGCGTCGCCGTGAAACCACCACATGGCCTTGCGGCGCCCGAGCGAGCGCATGTGATATTCGATGGTGTCGCCGGGCAGCACCGGCTTGCGGAACTTGCACTTGTCGATGGTGAGGAAATACACCGCCCGCGGCTTCTCGGTGCCCTCGACCGACTTGATGCCGATCACGCCCGCGGTCTGCGCCATCGCCTCGATCATCATGACACCGGGGTAGACCGGGCGCTCGGGGAAATGCCCCTGGAACGCCGGCTCGTTGAAGGTGACGTTCTTGATGCCGATGCCGCTGTAATCGGCGCGGATGTTGATCACGCGGTCGATGAGCAGCATCGGAAAACGGTGCGGCAGGGTCTGGAGGATCGCGTTGATATCCACCAGCTCGAACTTAACAGGTGATTCCGCCGTCATTCCCGTCCCTCGTCCTTCGGATCGGCCTTGCTGTCGCGTACCAGGCGCTCCACCGCGATGATCTCCTTGAACCATTGCTTGGTCGGCTTGGCGAAATGCCCGCCCCAGCGGCCGCCCGGCGGAATGTCGTCCTTGACCGCGCTCATGGCGGTGACCTGAGCCCCGTCGCCGATCTTGAGGTGATTGTTGATGCCAACCTTCGCTCCGAGCGCCACGTTGTCGCCGATGGTCAGGCTGCCTGCGAGGCCGATCTGTGCCGCCAGCAGGCAGTGCCGGCCGATCGTCACATTGTGGCCGATCTGGACCTGGTTGTCGATTTTGGTCCCCTCGCCGATCACGGTGTCCCGCAAGGACCCGCGGTCGATCGTCGTGTTGGCGCCGACCTCGACGTCGTTCTGGATCAGCACCCGTCCGGTCTGCGGCACCTTCAGATGGCCCTCGGGGCCGAAGAAGATGAAGCCGTAGCCGTCCTGGCCAATCGAGCAGCCGGGATGGATCAGCACGTTGTTGCCGATCAGGGCGCACTGGATCGCCGTACGGGCGCCGACATTGCAGTCCCGGCCGATCTTGACGCCGGGGCCGATCACCGCTCCGACGCCGATCACGGTGCCGCTGCCGATCTCGGCGTCCGGGCCGATCACGGCCAGGGGATCGACGATCACGCCGTCCTCGAGCCGGGCCGAAGGATCGATGATCGCCGAGGGCGCGATACCGTCATTGCCGACCCAGGATTGCGGCCGCAGCGCGTCGCCGTGCCATTCCCGCGCGATCCTGACGAAGGCGCGGAACGGCTGCGCCACCCGCAGCACGGCCACATGTGCGGGCACCTCCGCCTCGAAACGCTGGCTGACCAGACATGCGCCCGCCCTGGTTGCCCTGAGCTGATCGGCATATTTGAGGTTGTCGAAGAATGCCAGATGCATCGGGCCGGCTTCGTCGAGCGACGCCAGGCCCGTAATGACATGGCCGCCCCTTTCGGGGTCGACCAGCTGCGCCTTGGTCAGCGTGGCGATATCGGCCAGCGCTTTGGCAGGCGGCTTTGTGAAGAAGATCGGCTGCGCCATTCCACCCCGTCGCGGTCCGGCTTCGGCATGAAGCGGTCTGGCCGCATCATGCCTCATGTCTTGGATTGGCACGATCCCTTTCGGAAACCGGCTCCAGTGATCCGGATCGTGCCGTGCTGATCGAACTAGAACGTGGTGCCGCCGCCGAACCGGAACTCCTGCGTGCGGTCATACTTGCCCTTGGTAAGCGGCACGGCGTAGTCGAAGCGCAGCGGGCCGAATGGCGACTGCCAGATCAGGCCGACACCGACCGACGTGCGGACCACCCTGCTGTCGTCAAACACGAGGCCGGTGCAGGTGCCCGCTGATGACGGATTGATGGTCGACGGGATACAGCCGGGCGCATTGACCTCGTTGGTCGTGGTCCAGCTCGTTGGCCCTTGGTAATCAAAGAGGCCGCCGGCATCGGCATAAACCGCACCCTTCAGACCCACTTCCTTGGGCAGGAACCAGAACGGCATCTGCAGTTCGAGCGAAGCGCCCCAGTACTTGGTGCCGCCGAGCGCGTCCTGGGTACCGAACGGATTCAGGTCGCGCGGGCCGATACCGTTCGGAGCAAAGCCGCGGACGAGGTTCGGGCCCATCTGGAAGTGGTCGAGCATGCGCAGGTCGCTGCCCACCTTGGTCAGAATACCGCCCTGGAGACGGACGATGCCGACGATGTCCGACACCAGCGGAGTGTAATACTTTCCGTCCGCCACGGTCTTCAGATAGGAGACGTCGCCGCCAACGCCGGCGAAATCCTGCCGGAAGTCGATGAGCAGACCGTCGGTGGGGTTCTTGTTGTTGTCCAGCGTGTTGTACGTGAGCGTGTAGCCGAGCGCCGAGGTCAGGGTCTTGCCGTTGGCAAGCTCCTTGCGCACCGGCAGCGAGGCTTCGCCATCGTTGTAGCAGCCGAGGCCGTTCGTCGACGCAAGGCTGATACCGTTGGCATTGGCAAAGGCCGGGCTCGGGTTGAACAACGGATTCGCGCTGCCATCAGGCAGGAACTGCACGTTGTTACAGTTCGCCAGGTAGCTCGGCAGCGTGATTTCCTGCTGGTAGATCGAGTAGCGCAGCTGGAGCGCCAGATCTTCACGCAGGGAGAAGCCGAGGCGCGGCGAGAAGCCGAGCGTCTTGGTCCCGTAGGAGATGTAGCTGTTGGCCAGTTGCTGGCGCTGATAGAGGTCGAGGCCGAGCGCAACGCGGTAGTCGAGCAGGTACGGTTCGACGAACGACAGCGAGTAGCCGCGGGCGTACTGGCCATAGGTCACCGACGCCTTGGCGAACAGGCCGCGGCCGAGCAGATTGCGCTCGGAGACCGACACTTCGGCCAGCGCGCCGTCGGTGGTGGAGTAGCCGCCCGAGATCGAGAAGTCGCCGGTCGATTTCTCTTCCATGTCGACGATCAGGATGACGCGGTCGCTCGACGAGCCCGGCTCGGTCGTGATCTTCACGCTCTTGAAATAGTCGAGGTTCTTCAGGCGCCGCTCGGCACGGTCGACCAGCGCGCGGTTGTAGGCATCGCCTTCCGAGATGTCGAACTCGCGGCGGATCACGTAGTCGCGCGTGCGGGTGTTGCCGCGCAGGTTGATGCGCTCGATATAGGTGCGCGGGCCCTCGTCGATGTTGAAGACGACGGACACGGTGTGCGCTTCGAAGTTGCGATCGCCGCCGGGCCGGACCACGGCGAAGGCATAGCCGCGGCGCGAGGCCTCGATCTGCATCTCCTCGACCGACTTCTCGACCGATTCGACGTTGTAGAGCGAGCCGACATTGACGCGCGAATAGGCGCGCATCGAGGTTGGATCGAAGTTCGGAATGCTCGAGCGGAAGTTGACCGCGCCGACGCGGTACTGCGCGCCTTCCTCGATCTTGAAGGTGACGTTGAAGCCCTTCTTCTCCGGATCGTATTCGGTGAGCGCGGCCACGACCTGGACATCGGCAAAGCCGTTCTTGAGGTAGAAGCGGCGGATCAGGTCGCGGTCGGCCTCGACGCGGTCGGGATCGTAGATGTCACCGCTGGCGAGAAAGCTCAGCAGGTTCGATTCGCGCGTCTTGATGACGTCCCTGAGGCGGTAGGACGAGAACGCGTTGTTGCCGACGAACTCGATCGACTTGACGCCGGTCTTGGCGCCCTCCTCGATCGTGAAGATCAAGTCGACGCGATTGTTCGGCTGCTCGATGACCTCGGGCGTGACGCGCACGTCGTAGCGGCCGGAGCGGCGATAGATTTCGGCGATTCGCAGCGTGTCGGACTGCACCATGGCGCGGGAGAAGGTGCCGCGCGCCTTGGACTGGACTTCGGCGGAGAGCTGCTCGTCCTTGATCTTCTTGTTGCCCTCGAAAGCGAGGCGCCCGATCACCGGATTTTCCACCACGGAGACGATGATCTGGCCGCCGGCACCGCGGTTGATCCTGACGTCCTGGAACAGGCCGGTCTCGATCAGCGCCTTGAGGCCGTCGTCGATGGCAGCCTGATCCAGGCGGCCGCCCGGACCCGGCTTGAAATAGGAGCGGATCGTCTCCACCTCGACCCGGCGATTTCCCTCGACGGAGATCGACTGGACGGTCTGAGCGAATGCAGACGAAGACACGAAAACAGCCCCAACCGGGGCAACCACCGGCGCGCCGAACATGATCAGGGTTGCGAGCAAGCCCCCCCGGAGTCGCAGTCCAAACTTCATCGCGCAACGCGCCCTTATCATTCCCTGCCAGACCCAACCCCAACGCCGGTCTGGAGATTCCCCAAGTTCAGGCCGCTTGTAGCCAATTTCGCCGACGGCGCAAACGGCCGAAAGCGCCGTGATTTCAATTTCATTCCAAGACGTTGCTGAACAGCAACGCCACAAAAAAGCCTCTATCAGGAAGCGGCCATCCGCAGGATGTCGTTGTAGGTCGCAAACACCATCAACATCAGGACCAAACCCAGCCCGATTCGGAACCCCATCTCCTGGGTTCGCTCGGACAAGGGCCGGCCACGGACCACCTCGGCCGCATAGAACATCAGGTGGCCACCATCGAGCAGCGGGATCGGGAACAGGTTCAAAAGACCGATCGAGACCGACAGCACCGCGCAGAGATTGATCACGAACTGGAACCCGGCGCTGGCCGCCTGCCCCGACATCTTCGCGATTCCCAGGACGCCGCTGACCTCGTTCGGATTACCCTGTCCGACGAACAGCGAGCCCAGGAACTTGAAGGTGCTGGTGATGATGAACCAGACCTGCTCGACCCCGATCTTGAGCGCTTCACCGACGCCGACCGGCGCGGTCGAGGCCTCTCCGGCCTGCGACTTGTGCTCGATACCGAGCACGCCGAGACGATGGCTGTTGCCGAACGGATCCTTGCGCTCCAGCAGCGCCGGGGTCGCGGTCAGGGAGACGATGGCGCCGTCGCGCTTCACCTGGAACGCAAGCGCCGAACCAGCGTTCATCGCAACGATTCGCTGCATGTCGGCAAAGCTTTCGATCGGCTTGCCGTCGATCTGGATGACGACGTCCCCGACCTTGAAGCCGGCCGCAGCCGCCGCGCCATCGGCGACGACGCCGTCGACACGCGCGATCGTGCTCGGCTTGCCGTAATAAAGGGCCATGCCGGCGAAGATCAGCGCGCCCAGGATGAAATTCGCGATCGGTCCGGCCGCGACGATGGCCGCGCGCGGGCCGACCTTCTTGTGATGGAAGCTGCCGGCGCGCTCCTCGGCCGTCATCGCCGCGAGCGTCTGTGACGACGGTGTCGAGGCCTCGCTCTCGTCGCCGAAGAACTTGACGTAGCCGCCGAGCGGGATCGCCGAGATCTTCCAGCGGGTGCCATGCCGGTCGTTGAAACCGACCAGCTCAGGCCCGAACCCGAGCGAGAAGGTCAGCACGCGAACACCCGCCCAGCGCGCGACCAGGAAATGGCCAAGCTCGTGGAAGAACACGACGATGGTCAGGACGAACAGGAAGGGAATTGCGTAACCGAGGAGCCCATGGCTCAACGTATTGAAACTATGGACGAAAAAGTCGATCATCGATTTCCCTCACCCAGCGCCGCAAGGCCCTGGCACCGAACCAACTAGGATGCCTTTAAGGCAATTTGAGGCAATAGGGCGGCAGCCCTATTTCGCGCAACATGGTCAACGGAAATTGCATCGTCGGCGGACGTCAGGGGCGCCTGGTTCCCACCCTTGATCCAATCGTCAAGGGTCGCCTCGACCAGCCGGGCAATCGCGCCGAACCGGATCTTGCCGGCGATGAAGGCGGCGACCGCGACCTCGTTGGCGGCGTTGTAGACGGTGGTCGCCCCCTTCCCGGTCCGGAGCGAATCGTAGGCCAGCCGCAGTCCGGGGAAGCGCTCGAAGTCCGGCGCTTCGAAGGTCAGCTGACCGATCTTGGCGAGGTCCAGCTTCGCCGCCGGCCCCTTGATGCGATCGGGCCAGCCGAGGCAATGCGCGATCGGGGTGCGCATGTCGGGCGCGCCGAGCTGCGCCACGACGGAGCAGTCGGAGAACTCGACCATGCCGTGAATGATCGACTGCGGATGAACGAGGACGTCGATCTCGTCGGGCGCGAGCGCGAACAGATAGGATGCCTCGATCACTTCGAGCCCCTTGTTCATCATCGAGGCGGAATCGATCGTGATCTTCTGGCCCATGCTCCAGTTCGGATGCTTCAGCGCCTGCTCGAGCGTGGCCTGCTCGATGTCGGCGGGCTTCCAGGTCCGGAACGGACCTCCCGAGGCCGTGATGATGACGCGGACGAGCTCGTCGCGATTGCCTGAGCTCAGCGCCTGGAACAGCGCATTGTGCTCGGAATCGGCCGGCAGAATGCAGGCGCCCGCCTTTGCCGCGCGCTGCATGAAGAAATCGCCGGCGCAGACCAGACATTCCTTGTTGGCGAGCGCGACATGGGCACCGCGATCGACCGCCGCCAGCGCCGGCTTCAATCCCGCCGCGCCGCTCACGGCCGCCATCACCCAGTCGGCCGGACGCGCGCCGGCCTCGATCACCGCGCTCTCGCCGGCGCCGCATTCGGTACCGGTACCCGCCAGCGCGGCCTTGAGCTCGGCAAGCTTGGAGGTATCGGCGATCGCGACGTAGCGCGCGGAGAACTCCCTGGCGAGCTTGGCCAGCGCCGCGACATTGCCGTTCGCCGTCAACGCCTCGACACGATAGCGCTCGGGCGAGGCGCGCAGCAGGTCCATCGTGCTGTCGCCGATCGAGCCGGTGGCGCCGAGAACCGTGACGCTGCGGACGTCGGACGCCGCAAGCCTGTTGTTACGCAATGGGACCGCGCTCATATCCTCACCAAACCACAAGACCGCTTCCGGCGCTATGCACACCGTGGCGGAGAAAGCCGATAATCCATGCCGCCAGGATGGCGGCGACGAAACCGTCCAGGCGGTCCATAAGCCCGCCATGGCCGGGAATTAACTGACTGGAATCCTTGACCCCGAAGCGCCGCTTCACTGCGGATTCGAAGAGATCGCCGAGTTGCGATACCACCGACAGGACAGCGCCGACGAGTAGCAGTGGAACCACCTTTCCGATGCCGCAGGCGGCAAATCCGGCCGCAACCGCAAGGCTCGCCGCAAAGCCGCCGAGCGCTCCGGACCAGGTCTTTTTCGGGCTCACGCGCGGCCACAGCTTCGGCCCGCCGATGCTGCGGCCGGCAAAATAGCCGCCGATGTCGGTCGCCCACACCACGAGCAGCACGAACATCAGCGCGGCGAAACCGTTGACGAGATCCTGCCGCAAAAGGATCGACGCCAGCAGCGCCGCCGACGCATAGGCAAACCCGGTCGCCGCCCAGACGAACTTCCTCCACGCAATCAGCGTCACGATCGCGCCGCCGATGAAGCCGCTGATGACGGCCGTCTTGAGGGCGCCGAAGGCCGTGCAGAATCCCACGATGGCAATGACGATCGTCCCCGCGCCCGTCAGCGCGACCGAGCTCGCGCCCACCACCATCAGCCATTCGGCGAACAGTCCGATCGAGACCAGGGTGACGAGAAGGGCCCAGAGCCAGCCGCCGGCATAGGCGAGTGCAATCGCGAGCGGCGCCAGCACCAACCCTGCGAGGACTCGCAGCACGAGATTGCTCTGGGCAGGCTGAGAGCCCGCCGGTGCGGCGTCCGGTTCGCTCACGAGGCGGTTTTCGCGACCAGGCCGCCGAAACGGCGTTCGCGCCTGGCAAATTCGGCAATCGCGCTTTCCAGCGCCGCCTTGTCGAAGTCGGGCCAGTGGATCGGCACGAACACGAGCTCGCTATAGGCGGCCTGCCACATCAGGAAGTTGGACAGGCGCTGCTCCCCACTGGTGCGGATGATGAGATCGGGATCGGGAATGTCGGGCGCATCGAGATGCGCCCCGAGCGTCTCGGCGTCGATCGTGGCCGGATCCCGCTTGCCCTCCGCGACCTCGCGGGCGAGCTTCTGCGCCGCCTTCGCGATCTCCTGCCGCGAGCCGTAATTGAAGGCGACGACGAGCGTCAGGCGCGTGTTGTCGCGTGTCAGCTCCTCGGCCTCGTTGAGGAGCCCGCAGATGTCGCTATCGAGCCCCTCGCGTTCGCCGATGATGCGTACCTTGACGCCATCGCGATGCAGGCTCGCCAGATCGTTGCGGATGAAGCGCCGCAGCAGGCCGAACAGGTCGCCGATCTCGCTCGCCGGGCGCGACCAGTTCTCCGACGAGAACGAGAAGATGGTGAGATAGCGAATGCCGAGCTCGTGCGAGGCGCGCACCACGCGGCGCAGCGCGTCCACACCGCGGCGATGCCCTTCCGCACGCGGCAGTCCGCGCGCGGCCGCCCAACGGCCGTTGCCATCCATGATGATGGCGACATGCGCAGGCGCCTCGGACCGGTCGGGCCCTTCCGTTGCTGGCGCGGCGGCGTTGGACATTATGGCGGCCTCAAAGCATGATCCGGAAAAGTGCGAAGCGGTTTTCCGAAAAGATCATGCGCAAACAATAACCTAAAGCGCGATGACCATTCATCGCGCTTTAGACGGTGAGGATTTCTTTTTCCTTGGCGGCCAGCAACTGGTCGATCTCGGCGATGGTACCGTCGGTCGCCTTCTGCACCTCGTCGGCGTGACGCTTCTGATCGTCCTCCGACATCTCGTGATTCTTCTCGAGCTTCTTGAGCACGTCGAGACCGTCGCGGCGGACATGGCGCGCGGCGACCTTGGCGGCTTCGGCGTATTTGTGCGCGACCTTCACCAGCTCCTTGCGCCGTTCCTCGTTGAGCTCAGGGATGCGCAGGCGCAGCACCTGGCCCTCGGTCGCGGGCGACAGGCCGAGATTGGAATCGACGATCGCCTTCTCCACCGCCTTGACCATCGACTTGTCCCAGACCTGCACCGAGATCAGCCGCGGCTCCGGCACGCTGACGGTGGCAAGCTGGTTCAGCGGCATGTGGCTGCCATAGGCCTCGACCTGAACCGGGTCGAGCATCGAGGCGGAGGCGCGGCCGGTGCGCAGGCCGCCGAGCTCGTGCTTGAGGGACTGGACGGCGCCCTGCATGCGGCGCTTCACTTCGTTGAGGTCGAAATTACCCGTGGGCATCACGTTTCTCCTTCAAAATCCCGGCGACCGCTCCGCGCCCTTCCCTCGGGGCCCGCAAGACGAGCCGTCAGCCGGCGACGATGGTTCCGTGGCCGACGCCACGCAGAATCGCGCCGATCGACCCCGGCTCCGCGATCGAGAATACGATGATAGGCAGCGATGTCTCGCGAGCAAGCGCGAAGGCGGTCGCATCCATCACCTTGTAGCCGCCCTCGATCGCCTGCGAGTGCGTCAGACGGTCGAATCGCGTGGCGGTCGGATCCGTCTTCGGGTCGGCGGAATAGACGCCGTCGACATTGGTCGCCTTCAGGACCGCCTGCGCCCCGATCTCGGCGGCACGCAGCACCGCGGTCGTGTCGGTGGTGAAGAACGGATTGCCCGTCCCGCCGCCAAGCAGCACGATCCGGCCCTCGGCCAGGTATTTGTGTGCCGCAGTGCGGGTAAACAGCTCGGAAATCTCTGGCATGACGAAGGCCGACAGCGTCCGCGCCGGCGTGCCCTTGCGCTCGATCGCCGCTTCCAGCGCGAGGCAGTTCATCATGGTGGCGAGCATGCCCATGGTGTCGCCGGTTGTGCGCGACACCCCGCGGGAGGAGACCTCCACGCCGCGGACCATGTTGCCGCCGCCGATCACGACCGCGACCTCGGTGCCGAGATGACGGGCCGCGATCAGATCGTCCACAACCCGGTCGACGGTCGGTTGATCGATGCCAAAGCCTTGCTGTCCCGCGAGATATTCGCCGGACAGCTTGATCACGACGCGACGATAGACCGGATCAGTCATGAGCACCTTCCTTGTCCGGCCGCCGCTTCCGGCGGCACGCCGGAAGGAACGTTCCAGCGCTTACTTCTTGCCGCTGGCCGCGGCGACCTCGGCCGCGAAATCGCTTTCCTGCTTCTCGATTCCCTCGCCGAGAGCATAGCGCACAAAGCCGGCGATCTTCACAGCGCCGCCGACCTTGCCCTCGGCCTCCTTCACCGCCTGCGCCACCGACTTGCCGGTGTCGTGGATGAAGGCCTGCTCGAGCAGGCAGACTTCCTTGTAGTAGGTCTTGAGGCCGGACTCGACGATCTTCTCGATCACGTTCTCGGGCTTGCCCTGCTGGCGATATTTGTCGGCGAGCACGTCCTTCTCGCGCTTGACGACCGCCGGATCGAGGCCGGACGGATCGAGCGCCAGCGGGTTGGCGGCGGCGACATGCATCGCGATCTGGCGGCCGAGCGCGGACAGCTCGTCGGCCTTGCCCGGCGATTCCAGCGCCACGATCACGCCCATCTTGCCGGCGCCGTCGATGACGGCCCCGTGGACATAGTGGGACACCACACCCTGGCTCACTTCGAGCTGGGCGGCGCGGCGCAGCGTCATGTTCTCGCCGATGGTGGCGATCGCATCATTGATTGCGGTTTCGATCGTGACGTCGCCGACCTTGGCGGCCTTGATCTTCTCGACGTCAGCGCCGGCATCGAACGCAACCTGGGCGATCATCTTGACGAGGCCCTGGAACTGGCCGTTGCGCGCGACGAAATCGGTCTCGGAATTGACCTCGACCACGACGCCCTTGGTGCCCTTGGTGAGCGCGCCGATCAGGCCCTCGGCCGCGACCCGGCCCGACTTCTTGGCAGCCTTGGACAGACCCTTCTTGCGAAGCCAGTCCTGCGCCGCTTCCATGTTGCCGTCGTTCTCGGTCAGCGCGGCCTTGCAGTCCATCATGCCTGCGCCGGTCGACTCGCGCAGATCCTTGACCATCGCCGCTGTGATCGTTGCCATCGTTGAAATCCTTTGTGCCTGCCGGTTTGCCGCAGCGTGGCATCTTAGCGCCCCGCCGCGGTCCATCTCAGCAATTTGCGTCAACTGAAATGGTGGCCGGATCCTATCCGGCCAACCCATCGCTCTTTTTGACTATTCCGCTTCCGCGGTCAGCGCCTTGGCCTTGGCCACCCAGGCGTCCGCGCGGCTCGGCAGACCGACCTCTTCGCCGATCGTGTGCGCGGTGTCGTGATCGAGCTCGGCGAGCTGCCAATAGTGGAAGATGCCGAGGTCGTTGAACTTCTTCTCGATCGCACCCGACACGCCCGGCAGCTTCTTGAGGTCGTCGGCGGTGCCGCGGGGACCCGCAAGGCCCTGGAAGCCGCTCGACGAGGGCGTCGGCAGCTCCTCGGCGACCGGCTGAGCCGCGGCGCCGACGTCGATGCCCGAATCGCCCTGGGCACGCGAGATGCCGTCGATCGCCGCACGCGCGATGAGATCGCAGTACAGGGAAATGGCGCGGCCGGCGTCATCATTGCCCGGCACCACATAGGTGATGCCCTTGGGGTCCGAATTGGTGTCGACGATCGCGGCGACCGGGATGTTGAGGCGCTGGGCCTCCTGGATCGCGATGTCTTCCTTGTTGGTGTCGATCACGAAGATCAGGTCGGGCAGACCGCCCATGTCCTTAATGCCGCCGAGCGAACGGTCGAGCTTGTCGCGCTCGCGCTGAAGCGTCAGGCGCTCCTTCTTCGTGTAGGAATTGGCTTCGCCGCCCGAGAGCACGTCGTCGAGGTGACGCAGGCGCTTGATCGAGGCCGAGATCGTCTTCCAGTTGGTCAGCGTGCCGCCGAGCCAGCGCGAATTGACGAAGTACTGCGCGCAGCGCTTGGCCGCGTCCGCAACACCGTCCTGCGCCTGGCGCTTGGTGCCGACGAACAGGATGCGGCCGCCCTTGGCCACCGTGTCGCTGACGGCCTGGAGGGCCTGGTGCAGCATCGGCACGGTCTGGGCGAGGTCGACGATGTGGATGTTGTTGCGGGTGCCGAAAATGAACGGAGCCATTTTCGGATTCCAGCGGTGAGACTGGTGACCAAAGTGCACGCCAGCTTCGAGCAGCTGACGCATGGTGAAATCGGGTAGCGACATCGTTCTAATTCTCCGGTTGGTTCCTCCGGAAACGTGTGAGCAAAACGGAGCGTTCTCGCCCCGGTTGCCACCGGACGGCCTTGTGAGCCATGTTTCCGTGTGAGATGGCGCGCTATATAGCGCCATTTCGGCCAGAAGCAAGGAAATAAGGGGCCGTCCGGGACGCCCGCAAGCTCCTGTCGCTTCCGGTCGTCCCTCCCCCTTCAGCCTCCTAGCATTTCGGCTGTCCAGGCGGACAGGCCTTTGGTGGTGGGCCGGCTGGCCGTGCCGGCGGATGCGGCGCCGCACGCGGCGGCGCGGCCGCCATGGGAGGCGGTGCAGGCCGCGCGACCGAAGGTGGCGGCGGCGCGGGCCGTGCCATCGGAGGTGGAGGCGGTGCAGGACGCGCCATCGGAGGCGGCGCCGGTCGGGCCACGGCCACGGGCGGAGGCGCAGCGCGCGGTGGCGGGGGTGGCGCGACTCGCGGCGGAGGCGGCGGCGTCGGCTTCGCCAGGGCCTGAGGATGCGGTGGCGGTGCGGCAGGCCTGGCGGCCTGCGGCGGCGGCGCGGGCCGGTGATCCCGAACTCCCGACGGCCCCCGCGTCGCCACTGGCGGCGGTGGCGGTGCCGCGGGTTTGACCGTGGGCGGGACGACCGGCTTGCCGGGAGCCGCGCTCGGCGGCGGCAAAGCGCCCGACTGGGACCCGGCCGGCCTGCCGCGCAGGTCAGATGGCGTCGTCGTCTCCGGCGGCTTGGGCAGGCCGGCGGACGGCGTCGATGAGCTTCCGGGAGCCGGTGGGTGGTTGGCTGTTGCCGGCGGGACGTTGCCGGCGGGCGTCGTGGCGGTGGCAGCGGGTCTGCCATGAGGCGGAGCAGCGCCGGGCTCGCCCCCAGCCCCGGCCGGCGGTCCGCCCGGAGTTCCGGGCACCGGCAGCGTGTTGGCCTGCGGCAGCCTGGTGGCCGCCGGTGCTTGCGGTGTGGCAGCAGGAACGTTGCCGGCGGGGGCCGTCGCGCCCGGACCGGGCGTGCCGCTCGGCCTGACGGCGCCGGGCGCCGTGCCCGCGGGGGGACCGCCAGGAGTTCCCGGCAGGGTATTGGGTGCCGGCAAGGTATTGGCCTGGGGCAGCCTGGCCGCAGCCGGCGGCTGCGCCGTCGTGGCAGGCGCGACATTGGCTGGAGCTGGTGCCGCGATACCCGGTCTCACCGCCGGCTGGATCGTCGCGCTCGGCGGCATCGGCGCCTTGCCCTGCTGGATCAACGCGGCGCGCTGCACGACTGCCTGCGGCACGGCGGCACCTGCCGGCGTGGCGCGGCCGGCAACCGCCGGGGCCAGATTGCCCGGACCGGGCGCCGGCTCCGCGGCCGGCGGGCGGTTGATCACGGTGTTGATGACGGTCGTGTTGTGGATGTTCTGGTAGATGATGTTGTTCGGCGGCGGCGCGACATAGACCGGCGGCCTGACGAACACCGGGATTGGCACGAACACCGGCTGCGGCAGCACGAACAGGCCGACTACAGGCAGCGGCGGCGGCAGCACGACGAAATCCGGCGGCGGCGGCGGCAGATAATAGACCGGTGGCGGCGGTGGCGGCGCGAAGCCGAAATCGGGATCGCTGAAATACAGCACCGGACGGTCGACATAGATGACCTCCTCCGGCGGCGGTGGCGGCACGTCGTAGTCCAGCATCGTGAAAGTCGGCGGCGGCTCGAGCGGCGCAGTCAGGATCGCGAGCCTGCGCCGGGCATCGCCTGCATGCGGCCCGCGCGGATAGCGGCGCAGATACGACCAATAGGCGTCCGGCGTATCGGCACGATAGGTTCGCCGCCAGGTAATTGCCTCGCGGCGCGCCGCCACGATCGCCATGACGCGCTTTGCAAGCGGGTCATTCGGATAGGCCGCGAGAAACTCCTCATAGGCCGCCAGCGTGTCGCGCTCGAGCGCGGCGGCATAGGCATCCTGCACGCCGAGATCGCGGATCGGCTTGTTGCGGATCGCGGCGACCTGGTCGGGCGTGGTCTCCGGCGGCGCGTCGGGCCCACGCTCAAAGAACGAAAATTGCGCCGATATCTTCTGCTCGTTCCAGGGCACCTGCGCGCCCTTGGAGGCCTCGTTGACGCGCAGGCGGACGCGGTCGAACACCTCGGGCAGCGGCAGGCCGCCGGTGCGGATCATCTCGGCGAGCGACTGGGCATAGATGCCGTAAGGACCAGGCTCCTCCGGCGCCACCGTGCCGGGCGCGGCGTTGAAGGCGATCAGCATGTTCGCCTCGGGCTCGACCAGCGCCAGGCCGCTCGCGATCGGCTGACCGCCCTCGATGAAGGGCTGCGCGCGCGCCGCGTCGAGCACGACGATGCCGGCCTTGAGCGGAATGGATGCGAGCTGGCGCGCATAGTCGCCGATGCGCAGGGCCTCGGTCGGTATGTCGGTATCGCGGGTGATGTTGGAATCGACCGGGATGAAATAGTTCTCGCCGGCAAGCTGCACGCCGTAGCCGGCGAGATAGATCATCGCGACGGTGCCCGGGCCCGAAGCCTGGGCCTTCTGGATGAAATCGCGCAGGCTCTTGCGCAGCGTGTCGCCGTCGAGATCGCGCGCGCCGACCACGTCGAAGCCCGCCGCCTGGAGCGTCTGCGCGATCAGGCCGGCATCGTTGGCCGTCGTCGCCAGCGGCGATTTGGCGTAGGCGCCGTTGCCGACCACGAGCGCGAGGCGCTTTTCCGGCTGCTGGGCGCGCGCCGGTTCCGGTACGCCGGCGGCGAGGGCCAGGATCGGCAGCAGAAGGCAGATGAAAGCTCTGAGCGTCCCACGCATGGCTTGCTCGCCCGCTATTGTTGTCGAGGTCCGGCACGCATGAGGCGCGCAGCCGGCTGAACGGCGGTTGAACGAAAGGCTTGAACGAAAGGCTTGAACGACGAAAAGCTTGGATTGAGGCGGTGGCATGGCCGCCCATCGCCGGCGTCAGCCCCGCTGCGACGATATCACGACGCGTCCTCTCGCCCGCGGATCACGCGGCAAATTTCAATTCGGCGGCGGTCGTCCGGGCAGCCGATTCATCAACGGGCGAGAAATCGACCGGCCCCGGATTCTTGTATGCCGACGTCATCGCGAGAGTGGTTGCTGCTTGTCGACCTTGCGGCCGGCCTCTGCAGGAAGAGGCGCGGCCGCCAGGCCTCGATGCTCGGGTGGGCTCAGCCCTGGGCGATCAAGTCGACGCTTCCTGTGCTCAGCCGATAGATACCGCCGACCACCTTGAGCTTGCCCTGCTCGACCGCCGCGTTGAGGATCGGGGTGGCCGATTTCAGCTTGGCGACGTTGTCGAGGACGTTCTGGCGAATGGCGTTGTCGAGCGCATTCCCGCTCTGCTGAGCCGCCGTCTTCACCGCCGGCGCGATCGCGGAGACCAGCGTGGGGATGTGCCCCGGCAGCGGCTTGTCGTCTTTCAGCGACTTGATGGTCGCATCGACCGCGCCGCAATTGTCGTGGCCGAGCACCAGGATCAGGGGCGTTCCGAGCACCGCGACGGTGTATTCCATGCTCGCAACGGTCTCGTCGCCAGCGAAATTGCCGGCGACGCGGCACACGAACAGGTCTCCGCGTCCACTGTCGAAGGCATATTCGGGCGCGATGCGAGAATCGGCGCAGCTCAGCACGGCCGCGTAGGGATTCTGGCCGCCGACCAATGCCTCGCGCTCATGCTTGAAGTCGTGGCGGCGCGACACGCCCGACACGTAGCGCGCATTGCCTTCCATCAGCCGCTTCAGCGCCGCATCGGGCGACAGCACGTTCTGCGGTTTCGGCGGCGCCTTCTTCTCCTTGGCGAAGGCTGCCCCGCCAAACGCCGCGGCCGCAAGCGCCGACGTGGCGAGGAGCATCATGGAGCGCCGGGAGGGAGCAACAGGATGATGCAGATTTTCGGAGCATTTGTCGCACATGGTTGTTGTCCTTCCAGATTTCCCGTCAAACGAGATCGTCGGGCCGACAACTGATAGCTGCGCTCAAGCGACTTCGAAACCACACGCGAGCCAAATAGTTAAGCTTTGGTTTGCGGCGGTGCCGGCGACCTCAGAGCTGCTGCACGTCCACCACGCCCGCGACCGCCTTGATCGCGCCGGCGATCTGCGGCGAGACCTTGAAGCGGCCGGGCAGCTTCATCTCCACCTCGGTCTCGAGGTCGAGCATCATCACCAGCGAGACCTCGCCGTCGCCGTTGGAGCGCGGTGCAGGCGCGGGACTCCCGACTTTCGGCGCGCCGCCGTTCGAGGCCGCCATGTCGGGCCCGGCGAGGCGCTTGGCGATCGAGTCCAGCGGCTTGGTGTCGCGCAGGAAGATGCGCAGGCCCTTCTGCGTCTTGGCCGCCGCATCATCGAGCGGCTCGGCATGCAGCACGCGGGCGCGCACGTCCTCGCCCTGAAGCTCGGCCCCTAACTGCAGCAGCACGGCCGCTCCCGGCTCCAGCACGTCGCGATATTGTGCAAGGCCTTCCGAGAACAGCACCGCCTCGAAATGGCCGGTGGGATCCGACAGGCCCATGATGCCCATCTTGTTGCCGGTCTTGGTGCGCCGCTCCATGCGCGAGACCACGGTCGCGGCGACCTTGCCGGCGGTGGCGCCGGTCTTCACCGCGCGCGAGAACTCGGCCCAGCTCTGCACCCGCAGCCGCTTCAGCACGGTCGCGTAGTCGTCGAGCGGATGTCCCGACAGGAAGAAGCCGATCGCGTCGTATTCGCGGCGCAGCCGCTCCGCCGGCAGCCACGGCTCGACCTGCGGCAGCATGATGGTCGGCGCGTCCGCCGACATGCCGAACATGTCGTTCTGGCCGATGGTCGCGGCCTCGTGCGCGCGCTGGCAGGCGGCGAGGATCGAGTCGGCACCGGCAAAGACGCGCGCCCGGTTCGGCTCCAGCGTATCGAAGGCGCCCGCGGCGGCGAGACTTTCGATGATGCGCTTGTTGATCGCGCGCGGCGAGACCCGGGCGGCGAAATCTGCGAGCGAGGTGAACAGGCCGCCTCTGGTCCGCTCCGCGATGATCTGCTCGATCGCCTGGATGCCGACGCCCTTGAGCGCCGCGAGCGCATAGTAGATGGTCTTGTCGCCGACCTCGAAGGTCGCGCCCGACCGGTTGATGTTGGGCGGCTCGACCTTGATGCCGAGACGCTGCGCTTCGGAGCGGAATTCGGAAAGCTTGTCGGTGTTGTTGAGATCGAGCGTCATCGACGCGGCGATGAACTCCACCGGATAATGCGCCTTCATGTAGGCGGTGTGGTAGGACACCAGCGCGTAGGCCGCAGCGTGGCTCTTGTTGAAGCCGTAGTCGGCAAACTTCGCCAGCAGTTCGAAGATGGTCTCGGCCTGCCCCTTCGGCACGCCGTTCTTCACCGCGCCCGCGACGAAGATGTCGCGCTGCTTGTCCATCTCGGCACGGATCTTCTTGCCCATGGCGCGGCGCAGGAGGTCGGCGTCGCCGAGCGAATAGCCCGACATCACCTGCGCGATCTGCATCACCTGTTCCTGGTAGATGATGACGCCGAAGGTCTCTTTCAGGATCGGCTCCAGCACGGGATGCAGATATTCCGGCTCCTCGTCGCCGTGTTTGCGCGCGCAATAGGTCGGGATGTTCGCCATCGGGCCCGGGCGATAGAGCGCGACCAGCGCGATGATGTCCTCGAAACGGTCCGGGCGCATGTCGATCAGCGCCCGCCGCATGCCCTGGCTTTCAACCTGGAACACGCCGACGACGTCGCCCCGGGCCAGCATCTGGTAGCTCTCGGCATCGTCGATCGGCAGCGTGGCGAGATCGACATCGATGCCGCGCGGCTCGAGCAGCTTGACTGCGACGTCGAGGACTGTGAGCGTTTTCAAGCCGAGGAAGTCGAACTTCACGAGCCCCGCGGGCTCGACCCATTTCATGTTGAACTGGGTCACCGGCATGTCGGATTTGGGATCGCGGTAGAGCGGCACGAGCTCGCTCAACGGGCGATCGCCGATCACGATGCCGGCCGCATGGGTCGAGGCGTGGCGCGTCAGGCCTTCGAGGCGCTGCGCGATGTCGAAGGCGCGCGCCACGATCGGATCTTCATCGCGGAACGCCTGGAGCTTCGGCTCGCTCTCGATGGCGGCAGCCAGCGTCACCGGTGCCGCCGGATTCTGCGGCACCAGCTTGGTCAGCTTGTCGACCTGGCCATAGGGCATCTGCAGCACGCGACCGACGTCGCGCAGCACACCGCGCGCCTGCAGCGTGCCGAAGGTGATGATCTGCGCAACCTGGTCGCGGCCGTAGCGCTCCTGGACGTACTTGATCACCTCGCCGCGGCGGTCCTGGCAGAAGTCGATGTCGAAGTCCGGCATCGAAACGCGTTCGGGGTTGAGGAAGCGCTCGAACAGCAGGCCGAACTTGATCGGATCGAGGTCGGTGATGGTCAGCGCCCACGCTACCAGCGAGCCGGCGCCGGAGCCGCGGCCCGGCCCGACCGGAATCCCTTGCGACTTCGCCCATTTGATGAAGTCGGACACGATCAGGAAGTAGCCCGCATATTTCATGCGGGTGATGACGTCGAGCTCGAAGGCGAGCCGCTTGGCGTAGGTCTCCTCCGTCGTGCCCTGCGACAGGCCGTGGACGCGCAGGCGGTTGGCGAGCCCCTCCTCCGCCTGCCGCTTCAGTTCGGCGGCCTCCACCGCAGCCGCATCCGAGCTCGACGCGGCGCCGACGGTGAAGAACGGCAGGATCGGCTTGCGCGTCATCGGCCGGAACGAGCAGCGCTCGGCGATCTCCACCGTCGAGGCCAGCGCCTCCGGGATGTCGGCGAACAGCACCGCCATTTCGGCGCGCGTCTTGAAGCGATGATCCGGCGTGAGCTGCTCGCGTTCGGTCTCGGCGATCAGCCGTCCGCCCGCGATGCAGAGGAGCGCGTCATGGGCCTCGTAATCGTCGGTCGTGGCGAAATACGGCTCGTTGGTCGCAACCAGCGGCACTCCCTTGGCGTAGGCGATGTCGATCAAGCCGCTTTCGACGCGCCGCTCCTTCTCGGAGTTGTGGCGCTGCAATTCGACGTAGAGGCGGTCGCCGAACAGGCCGGCCAGGCGTTCGCAGCGCTGCGCGGCGAGTTCGGCATGACCGCCGGCGAGCGCCAGCGAGATCGGCCCGTCCGGTCCGCCCGTCAGCGCGATCAGGCCTTCGGTCTCGCCCTCGAGCCAATCGAACTTGATGAACGGAGCATGGCTGTCCGGCGATTCCAGGAACGCGCGCGAATTCAGCCGCATCAGGCTGCGATAGCCGCGCTCCTGCGCTCCCAGCAGCACCACCCGCGACGGCCCCATCGCGTTGCGCGCATTCGGATCCTGGTCGCCGAAATCGATGGCCAGCTCGCAGCCGACGATCGGCTGGATGCCGGAACTCGCCATCTTGTCGGAGAACTCCAGCGCACCGAACAGATTGTCGGTGTCGGTCAGCGCCAGCGCGGGCTGGTGGTCCTTCTTCGCAAGCTCGGCAAGCTTGGCGATCTTGATCGAGCCCTTGAGCAGCGAATAGGCCGAGTGAACGTGAAGGTGAACGAATCCGGCGCTCGGCATGGTCGCGTGACGGCCTCTTGCAGATGAAATGGAGCGGTCGCCAACGCCGGGAGATGTCAGGCAGATCAAACGAGGATCCTGCATCGCCCGGCCGACTCGCCTCGCAATGGTGGGGCGTCACTGCTCCAGAGTCCACGCCGGAGCGGCCGATCGGCCAAGTCGTCCCGCTTTTCCCCAAGCGGCAGCGGCACGCTCGCCGGCCTAGGTTCTGTACTCAAACCCCTTGCGAGTGACGAGGCGGAGTGATTCAAGGCTTCCCAAAAGGGAGGTCCTGATGGCCCGCTTTGATCTTTCAGACGCCGAGTGGACAATCATCTCTCCGCTGTTACCTGGGGCGGAAGGCAAGAAGAATGGCCGGCCGCGGCCGGATGATCGCAAGGTGCTCAACGGCATCTTCTTCGTCCTGCGTACGGGGACACCCTGGCGCGATCTGCCGGAGCGCTATGGCCCTTACACAACAGCCTACAACCGCTTCAATCGATGGGCCAAGA
>NZ_JACEGD010000101.1 GCF_016031635.1 Bradyrhizobium diversitatis
GATATTGTTGCAAAAGTCATTGTAACCGACGAATGCCCCTTCGGCCATTGGGCAAAGTGGACCGGCTTTGATCCGCCGACCCTGACGCTCTCTACGCAACTCCTACGCTACGCGATGCAGAGAGCATGAGCGGGCGGAGGTCGTGCAACGAGCGACGCGAGGCGCCTCAGATTTTGCGCGATGGCAGCAAGAACAAACTCATCCTGTGCGCCTCGTGGTCCACGCAGTCGAAGCCGACCGAGCCTGAGAATGCGCTTCAGGTGTGCAAACCGCATCTCAATCTTCTTCCGCTCACGTCGCGACGTCTCGAAGCCCTCGGTGCCAACAAACGAGCGGGCAACGTCCCGGGCGTGCTCATGGATGTCGCGCGGGATCTTGCGCGATGGCTCCTTTGGGCAGCATTGCGGTTTGAGAGGGCATACCTCGCAGTCGAGCTTACTCGCGCGATACAGAAGCGTCTTGCCCTCGTGCACGGTACCGCTCGTTCCGAGCTGCTTTCCACTGGGGCAGTGGTAGACGTCGCTGGTCGGATCATATCGAAAGTCGCTGCGCGAGAAGGTGCCATCATCCCGCTTCGACTTGTCGAATACGGGGATATGTGGCGCGATGCCCTTATCCTCGACCAACCAGTTCAGCATCGGAGCCGCCCCGTAGGCGGTATCGCCGATAAGCCGCTCTGGCTTGAGACCAAAGCGCTCCTCCGTCCGCTCAATCATGGTCTTTGCTGCGCCGACCTCCGCCTGGCGAATGGCACGGGTAGCTTCGACATCGAGGATGACGCCGAACTTCACGTCGATGAGATAGTTGTCGGAGTAAGCGAAGAATGCCGCTCCCTTGTGAGCGCCGGTCCATTGGGCCGCAGGGTCGGAGGGCGAAACGAACTTCGGGATAACGTCGCTGGCGGCACCCCACGCGGTATCGTCGAGGGTCGCCAGATACTCCTTCACCGCGCGGCTTGACCTCGCCGGATCACGGTCCCTGCGCCAATCCTGACCTGCGATCGAGCGCTGCTTGTTGGCGTCAGCCGCAATCAGGCTCGCATCGACTGCAAAGCCTTCGCCACCAACCAGACCGACCGCAATGCACGCCTCGACGACACGTTCAAACACGCGACGTAAAACAT
>NZ_JACEGD010000102.1 GCF_016031635.1 Bradyrhizobium diversitatis
CTAGGTCGTGGACTCAAACCGCATCCAGATTCGCGTTGAGGCAAGCAAGACGGCGGCAAGGAAGTTGCGGGCGGTCTTGTCATATCGTGTCGCGATACGGCGGAAATGCTTCAACTTGTTGAAGAAGCGCTCGATCAAATTGCGTTGGCGATAGAGGGCGGGATCGACCGAGCGCTGGACCTTGCGGTCGCGGCAGGTCGGGATATGAGCCCGCCCACCACGGCTTTCGACCAGGTCGATGAGAGCACGGGCATCATAGCCGCGATCGGCGACGAGATCGCGGCCGGGTTCGAGCGCTTCGATGAGAGGTGGCGCCACGGTCTTATCCGATGACTGGCCTTGCGACAGCGCAATACGCACCGGCATGCCAGCCTCATCGACGACGGCATTGATCTTGGTGCTCAGTCCTCCACGAGAACGGCCAATGGCGTTATCCGGGCCCCCTTTTTACCGCCGGCGGCGTGCTGGTGAGCGCGGATGATCGAGGAGTCGATCAACTGCAATGACTGCGGTGACTTTGCCGCCAAGGCCTCGAATATCCGCAGCCAGATGCCCTTCTTGGCCCATCGATTGAAGCGGTTGTAGGCTGTTGTGTAAGGGCCATAGCGCTCCGGCAGATCGCGCCAGGGTGTCCCCGTACGCAGGACGAAGAAGATGCCGTTGAGCACCTTGCGATCATCCGGCCGCGGCCGGCCATTCTTCTTGCCTTCCGCCCCAGGTAACAGCGGAGAGATGATTGTCCACTCGGCGTCTGAAAGATCAAAGCGGGCCATCAGGACCTCCCTTTTGGGAAGCCTTGAATCACTCCGCCTCGTCACTCGCAAGGGGTTTGAGTACAGAACCTAG
>NZ_JACEGD010000103.1 GCF_016031635.1 Bradyrhizobium diversitatis
TGCGCAAGGTATGTGCGCGCTTCGTCGAACTCTGCCGAGACATTGGTCTGCTGGCGACGGCGAGCGTCGCCATCGATGGCAGCAAGTTCAAGGCCGTGAACAACCGGGACAGGAACTTCACGCGCGCGAAGATGGAGCGACGGCGTGCTCAGTTGGAGGAGAGCGTCGCGCGCTATCTGAGCCAACTTGACACGGCCGACCGCCAGGAGCCGACGGAGGCGCTGGCCACGAAGGTGACGAGGCTTACCGAGAAGCTGACAAAGCTGAAGGAGGAAATGGGCAAGCTTGCCGTCTACGAAAAGCAAATGCTTGCTTCGCCTGACCAGCAAATCTCGCTGACCGACCCCGACAGCCGCTCGATGGCAACGAGCGGCCGCGGCTCTGGCGTTGTTGGCTACAACGTACAGGTCGCCGTAGACACCGAGCACCATCTGATTGTGACGCATGAGGTGACGAACAGCGGCTCGGATCGGGCACAACTTGCCAATATGGCCAAGCAGGCTGTTCTCAAGACCGAGACGCTCGAAGCGGTAGCCGATCGCGGCTACTTCAACAGCCCAGAGATCCTCGCGTGCCACGAAGCAGGCATCACAGTAACTCTGCCCAAACCGCTAACGTCCGGCGCTAAGGCAGACGGACGCTTCGGTAAACAGGACTTTGCCTATTTGCCAGAGGAGGACGCCTATCGCTGCCCGGCCGGGGAGCGGCTGTCATATCGCTATACGAATGAAGAAGACGGCAAGGTGCTGCGGCGCTACTGGACGACGGCCTGTCAAAGCTGTTCGCTCAAGACCCA
>NZ_JACEGD010000104.1 GCF_016031635.1 Bradyrhizobium diversitatis
GAAGCGCTGCGCCTGAAGGAAGGCGGCAAGGCCACCGAGGTTGTGGTGGTCTCCATCGGACCTGCGCAGGCATCGGAGACGATCCGCACTGGCCTCGCCATGGGCGCCGACCGCGGCATCCTGGTGAAGGCCGAAGGCGCCGTCGAGCCGCTCGCCGTCGCCAAGATCCTGAAGAAGGTTGCCGACGAAGAGCAGCCGGGCCTGATCATCCTCGGCAAGCAGGCGATCGACGATGATTCCAACCAGACCGGCCAGATGCTGGCCGCGCTGTTGGGCTGGTCGCAGGCGACCTTCGCCTCCAAGCTCGAGGTCGAAGGATCCGACTTCAAGGTCACCCGCGAAGTCGACGGCGGTCTGCAGACCGTGAAGCTGAAGGGACCGGCGATCGTCACCACCGATCTCCGCCTCAACGAGCCGCGCTATGCCTCGCTGCCCAACATCATGAAGGCCAAGAAGAAGCCGATCGCGGAGAAGGCCGTCGCCGATTACGGCGTCGACGTCGCCGCGCGTCTCGAGGTTCTCAAGACGACGGAGCCGGCGGGCCGCAAGGCGGGCGTCAAGGTCAAGGACGTCGCCGAGCTGGTGTCCAAACTCAAGAACGAAGCCGGGGTGCTCTGATGACGACGCTGCTGATTGCCGAACACGACAACGCGTCGTTGAAGGATGCGACCAACAAGGCCCTGACCGCGGCTGCCGCGCTCGGTGCGGATGTCGAGGTGCTGGTCGCCGGCCAGAACGCCAAGGGCGCGGCGGATGCCGCCGC
>NZ_JACEGD010000105.1 GCF_016031635.1 Bradyrhizobium diversitatis
AAGCCGCCAACGTTCTGCTATCGCGCATCACGCGATTCTCAAAACTCAAGCGCTGGGGGATGGACGTAGCCAAGCGGCGAGGCTCGAAGCGCGCCAAAGTCGCTCTGGCGCGCAAGCTCGCAGTGATCCTGCATCGGATCTGGGTCGATGGTACAATTTACCGATGGGGTGAAGCGGAGTCGATCGCAGCATAGAACCTGTGGAGAGGATTGAGAATGCAACCGGGCTGAACTGAAGCCCGGTGCCCGAAGTCCCGTCGCCGGGACGGTGGATCCGGTGAAGCCGTTACACGCCCAGTAGCCGTCATCTGACGAACTACGCGTATCTAGATAGGCTCACCGCTCCCTCTGACAGCATGATGTGGCGGCCAGGCGTTGACCACGGACAGAAGCATGGAGGAGAGCGTCGCGCGCTATCTGAGCCAACTTGACACGGCCGACCACCAGGAGCCGACGGAGGCGCTGGCCACGAAGGTGACGAGGCTTACCGAGAAGCTGACAAAGCTGAAGGAGGAAATGGGCAAGCTTGCCGTCTACGAGAAGCAAATGCTTGCTTCGCCTGACCAGCAAATCTCGCTGACCGACCCCGACAGCCGCTCGATGGCAACGAGCGGCCGCGGCTCTGGCGTTGTTGGCTACAACGTACAGGTCGCCGTAGACACCGAGCACCATCTGATTGTGACGCATGAGGTGACGAACAGCGGCTCGGATCGGGCACAACTTGCCAATATGGCCAAGCAG
>NZ_JACEGD010000106.1 GCF_016031635.1 Bradyrhizobium diversitatis
CGCTCCGCCAAGCCCTACCTGCTGGCCCACCTCTTGATCATCCTGCTGCTCGAGCCGCTTGCCCGCGACTTCGAGGACTCTCCCCACTGGATGCAGGCCGCCTGACGACACCTGGCGCTTGGCGCATTCTGCAACAACTCGTTGCATCCTTGCTACAAGCGATCATTCCACAACCAACCATCCGTTGCTTCCGCCGCAGAAAACGAGCGCTTGGGCGGCACCTGCGCGAGCCTCCTCGAAAACGTCGGTATCAATCGATGCTCGCACTACCTTAACGCCTATGGGGAAGACCGGGTGCCGGCTGGCACCCGCGGTCCACTGTGCGAAAGGCAGTAGCGAAATCTGCACAGCGGCATACAGGTGAAGCCAGGACATCCCGGCCTTCCCTGCGCAGTGGTTTTACGGCTTATGTCGCGCTCTTGTGTCCGCAAAATCTTGTGTCCGCAAAATCTGCCAGGATGTGACAACGGGCGGTTCTGACCAACCGCCCGTCGCTGGATCCGAGCCCGTTCGTGCTCAAAGGCCTAGAGCCTGTCGGGGAGCGTGGGACGGATTCGGCGTGTCTTCCTCAACCCGAACAGTTGCATGGGCTTCGAGCCCGAACCGAGCAAGGAAGGGAGTGGATGATGGCACAAAACAGTCGCGTTGTCGTCGGGATTGATGTGGCCAAGGACAAGGTGGATGCATGCATTCGCTCGCTGTCGCAACGGCAAGCGTTCCCGAGCGGTGCG
>NZ_JACEGD010000107.1 GCF_016031635.1 Bradyrhizobium diversitatis
CCGACAGCCGCACCGCGGCGCGGGCGACCGGTGCGTGCTTCGGCAGGCCCGGATAGTCGACGTCCTGCATGAAGCCGGCGGCGCGGATGTGCGGATGATCCAGCGCCTGTTGCGGTGAGAGCACGGGGCCGGTCGGAATCATCGCCTGGCCCAGCGCATCGACGGCCTCCTGCGTGGTGCGCTCGGCGCACCAGCGCGCCATCCGCTCGCTGATGATGCGGCCGTTGTTGCCGCGGCTGATGGGCGAGGAGGAGGTTTGGCTGAACGATCCGCGCTTTGCCGACGACATCAGCCGCGCCCAGCGCTTGAACAGCGGATGGCCGGTGACCTGGCACAGCACCCAGCCGTCCCTGGTGCGGTAGATGTCGGCGGGAGCCGCGGTCTGGCCGAGATTGCCCGTCGGCACGCGGTTGACGCCGATGACGGCCTGCTCGATCAGGGCGGCGAGCGTGCCGAACGCGCAGTGCAAGGCGGTGCCGAAATCGACCCAGTTCACCGCGGCCCGGTACGGCGGATCGCCGGCACCCGTCATGTACACCGCGCCCGACATCACCTGCCCGACGCCGTCAAAGCCGACGCGGTCGGACCAGGGACCCGGCCCGCCGAACGCGGTGGCCGTGGTCAGGATGATGTCCGGCTTGATCGCCTTCAAGGATTCGTAGTCGAGCTTCATCGCACGCAGGGTCTGCGGCGGCAGATTGGCGACCACGACGTCCGCGGTCGCGAC
>NZ_JACEGD010000108.1 GCF_016031635.1 Bradyrhizobium diversitatis
GCTTTTGACCCTGGCTGTGTGAAAACACTGGACTGCTGTTATGATTCTCCTGTGATTCTTTGGGGGAATCGATGAGGCGCTTCGTTGAAGAGGCGGATCGTGGGCAGCGGACGCTGTTGCCCGAATGCCTCGATGACTTCATTGACGAGAGCAACCCAGTTCGCGTGATCGACGTATTTGTCGATGCGCTCGGTTTGGCTGAGATGGGCTTTGAGGGTGTGGAGCCGGCGGCCACGGGTCGGCCGTCGTACCATCCCTCGGTGCTCCTTAAGCTTTACATCTACGGCTATCTGAACCGGATACAGTCGAGTCGGCGGCTGGAACGAGAGGCCGGGCGCAATGTCGAGGTGATGTGGCTGCTGGGTCGGCTCGCTCCCAATCACAAGACGATTGCGGACTTCCGGAAGGACAACGGCCTGGCGCTGCGCAAGGTATGTGCGCGCTTCGTCGAACTCTGCCGAGACATTGGTCTGCTGGCGACGGCGAGCGTCGCCATCGATGGCAGCAAGTTCAAGGCCGTGAACAACCGGGACAGGAACTTCACGCGCGCGAAGATGGAGCGACGGCGTGCTCAGTTGGAGGAGAGCGTCGCGCGCTATCTGAGCCAACTTGACACGGCCGACCGCCAGGAGCCGACGGAGGCGCTGGCCACGAAGGTGACGAGGCTTACCGAGAAGCTGACAAAGCTGAAGGAGGAAATGGGCAAGCTTGCCGTCTACGA
>NZ_JACEGD010000109.1 GCF_016031635.1 Bradyrhizobium diversitatis
CGGAGGGCGAAACGAACTTCGGGATAACGTCGCTGGCGGCACCCCACGCGGTATCGTCGAGGGTCGCCAGATACTCCTTCACCGCGCGGCTTGACCTCGCCGGATCACGGTCCCTGCGCCAATCCTGACCTGCGATCGAGCGCTGCTTGTTGGCGTCAGCCGCAATCAGGCTCGCATCGACTGCAAAGCCTTCGCCACCAACCAGACCGACCGCAATGCACGCCTCGACGACACGTTCAAACACGCGACGTAAAACATCCCCCTCGCGAAAACGCTCATTGCGGGCACGCGAGAACGCTGAATGATCCGGCACGGCATCCTCGATGCCGAGCTTGCAGAACCACCGATAAGCGAGGTTAACCTGCACTTCACGGCAGAGCAGCCGCTCCGAGCGGATCGCGAAGACATACCCTACGATCAACATCCGGATCATCAGCTCCGGATCGATCGACGGGCGACCCATGGACGAATAATGAGGAGCAAGTTCGCTGCGAAGCCAGGATAGATCGAGAGCAGTGTCGATCTTCCGCACCAGATGATCTTCGGGAACTACATCGCTGAGATGAAACTCGTAGAACAGTTGACCTTGGTCACCCTTCAGACGGCCCATCATGGATCGACCTCGTCGCGATTCGCGTCAACACAACGGAATCACGCTTGCTGGCTCGTCTCAACTGACTTTTGCAACAATATC
>NZ_JACEGD010000110.1 GCF_016031635.1 Bradyrhizobium diversitatis
ACCAGCCGCTCGGCATTGGCGCGGTCGCCGCGCGCCAGCATCGCCTTGGCGAGCGTGAAGCGGCCCTTAGCGGAGATCGGAGATTCGTTCTCGAACCACGACCACGCGACCGAATCGTCGCGCCTGTCGTCCCACATCGCGGCCTCGAGGCGCCGGCGCAGGAAGGTCTGCGACGGCCAGGTCGGATTGGCGGAGATGAAGGCGCGATAGCGTTCCACGGTCGCGCCGTTGTCCTCGCTGCGCAGGATGATCCATTCGGCGAGCTTTCGCGCGACCGGATCCGAAATGCCGGCCGCGGTTGCGGCGACATCATCGACGTCGCAAGCCGACAAGGACACGCTCGAGAGCGTCATCGAGCTCGTACGTAAGCGCAAGGCCGGCGATGCCACCGATGCCGCGGCCGGGATGACCGGCTTGCGTGGCGCCGCATGCTGGCGGGTCGCGGGGGCCAGCACGGGAGCTGCGAGCGGCCTGGCGGAGGCCGGGGCAGTGGGCCTGTCGGTGGCCGCCACGGGTGCGGTCTTTGCAGGCTTTGCGGTCTTGGGCGGCGATCCGTTGCTCGCCGGGTGTGACTTCGGCGAGGAGACCGCTGCCGCGGGTTTCGGCTTGTCCTTCGCCGGTTCCTTGGCGGCGGCATCCTTGGCTGGCGTCTTCGCGCCTTCCTTGGCCGGGGTGCCACCCTTGCTCGCGCC